>NZ_JALPTH010000009.1 GCF_023218175.1 Streptomyces lichenis | reverse complement strand
GGAGCGGGGCGGCCGGGGGCTGCGCGGGCGGGGCCGCGAGGGCGGCCGGGGTCGCGGTGGCGGGCGCGGGGGTGGCGGTGGAGCGGCCGGCCAGGGCGGGGCGGGGGCCGCGTACCGGGGTGGCGGTCACCGAGGACAGCGGGGCGCGCACCAGGCCCTCGCCGGTGGCGCGGCGGGCGGTGCCCAGGGTGCGGGCGAGTCCGGGCAGCCGGCCCTGGGCGGCGCCCTGGGCGGCGGCCTGCTCGATCTGGTGCCGCTGGGCGGTGGCGATGATCCGGTCCACGGCGTCCAGGGCGTCCTGGCGCCGGGCGAGCCGTTCGGCGCTGCGGTCGCGGTAGCGGAGGGCGTGGGCCAGGGCGAGCCGGGCGGCCCCTTCGGCGGTGTCGGCGTCGGCGGCGCGCTGCTCCAGGCCGGGCAGCCGCTGTGCGGCGGCCTGGGCCTGGGTGCGGGTGGTGGCCGCGTCGCCCCGCAGGGTGGTGGCGCGGGCGCGCCGCAGGTTCAGCCGTTCGCGGGCCTCGGCCCGGGCGGCGGTGGCCTGCCGTCGGCGGGCCCGCAGTTCGGCGATCCGCGAGGGGGTGGCCTGGCCGGTGCCGCGCAGGGCGCGGCGCAGTTCGGAGCCGGACCGGCGGGCGCGGTCCGAGAGGAGGGCGAGCCGCTGCTGCGCCTCGGTGACCGCGCGTTCGGCGGCGAGTGCCGCCGCTTCCCTGCGGCGTACCTCGTTCTCCAGCCGGGTGAGCTCCGCGTCCTGAAGCTCCCAGGCGGTCTTGGCGGCGGTGTGCCGGTCGATCGCGTCGTCCAGTCGGCCTTCGGCCCGGGTCACGGCGGTGTCCGCCCGGTCCAGCACCGCCTGGCGGGCGTCCCGGGCCCGCAGCGCCTCCCGGCGGGGGTGGGCCTGGTCGGTCTCCCGCTGGTGCGCGCGGGCCTGGAGGAGTACGGCGTCGGCGTGGGCGGTGACGGCGTCGGCCAGCTGGTTCCAGGCGGTGAGCGTGGCGGCGTCGGTGCTGTGCAGGGCGCCGTCCGCGGTGAACCGCCAGTGCTGGAGCCCGTCCTCGGTGCGGAGCACCAGTTCGACCGGCCGTCCGGCCAGCACGGCGGTGCGGGAGGCGGCGTACAGGGCGCGGGCCAGGAGCGCCCCGTCGGAGGCCGGGCCGGGACCGGGGGCGAGCCAGAGCTGTGCGGCGGTCTCGGCCGGGTCCAGGGCGGCGGCGAGCGCGGCGGGCAGGTCGGCGAGCGGGTGGCGGGTCCAGTCGCGCAGATCGGCGGCGGGCTGTGCGGCGAGGATGGAGCGCAGGTCGTAGACCTGGGGGTCGGTGCGGGCGTCGGTGATGCCGAAGCCCAGCACATCCCTTTCGGACAGCCGGAGTTCGGCGCTGCCGGTGACATAGCGGGTGCCGCCCGGGCCGGTGACCTTGACCAGCACGTCGACCATGGTCTCGTAGCTGCGCGTGCCGCGTCCGCCGCCGGCGGGGAGGGCGGTGCCGCCGGTCTTCACCCATTCGCGGCGCAGTGCGGTGACCGAGGAGCCGGCGCCCTGGGCCACCGGCTGCTGGGCGAGCAGCGGGATGCCGACGCCGAAGAGGTGGGTGGGGCCGAGGGAGTCGGCGGTGTGGGCGGTCTGCAGGGTGGTGGCGGAGGCGCCGCCGACGGCCAGGGCCTGGGAGGCCGTCAGCGAGGGCAGCCGCAGCCGGTCCAGGGTGACGTCCCCGGCGTCGGTGATCCGCCGGGGGTTGCGGATCTCGATCTCCAGGCCGGGCGGGGCGCCGGGGTCCTCCTCCACCGGGTAGGCGCCGGGCATGGTGGCGGTGGCCCCGGTGCCGCGGGCCAGGTCCACGGTGATCCGGCCGGCCTGGATCAGCTCGCCGAGCCGCACCGCGGCGCCCTCGGCCGACTCGGACACCGGGGTGGAGGTGAGGTCGGCGGCCAGCTCGGGGGCGACGGCGGCGATGGTGTGGGCCAGTTCGGCGGCGGCGTTGAAGCCGAACACCGGGGTGGGGCCGGTGGGCAGCAGCCGGGGGCCGTCGGTGATGTGGCGGCCGGCCGGGGCGGGGGCCGCCGTCCGGGGGTCGGTGGTGGAGACGGCCGGGGGCAGCGGGTCGGGCGGTGTGTGCGGGTCGGCGGCCTCGCTGCCGGTGAACCGCAGGGTGACCAGGGCGGGCACGGTGGCGGTGCGTTCGGGGCGGCCGAACAGCATGCGCCTGGCCCATTCGCCCCAGCCGGTGTCCTTCTCGGCCCAGCCGATGATCCCGGCCTCCAGCAGCCCGCCGGGGATGTTCAGCGGCCAGTCGGTGACCAGTTCGGAGCGGACCGAGGCGGTGTACTCGTACTCCACCTCGAAGTCGGCCGCGTTGTCGGTGCGCATCCAGTAGCGGTCCTCCTCGGTGGAGGCGTTCTTGGCGGTGGCCGAGGAGCTGGTGGTGTACGCCAGGTTGGGTCCGGTGCGGTCGGTGCGGGTGTCCACGGCGGGGCGCGGATAGCGGGTGTTGGGGGTGATGACGGGGTTGGTCTGCCGGGTCTTCGTGGTGGAGACGGAGGTGTTGGAGGGGGCGTGGGCGTGCACCTGCTCCTGGCCGGTGCCGGGGCCGCCGGGTCGGCCGCGCAGGGTGCGCAGGCCTGCGGTGTCCTGCACGGGCCGGGCCCGCAGGGAGACCTCGACCAACCGGGCGCCGCCCTTGGCGACGTGCAGGAAGTGGAAGCGCTGGGCGGCGCCGGGGCCGCGTCCGGGCAGGGCGCGCAGCGCGGTGGGGGTGGTGAGGTCGGCGATCCGGGTGCGTACGCCGGAGAGGTAGGAGGTGTGCCCGGGGGTGGTCGCGCCGGGGGCTTCGGCCTCCACCAGGCGGGTCAGCTCGGTGCGGAGCCGGTCGCGCCGCTCGATCCGCCGGTTCGCGGGGGCGGCCGGGGCGGTGGGAGCCGGGCCGAGCTGGCGTACGGAGAGGATGCCGGCGAAGCCGGGTTGCCCGGTGCGGGCGAAGCGGTCCGGGGGCGGCAGGGTGGCGGCGGCCCGGGCGGGCACCGGCAGGGTGGCGAGCAGCGTCTGGAACCACTCGGCGTCCCGGGCGAGTTGGGCGTCGCTCATCAGGAACTGCGCGCCCCGGGGGATCTCCACGGCCACGGTGACCGGCGCGGAGCTGGTGACGTTGACGGCGTTGCCCACCAGGGTGCGGCGGCCGTGCCGGACGGTCAGCAGGATGGTCGCCCCGCCCCGGATGCGGTGCAGCGGGCCGCTCTCGGTGGGGGTGCGGGTCACCGCGGTGGAGGCGGTGACGGCCCGGGACCGATCGGTGCGGCGGGTGTGGGCCAGCCGGCCGGAGGGGTTGAAGAGGGGTTCCGCCTGGGGTGCGGGCGCGGTGGCGGGGGCCTCCTCCGCGCGCGGCTGGTTGCGCGGTCCGTCGCCGGGCTGTTTCTCGTCGGTCCGCTGGACCTGTTCGGCGGTGTTGGGCGGCGGGGCGGGCCGCTGGGTGGCGGTGAACGCCTCGGCGGTCTGGTGGGTGGTGCTGGTGGTGGTCTGGTGGGCGGCGGTGTCGGTGGCGCCGACGTCCGTCTCCAGGTACTGGGCGCCGCTGTTCAGGTGCTCGCCGTCGTGCAGATAGCCCTCCAGTTCGATGGAGAACTCGTGGTCGGCGCCGAGCCCGGGCAGGGTCAGGCCCTCGATCACATAGCCGCCCTTGAAGATCTGGTGGGCCCGGGCGGCCAGGTTGGCCGGGCTGAGGGCGGAGCGCAGCGCCTCCCGGAAGGTGGTGGACTCGTCGGTGGGGTCCGCCCCGGTCAGGTTGTCGGCCAGGTGGGCCAGCTTGTTGGCCTGGTCGGTGAGGAACCCGGTGACGGCTCCCCAGCCCCGGGCGATCAGCCCTTGCTCGGGGTGGCCGGGCTGGGTGCCGGCGGTGATCCGGTCGAAGGCGCCGATCAGCGCGGCCGAGCCGCGGAAGGCGTCCAGGATGGCGTCGTCGGGCATCCGGACCACGCCCGGCACCGGGGTGCCGTCCGGGCGGGTCAGGGCCAGTTTGGCCCGGTCGTCCGGGGTGACGGCCCGGACCTGGGCGAGGGCGGCCGGCGGGCGGGGGGTGCCGGCCGGTTCGGTCCGGTGGCGGGCCACGGCGAGGGTGAGGTGTCCGGTGGCGGTACGGGTGAGGGGCCGCTCCTCGTCGGGGCGGGCGCCGCCCGCCGTGTCGGAGGCGCCGCCCGGGGCGCTCGCCGGGTCGGCGAAGTGCCGTACCGGCGCGCTGCCGGCGCCCTCGTACAGGTCCAGCGCGAACAGCGCGGGCACCTCGAAGAGCTCGGTGGACTGGCCGCCGCTGCCGATGAAGAACTGGTCCTGGTTGTTGCCCGATCCGGCGGTGTAGGTGCTGCCGGTGCCCCGGCTGTAGCTGTGGTCGACGGAGCCGCTGAGCGTCCACGGCGGCTCGCCGGCCGGACCGGACGGGCCGCCGCCGAAGCCCGCGCCCCAGCCGTAGGCGTACCCCCGGGACTCGTTGCCGGGCACGCTGAACGAGGAGATGCCCATCACCTGGATTCCGGGCAGGGTGCGCAGATGGCGGGCCTGGCCGCGGGGGTCCCGTACCGCGCTCAGCCGGAGCTGGACGCGGCGGGTGCCGCCGGTGCGCCGGGGCAGCTCCAGCCAGATCGGCTGCCCGCCGTCCACCAGCGCGTCGGCGGAGGCCCGCAGCCCGATCGCGGAGCGGGCCTGATCGAACCGGCGCAGATTGGTGAGCTGGGCCTGCGCCCGCTCCTCGTCCTCCACGAAGGGGGCGAGCGGGCGGTTCTCCGGGGGCAGGAAGCCCTCGGCGCGCAGCCAGGCCTCGGCCCGTTGGAACATCTCGGCGGTGCCGTTCACGCCGAGCGGGGCGGCGGACAGGCCGAGCGAGTCCAGGTTCTCCAGGTCGTCCGGGAGCTGGCGGACGTCCGCCCCGGGGGCCTGGCCGAGGGCGTCGGCGGCGGCGAGCCGGCGCAGCCGCAGGCCCCCGTCCCAGGGGCCGGCCGTGTGGGTGCTGCTGCCGCCGCGGGCCCGGACCAGGGTGACCCGGTAGGTGACCCGGGCCGGGGTCAGCAGATGGCTCTTGTTGCTGCGCACGGCGTGCGCGAGGGTGGCCGAACCGCCGGAGGCCAGAGCGGTGCTGGTGCCCCACTTGACGGAGCCCTTGAAGGTGGTGCTGCCCACCACCCGGGAGGAGGCGTCCGGGTGGCCGGCGGCGGTGTCGTCGGTGAACACCGGTGCCACGCTGCCGTCGAAGGCGAGTCCGCTGCTGTACTTGGCGGAGCTGTCCAGCTTCACGGTCTGGGAGACATGCGCCTCCAGGTTGATCTTCCCGTCGAGTGACTGGTGGCTGGGCGTGTCGTCGGGCTCCACCACCGCCTCCAGCCGCAGCATGCCGACCGCCTTGCCGTGGCGGTCGAGCAGTACGGGCGAGTACAGCGCGCCGTCGCGCTGGAGCGGCAGGGTGCCGCGCAGCACCGGCTCGGAGAGGAACGCCTCCACAGCCTCGGCCGAGTCCTCCGACAGCTCGGAGAAGTCCTCCGCGAAGGCTCCGCGCACCTCGGTGAGCAGCCTGGCCGGCTGCCGGACGGTGTCCACGCCCCACACCGGCAGCGCGTCCAGGGCGGCAGGGTCGGGCAGGGCTCCGGGCGGGTCCACCGCCAGGTGCTCGGGGAACCAGACGGTGAGCGGGCCGTGCCGCTCACCGGTCCCCCAGCCGCCGTCGCCGGGACCTCCGTCGTCGGCGGCCTCCGCGTCGACGCGCAGTTGCCACTCGCTGGTGAACTCCACCGGCTGGGACAGCTCGTTGCTGCGCTGGGCGGTCATGGTCTGCACGGCGGTGCTGACGGTGGTGGCCGCCGAGAACTGGTTGTGCGTGAGCGCCAGGGCCATCGCCCCGTCCACCCGGCTGACCGGGCCCGCGCGGCCCACGGCGAAGGCACCGGACCAGGTCACCGGGACGGTGCGGACATTGCCCGAACTCCGGGTGACCGGCGTCTCGCTGCTGCCCTGGCCGCGCCGCTCCACCCGTACCTCGGGGTCCTCGGTGCCGTGCTCCCCGTACCGCCCGGACCGCTGGGGGTCGTGCAGGCCCAGCCGTACGTCCACGGTGCGCCGGCGGCCCTGGTGGGTGAAGGTGAACCGCCGTCCGCTGCTGCGGAGATACGGCAGCTGGCGGGCCAGCTCCACCGCGTCCGCCCGCTCGCGGAGCTGGACGCGGACCGGGTGGTCCTCGGGCGCGGTGTCGGGGTCGATGCCGAGGGCGGTCAGGATCTGCCGGTGCAGCCCCCGCACCACGGTGTCGTCCAGCGGCTCGACGTGCACCAGGCCGACGGTGCCGTCATAGGCGGCGCCGTAGCCGGTGACATACGCCGAGAGCGGTGTCCCCCAGTTGCGCGGGGTGCTGCTCGCCTGCCAGCGGCCGTCGTGCTCGTCCGGCGGCAGCGGGTCGACCACCTCCACCGACTCGGCCTCGGTCGCGGTCTGCGGGGAGTACGGGTGGTCGGGGACGGCCGGGCCGGTGTCCAACGCGGCTGCCAGCGCCCGTAGATCGGCCTCGATCACCGCTGGAGCGGATTCCGGGAGGGCGGTCGCGTCCGCCATCACCCCGGGCTGGACATCGGTCAGCCACTGCCGGAACAACGACTCACGATCCGCACCGCGATCCCGCAACGCCGCGTAGTGCAGCAACTCATGAAGGATCTGGGCATCGTCCCGGCCTTCGGTCCCACCGAGCCGGATGTGCAGCTGATCGCTGTCGCCCGGATCGGCGGACCGGCTCAGCTCGATGGCCTCGGCGTGCTCCGGCGCGGGCGTCAGCACCACCTCCACGTCCACCTGGTCACCCGAACCGGGCAGCAGGAGGCCGTGGTTGACATGCCGGGCGAACAGCCCCGCCACGCGCTCCCGGAACGCCGGAAGTTCCGAAGCGTCGAAACCGGGACCGAACCGCACCGGCACATGCACGGACACACTGCGCACCCACCGGCCGTCATCCGCCTGCACCCGGCGCACCCACGCCCGCACCAGAGTGTTCCGCCCGTGCAGCGTCCCCGGAGCCCGACCCGGATCCAGCAGATCACGACCCGGATCGAACCAGTCCTGACGCAACGCCCGCGCCGGAGCCGACGCCCGACGATGCCACCACTGATCACGATGGACGGGAGCGGGATCGGGAGCCGGTGCCGGGAGCCCGGCCATGAACTCGCGGAAGGCCTCGTAGCGGGCGTTCTCCGCGTCGGTGGCCGCCACCGGGTTGACCTCGGCATCCGCTGCCTGGTCGGCCGCCCCGTAGAGCCGCTCCAGGATGGGCAGCAGCCGGGGCTCGTGGGCGCGGACCCAGGCGGCGCCGTTGTTGCGGGGCTGCCCGGTGCGCGGGTCGGCGCCCTGGTTGGTGCCGAGGTAGGCGTTGCTGAGCTGGGCGAAGAACTCCTCGGCGGTCAGGGCGGAGTGGTTGTCGACCACCCGGCCGTCGGTGTGGCGGCGGGGGCCGTCCGGCCAGGAGCTGTCGGGGCCCTGGGCGTACCGCGTCCGGTAGCGCAGGCCGATCAGCTCCCGCTCGGCGTCCAAGAGCGCGGCGGCGTGCAGCAGATGGGCCAGCTCATGGGTGACCGAGGAGTAGCCCTCGGGCTGGTGCGGTACGGGGCCGATGGGCGTCCGCTCGCCGAGCAGGTTCTCCTCCGGCAGCGCCGCCACCAGGGCGCCCGAGGTCGCGCCGCGCAGGTCGTCGACCCGGTGTCCGGCCGCCCCGTGGGCGTGGGTGAAGGCGTTCACCGAGCCCAGCGGCACGCCCTGGGGCAGTACGACGACCATGGCGCCCGAGCCGAGCAGCCGGGTCGCCGCGTCCGGGTCGCGCAGCATCCGCGCGGTCCAGCGGTACGCCTCCTGGCGCGCGGACGCCGGGCGGGAGACGGCCGCCGGGACCACGACCAGCAGCCGGGCGGCGGCCTCGGCGAACTCAGCGGCGGTGAGGCGGGATCGCAGGGCGGAGGTGAAGTCCGCCCGGCCCGCCAGCCAGCGTCGCAGTCCCGGCTCCAGCAGCGTCAGGGCGTCGATCAGTTCCGGGGCGGGCAGCCGGGTGAGGCGCGCCAGCAGCCGGTCGGCCTGCTCGGCGTCGGCCGGCTCCACCGCCCGTGGCAGGGTGACGGTCTCGCCGGAGGCGTGCGCCGGGCGGGGGCTCGCGGCCGTGTCCGTGGTGGACGGCGGCGGTACGGGGGCGGGGTGCAGTCCGCCGGAGGCCCCGGGGGTGCCGTCGCTGGCGCTGTAGTGCCGCTGGTGGAGGTAGACCTCCACCACCGGGCCGCCCGAGGGGCCGAGCCGGTCGTGGACGGAGGCGGGCGCGCCGAGGTGGCCGGGGCGGGCGATGTCCACGGCGATGCCGAAGGCGTGGGCGGTGAGGGCCAGGAAGGCGTCTCCGTAGTCGCTCGCCCAGCCGGTCTCCCAGTCCTGCACCGCGTTGAGCAGCCCTTGGAGTTCCTGGGCGCTGGGCGGCGCGGTGCTGGTCAGATACGCGGCCTCCAGCCCCTCGCGCAGTTCCGCGTCGCTGAGCGCGGCGGCGCCGGTGACCCCGTGGTCCCGGGCGAGCGCCAGCAGATCGGCCCGGGTGACGGCGGGGTCGTACAGGTGGGCGGTGAACTCGTCGGCGATGGAGGCGCGCAGTTGCAGGATGACCTGGTCGGGCAGGGGTACGCCGCCGACGGCCCCGAGGGCGTACTCCGTGACGATGGCCCGCATCGCCCCGATCACCCGCTGGGACGGCAGGTGCGGTGGCAGGGTGCCGTCCTCGGAGAGCGCCGTGGCCTGGGCGACCAGGTCGCTGCGGACCCCGGCGGTGTCCGACAGCCAGGCGTAGGCCGGATGGGTGGTGGGCAGGTCGGTGAACCGGTCGCGGATCACCTGCGGGGCGCTGCCGAGCAGCGCGTACAGCAGGCACTCGCCGTTGGCGACGGTCCTGATCGGGTTGCCGGCGGCCGGAGGGTTGCCCGTGCCGGGCGCGGGCGGGGCATGGCCGGAGGAGGTGGCGGTGGCCTTCCCCTTGCCCTTGGCGGTGTCGGTCGCGGGCGTGCCCTTGGTGGTGGCCGGGGTGGCGGTGGGGTCCTTCACGGGGGTCTTGCCGGACGTCTTCGCGGAGGGCTTCGGCGCCTTGGAGGCCGTCGGGGTCTTGGCGCTCTTCGACGGCTTCGTGCTCTTCGGGTCCGGCTTCGGGGTCTTCTTGGCGCTGCCCGGGGGCGCCTTCGCGGCCTCGGGCTTCTTCGGGGTCTCGGGCTTCTTCGGGGTCTTGGAGGTCTTCGCGGTCTCCGGCTTCTTCGAGGTCGTGGAGGCCGGCGGGGCGCTGGTGGTGCCGGAGGCCGGGGCCGGGGTGGCGTGGGAGAGGGCGGCCTCGGCGGTGGCCGGGCCCAGGGCCGGGTTGGCGGTCACCGAGGCCACGGTGGCGCCGATCAGCCCCTCGCCGCTGTCCTGGCGGGCGTCGCCGACGGCGGTGGCGAGGGCGGGCAGCCGTCCGGCCGCCTTGGTCGCCAGCGTGGCCTGGCGAAGCTGCTCCTTGCGGTCGGCCGCGATGGCCCCGTCGATGACGGCGAGGTCCCCGCGGCGGTCGTCGCGCTCTCCGGCCAGGTCGTCGCGGCGTGCGAGGGCCTTGGCCCGCTCGGAGTGGCGGGTCGCCTCCGCCGAGCGGGCGTCGCTGACCGCCTGGGCGAGCGCGGGAAGGCGCCGGGCCGTGTCCTGCGCCTCGGTGTGCAGAGCCGCCAGCTCGTCCCGCAGTTCGGCCTCCCGGGCGCGCAGCCTGGCCACCCCGGCACGGAGCGAGGTCTGGGTCTGCTCGGCCCGCTGCCGCTGTTCGGCAGTCCGGCGGACATGCTCGGCGGGGGTGGACGACCGGACCATCCGGGTGGCGTGGCGCAGACCGGCCAGGACGAGCCGGTTCTCGTAGGAGCGCCGTTCGGTCACCGCCGTCCGCCGTTCCACGGAGGCGAGATCGTGCTCCAGCCGCCGTATCCGCCCGTCCAGCCGGGCCTGGGTGCGGCGGGCGCCGTCCAGGGCGGAGCGGGCGGCGCGGTGGGTACGTACGGCCGTCTGCCAGGCGCCGTCGCGCTGCCGGAAGACGGTGTCGGCCGCGGACAACCGCTTCTGGGCGGTGTCGAGTCGGGTCTCGGCCGTGCCGCGGGGCCCGCTCCGGCCGGTCTCCCGCCGACGGGCCGCGGCCTGCCGCCGGACGGCGTCACCGTGTGCGGTGACGGCCTCGGCCAGGTCGCCCCAGGCCTGGGCGGTGGCCGGGTCGTGGGTGAGCAGGGAGCCGTCCTCGGCGAACATCCACTGCCGCAGACCGTCCTCGGTCCGCAGCACCAGCTCGACGGGGCGGTCCGCCAGCAGCGCGGTGCGGGAGGCGGCGAAGAGGGCGCGGGCGAGGAGCCTGCCGTCCGGGTCGGGGCCGGGGGCGAGCCAGAGCTGCGCGGCGTCCTCGTCGGGGTCGAGGGCGGCGGCGAGCACGCCGGGCAGGTCGCCGAGCGGGTGGCGGGTCCAGTCGCGCAGATCGGCGGCGGGCTGTGCGGCGAGGATGGAGCGCAGGTCGTAGACCTGGGGATCGGTGCGGGCACCGGTGATGCCGAAGCCCAGCACATCGCGTTCGGAGAGCCGCAGTTCGGCGCTGCCGGTGACATAGCGCGTGCCGCCCGGGCCGTCGACCCGGACGAGGACGTCGACCATGGTCTCGTAGCTGCGGGTGCCGCGTCCGCCGCCGCCCGGCAGGGCGGTGCCGCCGGTCTTGAACCACTCGCGGCGGGTCGCGGTGACCGCCGAGCCGGCGCCCTGGACCACCGGCTGCTGGGCGAGCAGGGGGATGCCGACGCCGAAGAGGTGGGTGGGGCCGAGGGAGTCGGCGGTGTGGGCGGTCTGGAGGCTGGTGGCGGAGGCCCCGCCGACGGTGAGGGCGGTGGAGGTGGTGAGGGCGGGCAGCCGCAGCCGGTCCAGGGTGACGTCCCCGGCGTCGGTGATCCGCCGGGGGTTGCGGATCTCGATCGCGATCCTGGGCGGGGCGTCGGGGTCCTGCTCGGCCGGATAGGCGCCGGGCATCGACTCGGTGACCCCGGCGGCGCGGGGCAGGTCGGTGCCGATGCGCCGGGCCTGGATCAGCTCCCCGATCCGTACCGCCGCGGCCTCGGCGGAGCTGGAGAGCGGGGTGGCGGTGAGCAGACCGGGGGCGAGGGCCGGGGCGGCCTCGGTGAGCGCCTGGGCCAGCTCGGGATAGGCGTTGAAGTGGAAGACCGGGGCCGGTCCGGACGGGACGAGGCGCTGGCCGTCGGTGATCCGGCGGGGCTTCGCGGCGGTGGGCGCGGCGGAGGTGCGCACGGTGCGGGGGTCGGTGCGGGACAGGCCCGGCGGCAGCGGGACGGGGGCGGTGGCCGGCGGGTCGACGGCCTCGCTGCCGGTGAACCGCAGGGTGACCAGGGCGGGCACGGTCACGGTGCGCTCGGGGCGGCCGAACAGGGTGCGGCGCGCCCACTCGACCCAGCCGACGTCGTCGGAGAGGCCGATCAGACCGGCCTCGATGATGCCGCCGGGGATGTCCAGCGGCCAGTCGGTGACCAGTTCGGAGCGGACCGAGGCGGTGTACTCGTACTCCACCTCGAAGTCGGCGCCGTTGTCGGTCCGCATCCAGTAGCGGTCCTCCTCGGCGGAGGTGTTCTTGGCGGCGTCCGAACTGACGGTGGTGTACGTGACGTTGGGGCCGGTGCGGTCGGTGCGGGTGTCCTCGGCGGGGCGCGGGTAGCGGGCGTTGGGGGTGAAGGTGGTCGCGTTCTGCCGGCTGGTGGTCGTGGCGGACGAGGTGTTGGACGGGGCGTGCACATGCACCTGCTCATGGCCCGAGGTGCCGGGTCCGGCGGGCCGGCCGCGCACGGTGCGCAGCGCGGCGGTGTTCTGCCGGGGCTGGGCGGTGAGCGAGACCTCGACCAGCCGGGCGCCGCCGCTGGCGACATGCAGGAAGTGGAAGCGCTGGTGGTGGCCGGGGCCTCGGCCGGGCAGGGCGCGCAGCGCGGTGGGCGTGGTGAGGTCGGCGATCCGGGTGCGTACGCCGGAGAGGTACGCGGCGTGGCCGGGGCTGGTGGAGCCGGGGGCTTCGGCCTCCACCAGCCGGGTCAGCTCGGTACGGAGCCGGTCGCGCCGCTCGATCAACCGGTTCCCGGCCGGGGCGCCCGTACCGCTGGTGGCGGCGACGGCGGTGGCCGGGGCGGTGGGGGTGGTGGCCGGGGCGGGGCCGGTGGCGACCGGGGCGGCGGCCGCGGTGGGGGCCGGGCCGAGCTGGCGTACGGAGAGGATGCCGGCGAAGCCGGGCTCCCGGGTACGGGCGAAGCGGTCCGGCAGCGGCAGGGTGGCGGCGGGCCGCGCGGGCGCGGGCAGGGTGGCGCTCAGGCCCTCGAACCATTCGGCGTCCCGGGCGAGTTGGGCGTCGCTCATCAGGAACTGCGCGCCCTGGGGGATCTCCACGGCCACGGTGACGGGCGCCGAGCCGGTGGCCCGCACGGTGTTGCCCACGATGGTGCGGCGGCCGTGCCGGACGGTGACCAGGATGACCGCCCGGCCGCCGATGCGGTGCATGGGGCCGCTCTCGGTGGGGGTGCGGGTCACGCCGGTGGAGGCGGTGACGGCCCGGGACTCGTCGGTGCGGCGGGTGTGGACGAACCGGCCGGAGGGGTTGAAGAGGGCCCCCGGCTCGGGTGCGGGCGCGGGGGCCTCCGCGCGCGGCCGGTTGCGCGGACCGCCGTCGGGGTCGTCCTGGTTGCCCTGCTGGACCTGCTCGGCCGGGTTGGGCGGCGGGGCCGGCCGCTGGCTGGCGCTGAACGCCCCGGCGGTCTGGTGGATGGTGCTGGTGGCGGTCTGGTGGGCGGCGGTGTCGGTGGCGCCGACGTCCGTCTCCAGGTACTGGGCACCGGTGTTCAGATGCTCGGGGCCGAGGAGGTAGCCCTGGAGCTCGATGGAGAAGTCGTGGTCGGCGCCGATCCCGGGCAGGGTCAGGCCCTCGACCACATAGCCGCCCTTGAAGATCTGGTGGGAGCGGGCGGCCAGGCTGGCCGGGCTGAGCGCGGAGCGCAGCGCCTCCCGGAAGGCGGTGGACTCGTCCGCCGGGTCCGCCCCGGCCAGGTTGTCGGAGAGATGGGCCAGCCTGTTGGCCTGGTCGGAGACGAAGTCGGTGGTGGTGCCCCAGGCGCGCTGGACGGCGCCGCGCGGCGGGCGGCCGGGGTAGGTGCCCGCCGCGATGGAGTCGAAGGCGCCGACGAGTGCGTCCGAGCCCCGGAAGGTGTCCATGATGGCGTCGTCGGGCAGCCGTACGACGTGGGGCACCCGCACGCCGTTGCGGTCGGTCAGCGCCAGCCGGGCCTGGTCGGCCTGGGTCACCGCGCGGAGCCGCGGAGCCGCGGTGGGCTCGCGCCGGGCACCGGCCGGCTGGGTGCGGTGCTGGGCGACGGCGAGGGTGAAGCGGCCGGAGACGGTCTGTGTGACGGGCCGCTCCTCGTCGGGCCGGGCGCCGCCCGCCGTGTCGGAGGCGCCGCCCGGGGCACTGGCCGGGTCGGCGAAGTGCCGTACCGGGCCGCCGGGCCCCTCGTACAGGTCCAGCTTCAGCAGCGCGGGCACCTCGAAGACCTCGGTGGACTGGCCGCCGCTGCCGATGAAGAACTGGTCCTGGTTGTTGCCCGACCCGGCGGCGAAGGTGTCGGCGCTCTGCCGGGCGTAGCCGTAGTCGATCGCGCCGCCCAGCGTCCAGGGGGGATCCCCGGCCGGTCCGGACGGGCCGCCGCCTATCCCGGCCCCCCAGCCCCAGGCGTGCCCCCGGGACTCGTTGCCGGGTACGCCGAACGAGGAGATGCCCATCACCTGGATGTCCGGCAGGGTGCGCCGGTGCCGGGTCCGGCCGCTCGGGTCGCGCTCGGCGCTCAGCCGGAGTTGGACGCGGCGGGTGCCGCCGGAGCGCCGGGGCAGCTCCAGCCAGATCGGCTGCCCGCCGTCCACCAGCGCGTCCGCCGAGGCCCGCAGCCCGATCGCGGAGCGGGCCTGCTCGAACCGGCGCAGATTGGTGAGCTGGGCCTGCGCCCGCTCCTCGTCCTCCACATAGGGCGCCGTCGGCCGCCGCAGCGGCGGCAGGAAACCCTCAGCGCGCAGCCAGGCCTCGGCCCGCCGGAACATCGGGTCGGCCCCGGTGACGGCGAGCGGCGCGGCGGACAGGCCGAGCGAGCGGAGGTTCTCCAGGTCGTCGGGGAGCTGCCGGGTCCCGGCGCCCCGGGCGTGCTCCTGCCCCTGGACGTCGCCCGCTTCCAGCCGGCGCAACCGCAGGCCGCCGTCCCAGGGTCCGGCCGTATGGGTGCTGCTGCCGCCGCGCGCCCGGAACAGGGTGACCCGGTAGGTGACCCGGGCCGGGGTCAGCAGATGGGCGCGGTTGCTGCGTACGGCGTGCGCGAGGGTGGCCGAACCACCGGAGGCCAGGGCCGCGTTGGTGCCCCACTTCACGCCGCCCTTGAAGGTGACCGGGCCCTGCACCCGCGAGGAGGCGTCCGGGTGGCCGGCGGCGGTGTCATTGGTGAACACCGGGGCGAGGGAGCCGTCCAGGGCGAGCCCGCTGCTGTACTTGGCGGAGCTGTCCAGCTTCACCGTCTGCGAGACATGCGCCTCCAGGTTGATCTTCCCGGCGATGGACTGGTGGCTGGCGGTGTCACCGGGCTCCACCACCGCCTCCAGCCGCAGCACCCCGACCGCCTTGCCATGGCGGTTGAGCAGCACCGGCGAGTACAGCCCGCCACCGCGCTGGAGCGGCAGGGTGCCGCGCAGCACCGGCTCGGAGAGGAACGCCTCCACCTGCTCCGCCGAGTCGTCCGAGAGGTCGGCGAGGTCGTCCTCGAAGGCGTCCTGCACCTCGGTGAGCAGCCGGGCCGGCTGCTGGACGGTGTCCACACCCCACACCGGCAGATCGTCCAGCGCGGCGGGTGCGGGAAGCGGGCCGGCCCGGTCGGCGGCGGCGAGGTGCTCGGGGAACCAGATGGTCACCGGCCCGTGCGAGCGGCCCGGCCCCCAGCCCTCGTCCACCGAGGCGGTGCTGTCGCTGTCGCTGTGCCCGGACTCGCTGCCGCTGCCGTCGCTCTCGTCCGCCTCGTCCAGGACGCCCGGGTGGTCGATCCGCAGGCTCCAGCCGGTGGTGAACTCCACCGGCTGGGACAGCTCGTTGCTGCGCTGGGCGGTCATGGTCTGCACGGCGGTGGTGACGGTGGTGGTCGCCGAGAACTGGTTGTGGGTCAGCGCCAGGGACAGGGCGCCGTCGATCCGGCTGACCGGTCCGGCGCGGCCGACGGTGAAGGAGCCCGACCAGGACACCGGAATCGTCCGGACGTTGCCGGAGCCCCGGGTGGCGGAGAACTCACTCGTGCCCTGGCCGCGCCGCTCGACCCGTCCCTCCGGGTCCTCGGTGCTGTTCCCGTACCGCTCGGAGCGGACGGGGTCGCTCAGCCCCAGCCGGATGTCGATGGTGCGCCGGCGGCCGTTGTGGGTGAGGGTGAACCGCCGTCCGCTGCTGCGGAGATACGGCAGCTGGCGGGCCAGCTCCACCGGGCCGACCCGCTTCCGCAGCTGGACCCGGACCGGATGGTCGTCGGGCGCGGTCGCCGGGTCGATGCCGAGCGCCCGCAGGATCTGCCCGTGCAACGCCTCCACCATGGCCGCGGGCATCGGCTCCACGTGCACCAGGCCGACGGTGCCGTCATAGGCGGCGCCGTAGTCGGTGACATAGCTGGACAGGGGCTCGCTCCAGTCGCGCGGGGCGCTGCTCGCCTGCCAGCGGTCATCGTGCTCGTCCGGCGGCAGCGGGTCCACCACCTCCGCCGACTCCGTCGCGGTCTCGGTCGCGGTCGCGGTCTGCGGGGAGTACGGGTGGTCGGGGACGGCCGGGCCGGTGTCCAACGCGGCCTCCAGGGCCCGGAGGTCCGCCTCGACCACGGCGCCCGACTCCGGCAGGCGTCCGGCGTCCGCCATCACCCCGGGCTGGACATCGGTCAGCCACTGCCGGAACAGCGACTCGCGATCCGCACCGCGGTCCCGCAACGCCGCGTAGTGCAGCAGCTCATGAAGGATCTGGGCATCGTCCCGGCCGTCGGTCCCACCGAGCCGGATGTGCAGCTGATCGCTGTCCCCCGGGTCGGCGGACCGGCTCAGCTCGATGGCCTCCGCGTGCTCCGGCGCGGGCGTCAGCACCACCTCCACATCCACCTGGTCACGCGAACCGGGCAGCAGCAGACCGTGGTTCACATGCCGGGCGAACAGCCCCGCCACACGCTCCCGGAACGCCGGGAGTTCCGAAGCGTCAAAACCGGGACCGAACCGCACCGGCACATGCACGGACACACTGCGCACCCACCGGCCGTCATCCGCCTGCACCCGGCGCACCCACGCCCGCACCAGAGTGTTCCGGCCGTGCAGGGTCCCCGGAGCCCGACCCGGATCCAGCAGATCGCGACCCGGATCGAACCAGTCCTGACGCAACGCCCGCGCCGGAGCCGACGCCCGACGATGCCACCACTGATCACGATGGACGGGAGCGGGAGCAGGGGTGCTCTCGGGGGAGGACTCGGCGGCCTGCTCGGACTCCAGCGGCGGCGGATCGGCGGGCCCGCTCTCCACCACGGCCGGTTTTACCGGTGCCTCCGGTGTTTCCGGTGCCTCCGGTGTTTGCGGTGTTTGCGGTGTCTCCGGTGTCCGGGTGGCGGCCGTCTCGGTGCTGGTGGGGTGCGGCGGGGCGGGCAGGACCGGGTCGGCCGTGGAAGGGCCGCCGACCGTGCGTACCGCGGTCGGGGCGGCGGGGGCAGGGGCGGGGGCGGAAGGCGCGGCCTGGGGCCCGGCGAGGTCGCCGATCCGGGTGGCGAGCCGGTTCAGTCGGTGGTCGCCCAGCCCGGGGTTGGTGGATGCGGGGGTCTCCCCCAGCAGGACGCCGGTGACATCCTGGCGCCCGCTACCGTCCTCGCCGACACCGAGCAGTTCGGCGATCCGCTCGGCGTACTCCCGGGGATCGGCGTCCGCCCACCACTCGGTGGCGGTCATGGGCTGGTCGCGGCCCACCAGGGTGACGGGAGGGCCCTGGTGGACGGGGGTGCTCGCCGCCGGCTCGGCGGTGACATGGAGCAGGTCCCCGCCGGGCAGCCGGTGGCCCGGGGCGTTGAACAGCTCCTCCACCCCGGTGCGTATGCGCTGCCAGACGTCCTCGGGCAGACCGTCCGGCCCCACGGCGGGGAGCTGGACGGTGACATCGGTGACCCATTGGCCGTCGTGCTCCACCCGGCGTACGTCGAACACCGAGCGCCGCACCGGTGGGGCGGCCTCCCCCGCCCTCGGCGCGGGGGTGTCCGGGGCGGTGACCGAGGGGTCGTCGGCGCTCCAGGTGTCCTCCAGGGTCACCGGCTCCACGGAGGACCGGGCGGCCTCCCACTGCGGGTTGCCGGTGAGCGGGGCGGGGCGGGGGGCGCCCGGCATCGTCTCCGGCTGGGTGTGGACCTGGTCCGCCGACTGCCCCTCGGCATCCGCAAGGTCCCGGCGTTCCGGCAACTCCTGCGGCGAGTGCTCCTGCTCGCCGGGGGTCGGCTGGGTGCGCGCCCGGGGGTCGTCTTGCCCGGTGGCGGGTGGGGCGCCGGTCGGCTTGCCCCCGCTTCCGGTACCGGAGGACTGCTGCTCGGGGAGGTGCGTACCGCCCGCCGAGGGGGTGTGCGGACGCGGCAGGGCGTCGCCGCCGAGCGCGGTGGGGTCGGCCAGGTCCGTGTCGGAGCCCGCGAAGGGGTCCGGGAAGCCGGTACGGGTGGTGTCGAGGTCGGCCGTCCGGCCGGTACCCGTACCCAGGCCCGTACCCGTACCCAGGCCCGTACCCGTACCCAGGCCGGTACTCGGGAGGTTGGCCTCCGGGGTCCCGCCCGGCAGGGGCGCGGGCGCGCCCGGCCCGGTGACGGTCGGCCCGGCGGTGAGGGGCGAGGACGGCAAGGGCGTGACCGGCTGGGGGCGGATGGGGGTGGCGGTGTCGCGTGGGCCGCCGGCTGCCGTGGTGTCCTCGAAGGCGGAGTCGTCGAGGGCGGGGTCGCCGAAGGCGGTGGGCGACGGCCCGGCGGGGGTGGGGGCGGGCGGGCTCGGCGGAGGGGTGAGTGACCCGGTCGGCGGCGGGGTGGTGGTGGAGGAGGTCAGGGTCACCGGCGGCGGGTCGATGCGGTCGAGGCCGGGCCCGGTCGCCGACGCGGGCAGCGGCGGCGGCAGCGGGGCGGGTGTCGGGACGGCGGGGGTGGGGGCGGTGCGGGTGAAGCCGTCAGGACCGCCGCTGGGTCCCCGGCTGCCCTCCGGGCCCGAGCCGCGCGGGGGGATGCGGTTGATGTCGGTGAACTGGCTGGAGTCCGTGAGCCACTTGTTCAGCCACAGTCCCCCGCCCCCGCCTCCGACGTCGGTCACCACCTGGAACATCGAGCTGGTCCCCGACCCGACGAAGGTCTCCCACTTGAACTCCCACACCCCGTCGAAGAGTCCCTGGACCAACACCTCCGCCGCGCTCTCGCTCACTGCGCCGACGATGAAGGCCTCGGGCAGGTCGTTGAGCACATCCAGCGTCTTGACGGTGAGCGGGTTGCGCTTCACCCAGGAGTCGAAGTTGTCGATGTTCTTCTTTAGGTAGTTCTTGAAGAAGTTCCCGAACAGGTCGAAGGCACCTCCGAGCCAGCCGGAGAAGAGGCCGGCCAGCGCCCCGAAGGCCGCGCCCTTGCCGACCTCCTTCCAGTCGATGCCGTCCGGCTTGCGCGGCCCCTCGTTCAGCGCGATCTGCGCCAACTGCACCGCCAACACCTGCAACGCCTCGGTCAACGCCCCCGTCAGCGCCGGCCCCAACCCCGACATCCGCAACAACCGCTGCACGATCAACAGCACCGCCAGCCGACTGCGCGCCCGCGCCAGGAACATCTGCGTCACCGACGTCCCGCCGGTGAACGCCGCCAACGCCGCCAAAATCGCCAACTCCGCGATCAACGAGATGATCTCGGCGATGATCTCCCACTTGGCACCCTGGATCTTGATCGAGTGATCGACCTGACCCGCGGAGATCTCGTCCAACTGGTCGACCATCTGGTCGATATGGCTCACCCCGGCGTCGTCCACCAGCACCGACAACGCGCTGATATAGGGGTCGGCGACCTCCTTCGGGAGCGCGGTCGCCGCCTCCGCGATCGACGCCCGGATCTCCTCCTGGAGAGACTTCAGACCACGGCCGTAACGGTGGTAGAGCTCACGGCTCTCATAGGCGAGGTTCTCCCTGGCCTCCAACGGCATCTCACCGATGAGGATCCAGAGCATCTTCCGGACATCCTCCGGAAAGTTGATCTCCTGCACCCAGAACTCCGCTCACCCTGCCCGCACCGTGCCTCTGCCGGTGCCGGCACTCTTGCCCGTCCGCCGTACCCGTCTCGCCCTCAGGCGCCGGTCAGCGGCGTCCTCCGCCGCCGCCCCCGGTCTCGCCGTCGTCGAAGATGGACTCGGGTGTCCTGCGCCGGTGTTCGGCGATCCGCTCCTCGGAGTCCGACTGGGTGCGCTCGATGCTGTTGAGATTGGCGAGGGTGGCCTGCACCAGTCCGTCGAGCGCCTCGAACAGCTTCTCGCTGGAGCCGGTGCAGAACTCGTTGTTCCGCTCGTAGACCGGGCGGTTCTGCTGGGCGTAGTCGTCGGTCCAGCCGGGCCAGGCGGTGTAGGTCTGCTCGTCGGAGCGGAAGTCGCGGCCCAGCGCGTACGCCATCCTGGGCAGGTTCCTCATCCGCTCGATGGCCGTCCGCAGTTCGGCCGGGTAGGCCTCGAAGACACCGCTCATGACCGCTTCCCTCCGTGGTGACCGCCGTAGCCGTCCTCGTGGATCTCGTCCCGCAGCCGGTCGGCGGAGCGGCGGGGCCGTCCGGGCGCCTCATCCTCGCCCGCCAGCGCGGAGCCGAAGACCCGGTCCCAGTCGAGGTCGACCCCGCGCACCCCCGAGGCCGCGCCCTCGGCGCGGGTCAGCGGTTCGAAGACGTCCATCACCTGGCGGGCCATCCGGGCCCGACCCCGCTCGGCCGCCTCCATCACCGAGGCCGCCAGCTGGGCCGCGTTCATCGAACGATACTTGCTGTCCAGGAACTTCAGCCCGGCCAGCTCCCCCTGGGGGCCGATGACGACCTCCACGGAGCGGTCCCGGGACCGCACGGTCTCGGTGGCGCCCGCCATCCGGTCCTCGGCGCGGGCCACGGCCTCCTGGACGGACTCCAGTTCGGCCATGGCCTTCTTGATGCGCTGCTCGATCGATTCGGTCACCGGTGGCACCTCCGGTCGGTGGGGCGGGGGAAGCGGGCAGGGGGGCGAATACGGGCGGCCGGGGTCATCGTCCGATCACGGCCGGGGAGCCGCCCTCGTCGGTGCCCCAGACGTCCTCTTCCTCCTGCACCCAGGCGTCGCGGGTGCGGTCGCCGCTCTGGGTCTGCTGCTGGCCGGGGGCCTGCCCGCCCATGGGCATGAACGGCGAGCCACCGGTGGTGGCGGCGGTACGCGGGGTGGAGACCCGTACGTCGTTCTCGTCGTGCCCGCCCCGGGGGCCGCCCGGCCGGGGGCGTCCGCCGCGCGGTCCGCCCACGGGGCGGCCGTCGTCGATGACGTTGCGGACCCGCTCGGAGTTGTTGGCGCCGCCGCCACCTCCGGCCCCGGCGCCGCCCATGCCGCCCATCGGCATGCCTCCCATGGGCGCCCCGCCCATCGGCGTCTGCGCGGAGCCGCCGCCCACGTTCGAACCGGGCAGAGAGCCGGTGTTGAGCTGGTTGCCGAAGTCGCCGCCGGCCGCCCCGTAGGCGGGCAGGGGCCCGGCGCCGCTGCCGACCGTGGGCCGCTCGTAGGGGGTGTCGTCGTACAGCTCCTCCTCGTAGCCGCCGAGGGAGCCGTCGTAGGAGGGGCGGTCCAGGGTGGGGAGGGAGGAGTGGGGGCCCGAGCCGCCGGGCAGGGCGCCGCCGCCGTTGAGGTCGCCGGTGATCACGGTGCCGTCGGGGCGGGTGGTGGTGCCGATGCCGGTGTGCGGGTCGATCGTGGTGGTCGTGCCGTCCGGGTAGTCGGTGATCACCCGGCCGTCGGGCTCGATGTGCGAGACGCTGCCGTCGGGGTGCGGGAGCCGGTCGCCGGTGTTCAGCGGCCCGGTGGAGGTGGTGCCGTCGGGGCGGGTGACGGTGGAGGTGTGCAGGTCGGGGTCGATGGTGACGGTGGTGCCGTCGGGGTGGCGGGTGACGACGCGGCCCTGGTCGTCGATGCTGGTGTGGCTGCCGTCGGGCATGGTGAGCCCGTCGCCGGAGTAGACGGGCAGGTCGGCGCCGCCGAGTGAGGGCAGGTCGCCGGGGTTCAACTCACCGGTGATCGGGTCGATCGAGCCGGGCCGGTCGAGTCCGGGGCGGTCGCCGCCCGGGAGCCCTTCGCCGCGCGCCTGGTCGTACTCGGCCTGGGCCTGCTCGTAGGCGGCCTCGCGACGGGCCTGCTCCTCGGCCTGCTTGGCCTCCGCCTCGGCCTGCTTGGTGTCCTGCTCCTGCTGCCGCGCCTCCGCCTTGGCCTCCGCCTCCGCCTGCTTGGCCTCGGCCTCGGCGCGCTGTTCGGCCTCGCGCTTCTCCTGCTCGGTGAGCAGCTGGTCCTGGCGCAGCTCCTGCTCGGTCTGGAGCCGGCGCTGCTCCTCCTGCTGCTCGCGCTGGGCCTGTTCGGCGCGCTGCTGGGCCTCCTCCTGCTTGGCCTCCTGCTCGGCCTGCTTGGCCTCCGCCTTCTGTTCGGCCTCGGCCTGCTTCTGCTCGGCCTCCGCCTCCTTCTGCGCCTGCTTGGCCTCCTGTTCGGCCTGCTTGGCTTCCGCCTTCTGCTCGGCTTCGGCCTGCTTCTGCTCGGCCTCCGCCTCCTTCTGGGCCTGCTCGGCCTTCGCCTCGGCTTCCTTCTGCTCCGCCTTCTGCTCGGCCTCGGCCTGCTTCTGCTCCGCCTCCGCCTCCTTCTCGGCGGCCTTCTGCTCGGCTTCGGCTTCCTTCTGGGCGGCCTTGGCCTCGGCCTCGGCCTCCTTCTGCTCCTGCTCCTTGCGCTGGCGCTCCTGGTCGGCGCGGGACTGGGCGAACTGGGCGGCCTGGACCTGCTCCTGGCGCTGCTGAGCCTCCTCGGCGCGGCGCTGGGCCTCCTCCTGCTTGGCCTCCTGCTCGGCCTGCTTGGCTTCCGCCTTCTGCTCGGCCTCGGCCTGCTTCTGCTCGGCCTCCGCCTCCTTCTGCGCCTGCTTGGCCTCCGCCTCGGCCTGCTTCTGCTCCGCTTCGGCTTCCTTCTGCGCCTGCTTGGCCTCGGCTTCCTTCTCCTTCTGCTCCTGCTCGGCCTTGGCCTGGGCCTCCTTCTGCTCGGCCTCGGCCTCCTTCTGGGCCGCCTTGGCCTCGGCCTCCTTCTCCTTCTGCTCCTGCTTGGCCTCGGCCTCGGCCTGCTTGCGCTCCTGCTCGGCCTCCTTCTCGGCGGCCTTGGCCTCGGCCTCCTTCTCCTTGCGCTCCTGCTCGGCCTTGGCCTGGGCCTCCTTCTCGGCGGCCTCCTTCTCCTTGCGGGCCGCCTCCGCCTTGGCCTCCTCCTCGCGGCGCTTGGCCTCGGCCTCCGCCTTGGCGGCCTGCTCCTTCTGCCAGGCCATGAACTCGTCCTGCTTGCGCTGCGCCTCCTCCTCCTTGCGCTTGGCCTCCTCCTCCTTGAGTTCGGCCTTGTCCTCCTTGTAGCTGCTGGTGAGGTCGCTGCCGCCGCGGGTCTTGATGGAGCCGAGGACGAAGCTGGAGGAGGCCCAGGCGTTCTGCACGTCGCGCATGGCCTGCTGGGCGGGCTCGACCAGGTTCTCGATGACGGAGCCCTGCCAGAGCTGGACGGCCTTCTCGCCGACGTTCTTCCAGGTGGTCAGCTCGTCGAGCTGGCCGAAGGTGTCGCCCTTGAGGTAGCGGGTGGCGTTCTGGTCGAAGCCGGACATCGCGTGGTACGTGGTGTAGACATGGCCCCGCGCGCCGGTGTTGATCTTGTACGTGATCATCTTGATGTTGTATTCCCAGACATGGTCGGTGATCTCCACCAGCATGTCGTGCAGCCAGCGCAGCGGGTTGCCCATGTACCACTCCCAGTGGGCCCAGCTGCGTTGCAGGGTGCTGACCGCGTTGCGCAGGTCGGTCTTGGCCTGGCGTATCTCGTCGCCCTGCTTGGAGCCGCCGGTGGTGCCGGCCATGTCCTTGGCGTAGCCCTCGTACTGCTTGCTCAGGATGTGCACGAGGTTCCAGAAGACACCGGCGGCCTGGCCGCGCCAGGCGTCGTTCTGCTCGGTGCCTATGCGGCGCTCCCACTCCTGGACTGCGTCGCGCCGGCCGGCGAAGAACTGCGCCACCCGGTCGAAGGCGGCCGCCGCGGTGTCGAAGGAGGCGAGGCTCACCTGCTTGTTGTCGAGGACGTTGAGGCCGTTCCAGTGGAAGTTGTAGGTGCCGTCGGGGTTGTTGAGCAGCGCCTCCAAGGCGCGCCCGGTGCCGTAGCTGTACTGGGTCAGCGGCTGGGTGGTCCAGGTGGCCGCGTCACCGGTCAGCCCGAGGTGGTTGTCGTACTGGCTCTTGAACTCGCCGCCCTCCACGACCCCGCCGGCGGGCGGGCCGTCCGAGCTCTTGTTGCCGAGCAGCGTGATCCGCGCCTTGTACATGCTGATCTTGTCGCCGCTCTGGGGGTTGTCGCTGCCGGTCATGTAGAACGGGACGACGAAGTCGGTGTTCTCGATCCGGAAGCCGGCGTTCTCCACCCGCCAGTTGAAGTCGTCGGGGTCCGCGTAGTCCACGGAGTCCTGCTTGCTGATCTCGACCTTCATCTGCGGGATGTCCGCGTTGCCCTTGAGTTCGTCGAAGAGCTTGCCCCGCTCGGGCGCGAGATAGCCGGTGAAGAACTCCACGGCCTGGCGCCAGCCGTCGTTGTCCGAGGTGAGCGGCTTGATGTTCTCTTCACGCACGGTCGGCTCCGGGGGTGCGGGTGGGGCGGGCGGGGCGCGACCCGGGTGACGGGGCCGGGCGGCGGGGGTCGGGCTACGGGGACGCGACCCGGGTGACGGGTCGGCTGGGGCGCGGGGCTAGTCGTCGTCCTCGCTCTCGCCGCCGCCGAGCGTCTCGTCCACGTCCTCGAAGATGTCGAGGAACTTGTCGCCCTCGATCTTGGCCAGGTTGTCGCCCTGGGCCTTGAACAGCTTCTCGATGCTGGTGCGCAGGTTGTCGTCGATGTCCTCGAACAGGGTCTTCTGCTCCTCCAGGATGGTCTTGATGTCGGTGATCATCTTCTTCACCGAGTCCTGGAGGTTCTTGCCGCTCACCTCCTTGTCGTTGTCCTTCATGATGCCGATGGTGAGCGGGAGTTCCGCGCCGGGCTTCACGAAGTCGGGGCGGGCGCCGCCCTCGCCGATGTTGGCCAGGGCCGGCACGTCCTCGCCGGTCGGGCCCACACCGTCCTTGGTGATCTTGTCCAGTTCGGCGACGAACCCCGCGACGTCCACGTCGAGGAAGTTCTGCAGCCACGCCTTGTCCAGGTTGACCGGGCTGTTCTCGGCCATGTACGGCTCCTGCTCCTGCTGTCGTCGGTCTGCCGGCTCTCGGACTCCACCGCCACGCCCTGCCCGCCCCCGGTGGGCCCGGGGCCGGCCGCCCGGCCGCCGGGAGGGCTCAGGAGAGCGCTCTCGGCGACGGCGGGCGGAAACCGGCCGGACCGGAGTGGGGGCGGGGCCGGGTGTCAGCGGCCGATGCGCACGTCGCTCCAGAGCTGGGTGAGGGACTTCTCGCTGTACTGGTAGTTGTCCGACACGTCGGTGAGCAGCCGGGAGTGGTTCTCCAGCAGGTTGCGCATCGCCTCGACGGCGTTGTTCCAGGCGAGTTGCTTGTCGTTGTAGACCTGCCGGTCCTCGCCTTCCCAGGTCTGCTTGAGCTGCTGGAGCTCGGCGTCGAGGTTGGCGAGGATGGTGGCTATCGCCCGGGTCTGCTGGACCATGTCGTCCGCCGCGTTGGTCATATGGCGGTAGTCGACGTAGATGTGTCCGTCGGTGAAGTCGTCGCTCATGGTGGGCCTCGTCTCGCAACGGGTGCTGAAGGGGGCGGGGGTGGGCCGGTCGCCGCCGTGGGTGGCGGGGACCGGGCGGGGCTCAGCCGCTGAGCGTGTCGAAGATGGACTGCGACTGGGTGTACGCGGTGTTGATGGACTCGTTGTTGGAGCCCTGGGTGAGACCCTGCGTGCGCAGCGTCTCGTTGAGGGTGTCGACCATGTCGCGCAGGTTGCGCGAGATGATCTCCGCCTGGTCGTCCCAGAGCTTGAGCAGGTCCTGGAACGCCTTGCCGTCCGAGCCCTTGAGGCCGGAGGACAGGTTGAACTTCATGTTCTCCACGTCCTGGCGGCAGTTCTGCACGCCGGTGAACGCCTGCTCCAGGGCCATCACACCATTCCGTGTGGCCTGTTCCTGTGACTGCTGCATGCCTGCCATGGACCGTAACTCCTCAGCTGACGCCGGTCGGCCCGCGGTCGCCCAAGGCGGCGGGCACAAGGGGGCCACATGCTCTCATCGAAGCGGCAACCGGTCCGTGCGCGGGTCCAGTTGAACCTCCAACAAAAGAGGTGGCCAGTCGGATTCTGCGTGAAGGGCCGTCAAGAATCCAGCCGTGCCGGTGACGTACCCGGTTTTTTACACCGACTACACGGATCAGACGCCCGTTCCTTCCGGATGGTTCTCCGGGGGGCGGCCCGACATGCTCCCGTCACCTCCGCGCCTCCTGCCCGGCGGCCGCCTTCGCCGGTTCCGCCTCGGATCCGGCCTCTTGGGGGCAGGGCGCGGCCGTGGTAGCGGAACGCCCGGTCACGGCCGCGGTGGTGCTGAGGTCGGGGCCGGTGGGGAGCATCGCCAGCAGCGGCGAGGGCAGCCCGCGGGCCTGCCCGGTGCCGTACCCGAGCGCGGCCAGCGACTCCTGGTCCGCGACCCGGTGCTTCGTTCCGCTCTCGGTGACCAGGTAGACCGTGGAGCCGAGCGCGCCGCCGCCCGCGCCGAGCGCCCGGACCAGGGCGCCGCCACCGGGGCGGACGGTGATCCGGTCGACCCGGGTGCAGGCGGGGGTCAGGCCCTCGGGGGCGGGCTGGGCGGCCGGGCCGAGGCCGCCGATCGGGGCGAGGGCGACGCTCACCCGCGTACCGCCGCCGGCGCTGCCGATACGGGCGCAGGGTGTCCAGCCGTCCGGCGGGGCGACCGCCCGCGGCGGCGACTCCGGCAGGTCGGCGGCCGGGTCGGTGTCCGGGGCGGGGGCGGTACGGCCCTCCAGGGCGGTGGCGCCGAGTTCGGCGGCGGCCGGCGCCTGCCCGGCGTAGGCGGTACGGCGGGTCTCGGGGTCGCCGAGGACCAGCGCGGCGCCGGTCGCGGTGAGCGGGGCCAGCCCGTCGCGGCGCAGCAGGTAGTAGCGGGCGGGTGAGCCGGGGACGGTGATCCGGAAGACCTGTCCGATACGCGTCTCGGCGCCGGCCAGGGACGGGCCCTTCTCGCCCCGGCCGGGCACCTCCGGCGCGGCGAGGGCGGGTCCTTCGGGCAGCGCGTTGAGGAAGGCGGCGGAGACCCGGGTACGGGGCCTGGCGTCGTAGCCGAGGGCCCGCGCGGCGCGGGAGGTGCCATCCAGCCGGAGCCGGCTGCCCCGCCAGAGCAGGTGGTCGGTGCCGTCGGGGCCGGTGACCAGGACGGCCTCGCCGGAGCCCAGTCCGCCGCCGGCGGTGGGGGCGCCGATGGCGAGGACGGTGGCGGCCGGCCCGTCGGCGGCGGTGGAGCAGACCTGCCAGGCGCCGGTGTCCAGCCGGTCGGCGGCGGGCAGCGCGTCGGGGGCGCCGAGGATGCCGACGGGTGAGCCGTGCGGGGTGCCGTCGAGGGAGCGGCCGCCCACCGAGGTGGTCGTGAGGTCGGCGCCGCCCAGCAGCCGGGCGGAGGCGTAGTTGCGCACCGGGCGCAGCCGTCCGTCGAGGAAGAGGTAGCGCGAGCCGGTCTCCTTGGCGACGACCAGGGTGCCGGGCTCCCGCCAGGAGTCCTTGGTGCCCGGTTTGAACAGGCCGAAGACGAAGGCTCCGGCGGAGATCAGCACGGCGATCACCACCCCGATGGCGATCCCGCGGTTGGTGCGCCCCTGGGGGCTCTCCGGTGCGTCCGGGTCGCCCCGGAGCATGGCGGAGGTGAGCCGGCCCATGACGAACATATGGGCCTGCACCTGGTCGCGTCTGGACTGCATCGCGCCCGCCCCTTTCCGATTCCGAGGTCAGCCGTTGAGGGCCCGCAGGGCCCCGTAGACGCCGAGCACCCACAGCACCAGGGGCAGCAGGGCGATGGCGGCCGCCGAGTGGAGCAGTTCCCCGGCCCGGCCCCAGTAGGGCACCAGCCGGCGGCCCGGCACCGTCCAGGAGGCGATGGCGATCCCGGCGGTGGCCGCGAGCAGCCCGACGGCCAGCAGCAGCCGGCCGGAGGGGTCGTAGTCCAGGGCGGCGGCCCAGGCCAGCAGGGCCAGGCCCCAGGCGCCCGGCATCACCAGCGACAGCCGCTGCCAGACGTTGCCGAGGCCCTGGGCGTGCAGCAGGAGCAGCAGCGACAGCACGGCGGCGGTGATCACCTCGGCGAGGCCGGGGTGGTGGGCGAGCATGGTGAGGCAGCCGGCGCAGACCAGCCCGACCGCGCCGTACAGGGCGCTCATCCAGCCGTCGGCCAGCACCGAGCGGGCGGCCACCACGGCCGTGGCGTGCGGTTCGATGCCCTCCTGGAGCTGCTGGGCGTTGGTGGGCAGCGGGGGCATCTTCAGTCCGGCCATCCGGAAGGACAGCGAGGGCACGAAGGCGCCGAGGAGCACCGCGAGCAGCGCGATGACGCCGGCCGCCTCCACGGGGGTCAGGTCCGCCACCAGCATGCCGGTGGCGGTCAGCGCGCCGAAGAGGGCGAGCACCGCGGGGGCCAGGAACAGCGCCGCGTAGGCGGCGACGGCGGCCAGTGCGAGGACCGTGCCGCCGGCCCCGGCGGCGGAGGCGGCGAGCAGCCGGGCGCCGAGCACCTCCTGGCCGTGCGCTCCGGTGATCGACCCGCCGGGCAGCAGCCAGCCGGCGACGGCCATGTAGGGGCCGACCAGCAGTCCGAGGGCGGCCGCCGCGCCGCCGTCGCCGACCGCGCGGGCCGCGGCGGCGGCGCCGGCCAGCAGCAGCAGCGCGGCGACGGTGGCGCAGACGGCGCGGACGGTGCCGGAGCCGCCGGGCAGCGCCAGCACCGCGAGGCCGGTGAGCAGGGTGGCGACGGCCAGGCCGCGCAGCACGGCGCGGGCGGCGGCCGGGGACCAGCCGTGCGGGCGGCGCTGGAGGGTGGTGGCGATGCCGTCGACCAGGTCGTCCAGGTGCACCTCGGGCAGGGCCTCGGTGCGCGGGCGCAGGTAGAGGGTCTCACCGTCGCGCAGGTCGAAGGAGTCGAGGGTGCGTTCCTCGTCCATCGGTTCGCCGCCGAGGCGCTGGAGGACCCAGCCGCCGTGTTCGACGCCGGTCTCCTCCAGGTCGTCCCCGGCGTAGCCGAGGACGGCCGGCAGCAGGTCGGCCACCGGTACGTCGGCGGGTACGGCGAGGTCGACGGTGCGCGCCGGGGCGCGTACGGTCACCCGGCACAGACCTGCCACCTGGTTGTCACTCATGGGGCTGGCTCACGCCCTTCCGCGTTCTCCACGTGTTCTCCACGCGTTCCGGTGTGGCGTCGTCCGCCCGCTTCCGCCCGGTTCGGGCAGGCCAACAGGCCTGGTCGCGGCCCCTTTTGACCTTGGGCACGCGGCCCGGACGATCGTAGTATCAATCATCTGTCCGAGGTACCCACCGCCGGCCGTCACCGGTTCCGGCGGGCGAAGGAGTCCGTACGGTGAGTGTGGTGCTGTTCCGCAGGCCGGCCCGCAGGCGGGGCCCGGAGATGCCGGAGGGGGAGCTGACCCTCCAGGAGCCGCCGGTGCTGCCCGAGGTGGTGCCCGACTCCTCGGCGGTGTGGACGTATCTGCCGATGGCGCTGATGTCGGTGTCGATGATGCTGATGTTCATCCGGCCGGGGTCCTCCGGCGGCAGCAGCTTCATCTATCTGGCGCTGGGGCTGATGGTGGTGGCCTCGGGGGCGATGATGCTGGGCCAGGTGATGCGTCGCAACAGCGAGCGCAAGCAGCGGCTGAAGGGCGAGCGCCGCGACTATCTGCGCTATCTGACCCAGACCCGGCGCAAGGTGCGGGCGGCCGTGGTCGACCAGCAGCGGGCGCTGGCCTGGCGGCATCCGGAGCCGGCCGCGCTCTGGTCGATCGCCGACTCCACCCGGTTGTGGGAGCGCCGGCCGCAGGACGAGGACTTCGGCGAGGTGCGGGTGGCCGTCGGGGACCAGAAGCTGGGGCTGCGGCTGAACCCGCTGGCGACCAGCCCGGTGGAGGACCTGGAGCCGCTGGCCGCGCATGCGCTGCGCAGCTTCATCCGGGCCTACGGGACGGTCCCGGACCAGCCGATCGCGCTGTATCTGCGGGCCTGGGCGCGGGTGCTGTTCCGGGGCGACGCCGAGCGGACGCGGGCTCTGGCGCGGGCGCTGGTGGGCCAGTTGGCGGCGTTCCACTCCCCCGACGACCTGTGGATCGCGCTGTGCGTGTCGGACGAGCGGCGGGCGGACTGGGAGTGGGTGAAGTGGCTGCCGCACCATCTGCACCCGCAGGAGACAGACGGGGCGGGCCCGGCCCGGATGACCGGGGCGGCCTTCGGTGAGCTGGAGGACCTGCTGGGTCCGGAGTTCCTGGAGCGGCCGGCGTTCGACCCGGAGGCGCTGCCGGGCCGGGAGGAGCCGTTCACGGTGATCGTGGTGGACGGCGGCACCGTGCCGGGCGGGCACCGGCTGGACGGGCCGGGGCTGCGCAACACCGTGGTGCTGGACCTGTCGGGCGCGCTGACCTGGCGGCCGGGCCGGGTGACGCTCCGCTTCGAGGTGGAGGACGGTGAGCTGCGGCTGGTGCGCACCGACCGGGACCGCAAGGAGCAGACCACCTTCCTGGGCGTGCCGGACGTGTTCGGGCCGCACACCGCGCGGGCGCTGGCCAAGCGGCTGGCGCCGTACCGGATGGGCATCGGCACGGACACCGCCGAACCGCTCTCCACCGATGTGGAGCTGACCACCCTGCTGGGCATCGCGGACCTGCACCGGCACGATCCCGATCCGCTGTGGCGGCGGGGCACCGGGCCGAGCCGGCTGCGGGTGCCGATCGGGGTGGGCGCCGACGGGGTGCCGGTGGAGCTGGACATCAAGGAGTCGGCGCAGGGCGGCACCGGACCGCACGGCATGCTGATCGGGGCCACCGGCTCCGGCAAGAGCGAGCTGCTGCGCACCCTGGTGCTGGCGCTGGCGCTGACCAACTCCTCCGAGACGCTCAACTTCGTGCTGGTGGACTTCAAGGGCGGGGCGACCTTCCTGGGCCTGGATGAGCTGCCGCACACCTCGGCGGTGATCACCAACCTGGCGGACGAGGCGGCGCTGGTCTCCCGGATGCAGGACGCGCTGCACGGCGAGCTGATCCGCCGCCAGGAGCTGCTGCGGGCGGCCGGAAACTACACCTCGGCGCTGGAGTACGAGAAGGCGCGGGCCGCCGGGACGCCGCTGGCGCCCCTGCCCAGCCTCTTCGTGGTCGTCGACGAGTTCAGCGAACTGCTGGCCGCGCATCGCGAGTTCATGGAGCTGTTCGTGATGATCGGGCGGTTGGGCCGCAGCCTCGGGGTGCATCTGCTGCTGGCCTCGCAGCGGCTGGACGAGGGCCGTATGCACCAGTTGGAGAGCCATCTGTCGTACCGGATCGGTCTGCGGACCTTCTCGGCGATGGAGAGCCGCGGGGTGCTGGGCGTGCCGGACGCCTACGAGCTGCCCTCGGCCCCCGGCGGCGGCTACCTCAAGTCCGGGGTGGAGGCGCTGACCCGGTTCCGGGCGGCGTATGTCTCGGGCCCCTACCGCGAGCGGCGCGGCAGCGCGGGGCAGGCGCGGGCCGCCGGCCAGACGGTGCCGTGGGGTACCGGCTACGTCGTCCCCCGGGCCGTACCCGACCCCCCGCAGCCCGAGGCGGAGGCCGAAGAGAACGGCAACTCCCTCCTCTCGGTGGCGGTGGATCGGCTGCTCGGGGAGGGGCCGCCGGCCCACCAGGTGTGGCTGCCGCCGCTGGACCTGCCGGCCACCCTGGACCGGATCCTGCCGCCGCTGGCGCCCCATCCGGAGCTGGGCCTGACCACGGCGGCCGCCCCGGGCCGGGGGCGGCTGAAGGTGCCGATCGGGGTGGTGGACCGCCCCTTCGACCAGCGGCGCGACCTGCTGGAGGTGGACCTGTCCGGGGTGGGCGGGCACATCGCCATCGCGGGCGGCCCGCAGAGCGGCAAGAGCACCATGGTGCGCACCGTGCTGGCCGCGCTGGCCCTCACCCACACCCCCAGCGAGGTGCAGTTCTACTGCCTGGACTTCGGCGGCGGCACCCTGGCCGGGCTGGCCGGACTGCCGCACATGAGCGGGGTGGCGGCCCGGCTGGACGCCGAGCGGGTCGGCCGGACCATCGCGGAGGTGACCACGCTGCTGGCGTCCCGGGAGAAGTTCTTCCTGGACCACGGCATCGACTCGATGGCGAACTTCCGCCGCCGCCGGGCCAACGGGGAGTTCCCGGACCAGGACCACGGCGACGTGTTCCTGGTGATCGACGGCTGGTCGACGGTCCGGCAGGACTACGACCGGCACATCACCACCTTCAATGCGATCGCCGCGCGGGGCCTCAACTACGGCATCCACCTCATCGTCACCACCGCCCGCTGGGTCGAGCTGCCGTCGGCCGTGCGCGACCAGGCGGGCACCCACCTCGAACTGCGGATGGGTGACGCGATGGACTCCGAGATCGACATCCGCCGGGCCGCGACCGTGCCCCGCACCGCCGGCCGAGGCCTGACCCGGGAGAGCAAGCTCCACTACCTCACCGCGCTGCCGCGGATCGACGGCGTGGAGAGCTCGGACGACCTCGGCGAGGGCGTCGCCGGGCTGGTCGCCGCGGTACGGGAGGCCTGGACCGGCCCGCCGGCCCCGCAGGTCCGCATGCTGCCCACCGAACTGCCCCTGTCCGACCTCCCCGCACCGCACGGGGACTTCCGGGTGCCCATCGGCCTGGAGGAGGACGAACTGTCCGTCGTCTGGCACGACTTCGCCGAGAGCCCGCACATGATCGTGGTCGGCGACACCGAGAGCGGCAAGACCAACCTGCTGCGGCTCGCCGCGAAGGCGATCATGGACCGCTACACCCCGGCCGAGGCGCGGATCATGGTGGTGGACTACCGGCGCGAGCTGGTCGAGGCGGTGCCCGACGAGTACCGGCTCGGGCACGCGGTCTCCATCGACGCGCTGCGCGACCTGGTGGACGGCGCGGCCCGGGCGGTGCGCACCCGCGTCCCGGGCCCGGACATCGCCCCGGGCCGGATGCGGCTGGCCGACTGGTGGAACGGCCCGCGGCTGTTCGTCCTGATCGACGACTACGACATGGTCGGCTCGGGCCCGGTGAACGCCCCCTTCGAGCCGCTGCTCACCCATCTGGCGCTGGGCTGGGAGGTCGGCCTCCACCTGATCGTGGCCCGCTCCGCCAGCGGCGCCGGCCGGGGCATGGGCGAGCCCCTGATGCGCCGCCTCCAGGAGGTCAACACCCCCGCCCTGCTGCTCTCCTGCCCGCCCTCCGAGGGCTACGTCTTCGGCAACGCCAAGGGCCGCCTGCTCCCCCCGGGCCGCGCCACCCGCATCGCCCGCCGCAAGACGGTCCAGGTGCAGACGGCGTTCCTGGGTGGCGGGGAGGAGGAGGGCCGGGCCTGAGGCGGCCCCGCGAGCGGGGCGGGCGGTACGAGGCCGACCGGAACGGGTCGGACAAGGCGACCGGAGCCGAATGCCCGGCGGTCAGCGCCGAGCAGGAAGCACCCCGTACAGCGCCGACCGCCGCACGGCGTCAGGGCCCCGGTGGGTTCGGCGGGGCCGTGGGGGGCTGGGTCGGGGGGCGCCAGTGGCGGGTGCGGCCGCGGGGGATGATCGCCGCCGCGGCGGCCACCAGGATGAGCAGGCCGGCGCCGGCCGCGGCGACCACGAGGGCGCGGTGGCGGGGCTCGTGGGGGGCCGGGGCGGGCATCCGGGCGGGGGCGGGGCGGGGGGCCGACCCGGAGGCGCCGTCCAGGACGGCGGTCAGCGCGGCGTAGGGGTCGAGCCGCGGCGGGCTCGCCGGGTAGCCGGTCGCGGTGAGCCGGTCCCGTACCTGGGTCGCCGTCAGCTCCGGATGGCGGGAGCGCACCAGCGCGGCGGCGCCCGCCACATGGGCGGCGGCCAGCGAGGAGCCGCTGCCGATGTAGTGGCCGGTGCCGCGCGGGCCGGGGCCCACCACCGAGCCGCCGGGGGCCGCGAGATCGGCGCCCACGGCGGTGGGCGCCTTGGCCGGGCGGCTGCCGTCGGGGCCGTAGTCCAGCACCGACAGCGCCCCCGGGGCGGACGCCGGCCAGTACCAGGTGGCGGGCGGCGGGCTCTCGCCGCGCGGGTCGTCCGGCAGCGCGTCGGGGGCCGCCGGGGCGACCACCAGGGCGTCCTTGGCCCGCGCGTAGGCGACCGCGCCGGTCAGCTCGGTCCGCCCGGTGGGCAGCGCCCGGGAGACGTAGATCACCTTCGCGCCCGCCGTCGCGGCGGCGCGGATCGCGGTGGCCACCGACACCGGCGTGGCGGTGCCCCGTTCGTCGGTGCACCGCACCGCCAGCACCCGCGCCTCGGGGGCGACCCCGACCGCGCCCACCCCGGGCAGCGGGGCCCCGGCGATCAGCCCCGCGGCGAAGGTGCCGTGGCCCACGCAGTCCTCCCCCGCCGAGGCGAGCGTGCGCACCCGCCCGGCCAGCGCCGGGGCGCCGGCGCCCACCCCGGTGTCCACCACCGCGACGGTCACCCCCGCGCCCTTGGACTGCCGCCAGGCTCGGGACAGTTGCAGGGCCCGTACCGGCCAGGGCGCGGTACGGGCGGTCTGCCCGGAGGCGCCGGTGCACGGCTCGTCCGCGGGCAGCTGCGCGCGCACCACCGGCAGCGGTACGGGGGCGGCGGACGCGGGGGCGGCCGTCAGGGGCGGCACGGCGGCCAGCGTCAGGGCCGCCGCCAGGGCTGCCGCGGGAAGCGCGCGTCTCATGCCGCGCATCCTAGGTCGTCCGGCCGAAGGGCGGGGCGGGCGGCCGGAGTCGGCGCGAGGGCGGGCCGACTCGGCGGGAACGGCCGGTGAACTGACCCGTTCCACCTGGTAGATCACTTCGGCCTCACGTAGCCTGCAGGAGGTGCGCCGCGCCGTCCCGCGTGGGCCGGAGGCCGCACAGGGACGAGGGAGGACCAGCGTGTCACGGCAGTTGCTCATCGTGGGCCCGGACGAGCCGCAAGGAAGCCGGACCATCGGTGAAGCCCTGACCCAGGCCCGGAGCGGGGCCGTGATCCGGGTCCGCCCCGGCCGCTACCCGGAGAACCTCACCGTCCGCACCCGGGTGACCATCGTCGCCGACGGCGAGCGGGGCAGTGTGGAGATCTGCCCGCGCCGCGGCAGCGCCGTCTCCCTGGTCGCGGACGCGGTGATGCTCACCGACCTGACCCTGCGCGGTGGCACGGAGGACGTGCCGGTGGTGGACGCGGCGCGCGGCCAGATCGCCATGGACGGCTGCACGGTGGCCGGTTCGGCGTGGACGGCGCTGCTCGCCCGCGACTCCGGCTCGCTGGCCATGCGGGACTGCCGGGTGAGCAACCCGGACGGCGCGGGGGTGGTGGACACCGCGCCCACCGGGACGGTGGTGGCGGACTGCGTCATCGAGAATCTCGGCACCACCGGCGTGGTCATCGGCGAGCAGGCCCGTACCGCCGTGCGCGGCTGCCGCATCCGGGACGCCCGGGGCAACGGCGTGCTGGCCAACGGCGAGGCGACCGGCACCGTGGAGGACTGCGAGATCTCGGGCACCGAGAAGCCGGCCATCGCCCTGGAGGGCAGCAGCGCCACCCGGGTGGCGCGGACCCGGGTGCACGACGCGGCCGTAGGCGTCTACATCACCAGCGACTCCCGCCCGGTGCTGGAGGACGTCACGGTCACCGGCACCCGGGGCCCCGGCATCGTCATCGCCTCCGGCGCGGCCCCCGAGCTGGTGGACTGCCGCACCTCGCGCACCAAGGGCAACGGACTGGCCGTCACCGAGCGGTCCCGGGGGATGTTCCGGGGCTGCGCGTTCGACTCGGCCGGCGCTTCGGCGATCCGGGTGATCGGCTCCAGTGCCCCGTCGCTGACCGACACCACGGTGCGGGACTGCGCCGACCCGCTGGCGGCGGTGCTGCTGGACGAGGACTCGGCCGCCGAGTTCGACCGGCTGCACCTCCAGGACGCGGCCGGCACCGGGCTGCTGGTCCGCGGCGGCGCCAACCCGCTGCTGCGCCGGGCCCGGGTGCTCGACGCCCGCGGCACGGGCATGGAGGTCGTGGACGGCGGCCGGGGCCGGCTGGAGCACTGCGAGATCGAGGGCGCCGGCGCGGACGGCGTGCGGATCGGCGCCGGCGGCAACCCCCAGCTGCGGGACACCGCGATCCGCCAGTCCGCCGACGTGGGCCTGCGGGTCGCCGCGGAGGGCCTGGGCACGATACGAGACTGCCGGGTGCACGCCTCCGGGGCGTCCGGCGTCGGGGTGGACGGCGGCGGTGAACTCTCGGTGCTGCGCGCCGAGATCACCGACTCCGGGGCGCACGGGGTGCTCGCCTCCGAGGGGGCCCGGGTGACCCTGTCGGCCTGCCTGGTCAGCGGCTCCACCGGGGACGGCATCCGGGTGGACAGCGCCGAACCGGTCACCGCGACCGGCTGCGCCGTACGGGAGAACCGGGGCGCGGGCCTGCGGCAGACCCGGCCGGGCGAGCGGCTCACCGTGGAGGACCTGACCAGCACGGGCAACGGCGCGCCGGACCTCTGGGGCGCCGAGGTGGCGGCCCAGGCGGCGGGCGCCGGGGGCCGGCCGGGCCGGGCCGCCCCCAAGGGGCCGCTGGAGGAGCTGGAGTCGCTGATCGGGCTGGCCGACGTCAAGCACCAGGTGCGGACCCTGGTCAACCTCAACCAGCTGGCGCAGCGCCGGACCCGGCTCGGCATGCCGGTGCCGCCGATGAGCCGCCATCTGGTCTTCTCCGGGCCGCCCGGCACCGGCAAGACCACCGTGGCCCGGCTGTACGGCGGCATCCTGACCGAGCTGGGGGTGCTGCGCTCGGGGCACCTGGTGGAGGTCTCCCGGGCCGATCTGGTGGCGCAGGTGATCGGCGGCACCGCGATCAAGACCACCGAGGCGTTCAAGGAGGCGCTGGGCGGGGTGCTGTTCCTGGACGAGGCGTACACCCTGCTGTCGGACGGCAAGGGCGGCGGCGCGGACTTCGGCCGGGAGGCCATCGACACGCTGCTGAAGCTGATGGAGGACCACCGCGACGAGGTGGTGGTGATCGCCGCCGGCTACACCGACGAGATGGGCGCCTTCCTGGAGTCCAACCCGGGTCTGGCCTCCCGCTTCACCCGGACCATCGACTTCGCCAACTACTCGGTGGAGGAGCTGGTCACCATCACCGAGCAGATGTGCGAGGCGCACCACTACACGCTGGACCCGGGCACCCTGGACGCGCTGGCCCGCCACTACGGCCGGATGGAGCGCGGCGCCACCTTCGGCAACGGCCGTGCGGCGCGGCGGGTGTTCGAGGAGATGGTCGACCGGCAGGCGTTCCGGCTGGGGTCGATGCGCGATCCGGCCGAGAGCGACCTGTCGCTGCTGCTCCCCGAGGACGTGCCGGTCGGCCAGGGGGCCGACGCGCAGGACGCGGCGGGCAGTTCGGACGAGCTGCTGGCCAAGCTGGAGGCCATGGTCGGGCTCTCGGCGGTGAAGCGGGCGGTGACCGACCAGGTCCATCTGCTGGCCACCGCGCGGCAGCGGCGCGCGGCGGGGCTGCCGGCCCCCCGGATCAGCCAGCACCTGGTCTTCTCCGGGCCGCCCGGCACCGGCAAGACCACGGTGGCCCGGCTGTACGCGGACATCCTGCACTCCCTCGGCGTGCTGCCCAAGGGGCAGTTGGTGGAGGTGGCCCGCGCCGACCTGGTCGGCCGCTATGTCGGGCACACCGCGCAGCTGACCAAGGAGGTCTTCGAACGGGCCCTGGGCGGGGTGCTGTTCATCGACGAGGCGTACACCCTCACACCGGAGGGCTCGCCCTCGGACTTCGGCCGGGAGGCGGTGGAGACGCTGCTGAAGCTGATGGAGGACCACCGCGACGAGATCGTGGTGATCGCCGCCGGGTACAGCGCGGAGATGCGCCGCTTCCTGGACTCCAACCCGGGCCTCACCTCCCGGTTCACCCGTACCGTGGTCTTCGAGGACTACACCACCGACGAGTTGGTGGGGATCATCACCGCCCAGGCGGCGGACTCGGGCTACGACTGCCCGCCGTCCACGGTGGAGGCGCTGCGCGGCTATGTGGCGGCGCTGCCCCGGGACCGCTCCTTCGGCAACGCCCGTACCGGCCGCCAGCTGGTGGAGGAGATGATGACCCAGCAGGCCCGCCGGCTCGGCACCATCGCCACGCCCGGCCTGGAGGACCTGCGCCTGCTGCTCCCGGAGGACCTGCCGGGCGCCCGCCAGTCCCCGGTCTGACGCCGCCCGTACGGGCCCGGACGCCGCTGTCCCGTACGCGCCCCGGACGGCGGAGTCCCGTACGGGCCCGGGGCCGCAGGTCAGGGTGCCGGGGGCACCTGCCACCTGCCGTACGGAGCCAGGCCGCGGTTAAGGGCACCCGGGCCACCGCCCGTACGGCCCCAGGCCGCGGAGGTCAGGCGTCGGGGCCACCGCCCGTACGGGCCGGGCCCGGGGCCGCGGTTCACGGCGCCGGGGCCACCTGCCACCGGCCGTCCGGGAGCAGCCGCACCGTGAGGGTGCCGGTGCCGTCCGGGTCGGCCCGGTAGGAGCGCGTCCCTCCCCCGGGCAGGATGACGTCGAGGTCCAGGCCCAGCGCCTCCGCGGCGGCCACCACCACGGCCAGCGCCGCCGCGTCCGCCCCGCCCGGCGCGGCCTGGGTGGCGGCGACCCGGCGGGCGAGCAGCCAGCGCAGCTGCTCCTCGGGGGTGAGCCCCAGCTCCTCGGCGCTCAGGGTGCCGCCGGCCAGCACCGCCTGGACGGAGGCGGCGGCGGACACGGTGACCCCCGCGTCGGCGAGTTCGGCCACCGGTACCGGCTGCCGGCGGTCGAGCAGCGCGGAGCGCCGGTCCGGCCCCAGCGCGGCGAGCAGCGCCTCCTCGAAGCCGTCGAACACGGCACCGGTACCGCCGGGCGGCGACGGGGCAGGCGGTCCCGGCGGGGACGGGGCCGGGCGCGACGGCGGCACAGGCGTCGGGCGCGGCGACGGCACAGGAGGGGCCGGGCGCGACGGCGCCGGGGGCGGTGGGGCGGAACGCGAAGGCGCCGGTACGGCGAGGCGGTAGTGGCGGTCGTCCAGGAGGAGGACGAGCGGGGGGTACGGGCCGGGTGTGCCGCCGCCGAGCGCGGGCGGGAGCCCGGGGCCGGGCCGGCGCCCCGGGGTGAAGGTCTGGAAGGTGCCGTCGCCGCGGACCACGGTGACCTCCACGCCGAAGGTGCGGGCCGCGAGGAGCGGGAGCAGGTCGGCGGCGGAGTGGTCCCAGCCGGTGTCGCCGGGAGCGCTGCCCGGCCGCAGCAGCTGGGACCGGGCGAGCCGGGAGCGGGCCGTGGAGTCCAGCGCGGCGGCGTGTGGGACGACGGCGAGCTGGTCGAACTCGCGGCGGCCGGGCGTCCCCGGGGCCAGCGCCGCCACCGGCCCGGTGGCGTCGATCTCGGCGGCGGCGAAGGTGTCGGTGTCGTCCGGGGCGACGGCGTCCAGCAGGTCCGCGTCGGCCGGGTCGGCGAGCCGGGCGGCGAGCATGGCGCGCAGGATCCGGGGGGTGTCCGGGTCGGCCGGGTCGATGCCGTGGTGGGCGGCGAGGGCGGGTGCGGCAGCGGCCAGCCCGTGGGCCAGGGCGTGGAAGAAGGCGTCGCCGTCGCGGGGGACGTCCAGCAGGGTGTGGCCGGTGCCGTCGGGCGCGGTCAGCCGGGTGCCGTCCGGGGATGCGAGGTAGCGGGGGCGCGGCGGGGCGGGCGGCGCCGGGGGCCGGGGGCGGGACACGGGCCGGTGGGTCACCGGCGGTGGTTCGGCGAGTCCGGCGCGCAGGGCGCGGCCCTGGGGGGTGGCGCCGAGCTGGTGCCAGCGGGTGAGCAGGTCGGTGGCGGCGCGTACCCGGTGCAGCTCGGTGGCGGCGGCCTCGGCGGTGCGGGTGAGGGCGCGCAGTTCGGCACGGCGGGCGTGCAGGGCGCGGCCGGCCGCCCGGGAGCGGATCATGGCGCGGTCGCGGGCGGCCCGGGCCGAGGCGTCCTCGCGGGCGGCCCGTTCGAGGGTCCGCGCGGCGACGCGCTGCCGCCGCCGGGCCTCGGCGGTCCGCTGGTCGGCGGCGGCACGCAGCGCGGTGGCGGTGTGCCGGGCCCGCCCGGCCTCGGGCGGGGTGGCAGCGGAAGTCACCGGGGCGGGGCCCGCCGGCGGCGCGGGAGGTGCGGCGGCCTCGGCGGTGGTGAGCCGGGCCAGGGCGGATCCGTACGCGGTACGGGCGTCGGCGGCGCGGCGGTCGGCCTCGGCGGTGTGCCGGGCGGCGGCGGCCTGGGCCGTGCGCAGGCGTTCCTCGGCCCGGCGCAGGACGGCGGGGCGGGGGCCGCCGCCGGGCAGGGCGGCCCAGCGGGTGAGGTCGTCCCGGGCGCGCCGGGCGCGGTCCACGGTGTGGCGGGTGGACCGGCGCACCTGGGCGGCGGTGTCGTCGGCCCGGGTGATGGCGGTGGCCGCGGTCTCCAGCTGCCCGGCGGCCGTCTCCAGCCCGTCGGCGGCCGTATGGGCGGTCCGCCCGGCGGACTCGGCGTCGGCCAGGACGGTGTCGGCCTCCTCCAGGGCGTCGACCAGCGGAATGAGCCGGCGGGCGGTGTCCCGGGCCGCGGTACGGGCGGTGTCCAGCGCGGCGGCCGCGGCGTCCCGCTCCTCGCGCAGCCCCGCTGAGGCGCGGCGCTTCTTCCAGTACGCCTTGTCGGCGTCGGTCCAGGCCTTGGCGGCGGCGGTGACCGCGTCCCAGGCGGCGGAGACCCGGGCGGGGAAGACGGTGTCGTCGATCAGCCCGAGCTCCCGGGCGACGTCGTCGCGGATCCAGACCAGGGCGTGGGTGCGCGCGGAGACGGCCTTGGGTCCGCGAGGCGGGTGCTTGGCGAAGGGGCCGGTGAGGTGGCGGGCGAGGCGGCCGGGCGCGCTGTCCTTGACGCCCCGGTGCACCTCGGCGACGGCGAGCCAGTCGGTGGGCACGGCGAAGAGGAAGCTCCGGCCGGTCTTCGGTTTGACGTTGAGGGAGGAGAGGTGGTCCTCCCCCACCGGCGCGCCGTCCCCGTCGGCGGCGTAGGGGCCGGTGAGGGTGGCGGTGGGCTGGTTGAGCCCGGTCTGCTCGGTGCGGATGGCGACGCCGCCGCCGAGCGCCGAGTCCTGGGTGTTCTCCTGGGAGACGGAGGTGGACACGCCCTCGGCGGTCTCCCGCAGCACCTCCGTCTTCATCCCGTCGGCGACGGTCAGCAGCACCGCCCCGGAGAAGTCCGGCACGGCGTGCAGGGAGAGCCGGGCGGAGTCGGTGCCCACCGGGTTGCGGTGGGTCAGGCCGGGCACCTCGTAGCCGCCAGGGGTGGCGGCCTGGTCGTAGAAGGTGGACAGCGCGGTGTTGGTGGTGGCGTCCTCCAGGGTCTGGGCGGGGCCGCCGCCGGGGTGGGTGAGGGTGGTGGTGGAGGCGCGGCGCAGCAGGGCGGCGCGGCGGGCGGCGTCGGGGGCGCCGGTCCCGTCGCCGTCGCCGTCCAGGCCGCCGAGGTCGGTCCCGTACCCCTCGGCGATGGCCCGGCGGCTCGCCTCCCGGATGTGCTCCAGGCCGAGGACGCGGCGGACGTGGAAGCCGTTCTCGGGGACGGTGAACGGCCGGAGGCTGCCGTCGGTGTGGCGGGCGCCGCCGCCGAGCAGCCCGGGGCGCGCCCCGGAGCGAGGCGGGGTTGTGGGGGTGAGGTCGGGTGGGGCGAGCCGGGGGTCGGAGGCGGCGACACCCGGGGCAGGACCGGGCGCCATCAGGCTGAGTGGTACGTGTTCGCGCAGCGCGCCGGCGTCACCGGTGGCGGTGATCCGCTGCCGGCCGGTGAAGCGCCGCGCCGCCTCGCCCGCGCGTGCCCCGGCCCTCCGGCGGGGGGCGGGGGAAGCCCCACCCCCGTCAGTGGGCGTCTCGTCGTCGAACTCCAGGGTGAGGCGCAGCCGGTAGGGGGTGGTGATCTCGGCGTGCGGTTCGGTGGAGGCAGCGCGGTAGGTGGTGCTGCTCGCGGTGGAGTGGGCGGCGGAGACCGAGCGCCGCGAGGTGCCGGTCTCGGTGTAGACGGGCCCGGCGGCGACGGCGGTCGGGTCGCCGGTGTGGACGGCCTCGCCGACCAGCATGCCGATGTCCTTGCCGGAGGTGAAGTCGGCGCTCTCCTGGACGGACTGGACCGCGCGGCGGTTCTCCTCCCGCTCCTGGGAGTGGTCCAGCATCTCCAGGGCCGGTGTGCCGGGCAGCAGTTCGACCCGGACCCGGGCCCGCCGCCCGCCGACCCGGACCTGCCGCCACCCCCAGCCGCCGGAGCGGGTGGCGGTGCTGGTGCCCGTGCCGGTCAGCTCCCGGTGCAGGGCCCGCAGCACCCGGGCGGTGACATGCTGGCGGATGTGCTCCTGGGCGTGGTCGTCCAGCCCCAGGGCGGCCACCTGCGCCTGGAAGTCGGCGAGGACGGCGGTCGGGTCCAGGCCGTTGACCGGATAGGTGCCGAAGCTGTTGCCCCGCATCCAGGGCTGCGGCGACCAGGCGTCGGCGGTGTAGCGGGGTACGGGCCCCAGGCCGTCGTCCAGGATGCCCAGCAGATGGGCGCTCTTCTCGGGGACATGGGCCAGCCAGCCGCCGGGGACGGAGACCACCGACCCGGCGGCGCCGGCCAACGAGGAGGGGACGAGCGGGAGACCGGCGGCGGTGGTGCCGAGCATGCTGGAGACCATCGCCAGTCGGTGCTCGACGGTGCCGCTGACCAGGACCTGGTGGCCGAAGCTCTTGAGGTTGAGGTCGGCGACCACGGCGCGGCTCAGGGTCAGACTGCGCTGGCCGCTCTCCGACCAGGGGTTGGCCACCAGCCCGTACGCGCCGAAGGGCCCATGCGTCCCCGAGTGCGGTTTGGCGTAGGTGAGTTGGCCGCCGAAGGAGTGGGTGACGCTCCGCCCGGTCTTGCCGGTGGCCTGGGTGCCGCTGCCGAGGATCATCTCGGTGTCCATCTCCACCGGACCGGTCAGGGCGTGGATGCCGGTGACGGTGGTGAACTGGCGGAAGGTGCCCCACAGCGTGCCGTACGGGGGTTTGCCCATCAGGCCGGCGGTGGTGAGGCCGAGCGGGCCGGAGCTCTGGTCGAAGGAGGCGGTGGCGAACTGCGGCTGGAAGGACCTCAGCACCGCCTCCCGGGCCGGGGCGCCCTCGTAGGAGAACTGCCAGCTCCCGCCGGAGGCGTCCCGCATCACCGTGCCCGCGGTCTCGACCAGTCCGAGCGGCACCACCACGGTGAGGGTGAGGAAGGCGTGCTGCCGCAGCTCGGTGAAGAGCCGGTGCTCCGGACCGCCGGGCGGCGGTGGTCCGCCGGTGGCCAGCGCATGCGCCTGGCGGCGGGTCAGGGCGGTGCTGGGCAGGGCCCCGCCGAGGGTGCGGTACGGGTTGGGGAAACCGGGCCGGTGCGGGTCGACGGCCGGGGTGTGCCGGTCGGGGACGCTGATCAGGACCTGGCCGGTGACCGGGCCGCCGCCGACCGGGGCGCCGTTCGGGCCGGTGCCCATCAGCAGGGCCTGCGGGCGGCGGAAGACGAACGGCTGGGTGCCGAGCAGCCCCAGGGTGGCCACCCCGCGCACCAGCCCCCGGAACCGCCAGTGGCCGCCGTGGCTGACGGTGAGGGCGAGGTCGTAGCGGTAGAGGTGGGAGGCCTTGGTGCTCACCGACATGGGCTCGTTGGTGACCGAGGCCCCGTGGCCCGACTCGGAGTCGTGCTGGACGGCGGAGCGCCAGCCGAGCGAGAGCACCCCGGCGTTGTCCGGGGCGCCGATCGCCTCGCCCGCCCCGGGGTCCGGGTCGCGGAAGGCGAGTTGGAGGTCGAAGCCGCCGCCCAGGGTGCGCTTGCGGCTCTCCTGGCCGTCCATCCGCTGGCCGCCCGGGGCGCTGTGCCGCAGCTTGAGGTCGTCCTGCCGGCCCTCGTACCGCCGGTTGGTCAGCTCGCCGTGCACCCAGACGTAGCGGTGTCCGCGTCCCAGGGTGCCGGGCTCGATCAGCCGCACCCGGATGCCGGTGGTGGTCAGCGCCTCCAGCGCGGCGCCGAGGCTCTGGTGGGAGAGCGCGGTGAGCACCGTCAGCGTGTTGGCCAGCGCCGTCTTGTAGGCGTCGTCGCTGGTCCAGCGGCTGCCGGGACCGGGCGGGGTGAGCTGGTCGAGCGGGGCGACCATCCCCGGGTACTCCGCCGCCAGGGTGGTGAGCAGGGTGTCGGCGAACTCGTCCGGCAGGGTACGGGCCGGACCGCCGCCGCTGGTACGGGTCCGGGCCCCGTTGGCATGGGCGAACTCCTCGACCCGGTGCATCCCGAGGGTCGGCGGATGGTCGACCGTGAGATAGGCGGGGGCGAACGGCTCGGGCAGCCCGTGCCGGGTGGGGAGTGCCGTCCCGTCGTCCCAGCCGGCCAGCCGCCGCGCCTCGGTACGGGTCATCCGGTCCACGCTCCAGGTCTGGAAGACCCGCGCGGGGCCGCCGCTGCCCACATGCCGGACGTGCACCGTCTTGCGGACCAGATACAGCCCGGTCGGGTCGCCCTTGACCTGCCCGGAGGTCTTCAACCCGCCGAAGCCGCCCAGGCCGTTGGAGCGCGAGACCGAGAACAGATAGCGGAAGGCGGGCCCGAACTGGAGCCGGAGGTTGAGCACGCTGTCGCCGAGGTCGAGGAAGTTGAAGGCGGGTCCCAGAACCCCGTCCAGCCCGAAGTTGAGGTTCCGGGCCAGCGAGCGGTCGCTGCGCACGGTGGAGGTGATGATGTCGCGCAGCTCGGCGTCCGGGGTCTCGTCGACGAGGGTGGCGCGCACCGGCACCACCCGTTCCACCACGAACACCCCCAGCGGGGTGCGCCCCCGATCGTCGGCGAAGAGCGGGGCGGTGGTCAGCCGCCCGGCGGCCAGCATCCTGGCATGGCGCTGGAATGAGTCGCTGGAGAAGAAGGCGTCCAGCTCCCGGTAGGCGGAGCTGCCCGGCGCGGCCCCGACCCGCTGGGCGGCCCAGTCCCGGATACGGGTGACCGGGCCGAACCCCTCGGTGCGCACCAGCCGGTACTGGGAGTCCTGGTCCAGTGCGATGGACCGGGGTATCCGTCCCGCCTTCGGCGGCTTCACCGCGCTGTCCGGCAGCCGCAGCGCCAGCCCGTCGCGCAGCGCCAGCCCGAGCTGGGCGCCCTGAGCCGGCCCCGCCGTACCGGGCGGCAGCGGCTCGGTCACCACCCGCCCGTCGGCATCGGTGACGGACAGCTCGACATACAGGTCGTCCAGATAGACCTGGGAGCCGTCCAGCATCCGGGTCTCGGCCTGGCTGCTCACCTGGTCGGTCAGCCCGTAGCCGACCTTGGTCCCGTAGCCGCCGCGCACCGCCAGCCGCCCCAGCCCGCCGAAGGCGAGCGCCGACGGCGGCCCCAGGAACGGCCCGCCGATGCCCAGTTGGGTGGTGGACTGGACGTTCGCGCCCCGGCCGGACTGGACGGTGGCGCGGTCCATGGTGTCGACCTTGGCGGGCTTGCCGTAGGTGTCCTCGAACCGCTGCCAGCGGCCGTAGTGGCGGGCGGTGACCTTCAGTATCCGCACCTCCCCCGCCGCGTTGGTGTACGGGAAGGACAGCCCGCCGACCAGCGTCCGGGGCCGCTGCCGCAGGGCCGCGCGCAGCTCGGCCACCGGACCCGTACCGGGCGGTGAGCCCGGCCGCCGCGCCCCCGGCCGCAGCGTCTCGCCGCCGTCCAGCAGCGCCCCCGCCTCGGCGGCGATCAGCTCCGCGCCCCGCAGCGTCACCGCGCTCTGGCCGAACGTGGCGGGCTGGGTGAGCAGTTCGTCCAGCAGCGCGGAGTCGGCTCCGTCCAGCAGCGAGGCCAGGTCGTCGATGTACGCGGGGATGGCCCCGCCGTCGGCGAACCGGGTCCGCCCGCGCCGCGCGGCCGGCGGCCGCACGCCCCGCTCCAGCCGGGGCGGCCGGGTGCCGTCCAGCCGGTTGCGGGTGCCGGTGGTGGAAGGGACCACCGGCTGCGGCGCGGGGGCGGGCGGGGCCGGTGGGGCGGGGGGCGGTACGGGGATGGGCGGTGCGGGCGCGGGGACGGCCGGGGCCGGGAGCGGGGTGCCGGTGCCCGGTCCCGTACCCCCTCCCGTACCACCATCCGTACCGGGCCGGGGTGTACGCGGCTCGGCGCCTCGCGAGGCGGGCGGCGGGGCGTCCGGCGGGGTCGGGGCGGGCCCGTCCCCGACCGTGCGCACCGGCCGGACCGGCCCGGGTGGCGCAGGTGCCGGAAAAGGCCTCGGCGGCCGGGCGCTGTCCGCGTCGAGGTCGCCGATGTGGGCGGCGAGCAGGCTCAGATGACGGCCGCGCAGCCCCGCCTGGGGGAACCCGTCCGGCGCCGGCCGGGTGTAGTCGCCCAGCAGGCTGCCGGGAACGTCCGGCCGGTGGGCGGTGTCCGGCCCGGTGCGGGACTCGTCCCGCAACCCCAGCTGGTGGCCGATCTCATGGGCGTAGTCGATCGGCTCGGCGTCCGCCCACCAGGCCGTCCGGGTCATCGGCTGGTCCCTGCCGACCAGGTCCACGGTGAGCGCGTGCGGCTGGGGCCCGTCTCCGACCGGCTCCACGGTGATGTGCAGCAGCTCGCCGCCCGGGAGCCGGTACCGGGGCGCGTTGTAGTGCTCCTCCACCCCCGCCCGCAGCTTCTCCCAGACCTCGGGCGGCAGTTCCTCCGAACCGCCGGAGACCCGCACCGTGAGGTCGGTGATCGTCTCGCCGCCGTAGGAGACCCGCCGGGCCTCGAACCCGGACCGGACCACGTACTGGGTGGTCTGCCCCGGCCGCGCGGGATCGGCCGGGGTGGACACCGGGTCGACCCAGACATGCTCCCGGGTCACCGGCTCCACGGCCTTCCGCGCCGCCTCCCAGCCCGGGTCACCGGTCAGCGGGGCGGAGGAGGGCGGCGGACCGGGCTCCGGAGTGTCCGCCGCCTCCGAGGCGGAGTCCGCAGCGGTATCCGCGCCGTCGGTGCCGTCGCCGGTGCCGTCGCCGGTGCCGGATGCGGCGGGGGTACGTACCCGGGTGCCGTCCTCCCCGCCGGCGGACCCGGCGGTGGGCCCGGCGCCCCCGGTCGCGGACCCGGTGGGCCCGGTCGTGGATCCGGTACCGGCGGGCCCTCCACGGGGGGTGCCGTAGTCCGGCGTGCCCCGGTCCGCACCCGTCTCGGCCGCCCCGGGCTCACCCTCCGGGAGGAAGGCATCGGCGGGGTCGTCCCCGGCACCGGGCCTCAGACCGGTCGGACCGACGGGACCCGCAAGGCCGGTGACGCCGCCGGGCAGGGGGCGGCCACCGCCCGGGGTGAGAGAGGGCGTGGTGGTGCCGGGAGCCGGGGCCTCGTCGCCGGTGGACGGGGTGGCGCCGGAGTCCAGGGTTCCGGCACCGCGTGGACCGCTCGGCCTTCCGCCGTACTCGCCGAGGAGACCGTCCACATCCGGCCGCACCACCGGGGCAGACGGGGACGGCAGCACCCGCGGCGGGGCGAGCGCCCCGGACGGCGTCACACGGGGCGGGTCGAGAGCCCCGGGGGCGGTCAGTGGTCCGGTGCCTCCGGCCTCGAAACCGCCGGAACGGGACGGCGTCTCCGTCCTGCCGGACACCCCCGGGTCATCGTCAGCCCCCTCGGGGCCCGGATGCGACCCGACGGGGCGTGGGACGGTCCCTCCACCGCTCGGCAGGACGGGAGGCGGTCCCCCGGCCGACCTGGTGGGCAGCGGCACCGGGGACGGGTCGCCGAACCGGGCCGTGTCCCCGCCGGAGGTCGTCGTGGACAGCGGAGGCGGCGGTACGAAGGGCGCCGGGCCGGTCGGTGCGGGCGCGTGACGAGTCGGCGCTCCGTCCACGCCGCCCGCACCACGGCCTCCCGGTCCGCCACCGGCCGGGCCGACCCGGTTGACCTCCGGGAACGCCCGCGTATCGGTCAGCCACTTGTTGAGCCAGAGTCCCCCGCCCCCGCCTCCGACGTCGGTCACCACCTGGAACATCGAGCTGGTCCCCGACCCGACGAAGGTCTCCCACTTGAACTCCCAGACCCCATCGAAGAGGCCCTGGACCAGCACCTCCGCCGCACTCTCGCTCACCGCGCCGACCACGAACGCCTCGGGCAGGTCGTTCAGCACATCCAGCGTCTTCACCGTGAACGGATTCCGCTTCACCCACGAGTCGAAGCCGTCCACGTTCTTCTTCAGATAGTTCTTGAAGAAGTTCCCGAACAGGTCGAAGGCTCCTCCGAGCCAGCCGGAGAACAGGCCGGCCAGCGCCCCGAACGCCGCCCCCTTCCCGACCTCCTTCCAGTCGATACCGTCCGGCTTACGCGGCCCCTCGTTCAACGCGATCTGCGCCAACTGCACCGCCAACACCTGCAACGCCTCGGTCAACGCCCCCGTCAGCGCCGGACCCAGCCCCGACATCCGCAGCAGCCGCTGCACGATCAGCAGCACCGCCAGCCGACTGCGCGCCCGCGCCAGGAACATCTGCGTCACCGACGTCCCCCCGGTGAACGCCGCCAGCGCCGCCAGGATCGCCAACTCCGCGATCAACGAGATGATCTCGGCGATGATCTCCCACTTCGCCCCCTGGATCTTGATCGAATGATCGACCTGACCCGCGGAGATCTCGTCCAACTGGTCGACCATCTGGTCGATATGGCTGATCCCGGCGTCATCCACCAACACCGACAGGGCGCTGATGTAGGGGTCGGCGACCTCCTTCGGGAGCGCGGTCGCCGCCTCCGCGATCGACGCGCGGATCTCCTCCTGGAGCGACTTCAGACCACGGCCGTAGCGGTGGTAGAGCTCACGGCTCTCATAGGCGAGGTTCTCCCTGGCCTCCAACGGCATCTCACCGATGAGGATCCAGAGCATCTTCCGGACATCCTCCGGAAAGTTGATCTCCTGCACCCAGAACTCCGCTCACCGTGGCCGCGTTCGACGCGTGGGCATCGTAGGGAGGCGAAGGGGGCCGATCAGCACCGTTCCGCGCAACCTTGCGGCGGTTTGCAACGGTTGGGGATGACGAGTCTTCCGGAACGCTTCCCCGGCGGTTCACCTCCGCGCCGCCACCGCTCCCCCGCCCGGCCGAAAAGGGCGCCCGCGCACACCCCGAAGCCCTTCGCCCAAAATATTCGCTGCATAGGGAAACTGAAACGTTTCATCGCCCTATAACGGACACACTCCGAGGAATTCCCCCCAGAACTGATCACCCGTCACACGCGTTCCCCATACCGCCGCACTCCCCTTCCGTCACGATATCGACGCGCGGCTCCGCTCACGCCTTATCGCGGAATGCCGATGCACTGTCGACACGGGCTCATGGGGTATGCGATAGTCATTTTCGTCAGACCTGCCCAACAGCGGCAGGCATTGTCGCGGGACACGGCTTCGCGAACACATGTACGCCCGAGGAGTCGAACACACCCGCTGGCACCAAGGAGCACGAGTTGCCGGTTTTCAGGCGCTTGATCTCGCCCGAGGGACGTATCTGGGAGTCAGACGACATCGTGGCCCGCGTATTCGGTGCCACCGAACTTCTTGCCCGGCGCGGTATCGGACCCGGTTCGCGGGTGATGATGAGCGGCGCCAATTCCCCGGAATGGGTCGTCGCACTGCTCGCGCTCATTCATCTCGACGCCTCGGTGGTCCTGGCCGATCACCGAGCGACCCCGGCACAGCGCTCGCGAATCCGCGCCCAGGCGCGCGTGATGCTCGACATCGGCGACGGCGGTACGGGCGGGTACGCGGCGGCCCGGCCGGGCTCCCACCCGGTGGACGGGCCCGAGGTCTCGGCCTGGTCCCGGCGCCGGGACGCCGCCATCTCGTGGTCGTCGGGGACGACCGGCAGCCCCAAGGGCATCGTCCGCTCCGGCCGCTCCATCCTGGAGAACCTCGCACTCAGCGCGGAACGCATGGGGTACCGGTCCGACGACGTCTTCCTGCCCGTCCTGCCCTACTCCCACCAGTACGGCCTGTCGCTGGTGCTGTGCTGGTGGCTGGGCGGGGGGACGCTGGTGGTGTACGGGCCGACCACCCGCCTGGACCGCGCGCTCGCGGTGGGCGTGGAGCACAGCCTCTCCATCGTGGACGCGGCCCCGTCCACGTACTACAGCCTGCTCAACCTGCTCGACCGCCGTCCGGCCCTGGTGGACGCGCTGGAGGGGGTGAGGGCCTGGTGCGTGGGCGGCGCGCCGCTGGGGCGCGACCTGGCGACCCGGTTCCGCGCCCGTACGGGCCGGCCTCTGCTGGACGGCTACGGAGCGACCGAGGTGGGGAACATCGCGCTGGCGACCGCCTCCGATCCGGTCGGGTGCGGCACCCCGCTGCCCGGCGTGGCCGTCGAGGTCCACGACGACCAGGGCAGACCGCTTCCGCCCGGCCGGCTCGGTGAACTCGTCGTGCGCAGCGAGGGGCTGATGACCGGTCGGCTGGCCGACGACGGGGAGATCGTCCCGGTGCCGGATCCGGTGCACCGCACCGGTGACATCGGCCTGCTCGACGACGCCGGGCGGGTCTTCCCGATCGGGCGCAAGCGCGCCGTGCACCGGGACGGCCACACCCTCTACCCCGACCACCTCGCCGAACGGGCCGCGTCCGCCGGCGCCCGGACGGTGGTGGTCGCCCTCCCCGACGAGCGTCTGGGCTCCCGTCTGGTCTTCGTGATCGCGGACCCGGAGGGCCGGGCGCCCGCACACTGGAAGCGGGAGCTGCGCCCCGTGTTCGCCCGCTACGAGCAGCCCGACCACATCGTGGTGCTCGCCGACTTTCCCCTCTCGAACACGGGAAAGCCCGACCTGGCCGTTCTGGAGAAGACCGCCATGACCTCGCTGCCCACCCCGCAGAATCCGGCATCCGGCGCGACCGCGCCCGGTTCGACCGCCGGTACACCCTCCCCCGCCACCGAATACCACGTCCCCTTCGCCGACCGGCTGGAGGCACTGCGCGCGGTGCGCCGCCATGTGGCCGGCAACGAGGACGCGGTGCGGGAAATCCTGACCGACATCTCCCCGTACCGCACCGCCGATTCGGAGATTCGCTCGTTCCTCGCCACCCTCGACGGGGCGGAGGAGGAGATGCGGCGGGTCCGGCCCGGCCGTGTACCGCTGGCCGCCGTCTTCATGCCTTCCAACATCCCGCTGTATTCCTATGCGCTCCATCTGCTCGTGGCGTCCCTTTACTGCGAGAGAATCGTCTTTCGGCCGTCCTCCCAGATCGGCGGCCAGATCCGGCGATTACACGAGCTGCTGGCACCGGTGCACGGACTGCCCATCGAGCTGGTGGACCTCAGCCAGCGCAAGTTCGTGACCGGCCCGGTGCGCGAGGCGGACCTCATCGTCTTCACCGGCGACTACGCCAACGCCGAGACGGTCTGCGAAGGGCTGGCGGAGGACCAGCTCCTCCTCTTCTTCGGCCATGGCGTCAACCCGTTCGTGATCGCCCCCGACGCCGATCTCCCCCGCGCCGTGCGGGACCTCGTCAGGATCCGGCTCCACAACTCGGGCCAGGACTGCTTCGGCCCCGACGTGGTGTTCGCACCCCAGCGCCGCACCGAGGAGTTCACCGGCCTGCTGTCCGCCACCCTGGCGTCGCTGCGCTTCGGGCGGAACGACGACCCGGGCGCCGACTACGGTCCGATCTACTACGACTCGGCGCTGGTGAACTGCTCCGACTACCTGGTGCGCCACGCACGCCACATCCGGCACGGCGGGCGCATCGATCTGCCGTCCCGCCGGGTCGAACCGACCGTGCTGCTGTGGGACTTCGAGGACAAGCTGCCGCTGGAGGAGATGTTCGCCCCGGTGTTCAACGTGGTGGCCTACCCCAGTGCGCGGCGGCTGCGCGAGCGGCTGGCCGGGCCCCCGTTCAGCGAACGCGCGCTGGGGGCGATGGTCTACGGCAACGACCCGGAGACGGTGCGGGTGCTGGCCAAGCGCCATCAGACCTGTGTCGAGCACACCCTGCTCGACGCCGAGGACGGCAACCGCCCGTTCGGCGGCTTCGGGCTGACGGCGAACTACATCTCGTACGGCGGTGAGCGGCACGCCGAGCCCCTGCTGATGTCGCAGGCGGTGGCGCGGAATCTTCCGGCGGCCGGCCCCGTCGCGGTGGGTGGGAGGTGACCGGGATGGGCAAGCGGTACGCCGACGCGTGGTCCGCGGTGGTCGACCTGCTGGTGGCGAACGGGGTGGACACCTGCTTCGGGCTGCCCGGCGACGATCTGGAGCTGTTGCGCGCCCTCGACGCGGCCGGGCTGGAGCTCGTACCGTGCCGGGACCAGCGCAACGCGATGTACATGGCGACCGGTTACGCGCTGCAGTCCGGCCGGCTCGCGGTCTGCGCCCTGGGCAAGGGGCCGGCCGTCACCCATGCGGCCACCGGGCTGCTGGAGGCGCGGGAGTCCGGTGCGCCGGTGCTGGTGCTGGCCGCCGGCGCGCCCGAACGCCGCCGGGGCAGCGGCGGTTTCCAGGAGCTGGACCAGGTCGCGGTGGCGGCGCCGCTGGTGCGGTGGGCGCACCGGGTGGGCCATCCCGACCGGTTGGTCCCCGCGACGGTGACGGCGCTGACCCGGGCCATGGGTCCGCCGGCCGGACCGGTGTATCTGGAGGTGCCCGACGACGTCCGTACGGCGGAGATCCTGGTCACGGCGGAGCGGCCGACCCTGCCCGCACCGCTGGCCGTCGAGCCCGTACCGGGGGCACCGGGACCGGCGCTGGCGGCGCTGCGCGCGAGCCGCCGCCCGGTGGTGCTGGTGGGCGGTGGCATGCGGCACCGCAACGACGGCGGGGTGGTCGAGCGCTTCGCCGAACGGCTCGGCGCGGCGCTGTTCACCACCGCCTCCGGCCGTGGCGCGGTGGACGAGCGCCATCCGCTGTTCTGCGGCTTGGCGGGCCTCTACGCCGCCGCCCCGGCCCGTGAACTGTGGTCCTCCTGCGATCTGGTGGTGTCGCTCGCCGGGCGGCTGGAGGAGACGGCCGTCGAGGGCGGAACGCCCTGGCCCCCGGTCACGGTGGTGCAGGTCAACACCGATCCGGGCGGGCTGTCGGCCGAGTTCCCGGGCCCTCGGGTGCTCGGGGACGCCCGGCACGCGGTGCTCGGCTGGTCCCGGGCGCTGGAGGAGGGCGGCGGGGACGCGGCCGAGGGATGGGTGAAGCGGGTCGCCGACGCCCGCGAGGCCATGTCGCGGGAGGTGGAAGGGGAGTTGGCCCGGGCGGCGGCGCTGCCGGAGATCCGGATCGCCGAACTGCTCGCCGCGCTCGACGCCACCGCCGCCGAACCCCGCGTACTGGTCCAGGAGAACGGCCTGCAGGACATGTGGTCCTACTGCTTCCCCTTCCACGCCGGCGGCGGGTCGATCGTGCCCTCGGAGCAGACCCCGCTGGGCTTCGGGGCGGCCGCGGCCATCGGGGTGAAGCGGGCCGCCCCGGACCACGAGGTCACCGCGTTCGTCGGGGACGGGGCGTTCCTGGCGGCCCGCGCGGACATCGCCGTCACCGCCGCCTCCCATGGCGGGGTGCTGTACGTGGTGCTGTGCAACGGCGGCTACGGCTGGCTGGACGCCCAGCGGGCCCGCCTCGGCCTGGACGCCGATCGCCACTCTTTCGCCCGTCCCGGCGCGCCGCCGCCCGCGGTGGACGAGGGACCGGGCCTCCACTGCCGGGTGCTGCGCGACAAGGCCGCGCTGACCGAGGAGGTCCGTGCCGCGCGGCAGTTCTGCTCGGGGGGCGGGACGGCCGTGCTGATGGTGCCGGTCGCCCCCGACGACATCGCCCCGCCCATCCGCGACGCCGAGGTGGTCCCCCAGTGACGGGCACCGGGAGGAGGCGCCGGGTGGTGGTCACCGGGTACGGGGCGGTGACGCCGCTGGGCCACAGTGTGGAGGAGACCTGGGCGGCGATGCTGGCCGGGCGCAGCGGCATCGACACGGTGGACGCCATCGATGTGACCGGGCTTGAGGTGCGGATCGGCGGTCAGGTCCGCGGGTTCACCCCCGGCCGTTACATGCCCCGGACGGTCAGCCGCCGGGCCGACCCGTGCGCGCAGTACGCGCTGGCCGCGGCGCTGGAGGCCTGCGCGCACGCCGGACTGGTGGTGGACGAGCGGCTGGCGCCGAGGGTCGCCGTGGTCATCGGCAGCGGCTACGGCCCGGTCGGGTCGATCTACCGCGCCGCCGACACCCTGCGCGACCGGGGGCCGCGGGCCATCAGCCCGTTCGCCCAGGTCACCACGGCCATGGACAGCGCCGCCGGGGAGATCAGCATGCGGCTGGGCGCCCAGGGGCCCAGCCGGGCGCAGAGCACGGCGTGCGCCAGTGGCGCCGACGCGCTGGGCGCGGCGATGCGCATGATCGCGTACGGGGAGGCCGATGTCGTCCTCGCCGGGGGCGCCGACGCCTGTGTCACCGCCGTGGACCTCGCGGGCAGCGGCAACGCCCGTGCGCTGTCCCGGCGCAACGACGACCCCACCGGGGCGTGCCGGCCGTTCGACGCCCGGCGCGACGGGTTCGTGATGAGCGAGGGAGCCGCCGTACTGGTGCTGGAGGCCGCCGAGACGGCCGAGGGGCGGGGGGCGGCGGCCCTGGCCGAGCTCGTCGGCTACGGGGCGAGTTCCGACGCCCACCACTGGACCGCCCCGCATCCGGAGGGCCGGGGCGCCCGGCTGGCCGTCGAGGCGGCGCTGCGGGACGCCGGGATCACCGGGGCGGAGGTGGACTACGTCAACGCACACGGCACCGGGACGCTGCTCAACGACGCCACCGAGACGGCGGTGCTGCGCACGGTGCTGGGCGACCGGGTGACCCGGATCCCGGTCAGCTCCACCAAGTCGATGACCGGGCACATGATCGGTGCCGCCGGGGCGGTCGAGCTGGTGGCGTCGATCCTGGCCCTCCGTACCGGGGACGTCCCGCCGACGATCAACTGCGAGGAGCCGATCGACCCGGACATCAACTTCGTCCCGCACCGGGCGCAGCGCCATGAGCGGCTGCGGACCGCGCTCAGCAACTCGTTCGGGTTCGGCGGGCACAACGCCGCCCTCGTGGTCCGGGCGGTGTGAGGTGCCGGGCGTGAACCACCTCCCGAAGCAGAGCACCGCCCCCGCACCGCGCGGCAGGCCGCTGGACTGGGTCCAGCAGTGGCACTGGTACGAGCGGACCATCCCGGGACCCCGGCGGGTGAACCCGACACCGCTCGCCGACCACTGCCACATCCCGCCCCCGGCGACCGTCGCCGACGTCCACGCGGCGCTGGCGGCGCTCACCGCCCGCCATGAGGAGCTGCGCACCACCGTCGATCCGCTGCGCCCGGTCCAGTACGTGCACCGGGCGGACTGGGCCCCGCTGCCGATCGACCAGCTCGACGTCCCCGTCGCCGACACCGCCACCCTGGAGGCCGCCACGGCGGCGCTGGCCGCCCTCCCGATCGACCCCGAGCGCGAGCCGCCCTGGCGCGCCCGGGTGCTGCTGGAGGCGGGCACCCCGCGCGCGGTCCTGCTGACCGCCCACCATGTGGTGATCGACGGCTGGGGGCTGGCGGCGCTGCTCAGCCAGCTGCACGACCGGCTGCGCGGCGAGGAGGTGCCGGCGGGGTCCTCCGTACGTCCGCTGGACATGGCCACCGCCCGGCCCTCGGAGCGGGCCCGCGCGGCGGAGCGCGAGTGGCTCACCCGGCTCGCGGCCAACCCGGCCGGGGTGCTGGCCCCGTTCGGCGGCCGTGCGGACGGCGCCGGGCGCCACCGCCTCCAGTACCGCTCGACGGAGGCGTACGGGGACCTGGACCGCGTCGCCCGGCGGCACCGGGTCAGCGCGGAGACCGCGGTGCTCGCGGCGCTGGCGCACGAGGTCGCCACCCGCACCGGTGAACACCGGTTCCTGGCCTCGGTGGTGGTGGCCAACCGGGCCCGGGCCGCCCTGCGCGGCAGCCTCGGCGTCCGCGCCCTGACCGTTCCGGTGCAGATCGAGCTGCGCCCGGGCGCGGCGTTCGGCGAGGTGGCCGCCTCGGTCGCGGCCGCCTGCGCCACGGCCTACCGGCACGGGCGCTACCACCCCGCCGAACTGGTCGCCGCGCAGGCCCGGATGGACCGCCGGCGCGGTGTGGTGGCCGTCCCCACCATCGAGTACAACTGCTACTCCTGGCCGCGGGGGTATCTGCCGCCGGAGCAGTACACCCCTCCGGAGGGGCCCGCCGGCTGGATCCGCAGCGCGCCCGACGAGCCCTGCGACACGCTCTATGCCGATCTCGCCCTGGACGCCGGGGTGTTCACCCTCGATGTCACCGTCGGGGACCAGCTGCTGGACGCCGGGCAGGCCGCGGCGCTGCCCCTCCGGCTGTGCGCTCTGCTGCGGGCGCTCGCCGACGGGGCCGACCGTCCGGTCCCGGTGCGTCCGCTCGCACCGGCCGCTCCCGGCTGGTGGCGCGCCCCGCGCGGATGGGTGCGCCTGTCCGCGGTCGAGGAGGTGCTGCGGGGCCATCCCGGGGTGCTGGAGGCGACGGTGGCGCCCGAGAGGGGGACCACGGGGGCGGGTGGCGGGCGGCGGCTCGTCGCGTACGCCCGTACCGCCCCCGGCACCAGCGCCGAGGACCTGCACCGCCACCTCCTGGACCACCTCGGCGAGGTGCCCGACCTGATGACCCCGGACCGTTACGTCCTGACCCCGGAAGGCGGCGAAGGCCCCAGGGCCACCGACGCGGGAAGCACACGGGCCCCGTCCCGCCCGCCCGCGACGGACTCCGAACGGGCCCTGGCCGCCGCCGTGGCCGCCGTACGAACCCCCGACGGCCCCGGTCCCGGCGCCGTGGACATGGACCGCTGCCTCGCCGACCACGGCGTCACCCTGGTGGCCGTCCCCCGTCTGCTGGCGCTGCTCCACCACCGCGGCCTCACCGGGATCGCCTCGGACGAACTGGCCGGCACGGCCTCGCTCGGCCATCTGGCCGCGGCCCTGGAGCCCTTACCGACCCGCGCCCCTCGTGGAGGAGACACCCCGCCATGACCGTGTCCCAGACCCCCGTACCGTCCGCGGACCGACTGGCCCCCTGGGCCTTCGCCGCCTTCGTCGAGGCCAACACCCATGACACCGCGTACCGCCCGCCGGTGGTGGACGGCCCGGTCGGGCCGACCATCGTCCGCGGCGGCCGTGAGCTGGTGAACTTCGCCAGCATCAGCTTCCTGGACCTGGAGCGCCATGTCCCGGTGCGGCGGCACTTCGCCGAGGGGGCGCTCGCGCACGGGCTGAGCACCAGCGGCTCCCGGATGACCCAGGGGATCTGCCGGCCGCACCAGGAGCTGGAGGAGACGATCGCCCGCCGCACCGGCAAGGAGCGGGCCATCAGCTTCGCCACCGGACTGCTGGCCAACATCGGGTTCGTCAACGCCATGAGCAGTTCCGCGCACTTCGACACCGGGATCGAGGTGCGCAACCACGACACCGTGTTCGTGGTGGACCGCGATGTCCACTGGAGCGTCTGGAAGGGCCTGGAGGGCCTCGGCTACGGCCGCAACGTCCACGCCTTCCGGCACAATGACGTCGCCGACCTGGCGCGGATCCTGGGCCGGGTCCGGGCCGGCAAGACCGTGGTAATCGCCGAGAGCATCTACTCGGCCGACGGCACCATGGGGCCCATCGTGGAGATCCTGGACGAGTGCGACCGCCACGGCGCCATCAGCATGATCGACGACGCCAACGGCTTCATGGTCTACGGGCCGGAGCACCGCCCGTACGCCCGGGAGGCGGCCGCGATCCGGGAACGGGCCGACTTCGTCATGGTGTCCCTGTCCAAGGCCATCGGCCTGGAGGGCGGCGCGATCGCCGGGCCGGCGGCGGCCGTCGACGCCTTCGAACTGCTCTCCGGAACCTCGATGTTCACGGCCGCCATCCAGCCGCCCACCGCCCACGCCGCCACCCGCACGATCGAGGCCCTGGCCGCCGATCCGGCCATCGTGGACGACTACCTGGCGCACGCCGCGCGGCTCCGCCGGCAGATGCACGAGGCCGGTACGGCGACGACGCCCACCGAGTCGTACATGCTCTCGGTGCCGATCGGGAGCGACGCCGCCGCCCTGCAGATGCGGGAGTGGTTCGTGGCGGACGGCTACCTCGTCCCGGTCTTCTCCTACCCGGCCGTCTCCCGCAACCAGGCGATGCTGCGCCTCTTCCCGCACGCCGGCCACACCGAGGAGCAGCTGGACGGCTTCCTGCGCACCCTCACCACCTACCGGCGGCGCCTCGGAGTCTGACCCGGGCCCCACCCACACAAGGAGGAACCCATGCCCCACGCCACCGACATCCTGTCCGCCGTCACCGAGATCGTCGAGGAGGTCACCGGCCTCGACCCCGCCGAGGTCACCGCCGAGAAGTCCTTCACCGAGGACCTGGACATCGACTCCCTGTCGATGGTGGAGATCACCGTGGCGATCGAGGACAGGTTCGGGGTGCGGATCCCCGACGACCGGGTCCCGGAGTTGCGGACGGTCGGCGATCTGGTGGACCACCTCGCCGACCACCGCGGCGCCGGCCGGCCGTGAGCGTCCTCGACCGCTTCCGGCTCGACGGCCGGGTGGCCGTGGTCACCGGCGCCTCCTCCGGGCTGGGCACCGCCTTCGCCCATGCGCTGGCCGAGGCCGGCGCGGACGTGGTGCTCGGCGCGCGGCGCGCCGAGCGGCTGGAGGCGGTGCGCGCGGCCGTCGAACGGCTGGGCCGCCGGGCCGTCGCGGTACGCACCGACGTGTCCCGTCCGGAGGACTGCCGCGCGCTGGTGGGCGCGGCCATGGAGGCCTTCGGGCGGGTGGACATCCTGGTCAACAACGCCGGGATCGGCGGTGAGCGGCCCGCGGCGGAGGAGACTCCCGAGCAGTTCCGCGAGGTCATCGACACCAACCTCCACGGCTGCTACTGGATGGCCCAGGCCGCGGGCGCGGTGATGCTGCCCGGCAGTGCCATCGTCAATGTCTCCAGCGTCCTCGCCCTGGTCACGGGCGGTCTGCCGCAGGCCGCCTACACGGCGTCGAAGGCCGGGCTCCTCGGGCTCACCCGGGACCTCGCCCAGCAGTGGACCCCCGGCAGGGGCATCCGCGTCAACGCGCTGGCGCCGGGCCTCTTCACCTCCGCGATGACCGACGGCTACCCCGAGGGCTACCTCGACACGGTGATGGAGCGGGTGCTCTCGGGGCGCGTCGGGCGGCCCGAAGAGCTGGCCGCCGCCCTGGTGTTCCTGGTCTCCGACGCGGCCTCCTATGTCACCGGCACCACCCTGCCGGTCGACGGGGGCACCCACATCGCCTGACGGCCCTCGCTCCCCCTCCACGAACTCCTCCTCCTCAGCCGACCAGGGTGGTATCCCGCTCTTGTACCGTTCGTGCATGTTCGTCAGCACCCGTCCGGGCGCGGCCCCGGACCTCCGCCCGGGGAGCCGGCCATGACCACGGAGCCGACCGACGCTCCCGCTCCGCCCGGCCCGGGCGGCGAGCGCCAGGTGCGCCGCCTGGTCGTGGGGGAAGGGCTGGCCGCCACCGTCGACGCGCTGTTCCTGGTCTGGCTCACCCTCTTCGTCCTCGACCTGTCCGAGCCCGGACTCGCCACCGGCTTCGTCCTGGTGGCCGTGGCGCTGCCGCGGGCGGCCCTGCTGCTTCCCGCGGGGGTGCTGGTCGACCGCCTCGGCGCCGCCCGGGTCACGGCCGTCGCCTGCTGGCTGCGGGTCGCCGTCCTGCTCGCGCTCGTCGCCGTGGTCACCTTCGGCTCACCGTCGCTGACGACCGTCGCCCTGCTCGCCGCGCTGCTCGGCGTGGCCGACGCCGCGTACTTCCCGGCCGCCCTGGCGCTCATTCCCGCCGTGGTGCCGACCGGGAAGCTCTCCCGGGTCAACGCTCTGGTGCAGGGCGCGGAGTCGGGGGGCGACCTGGTCGGCCCGGCGGTGGCCGCCGGGGTCATCGCCGCGGTCGGCTTCGACGCGACGCTCGGCGGGATCGCGGCGCTCGCCGCGCTGGCCGCCGTAGCGCTGAGCACCCTGCTCCGCGCGGCACGACGCGGCGAGGGCACCGATCCGGGCACCGCCGATCCGGACGGCGCGGACGGTGAGGAGCTCAGCAGCCCGCGTGCCCTCGGCGCGGGCCTGGCGTACGCCTGGAACGAGCCGCTGGTACGGGCGATGCTGGCGGCCGTCGCCCTGATCAACATCGCGGTCGTGGGCCCGGTACTGGTGGGCGGCGCGGTGCTCGCCGAGCAACGCCTGGGTGGCGCGGGCTCCTTCGGCATCGTGCTCTCCGGCTTCGGCGCCGGTTCGCTGGCCGGTTCGCTGCTGGCCGGCTGGTGGCCGCCCACCCGGCGCGGCTGGACCGTGGTCGGCGGGGTGGCGGCGATCGGCGCGGGCATGGCCGGGCTGGCCGCCACCACCCAGGTCGCCGCCGCCACGGCCGTCGTCGGGCTGATCGGCCTGGGGTCGGCGTTCCTCGGGGTGGTCATCGTGGCCACGCTGCAGGAGCGGGTGCCCTCCCGGCTGCTGGGCCGGGTGACCAGCCTGGTGGTGCTGGCCACGGTGGCGTTCGACCCGCTGTCCTACGTGGTCGCCGGCGTGCTGCTGCCGTACGGCACGACAGCGCTGTTCCTGGTCTGCGGCGGCGCGGTACTGGCCTGCGCCGCCCTGGTCGCCGCGAGCCCGGCGATCCGCTCCCTGCGCTGAGCGTGCGGACGCCGGAAGGGGGTACCAGGGGTGGCGTAAGACCGCACGAGCACAACACCCAGGAGGGTTCTCATGGGCAAGCTGGGCGACATGGCGAACAAGGCCAAGGAGATGGCCAAGGGCCATCCGGACCAGGCCGACCAGGGCGTGGAGCGCGCCGAGAGGCTGGTGGACGAGCGCACCGGCGACAAGTACGACGCGCAGACCGACAAGGCCGCCGATGCCGCACGCCGCTCCTACGGCGGCGGACAGCGGGACCAGTAGCGCTCCCCCCGGTCCACACGGCCCCCGCCCCCTCCGGGCGGGGGCCGTTCGCTGTGCCCGGGCCGAGGCGCGGCGGCGCCGGTCGGCCTGGCAGGCCCCGGCGGACACGCGGCTTCGGCACAGTTGGCCGGGAGTTCTGTTAATTCTTCGGCGGCCCGAACGTCTTGCCATCCGATGCGCGTGTGATCGAAGGTGCAGACGAGTCGTCAGCGTTGCAGGTATGTGAAGTGGTCCAGCAGCAAGTTCGCGAACGACCACACATCGGACATCCACGCTTGGCATGCCCATGCAGTGCTGGCTAATCTCCTGCCACCTCCGGGGCGAATCGTCCCGGCCGGCGGGCGCCACCCACGCCCGCCAACCCCCCACTGACGCACTGGAGCAGACGTGTCATCCTCCCTACCGATATCCCGCAAGCGCTTCGCCCTGGCCGGCGGAGCCGCCACCGTGGCGGTGGCCCTGCTGGCGGTCGGCGGCGCGAACTCCGCCGACGCGCTGGCCCCCGCGGGAGCCCCGGACACCTCGCTCGCGGGCACGGCCGCCGCCCTCGGGCTGAACGCCCAGGAGAAGCTGGTCGTCCGCGATGTCGTACGGGACGCCGACGGCACCGTCCACACCCGCTACGACCGCACCTACGGCGGCCTGCCCGTCCTCGGCGGGGACCTCGTCGTCCACCGCGCGAAGGACGGCGCGCTCAGAGGCGTCACCAAGGCCACCGAACGCTCCGTCGCGGTCGGCTCCCTGACGCCGAAGCTCGCCCCGGGCCGCGCCGCGTCGGCCGCCGTCGAGGCGGCGGTGGCCGCCGACGTGGAGAAGCCCACCACCGCGGGCAAGGACCAGGCCCCGCGCAAGGTGATCTGGGCGGCGGGCGGGGCCCCCGTCCTCGCGTACGAGACGGTGGTGGGCGGAGTGCAGGAGGGCGGCACGCCCAGCCGTCTGCACGTCATCACCGACGCCACCACCGGCAAGAAGCTGTACGAGTACCAGGCGATCGACAACGTCGCCGACGACACCAGCCAGTACAGCGGCACCGTGGACCTCGTCGACACCCGCGGCGGCAGCGGCTACCAACTCGTGGACAGCACCCGCGGCGGACACCGCACGGTGGACCTGGGCGGCCGCACCAGTGGCTCGGGCACCCTGTTCACCGACGCCGACGGCGTCTGGGGCGACGGCAAGCCGACCAACCGCCAGACCGCCGCCGTCGACGCCGCGCACGGCTTCGCCAAGACGCACGACTTCTACAAGAGCGTCCTGGGCCGCGACGGCATCCGGAACAACGGCACGGCGCCCACCTCGCACGTCCACTACGGCGTCAAGCACGCCAACGCCTACTACGACGACCCCACCTACTCGATCTACTACGGTGACGGCCGCGACGGGAAGAGCCCGCTGACCCAGCTCGACGTGGCGGGGCACGAGTTCAGCCACGGCGTCACCGCCGCGACCGCGCGCCTCGTCTACAGCGGCGAGTCGGGCGGCCTGAACGAGGCCACCTCGGACATCCTCGGCACCGCGATCGAGTTCCACGCCGGCAACACCGCCGACAAGGGCGACTACTTCCTCGGCGAGAAGATCAACTACTTCGGCGACGGCAAGCCGCTGCGCTACATGGACACCCCCAGCCGGGACGGCGAGTCGGCCGACTACTGGGACAGCGGGACCCGGAACCTCGACGTCCACCACTCCTCCGGCGTGGCCAACCACTTCTTCTACCTGCTCTCCGAGGGCAGCGGGTCGAAGGTCATCAACGGCGTCCGCCACGAGAGCCGCAGCAAGGACGGATCCACCGTCACCGGCATCGGCCGGGACAAGGCGGTGAAGATCTGGTACAAGGCGCTGACCTCGTACTTCACCTCCACCACCACCTACGCCGGCGCCCGCCAGGGGACGCTTCAGGCGGCCGTGAGCCTCTACGGCGCGGGCAGCGCCGAGGTCGCCGCCGTGGGCAAGGCCTGGACGGCCGTCAACGTCAAGTGACGCCCTCCCGGTACGCGCGGGAGGCCCCTCCCCCGGCTGCCGTGACGGCGCGGCGGTGCTCCCCCTGACGCCGCCGCCGCGCGCCTGACCCCCGGGTGGCCGGGGACCGCCGGCCGCCACCCGGCCCGGCCGTCCCCGCCGCCCTCGCACTCACCCCCACCCCCCCGGAACCGGGCCTGATCCGGCCACCGCGGCTCGGCCCGCTTCCCCCACCGCACATGGAGACCCCATGACGACCCCCACCACCACGCGGACCACCCCCGCGCTCGCCATAGCCGCCGGTCTGCTGGCCACCCTGCTCGTACCCGCCGCCCAGGCGGTCCCGGCCGACGCCGGCACCGCGGCCGCCGCCGTCGCGCCGGACATCCCGGTGGCCAACGTCAAGGCGCACCTCAACCAGTTCTCCACCATCGCCGCGAACAACGGCGGCAACCGCGCCCACGGCCGCCCCGGCTACAAGGCGTCCATCGACTACGTCAAGGGCAAGCTGGACGCCGCCGGATTCACCACCAGCGTCCAGCAGTTCACCTCCAACGGGGCCACCGGCTACAACCTGATCGCCGACTGGCCCGGCGGCGACCCGAACCGGGTGGTGTTCGCCGGGGCCCACCTGGACTCCGTCACCTCCGGCGCCGGGATCAACGACAACGGCTCCGGCTCCGCCGGCATCCTGGAGACCGCGCTCGCCGTCTCCCGCGCCCAGTACAAGCCGGCCAAGCACCTGCGCTTCGCCTGGTGGGGCGCCGAGGAGCTGGGCATCGTCGGCTCCAAGCACTATGTCGCCAACCTGCCGCGCACCGAGCGTTCCAAGATCGCCGGCTATCTCAACTTCGACATGATCGGCTCGCCCAACCCCGGCTATTTCGTCTACGACGACGACCCCACCATCGAGAAGACCTTCAAGGACTACTTCGCCGGCCTCGGCGTCCCGACCGAGATCGAGACGGAGGGCGACGGCCGCTCCGACCACGCCTCCTTCAAGAACGCGGGCATCCCCGTCGGCGGCCTCTTCACCGGAGCGAGCACCAGGAAGACGGCGGCCCAGGCGCGCAAGTGGGGCGGCACCTCCGGGCAGGCCTTCGACCGCTGCTACCACTCCTCCTGCGACACCACGGCGAACATCAACGAGACCGCGCTGAACCGCAACAGCGACGCGGCCGCGTACGCCGTGTGGGCGCTGTCCTCCTGACCCGCCGCCAGGCCGCGCCGCCGCTCCCTCGCGAGCCGCGGCGCGGCCGTCGCGGGGGCGCCGTCCCCCTCACCCGCGGCGCGTCTCCTCGGCCAGGCGCGCCAGCAGTGCGGCGACGCCGTCCTGTCGGGCCATCGCCCGGGAGACGGCCTCGGTTCTGCGCCGGTAGCGGTCGTCCCGCAGCAGGGACTCCAGTGCGCGCACCAGGCCGGCGGTGGTGAGGCGGCGCGCGGGGAGGGCCCCGGGGGCGAGGCCCAGGCGCACGACCTGGCGCGCCCAGTAGGGCTGGTCCAGGGCGACCGGGACGGGCAGCGTGGGGACGGCCGCGGCCAGCGAGGCGTGGACGGTGCCGGGACCGGCGTGGTGGACCGCGGCGCGGACCCGGGGGAACAGCCAGTCGTGCGGGCACTCCCCGATGGTGAGGACGCGGTCCGATGCCGCGGACAGCCGCGCCGCGCCGGACTGGACCAGCGCGCGCACCCCGAGCGCGGCGGCGGCCTCGGCGATCATCCGGCCGAGCCGGGCGGCGTCGAGGGTGCGCATGCTGCCGAAGCCGAAGAAGACCGGGGGCGGCCCGCCGTCCAGGAAGTCCCGCAGGACCGGGTCCGGCCGCCAGTCGGGGGGCCGGGACGGAGTCCAGTGCCCGAGTGCGCTGTGCGGCGAGGGCAGCGGGGAGCGGGCCGGGAGGAGCGCGCCGCTGATGCCGTAGTAGGCCCGGTGGCGGCGCGTGAGGTGGGAGAGGAGCGCCCGGGGCCGGTCGGGCAGGCCGAGCGTGCGGCACAGCCGGCGCAGCGCGGGCGCGTGCATCGGGGCGAGGAGGAGCCGGGTGCCGAGGTCGGCGAGGGCGTGGCCGCGCCAGGGGGCGAGCGCCGCGAGCCGGGGCAGCACCATGGCGTGGCCGACGGTGTAGAGCCCGGTGCACGCGGTCCCCAGCCCCTCCGCGACCACCGCGCACAGCGGGTGCAGCAGAGGGTGGGCGAGGATGAGGTCGGTGCCCTCGGCGGCGGCGTCCAGCAGGGTGCCGGAGGCGGTACGGGCGATGTCCCGGCCGTTGCGGACCCGCGCCGTCACCGGCTTGGACCGGCCCATCAGCTCCTCCTGGTCGTCCAGGTGCATGGCGCGTACCGGGAGTCCGAGGGCGGTGAAGCGCGGGGCGTGCCGGGCGGAGGTGACGACGGTGACCTGGTGGCCGGCGGCGCTCAGTCCGGCGGCGACGCCGGTGTAGGGGGCGATGTCGCCCATGGTGCCCCAGGTGGCGAGCAGGACGCGCAGGGCGGGCGCGGGTACGGAGTGCACGGCGGCCTCCCCGGTGTGGTGGCGGTGGGCGGTCAGGGGCGGGTGACGAGGGTGCCGGGGGTGGTGAGCGGCCGCCGGTGCAGGAAGCGGCTGATGAGGTCGGCGAAGTCGGCGTCGCGTTCCATGTGCAGCAGGTGGTCGGCGTCCCGCATGACCGCCAGGGTGGCGTGCTCGATGGTCGCGGCGACCGCCCGGTTGTCCTCGACGGTGGTGACGCTGTCGTGCGCGCCGACCCCGACCAGGGTGCGGACACCGGTGACGCCCCCGGCGGGCAGCGGGTCGTCCAGCAGCAGCTGGCCGCGGTCGGCGACATAGCGTGCCAGCGGGTCCTGCGGTGAGGCGGTGAGCTGGTTGCGCAGCATCCGGGCGGCCGCGCGGATCATCAACAGGTCCGCTCCGGCCCGGGGGTTGGTCAGCAGGTCGACGAGGCGTCCGGCGGCCTCCCGGTGCGGGCCCGGGCCGGGGGCGGCCTCCCGGGCCAGGCCCTCGTGGATGAGGGTGCGCAGCCGCGGTCCGGGGCGGGGGGCGGCGCCGAAGAGCAGCAGGTGGGTGAGGCGTTCGGGGTGGCGCTGGGCGAGGCGGTAGGCGACCGGGTAGCCGGAGGAGACGCCCAGTACGGCGAAGGGGCCCGGGCCGGTCTGGTCGGCGGCGTGCAGGGCGGCGTCGGTGAGGTCGTCCCAGCCGAGGTGGTCCCGACGGGGGCGGTCCCCGGCGCGGCCGGGGGTGCGGGCGGGCGGGAGGTCGGGGATGACCAGGGGGTGCCGGTGGCCGAGTCGGCGCTCCAGACGGGCCCAGGATCGGCGGTCCTGCAGGCCGCCGCCGAGGACCAGCAGCGGTACGGACGCGGGGGCGGCGCGGGGGCGGAGCACCCGGCACGGGAAGTCGCGGTTCCGCCAGGCGACGGGCCGGTCGTCCGTGGTGAACGGCGTGTCCGCGAAGGCGGGCGCGGTCGCGAGGGCCGCCGGGGCGGCCGTCACGCGGCAGCCGCCCGGTGGCTCTCGATGTAGGCGGCCAGTTCGGCGACGGTGGACTGGCCGGACAGCACGGTCTCGGTGAAGACCAGGCCGTGGTCCTCCTCCAGCACCATCGCGAGCACCGCGACCGCCATGGAGTCCACCCCGGCCTCCGTCAGCGTGGCCGTGGGCGTGACCGGGCCCGCGGGCAGCGCGGCCTGCCGGGTCAGGATGTCGATGACGGTGCTGAGCATGGGGGCGGCCATGGCCGGTGTCTCCTTGTCGGAAGAGCTATGACGAGAGGTGAGAGGTGTACGGGGTGAAGGCGGGCGGGCGGGTCACACCAGGGCGGTGAGGTCCTCGGGCCAGACGCCGGTGGTCGCGGCCCAGGACAGGCCGCTGCCGAAGGACACCAGCCCGACGCGCCGGCCGCCCTTGAGCGTGCCGTCCGCGGCGCTCTGGGCGAGCAGCAGCGGGACGGAGGCGGCGGCCGTGTTGCCGACGGTGGCGATGTTGGACGGCATCCGTGCGGCCGGGTAGTCGAGTGCGGCGGCGACGGCGTGGGTGATGGCGGCGTTCGCCTGGTGGGCGAGGAGCAGTTCCACCTCGTCCAGGGTCCAGCCGGCCGCCGCCACCGCCTCCCGTACCGCTCCGGTCATCCGGCGGACCGCCTGCCGCAGGACCTCGCTGCCCCGGATGCCCAAGTACAGGTCGCGGACGCCGTTTTCGGGATGCCGCTGCCGGGTGCCGCCGGCCGGGATGGCGATGATGTCGGCCAGCTCGCCGTCGCTGCCCCAGACCGTCGGCCCGAAGGTGGCCGGCTCCCCCTCCTCGGCGGCCCGCAGCACCACGGCGCCGGCGCCGTCCCCGAACAGCGGGGCGGTGTTGGGGTCGTCGGGGTGGACCATCGCCGACGCGTTCTCCGCGGCGACCACCAGGACGGTGGCCGCGGCCCCGGTGCCGATCAGGCCCCGGGCCACCTCGCAGGCGCAGAGGAAGCCCGAGCAGCCGGCGCTCAGGTCGAAGGCCGGGATGCCGGTCATGCCGAGACGGCTGGCCGCCTCGGGCGCCCCGGCCGGGCAGAGCCGGTCGGGGGTGGTGGTGGCCAGCACGAGTGCGTCCACTCGCCGGAGGCCTGCCGAGTCCAGGGCGCGCCGGCCGGCCTCGGTGGCGAGTTCCACGGTGGCCGTGCCCGGCGCGACCCGGTGCCGCCGGGCGATGCCGATCCGGCGCCGGACGAACGCGGCCGTCTCGGCGGCCATGATGTCCTCGTTCTCCACCACGTCCGGCGGCAGCCAGCCGCCCAGTCCGCACAGGACTGCCTGTCGCACGGGAACTCTTCTCTCTCTTGGGGGCCGGTCGGAGGGGGCGGTCAGCGGACGGCGTCCGCCGTCACCGCCGGGCGGCCGCCGCCGGGCCCGGCCAGATAGGGCAGGCCGTCGAACGGACGGCCGGTGAAGTGGCGCATCACCAGGTCCCCGGCCTCCTCGCGGCGCTGGAGGAACAGCCAGTGGTCCGCCTCGCCGATGGCCGCGAAGCGGCTGCCGTCGATGGTGGCGGCGAACGCGTGCTGCTCGGCCGCGCTGCTGATGGTGTCGTGCTCCCCGCAGAAGACGAGGGTGGGCACCCCGGTGAGACCGCCGACCGGGTCGAGGTTCTCCAGGACCGACCGCTCCATGGTGCGCAGCCCGTACGCGGTGTCGGTCACGGTCCGCAGGGTCATGCGCCGCACCAGCCGGCGGACGATGTCCCGGTTGCGGACCGTCGCCTCGCCCGCCGGGCAGAGGAACATCTCCATCAGGGTGTCGACCAGGGCGCCCGGGTCGCCGGACGCCATCCGCTCGGCACCCCGGTGCCACAGCCCGGTCAGCTTGTCGCTGATGCGGACCGGCACCCCGCCGAGGGCGAGCCGGGCGATCCGCTCCGGCCGGCGCTGGGCGCACCGGTAGGCGACGGCGGAACCGAAGGAGTAGCCGAGGAGGTTGACCCGCTCGGCGCCGAGGTCGTCCAGCACCGCGTCGAGCACCCGGCACATGGTGTCCATGTCCTGCTCGGCGCGGAGCGGGGTGGAGTCGCCCGCGCCGGGCAGGTCCACGGTGACCAGGTCGGCGTACGGCAGGACGTGCCGGTGCAGGATGGACCAGCTCCGCATGGACTGCAGCACCCCGCCCACCACGAGCACCGGCTCGACGGTCCGGGTCTCCCCGGGGACGCGCTGGTAGGAGAAGCGCAGGCCGTCGTGGTGCAGCTCCCGTGTGCTGGTCCCGCCCACGCGGTCCTCCCCCTCCGTCCGGTACACCATCCGCGCCGCCCCTCCCCCGGCCCTCAGTCGCGGGCCGTCGCCGTGGAGGCCGTCCGCCCGCCGCCGGCCCGCCGGAGTCCCTCGTGCACCAGCTCGGCCGTCTGCCGCAGGGTGAGCTGGTCGGAGGCGTGCGAGTCGTCCAGCTCGACGCCGTAGTGGTCGGACAGGCTGACGAACAGCTCGACCTGGGCGATCGAGTCGAGGGCGAGGCTGGAGAAGGTGGCCTCGGGCCGGGCCTGGTGCGCGGGCACCTGGAAGTCGCGCTGGAGGTAGCGGGTGATGAAGTCCAGCGGGTCCTCGCCGGGGGTGTCCACGGGGGCGGTGTCCATGTCCGGGTTCCTCACGTCAGATGGTGGGTGGGATGTCGGGCCAGGTCAGCGCGGCGGCACCCCATACGGCGCCGCCGCCGAAAGCGGTGAGCAAGGTCCGGGCGCCGGCGGGGACGGCCTTGTCGCGCACCGCCTCGTCCATGACCAGGGGGATGGACGCCGAGGAGGTGTTGCCCACGGTGCGGATGTTGCCCAGGCAGGCGGCGGCGGGTACGCCGACCAGTTCGGCGACCTTGTCGAGGATGCGCTGGTTGGCCTGGTGCCCGATGAACGCCTCGACGTCCCCGGCGGGCCAGCCGACGCCCTCCAGGAGGCCCCGGGAGACCTCGGTCATCCGGCGCACCGCGTGCGAGAACATCTGCGGGCCCCGCATGCGCAGGCACCGCTCGCCCCGCTCGTCGGGCCGCTCTGGTACGGGCCGCCGGGACCCGCCGGCCGCGATGACCGCCAGGTCCACCTGGGTGCCGTCGCTGCCGAGCCGGGTGGCCAGCACCGCGCCGGGCTCGTCGGCCTCCCCGGCCCGCAGGACGACCGCCCCGGCGCCGTCGGCGAAGACCACGGCGGTGCCCCGGTCGTCCGGGTCGGTGATGGTGGACAGTGTCTCCGCCCCGATCAGCAGCACCGTGCGGGCCATACCGGCGGTGATCCAGGCCCGGCCGGCCGCGAGGGCGTAGGTGAAGCCCGAGCAGGCCGCCGCCAGGTCGAAGGCCGGGACCGGCCCCAGCCCCAGTCGCGCAGCGACCCAGGGCGCGGTGGCCGGGGAGTGGTGGTCGGGCGTGGTGGTGCAGACCACCACGAGGTCCACCGACTCGGCGGCGGCGCTGCGCAGTGCCGCGGCACCGGCCCGCACCGCCAGGTCCCCGGTGCTCGTCCCCTCCTCCACCCAGCGCCGGGACTCGATCCCGGTACGGCTGCGGATCCACTCGTCACTGGTGTCCAGCCGGGCGAAGGGCTCGTCCGTGTTGCGCACAACCCGCTCCGGCAGGCACGAGCCCACGCCGGTCAGGACCGCGACGGGCGGTAACGCCATGACACCTCCCAGGTGGCCGTCCGCCGTGATCAGGCGGCTGCGCGCCACCGTAGGGGCAATTTTCCGGAGGTGCCCCGGCCCTGACGATCAGTGACCCGGAGGGAGTACGAGTCGAACACGCGTCCCCATTCGGCGGACAGGACACCGGCCGCTTCAGGGTTCCTGACGGCCCCCACCCCGCCGCCGAGCGATGAGCTCCTGCTCGATGCGCCGGAGTGTGGCGTTGACGGTCTCGATGGCAGCGGGGTCGTCGACGATGCCGTGGAGGGTCCGGTCCCAGTTCTCGCGGAGGTACCGCAGATTCCGGTGGGCCTTCTCCGTGGGGTACAGGCACACGCCCCGCGCGTTGCCGCTGTCCACCACGCGGTCCACCAGCCCCCTCTGCTCCAGGCCGCGCAGCACCCGGCTGAAGTTGCTCGAAGGGAGCAGGGTCGCCTCCGCCGCGGCGCGCGCGGAGGTGCCGGGGTGGTGGTGGATGTACCGCATGACGCTGATCTCGATCGGCGTGCACGGCTCGAACGCGGGATCGGTCGGGGGGCGCAGTTGCCGCCCCACGGCGAAGATCAGGTCGGCCAGCTCATGGAGGCCCGAGGCTTCGACATCGCCCTCGCCCATACCGTCACGACGCCTTTCCTATTGCGTGATAGCTATCGCGTGATAGCGTGAACGTCGAGTGTACCGAACGATCCGACGCCACAACCATCACATCTTCCGGGAAGCCCGGGTCCACGAAGTCCGGGAAGCCCCCGGTCCGCGACGTCCGGGAAGTCCCGGCCCCCAGAGGAGGAACCGTTCATGGACATCAACGGAGCCGTCGTGCTCGTGACCGGAGCATCATCGGGCATCGGAGCGGCCACCGCGCGCGCCGCCGCCCGGGCCGGGGCACGGGTGGTGCTCGTCGCGCGCCGTGAGGAGCGCATCATCCGCCTCGCCGAGGAACTCGGCCAGGACGTGGCCCTGGCCGTCCCCTGCGATGTGACGGACCGGCGTCAGGTCGAGGCGGCCGTAGGTGCCGCGGTCGACCGGTTCGGGCGCGTCGACGTCCTGGTCAACAACGCGGGCCAGGGGTTGCAGGCCACCGTCGACGCCATCGACCCCGACGACTTCCGGGCCCTCCTTGAGCTCAATCTCATCGCCCCCCTGGTGCTGACGCAGGCGGTCCTTCCGCGGATGCGCGAACAGGCAGGCGGAGCCATCGTCAACGTGAGCTCCGGCATCACCTGGTCCACACTGCCCGGGTCCGGTGCGTACGCCGCCTCCAAGGCAGCTCTGCAGAAGCTTTCGGCCATCGCCCGCGCCGAGGTCGCCGACGCCGGCATCACCGTGTCACTGATGTTCCCGTCGATCACCGAGACCGAGTTCGTCGGGACGGTCCGCGGCAGCGTCGAGGACGCCCGGCGGATGGAGGCCTCCAGCGGACTGCGGCCCCAGTCCCCCGAGGGCGTCGCCTCCGCGATCCTCGACCTGGTCAGGAGCGGCGACGAGCAGGCCGACCTGGTCCCGGAGGAGTTCGGCGGCACCCTCAGGAGCTGACCGGTCCACCCGGGGGCACGCACACCGCCCACTCACCCAGTGCGCACCGCGCGCCGTCACCGGGCGCCTCGTACGCGCATGGCGTCCTTCTTGGCCCGGTTGCCGCAGGTCGCCATGGAGCACCAGCGGCGGAAGCCGCCGCGGGTGGCGTCGAGGAAGACCGCCACACAGCCGGTCCCGGCGCAGACCTTGACGGTGCCGACTCGGACGCCGCCGAGCGTGTCGACCGCGTCCTGGGCCAGGACCGCCAGAGCGGACCGCGCCGCCGACGCACGAGGGAAGCGCCAGCTGACACCGGCACCGTCAAGCACCCGGAACGCGTCGCCCCGCCCGGCCCATTCGTTGACGCGGTCCCGGTCGGCCGGGGCCATCTCCCGCGCGTCCGCGACGGCCCGAGCCGCACGGTAGATCGACTCCCGCAGCTCGCGCGCCTCGCGCAGCAACTCCTCGTCCACCCGCGGTGGTTGCCCGCCCAGCCCTGCGGCGACGAACCATTCCGCGAGGTCGGACGGCCGGAGCAGGAATTCCCTCGGCTCGGCCGAGTCCCGAAGCGTCAGTGTCTTCGTGAAACGCAGACACAGGGGCTGCGTCTCGGTGTCCGAGCGCCCGCCGCGTTCCCTCGATGCCCTATCTTCTCCGACCGCCACAGGAACCACACTATCCGGTTCGCGCACACCCCTGCTACCGTGCGAACCACTTGAAGCGGTTCAACCTCTTGGGGAACACCATGACGCTTGTCCCAGCAGAGCCGGTGACCGGATTCGGCACCGTGACGGCGGTGCCCGACCTGCCGGCCGGATTCGCCGAACGGTTCCGGAGCAATCGATACGACCTGGGCGACATCTCCCTGCACGCCGTCACGGGCGGTTCGGGGCCCGCGCTGCTGCTGGTGGGCGGCTGGCCCCAGTTCTGGTGGCAGTGGCGCAAGGTGATGCTCCCGCTCTCCGAGCACTTCACCGTGATCGCAGTCGACCCCCGCGGAGTCGGACGCTCCGACAGGCCGGAAACGGGCTACGACAGCGTCACCGCGGCACAGGACCTCGCCAGGCTCATGACCGGCCTGGGCCACGAGGAGTTCCGGCTGGTGGGCCACGACGTCGGCATGATGCTCGCCTACGCCCTGGCCGGCGACCACCCCTCGCGCGTCATCCAGCTGGTGCTGGCCGAGGCCGCCCTCCCCGGTATCTCCGACGACCCGAGCGCCCTGCCGCCAGCCACCCGCGCGGTCCAGGCCACCTGGCACTTCATGTTCAACCGGCTGCCCTCGGTCAACGAGAAGCTCGTCGAGGGGCGCGAGGACCTCTACTTCGGCGACCAGTTCGCCACGAAGGGCGCCACCCCCGACGCCATGCCCTCGGAGGCCGTCGACGTCTACGTCGAGGCACTACGCCGGCCCGGCGCCCTGCATGCCAGCTTCCAGCCCTACCGGGCCCTGGACGCGACGATCGCCCAGAACAAGGTGCGGATGCGCACCCCCCTGACGATGCCCGTACTGGCCGTCGGGGGTGCGGCCTTCCGAGGCGCCGGCGTGGCGAGCGACGTGCGGCGCGTCGCCACCGACGTGGAGGAGCTCGTGATCGAGGGTTGCGGGCACTATGTGCCCGAGGAGGCGCCCGGCGCCCTCGTCTCGGCGCTCCTGACCTTCTTCGCGCCCACCGGTTCCGCACCGGCCTGACACCCGAAACCCGCCACCCCCTCGCTGCCAGTAGGCGAGGGGTGCCGCGCCCGCCCCCCTTCACCCCCGGGCGCGTCCCTTCACTCACTCCGCCGCCTTGACCAGAAGCGCATGCAGCGCCTCCAGTTCGTCTTCCGTCAGCCGCCCCAGCGACGCGCCCAGCACGCCGTCCATGACCGCCGAACCGCGAAGGTAGGCCGTCTCACCCTCACCGGTGAGGCGGTGGCGCACCACGCGCCCAGGCCCTTCCTGCCGGAGGATCAGGCCGCGGTCGGTCATACGCCTGGCCAGCTCCCCCATGGACTGGTCGGTCTGGAAGGTGAGCTGGGCCAGTTCATGCAGCGAGGCGTCGGGACGGCCGCGCAGGTGGCGCAGCACGTCCCACTGGACGAGCGAAAGCCCCGCCTCCGCGCTCAGGCCCCTGTTGCTTTCGCGGTGATGGCGCCATTGGAGGCGCTTCACGGCCAGCCCCACATCCTGCAGCGATGGTGTCATGACCCCACCCTAGCAAGGCTCCTTATATAAGGACCCTTGCCATCCCTCGGACACCGTTCTAAGGTTCCTTACATGGCCGCTCGCCCAGAGCCGCCCACCTCCCCGCCCGCTCCCGTGCCGTGCCGTGCCGTGCCGTGCCGCAGAATCGGAGTCCGACCGTGACCACCTCCCTCACCGTCCACGACGTGCCCCTCACCCTGAACGACCAGGGGACGGGGCGGCCCGTCCTCCTGCTGCACGGCGGTGGCGGGCCCGCCACCGTCCAGCCGTGGGCGGACCGCCTGGCCGCCTCGCACGACGTCCGGGTCCTCACCCCCGTCCACCCCGGCTTCGCCGGCACCCCACGCCCGGCGCCGCTGACCTCGATCCGCGACCTGGCAGCCCTGTACACCGCCCTCCTGGAGCAGCTCGACCTGCGGGAGGTGACGGTCGTCGGCAACTCCCTGGGTGGCTGGACAGCCGCCGAGATGGCCCTGCTCGCCTCCGAGCGCTGCACCGGCCACGTCATCGTCGACGGGGTCGGGATCGAGGTCCCCGGCCACCCGATCGCCGACTTCTTCTCCCTCACCCCCGCCGAGGTGGCCGCGCGATCCTTCGCCGACCCCGCGACCTACTTCGTCGACCCCGCTTCCCTACCGCAGAGCGTGCGGGACACCCTCCCCGGAAACCGCGCCGCGCTCGCCCTCTACGGGGGCCCCTCCATGAGTGACGCCACCCTGCTGGACCGGCTCTCCGACGCCAGGAGCCAGGTCCTGGTGGTGTGGGGAGAAGCCGACCGGATCTGCCATCCCGACTACGGGCGCGCCTACGCCGACGCCATCCCCGGCGCCGCCTTCTCACTCATCCCCGAGGCGGGACACCTGCCCCAGATCGAACGACCCGAGCACCTCACGACCCTCGTCCGGGACTTCCTCGCCCGCCCCCAGGCACGAACGGCGTGACCGCGGGCGTGCGCACACGAGCGGAGAACGGCCCGTACGCTCAGGCCTGGGAATCCGAACGCGCCGGCCGCCCAACTATCAAGGCCCCGGACAAAGATCAAGGGTGCGAATCCACTTGCGCATGGCATACCCGGCCGTGAATGCTTGACGGGGTCCGGCCAACAACCGGGAGGGGAACCACGTGAGAGCGTCACTCGACTCGATCGCAGACTTACCCGAAGCCGCGAGACTGCGGTTGAGCTTCGATCCCGACAAGCTACAGCGCGACGTGGATCGGCTCAGTAAACGTACCTGGGGTGCTCAGCGCTCAGTGGTGGACAGGGGTGAGTTGACCCCCTCCACGGGAATCGACTGGCGTTGCCTCCCACTGCGCAGTCCCGGCGGGGACCCCGATCGAACCGATCCGGGTGGTCCCGGCACCGAGGGTTTCGCGGACACCCCATGGATCAGGCACGCACCATACCTGGCCGAGGTCCTGGCGTCATTGCCCGCCGAACTGCGCAGTGTTCGCCTGATGTCGCTGGCACCAGGCGTCCGGGTGCCGGAACACCGCGACACCCCGACCGGGCTGCCGTATGGATTCCTACGCGTGCACGTGCCGGTTCGCACGAACCCCGGCGCGGTCCTGTCGATCGACAAGGTGGAACACCGCTGGCAGCCGGGCACGTTGTGGTACGGGGACTTCAGCCGACCGCACAGTGTGATCAACACTGGCGACCAGGTGCGGATACACCTCGTCATCGACTGCTCGATCAGTCCGGGACTGCTCTCCCTCTTTCCAGAGGACTTCCAGAGCCGTGTCCCGATGAGCGAGGTGGCGTACAACCGTCCCGAAGTCCCTCTGCGAGCCTTCGAACTCGCGGATTTCCGCTGTGAGGTGCCGGTTCCTCCATGCGTGCTGCGACTCGATGATCAGGTCGGTGAATCGGCAGAACCGGATCTGCCCGCGCAGGTGATCGACCACGAGGGCACTCTCGTACTCAAGGTCAGTGGCGGCCCCAGCATCGCCCTGGTCCACGTCGGAGGCGGAGACTTCCGCTTCCAGGGGTGGATCGAGGAGCGCGGGCTCCACCTGGACCTCTTCGGCGACTCCCCCCGCGCGGTCTTCTACACCCGCCGTGGACGCAGACGCCGCCAGATCACGCGCACCGCTGCGCTTCCGCAGGCCTGACCCGCTGGTCGTCCGGCTCGTCTCCCGGTGCGCCCGCAGGATCCGCCGGCACACCCTCTGATCGCGTGGGAGACCCGTGCTGTTCTGACGGGACGGCCCGCGCCCGCACTCCCACCGCCGCTCCCAAGCGGCCCGGCACGAGGAGGTTCACCATGCGCTACCTGCACTGATCATCCCGCCGGCCGTACCGGAACCCTGAGACAAGGGGAGGCATCATGCGCTACCTCCACTGATCCACCAGCAGACAGCGGGTGCCCCGCCGGAATGCGGTGGGGCACCCGCTGCCCGCGCACGGCCCTCGTACGAGGGCTCATCCCGACCGGCTCCCCAGGCAAGCCGCCCGTCATGCACGGCAGAAAGGCACGTCATGGAACTCTTCCGGCCGCTGGACGACGCCACCATCCGTGATCCGCACCCCATGTACCACCACCTGCGCTCCGCTGATCCGGTCCACTGGTACGAGCCGCTCAACGCCTGGGTCATCAGCGGATACGAGGACTGCCTGCTCGCACTGCACCGTACCGAGATATTCTCCTCCGATCTGCGGGCGGCCGGCATCGACGTCCCGGACAACCTGCTCAGCATCCAGACTCTGGACCCGCCGGAACACGGCAGCGTTCACCGCGTCCTCATGGACGCCTACCGCCGCCAGGACTTCTCGGCGATCCGAGCCAGGCTGGAGGACCGGGCCGATCAGCTGGTGCGCGGGCTGTCAGGGCGGAGCAGATGCGAACTGGTCACGGACTTCACCGCGCCGCTGGCCTTCGCGGCCGTGGCCGACCTCTTCGGCGTTCCGGACGCCGACGAGAAGAACATCGTGGCCTGGTCGGAGGCCATCGTCGCGGCCATGGACTCGGGCCTCACCCCGGCGGCCGCCGCTCCGGGCACCCTGGCCCGTGACCACCTCAGCGCCGTGATCTCCGGCTGGCTCGATCGGAAGCCGCAGAACGGGCTGCTGGGAGATCTCCTCCGCGCGGAATCAGCCTCGGCGATCTCCCGGGACATGGTCCTGAACACCTTGCGTGCCACGCTTCACGCCGGTTACGCCCCCACCAGCAGGTTTGTCGCAGCCTCCGTCCTCGCCCTGTTGCGGTCCCCGGACAGGTGGCAGGAACTCCTCACCGCGGGGGTGAGCGAGACGGCGATCAGGGAACTGCTGCGCCATTCCGGCCCTGTGCAGGCAGTTGCCCGTGTATGCGCCTCCGACTACGAACTCGGCGGCCGGCTGCTCCGCCGTGGGAGCGACGTCATCGTGCTGGTCGCCGCGGCCAATCGGGATCCCCGGCAGTTTTCGAACCCCGACGAGCTGGACCTCAGGCGGACCCCGAACCACAACCTGGGGTTCGGGTGGGGCGCACACGCCTGCGCCGGTGCGTCGCTGGCCCGGCTCACCTGTGCCGTGGCGCTGACCGCGCTGCTTCGGCACGCTCCCGACCTGCAACTGGCCGGCGAGCCCGTCCACTGGCGACACGCCACCTTGCGCGGGCTCCAGGAGCTTCCGGTGAGCGGAATGCCGGTATGAGTCCCGTGGGACAAGGCTCCGCGTCCGACGGAGGCCCCGTTGCTCCGGACGGAAGCCCCGTCGGCCTCTACAGGGCCTTCCCGGCAGGCCGCGAACCGGAGATCATCCACGGGGCGGTGCCTCCCGCCGCGCCCATTCTCGAACTCGGATGCGGTGCGGGAAGGATCACTCACGAGTTGACCGCACTCGGCCATCATGTGGTCGCAGTCGATCAGAGTGCCGAGATGCTGGCCCACGTGCACACCGGAACACGAGTCCACGCGGACATCGAAGCGCTCGCACTGACCGAACGCTTTCCCGCCGTGGTGCTCGCCAGCTATCTGGTGAACACGATCGTCCCCGGCCAGAGGGACGCCTTTCTCAAGACGTGCCACCGCCACGTCGCGGACGGTGGGATTGTCCTCGTCCAGCGCACCTCGCCCGCCTGGGCCACTGGCCTGAAGGTGGGGCACACCGTGCGCTCCGACCGGATGGTTCTGACCGTAACCGAGGCCCGCCTCGAATCCGGAGTGCTGTACGCGGCGCAGGAATGCCGCCACGGCGACACCACGTGGACCCATGCGTGGACCGACGTCGTCTACACCGATCGGGAGTTCGAGGAAGTGGTCGAGGCAGCCGGTTTCGCCCTGACGCGATGGCTCGACGAAGACCGGGAATGGGCTGCGCTCCAGCCGCTGCCCCGCTGACCATCCCGACGCCGGTACAGCGCAGGCAGAACCGGGGCATGGCCGGACATGCCCTCCCAGCGAGCCCCGCCTCTGCCTACGCTGCCTGATCCGCCACCGGCGGCCGGGTCGCCTGCCGGTCCTTGCGAGGGCGCATCGACACCCCGCACCACGCCAGGGTCAGCAGGCCGAGGGAGCCCACGATCACGATCACGACGGGGGGCGGCAGGAACTCCGCGACCGCGCCGGCGGCGGCGAACCCCAGTCCCTGGGTGATCATCAGTCCCGCCAGCATGATGGTCAGCGCCCGTCCGCGCAGTTCCTCGGGGGTCGCGTCAAGGACCCGCTGGTCCAGCCCCATGGCGTAGGTGAAGCCGAGGCCGCACACCGTCAGCAGGGCCACCGATGCCCACAGGCCGGGGCGGAACGCGAACCCGAGCAGCGGGAGGAACATCAGCAGGGCGGTCGGCAGCACCATCCGGACCCGGGTTCGCGCGGTGAGCAAGGTGCCGGCCAGCAACTCGCCGACCACCGAGCCCGCCGGTGCGGCGCACAGCAGCAGCCCCACGGCAGCCGGACCGCCACCAAGCTCGTCCGCGTACGGAGCGGCCAGAGCCTCAGGGGCGACGGCGAAGGCCGGCGGCAGCCAGGTCAGCAACAGCAGCGGACGGAGCCCGGGGACGGCCAGCACCTGCCGTACGCCCGACAGGGACGCACGGGCCACCGAACCCTGGGTACCGCCTTCCGGCTCGCGGGACGCCCGGCGGCGGGTCCCGAACCGGAGGAGCAGGGCCGCCAGACCGAATCCCGCCGCCGCCGCGAGCAGGGCCTGCGAGGAGGTCACCACGAGGAGCAGCAGCCCGCCGACCGCGAACCCGATGATCTGGGTGCTCTGCGAGACGAGCCGCAGCAGGGACCGGCCAAGCGCGTACCCCGAGCCGGACAGCAGGTCCGGCAGGCTCGCCGCACGAGCCCCCTGGAACACCGGGGCGACGGTGCCGAGCACCAGCAGCAGGACGAGCAGGACGGGAATGGGCATCCCGGGAACGGCCATGGTGCCGACCACCGCGCAACTGACCGCCTGGCAGGCCACCATGACGTCACGGGCGGGATACCGGTCGGCCACGGCCGACAGCAGGGTCGCCCCCAGGACATACGGGGCGAAGCCCAGCGCGAACGTCAGCGAGGACAGCAGCGGTGACTGCGTCCGCTGGTACACCATGATCGAGAGCGTGATCTGTGCGACGACGTTGCCCAGAGTCGCGATGACCTGCGCGAGGAAGATCATGCGGAACTCGCGTACCGCCAGGACCGCACGGTACGTCGCGGGCGCGGTGGAGGCGGAAGAGGCGGCGGAGTCGTTCTGCCGCGGCACGCGGGAGCTGCGCTGAGACATGGAACGCAGCATCCAGACCACCCCGGCCGCGGTTCAATGGATTCGGAAATAGCCGAATCCACCGGCCTGTTGCGGCCATGAGGGACAGGGTGCGCGGTCATGGCGGTGCAGTTGCTCATGGAGACGGCGGACCTGCTGAAATGCCGCTTCGCGGTCTCCCCCCTGTGGGAGACCGTCGCCGCCGTACGGACCCTCGCTGATCCCCGTCGCCAGGCCTACCACCTGCCCTGGCTGAGGAAACTCCGTCCCGAGCTCGACGAGGGACAACTCTCCCCGCTCCTGGTCCTCCTCCCCCGTACCGGGTACACACCGGACTTCCTCACCCCGCCCCCGACCGGCCCGCTCTCGGAGGTCGAGGACGAACTGGCCCGGGTCGCGGATACTCCCCTCGCCCAGGTGAGGGAGGAACTCCACCGCTGCCTCCACGGGCCCGAACGGAAGACGCCTCCGCTCTCCGAAGTCGCCGACCGTCTCCTCGCCGACCCCGCCCGCACCCTCGCTCAGCTCGTCACCCTGATCCGTACCTGCTGGAACTGGCTCATCGCCCCGCGATGGACCCAGCTCCGGGACGTGCTCGATGCCGATATCGCCGTCAGGTCCCGTCAGTCGGCCGAGGGCGGTCTCCATCGCATGCTCACCGAGTTGCACCCCGCCGTCACCTGGCACGAACTCGGCGCACTCCACATCGCGGCTCCTCACCGGACTCGGCACCCCCTCAACGGGCAAGGGCTCCTGCTCCTGCCGAGCGCCTTCGTATGGCCGGCGCTCACCGTGGTGGTCGAAGCACCCTGGCAGCCGACCCTGATCTACCCCGCGCGCGGAGTCGGCGGCCTCTGGCGGTCCTCACCCCACCCGTCAGCCCCGCAGAGCCTCCAGCGCCTCATCGGACGTACCCGCGCCAGGGTGCTGACCAGTCTGTACCCGCCTGTCTCGACCAGCACCCTGGCCCGAAACCTCAGCCTGAGCCCCGCCACCGTCTCCGGGCACCTCACCGCGCTCCGCGACGCGGATCTGGTCACTCGCTACCGCGTGGGCCGCACCGTCTACTACGCGCCCACCGCCCTGGGCACGGCACTGACCAGGACCCCGCCCACGGAACCGGCACCGCAGGAGGACGGCAGCTGACGCACCCGTCGAGGGCCCGAGGAGCGGCGGGGAGAGCGCCCGGCGGTCCGCGTCGATGAGCTGATCCCCACTGGCCCCCGGAAACGATCAGGGCCGGTTTCGGATTGCTCCGAAACCGGCCCTGATCTACGACCGTCTCCAGTCGGGACGACAGGATTTGAACCTGCGACCCCTTGACCCCCAGTCAAGTGCGCTACCAAGCTGCGCCACGTCCCGATGCGCGCCGACCGGCTGTCCGCCGTGGTGAGCGCGCACGCCAACACTACCTCACCCGTCGAGGTGGTTCACGCAGGGCGGCGGTCCGGGGCGGGGGCGGCGGACAATGGGCGGGTGGACAGGACCAGCAGGGACCGGGATGCGGAGGGGCGGGCCCGCAGCGCCCGGCCCCGGGACGGGCTCGGGCGGCCGCTGCCGTACGGCGCCCGTGGGGTGGAGCGGCAGCCCGAGGGGGTGGAGCGCACCCCGGAGGAGACGGTGCGGGAGGCGCAGCGGCTGCTGGACGCGGGGGCGCCGTTCCACGCGCACGAGGTGTTCGAGGACGCCTGGAAGGGGTGTGCGGAGCGGCGGCCCGGGGAGCGGGAGTTGTGGCGCGGGCTGGCCCAGCTGGCGGTGGGGCTGACGCACGGGGCCCGGGGCAACCTGGCGGGCGGCGCCCGGCTGCTGCGGCGCGGCGCCGACCGGATCGTCCCGTACCCCTCGCCGTACGGGATCGATGTGCCCGGGCTGGTGGAGTGGGCGGGCGCGCTGGCGGAGCGGCTGGACGGCGGCCCGGCGGGCGGGGTGGTGGACCCGGGGGCGGAGGCGCCCTCGCTGACCGGATAGCGCCGCCGCACCACGGGCGGCCGGCTCAGGCGCCGCCGAGCCCCAGGGCCGGGAGGAGCACCGCCTCCACGAAGGCGGGCAGCGCGTCCCGGTCGGCGAAGCGGTCCTCGAAGAGCCGCTCGACTCGCAGGACGCCCAGGAACGCGGGGGCGACAAAGGCGGCGGCCGGGTTGCCGGCGGCGATCTCGCCCCGTTCGACGCCTCGGCCCAGCATGGCGTCCAGGGCGGCGACCTCCGGGTTGATCACCGTTTCCCGGAGGGCCTGGCGCAGGTCGGGGTGGTGCAGGTAGGCGTGGCCGACCGCTTCCATCAGGGCGGTGTCCCGGCCCCGCCCGTCGCTCGCGGCGCGCGCCGCGGCGCGCAGGTCACCGGCGAGGGAGCCGGTGTCGACGCCGGTGAACAGGGGGCAGCGGTTGGTGTCCAGCGCGGCGGTGACCAGCTGGGACTTGGTCTTCCACTGGCGGTAGAGGGTGGCCTTGCCGCACTTGGTCCGCGCGGCGACGCCCTCCATGGTGACGGCGTCGTACCCGCGCTCGCGCAGCAGGTCGAGGACCGCGTCGAAGAGCTCCCGCTCCCGCTGGGGGGTGATCTTGCTGCGGCGGGCGGCGGGAGCGACGGGGGACGGGGTGGTGTCGGTGGCCGTCTGCGTGGACATCGGTCGTCTCCCGTGGGTGCCGCGCCGGGGTGCGTGAGGGGCCCGTCCGGTCCGGACCCGCTCGGACGAGGGTAGGCCGCGCTCAATCGAGACGCAACCGTTCCGATACGCTTGCGTCTCGATAAGAACGGATCTACGCTTCCGTGGTCCACCCGACCGGTGGACCTCACCCGGCCCGCCGAGGCCGGGCGACCGCACGTCGAAGGGCCGCAGATGGCTGCCGGGTCACCCCTCGGAGGGATCGGAGGGATCGAAGGGATACGCCGGACGGAGGCGGCTCCCGCGCCCCGTGCCCGTACCGCCACCACTCCCGCCCGCCCCGGACCGGCGAAGACCGGCCGGCCCCCGCTGGTGCGCGAGCTGCTGCTGGTCACCGCGCTGTTCGCGGTCTACAAGCTGGGGCGGCTGCTGGCGAACGGGCACCCCGGACCGGCCTTCCGCAACGCCGAGGGCGTCTGGCACCTGGAGCGCGCCCTCCACCTGCCCGGCGAGGGCCTGGTCCAGGGGGTGCTGCTGCGCGACGAGACCGCGGTGCACCTGGCCAACACGTACTACGCGGCCGTCCACTTCCCCGCTACCCTGGCCTTCCTGGTCTGGCTCTACTGGCGGCGGCCGGACCACTACCTCTGGGCTCGTCGGGCGCTGGCCCTGCTGACCGCGGGCGCGCTGGCGCTCCATCTGCTGCTGCCGCTGGCCCCGCCCCGGCTGCTGGCCTCCACCGGACTGGTGGACACCGCGCTGCGCTACGGCCCCTCGGTGTACGGCGCCGCGCCCAGGACCGACTCGCTGGCCAACCAGTTCGCGGCGATGCCCTCGCTCCATGTGGGCTGGGCGCTGATGGTGGCGGTCGGTGTCATCGCGGCCACCCGCGGCCGGCTGCGGTGGCTGTGGCTACTGCACCCGCTGCTCACCCTGCTGGTGGTGGTCGGCACGGCCAACCACTACTGGCTGGACGCGCTGGCCGCCGCGGTGCTCCTCGGCGGCGCGCTGCTGGTGCTCCGCGCGGCCGGGGCCCGGGCGGTCCCGGCACCGAGGGCGGTGCCGGCATGAGGGCGCTGGTGTTCGCGGTGGTGCTGTCGCTGGCCTCGGCCGCGGGGTACGCGCTGGGCGCGGTGGTCCAGTCCCGGCTCGCCGCCGTACGGGCCGCCGGGGATCCGGCCGGGCACGGGCTGCTCCGGCAGCCGCTGTGGTGGTGGGCGGTGGGCCTCAACGGCCTGGGCGCGCTGCTGCATGTGGCGGCGCTGCACTACGGCCCGCTCACCCTGGTCCAGCCGCTCGGCGCGCTGACCCTGGTCGCGGCCCTGCCGCTCGGGGCCGCCTACGAGCGGCGGCGGGTGGGCCGGGCGGAGTGGCGGGGCGCGCTCTGGACGCTGGGCGGGCTGCTGGCCCTGGTGTCCGTGGTGGGCCCGGCCGCGCCCGGTGAGGCGCTGTCGACGGCCGAGGCGCTGCTCGTCGGGGCGGCGACCGCGCTGCTCATCGCGGCGCTGCTGCGGGGCCGTCCGGCCGGGCGGGGACGGCTGCGGTACGCCGGTGCCGCCGGGGTCGCCTCCGGGGTGGCCTCCGCGCTGACGCCCACCGTGACGGTCGCGCTGACCCGCGCCCTGCCCGGCGGACCGGTGCCCTGGTGGCAGACGGCGGCGGTGGCCGGCCTGGTGGCGGTCTTCGCGACCGGGGGCATGCTGCTGTCCCAGATGGCGTTCCGGGACGGACTCGCCGCCCCGCTGGCCGTGGTCAACCTCGCCAATCCGGCCGCCGCGGCGGTCATCGGCATCGCGCTGCTGGGCGAGACCTTCCGGGCGGGCCCGGTCGGCTGGCTGGTGGCGGTGGCCGCCGCGGTCGCGGCCGGGCGCGGGGTGCTGCTGCTGGCCGCGGGCCGCGGCGGTACGGGTACGGGGACGGAGACGGCGGCCGAGTCGGAGGCGGGCGCGGCCGGCCCGGCCCCGGGGCACCCCGACGCGGACGGCGAACCGGCCGCCGTCTGAGGGGAGCGGCGGCCGGCGGTCGCATGAGCCGTCAGGCGCGCTGCCAGAGGGCCGGGCTGGCCGAGGGGCCCCGGCCGGACTGGGCCTGGTGCGGCTGGAGGCAGCGGTAGGAGGCGCCGTCGTAGGTGACCTGGTCACCGGTGTCGTACACCTTGCCCGCCGCCCAGGTGCCCGCCTTGCCGGTCTCACCGGCGTCCGGGGCGCTGGTCTTCAGGGTGAGCCCGAACTCCTTGAGGATCGGGTTGACCGGCTGGTGGTACGTGGTGCCGCCGGAGACGCAGTCCCCGGAGCCGCCCGAGGTGACCCCCTGGGCCTGCGCCCCGGAGATGTAGGAGCCGCCCGAGTCGCCGGGCTCCGCGCACACCGTGGTGCGGGTCAGCCCGCGCACGGTGCCCTCCAGGTAGGAGACGCTGGTGTCGTGCTGCTCGACGGTGCCGCAGTGCCAGCCGGTGGTGGAGCCCGAGCGGCAGACCGAGGCCCCCACCAGGGCCTCGGTGGAGCCGCTGACCTCGACGTTCGCCCCGCCCTGGCCCTTGACGTACGGGGTGGCGGTCCAGTCGGCGTTCGCCTCGACCCAGGCCATGTCCTTGCCCGGGAAGGTGGAGGCCTGGAAGCTGCCCTGGGCGGCCTTGTTGAACCCGGTCGTGGCGTCGCCCGCGCTGCCGCAGTGCCCGGCGGTGACAAAGCCCTGGCGGCTGCCGGCGACCACGGAGAAGCCGATCGAGCAGCGCCCGCCGCCGATGTGGAAGGCGTCCCCGCCGCGCAGGTCGTACAGGGCGCGCGGGCGCTCCTTGACGGCCACGGTCCGCACCAGGCTCCGGTCCACCCCGGCGGCGTCGAGCAGCACCTCGGCGGCGGCCGGCCGGGTGGCCTCCACGGTGACGGTGTTGGTGCGCGGGTCCACGTACCAGACGGGCGCCTCGGCGGTCCTCATCCGCGCCGACTGCCGGTCCAGCCGGGCCTTGGCGGACTCCAGCGCGGCCAGCCCGTGGCGCACCACCCTGGTCTCGGCGCCGGCCGCCTTGATGGTGGTGGAGTCGGTGGCGTCGGTGGTGGCGACGGTCAGCGTGGCCGCGGTCTGCCCGCTCACCCACGCTCCGGCATAGCGGCTGCCCAGCGCGTTGCGCAACCGGCCCGCGCGGGCGCCGGCCTCGGCCTCGTTGCGCAGTCGGGCGCGGGCCTGCTCGTCGGTCAGCCCCAGATCGCGCCGCAGGGCGTCCAGCACTCCGGGGGCGGCCCCGTCGCTGTCGGCGAGGCCGCTCACGGCAGGGGCCGAGGCCGGGACGGTCACGGCGGGCGGGTCGGCCGGTGCGGCGCCGGCCGGCTGGGCCAGCGCGAACGCGCCGACCGCCGACAGGGCGGCACACGCGGCCACGGCGTGTCTGTGGAGCATCGGGTGATCACCTCGGTTCGGATGGGGACTGCGAACCTGAGGTGTTTCCGCCGGTACGTCCCGCGATGTGCGTTCACCGGTTCTTCGGCTCTACGGAGGCGCGGGCACCGGCCATGCGGCGTAACAACGCCCCGCGCCGCGACACCCGATCCGGCGATGGACATGCCTGGACATGCCTTGGACATGCCTTCGAAGGCGGAGCACCCAACACCCCCGGGCGGGGTCGGGCGTTACCCCGGCGGACGGTCGCCATCATCACCCGTCCGCCGGGTACACGGGGCACACCAGCCCGATCGTCGCGAAGGAGGCCCGTCCGTGGGTGACATCCTGCTTGCCCTCTCGATCCCGCTCATCGTGTGCGCCTCCGGGTTGTACGCCCTCGCGGAGACCTGGTGGCTGCGGCGCCACCAGCCGGCCGGAGCCGACGACGGCCGGCACCGGACACCGGTGGTGGTACGGGAGGCGGAGGCCGTGGTCGCCGAGGCGTACGAGCGTCTGGGCACCCTGTACGAGGCCCGCACGGTCCACCCCGCCGGAAGCTGACCCGGGGGCCGGTTCCGGGGCCCCGGCGGCGTCCGCACCGCCCGCCCGCCGTACGCTCGGCCACGGATCCAGCCCCGCGAGAAAGGGCCACCGCAGGGAAGGGCCGCCGCAGGGAAGGGCCACCGCAGGGAAGTCCGTTGCCCTGCCCGACGTCCGCCACCGGGAAAGGCCTCAGCATGATCGTCTCCGCCGGTGAAGCCCTGATCGACCTGGTGCCGGAGGGACCGGTCGCGGACGGGCTGCCCGCACTGCTGCCCAAGCGCGGCGGCGGCCCGTACAACACCGCGATCGCCCTGGCCCGGCTCGGCTCACCGGCCGCCTTCTGCTCGCGGATCTCCACCGACCAGTTCGGCGAGGCGCTGCTGGCCGGGCTGGCCGCCGACGGCGTGGACACCTCCCTCGTCCAGCGCGGGCCGGAGCCGACCACCCTCGCGGTCACCGAGATCGCCGCCTCGGGCGCGGCCGCGTACCGCTTCCACGCCGAGGGCACCGCGGACCGGCTGTTCACCCTGCCCGGCGCGCTGCCCGCCGAGGCCCGGGCGATCCTCTTCGGCACCTGCTCCCTGGTGCTGGAGCCGGGGGCGAGCGCCTACGAGGAGCTGCTGCACCGGGAGGCGCGGCGGGGGCTGTTCACCGCGCTGGACCCCAATGTGCGGCCGGGGCTGATCCCCGACGCGGACGCCTACCGGGCCCGCTTCCGCTCCTGGCTGCCGTCGGTGACCCTGCTCAAGCTCTCCGACCAGGACGCCGCCTGGCTGGCCGGGCCCGAGGACGTGGACACCGCCGTCGAGGGGTGGCTGGCGGCCGGTCCGTACGCGGTGGTGGTCACCCGCGGCGCCGACGGGCTGACCGTGCTGGACCGCGCCGGCGGGCGGTTCGACGTCCCCGGTCAGCGGGTGCCCGTGGTGGACACCATCGGCGCGGGCGACACGGTGAACGCCGCCCTGCTGCACCGGCTCGACCGCCATGGCGCGCTCCGGCCCGATCCGGCGCTGGACCGGGAACGGTGGCTGGACGTCCTCCGGTACGCGGCCCGAGCGGCCGCCGTCACCTGCACCCGGGCCGGCGCGGAGCCGCCGTACGCCTCCGAGCTGGCCGCCGACGCCGACGTCAGCTAGCGGCGGCGGGCGGGGCCCGTAGCAGCTCCGCGTCATGGTCCAGCACGCTCAGCCACTGCTGGAGGTCCACCAGCTCCGGGACCGCGCGGACCAGTGCGACGCGGTGCGGGGGTACGGGGACCCCGTCCGGGTTCGCGGCACCGGCGGCGACCGCCGCCTCGGCGGTCAGCGTCCCCGCCAGCCCCGCCGCCTGCGCTGACACCCGCGCTCGGTCCTGCTCGGCGAGGGCGTCCGGCCGCGGGGCGTCGTACAGCGGCAGCCAGTAGCCGCCGTTCAGGGCGTGCTGGCCCACCATGAGCGCCGCGTGCCAGTCGACCGGATCCCCGCGGCGGCCGGCCGAGGGCTCGGTGAGGTACTGGGCGTACGCCCGCTGGGCCAGCTCGGCCGCGTGCGCCGCGGCCTCCCCCCGCTCCCCCACCCCCGAGCCGCGGCCGCGGACCAGCAACGTGGTGACCGAAGTGACCAACGATCCGCTCTCCCGCAGCAACCGGGCGATGGCGCCGCCCAGTTCACGGCGAGCGCCACGCGGCCAGGCGAGCAGCCCGCAGACCAGCCCGACCACGCTCCCGGTGAGCACATCCAGCGCCCGGACCTCGTCCAGCTGCCAGGTCGCCGGGGCGAGCTGGGCGAAGACCACCGACACCAGCAGGGTGAACAGGCCCTGCGCCCAGGCCGGCCCCAGCAGCGGGCCGAGGGTGAAGGCCAGCAGCATCAGCGGCGGGAGGATCGCAGCGTACGCGGCGGTCGCCGGCCCGAGCACGGTCAGCAGCGCCGCCGCGACCAGTGCCCCGGCCAGGGTGCCGGCCAGGGCCTGGGCCACCGCCCGGAAGGTCTGCACCGCCGTGGTGCGCAGCAGGGTGAGCACCGCGAGCAGCACCCAGAACCCGTGGGCCAGGTCGAACGCCCCGGCCACCAGCCGGGCGGCGGCCAGTCCGACGGCCACCCGCACGGCGTTCTGGAGGAGGACGGAGCGCGGGGTGAGGTGGCCGAGCACGCGCCGGGCCCAGAGCCGGGGCGCGGGCGTCCCCGCGTACCAGAACAGCGCCCGGGGCTCCACCGGCTCCGGCAGCCGGCCGGCCAGCGCCACCCGTACGGCGACCTGGAGGTTGCGCGCCGACTCGGCCGCCGCCAGCACCGCCGCCCGTACCTGGGCGTCCTCGCTGCGCCCGGCCGGCGGCCCCTCCCCCCGCCGTACCTCCTGGAACCGCCGGATGGCCGGGTGCAACCGGTCCGGCTCCGGATCCCGCCCCTCCCCCAGGGCCGCCGCGGTCTCCTCGCAGGCCTCCGCCACCCGGCCGAGGAGCTCGCCCGAGAGCGGGTCGGCCCCGGCGCGCCCGGCCACCGCGGGCGCCGGCCGCCCCAGCTGGTGCAGCAGCGTCCGGGCGGAGGCCCCGGCATGGGCGTAGGCCCGGTCCGCCCGGGAGGGCGAGGCGGGCCGCTCCCCCGCCGGCAGCAGATCCGGCCGCAACCCGTCCGCAGCAGCCCGGACCTCGGCCGAGGACGGGGCGGGACCGCGGACAGCACCACTTCGGCCGTCGGCCGGGGACGGGGCGGGACCAGACGTGCCCTCGGCCGGGCGCGCGTCAGACGCGAAGCCGTCCGGGCCCTCGGCCAACCCGGTGGCGAGGCGCGCGGCCGTACGGGCGGCATGCGCCAGCCGGGCCGGGTAACCAGGCTCCCTGTCCTCCTCCGACAGCCAGCGCTCCGCACAGGCGAGCAGCACCATGCCAAGGGTGAGCCCGGCAAGGCGGTCGGCGAGCTGCCCCGGCGCGAAGGGCGGGAAGCAGGCCAGGATGTAGCAGAGTTGCAGACCCGGGGCCGGTCCGGAGGCCCGCGGACCGGCGACGGCGCCGAAGAAGGTGAGCGCGAAGCCGACGGCCAGCATCCCCACCACCGCCGACCAGGTACGGGCGGCGAGCAGAGTGCCCAGCGCGGTCAGCAGCAGACCGACCGGCAGGGCCGCCAGCACCGTGGCGGCCCGCACCCGCCCCGAACCGGCCACCCGGGAGAGCGCACCGAGGGCGATCGCCCCGAAGAGCGCGTAGACCGCCATGACCGGCCGATCCAGCCCGTAGCGGCACAGATAGAACCCTGCCGACACGGCCAGGGTGATCCGCACCGCCTTCCGCACGGCCGCCCCCCGGGCGGCGCGGTCAGGCGAGGGGACGGGCCGCATGGGACACACCGGACGTGCCCGGCGTCACCCGATCTCGCTCCACGGCCATGCCCCTGCCACCTCCGACCCGGCGGTCACGGCGACTCCTCGGCCGCCCCCGTCCGTCCCGTCCAGCGTAGGCCCGACCCAGGAGGCACGGCAGCCGGGGCGGGGGCGGGGGTGCGTGGGCCGGGGCCGGTACGCGCCAGGCGGGGTGCCCGGACGCGGGGCGGTGTGCGCGGGGCGCGGGGTGCTCCGGGCGGGGGCGGCATGCGCGGGGCGGTGTGCGCGGGGGCGGGGCGGTGCGCTTGGACGCGGCCCGCCCGGACGCGGGGTGCGCGGACGCAGGGCGGCAGGCCGGGGCGCGGGGTGCGCGGACGCGGGGCGGTACGCCTGGACGCGGGCGCCCCGGGGCGGTGTGCGCGGGACGCGGTGCCCGGACGCAGGGCAGTACCTGGATTCGGGGTGCCTGGACGCGGGGCGGTGTACGCGGGGGCGGTGCCCGGACGCGGGGCGGTACGTCAGTAGGGCAACCCCTGACACCGGGCGGCACGTCCGGACACGGGGCGAGGCACACCGGCGAGGCGACGCACTACATGGCCGCAGCCGACCCGGGCATCGCCCCCATTCCCCCGTATGGCGCCAGTGGCAAGCGGGCGCCGGTGTGCCCGCGCCAGACGTGCAACGACCCGTCGGGCGCCGTAGGCCCGGCGGGGGACGCGGCAGCCGGAGCAGGGCCGGGCGGCACGAGCGGGGGGACGCACCATGCGGGGCGCGGGCGGCTTGGGGACCGCACCGCGTCACCCCGTACGACGGGCGGTCAGTCGCGAGCCGCGTCCTTGGCGGCGCGCTTCTCCTTGAGCTCCTTGAGGCGGACGGCCTCCTTACGGACCTCCGCCTGGGTGGCGCGCTCCTTGGCGAGCCACTCGGGGTCCTCCTGCTTCAGCGCCTCGATCTGCTCGGTGGTGAGGGGTTCGGTGACCCCGCCGCGGGCCAGACCGGCGATGGAGATTCCCAGCTTCGCCGCGACCACCGGGCGCGGGTGCGGTCCGTCGCGCCGCAGATCGCGCAGCCAGGCGGGCGGATCGGCCTGCAGGGCGTTGAACTGCTCGCGCGAGACGGTGCCCTCGCGGAACTCGGCGGGGGTGGCCTCCAGGTACACACCCAGCTTCTTCGCCGCGGTCGCGGGCTTCATGGTCTGGGTGGTCTTGCTTGACGTCATGGGCTCCAGGCTACCCGGGTGACCGCGCGGGTCCGTCCGCCGCCCGGGTAGCCTGGCCCGGTGACAGGCTCGGAAGCTTCCCCCTCGTTCCGTCTCGCCTACGTTCCCGGCGTGACACCCGCCAAGTGGGTACGGATCTGGCGGGAGCGGCAGCCGGACGTCCCGCTGGAACTGGTGCAGAGCGCCAACGCGGAGACGCCGGACCTGCTGCGCCGGGCGGAGGCCGACGCCGGACTGCTGCGGCTGCCCTGCGACCGGGACGGGCTGAGCGCCATCCCGCTCTACACCGAGACGACCGTGGTCGTGGTGCCCAAGGACCACCTGGTGGCGGCGGTCGAGGAGGTCTCGCTGGCCGATCTCGCCGACGAGGTGCTGTTCCACCCGCTGGACGACGTCTTCGACTGGGAGCAGCCCCCCGGCCGCCCGGCGATCGAACGGCCCGCCACCACGGCGGACGCGATCGAGCTGGTGGCCGCCGGGGTGGGGCTGCTCGTGGTGCCCCAGTCACTGGCCCGGCTGCACCACCGCAAAGACCTCACCTACCGGCCGGTGGTGGACGCCCCGCAGTCACGGGTTGCCCTGTCCTGGCCGGAGGAGCGGACCACCGACCTGGTCGAGGACTTCATCGGCATCGTGCGCGGCCGGACCGTCAACAGCAGCCGGGGCCGCCGCCCGGAGCCGGCCGCCGGACGACGGGACGGCGCGCAGTCCGGCGGCAAGGGCCAGGACAAGCCGCGAGGCGGACGGGGCGGGTCGGCCACCGGGGGCTCGCGCGGCGCCAAGGGCTCGGGCCGCAGCTCCGGTGGGGCGAAGGGCACCGGCGGCGGACGCCGGGGAACGGCCGGCCGGCCCGGTGGCGGCGGACGCGGCAAGCCCCGAGGCCGCGGCTAGCCGCCAGGACGGAGGGGCGTCTGATGCCGCGGGCCGTACGGGGTGTCCCGCACGTGCCCGAGCCTCCGCCCGGCCCGGGCCGCGGCGGCCGCGCGCCCGGCCGACCCGACCCGCGGCCCGCCGACATCGCGCGTCACCCGCTGGAGTACGCTGCCCTCTGCCCTGTCGACCGTTACCCGCGCGCCCAACCCGTGCCGAGTGGAGTAGTCATGACCGACGTCCGCCTTTCGACGACGATGGGTGACATCGTCCTTTCCCTTGACGAGGCCAAGGCTCCGAAGTCGGTTGCGAACTTCCTCACGTACCTCAACAGCGGCCACTACGCGGGCACCGTGTTCCACCGTGTGATCAGCGGCTTCATGATCCAGGGCGGCGGCATCGACACCAACATGCGCCAGAAGCCCGCTCCGCACCGGGTGGAGAACGAGGCCCGCAACGGCCTGAAGAACCTCAAGTACACCGTGGCCATGGCCCGTACCTCGGACCCGCACTCGGCGAGCTCGCAGTTCTTCATCAACACCGTCGACAACGCCTTCCTCGACTACCCGGGCCAGGACGGCTGGGGCTACGCCGTCTTCGGCCAGGTCATCGAGGGCCATGACGTCGTGGACCGGATCGCCAAGGTCCCGACGGGTGCTCAGGACGTGCCGCGCGAGCAGATCGTCATCACCGCCGCCGAGGTCGTCCCCGCGGCCTGACCGGCCCCCGGTCCCCGGTCCCGGTTCATCGCCCCACCGTCGAACGGCCCGGGGCGGGTGCGTCACGCACCCGCCCCGGGCCGTTCGGTCGTCCGCGCCACCGGCGACCGCCTTCCGGTCTCGACCAGTCCGTGGCCGTGCTGGGCGGGCCGGTCCATCCGGGCAGGTGCGCGGCGGTATCGCCGGGTGAGGGGCGACCTTGAGGGTCTAGAGTCTGCACGATCAAGGGGAGGGGATCCGCAGGTGAGGAACGCACGAAGAACGACGGCCGCGGCAGTGGTCGGTACCGCACTGCTCGTGGTGGCGGGGTGTGCGCCGAGGGCTCAGGATGCCGGCGCGCCTCTGCCGCGACCCTACGCGGGTTTCGAGGAGCTGCCCGAGAAGCTGGCGGCGGACGGCACGACGATCATGGTGGGCGACCCGGCCGCGGCGATGACGGTCCGGCTGTACGAGGACCCGCGCTGCCCGGTGGTCGACGAATTCGAGAAGACCGGCGCCCTGGCGTTGCGCGAGACGATGCTGCGGCGCGAAGCCAGGACCGAGTACACCTTCGCCTCGTTCAGAGACGAGCGCATGGGCGGCGACGGGTCGCAGAGGGCGGTCAACGCTCTGCGCGCGGCGCTGGACGAAGGCAAGTTCACCGAGTACCACGCGGTGGTGTTCGCGAACATGGACAAGAGTGAGCAGGCGGGCGGCTACACCACGGCCTCCCTGCTGGAACTGGCCAACCAGGTAGCGGGGTTGCGGGGTGAGTCCTTCGACTCCGCCGTGACGACGATGAAGTACCGCGACTTCGTCACCGCCTCGGAGAAGGCCTACGAGGCAGCCGACGGTGAAGACCCGCGCGGACCGGGCACTCCCACCGTCGTCATCAACGGCCGGCGGGTCACGGAAGACCAGTCCAGCTCGCTGTTCGACCAGGAGTGGTTCGACCACCTCCTCGCCTCAGCCGGCGACCGGCCACGGATCCGGTAGCACGCCGACGGCACCGCCCCCACCGGACCACCCCCGCCCGCACCGACGGCCCGGGGGCACGGGGGCGGACAGTGCCGGCGCTCAACGCGGCCTGCGCCGGCTTCGGTAGGCCGCGACGCTGGCCCGGTGTGCGCAGGTTCGGGTGCAGTACTGCTTCGAGCCGTTGCGCGAGAGGTCCACGAAAGTGGCCCGGCAGGTCGGCCCGGCACATACGCCGAGACGGGCGGGACCGAGCACGGCGATCACGGAGGCCAGTGCGCTGAGCGTCGCCGCAGCCAGGTGAGCCGAGCAGCGATCGCTGTCAGAGGTCACCTCGGTCCACCAGCGGTCGCCTTCGTGGCGCAGTACCAGGGTGGCGCGGCTGCGACGCAGACCGTCGTTGATCAGGGCCGCGGCTTCGGCCGCGTCCGCGTTCGCCCCTTCGAGCACCTTGCGTACCGTCTCGCGCACCGCGCGGACTTCCGCGAGGTCGGCACGGGTGAGATGCCGCGGACCGGTCCCCTGGTCCGCGGGCGAACTCGGAGGCCCATCCGCGGGATGGGCGTCAAGGAAGTCGCGGAGCTGCTCCACGCTCTCGAGGTCGTCCTCCCCCTTGATCGGCCTCAAGGTGTTGGCCAGGTCGACGGCCGTCTGGACCACCCATGGACTGTAATACGCATCCTGCATTTGACGTGTCTCCTCACTGGCTCGTAACGTTACACGCAAGGGAGGGTTAGCATGTCACAACGTACTCGGCAGGGGACGGCGCCGCAGACGCTCCCGTCCGGAAAGGCCCCGGCACCGGAGCGAAGCGACGCCCCGGACGGGCGTCGACTGGGACTGACGCTGGGAATGCTGGTGCTGCCGATGTACGTGGCGCTGGGAGCGCCGTCGGTGGCCCTGCCGGCCATCGGCCGCGCACTCGCGGTGCCGTTCGGGGCCACCGCATGGATTCTCGCCGCGTGGTCGCTGACCTCCGCGCTCGCGATGCCGGTCGCGGGTCGGCTGCTGGTCCGCTGGAACCCCTTCCAGGTCCTTGTCGCCGGGGTCGTGGCGCTCGCCGCGGGCTCCGTGCTCGCCGGTGCCGCGCCGACCCTGTCCCTCGTGATCGTCGGCCGACTGATCGGCGGCGCCGGGGCGGGCGCGACCGTGATCGCCGTCTTTGCCGCGGCCGCCGCCCTGCCCGGACGGCAGCGGATCCGCACCCTGGGAATCATCGCGGCCGCCAGCGCGACGGCGTCGGGGTGCGGGACGCTGTTGGGCGGGGCGGTGACCACATGGCTCGGGTGGCGTGCCGTGCTCGCGATCCCGGTCCTCGCGCTGCCCCTGCTGCTGGCCGCATGGCCGAGTAGGCATGCGCTGACGCAGAGCGGTAGCGGTGAGCGAAGCGGCTCGACCGGGCGACTCGACATCGTCGGCGCGGCCGTGCTGTCGGTGCTCGCCGGCTCCTTGATCACATTGCTTCAGGCACACTCGGTCGGCCTGCCCGCTTCGGTCACGCTCGTCGTGGCTGCCGCGGGGGTGCTCGCCGCCGTGGGGCTGCGGTGGCGCGTGCGAAGCAGGCCCGACGGGTTCGTGCCGCGGCGGGTGATCGCATCCCGCGGCTTCCTGACGGCCGGGCTCATCGGCGGGACCGTCTTCGCCGGCTACTACGGGGTGCTGTTCCGCGCCCCGTCCCTGATCCAGCAGGCCACGGGCGGCGGCCCTCTGGAAGCCGGCGTGCTCCTGGTGCCGGCCGCCGCCTGCTCGGTGTTGGCCGGGCGGCTGGTCGGCACCCTGACCGACCGGTTCAGCGGCTGGCGGGTGTCGGCCGGGCTTGCGGCACTCACCGTGGTCGGCGTGCTCGTGGTCGCGGTCTCCACCGGGCCACTCCTGATCGTCGTCGGCACGGCGTTGACCGTGTGCGGGTTCGCCGGCGCCCAAGCCGTACTGGTGAACCTCGCGCCGGACCTGGTCGCCGCGGACGACCGCGACACCGCGCAGGGCCTGCTCAACTTCATGAACGCCCTGGGTGGCGGGATCGGTCCGGCGGCTGTCGCGGGTCTGTCCGGCATCGTGCCGGTGCCGGTGGCCCTCGCCGTGCTCGCGGCACTCCCCCTGGCCGGACTCGTCCTCGGCCTGACCCAGCGCCCTACCGCCGACCGCCGCTCCACACCCGACGCCACCTGTGGAAACCCGCGATGACGGTCCACGTGCGTCTGATCCGATAACGCCGCGACCAGTAAGGAGCCCTGCCATGTCCGCCAGGCCATTCGAGGTCAGCATCACCGAAGCCGAGATCGCGGACCTGCGTGAACGACTGCGACGGACACGGTGGCCCGAGCGCGAGCCGGTGGACGACTGGTCACAGGGCCTGCCACTGGCGTACGCGCAGGAGCTGTGCCGCAGTTGGTCCGAGGACTACGACTTCGGGTTCGCCGAACGACTGAACGCGTTTCCGCAGTACCGCGACACGATCGACGGGCTGGGCATCCACTTCCTGCACGTCCGCTCACCGGAGCCGGACGCGTTCCCGCTCGTGCTCACGCACGGGTGGCCGGGTTCGGTGCTCGAGTTCCTGAAGGTCCTCGGCCCGCTGACCGACCCGCGCGCGCACGGCGGTGACCCGGCGGACGCGTTCCACGTGGTCGCACCGTCGTTGTCCGGGTACGGCTGGAGTGACAAGCCGTCCACGACCGGGTGGGGCATCACGCGCACCGCGCACGCCTGGGACACGCTGATGGTCTCGCTCGGATACCAGCGGTACGGCGCGCAGGGCGGCGACTGGGGTTCAGCGGTGTCCGGGGCGCTGGGCGAGGTGGCGCCCGAGCGGGTCGCCGGCGTGCACCTGAACCTGGGCTCCGTCGCGGCGGGCACCTTCGACGACCCGACACCCGCGGAGCTGGCGAACATCGAGGCCGAGAAGGAGATGCAGCGCACCGGCCGGGGGTATTCGGCGATCCAGGCGACCCGGCCGCAGACGCTCGGCTACGGCCTCACCGACTCCCCGGCGGGGCAGGCCGCCTGGATCGCCGAGAGGTTCTGGGCGTGGACGGACAACGACGGCCATCCTGAGGACGCGTTGTCGCGGCAGACGATCCTTGACGAGATCTCGGTCTACTGGTTCACCGCCTCGGCCACGTCGTCGGCGCGCCTGTACTGGGAGAGCTTCGCCGACTTCCGTGACAAGGTGACCGCACCCTCCGGGCTGTCGGTCTACCCGCGCGACATCACCCGCCCGTCGAGGCGGGAGGCCGAGCTGCGGTTCACCGACCTGCGCTGGTTCGAGGAGCTGCCGCACGGTGGCCATTTCGCCGCGCTGGAGCAGCCGGAGTCGCTGGTCGAGCAGGTGCGCGGCTTCTTCCGCCTGTTCCGCTGACTGTCCGTGCCATCCCCCGGGAAGTGCGACACCGGTTGAGAACCGCCGGCCCCCGACTGGTCCCCGGACAACGACCGAGGGGTGGTTTCGGATTCCTCCGAAACCACCCCTCACGTGCGACTCCACAGAGTCGGGACGACAGGATTTGAACCTGCGACCCCTTGACCCCCAGTCAAGTGCGCTACCAAGCTGCGCCACGTCCCGTTGCCCGTCTGACCTGCGGTTTCCCTGGGCCCTGCGTGCAGGGAAACCATACCCCACTCCAGCCGGTGATCACGAACCGCTTTGCCCCGGGCCCCACCGGCACGGACGGCGTCCGTGGTGGCCATGGACCGCCAGGGGGCGCGCCGCGCGGGGTGGGCGGGCGCCGTGTGCGCCGTCGGGCACCACCACGCGCCCGAGGCGGGGGCGGCCCCGGGCCGGGAGGGGGCATATGCCGGGCGTCCGATGGCGCCGTACCGCCGCGCCCTGACCGGAATCCGGCCGGAATCCGGCGCGGCGCGGGCCGGCGGTTCCGGGGTGGCGGAGCGGGTCCGGGCGGGCGGATCGGTGGGGCGGGTGGGGCGGCTGGGAGCCGATGGGCGGCCGGGGCGGCACCCGGGCCAAAGAGGCGTCAACGCGATGCCGTTGGCATGTGGCAGAAAGAAGCGCGAAGGGAAAGGCTTGCGGTGAAGAACGGACAGCCCCATCCACGCGCTCCCTCATTCCGGTCATTCGGAGGCCTCGTACGGGCGCGTGGGCGGGCACCGGCACGGGAGCACGCCGACGCGCCACTGCACCGGCCGGGCCACCAGCAGGCGTTCCGCGAGGAGGCGCGCGCATGGACGGGTACTTCACCAGTCGACTCCACCATGAGCTCCGCAGCACGGTGAGGGAGTTCGCCGAGAGCGAGGTGAGACCGCTGATACCGGCGATGGAGTCGGCCCGGTCGGTCCACCATGAGCTGTCCCGCCGGATCGCACGGCAGGGCTGGCTGGGGGCGACCATCGGCCGGGCGTACGGCGGGATGGGCGTCGGGCACCTCGGCAAGACCATCATCATCGAGGAGCTGTCCCGGGTCAGCGCCGCGATGGGGGCGATGGTGCAGGCCTCCCAGTTGGGGGCGGCCAAGATCGTGCACTTCGGCAGCGAGGAGCAGCGCAAGACCTGGCTGCCGGCGGTGGCGGCGGGCGAGTGCCTGCCGACCATCGCGGTGACCGAGCCGGAGTCCGGCGGGCATGTGCTGGGCATGGCCGCGACGGCCGTGCGGGACGGCGGCGACTATGTGCTCAACGGCCGCAAGGTGTACGTCGGGAACAGCCATGTGGGGGATCTGCACGGGGTGGTGGTGCGCACCGGGCCGGGCTCCCGGGGGCTGACGGCCTTCCTGGTGGAGGCGGGCCGGCCCGGGTTACGGGTGGCGGAGCAGCGGGAGGCGATGGGGCTGCACGGCTTCAGCTTCGGCGAGCTGGCCTTCGAGGACTGCCGGGTCCCGGCGGGCAACCGGCTGGGCGAGGAGGGCGACGGGCTGGCGGTCGCGTACTCCTCCAGTGTGCTGTACGGGCGGGCCAATCTGACCGCCGTGTCGCTCGGCATCCACCAGGCGGTCCTGGAGGAGACCACCGGCTTCTGCGCGGAGCGGGTGCGCTACGGCAAGCCGCTGCACGAACTGCCCTCGGTGCGGCTGAAGCTGGGCCGGATGCAGTCCCGGCTGATGACCTCCCGGCTGGCCGCCTACCACGCGGTGCACCTGCTCGACGCGGGGCTGCCGTGCGACGCGGAGCTGATGAACGCCAAGCTGGTCAATGTGGAGTCGGCGCTGGACTCGGCACGTGACGCGATGGAGATCCACGCGGCGGCCGGGCTGTTCACCGACCGCCCCGTCGAGCGCCATCTGCGGGACGCGCACCATATCTTCGCCCCCGCGGGCACCTCCGACGTCCAGCTGCTGCGGCTGGGGGAGGTGGCGCTCGGCACCGCGAAGGGCCAGTGGTCGCAGCGGCTCTCGGAGCTGGTACGGGCCGAGCCGGTGCTGTGAGGCCGCCGCTCCACGACGCCTCACGTATGCCGCCCGGCCTCAGGAGACCCGGGGCCGGGCGGAGGGGGACAGCGGGTCGGGCGCGGCTACCGGGTGCCGTCCTCCCTGCGGTGGATCTGCTCGACCAGTTCGGCCGCAAGGGACTTGATCGTCTCCAGTCCGGCCCGGCCCCAGGGGCGGGGCTCGGTGTCGACCACGCAGATGGTGCCGAGCGCGGTGCCGGTGCGGTCGATCAGCGGCGCGCCCAGATAGGAGCGGATGCCGATCTCGTCCACCACGGGGTTGCCGGCGAACCGCGGGTAGTCGCAGACGTCCTCCAGCACCAGCGCCTTGCGGCGTACCACCACATGCGGGCAGTAGCCGTGGTCGCGGTCCATGAACCGGCCCACCGCCCCGCTCGCGGCGGTCGTGGCGTCCAGGTCACCGGCGGTGCGCAGCCCGGTCGGGGTGTGCAGCCCGGCGAAGAACTGGCGGTTCTCGTCGATGAAGTTGACCATGGAGTACGGCGCCCCGGTCACCTGCGCCAGCCGCTCGGCGAAGGCGTCGAAGGCCGGGTCGGGGCGGTCGCCCAGGCCCAGTTCACGCAGCCGGCGCACACGCTGCGGGGCCTCCGGGTCGGCGGGGGTGAGCAGCAGATGGCCGGTCGGGTCGTATGTCATGTCGGTGCTCCGTAGGTCGGCGCCGGGGCGGGAGCCGGATTGGTGTCCAGCAGGTGCTGGACGAGGGTGACCAGGGTCTGGACCCCGGAACTGGCGATCCGGGCGTCGCACAGCACCACCGGCACCTCGGGCCGGAGGTCGATCGCGTCGCGTACCTCTTCGGGGTCGTAGTGGTAGGAGCCGTCGAACTCGTTGACCGCCACGACGAACCGGATGCCGCGCCGTTCGAAGAAGTCCACCGCCGAGAAGGAGGCCTCCAGCCGGCGGGTGTCGGCGAGCACCACGGCGCCGAGCGCGCCCTCGGACAGCTCGTCCCACATGAACCAGAAGCGCTCCTGGCCGGGGGTGCCGAAGAGGTACAGGATGTGGCGGTCGTCGAGGCCGATGCGGCCGAAGTCGAGGGCGACGGTGGTGGTCGTCTTGCGTTCGACGCCCTCCAGGCTGTCGGTGGCGGCGCTCACCGTGGTGAGCACCTCCTCGGTGCTCAGCGGCTCGATCTCGCTCACCGCGCCGACGAAGGTGGTCTTCCCGACGCCGAACCCTCCGGCGACCAGGATCTTCAGGGCGTGGGGAAAGGGGTCGGCCTCCGCCCCGGGCGGTGCGTCCGGGGCCCGGCCGAAGCCACCGTCAAGGCCCTCGTCAAGACCGTCGCCGAGGGTGCGGTCGGTGGCGTTGTCCGCGGTGTCGTCAAAGGCGTCGTCGTAGGCCATCGAGCACTGCCTCCAGCAGGGAGCGGTCGGTGAGACCGTCGTGGCACCGGGGGGCGCGGGCGGCCAGCGCCCCGCAGTCCACGAGGTCGGAGAGCAGCACCTTGGTGACGACCGCCGGGAGCCGTAAGTGCGCGGCGACCTCGGCCACCGAGGTGGGTCCGGCGCACAGCCCGAGGGCCATGCAGTGCTCGGGGCCGAGGTGCGGCTGCGGGGCCGACCCGGTGGCGATGACCTGGGAGAGCAGGTCGAGGGCCGCCGTGGGCCGGGTGCGGCCGCCGCTGACCGTGTAGGGCCGGATCAGCCGGCCCGCCGCGTCGTCGAGCCAGGGCGCGTCGTGTCGGCGTCGCACGGTCAGCGCCTCGCGCCGCCGGGTGCCGCCGCCGGGTGTCTGGCCGGGGTGACCAGATAGGGCCGGACGCTCTTGACCAGCATGGTCATCTCGTAGCCGAGGACCGCGGCGTCGGCCTCCCGGCCGGCGAGTACGGCCAGACAGGTGCCGGAGCCGGCGGTGGAGACGAACAGCAGGGTGGTGTCGAGCTCCACCACCACCTGGCGGACCTCGTCGCCGTCACCGAACCGGACGCCGGCGCTCCGGCCGAGCGAGTACAGCCCGGAGGCGAGGGCGGCCATATGGTCAGCGCGGTCGACGTCCAGCCCGTGCACCGCCTTCACCAGTCCGTCGGAGGAGAGCAGCACGGCGCTCCGGGTGTGCGGCACGCGCTGGATGAGGCCGCTGAGCAGCCAATCCAGATCCGGTGAGTGGCCGTTCGGCGCATCGCTCGCCATGGTGCATCTACTCCTTGTGGGCGTCGTGGGGCTGGGGCGGGTGGGGGCCGGGGTGCGGGGCGGCGACGCCGTACGGCGGGGTGCCGTGGGCCGGGAGGTCGTACGGCGCCGTCCCGGGCGGGGCGGCCGGGGCCTCCCGTACCCCGGGCATGGACTCGGCCAGTCCGATGCCGCGCCGGAAGGCGGCCATCAGTTCGGGGTCGTGCAGGGCCTGTTCGTCCTGGGCGTGGCCGCGGGGGGCGGGGGCGTCCCTGAGCTCCGGGACCAGGTGCTCCTGGGCCCGGCGGCGGGGCAGCCGGGGGCGCTCCGCGGTGTCCGCGAGGCCGTTCTCGTAGCGGCCCTCGTAGCGGTTCTCGTAACCGTGCCCGTCGGTGGACCGCCCCGGCGGAGCCGACCGGGGGCCGGAAGGCGGCGGTACGGGACCGGCGGACGGCGGTACGGGCAGGGGTGCCGGTTCGTGGTCGGTGCCGGCCGCCACCGCCGGGTAGGGCAGGGACATGGCACCGCCGCCCGGTCCGGCCGGGTAGGGCACGGGTACGGCGGGCGGACGGCCGGGCGGTTCGGCGGCGGGACCGTCGGCCGGGGGCGCCGGGGCCTGGCTGCCCGGCACGGGGGCCGGCACCGCCACCGGCGCCTGGGTGGGCGCGGGCACCGGGGGGCGGAGGGTCTCGGCGGAGGCGGCCGCCTGGTCGTAGCCGAGGGCGGCCCGCTCGTAGCCGTCGGCCGTGTCGCCCGCTTCCGCCAGGGCCGGCTGCCGGTCGTCGGCGTCCTCGGCCGGTTCGTCGCCGAGGAGTTCCTGCGGCAGGACCAGGACGGCCTGGACGCCGCCGTAGATGTTGGACTGGAGCCGGACCGCGATGCCGTGCCGGCGGGCCAGCGCCGAGACCACGTACAGCCCGATCCGGCCGTCCTGCAGCAGATGGCCGACGTTGACCTGGTCGGGGTCGGTGAGCAGGGCGTTCATCCGGTGCTGCTCGATCGGCGGCATGCCCAGGCCGCGGTCCTCCACCTCGACGGCGAGCCCGGCGGTGACATGGGTGGCGCGCAGCAGCACCGGGGTGCCGGGCGCGGAGAACACCGTGGCGTTCTCGACCAGTTCGGCGAGCAGGTGGATGACGTCGGCGACGGCGTGGCCGCGTAGGGTGCCGTCGATCGGCGGGACCAGCTTGACCCGGGGGTAGTGCTCGACCTCGGCGATGGAGGAGCGCAGCACCTCGGTCATGGTGACCGGGTTGGACCACTGGCGGCGGGAGATGGCACCGCCGAGCACCGCGAGGTTCTCGGCGTGGCGGCGGATCCGGGTGGCCAGGTGGTCGATGTGGAACAGGCCCTTGAGCAGCTCGGGGTCCTCGACCTCGTTCTCCAGCTCGTCCAGGAGCTGGATCTCGCGGTGGACGAGGGATTGGAGGCGCCGGGCGAGGTTGACGAAGACCTCGACCTTCTGCTCGTTGCCCACGCTGCTGGAGAGCCGGGAGGCCTGCACGACGGCGGTGGCGGCCGCCTCATGGGCCCGGGTCAGCTCGAACGCCAGCATGCCGAACTCGTCCGACTGGGCCGTTGGCTGGGTGGCGGGCCGGCGGGCGGGGGGCTTCTCGCCGCGCCGCAGCTGCTCCACCAGGGAGCGCAGGTCGTTCTGCGCGCGGCCGGTGGCGAGCCGCAGGTCGTCGCAGCGGTCGCGGACGGACGCGGCGGCCCGGTTGGCGGCGAGGACGGCGAGGCCGACGGCGCCGACGGTGAGCGCCGCGAAGCCGACGAGCAGGGCCCAGAGCCCGGCGGACGGGTGGGCCCCGGTGGTGCGGAGGGTGACCAGCACCACGGCGGTGGCGCCCAGGGCGACCGCGACGACGGGCAGTCCGGCGGCGCGCAGCAGCCGGAGGCGTATACGGGTGTCCGGGGTGGTCGACGGGGTGCGCGGCCGGCCGGGGTGGGGCAGGGAACGGGTGCCGGGCCGGCCGTGCCGCCCGCCCTCACGGCGGTCCGGTCGCGCGGCGGGGGCGCGAAGGTGAGACATCGACGTCCTTGGTACGGGGTTCTGGCTACGGGGACGAGCGGGCGGGGAGCGGACGGGCGTTCGACGGTTGTGCGCGGGCATGCGGAATGGCACACCGGTGCGCGGACCGTTGATCACCGGGCACTCACGGTAGTCAGCAAGGAGCCGGTCGCGGTGCGCAGTTGGGAAAGTTGCCCACCCGGCTTCCCGCTCTGGTATGAGGGCTCGCACGACCGAGCGATAACGACCGAGCGATAACGACCGAGCGACAACGGCCGAGTGCTGTCGGGAGGACGGGCGACCGGTCCGCAAGGGGCCCCGCGGTGAGGTTCCGGTGACGGGCCGTTCAAACGGGCGGGACCCGCCGGTAACACGGGCTGCCTAGCCTGTCCGGCCAGGGACGGGGGCCGCGCGCCCCCCACCGTGCCGTACGGCGCACCCCCGCCGGGTGGGGGTCCGCGGCGCGGCGCCGCACCCCCGCCCCCGCTCGCCCGTGCTGCCGACGACGCCACACGGGCCGGTCCGCGCGGCACGGCAGGACGACGCCCGACGCGTACCGCACCCGCAGCCCGCACACCGCACCCCGAAGGGGGCCGGCATGAGCACCACCGAGTCGCAGCCGACCGAGGCGGACCGCGTCCCCACGGCAGCAGCCGAGTCGCCGTCCACCGCCCCACCGCCCCCGACCCCGTCTCCGCCGGACGCGGCCGGGGACCAGGCGGTGCGGGAGACCCTGGAGGACTACACCCTCCGCTTCGCGCCGCGGAGTTACCGCCGCTGGACGCCGATGGTGGTGGCGACCACCGCGCTCGGCGGGATCGCCTACATGGCGGACTTCTCCATCGGCGCCGGGATCGCGCTGGCGCACGGCAGCGGCAACGCCCTGGTGGCGATCGCCGTGGCGGCGGTGGTCATCTTCGTGACCGGCTTCCCGCTCGCGTACTACAGCGCCCGGTACAACATCGACCTGGACCTGATCACCCGCGGCTCGGGGTTCGGCTACTACGGCTCGGTGCTGACCAGCGTGATCTTCGCCAGCTTCACCTTCATCTTCTTCGCCCTGGAGGGCTCGATCATGGCCCAGGGGCTGCTGATCGGCTTCGGGCTGCCGCTCTGGCTGGGCTATCTGGTCTCCACGCTGATGGTGATCCCGCTGGTGATCTACGGGATGAAGGCGCTGAGCAGGCTCCAGGTGTGGACCACACCCGTCTGGCTGCTGCTGATGGTGGGTCCGCTGGTGTACCTGGTGGCCGCCGACCCGGGCACGGTGGACGCCTTCCTCTCCTACGCGGGCACCGACGGCGAGGGGGCCGTGGACACCGCCTCGGTGCTGCTGGGCGCCGGGGTGTGCCTCTCCCTGATCGCGCAGATCGGCGAGCAGATCGACTATCTGCGCTTCATGCCGCCGAAGACCGCGGCCAACCGGCGCTCCTGGTGGACCGCGGTGGTGATGGCGGGCCCCGGCTGGGTGCTGCTCGGCGCGCTGAAGCAGGCCATCGGCGTCTTCCTCGCCGTCCATCTGCTCTCCCAGGCCGGACCGGTGGCGGCGACCGAGCCGATCCGGCAGTTCCAGGCCGCCTTCGACGCGATGATGCCGTCCTGGCTGGTGATCCCGCTGGCGGTGGTGCTGGTGGTGATCAGCCAGATCAAGATCAACGTCACCAACGCCTACTCCGGCTCGCTGGCCTGGACGAACTCCTTCACCCGGGTGACCAGGCGCTACCCGGGCCGGATGGTGTTCGTCCTGGTGAACCTGGGCTTCGCGCTGATCCTGATGGAGGCCGACATGTTCAGCTTCCTCAACACGGTTCTGGGCTTCTACGCGAACACCGCGATCGCCTGGGTGGTCACCGTGGCCACCGACATCATGGTCAACAAGTACCTGCTGGGACTGTCCCCGAAGCAGCCGGAGTTCCGCCGGGGCATGCTGTACGCGGTCAACCCGGTGGGCGTGGTCGCCTTCACCGCCTCCTCCGGTCTGTCGATCGCCCTGTACTTCGGGCTGTTCGGCGACACGCTCCAGCCGTACTCCCCGGTGGCCGCGGTCGTCCTCGCCTTCGTCCTCACGCCGCTGACGGCGCTGGCCACCCGCGGCCGCTACTACCTGCGGCGCACCGGGGACGGCATCGCCGAGCCGCTGCTCGACGCGGAGGGCAACCCCAGCGGGACGGTGTACGACTGCCATGTCTGCCGCCGCCCGTACGAGCGGCCGGATGTGGCCGCCTGCCAGACACACGGTGCGGTGGTCTGCTCGCTCTGCCTGAGCACGGACGCGGTCGGCGACCATGTGCTGCCAGCCGCTTTTACAAAACTGTAGAACCGGAGGTGTGTGCCGGTGGCGGCGCGGGGCATCCGTCAGCTGTTCGAAACCACCGCCGGTCGCCGGCGGATGCCTTTGTGGAGGGAAGCGGGATGGAGATCTCGGGAATCATCAGCGCCATCGTGATCGGCATCGTCATCGGTGTGCTGGGCCGGCTGGTGCTGCCGGGCCGCCAGCGCATCGGCGTGCTGTGGACGATCGGCGTCGGCATCCTCGCGGCCCTCGTGGGCACGGCCATCGCCGCCGCGCTGGGCGTGGCCGACAGCGACGGCATCGACTGGATCGAGCTGCTGATCCAGATCGGACTGGCCGCCGTGGGCGTGGCCGCGCTGGAGCGGATCAAGGGCCGCCGCTGAAGCCCTCGGCCGTACCTTCGCCCTACCGCCGGCCGCCGCCCCCGGAAGTTCCCGGGGGCGGCGGCCGGCGGTCGTACCGCACCGGCCTCGGGCCGTCAGTCCGACCAGCTCCAGTCGGCGACCTCCGGCAGGTCGGTGCCGTGCGCGCGGATCCAGTCGTGGTGGCGGGTGCGGACGTCCTCCATCCGCTGGCGCACCACGGCCGCCCGGACCGCGAGCCCGGGCACCCGGTCGATCACGTCCATCACCAGCCGGTACCGGTCCAGGTCGTTGCGGACCACCATGTCGAAGGGCGTGGTGGTGGTCCCCATCTCCTTGTAGCCCCGGACATGCAGATTGCCGTGGCCCCGGCGGCGGTAGGCGAGCCGGTGGATCAGCCAGGGGTAGCCGTGGTACGCGAGGATCACCGGCTTCTCCGGCGGGAACAGCGCGTCGTACTCGGCGTCCTTCATCCCGTGCGGGTGCTCCTCGTGCGGCATCAGCCGGGCCAGGTCCACGATGTTGACCACCCGGACCGCCAGTTCCGGCAGCTCGGTGCGGAGCAGCGAGGCGGCGGCCAGCACCTCCAGGGTGGGCACGTCGCCCGCGCAGGCCAGCACCACGTCGGGGACGTCGCCGGTGCGCTCGGTGCCGGCCCAGTCCCAGATGCCGACCCCCCGCGCGCAGTGCGCCCGGGCCTCCTCCAGGCTCAGCCAGTCGAAGGCGGCGTTCTTCCCGGCGACGATGACGTTGACGTGCTCCCGGCTGCGCAGCGCGTGGTCGGCCACCGACAGCAGGGTGTTGGCGTCCGGCGGCAGATAGACCCGGACGACATCGGGGCTCTTGTTGAGGACATGGTCGATGAATCCGGGGTCCTGGTGGGAGAAGCCGTTGTGGTCCTGGCGCCAGACATGCGAGGTGAGCAGGTAGTTGAGCGAGGCGATCGGGGCGCGCCAGGGCAGCGTGCGGGAGGTCTTCAGCCATTTGATGTGCTGGTTGACCATGGAGTCCACGATGTGCACGAAGGCCTCGTAGCAGGAGAACAGCCCGTGCCGGCCGGTCAGCAGATAGCCCTCCAGCCAGCCCTGGCACAGGTGCTCGGACAGCACCTCCATCACCCGGCCGTGCCGGTCCAGGTCCTCGTCGGTGGGCAGGATCTCCTCGCCCCAGACCTTGGCGGTGGCCCCGTAGACGGCCTGGAGCCGGTTGGAGGCGGTCTCGTCCGGGCCGACCAGCCGGAAGTCCCGGCGGTCGGCGGTGTCCGCCATGATCTGCTCGATCAGCCCGCCGAGCACCTCGGTGGGCTGGTTGCGGCTGGCCCCGGGCCTGTCCACCCGGACCGCGAAGCGCTCCAGCGGTGCCAGGGGCAGGTCGCGCAGCAGCACGCCGCCGTTGGCGTGCGGGGTGGCGCCCAGCCGGCGTGAGCCCTCGGGCACACAGGCCAGGACCTCCGGGCGGGGGCGGCCGTCCTCGTCGAACAGCTCCTCGGGGCGGTAGGAGCGCAGCCACTCCTCCAGCTGCGCCAGATGGGCCGGATCGTCCCGGACGCCGGGCAGCGGCACCTGGTGGGCGCGCCAGGTGTTCTCCACCGGCTTGCCGTCCACCTCGGCGGGACCGGTCCAGCCCTTGGGGGTGCGCAGGACGATCACCGGCCAGCGCGCCCGTTCGGTGGCGCCTCCCTCGCGGGCGGCGCCCTGGATCTCGCCGATGCGGTCCAGGGCCCGGTCCAGCGCGGCGGCCATCGCCTGGTGCACCTCGGCCGGCCGGTCGCCCGTGACATGGAGCGGCTCATGGCCGTAGCCGCGCAGCAGCTGGTCCAGTTCGTCCTGCGGCAGCCGGGCGAGGACCGTGGGGTTGGCGATCTTGTAGCCGTTGAGGTGCAGGATCGGCAGTACGGCGCCGTCGTTGACGGGGTCGAGGAACTTGTTGGCGTGCCAGGACCCGGCCAGCGGCCCGGTCTCCGCCTCCCCGTCGCCGATGACGCAGGCGACCAGCAGCTCCGGGTTGTCCAGCGCGGCGCCGTAGGCGTGGGCCAGGGAGTAGCCGAGCTCGCCGCCCTCGTGGATGGAGCCGGGCGTCTCGGGGGCCACATGGCTCGGTACGCCACCGGGGAACGAGAACTGCCGGAACAGCGCCTCCATCCCGGGCGCGTCCCGGCTGATGTCCGGATAGACCTCGCTGTAGCTGCCCTCCAGCCAGGAGTTGGCCAGTACGGCGGGCCCGCCGTGCCCGGGCCCCCAGACGCAGAGCGCGTCCAGGTCGCGGGCCTTGATCACCCGGTTGAGGTGGGTGTGGACCAGGTTGAGGCCGGGGGACGTGCCCCAGTGGCCGAGCAGCCGCGGCTTGATGTGCTCCGGCCGCAGCGGTTCGCGCAGCAGCGCGTTGGCCATCAGGTAGATCTGCCCCACCGCGAGGTAGTTGGCGGCGCGCCAGTGCGCGTCCAGGGCATCGGCCTCCTCCGGCGCCAGCGTGGTGCGGGCCGGTGCGTCGTCGCTCATGCGGTTCTCCGTTCCGGGTCGAACACGGTGAGTATCCGCCGCCGCGCGGGCCTCCGCACGGCGACGTCCCCCGCAGGCACGGGCACACGCGCGGGTGCCCGGGCCGCGTCGGTCGGGGCCCGCAAGGGCGGGGTCGCGCCGGTCGGGCCCGTACGGCGGGGCGGCGCCGGGCGGGTTCCCGTACAGCGGCCGCGCACGCCGCCCGAGGGCCGTACGACCGAATCACGCCGCCCGGGGCGTACGAGCAGGTCGCGGGACGCACGGCGCGGTTCCGGCCGGCGGGGAGCGGCGAAAGTCGGGACCTTCGGCCCTCGGCGGGAGCCCGGGGGTCCTGTCGCCGGGTGGCGGGGAGGTGGTGGTCTTGCGGAGGCGGGGAGGCAGGCCGCCCGTGCTCCCTCCTCTCCGCCCTCTCGCACCGCCCCCGGAAAGGCCAGCGCATGACCACCACCCCGATCTCCCTGACGGTAATCTCCCGCGGCAACGGGACGACGGCGCTCGCCCTCAGCGGGGAGCTCGACCTCGACACCTCCGCCCGCATCGAACCGGAGCTCTCGCTGGTCGCCAGACAGACCGACGAACGGCTGCTGGTCGACCTGTCGGGGGTGACCTTCTGCGACACCTCGGGGGCCGAGCTGTTCCTCCGGCTGCGCAGGCGCCGGGCCTGTGAGGGCGAGCGCCGCGGCGAGCTCCGCCTCTGCCGAGTGCCCAAGCAGACGGGCAGAGTGTTCCGGATCCTGGGCGTGGACCAGGCCATCCCCTGCTCGTTCGGCTAGACCGGGCCGCCGCACCACACGGCCCGCCGCACCAGGCGCATCGGCACGAAGGAGCCGGAAGTGTACGGAGTGTACGGAACGAACGGGACCCGCTCCCCCGGCGGAGCAAGGGGTACGGCGCCGAGCCGACGGCCCTGCCCCCGGCGTACGCAGCCGACCCGGGCCGAGGCGATAGAGCTGCTGGCCGGCGTCACCCTGGGGCGCCTGGTCTGCACCCGCGACGCCCTGCCCGCGGTGCTGGTCGGCCACCATGTGGTGGTCGACGGCGAGATCCTCGTACGACTGTACGACCGGGCCGCCGCCGCCTCGGTCACGGCTTCGGCCGACGGCCCGGGCACCGTCGTCGCCTACCAGGCGGACCTGGTCGACCCGGTGACCCGAACGGGCTGGAGCATCGTGGTGACCGGATACGCCCTCGGCCGCACCGCCCCGGCCACGGGCCATGGCTCCCCGCCGTACCCCTCGCCGGCGCCCGACGAGTATCTGCTGCGGATCCGTCCCGGCATCGTGACCGGCTCCCGGCTGGAGGAGGAGCCCGCCTCCCCGGCACCGGCCTTCCCGGCACCGGCCTCCTCGGCGCCGGCCTTCCCGGTACGGGCCTCCTCGGCACCGGCCGGGGCGCCCCTCCTCGTACCGGACGGCGAGGCCGCGGCACCGGCACCGCAGGGCTCCACCGCGGCCCGGGAGACCTGCGGGGCCGCCCGTGGAGCCGGGGCGCTCTGCTCCCCGGCCTGCCGCTGAGGCCCGGCCCCCGGCTCAGTGCCCGTCGCGGGTGAGCGGGGCGCGCCAGACGAGGCGGCTGCCGCCGTCGGGGACCTGGCCCGCCTCGAACGCCCCGCCCGCGGCGCCCGCCCGCTCCTGGAGGTTCCGCAACCCGCTGCGACGCCCCTGCGCGGGGATACCGCAGCCGTCGTCCACCACGGTGAGCACGACCTCGTCGGCGGTGGCCCGCAGGCCGACCTCCAGCCGGGTGGCGTGCGCGTGCCGGGCCGCGTTGCTCAGCGCCTCGGTGAGCACCGCCATCACATGGTCCGCGATCGGGCCCGGCACATCGGTGTCGAGCAGCCCTTCCATGCTCAGCCGGGGCGGGAAGCCCAGCGCGGTGCCGGCCTCGCCGACCGCGCGGGCCACCTGGGCGCGCAGACTGGGGCCGGTGTCGTCGTCGCGGGCCCGCAGCCCGAAGATGGTCGACCGGATGATCCTGATGGTCTCGTCCAGGTCGCCGACCGCCCGCTGGACCCGTTCGGCCGCGCCGGGGTGGTCCACCAGCCGGGCCGCGCTCTGCAGGGTCATCCCGGTCGCGAACAGCCGCTGGATGGCGAGGTCGTGCAGATCGCGGGCGATCCGGTCGCGGTCCTCCAGCAGGGTGATCTGCTCGGCGTCGTCCCGGCGCTCGGCGAGTTCCATGGCGAGGGCCGCCTGCCCGGCGAAACCGAGCAGCGGGTCCAGCTCCCCCACCGTGAACACCGGTTCGCCCTCCGGCCGGGCCAGCAGCAGCACTCCCCGGGTGTCCTCGGAGCCGGTGCCCAGCGGGACCGCGACCGCGGGTCCCAGTCCCCCGGCGAACTGCCGGGGCCCGGCCGGGAAGCGGCGGTCGTCGGCGACGGTCATGGTGGTGACCGGCTTGCCCGCCCGGTAGGCGGCACCGGACAGGGTGCCCTCCACCGGGATGACCAGGCCCCGCCTCGCCTCCTCCTCCCCTCCGAGCGCCAGCTCGACCACCAGCTCGTCGGTGCCGGGCATGGGCACCGACACATCGGCGAGCCGGGTCCCGGTGATCTCCTTGGCCCGGCGGGCGATCAGCTCCAGGACCCTCAGCCGCGGACTGCCGGAGAGCAGGCTGCTGGTGATCTCCGCGCTGGCCTGCAACCACCGCTGCTGGCGCTGCGAACTCTCGTAGAGCCGGGCGTTGTCGATCGCCACCCCGGCGGCCACCGAGAGCGTGGAGATCACCGAGACGTCCTCGGCGTCGAAGTCCAGCCCGCCCCGCTTGTCGGTGAGGTAGAGGTTGCCGAAGATCTCGTCGCGGACCAGGATCGGCACCCCGAGGAAGGTCCGCATCGGCGGGTGGTGCGCCGGGAAGCCGTACGAGGCGGGGTGCTCGCCCAGCTCCCGCAGCCGCAGCGGCTCCGGGTTGCGGATGATCTCTCCGAGCAGTCCGTGGCCGGCCGGGAGCTGGCCGATCCGCGCGATCCCGGCCTGGTCGAGCCCGGTGGTCAGGAACCGCGAGAGGCTGCGGCCGTCCGGCCCGATGACGCCCAGCGCCCCGTACCGCGCGTCCACCAGCAGCGCGGCCGCCTCGACGATGCGCCGCAGCACCTGCGCCAGGTCCAGCTCCCGGCCGACCGACACCACGGCCTCCAGCAGGCTGTGCACCCGGTCCCGGGTGCCGCGGGCGGCGTTGATACGGGCCTGCAGCTCCTCCAGCAGCTCGTCCAGCCGCATCCCGGGCATCCGGGACCACGGCTCCTCCACGCCCACTGAATCTTCCTCCCGCGGCCGGCCGTCCAGGTACGGGCAGCAGCGTAGCGGTGTCATGACCCTCCGTCAGATCCACTGACGGATCCCCTGCCGGGTCCGCGGACGGATCCCCCCGCCGGATCCGCTGACGGGTCGACTCCGCGGCCGGCGCCCCGTGCCGTGCCCTAACCCGGACGGCCGTGCCGCGCCGGGCGGCCGTCTCCGCCCGGCCGGACCGGCTGCGCGGGCAGCTGGGCGGCCAGCACGGCGGCCTGCACCCGGCGCTCCACCCCGAGCTTGGCCAGCAGCCGGGAGATGTTGTTCTTGACCGTCTTCTCCGCGAGGTGGAGGCGCTCGCCGATCTCGCGGTTGGTCAGCCCTTCACCCACCAGGGTGAGGACCTCCCGCTCCCGTGCGGTGAGCGTCGCGAGCCCCGGCGGCCCCTCCTCGGGCCGCTCGCCGCCCCGCAGCCGGGCCATCACCCGCGCGGTGGCGCCGGGGTCGAGCAGGGACTGCCCCGAGGCGACCCCGCGCACCGCGGCGACCAGGTCGGTCCCGGTGATCTGCTTCAGCACATAGCCGGACGCGCCCGCCATGATGGCGTCCAGCAGCGCCTCCTCGTCGTCGAAGGAGGTCAGCATCAGACAGGCCAGCTCCGGCATGCGCGAGCGCAGTTCCCGGCAGACGCCCACCCCGTCCCCGTCCGGCAGCCGCACGTCGAGGACGGCCACGTCGGGCCGGAGGGCGGGCACCCGGGCGAGGGCCTGCGCGGCCGTGCCCGCCTGCCCGACCACCGTCAGATCGGGCTCGCCGTCCAGCAGGTCGTGCACCCCGCGGCGCACCACCTCGTGGTCGTCCAGCAGGAACACCCTGATCGGCCCGCGCTCACGATCACCACCGCCGGATTCCGTACGTACCTCCGCGCGGGTGTCCTGCTCGACGTGGGCGTCTCGCGTCATCAGGGTGCTCCGTGGTTCCCGGTGGGCCCCGCGGTCGGAGCCGCCCCGCTCACCGTGCCCGCGCCGGGCAGGCCCGCGCCAGGGCCGGTCGGCCCTACTCCCGGCCCCGGCACTCCCGCGCCGGTCAGCGCGGCCGACCCCGCAGAGGACGCCGTCCGGACGCCGCCCGGACCGGCCCGGCACCGCCCTCAGCCGGACAAACACCCCGTAGGTGGCACTGAGTGCCGCGACAAGAGAACAAGGTCACACTCGCGGCCCCTGCTGCACCTTTGTGCATCTGACCTAGCATCCGAGCATGACGGTCCTGCCTGACGACGGCCTTCCGCTGGCCGCCGAGTTCCCCGACGCCTCCCCCGAGCAGTGGCAGCGCCTGGTGGCGGGCGTCCTGCTGAAGTCGGGCAAGGACGTGCCCGCCGACCAGGCGGAGGACGCCCTGTCCACCCGGCTGGAGGACGGGCTCACCATCCGCCCGCTGTACACCGCGCGCGATTCCGCGCCCGACCCCGGGCTGCCCGGCTTCGCGCCGTTCGTCCGCGGCGGCCGGGTCGAGGGCGGCACGGTGGGCGGCTGGGACGTGCGCCAGCGGCACACCGCGGACGACGGTGCCGCGGTCCTGGCCGACCTGGAGAACGGCGTCACCTCGCTCTGGCTGGTCCTCGGCGAGGGCGGCATCCCGGTGGACCGGCTCGGCCAGGTGCTGGACGGCGTCTATCTGGACCTGGCACCGATCGTGCTGGACGCCGGCGCCGAGACGCCGGCCGCGGCGGACGCGCTGCTGGCGCTGTACGCGGAGCGGGGCGTCGCCGACGAGGCGGTACGCGGCAACCTCGGCGCCGACCCGCTCGGGTACGAGGCCCGTACCGGGCGGGCGCCGGACTTCGAGGCGGCGGCCGGTCTGGCGCGGCTGTGCGCCGAGCGTTTCGGCCGCGCCGGCGCCGGCGGCGGGACGCTGCGGGCGCTGACCGTGGACGCCCTGCCGTACCACGAGGCGGGCGGTTCGGCGGCGCAGGAGTTGGGCTGCTCGCTGGCCACCGGCGTGGCGTACCTGCGGGAGCTGACCGGGGCCGGTCTGGGAATCGCGGAGGCCTGCCGGCAGCTGGAGTTCCGGTACGCGGCCAGTGCCGACCAGTTCCTGACCATCGCCAAGCTCCGTGCGGCGCGCCGCCTCTGGGCCCGGGTGGCCGAGGTCTGCGGGGCCGGCGGGGCGGGGGCGCAGGTCCAGCACGCGGTGACCTCGCCGGTGATGATGACCCGTCGGGACCCGTGGGTGAACATGCTGCGGACCACGGTCGCCACGCTGGCGGCCGGGGTGGGCGGCGCCGACTCGGTCACCGTGCTCCCCTTCGACCACGCGCTCGGCCTCCCCGACGCCTTCGGCCGGCGCATCGCCCGCAACACCGCCACCATCCTGGTGGAGGAGTCGCATCTGGCGCGGGTGATCGACCCGGCCGGCGGCTCGTACCACGTGGAGCGGCTCACCGACGAACTGGCCGAGGCGGGCTGGGCGTTCTTCCAGGAGATCGAACGGGCCGGGGGCCAGGGCGCCGCCCTGCGCTCCGGGCTGGTCGGCGAGCGGCTGGCCGCGACCTGGGCCGAGCGGAGCGCCAAGCTGGCCAAGCGGCGCGAACCGGTCACCGGCGTCAGCGATTTCCCGCATCTGGCGGAGAAGCCGGTGGTCCGCGAGCCGGCGCCGCAGCCCCTGTCCGGCGGGCTGCCCCGGGTGCGGCGCGACGAGGCGTACGAGGCGCTGCGGGCGCGTTCCGACGCGCATCTGGCCGCCACCGGCGCCCGGCCCCGGATCTATCTGGCCGCGTTGGGCCCGGCCGCCGCGCACACCGCCCGGCTGACCTTCGCCGCCAACCTCTTCCAGGCCGGCGGCATCGAGCCGGTCACCGAGGGCGCGTTCGCCGACAGCGGGGCGGCCGAGGCCTGCCTCTGCTCCAGCGACACGGTGTACGGGGAGCAGGCCGAGGCGGTCGCCGCAAAGCTGCGCGCGGCGGGCGCCGGGCATGTGTTCCTGGCCGGCCGCCCGGCCTCGGAGCAGGGGTACCAGGGGATCGACAGCTATGTCTTCGCGGGCGGTGACGCCGTCGCGGTGCTCACCGCCGCCCTCGACCGTATGGGAGTGTCGTGATGGGAGTCCTCGGGAGCACGGGAGCCCCGGGAAGCGGGGACGTCCCCGACTTCTCCGGGATCGGGCTGGGGTCGCCGTCCCCGGCCGCCGGCGCCGACGAGTGGCGTACGGCCGTCAAGCGGGCCGCCGGCGGGGACGACCTGCTCTGGGAGACCCCGGAGGGCATCGGGGTCAAGCCGCTGTACACCGGGCAGGACCTGGAGGGCCTGGACTTCCTGGACACCTTCCCGGGCATCGCCCCGTACCTGCGCGGGCCCTACCCGACGATGTACGTCAACCAGCCGTGGACCATCCGCCAGTACGCGGGCTTCTCCACGGCCGAGGAGTCCAACGCCTTCTACCGGCGCAACCTGGCGGCCGGGCAGAAGGGCCTGTCGGTCGCCTTCGACCTGCCCACCCACCGCGGCTACGACAGCGACCACCCGCGGGTGACCGGTGACGTCGGCATGGCGGGCGTGGCCATCGACTCCATCTACGACATGCGCCAGCTCTTCGACGGCATCCCGCTGGACCGGATGACCGTGTCGATGACGATGAACGGCGCGGTGCTGCCGGTGCTGGCGCTGTACATCGTGGCCGCCGAGGAGCAGGGCGTACCGCCGGAGAAGCTGGCCGGGACCATCCAGAACGACATCCTCAAGGAGTTCATGGTCCGCAACACGTACATCTATCCGCCGAAGCCGTCGATGCGGATCATCTCCGACATCTTCGCCTTCACCTCGCAGCGGATGCCGCGGTACAACTCGATCTCCATCTCGGGCTACCACATCCAGGAGGCCGGGGCGACGGCCGATCTGGAGCTGGCGTACACCCTGGCCGACGGGGTCGAGTACCTGCGGGCAGGCCGGGACGCCGGTCTGGACGTGGACGCGTTCGCGCCCCGGCTGTCGTTCTTCTGGGCGATCGGCATGAACTTCTTCATAGAGATCGCCAAGTTGCGGGCGGCCCGGCTGCTGTGGGCCAAGCTGGTCGCCCAGTTCGAGCCGAAGAACACCAAGTCGCTGTCGCTGCGCACCCATTCGCAGACCTCCGGCTGGTCGCTGACCGCGCAGGACGTGTTCAACAACGTCACCCGGACGTGTGTGGAGGCGATGGCGGCCACCCAGGGACACACCCAGTCGCTGCACACCAACGCGCTGGACGAGGCGCTGGCACTGCCCACCGACTTCTCCGCGCGGATCGCCCGGAACACCCAGCTGCTGATCCAGCAGGAGTCGGGCACCTGCCGGACCATCGACCCGTGGGGCGGCAGCGCGTACGTGGAGCGGCTGACCTACGACCTGGCGCGCCGGGCCTGGCAGCACATCCAGGAGGTGGAGCGGGCCGGCGGGATGGCGCAGGCCATCGACGCGGGCATCCCCAAGCTGCGGGTGGAGGAGGCCGCGGCCCGCACCCAGGCCCGGATCGACTCCGGGCGCCAGCCGGTGATCGGCGTCAACAAGTACCGGGTGGACACCGACGAGCAGATCGAGGTGCTCAAGGTCGACAACTCCTCGGTGCGCGAGCGGCAGCTCGCCAAGCTGCGGCGGCTGCGCGAGGAGCGCGACGAGCGGGCCTGCCAGGACGCGCTGGACGCGCTGACCCGGGCGGCCGGCGGGGACGGCAACCTGCTGGAGCTGGCGGTGCGCGCGGCCCGCGCCAAGGCCACCGTCGGGGAGATCTCGGACGCCCTGGAGAAGGTGTACGGGCGCCACGCCGGCCAGATCCGTACGATTTCCGGTGTGTACCGCAACGAAGCCGGCGAGTCCCCGTCCGTGGAGCGCACCCGCGCCCTGGTGGACGCCTTCGACGAGGAGGAGGGCCGCCGCCCCCGCATCCTGGTGGCCAAGATGGGCCAGGACGGCCATGACCGGGGCCAGAAGGTGATCGCCACCGCCTTCGCCGACCTGGGCTTCGACGTGGACGTCGGCCCGCTGTTCCAGACGCCGGCCGAGGTGGCCCGCCAGGCGGTGGAGGCCGATGTGCACATCGTCGGCGTCTCCTCGCTGGCCGCCGGGCACCTCACCCTCGTCCCGGCGCTGCGCGAGCAGCTGGCCGAGGAGGGGCGCGAGGACATCATGATCGTGGTCGGCGGGGTCATCCCGCCGCAGGACGTGCCGACCCTGCTGGAGATGGGCGCGGCGGCGGTCTTCCCGCCGGGTACGGTCATCCCGGACGCGGCGTACGACCTGGTGCTCCGGCTGGCGGCCGACCTCGGCCACGGCGAGCTGGGCGCGGCCGGTTCCGGTGGCACCGGTTCGGGTGAGGCGACCGCCGCAGGGCAGGGCGACTGAGGGCCGGGGGCGGTATGGCGATCGATCTGGACGCGTACGTCAAGGGCGTGCTCGACGGCAAGCGGGCGCTGATCGCCCGGGCCATCACGCTGGTGGAGTCCACCCGCCCCCAGCACCGCGCGCTGGCACAGGAGTTGCTGACCGCGCTGCTGCCGCACAGCGGCAACGCCCGCCGGATCGGGATCAGCGGTGTGCCGGGCGTGGGGAAGTCGACGTTCATCGACGCGTTCGGCACCATGCTCACCGGTATGGAGCACCGGGTGGCGGTGCTGGCGGTCGACCCGTCCTCCACCCGTACCGGCGGCTCCATCCTGGGCGACAAGACCCGGATGGAGCGGCTGGCGGTGGACCCGGCCGCGTTCGTCCGCCCCTCCCCCACCTCCGGCACGCTCGGCGGGGTCGCCAAGGCCACCCGTGAGTCGATCGTGGTGATGGAGGCCGCCGGCTATGACGTGGTGCTGGTGGAGACCGTCGGCGTCGGCCAGTCCGAGACGGCGGTCGCCAACATGGTGGACGTCTTCCTGCTGCTCACCCTGGCCCGCACCGGGGACCAGCTCCAGGGCATCAAGAAGGGCGTGCTGGAGCTGGCGGACGTGATCGCCGTCAACAAGGCGGACGGCCCGCACGAGCGCGACGCCCGGACCGCCGCCCGCGAACTGGCGGGCGCACTGCGGCTGATGCACGGCAAGGACGCCTTCTGGACGCCTCCGGTGCTCAGTTGCAGCGCCCGGGAGACCACCGGCCTGGACACCGTCTGGGACCGGCTGGAGCAGCACCGCACCCTGATGGACTCCACCGGCCGGCTGGCGGCCCGCCGCCGGGACCAGCAGGTCGACTGGACCTGGACCATGGTCCGCGACGAACTCCTCGGCCGCCTCCGCGCCGACCCGGCCGTCCGCGCCCTGGCACCCGAGCTGGAGCGGCGGGTCCGCGACGGCGAGCTGACGGCGACCCTGGCCGCCGAACGCATCCTCCGCGCCCTGGGCGGCGGTTCGGGCGGCCCGGCGGCGTGAGGTAGACCCGGGCCGGGGGCCGGGGCGGCACGGGCCTGGGCGGCCACCGCCCCGTCGGGCGCCTGACCGGCGTTCGGCCGCATGCCCCATGCCCCGCCGCCCCCAGCGGCGGGGCCCTGCGCCGTACCGTCTCCTCCCTCTCGTCCCGGCTCCTCCCCCGGGCCGGGTTCCTCCCCCACCCGGGGGAGGCGGATCGCTCTCGCGCGGGATGGCACGGTCGGTGAGCGGCGGCAGGGTGGTCCCATGACCTCCGACGCCCTGTCCGCCGTCCACGCTCCGCCCAGAGGGCTGCCCCTGGCGCTGCGTACCGTGGCGATCGCCACCTGTCTGCCCTACCTCGTGCTGAAAGTGGTGTGGATAGCGGGCGGCAGGGTCGGCATCCCGGACGGCAGTGTGCTGCTGGAGCACCGGACGCTGCTGCTCGTCGCCAACACGGTCCTGCGACTCGCCTTCTCCGAAGCCGGGGGCGGCGTCCGGGGCTCGCGGCCGTTCCTCGACGAGTGGGTCTCGCCCAGCGCACCGCGGACTTCGCCATGCTGCACGGTTCACGGGCCGCGTTCGCCGCGGTGGCCGCGGTGAGCGTCCTGGTCCTCGCCTTCCGCCCGTTGCCGGGGCTGCCGCTGAAGCCGCTGCTGGGGGCCGCCTGGGTGGGCGCGAGCACCCTGGCGGCCTGGGGCGGTTGGCTGCTGTTCGCGGCGCTGGCACCTCTGGGCGGTGCCGAACCGCCTTCGGCGCTGACCGTGTCGGCCTACGCTGTGGAAATGATCTCCGGTCTGCTGCTGAGCTGCGTGCCGGCCCGTCTGCTGACGGCTCGGCGCCCGTGACGAGCACGGCCGCCACCACCGCCACCCCCCGCTCGGCGGCCCGGGCGCTGTTCGGGCGGCAGGCGCGGCTGCGCTGGGCGCATCTGGTGCTCGGCGGTGCGCTGCTGATGCCGTTCTGGCTGCTGAGCGTGGTCACCATCGGCTCGCTGACCGGCGCCGGCAACGCGCTGGAGGGCAATACCCGCCTCCAGTTCGCGGCCTACGCGGCCGCCCTGCCGCTCATCGCCGTGGCGGGGTGGCTGCCCATGGCGCGCCCGCTGTCGGTGGCCGCGGCCCGGTCCCTGTGCGGGCAGCCCGCCGAGCGGTTCGCCGACGGACCGGCCCGGGGCCGGTCCCAACGGGCGCGCACCGCCTGCTGGCTCACCCTGCATCTGTGCGTGGGTGCGGCGGTGGCGGGCGCCTCGCTGGCCCTGCCGCCGTTCGCGGTCGCCCTGATGGCTGCCGCCTTCCTCCCCGGGGTCCGCGCCTATCTGGCCGTGGACTCCTCCCCCGCGACCATCGTGCTGCTGCCGCTCCTCGGCGTGGCGTCGCTGGTGGCGCTCGTGGCGGTGTCCGCGGCTGCCGGAGCCCTGCTCGCCCGGTGCGCACCGCTGCTGCTCGGACCGTCCCCGGCCGAGCGGCTGGCGGCGGCCGAGCGGCGCGCCGCGGAGCTGTCCGAACGCAACCGGCTGGCCCGGGAGTTGCATGACTCGGTCGGCCACGCGCTGTCGGCGGTGACCCTTCAGGCGGGCGCCGCACGGCGGATGCTGGACGAGCGCCACCGGGACCTGGACTTCGTCACCCGGGCGTTGACGGCCATCGAGGAGACCACCCGCCGGACCGTGGGCGAACTGGACGCGGTGCTGGGCCTGTTGCGGCAGGACGACGGGGGGCCGCCCGGGCCGGAGGCTCTCGCGACGGCGCCGACGCTGGCCTCGCTGGACACCCTGGTGGCGGCCGGGGGTGCCCCGGTGGACCTCCGGCTGGCCGGAGACCCGCTCGCCGTCCCGGCGCAGGTGTCCCGGGAGGCGTACCGGATCGTCCAGGAGGGCCTGGGCAACGCCCTGCGGCACGCCGGAGCGGTCCCGGTGGAGCTGCGGATCACCGTAGGCGACGGAGAGGTGGAGGTCACGATGGACAACCCGACGGCCGAACGGCGCCCGGCGCCCCGAGGCGCCCGGGCGGGAGGTGGTCGCGGTCTGCGCGGGATCGCCGAGCGTGCCGCGCTCTCGGGCGGCCGTATGGAGGCCGGCCCCCGTCCCGCCGCCGGCGCCGCGTCGCCGCCGGGCTGGCGGCTCCGTGTCGTCCTGCCGTATGGAGCGGGGGCGCGGTGAGCGGCAAGGGGGTGCGCATCGTCCTGGCCGACGACGAGTTGATGGTGCGGACGGCCCTGCGGGTCATCCTGGACACCGAGCCGGGGCTGAGTGTCGTCGGCGAGGCCTCCAGCGGCGACGAGGCCGTCTCGGTGGTGCGTGAGCTGCGCCCCGACGTGGTGCTGATGGATGTGCGGATGCCGCGGGTGGACGGCATCCAGGCCACCGAACTGATCCTGGGCGGGCCCGGTCCGCTGCCGCGGATCGTGGTCGTCACCACCTTCGAGAACGACGCCTATGTGTACGACGCGCTGCGCGCGGGCGCGGCCGGCTTCCTGCTGAAGCGGGTCGCCGTGGAGGAGCTGGTGCAGGCGGTGCGGCTGGTCGCGCGGAGCGACTCGCTGCTGTTCCCGGCGGCTGTGCGGTCGCTGGCCGCGGCGTACGGCGACCGTGGGCGGACCGGCCCGCCGGCCGCCTGGGTGGCACGGCTGACCGGGCGGGAGGCGGAGGTGCTGCGGCTGATGTCGGCCGGGCTGAGCAACGGGGAGATAGCCCGGCGGATGGAGGTGAGCCCGGCGACCACCAAGACCCATGTGGCGGCCGTGCTGGCGAAGACCGGCACCCGGGACCGTACCCAGGCGGTGATCGCCGCCTATGAGGCGGGGTTCGTCCCGGTGCGGTGAGCGGCCGGCGCCCCGTCCCGATGGCGCCGGCCGCTCCGTTACCGCTGTGCTCCCTCAGACCTGGGTCAGCGCACCGCGGGCACGGCCGGCAGGTCGAGCGGCGCGGCGGCCGGGGCCGAGGCCTTGCCCGCCTTGGCGCCCGGCGGGACCGGGGTGGCGTGCGGGGCGCAGGTCACATCACGGGCGTCGGTCTTGCCGGTGAGCAGATAGGCGTCGACCCGGGTGTTGACGCAGGGGTTCACCAGGCTGGTGACGCCGTGCGAGCCCGCGTCCTTCTCGGTGATCAGCCGCGAGCCGGCCAGCCGTCGGTGCAGCTCCACGGCGCCCTCGTACGGGGTGGCCGCGTCCCGTTCCGACTGCACGATCAGCACCGGCGGCAGCCCGCGCCTGGCGCCGACCTCGACCGGCTCGTGCTGCTTGGACTTCCAGGTGGCGCAGGGCAGGTTCATCCAGGCGTTGGACCAGGTGAGGAAGGGGTGGTCCTTGTGCAGCCGGGTGTTGTCCCGGTCCCAGCGCTTCCAGCTGGTGGGCCACTTGGCGTCCGCGCACTCGACGGCCGTGTAGACGGCGTTGCCGTTCTCGGCGGCGGCGTTGCCCGCGGTGTCGGACATGTCCGGGGCGATGGCGTCGACCAGGGCCTGGGTGTCCCCGGCGAGGTAGTCGCTGAAGGTCTGGGCGACCGGCACCCAGGAGGAGTCGTAGTACGGGGCGCCCTGGAAGAAGCCGATGAGCTCGGCGGGGCCGACCACTCCGCCGATCGGCTTCGCCTTGGCGGTGGCCCGCAGTTCCTGGTACCTGGCCTCGACCTTGGCCGGGGTGTTGCCGATGTGGAAGACGGCGTCGTGCCGGGCGACCCAGGCCTTCCAGTCGTTCCAGCGGGTCTGGAAGGCGACGTCCTGGTCCAGGTTGGCCTGGTACCAGATCTTCTCCTTCGAGGGGTTCACCACGCTGTCCACGATCATGCGGCGGACATGGGTGGGGAAGAGGGTGGCGTAGACGCCGCCCAGGTAGGTGCCGTAGGACACGCCCAGGTAGTTGAGCTTGCGCTCGCCGAGCGCCGCGCGGATGACATCGAGGTCGCGCGCGGTGTTCGGGGTGGTCATCTGCGGCAGCATCCAGCCGCTGCGCTCCTTGCAGCCGTCCGCGTACTCGGCCGCCAGCTTGCGCTGTGCCCGCTTGTCGGCCTCGCTGTCCGGCACCGGGTCGGCCTTGGGCGCCTTGACGAACTCCTGCGGGTCGATGCAGGAGATGGGCGTGGAGCGGCCCACCCCGCGCGGGTCGAAGCCGACGAAGTCATAGGCCTTGGCGGTGTTGGTCCACAGCGGGCTCTTGGTGGTGACCCGGCGCGGGAAGCGCAGTCCGGAGCCGCCGGGGCCGCCCGGGTTGTAGATCAGGGCGCCCTGGCGCTCGTCCTTGGTGCCGGTGTTGCCGATCCGGTCCACGGCGATGTCGATGGTCCGGCCGAAGGGCTTCGCGTAGTCGAGGGGGACCTTCACGAAGCCGCACTGGATGGGCTTCTCCAGGCCCCAGTCGGCCGGGCAGTCCTTCCAGTCGATTCCGGCGCGGGCCGCGCGGGCCGCGGCGATCTTCACTCCCACGGCCTCCCGCGCCCCGTCGCCGGCGGACCGGGAGGCGGGAGCGGCGGTGGCCGACGGGGAGAGCAGCAGGCCGGCGGCGAGCGCCCCGGCGGCAAGAGTGGCGGCGCTGCCCAGCGCCGCGGTGCGTATCACGTGGTCGTTCCCCCTGCGTGAGGTCTGCCGCCGGCCGGCGGGGGCCGTGTCCGGCGGTGGGTCCGCGGCCGCGGCCGAGCTGGCCCGGCCGACCGCAGAGGGATCCTTTCGTCTACCCCGGACGCTCCGACAGAGCTCACTCAGGGATTTTGCCAAGCCGATATTCGGACCATCATGTCCCGCTGACCGGACCTGGCTTGCTCCCGACCCCTCCCCCGGCCCACCGGCACGACTCCCGGGCCGGAGCCCGGGGGTCTTCCACCGCACGGCATGATCCCGAACGTCATGCGCTTGCATGACTGCCGGAAATGAATACTCCATAAGCCTTGCGCATATGCCAATGGCAAATTGACTGGTGGGGACGCGGGCAACCTCTCCCGCACCGGAAAGCACGGCCGGGCACTGTCCGCGCATTGACGCGATCCGGTGGAGCCATCCGCATCCGGTACTGCACCATGGTCCCTGCGTCTGAACGAGGATGCCCAGCAGTGCACTTCTAGGAGACTCAGTGCGACCCCAGCCGGCCCGACGACAAGCACGGGAGCTGCACGGTGCCGTGCCCACCGCCCAGCACATGGTGGTGGGCCGTGAATTGCGGCGGCTGCGCAGCGCCGTCGGATTGCAGCAGAAGGACGCCGCGACCCGCCTGGGAATCAGCACCTACATACTCAGCCGCAACGAGACCGGCGAGACGCCCTGCAAGACCGACACCGTCTACCAGGCCTGCTCCGTGTACGGGGCGACCTCCGAGGAGCGGGACCGCCTCCTCCAGTTACTCGCCGAGGCGAACGAGGAGCGGTGGTGGCAGGGTTCGGAGTGGCGCGGTGTCGCCAAGAACCAGCTGCTCACCCTCATCAGTCTGGAAGAGGCGGCCAACCTCGTCAGGGTGTACGACCGCGACCGGTTTCCGGGTCTCCTGCACACCCGCGACTACGCGTATTACGCCATCGCCTTCGCGGCCCCGGAAGGCACCTCCAAGCGGGAGATCAAACGCCGTACCGAACTCCGCATGGAACGCCAGCGCCACTTCCATGCCAGATCCGGCATCCGCTACATCTGCATTCTGGACGAGCTCTGCCTGCGCCGCACCATCGGAACGCCCGATATCATGATCGAGCAAATGGAGAAGCTGCTCTCGCTCGCGGACGATCCGCGCTACAGCTTCCGGATGATCCCGGTCAACGGTCACAATCTTCCGACCCTGGGGCCGACCGTCCTCTTCGATTTCGAGCAGCCGGTCCTCCCGACGGTGCTGTACGAGGACCGGGCCGAAAGCGCCTTCGTCTGCCAGGAGCCCGACGAGGTGGACCAGCGCAAGAAGCGGTTCGACCGGCTGCTCGAGAAGAGCATGACGACGCTTCAGACGAAGCGCCGCATCGGGCAGCACATCGAACGGATCATCCGGGACGGCAGGACGTAGGGCCGCCGGCCGAGGCCGTCAAGGCTTCCTCGCCACACCGGCGTACAGCGACACATCGGCATCACCCACCAGGCTGGGGCCGCTGGCCGGCTCCGGCCGCCAGCGGTGTGCCACCACCAGGCCCGGGTCCACCAGGTCGAGTCCGTCGAAGAAGCGCCGCACCTCCTCCCATGAGCGCACCTGGGCGGGGGTGCCCTTCTCCGTGTAGAGGCGGACGATCTCCCGCCACGGACCCGGCGCGAAGTCACCGGTGCAGTGGGTCAGGCTCAGATACGAGCCGGGGGCCAGCCGTTCGAGCAGCCGGTTCACCGTGCCGTACGGATCACGGTCGTCGGGGAGGAAGTGGAGCAGCGCGTGGAGCGTCAGCGCGACGGGGCGCCCCAGATCGAGGCCGCCCTCCTCCTCCGCCGCCGCGAGCACCGCCTCGGGGTCGGAGACATCGGCTTCCAGATAGGTCGTCCTTCCCTCCGGTGAGCTGGTCAGCAGTGCGTCCGCGTAGGCCAGGACGATCGGGTCGGTGTCGACATAGCAGACCCTGCTGCCGGGCGTCCGGGACTGGGCGACCTCGTGCACATTGGGCTCGGTGGGGATGCCCGAGCCGATGTCGAGGAACTGGGTGACGCCGCACTCTGCCGCGAGAAAGCGAACCGCCCGGTGCATGAAGGCCCGGTTGACGCGGGCCACGGTCGGTATGGCGGGGAAGCTCTGGATCACCGCCTCCGCGGCATCCCGATCCACCCGGTAGTTCGTCTTGCCGCCGAGGTAGTAGTCGTACATCCGCGCGCTGTGTGGTCGGTCCTGGCCCAAGTCCTGCTCCGAGCCGAAGCCGTTCGGCAGATCCGGCGTCTCACCGAGCCCGTGCATCGCGTCCGCACCCCTCATCCCTCAGACGTCCCCCGAGCCCGGCGGACTCGGCCCCCACACGTGCAGCTGCACGTGCATGCGTACCGGGTGGCTCCCGCCGGTACAAGCGGCAGCCGGACGCGGCACCATCCCCACGGCCCGCCGTGGCCGGAACGACCGGCCCACCTGGCCGGTCCGGGCGGATCAGCCGTCGAACCGTCCGCTCCGCAGCGCCCGCACGAAGGTGTCCGCCACCCCGCGGGCGACCTGGACCACCGGACCCGCCGGAACCTTGGAATCACGCAGCAGTACCGCGCTGTCCAGCTCCGCCAGCTCGACGCACTCACCGTTGAAGTTGCTGTAGGAGCTCTTCCGCCAACGCGGTGACGCCTGCGCCGACCCGTCTTCGCGCACCTTCACCCGTGCCATGGTCCCGCCTCTCCCGATGATCGCCGGTCTCCCCGGTCGGCCCTGCAATTGCATGGGCGACCGCTAGGAGTATGGCCACCGGCACATCGACTCATACACCGGACGGCGTGAAGATTTGCGACGCACGGGAGTGCGCCGGAGCGCAACTGCGGGCGAATGAACGAGGTTTCGCAGTTCACCTCGGTAGGGGGCGTCAGGCGAGACGCCCTCGGGGCGGAGAATCGAAATAGCTCCCGGTCATATGTTCGCCCACTATGCGCGTGTCATCTGACCTGCCCGAATGCCCACGCACCGGCCTCCCGTGGGCCCGAAATCCCCGGCGCACTCTCCACGACCCCGCCCGCCCCGCCGCCCTTGCGGGGCGCACATGCCGACCTGGCGCGCACCACCGGTGAACTCCCGGCCCGCAGTACGGACTTCACCCTCATCCGGCTGTACTACCGTCGGAATCGCCCGATTACCTGATCGGCGAACGCGGCCTGGCCGCACAACGGGAGCCTTGGCCTCCGCGGCCCGCCCATTCCCCCCTACCGAAGGAGAAACACCGGATGGCGCCATTCTCCGGCCGACCGGGCTGCCCGCAATGCGAGCGCGCTCCGGGACTGGAGGCCGGCAGCGGCCCGCCGGCCGCCGTATGCCGGATCTGCCTTCTCCGCTTTCTGCTGAGAGCCGTACAACTGTCCGAGATCGTGCTCGAATGGACCGCACAGGGAGAAGGCGCCGGCCCTGGTTCAGCGGTCATCGCCTTTCTCGCGATCGTCTGGAACCACCTGCGCCGCGACGAGGAGGAAGGCTGAGCCCCGTCTCTCGAATCCCGAAGGAGACGTCCCGCCCCGCCTCGTCCACTCCGCAGGCGCCCCCCAGGGAGCCCCGACGCTGCAGCGCCGCGTCCAGGCCGCGGTGGATCTCCGGCGGCAGCCACGCGCAGTGCGGCCACTGCACCAGGTACTCGGCCACCTCGCGCAGCTTGGTGTTGGTGTGCTGGGAGACCTCGCGGAGCACCTCCCAACCGGCATCGGAGCGCAGTCCGCCGTAGGCCAGCACCACACCGATCGCCTGGTCGATCACGGCATGGGAGACGACGGCGTGCCGCAGCTGGGCGACCTCCTCCCGCAGTGCGGAGATCTCGCCGATCCGGTGCTCTTGCTCTGGCATCGTGGGGCCCGCTCTCTGTTCCCTGACCGTGCGGTCATGATCACGCTGCCCGCATCGGGCCGGCGGAAAGGCCCCCGAGGCGAACGGTTCCAGCCCTGCCGGTCCGGAAAACGAAGCGCGGCGCCGAGGTGGACATCCCCGCCGCGGTGGCGAAAAAGGCCATCGACGCGGCGCCGAGGTGACCTACCGTGAACCGATGGGGAACGTGTTCGCAGGCGGCGGGCAGAGCCTGTACCTGTCCAACGGCGGCACCGCGGTGTTCGTCGACGTGCTGACGCTGGCGGTGTCCGATCTCGCCGAAGCCTCGTGGGACTACCGCTTCGCCGCTCTGCTCACCCTGCAGGACCAGCAGATGATGGGGCGCGGTGCCGTCGGCTTCGACCTGGAGGATGTCGACTGGGGCGCGTCCGCGGCCGAGCGTGCCCGGTCGAAGGAGTTCGTCCTGCGCTCCACCGCGCTGGCGCTGACCCGCCACCGGTGGGACGAGCTGGGCTACGAACCCCCCTTCGCCCAGGGCTACCTGCGGACCTTCGCCGCCCTGGTCGAGTCCTTCGAGCCGCCCGAGCGCCCTGCCACCGAGGGGGTGTTCCCACCGGTGGAGGAGCGCGCGATGGCCTCCTGCGCCCGCCATCGCGTCCTCACCGCACTCCCCTACTGGGACGGCTGCTTCTTCTGCCACCGTCCCGAGTGAGCCCGAGCCGCCGTACGGGCGTCGGGCCCACCGGCCTCACCGCTCGCCGGCGGGATCCAGATCCGCGCCACGCGCCTCACCCGGAACCTCGGCGGGCTGCGGACCGCGCCACGGCCGCTCGATCGACCGGGACACCGCCCGCCACCACGGCTCCCGGGGCACCGTCCCGGCAGGCTCGAACGGCTCGCCGGGTCGGGGGGACGCCACCGTCTGGCCGGCCTCCTCCCCCGCGTCCCTCGTCCACTCCGCCGGCTCCGCCCACGGGTGCGGGGCGAGGTTGAAGGTGCCCCAGTGGATCGGCAGCAGCACCCCGGCGGGGGCACCCCCCTGGAGGTCAAGGTGGGCGCGCAGGCCCTCGGCGGGGGTCATGTGGATGTCGGGCCAGAAGTCGCTGTAGGCGCCGAGCTGGATCATGGTGACGTCGAAGGGGCCGTGCGCGGCGCCGATCTCGCGGAAGCCCTCGAAGTAGCCGGTGTCCCCGCTGTGGAAGATCCGGTGCTCGGGGCCGGCCAGCGACCAGGACGCCCACAGGGTGTGCTGCCGGTTGCGCAGTCCCCGCCCGCAGAAGTGGCGGGCCGGGGTGGCGGTGAGCCGGACACCGCCGACCTCGGTGGACTCGTGCCAGTCCAGCTCGCGCAGACGGGAGGCGGGCACGCCCCAGTGCTCCAGGTGCGCACCGACGCCCAGCGGCACCGCGAAGAGGGTGTCGGTGGTGGCGAGGGCCCGGATGGTGGGCAGGTCCAAGTGGTCGTAGTGGTCGTGGGAGATCACCACCACGTCCACCGGGCCGAGCGCGGCGAGCGGCAGCGGCACCGGGTGCAGGCGCTTGGGCCCGGCGAAGGAGAAGGGGGAGCACCGCTCGCCCCAGACCGGGTCGAACAGGACCCGGACGCCGTCGATCTCGGCGAGCACGCTGGAGTGGCCGAGCCAGGTGACGCGCAGGCCGGTGGCCGGCGGCCGGGCGAGGTCCGCGACGGTGGTGGGGTGCACGGGGATCCGCCCGGCCGGTGCCCGCCGGGCCTTCGACTCCTTCTCGAAGTACGTCCGGGCGAAGTCCAGGGAGGAGCCCGAGGGCCGATGGCGGGTGCCCACCGGGTTCCGGAACACGCCGTCCGCGAAGTTCGGCGAGGCCTGGACGCGTGCCCAGCGCTCCCCACCGGCGTCCGCCCCGAAGGCGGCCGGACGTATCGCGCGAAGCCGGGCGCGCGGCGGAAGCGGGGACCCCGGGCGGGGCAGGGAGCCGGTCACAGGACCTCCACGGGTGAGGGGTCTTCCATTATGGAAGGCGGCTCTGACAGCGGTGAGGCGGCACCCCCGGCGGAACCGTCCGGGTGCCTCAGCCCCCGCATCGGGCCCGCGGCCCCGCCCCCGCCTCAGAGCGGCAGCAGGTCGGGGCGCTTCGCCGAGACGTGGTCGCCGGAGGACTGGCCGCGCAGCCGGCGGCCGATCCAGGGGACGAGGTACTCGCGGGCCCAGTTGATGTCGTCCCGGCGGACCTCCAGGGTGCCGCGCGGAGGGAGCGGCGGCCAGGGCTGGTCCGGGTCGGCGGGGACCGGCAGGCCGAGCACCTGTCCGGCCCGCAGGGCGACGCGGGTGTGGCCCTCGGGCGACAGATGGAGCCGGTCCAGGTCCCAGGCCCGCCGGTCCTGCACGGTGCGCAGCGACCACAGGTCGAGCACCGGGCAGCCGTACCGGTCGGCGATCGCCCGGACATGGCCGTTGTAGGTGGCGATCTTGCCGCGCAGATGGCGCAGCACCGGGACGCCCCGGGTGTCGAAGCCCGTCGTCACCAGGACCGTGCCGACCGCCGGGGCCAGCGCGGCGACCGCGCGCTCGAAGCGTTCGGCCACGTCGTCGGGGTCGCTGCCGGGGCGGATGATGTCGTTGCCGCCGGCGCAGAAGGTCACCAGGTCGGGGGCGAGTTCGCGGGCCCGGGGGAGCTGCTCGGCCACGACCTGGTCGAGCAGCCGTCCGCGTACGGCGAGGTTGGCGTACCGGAACGACTCGGGTTCCGGCAGCCGGTCCGCGAGGAGCACCGCGAGACGGTCCGCCCAGCCGACGAGGGCCCCACCGGGCCCCGGGTCCCCGACGCCCTCGGTGAAACTGTCACCGATCGCCGCGTACGACCCGCATACGGCACGTTCACTGAAGGTCGAATGGTCTGCCACGGCACGTCATCCTTCTACGGAGGATGTGACCTACGCGACCGTAAGGAGGGGTTGACGGGGCGTGATGTTTGCCACCGGTCAATTTTCCACCAAACGCGGAATAAGCGGGGTGCGGAAAAGCGGGGCGGAAATACCGGGGAAGGCAGTGGACGCGCCTCCGCCCGGCACCGTGTGCGGGTGCCGGGCGGAGGCGGAGGGGCCGGGAAGGATCAGATGCCGACGCCGTGGCTGCGGAGGTAGGCCAGCGGGTCGATGTCCGAGCCGTAGCCGGGGCTGGTGCGGATCTCGAAGTGCAGGTGCGGGCCGGTGACATTGCCGGTGGCGCCCGACAGGCCGATCTGCTGGCCGGCGCTCACGGTCTGGCCGGCGGACACCCCGAGGGAGGAGAGGTGGGCGTACTGCGAGTAGTTGCCGTCCTCGTGCTGGATGACGATCTCGTTGCCGTACGCGCCGCCCGATCCGGCGGAGACCACGGTGCCGGGGCCGACGGCCTTGATCGGGGTGCCGGTGGAGGCGGCGAAGTCGACGCCGGTGTGGTAGCCGGAGGACCACATGGAGCCGGACTGGTGGTACGGGGTGCCGATGCCGCCGTCGACCGGGGCGACGAAGCCCGAGCCGCTGGTCTGGCCGGAGGAGGTGGGCGCCTCGGCGGCCGGGGCCTCGGGCTTCGGGGCCTCGGAGCGGGCGGTGCTCCGGGAGGCGCGGTCCGCGTCGGCCTTCGGCTTGGCCGGAGCGGCCTCGGCCTTGCCGGACGTGGCGCCGAGGGTCAGCTTCATGCCCGGGTGGATCATCGCCGGGTCCTCGCCGACGACCTTCCGGTTGTCCTCGTACAGCTTGTGCCAGCCGCCCTTGACGTTCTTGTTGTGGGCGATCTTGGCGAGGTAGTCGCCGGCGACCACGGTGTAGGTGCGGGGCGCGGCCTGGGCGGCGCTGTGCGCCGCGGCCTGCTGGACGGCGGCGGTCCGGGCGGCGGCGGCCGGGGCGCTCTGCTCGGCGGCGTGGGCGCCGCTCGCGGCGAACAGCGGCAGCGCGATGGCGGCGCCACCGGTGCCGGCGGCGACGAACCCGCGGGTGAGGGGGCTGGACTTGGGACGGCGGTGCTTACCCTTGCCGGGCATGGCGAATCCTCTCCGGCGCCTGCGAGGTGAGCTGTCGGGTTCGGACTGGAGATGTCCGGCCGTGCGCTGACACGGCTTCACCCCGAGCCGGGCCCCTCCCGGGGTTCGGCGTACTACCTGGGTCCCCCGCTCCTGCCACGCGTGGGTGAGTGTGAATTCCGGGCCGGTGGCAGGATTCGGCGGTCCGGCCGGATTGCCGTGAACTTAAGCGAGCGGAGTCGGCGCGAACAAGCCGCGGCTTTCCGATGGGTATTGCGGGGAGTGCGGCGGGAGCATGATCGCGGTCACCCTGTGTGGATTACGGATCATGAGTTCCCGTCCCATGCACGGGAATTGGAAGCCCCTCGCGGGCACGGACCGTCACGGTTATGACGCTGCTCACGCGGCCCGGCTCATTTGCCCCACGACCAGGGCAGGTTGGGCTGGAACATAGCCAAACGAGCAATTCGGACAGAAGCCCTCACTCGGGGGCGAGTCGGCCCGGTCACGCCATCCTCCGGGCATCCTCCGGGGCGCAAGGGAACGCACTTCCGCCGACACATCGGGCCTTACGTGCATGAGCCCCGAAACGGACAGGGAGGCCGCCCGTCCGGGGCGGGGGCGGCCCAGGGTGCCGAGCCCGCGCGCGGCGGGTCCGCGCAGGTCCGGGGTCGTACAGCCCCTCCAAAGACGCCGTGACCGTGCCGTATCGTCGGAGCCGCGACCTCGTCGGCGGCCGGCGCCGACGGCAGACGCGGAGGAGACCTTCGTGACCCAGCAGCTGCCGCAGGCACCGTCCACCGAGCCCGAGCTGACCGGGGTCCGCAACTTCCGGGACGTCGGCGGACTGCCCACGGTGGACGGCCGGCGGGTGCGGCAGGGCACGCTCTACCGCAGCGGCCACCTCGCGCACGCCACCGGGGAGGACGCCGCCTTCCTCGCCACGCTGGGGCTCCACACCGTCTTCGACTTCCGCAACTCCGCCGACCAGAAGCTGGAGGGGCCGGACATCGCGCTGCCGGGCGTGCGGAATGTGAACATCCCGCTCTCCGACCCGGCCGACGGCGCCGAGTTCTGGACCATGGTCCGGGACGGCGACCTCGACCAGCTGCGCGCCATCCTGGACGACGGCAAGGGCGCGAACCGGATGATCGCCTCGTACCGCTCGATCATCACGGACCGCACCGGGGAGCACAGCCGGGTGCTGCACGCCCTCGCCGAGGAGAGCGTGCCGGCGCTGATGCACTGCGCCGCCGGCAAGGACCGGGCCGGGCTGTCGGTCGCGGTCACCCTGCTCGCCCTCGGGGTGGAGCGGGAGGCGATCGAGGAGGACTACCTGAAGTCCAACGAGCCGAGCCGCCGCTACAAGGTGCGCCGCACCGACACCTCGGCGACGGGGATGTCCGCCGAGGTGATGGAGCTGCTCAACCCGCTGTTCGAGGCCCGGATCGAGTATCTGCGGACGGCCTTCGACACCATCGAGGCGACCTGGGGCACCACCGACCGCTATCTGGCCGAGGGGCTGCGCCTGGCCCCGGAGACCCGGGAGCAGCTGCGGGAGCGGCTGCTCGAAGGGGCCGGGGACGGCGTCGAGAGGGTCTGACGGCTGCTACTGGTTCTGGCCGCCGAGCACGAAGAGCAGGTACAGGAAGGCCGCGAAGAGGTGGCCGGCGATGAGGTAGGCGAAGAGCCGGACCAGGATGCCGGTCGGGAAGCGCCGCTCCTCGCGGTCCGCACGGACGTCCTTCCCCGCCCGTCCGGGCGCCGGGGCGGGGGCCCCCGAGGTCTCGCCGCGGTCCGCGGCCGGTTCCTGGATCATGGTGGATCGCTCCTCTCGGCGCCGGGCCGCTCAGCGGGCCCGGCCGGTGCCGCCGCCGAGGCACAGCTCGGCGGCGGGGCTCTGCATCAGGGTGTGGACGAACAGCAGCTCCGCCCCGCCGGCGGTGGCCGCGGCGATACGGTGCGGGGTCAGCGAGTCGAAGTGGGCGGAGTCCCCCGGGTCGAGGACGTGTGCCGTCTCGCCCAGGGTGAGCCGGACCCGGCCGCCCAGGACGTGGAGCCACTCCTCGCCGGGGTGCACCCGCACCAGGTCGGCCGGGGTGGCGTACGGGACCTCCACCCGCAGGGCCTGCATGGCGCGGCCCCGGGCGCCGGCTCGGCGGTAGATCCAGCCGTCGGCCTCGGTGGGCTCGGCCCGGTCGGCCCGCAGGACCGGGTCGCGCTCCGGGGCGCTCTCCCCCAGCAGCTCCGAGACGGTCGTACCGTAGATGCGGGCGAGCCCGAGCAGCATCGGCAGCGAGGGCTGGCGGCGGCCGGTCTCCAGCCGGGAGAGATGGGCCGGTGACAGCCCCGCGCGCCGGGCGGCGGCTTCCAGGGTGAGTCCCCGGCGCCGGCGCAGCGCCCTCAGCTGGGGCGCCACGTCCGGCAGCGCCGGGTCGGACTCGGAAAGGCCGGGCGGATCGGCCTGGGTGCTCATGGCACCATTGCGCCACTGTCTTCCCTCTGAGGCAAATGGATTGCCTCAGAGGCAAAGCCTCCGGCTGACGCCAGGGCTCAGCGCTGGGCCACGGCCTGCTTGACCAGGGTGCGGCCGAAGTCCCACATCAGCCCGCCGCCGCTGTGCGCCTCGTCCATCACCGCGGTGAACGCGGAGACGAACCGCTCCACCTCCCGCTCCCCGATGATCAGCGGCGGGATCAGCTTGATCACCTCCAGCCGGTCGCCGGAGACCTGGGTGAGGATGCGGTGGCGCTGGAGCAGCGGGACCACCACCATCTGGGCGAAGAGCCCCTTGCGGGCGGCCTGGAGCATGGTCCAGCGGCCGCGCAGCCCCAGCGAGGACGGGCGGCCGAACTCGATGCCGATCATCAGTCCGCGCCCGCGCACCTGGTGCAGCATCTCGTAGCGGCCGGCCAGCGCGGCCAGCCGGTTCCTCAGCTCTTCGCCGGTGCGCCGGGCGTTGGCGACGAGCTGCTCGTCCTCCAGTACGGCGAGGACGGCCAGACCCGCGGCCATGGCCTGGGCGTTGGAGCCGAAGCTCGCCGAGTGGACCACCACCCGGTCCATGGAGGAGAAGACCTTCCTGAAGATCCACTCCTTGCCGAGGGTGGCGCCGACCGGGACATAGCCGCCGGAGAGCGACTTGGCCACGCAGACCAGGTCCGGTTCCACCCCGTCGTCGTGCTGGTAGGCGTAGAAGTCCCCGGTGCGGCCGAGCCCGGTCTGCACCTCGTCGGCGATCAGCAGGCTCTTGTGGCGGCGCAGCAGCTCCTGGGCGGCGCGCAGATAGCCGGGCGGGGCCTCGTGGACGCCCTTGCCCTGGATCGGCTCCACGATCAGCGCGGCCACATCGCCCTTGCGCAGCTCGCGCTCCAGCGCGTCCAGGTCGCCGAGCGGGACGGCGGTGTCCGGCAGCAGCGGGGCGAAGCCGTCCCGGAAGCAGTGCTCGCCGTTGACCGAGAGGGAGCCCGCGGTCAGCCCGTGGAAGGCGTGCGCGCAGTAGAGCACCCGCGGCCGGCCGGTGGCGTAGCGGGCGAACTTCAGCGCGGTCTCCACCGCCTCGGTGCCGCTGTTGGAGAAGAAGACCCGCGTCAGGTGGGGCGAGTGGACGAGCAGCCGCTCGGCGAGCAGTCCGGGCAGCGGCGGGGCGTCGAAGCGGGTGAGGTCGGCGAGCTGGGCGTCGAGCACGTCGTGCAGCGCCTTGCGGACCACCGGGTGGTGCCGGCCCAGGCCCATCACGCCGAAGCCGGAGAGCATGTCCAGGTAGTCGTCGCCGTCGGCGTCGTAGAAGTAGGCGCCCTCGGCCCGCTCGTAGAACTTGTCGAAGCCGATGGTGCGCAGCATCCGCGGCAGCTGCGGGTTGATGTGGCGGCCGTGCAGCTCGTAGCGCTCACCACCGCGCGCGGCGAGCAGTGCCGCCAGGTCGAAGGTGCCCACGGGGGCGTTCACTTGGCCGAGGCGGAGGCGCGGGCCGCCCGCAGCGACTCCTTCAGCGAGCCCATGGTGGCGAGCACGGCGGTGGGTTCGTAGCCGCAGTGCGCCATGCAGTTGGCGCAGCGCGGGTCCTTGCCGCGGCCGTACTTCTCCCAGTCGGTCTCCTCGATGAGCTGGCGGTAGGTGGGGACGTAGCCGTCGGCCATCAGGTAGCAGGGCCGCTGCCAGCCGAAGAGCGAGTAGTTGGGGATCGCCCAGGCGGTGCAGGGGAAGTCGGCCTTGCCCTCCAGGAAGTCGAGGAAGAGCGGCGAGTGGTTGAGCCGCCAGCGGCCCCGGTTGCCGCCGGAGAACGCCTTGCGGAACAGCTCGCGGGTCTGCTCGACGCCGAGGAAGTGCTCCTGGTCGGGGGCCTTCTCGTAGGCGTAGGCGGGCGAGATCATCATCTCGTCCACCTTGAGGTCGTCGTTGAGGTAGTTGAGCACCTCCACGACGGTCTGCGGGGTGTCGGTGTTGAAGAAGGTGGAGTTGGTGGTCACCCGGAAGCCGCGCCGCTTGGCCTCCTTGATCGCCTCCACCGCCTCGTCGAACACGCCCTCCTTGGCGACCGACTCGTCGTGCCGCTCGCGCAGCCCGTCGATGTGCACGGCGAAGGCGAAGTACGGGGAGGGGGTGAAGTTCTCGATCTTCTTGCGCAGCAGCAGGGCGTTGGTGCAGAGGAAGACGTACTTCTTCTTCTCGACCAGCTGGCGGGCGATCTCGTGGATCTGCGGGTGCATCAGCGGTTCGCCGCCGGCGATGGAGACCATCGGGGCGCCGGACTCCAGCACCGCGCCGACCGCCTGGGCGACCGGCATGCGCTGCTTGAGCACGCCCGCCGGGTGCTGGATCTTGCCGCAGCCCTCGCATTTGAGGTTGCACGCGTACAGCGGCTCCAGCTCCACGATGAGCGGGAACTTCTCCCGCCTGCGGAGCTTCTGTTCGAAGAGATACGTCCCGACCCTGATGGTCTGGCGGAGCGGCATGGCCATCTGGCTCACCTCCGGGGGAGCAGCGAGAAACGGTGCCATTCGAGGAACGCGGGCATGACCGAGCGGAGCACGCGGAAGGCCGATATTCCCCCGGTGACCGTGCCGATCCGCACCAGCTCGTGCTCGGGGGCGTCCACGACCACCCGGACGGCGGCAACGGGCCGCGGTCCGACGGCGAGCGCGGCCCGCAGGGTGGCGGCGGACTCCATGTCGACGGCGAGGGCGCCGCGGGCCCGCAGCAGCGCGCGTTCCTGGCCGCGGACGACATGATCGGAGCCGATCAGCGGGCCGGTGTGCACACGGCGGCCGGGGGCGGCCCGCTCCAGGGCGGCGACCAGGATCTCCGTACCGGCGCACGGGGTGGCGCCCTCGGGGCCGCGGGTCTCCTCGGCGACCACCAGGTCCCCGGGGTGCATCCCGGGCCGCAGCCCGGCGCAGAAGCCGGAGGCCAGCACCGCGGCGCCGGCCAGCGCCGGGTCGCCGAGCGCCCCGGACACCGCGCGACGGGCGTTGTCGGGCCCCATGCCGGTCCGCAGCACGGTGTACGGGCCCGGGGCGGCCGCGCCGGGCCGGCGGGCGCTGCGCAGGGCGAGCTGCTCGATGCCCAGGGCGCAGGCGACCAGCAGCGGCGACGGCGGCTCTTCGGTGCCGGACGGCGGGGCTGCCGTCACCGGCGGGCCCCGGCGGCCTCGGCGGGGAGGGGTGCGGAGGAGGGCACCGGGCGCGGCTCGCCGTGCACATAGCGGCCGAGCGCGGTGAGCGGGAACACCTGCCGGTACAGGTGGTAGTTGATGGAGAAGTCCCAGGGGAAGCCGGTGCCGGTGAAGTACGGCTCGTCCCAGGAGCCGTCCTCCCGCTGGGACTTCACCAGCCAGCGCACCCCGCGCTCGGCGGCCTCGGAGTCCCGCTCCCCGGCGGACAGCAGGGCGAGCAGCGCCCAGCCGGTCTGGGAGGCGGTGGAGGCGCCCCGGCCGACCCAGCGGGGCTCGCGGTAGGAGCGCAGGTCCTCGCCCCAGCCGCCGTCCTCGTTCTGCGTCGAGGCCAGCCAGTCGACGGCGCGGCGGATCGCCGGGTGGCTGCCGGGCAGTCCGGCGGCGACCAGGGCGGGGACGACCGCGCCGGTTCCGTAGACGTGGTTGACGCCCCAGCGGCCGAACCAGGAGCCGTTCTCCTCCTGGTGCTCCAGCAGCCAGTCGACGCCGCGCCGGGTGCGCGGGTGGCGGGCCTTCCCCTCCCAGGCGAGCATCTCCACCACATGGGCGGTGACATCGGCGGAGGGCGGGTCGATCACCTCGCCGAAGTCGCAGAACGGCAGCCGGTTGGGGAAGGGGCTGGTGTTGTCGGCGTCGAAGGCGCCCCAGCCGCCGTCCCCGCACTGCATCCCGGCGGTCCAGCGGGCGCCGCGCCGCACGGCGGCCTCGATCTGGGCCGGGTCGGGGTGCTTCACCCGGCGCAGGGCGAGCAGCACCTCGGCGGTGTCGTCGATGTCCGGGTAGTTGTCGTTGTGGAACTCGAAGGCCCAGCCGCCGGGCGTGAGTTCGGGGCGGCGCACGGCCCAGTCGCCGGGCCGGACGATCTCCTCGCCGAGCATCCAGTCGGCCGCCCGGACCAGCGCCGGGTGGTCGGCGGGCACCCCGGCGTCGGCCAGCGCGATCACCGCGAGGCAGGTGTCCCAGACCGGCGACTGGCAGGCCTCGATCATCCGGGCGCCGTCCTCGCGGACCACGGCGAACCGGTCCAGGGACTCCAGGCCGGCCCGCATCACCGGGTGGCCGAGGTCGTAGCCGAGCAGGTGCAGGGCGATCAGCGAGTAGACGGCCGGCGGCTGGATGCCGCCCCAGCAGCCGTCGTTCTCCTGGCGCTCGATGATCCAGCGGGCGGCCGAGCGCAGGGCGGCGCGGCGCAGCTTCCTCGGCGCGATCCGCCGGTAGGCGCGTACCGCCTTGTCGATCCGCTGGAAGGCGCCGTCCCAGCTGGCGAGCGGGGCGAGCGGCCGGGGCGGGTTGGGGCAGCGGGGGTCGGTGTGCAACTCGTCCAGGGCGAACGGGCCGGGCCGCACCGGGCGTTTGGCGAGCACCACGCTCATCGGCACGATGGTCTGCCGGGCCCAGCAGCCGAAGTCGTGGATGTTCAGCGGGAACCAGGACGGCAGGAAGATGATCTCGGGCGGGAGCTCCGGCAGGTCCTCCCAGCGCCACCAGCCGAACAGGGCCAGCCAGATCCGGGTGAAGACCCGGGCGGCGGCGATCCCGCCGTGCCGTCTGACCCAGTCGGCGGCACGCTCCATGTGCGGCTCGTCGGGCAGGTCGCCGGCCAGCCGCAGCGCGACGTACGCCTCCACGGTGGCGGAGAGTTCGCCGGGGCCGCCGTAGAAGGTGGCCCAGGTGCCGTCTTCGCGCTGCTCGCCGCGGATGTGCAGGGCGGCGGCGCGCAGGGTGTCCTCGTCCAGGATGCCGAGGAACTGCCGCAGCAGCAGGTCCTCGGCGTCCATGGTGACGTTGGTCTCCAGGTCGCCCTTCCACCAGCCCTCGGCGTCCTGGCGGCCGAGCAGATGGGCGACGGAGCGTTCGGCGGCGCGGGCCGCGGCCTGCCGCACCTCCTCGGCGGCCGCGGCGGCCGGCTGTGCGGTGGCGGCGGCCACCGGTGCCCCGGTGCTTCCTTCGGTCTTCGCTGTCATGGCTTCCCCTCGGTGCAGTCGGTGTGCTGCTCATACGGGAGGGCCACCGGCCGGTGCGCGAGGGCACCGGCCGGCGACGGCGCGTCATATCAGGAAGGTCGTCATCATCCGAGGAGGGATCCGAAGGGGTCGTCCGGGGCGGTTGAGGGGGCTGCGGGTCAGCGGCGGCGGACCACCACGAAGTCGGCGAGCGCGGTGAGCTGGTCGCGGACCCGCTGGGGCATCTCGACGCGGTGCAGCGCCTCGACGGCGACGGCGTGCTGGCGGCGGGCCTCCTGGGCGGTCCACTCGCGGCCGCCGGCCTCCTCGATGAGGGCGGCCCGGGTGGCGAACTCCTCCTCGGAGAAGGCGTCGAAGTCGGGGCTCTTGGCGTCGGCGGCGAGCAGTTCGCCGAGCTTCTCGGAGGCGGGCCCGCCGGCCGCGAGGGCGGCGACCACCGGCAGCGACTTCTTGCGCTGGCGCAGGTCGCTCCAGGTCTGCTTGCCGGTGGACTCCGGGTCGCCCCAGATGCCCAGCAGGTCGTCCACGGCCTGGAAGGCCAGGCCCAGGTGGTAGCCGTAGGCCTCCAGGGTGTCGGCGGTGCGCTCGTCGGCACCGCCGAGGACCGCGCCGATGGAGCAGGCGCAGGCCAGCAGGGCGCCGGTCTTGTTGCCCTCCATGGCCAGGCACTCCTCGACGGTGACCCGCTCGCGGTGCTCGTAGGAGATGTCCTGGGCCTGGCCGTCGATCAGCTTGCGGCTGGCGGCGGTGAGCCGGCGGGTGGCGCGGCCGGCCTCCACGGTGCCGAGCTCCAGCAGCAGCTCGTTGGCGAGCGCGAACAGGGCGTCACCGACCAGGATGGCCTGCGCGGGGCCGTGCACCTTCCACACCGTGTCGCGGTGGCGGCGCTGCTCGTCGCCGTCCATCAGGTCGTCGTGGAGCAGCGAGAAGTTGTGCACCAGCTCGACCGCGACGGCGCCGGGCACCCCGGTCTCCGGCGGCATCCCGGCGGCCTCGGCGGACAGCAGGGCGAGCGCGGGGCGCACCGCCTTGCCGCCGTCGCCGTCGGCCGGGTTGCCTAGGGCGTCGATCCAGCCGAAGTGGTAGGCGGCCACGGTGTCCATGGGGGGCGCCAGCCGGTCCACGGCCGCCTTGAGGACGGGCGTGGTCAGGGTGCGGCCCCGCTCCAGCAGCGCGGTGACCTCCGCGGTGTCGACGGCCGGGGTCGCCGGGGGCACTGTCGGCACGGTCTCTCCTTGGGTATGGGTGCTCAGGCTCATGCCGCCTCCTCAAGCGGTCGTACACGAGGGCGGCCGAGGGCCGTCAGAGCGGCGTCGGCGGCGGTGAGGCCGCTGCGGACCGCTCCTTCCATGGTGGCGGGCCAGCCGGTGGCGGTCCACGCGCCGGCCAGCAGCAGCCCGGGGGCGCGGGTGCGGGCGCCGGGCCGCAGCCGGCCGTTGCCGGGGGCGGGGTCGAAGGTCGCGGTGCGCTCCCGGGTGACGAAGAAGTCCCGGACCTGGGCGCCGCGCGCGGCGGGCAGCAGCCGCTGAAGCTCCGGCAGATAGCGCTCGCGCAGCTCGGCCACCGGCGCGTCGATCTCCTCCCGCGCCGCGGACTGCGAGAGCGCCAGGTACTGGCCCACCCGTCGCCCGCCACCACCCTTGTCCGAGGGCCCTTCGGGCCCGCCCCTCGACAATCCCGAGGCGTCGGTGCGGTCGAAGACCCACTGGACCGGGGAGCCCAGCGCGGTGAAGAACGGCTGCCGCAGCACCCTGCGGTCGTACAGCACATGGATGTTGAGGATCGGCGCGGTGCCCAGCTCCAGCAGGGCGCCGGGCTGGTCCAGGGCCCCGTCGGGCAGCAGTCCGTGCGCCTCGCGCTGCGGTACGGCGAGGACGACCGTGTCGGCGTCGATCCGCTCGCCGGGGATGTCCACGCTCCAGCCGCCGGGGCCGTTCGGCAGGACGGCGGTGGCCTTGGCGCGGGTCTCCACCCGCACCCCGGCGGCGGCCAGCGCCCGGCCGGCGAGGGTGTCGTGCAGCTCGCCGAGCGGTACCCGGGCCCAGCCGATGTCGGCGGCGCCGGGCTCGCTCAGCAGCCCGGTGCGGAAGACCATGGCGGCCAGCTGGAGCGAGGCGGCGGGGGCGGGGGCGTTGAGGGTGGCGACGCCGACCAGGTCCCACAGCGCCTCGACGGTACGCGGGGACTGGCCGTGCCGGGCCAGCCAGGAGCCGAAGTCCTGGGTGTCCAGCGCCGGGTCGGCCGGGTCGAGCTTCTTCAGGGCGAGCCCGGCGCGGGCCACCGAGAGCCGCTCGGCGGGCGAGAGGTGCGGATAGCCGGCCAGGCCGGCGGCCAGGTGCAGCGGCACCGGCAGCGCGGTGCGGCGCAGCCGGCCGAGCCGGGGGCCGCGCGGGTGGGCGACGTCCAGCACAGGCACGTCCAGCCGGTCCTGGAGCGGGGCGAGGTCCGCGCCGCCGACCCGGTCGAGGAACCAGCGGTACGCGGTGCAGCAGCGCAGGTAGACGTGCTGGCCGTTGTCGACGGTCAGCTCGCCCCGGCGGAAGGAGAAGGCCAGCCCGCCGAGCCGGGGGCGGCCCTCCAGCAGGGTGACCCGCAGCCCGGAGTCGGCCAGCCGCAGCGCGGCGGCGGTGCCGGCGAGCCCGCCGCCGACCACGACGGCGTGGCGCCGCCGGTCGGTCTGCTCGCTCATAGGGGCTCCTGTCGGGTGATCACGGTGGGGGAGGACGCCGGAGCGTGCCGCCTGGTTGCCTCGGGCCGGGCCGGGCGGATCATCGGCCGCGCCCGGGGTCGCGGGGCCGGGCGACGATCCGGGTGTCCAGTCCGGACAGCCCGCGCACGGCGACGTACGCCTTCTCCCGGCCGGGCAGCGCGACCCGGCCGCGCAGCACCGCCTCCGGCTCCCGCTCGATCCGGTCCAGCAGGCGCCGGTAGATGCCGGCCATCGCGGCCACGCAGGCGCCGCTGCGCCGGTCGAGCATCGGCAGCAGCCGGTAGCCCTCGGCGAACAGGGCGCGGGCGCGCTGCACCTCGTGGTGGACCAGCCCGGCGAAGTCGGCGTCGGCGAGCAGGTGCGGGTCGCGGAAGCCGGCCGAGCAGCCGAACTTGGCGAGGTCCTCGGCGGGCAGGTAGGTGCGCCCCTCCAGGGCATCCTCGCGCAGGTCGCGCAGGATGTTGGTGAGCTGGAGGGCGAGGCCGAGGGTGTCGGCGTACTCGGGGGCGCGGGCGGCCTCCCGGGCGCCGGGGGCGGTGCCGAAGATGCCCAGCGAGAGCCGGCCGATGGCGCCGGCCACGCAGCGGCAGTAGACCTTCAGCTCGTCCCAGCTCTGGTACGTCTCGCCGCGCACGTCCATCAGCACGCCGTCGATCAGCTCGTCCAGTCCGTCCAGCGGCAGCGGGAAGCGGCGGGCGGTGTCGGCGAGGGCGACGGCGACCGGGTCGGTGTCGTCGGCCTCGACCTCGCCGCGGCGCACCCGGTCCAGCAGGGCGCGGGCGGCCTCCAGGCGCTGCTGCTTGGTGTCGGGGGCCAGCGGGCCGTCGCCGATGTCGTCCACCCGCCGGGAGAAGGCGTACAGGGCGGACATGGCCTGCCGCTTGCCGGCCGGGAGCAGCCGGATGCCGTAGGCGAAGTTGCGGGCCTGTCCGCCGGTGACGGCCTCGCAGTAGCTGTAGGCGGCCGCCACCTGGGGGGAGGCCGGGTTGTGCGCGTCCATGGTCCCGCTCACCCTTCTGTGCGGGCCGCGCGCAGCACGTTGGCGATCTGGCGCAGCAGGTTCGGTCCGGTGGGCCGGGGCGGTCCGGGCAGCACGTCGTAGCCGGCGGCCGTGACGGCGTCGAGCGCGGCGTGCCCGCCGGCGGTGAAGCCGGCCAGCAGCAGCCGCAGCCGCCCGCGGACGCTTCCGGCGAGCGGGGCGCCGCCCTCGTCCAGCAGCCGGCGGGCGCGGTCGGCCTCGTAGGCGATCAGCGCGCGGACCGAGGCGCCGGCGGTGGGCCGGGCGAGGTCGTCCTCGCTGACGCAGAAGCGTTTCATGTCCTGGGCCGGCAGGTAGATCCGGTCGCGCCCGAGGTCCTCGGCGACGTCCTGGAGGTGCTCGACCACCTGGAGGGCGGTGCACACGGCGTCGGAGCGGCGGACCCGTTCGGGGGTGGTGGTGCCGGTGACCCCGAGCACCAGGCGGCCGACCGGGTTGGCGGAGAGCGCGCAGTAGGCGAGGAGGTCGTCCCAGGTCTCGTAGCGCCGCACCAGCTGGTCCTGCCGGTTGGCCGCGATCAGCCCGAGGAACGGTTCGGGGGCGAGCCGGTGGCGCCGGACGACCGGCTGGAGGGCGCGCAGCAGGGGGTGGGCGGGGACGCCGTCGAAGACCCGCCGCAGATCGGCCTCGAAGGCGTCGAGCACGGCGAGCCGGTCCTCGGCCTGTCCGGGGGCGACGCCCAGGAGGCGCGCGTCGGCGCCGCCGGGGGCGAGGTCGCCGTCGCCGATGTCGTCCACCAGGCGGGCGTAGCCGTAGATCGCCATCAGGTCCTCGCGCCAGGCGCGGGGCAGGAAGAAGGGCGCCACGGGGAAGTTCTCGTGGGCCGCCTTGTCGAGGGTGGCGCGGGCGGTGGTGCCGGTGGTGCTCCGGCCGCGGTCCGTCATCGCGGGCTGCCCGGCGCGGGGACGGCGGGACTCTTGCGAAGCTGGAGATCAACCGTCAATGCCGTCACGTCTCCCGTTCTACACTGCCAACCCAATACATCTCATTTCGGACACGCCGAAGCGGCCCGCGCGGGCGTTTGCACCGGTGGAGCCGGGAAATACCCACACTTGCCGCGAAACGGCACCGGGACAGCCTACGCATGGACAACGTACGGACCCCCACAGGGGTGCCCGGGCGCGGCGGAACCACACCCGGGCACGCACGGAAACCCGCAACCCGCCTAGCGGCCGGTCTCCTTCTCGTAGGCCTTCAGCACCTCGTCGGTGGGGCCGTCCATCAGCAGTTCGCCCTTCTCCAGCCAGAGCACCCGGTCGCAGGTGTCGCGGATGGACTTGTTGCTGTGGCTGACCAGGAAGACGGTGCCGGCCTCCTTGCGGAGCTCGCGGATGCGCTCCTCGGAGCGGATCTGGAACTTGCGGTCGCCGGTGGCCAGCGCCTCGTCGATCATCAACACGTCGTGGTCCTTGGCGGCGGCGATGGCGAAGCGGAGCCGGGCGCCCATGCCGGAGGAGTAGGTGCGCATCGGCAGGGTGATGAAGTCGCCCTTCTCGTTGATGCCGGAGAAGTCGACGATGTCCTGGTAGCGGGCGCGGATCTCCTCGCGGGACATGCCCATGGCCAGCCCGCCGAGGATGACGTTGCGCTCGCCGGTCAGGTCGCCCATCAGCGCCGCGTTGACGCCCAGCAGCGAGGGCTGGCCGTCGGTGTAGACCTTGCCGCTCTCGGTGGGCAGCAGCCCGGCGATGGCCCGCAGCAGGGTGGACTTGCCCGAACCGTTGGTGCCGATCAGGCCGATGGCCTCACCGCGGTACGCGGTGAAGGAGACGCCGCGCACGGCGTGCACCTTGCGCACCCCGCGCTCCTCGCCCTTGCCGCGGCGCAGGATGCGGCTGAGCGCGGCGGTGGCGCTGCCCTTGCCGCCGGCGCCGCCGTTGACCCGGTAGACGATGTGCACCTCGTCGGCGATGACGGTGGGCACCCGGGCGGCGTCCGCGCCGAGCCCGGTGGGGTTGTCGATGTGCTCAGCCACGGCCGTACCGCTCCTCCGCCTTCCAGAAGTACACGAACCCGGCGGCGCCGACGAGGACGGCCCAGATCAGGGCGGCGAACCAGACGTGCTCGGGCAGGTTGCTCGCGGTGTAGCCGTCGATCAGCGAGAACCGGATCAGGTCCATGTAGATCGCGGCCGGGTTGTACATGAGGATGTCGGCGATCCAGGCCGGCTTGTCCTTGAGCATGATCGGGATGGAGAACATCACGCCGGAGGCGTACATCCAGGTCCGCATCACGAACGGCATCAGCTGGGCCAGGTCCGGGGTCTTGCTGCCGAGCCGGGCCATGATCAGCGACAGTCCGACGTTGAAGACGAACTGCAGGGCCAGCGTCGGGGCGATCAGCAGCCAGCTCCCGCCGGGGTAGCTGCCGAAGGCGATGGCGACGGCGAAGAGCACGATCATCGAGACCAGCAGCTGCTGGAGCTGCTGGAGCGCGAAGGAGATCGGCAGCGAGGCGCGCGGGAAGTGCAGGGCCCGCACCAGCCCGAGGTTGCCGGCGATCGCCCGGACCCCGGCCATCACCGAGGTCTGGGTGAAGGTGAAGACGAAGACGCCGGTCACCAGGAAGGGGATGTAGACGTCCTTGTCCATGCCGCGCCCGGCGTTCAGGATCAGGCCGAAGATGAGGAAGTAGACCGCCGCGTTCAGCAGCGGGGTGGCCACCTGCCACAGCTGGCCGAGCTTGGCCTGGCTGTACTGGGCGGTGAGCTTGGCCTGCGAGAACGCCAGGATGAAGTGGCGGCGGCCCCACAGCTGCCGCACATAGGCGGCCAGGCTCGGCCGGGCGCCGCTGACCGAGAGTCCGTACTTGGCGGCCAGCTCCGCCCGGGACAGGCCCGCGTCCGGGGATGGCGGGGCGGTCACGGCGACCGCTCCGTCATGGGTCTGCTCACTCATGAGGGAAAACTTTCGTGTTCACGTGCGCGGTGAATCGGGCGCGGGACGCGCTGGCGGACAGGACCCGGGTGCCCGTGGTGACGGAGACGAGCTTGTCAGATGACAGGCGGCCGGCCCAGTGCGGTCAGACGCCACACCGTACGCCACCGCATGGGCCGCCGGGGACCGCAGTCGGTGCTCCAGCCGGCCCGGAAACCGCCGAGCCAGGCCTTCAGCGCGGCCGCCGAGGGGCGGCGGGCCAGGGTGAGCAGCAGCCACACCCCGAGGTAGACCGGGACCAGCGGGGCGGGCAGGTTGCGGCGGGCCAGCCAGACCCGGTTGCGGGCCACGTTGCGGGCGTAGGCCGCGTGCCGGGAGGGCGCGGTGGTGGGGTGCAGCAGCACCATGTCGGCGCGGTAGTCGATCATCCAGCCGGCGTCCAGGGCCCGCCAGGCCAGGTCGGTCTCCTCATGCGCGTAGAAGAACGCCTCGGGTAGCCCGCCGACCTGCTCGAAGACCGTGGTGCGCACCGCGTTGGCGCCGCCGAGGAAGGTGGTGACCCGGGAGGAGCGCATCGGATCGGAGGCGCGCAGCCGGGGGACGTGCCGGCGCTGGGTGACCCCGGTCTCGGGGTCGGCGATGCGGAAGCTGACGATGCCGAGCTTCGGGTCGGCGGTGAACGCCTCGCGCAGCAGTTCGGCGGTGTCGGTGCGCTCCAGGAGGCCGTCGTCGTCCAGGAAGAGCAGGACGTCGACGTCGGTGCCGCCGGGGCCGAAGGCCTCGATGCCGACGTTGCGGCCACCGGGGATGCCCAGGTTCTCCGGGAGGTCGATGGTGCGGACGCCGTCGGGGACGCCGGTGACGGGGGCGCCGTTGCCGACGACGACGACCTCGATCGGGTCGCCGTCCTGCTTGGCGACGGACTCGATCAGGGCGCGCAGGTCGTCGGGGCGGTTGCCCATGGTGATGACGACGGCGCCGAGCTTGAGCGGCGGTGCGGTTTCGGTCATGGCTCCGTTCACCTCAGCCGGCTGGAGACGAGGATCGACACCAGGTGCAGCAGGGTCTGCAGCAGGGCGATGCCGGCCAGTACGGCGACGCCGAGGCGGCTGAAGAACAGGTCGCCGCGGACGGTGTCCAGCACGGCGAGCACCAGGATCAGCAGGGACGCCTCGATGCCGAGCACCAGGCGGTGGAACTTCAGCGCGGCGGCGGCCCGGCGGGCCAGCGCCATTCCGGAGGAGCGGGGCTCGGCGGCGGCGTCCTTGACCACCGGCATCCCGGCCTGGTGGCGGGCGACCCCGACCAGGTCGGTCTCGGCCTTGATCAGGATGGCGCCGAGCGCGGCCAGGGTGCCGAGGAAGGCCCACAGCCAGTCGATGCGGCCGCTCCCCCACAGGTCGGCGGCGCGCAGCCCGAAGCCGACCAGCACGGCGGCGTCGCAGAGGTAGGCGCCGACCCGGTCCAGGTAGACCCCGGCCAGCGAGTACTGCTTCTTCCAGCGGGCCACCTCGCCGTCCACGCAGTCCAGCAGCAGATAGAGCTGGACGGCGACGACGGCGAGGACCGGGCCCACCAGGCCGGGGACGAGAAGCGCGGGCGCGGCGAGCACCCCGGCCACCGTCATGACATAGGTGAGCTGGTTGGGGGTGACCTTGGTGCCCACCAGGAGACGGGTGATCCGCAGCGAGATCTCCCGCATGTACAGGCGCCCGCCCCAGTGCTCTCCGCTGCGCCGGTCCTTGACGCCGGCGGGGTGCACGACCGGGCGGAGTTCAGCTACGGATGGTCTTGGCATAGTCGGCGTACGCGTCCCTGATCTGGTCGGTGGACAGGTCGAGGTGCTCCAGGACGGTGTAGCGCCCGGGGCGGGTGTTCGGGGCGTACTCCACGGCGCGGACGAACTCGTCCGGGGTGAAGCCGATCTCCTCGGGCAGCACCGGCAGCCCGTGCCGGCGCAGTACCTCGGCGAAATGCGCGGACCGGCCGGTGGCGCCGCGCAGATGCATGGCGAAGGCGGCGCCGAGGCCGACCTGCTCGCCGTGCAGCCCCCGGCGCTCGGGGAAGAGCAGGTCGAAGGCGTGGCTGATCTCGTGGCAGGCGCCGGAGGAGGGCCGGGTGTCGCCGCTGATCGACATGGCGATGCCGCCGAGCACCAGGGCCTCGGCCAGCACGATGAGGAAGGCGTCGTCGGCGACGGTGCCGGGCTGGCGCAGCACGGACTCGCCGGCGGTGCGGGCCATGGCGGCGGCGAGCCCGTCGACGGGTTCGCCGGTGTGCTGGTGGGACAGCTCCCAGTCGGCGATGGCGGAGAGGTTGGAGATGGCCTCGCCGATGCCGGAGCGGACGAACTTCTGGGGCGCCTCGCGGATCACGTCCAGGTCGATGACCATGGCGATCGGCGAGGGGACCCCGTAGGAGCCGCGGCCGTTGTCGTTGTCCAGGGTGGAGACCGGGGAGCAGATGCCGTCGTGCGAGAGGTTGGTGGCCACCGCGACCATGGGCACGCCGACCCGGGCCGCGGCGTACTTGGCCACGTCGATGATCTTGCCGCCGCCGAGGCCGACCACCGCGTCGTACCGCTTGCCCTTGATGGCGTCGGCGAGCCGCACGGCCGCGTCGATGGAGCCGTCCTCGACCGCGTACCAGTCGGCGTCGGGGAGCAGCGGGGCGAGCTTGGCGCGCAGCGCCTGGCCGGAGCCGTTGCTGACGGCCATGGCGAGCCGGCCGGAGGCGGAGATCCGCTGGTCGGCGAGGATGCCGGCCAGCTCGTCCATCGCGCCCCGGCTGATGTCGACGACGACCGGCGAGGGGATGAGCCGGGTCAGTACTGGCACGCGATCTCACGGCCCTTCGCGAGGTCGTCGTGGTTGTCGATCTCCACCCACGCCACCTCTCCGATGGGCGCGGTGTCGATCCGGAAGCCGCGGTTCACCAGCTCCTGGTAGCCGTCCTCGTAGTAGAGGTCGGGGTCGCGTTCGAAGGTGGTCTTCAGCGCGTCGGCGAGGTCGGCGGCGGCCTCGGGCTCGATCAGGGTGACCCCGATGTACTCGCCGGAGGCCTCGGCCGGGTCCATCAGCTTGGTGATCCGGGTGACCCCGGTGTCCCCGGCGACGACCTTCATCTCCTCGTCGGCCAGCTTCTTGGCGGCGTCCAGGGCGAGGACGATCCGGCGGCCCTCGCCGCGGGCGGCGAGCAGGGTGTGCTCGACGGAGACCGGGTGGACGGTGTCGCCGTTGGCGAGGATCACGCCCTCGGCCAGCACGTCACGGGCGCACCAGAGGGAGTAGGCGTTGTTCCACTCCTCGGCCTTGTCGTTCTCGACCAGGGTGAGCTTGACGCCGTACGCGGCCTCCAGCGCGGCCTTGCGCGCGTACACGGCCTCCTTGCGGTAGCCGACCACGACCGCGGCCTCGGTCAGCCCGACCTCGGCGAAGTTGGCGAGGGTCAGGTCCAGGACCGTCTTCTCGCCGGCGACGGGCACGAGGGCCTTGGGCAGCGTGTCGGTGTAGGGGCGCAGACGCCGTCCGGCACCGGCGGCCAGGATGAGGCCGATCATGCGGGTTCTCCTTCGTCGTGTACGGCGGGGGCCGAGGAGGACACCCAGAAGCGGATGGACTCCACGAGCACGACCAGCGCCACGGCCACCGCCAGGACGGTGAGCGCGGTGGTCAGGGCGCTGCCGCGGGAGGTGAGGACGGCGGTCAGGACCGCGACCGCGAGGGTGCGGAGCTCATGGCCGCCGATCGTCCGCACCAGCCAGGCGGGCGGCGCGCCGGTGCCGCCGCGGATGCGGTACACCGTGTCGTAGTGATGGTAGGCGACCGCCGCGACCAGCCCGAACGCCGCGGGAAGGGCCCCGGGGACCTCGGAGCGGGCGGCCAGCACCAGCACGGTGGTGTACTCGGCGGCCCGGAAGGCGGGCGGCACCAGCCAGTCCAGGGCGCCCTTCAGCGGGCGGGCGACGGCCAGGCCGGAGGTGAGCGCGTAGAGCAGCGCGGCGAGCGTCGGCCACGGTCCGGTGACCGGGGCGAAGGCGGCGGTGGCGACCACGGCGGCGCCGCCGAGCAGGGCGATCGCGGGCGGTGCGATGGCGGGCAGGGCGCGGGCCGGGCGGGCCAGGGCAGTGGCGAGGGCGCCCGCCAGCGGGCCGGTGTCGGCGAGCTCGGCGAGCGCCCGGGCGGCCCGGTCGGTGCGGCGGGCCCGGCGGGTGAGCGAGCGCAGCAGCCGGCCGGCGGTGGTGTAGGAGGCCGCGAAGGCGCAGCCGATCAGCAGGGCCCAAAAGACGACGCGGGGCGTGGTGAGCGCCGTGAGGACGGCGATCATGGCCCAGCGCTCGCCGATGGGCAGGACTATCATCCGGCGCACCCAGACCGTCCAGCCGCGGCTGTCCAGCTTGTCGGAGAGCGCGGCGGTGGGGCTGGTGTTGCCGGTGGCGTCGTGGTTGGCCTCGTTGAACGAGAAGTCGATCACATGCCGGCAGGTCTGGAGCACCATCGCGGCGAGCGCCAGCGCCCAGACGTCGTCCCCGGAGCGGGCCGCGCCGAGGGCGAGCCCGGCGTAGTACGCGTACTCCTTGGCGCGGTCGAAGGTGGCGTCCAGCCAGGCGCCGAGCGTGGAGTACCGCAGCGAGTAGCGGGCCAGCTGCCCGTCGGTGCAGTCCAGCACGAAGGAGAGGAGCAGCAGCACCCCGGCGGCGACATAGCCGCCGCGGGTCCCGGTGGCCGCGCAGCCGGCCGCGATCAGCGCGGTGACCAGTGAGGCGGTGGTGACCTGGTTGGGGGTGAGGCCCCGGCGGGCGCACCAGCGGGCCAGATACCGCGAGTAGGGGCTGACGCAGAACGTGGTGAAGAAGCCGTCACGGGCCTTGACCGCCGAGCGCAGCCGCACCGCCTCGTCGTCCACGGCGGCCACCGCGTCCCGGGTCTCCTTGGCGCTCTGCGGGTCCTGCGGGACGGCGGCGACCAGGGTGCCCAGCTCGGGCCGGTGGACGGCGGTCCCGTCGGCCTCCAGCGCGGCGGCGGCCCGGTCGGGCAGCACGGCCTGCTGTACGGAGGCGGGCCGCTCGGGCAGCACGGCCTGCTGTACGGGCGCGGGCGCGTCGGTGGCCGTTGCCGGGGCGGCCGGGCGCGGGGGCGCTCCGGCGGCCGCGAGGGCGCGTTGGAGCGCGGGGCGGGCGGCCGGCTGCGCGGTGAGCGCGCCGGGGGCGGCGGCGGCCGGGAAGCGGGGGTCGGTCAGCGTGAGCCGGAGGGCGTGCAGATGCCCGGTGAAGCGGGGGTCGACCAGCGCGACCCGCTCGCCGGCCGGGACGGCGGCGAGCAGCTCGGCGGCCTGCCGCTGGTCCGCGGCGGTGCGGACGTCGAAGCCCAGCGACCGCAGATCGCCTTCGAGGGGCGATCCGGGCACCGCGGGTCCGGTGAGGATGGCGGTCGACAGACGGACTCACTCCTTGGCGCTGACAGGGCGGGGGCACGGCGGCTCGGCCCGGTCCCGGGCGGCGGCACGTCGGCAGAGGCTATCGGATGGACTTCATGCCGAGTTCACCGAGGCTGACCGGTGGAGCGGGCCGGGAGCGGGCAGGATGCCCGGCCGCTCCGGGCCGCCCGCGATCGGCCGGCGGACCGCTCGCGATCTTGCCGCGGGCCGCCCGCGATCATCTTGGTGGATGGGCCGCCCACCCGACAAACCGGCCGGGCGCCGCCTCTTGGCTCCCCTCTCCCCCGCTGTCCCACCCGGCCCTCGGAGCGGGCCATCGGCGACCACATAGGGTGGCCGTCATGACGTGGTTGATCACAGGCGGTACCGGATACATCGGCGCTCATGTGGCCGGGGCGATGGCCGCGGCCGGCGAGCGGGTGGTGGTCCTGGACGATGTCTCGACCGGCGTCCCCGAGCGGCTGCCTGCGGACATCCCGCTGGTCAGGGGTTCGCTGGCGGACCGGGCGCTGGTGGCGGACACCCTGGCCGGGCACGGGGTGCGCGGTGTGGTGCATCTCGCGGCGAAGAAGCAGGTCGGGGAGTCGGTCGAGCAGCCGCTGCGCTACTACCGGGAGAACCTGCACGGGCTGACCGTGCTGCTGGAGGCGGTGGTGGAGGCCGGGGTGGAGCGCTTCCTGTTCTCCTCCTCGGCGGCGGTCTACGGGGTGCCGGAGACCGAGCTGATCACCGAGGAAACCCCCACCGCGCCGATCAGCCCCTACGGCGAGACCAAACTGGCCGGCGAGTGGCTGGTCCGGGCGACCGGGCGGGCCCACGGACTGGCCACGGCCTGTCTGCGCTACTTCAACGTGGCGGGCGCGGTGCGGCCGGAGCTGGCCGACACCGGGGTGTTCAACATCATCCCGATGTTCTTCGACCGGATCACCCGCGGCGAGGCGCCCCGGATCTTCGGTGACGACTACCCGACCCCGGACGGCACCTGTGTGCGTGACTACATTCACGTCGCCGACGTGGCCGACGCCCATCTCGCGGTGGCCCGCCGGCTGGCCGGGCAGCGGGGACCCGGCGACCTCACCCTGAACGTGGGGCGCGGCGAGGGCGTCTCGGTACGGGAGCTGGCGGAGGTGGTGGCCGAGGTCACCGGCAGCCGGATGGCCCCGGTGGTGGAGGGCCGCCGCCCGGGGGACGCGGCCGAGGCGGTGGCCTGTGTGGACCGGATCGCCGAGGAGCTGGGCTGGTCCGCCTCGCGGGGAGTGCGCGAGATGGTCGGGTCCGCCTGGGAGGGCTGGTGCCTGCGCCACCCGGAGGCCCGGCGGCAGTGAGGCGGGGCTGACGCGGGGTGGGGGCGTCCCCCCCGTTTCCCTGACCTGCGGACATAACCGCAGGTCAGGGCACATGACAACGGTGTTCAGTACCGGCTTGCGGATACCCCCTACCCGTAGTTCACTGGCCGATCGGAAGGGCCTCGCAAGGGCAGTCGTCGATCATCGGGAGGCGTCCTCATGGGGGCTGGGCACGATCACGGGCACACCCACGGCAGCACCCCGCCGACGGGCACCGCGGCGGCCGCGTACCGGGGGCGGCTGAGGATCGCGCTGGCCATCACCGTGGCGGTGATGGTCGCCGAGATCGTCGGCGGGCTGATGGCGGACTCGCTGGCGCTGATCGCGGACGCCGCCCATATGGCGACCGACGCGGTGGGGCTGGCGATGGCGCTGCTGGCCATCCATGTCGCGGGCCGCCCGGCGAGCGAGAAGCGGACCTTCGGACTGGCCCGGGCCGAGATCCTGGCGGCTCTGGCCAACTGCCTGCTGCTGCTCGGCGTGGGCGGCTTCCTGCTGGTGGAGGCGGTGCAGCGGTTCATCACCCCGGCCGACACCAAGGGCGGGGTGGCGCTGGTCTTCGCCGCGGTCGGCCTGGTCGCCAACATGGTGTCGCTGTCCCTGCTGGTACGCGGCCAGAAGCAGAGCCTGAACGTGCGCGGCGCCTATCTGGAGGTGCTGGCGGACGCCCTGGGCTCGGTGACGGTCCTGGTGGCGGCCGGGGTGATCCTGCTGACCGGCTGGCAGGCGGCGGACCCGATCGCCTCGCTGGTGATCGGCCTGATGATCGTGCCGCGCACGGTGAAGCTGCTCCGGGAGACGCTGGACGTGCTGCTGGAGGCCGCCCCCAAGGGGGTGGACGTGGGCGAGGTGCGCCAGCACCTGCTGGATCTGCCCGGCGTGGAGGACGTGCACGACCTGCACGCCTGGACCATCACCTCCGGGATGCCGGTGCTCTCGGCGCATGTCGTGGTGAGCCCGGAGACACTGGACGCGGTGGGGCACGAGAAGCTGCTGCACGAGCTCCAGGGCTGCCTGGGCGACCACTTCGACGTGGAGCACTGCACCTTCCAGCTGGAGCCCAGCGGGCACGCCGCACACGAGGCGCGGCTCTGCCACTGAGACAGGACGGCGCCGGCGGGCCTGTCGGTTGGGGCTGTTAGGGTGGACGGGCCCGTGTGCGAGCCGGGCGCCCCGTGGATGACGACGACGAGTGTGAGGAGCTGAGGTTGATGACCGTCGCGGTGACCGCTGCCCAGCGCAGCGACCGGTCCAGCATCGACTTCCGCTACCGGGTCTCCGGCTGACACCGACATGACGCCGAGGTGAGCGCGCCCGTCCGGCCGCTCCCCTCCGCCTCCTGCCTCCGTCGGCCCGGAAACCCGTTCACACCAAGGGTTGACTCCGTTGTCCGACCACATTTCCGACCACCACCGCGCGTCCGAAGGCGGTCCGTCCGCCGACGCGCTCCACGACGCCTTCTTCGCCCTGCACCGCGGGCTGCCGCGGCAGGGCCCCGGCTCCGACGCCACCACCCGCCGGCTGCTGACCCTGGCCGGTCCGCTGCCCGAGCGCCCGCGCGTGCTCGACCTGGGCTGCGGCCCCGGACGCTCCGCGCTGCTGCTCGCCGCCGAGGCCGGTGCCCGGGTGACCGCGGTCGATCTGCACCTCCCGTTCCTCGACGAGCTGCGCCGGGCCGCGGAGGCCCGAGGCCTCGGCGAGGCCATCGAGACCGTCCACGCCGACATGGGCGAGTTGCCGTACCCGGACGGGTCCTTCGACCTGGTCTGGGCGGAGAGCTCGGCGTACTGCCTCGGCTTCGACCGAGCGCTCGGTCAGTGGCGGCGGCTGCTCGCCCCCGGCGGGGCGCTGGTGCTCACCGAGTGCGGCTGGACCGTGCCGGACCCCTCCCCGGAGGCCCGGACCTTCTGGGACGCGCACTATCCGCTGCGTACCGAGGCGGCGAACGTCTCGGCCGCGGTCGCCGCGGGCTACCACGTCACCGGGACGTACCGGCAGCCGGAGGGCGACTGGGCGGACTACTACGGTCCGCTCGCCGCCCGGGCCGACGCCGCCGACCCGGCCGCGCCCGGGATGGCCGAGGCGCTGGCCGCCACCCGCGCGGAGCTGGCCATGCGCCGGGAGCACGGCGGCGAGTACGGCTACACCGGCTACATCCTGCGCCCCACCGATCCCCGGTGGCGGACCCGGCCGGAGGCCCCGGCGGACCTGACCGCCGTGCACCGGCTGAACGCCGCCGCCTTCGGGCAGGAGGACGAGGCCGACCTGGTCGAGGCACTCCGGGCCGATCCGGCCGCCTGGCTGCCGGAGTTCTCGTACGTGGCCGAGGCCCCGGACGGCTCGGTCGCGGCGTACGCGCTGCTGACCCGCTGCCATGTCGACGGGGCACCCGCGCTGGCGCTGGCGCCGGTCGCGGTGGCCCCGGAGCACCAGCGCCGGGGCGCCGGGCGCGCGGTGGTACGGGCCGTGCTGGACGCGGCGCGGGCGCGCGGGGAGCGGCTGGCCCTGGTGCTCGGCCATCCGGAGTACTACCCGGCCTTCGGTTTCACGCCGGCCTCGCGCTACGGGATCCGGCCCGGCTTCGAGGTGCCGGACGCCTCGATGATGGCGCTCGACCTGGCCGGTTCCGGCGAGCTGCCGACCGGCCGCATCCACTACCCGGCAGCGTTCGGGGTGTGAGCGGTGGCTGATCCCCCGTAAGTTACGCGTAGGCGACATGGCGGTCGTGGGGCATCCTTTGTCGACAAGCGGCTTTTGTACGGCTGTACGGCAGACTGAGGGTGCCCCACAGGGCCGAGGACAGAAGCGAAGGATGGTTATGCCGACCACACCAGCCACCGTGACGGACGGCGCGAACGGGAGTCCGGCGGACGTCCGGGCGGACGGCCTGACGGCCGACGCGCCGGGCGCGGCCCAGCGTCCGATCATGCTCGAACTGGTCGACGAGACCGGCGCCACCATCGGGACCGCGGAGAAGCTGGCCGCGCACCAGGCCCCGGGACAGCTGCACCGGGCGTTCTCGGTGTTCCTCTTCGACGAGGAGGGGCGGCTGCTGCTCCAGCGCCGGGCGCTCGGCAAGTACCACTCCCCCGGGGTGTGGTCCAACACCTGCTGCGGCCACCCCTATCCGGGCGAGGCGCCGTTCGCGGCGGCGGCCCGGCGGGTCCACGAGGAGCTGGGCGTCTCGCCGTCGCTGCTCGCCGAGGCGGGCACGGTCCGCTACAACCACCCGGACCCGGAGTCGGGGCTGGTGGAGCAGGAGTACAACCACCTCTTCGTCGGGATGGTGCAGTCACCGCTGCGGCCGGACCCCGAGGAGATCGAGGAGACCGCGTTCGTCACCGCCGCGGAGCTGGCCGAGCGGCGCTCCGCCGGGATGTTCTCGGCCTGGTTCATGACGGTGCTGGACGCGGCGCGCCCGGCGGTCAAGGAGCTGACCGGGGAGACGGGCGGCTGGTGACGGGCCGACGGCCGGCGGGCTGCCGGTAGGCGGCTTCTCAGGGCCCGGCCGGGCCCGGGCGCACACGGGGCGCCCGGGTTCCGGCCGGGCCCTGTCGCGGTACGGGGCCCGGCGGCGGTACAAGGCCCGGCGGTACGGGGTCGGGCTGGGGTGCGGGGCCGGGCTGCGGTAGGGGGGCGGGGGCGCTCAGGGGGAGGGCGGCCCAGACCACCTTGCCACCGCTCGCGGTGTGCTCGACATCGCACTGGCCGCCCGCCTCCCGGCTGATCTCCCGGACCAGCAGCAGCCCGCGCCCGCCGGTGCGGTCGTCGTCCGCCTCCAGGGCCCGGGGCCGGTAGGGGTGCTCGTCCTCCACCGCCACTCTGATCCACTCGGGGCCGACCGCCACCTCGACGGCCAGTTCGGGTGAGAGCAGTGCGGCGTGCCGTACCGCGTTGGTCACCAGCTCCGACACGATCAGCAGCACGGAGTAGAGCGTGTCGCCGTCGATCGGCACGCCTTGACGTTTCAGCAGGTCCTTCACCGCGCGCCGGGAGTGGGGTACGGAACCGTCGGCGGCCGGCGCGGTGAAGCGCCAGACCCCCTCGTAGGGCCGGGGCCCGGCGGGCGCGGCCCCCCGGGTCGCCGTGGTGGTGCGGTTTCCGTCCTCGTGTCCGGCCGTCGCGTGCTCGGTTGTCGCCACGTCACCGAGTGTGGGCAGAGGGCGGGAGGGCTCGCGCTACTGACCAGAAGTCAGCGGCAATTCGACGCATTCCGACCGGACGCGCCCGGCAGTGCCACTTCCCTGCTACTTCTTCAGCCGTCCGTGGTCGTCTTCTGGCGGGTTCTCGGAGACCATATGCACGATCCGGCGGCCGCCCACCCCGACCGCGAGCAGCCCGAGCCCGTCGAACAGCAGCGCGAGCGAGAAGAAGGCGCCGAGCACGTAGAGGCTGCTGCTGGGCCACTCGACCAGGACCAGGACGCCCAGCAGCAGGCCGAACACGCCCTGCAGCAGCGTCCAGCCGAACTGCGGACCCCGTACCACCACACTGCCGACCAGCCGAAAGAGGCCGCCGGTGAGGAAGAGCAGGGCGGCGAACATGGTGAGCGCCTCGGCCGACTCCACCGGATGGCGGATGACCACCACGCCCGCGGCGATGTTCAGCGCGGCGACCACCGTGGCCAGCCAGAAGTAGCCCTCCTTGCGGGACTCCACCGCGTGCAGCAGCCCGACCAGTCCGCCGACCAGCAGCAGCCAGCCGAAGAGCAGCATGGTGGTGAGGGTGGCGAAGGCGGTGTAGAACAGGCCGACCAGTCCGCCGATCACCAGGATCGCGCCCAGCAGGGCCAGTACGCCGAAGCTGCGGCTGAGCTTCTTGCGCTGCCGGGCGGCGGGGTGGGTGGGCTCGGTGTCCCGGCGGCCCGGGCGTGTACCGGTGGTGGGCGGGGCGGACGGCGGGGCGGCGGCCGGGCCGGAACCACCGTAGCCGGGGTCGGGTCGGCCGTAGCCGGGGTCCGGGGGGCCGCCGGCCGAATCGGGACGGTGGGGGGTGCCGGGGTCGGGGGCGGTGTCGGCCATCGGCTCGCCTCGCTCTCTCACGGTGCCGCGCCGCTACCGGCGCCGGTCGCGTTACCGGTACCCCTCTGACGATCGTATGACCGCCCTGGGCGGATAGCATCCGCCCCATGGAGCCGCAGCTGGAGCACACCGTCGCCGACGGCGTCGCCACCGTCGTGATCAGCAACCCCGCCAAGCGGAACGCCATGACCGCGGCGATGTGGCGGGCGCTGCCCGGTCTGCTGGCGGAGCTGGCGGCCGACCCGGCGGTGCGGGTGCTGGTGCTCACCGGCGCGGGTCCGACCTTCTGCGCCGGGGCGGACATCTCCACGCTGCGGGAGCCCGGTGACGAGCAGCAGGCGCTCGCGGTACGGGCCGAGGAGGCGCTGGCCGCCTTCCCCAAGCCGGCGCTCGCCGCCGTGCGCGGCTACTGCGTCGGCGGCGGCAGCCAGCTGGCGGCCGCCTGCGACCTGCGCTTCGCCGAGGAGGGGTCGCTGTTCGGGATCACCCCGGCGAAGCTGGGCATCGTCTACCCGGCCTCCTCCACCCGGCGGCTGGTGGCACTGGTGGGGCCGTCCGCCGCGAAGTTCCTGCTGTTCTCCGCGGAGCTGGTGGACACCGGGCGGGCGCTGCGCTGGGGACTGGTGGACGAGGTGCTGCCGGCGGGCGAACTGGACAAGCGGGTCGCCGAGTTCGCCCGGGTGCTGGCCTCGCGTTCGCTGCTCACCCAGGAGGCGGCGAAGGACTTCGCGGCCGGCCGCACCGACCGGGAGGCGCACTGGGCCGAGCAGGCCCGGGGCAGCGGGGACACCGCGGAGGGCGTGGCGGCCTTCCTGGAGCGCCGCGCCCCGCGGTTCACCTACCCGGGGTGACGCGCCCCGCGGTTCACCTACCCGGGGTGAGCGAGCGAGGAGCCGCTCAGCCGGCCGGATCGACGTGGGTGGCCAGCTCGGTGCGGCAGAAGTCCACCAGATGGGCCGGGGCCTTGTCCGGGGAGCCCGCGTCATAGGGCGGCTGCGGGTCGTACTCGGTCATCAGCTGCACGATCCGGGCCATGTCGTCCCCGCCGAGGCGGCCGAGCAGGTGCAGGGCCATGTCGATGCCGGAGGAGACCCCGGCGGCGGTGACGTACTTGCCGTCGAAGACGACCCGCTCACCGGTGGGCTCGGCCCCGTAGCCGGCGAGCCTGTCCCTCGCCAGCCAGTGGGTGGTGGCGCGGCGGCCGGTGAGCAGTCCGGCGGCGCCCAGCACCAGCGAGCCGGTGCAGACGGAGGTGGTCCAGGTGGTGGTGCGGTCGACGGCGCGCAGCCAGTCCTGGACCACCGGGTCGTCGGCGGTGGCCCGGACGTCCGGGCCGCCGGGGACGAGCACCACGTCCGGGCGGGTCACCTCGGCGAGGGAGCGGCCGGCGACCAGGGACAGGTTGTCCTGGTCGTTGCGGACCGGTCCGGCCTCCCGGGCGACGAAGACGGTCTCGTTGCCGGGCATGCGTTGGAGCAGTTCGGCCGGGCCCACCGCGTCGAGGGCGGTGAGGCCGGGGTGGAGCAGGATCGCGATCTGCATGGGGTGGGTCCCTTCGGTGCGCGTGCGGTCGACGGGTGTCGGGGTGGGGTCAGTGGGCGGGGAGCGGGGCGTGGAAGCGGCGGCGGTACTCGGCGGGGGCGGTGTCCAGGGCCTTGGCGAAGGCGCGGCGCATCGCCTCGGCGGTGCCGTAGCCGGCGGCGCGGGCGACCTCCTGCACCCCGTCGGTGGTGTCCTCCAGCAGGCGGCGGGCGTGTTCGAGCCGGACCCGGTCCACATAGCGGCCGGGGGTGGTGCCGGTCTCCGCGCGGAAGGCCCGGGCGAAGTGGCGGGGCGAGAGCCGGGCGCGGGCGGCGAGCGCCTCCACGGAGAGGTCGGCCGCCGGATGCTCGGTGATGAACTGCTGGAGCTCGCGCAGCGGTTCGCGCCGGGCCGTCTGCGCGGCCAGCTGGGCGCTGAACTGGGCCTGGTTGCCGGGGCGGCGCAGGAAGACCACCAGATGGCGGGCGATGGCGAGGGCGGTCTCCCGGCCGTGGTCCTCCTCCACCAGGGCCAGTGCGAGGTCGATGCCGGCGGTGACCCCGGCCGAGGTGGCGACCGGTCCGTCCCGCACGAAGATCGGGTCGGGGTCCACCTCCACCGCCGGCCGCAGCCGGCTCAGCCGGTCGCAGAAGGCCCAGTGGGTGGTGGCGCGGCGGCCGTCCAGCAGTCCCGCGGCGGCCAGCAGCAGCGATCCGGTGCAGACGGCCATCAGCCGCTCGGCGCGCGGTCCGTGCGTCCGCAGCCACTCCACCAGGGCCGGGTCGGGGTGCCGGGTGCCCTCGCCGCCGGGGACGAGCAGGGTGTGCTCCACCTCGGCGGCGGCGAGCGGGATGTCGGGGGCGAGGCGCAGCCCGCTCTGGGTGCGGACCGGCCGCCCGTCCAGGGAGGCGGTGGTCAGCGGGTACGGGACGTGGTCCGGGGTGGCGTGCCCGGCCCCGGCGAAGACCTCCAGCGGGCCGCTGACGTCCAGGCTCTGCACCCCGTCGAACAGCACCACCAGCACGGGCCGGACCACCGGGCCATCGGCGGGGGCGTCCGGCCCGTGCGCATCCGGCGAGGGGTCCCCGACCCCGGGCCGGCCCGCCGGGACCGCTCGACGCGAAGGGCGTACGCGCGTCCGGTGCTCCCCCGGGTCTCCACCGGCCATGCGCTCCGCCTCCTCCGCCCCGTCGCGGGCCCGGCTCCGCGGCCGGCCGCACTTCCCATCCTTCTCGCGGCACCCGGCGGCCGCAATGACGAGCAGCCCACCCTTTCTGCCGTACCGACCAGTCGGTAACGTGCAGTCCATGACGACTCTCCCGCCCCGCGCCGCACGCCGCTGCCACCACGCCGTGAACCCTCTGCACTCGACGCTCTACTTCTCCCCCGACCTGCACAGGGAGCTGGCCGCCGAGGGCGTCACCGACAGCTCCGCCGCCTACTTCGCGACCCGTTCGGCGCCGCTGGGCCGGGTCGCGGCCGGCACCGTCACCGCCACGTTCTACAACTTCAGCCATGAGCTGGTCGCCCGGCACCTGCCGGCCGTCTGGGACACCGTCTCCCCCGAGGCGGTGCTCGCCGCCCGGCTGCGTGCGGTGGACGCCACGCTGCGGCGGCTGCTCGGCGAGGAGGCGATCGCCTCCGAGGAGATGGCGGAGGCGGCCGGGCTGGCGCTGCGGGCCGCCGAGGCCTGCACCCGGCACGCCCGTCCGCTGTACTCCGCCCAGGCCGACCTGCCGGTTCCGGTGGAGCCGCACCTGGCGTACTGGCACGGGGCGACGCTGCTGCGCGAGCACCGCGGGGACGGCCACCTCGCCGCCCTGCTGCTCGCCGGGCTGGACCCGCTGGAGGCCCTGGTCAGCCACACCGCGACGGGCAGGGGCATGACCCCCCGGTTCGCGCTGGCCACCCGCGGCTGGCGGCGGACCGACTGGGACGCCGCGGTGGAGCGGCTGCGCGGGCGCGGGGTGCTGGACGCGGACGGTGAGCTGACCGAGGCGGGCGCGGCCCTGCGGGCCGAGGTGGAGGAGCACACCGACCGGATGGACGCCGCCCCCTACGAGCACCTGGGAGCGGCCGGCGTCGAGCGGCTGGCCGAGCTGGGGCGCGGCTTCCTGGAGGCGGCGGTGATGGCGGGGGCCTTCCCGGAGGGCCTGGTCGCCAGGGGCTGAGGCGGCGGGGGCCGGAGGCGCGAGGTCCGGAGGGCCGGGCTTCCGGGGACCCGGCATCCGGGGACGGGCCGGAGGGCCGGACAGGCGGGCTCCCAGCGGGCCTCCCGGAGCGTGGGGACGTTTGGCGGGGGCGGTGCGGGCAACGCGGAGGGACCACACCCCGATGTCACCGGAGGTACCCCATGCGTACGATCGCGGACTTCTTCCGCATGATCGGCTCGGCCGTCGCCACCGTGGTCACCCTGCCGTTCCGGCTGCTCGCCCGGCTCTTCGGCGGGGCCTCGCGGGGCGGCGGCCGCGCCCGCCGGGCCTGAGGACGGCGCGGCCCGGCCCCGTACCGGATCACCCGCTCAACGGAGCCGGAAATCCACCCAGGGGACGGTCTCGCCCGGCAGTACATAGCGCTCCGTCTCGGCGAAGCCGTGCTTCCGGGCGAACCGCAGCCCGTCCTCGTTGCTCGACAGCACCACCGTCTCCACCGTCTCCGCGCCGAGCCGCCGCGCCCGGTCCAGACCCCGGGCGTAGAGCCGCCCGCCGAAGCCCCGGCCGCGGTGACCGGGGAGCACCCGGGCGATCACCGTCGCCGTGCGCGTACCGTCGGCCGGCGGCCGCACGGTGCTGGAGCCCACCGCGGTGTCCCCGAGGTAGGCGACCTCCAGCCGGTGCCGCCCGGCCCGGTCCCACGCCTCGTCCAGCGTCAGCCGATGGGTGGGGATGACCGTGTTGTGGACGTGCAGCCAGTCCCGGAGGGCGGTCTCGTCCTCGGGAGTCAGGATGCGGAGTCCCGCCGTACCGGTGTCCTCTGATCCGACCATGGGGACATCCGATCGTGCCCCACCCCCCGCGTCAAACGCCTTTCGGCCGGGCCCGGTCACGGAGGCCTCCCCCCTCCTGTCGTACCGCTGCGGCAGAATGCAAAGGCAAGCTGGAGGCACGAGGAAGCGGGTCGGACATCGTGACGACGTCCATCGAAGGCAGGATCGCCGAGGAACTCGGCGTACGGGAGCGGCAGGTGAAGGCGGCCGTGGAGCTGCTGGACGGCGGCTCGACCGTGCCGTTCATCGCGCGCTACCGCAAGGAAGCCACCGAGATGCTGGACGACGCGCAGCTGCGCTCCCTGGAGGAGCGGCTGCGCTATCTGCGGGAGCTGGAGGAGCGGCGGACCGCGGTCCTGGAGTCCGTACGCGAGCAGGGCAGGCTCACCGCGGAGGTGGAGGCGAGCATCCGCGCCGCCGACACCAAGGCGCGGTTGGAGGACGTGTATCTGCCGTTCAAGCCCAAGCGGCGCACCAAGGCGCAGATCGCCCGGGAGGCGGGCCTGGAGCCGCTGGCGCAGGGGCTGCTCAGCGACCCCTCGGTCGAACCGCTCGCCGCGGCGGCCGCGTTCGCCGACCCGGACAAGGGCGTCGCCGATCCGGCGGCCGCGCTGGAGGGCGCCCGGGCGATCCTGACCGAGCGGTTCTCCGAGGACGCCGACCTGATCGGCGAGCTGCGCGAGACCATGTGGGGCAAGGGCCGGCTGGTGGCCAGGGTCCGGGACGGCAAGGAGGAGGCGGGCGCCAAGTTCGCCGACTACTTCGACTTCGCGGAGGGCTTCACCGAGCTGCCCTCGCACCGGATCCTGGCGATGCTGCGCGGCGAGAAGGAGGACGTCCTCGACCTGGTGCTGGAGCCGGAGGAGCCGCGCGAGGGCCCGTCGAGCTACGAGGGCGCGGTGGCCCACCGGTTCGGCATCGCCCAGGCGGGGCGGCCGGGTGACGCCTGGCTGGCCGAGACGGTCCGCTGGGCGTGGCGCACCCGCATCCTGGTGCACCTGGGCATCGATCTGCGCACCCGGCTGCGCACCGCGGCGGAGGACGAGGCGGTACGGGTCTTCGCCGCGAACCTGCGCGATCTGCTGCTGGCCGCCCCGGCCGGCACCCGCGCCACCCTCGGGCTCGACCCCGGTTTCCGCACCGGGGTGAAGGTCGCCGTGGTCGACGCCACCGGCAAGGTCGTCGCCACCGAGGTCATCCACCCGCACGTCCCCGCCAACCGCTGGGACGAGGCGCTGGCCAAGCTGGCCCGGCTGGCGAAGGAGCACGCGGTCGAGCTGGTCGCCATCGGCAACGGCACCGCCTCCCGCGAGACCGACAAGCTGGCCGGCGAACTGATCGCCAGGCACCCGGAGTTGGACCTCACCAAGGTGATGGTCTCGGAGGCGGGCGCCTCGGTGTACTCGGCCTCGGCGTTCGCCTCCCAGGAACTGCCGGACATGGACGTGTCGCTGCGCGGCGCGGTCTCCATCGCCCGCCGCCTGCAGGACCCGCTGGCCGAGCTGGTGAAGATCGACCCCAAGTCGATCGGCGTGGGGCAGTACCAGCACGACCTGTCCGAGGTGAAGCTGTCGCGTTCGCTGGACGCGGTGGTCGAGGACTGCGTCAACGGCGTGGGCGTGGACGTCAACACCGCCTCCGCGCCCCTGCTGTCCCGGGTCTCCGGCATCAGCTCCGGGCTCGCCGAGAACATCGTGTCCCACCGGGACGCCAACGGCCCGTTCCGCTCCCGCCGCGCCCTGAAGGACGTGGCGCGCCTCGGCCCGAAGGCGTACGAGCAGTGCGCCGGCTTCCTGCGGATCCGCGGCGGCGACGACCCGCTGGACGCGTCCAGTGTGCACCCCGAGGCGTACCCGGTGGTGCGGGCGATGGGGAAGAAGGCGGGCGGTGAGGTGGCCGCGCTGATCGGCAACACCTCGGTGCTGCGGTCGCTGCGGCCGGACGAGTTCGTGGACGAGAAGTTCGGTCTGCCGACCGTCACCGACATCCTGCGCGAGCTGGAGAAGCCGGGCCGCGACCCGCGTCCGGCGTTCCGCACGGCCACCTTCAAGGAGGGCGTGGAGAAGATCGGCGACCTGGCCTCCGGGATGGTGCTGGAGGGCGTGGTCACCAATGTCGCCGCCTTCGGCGCCTTTGTGGACGTCGGTGTCCACCAGGACGGGCTGGTCCATGTGTCGGCGATGTCCCGCACCTTCGTCAAGGACCCGCGCGAGGTGGTGAAGCCGGGTGACGTGGTCAAGGTGAAAGTCCTGGACGTGGACATCCCGCGCAAGCGGATCTCGCTGACGTTCCGGCTGGACGACGAGGCGGCGGCCGGTGCCTCCGGCGGCCAGGGCGGCGGCGCGCGCCGCGAGCGCGGCGGCCGACCGCCGCAGCAGCGCCAGGGCGGCGGCGGTGGTGGTGCGGACCGCGGCGGACGCGGTGGAGCCGGTGGCCGGGACCGCCGCGGCGGTACGGGCGGTGGCGCCGGTACGGCCGGGGGCGGCCGCCCGTCGGGAGCCCCCGCCCCGGCCAACAGCGCCATGGCCGACGCCCTGCGCAAGGCGGGCCTGCTCGAAGGCGGCGGCAGCGGTTCCGGCGGCGGCCGGGGCAAGGGCCGCCGCTGACCGGCAGGCGGTGACCGGCAGGCGGTGACCGGCCGGCGGTGACCGGCAGGCGATGTCCGGCTGATGGCCGGGGCGGGCGCATGGGTGCCGGCCCCGGCCATCGGTGCGTGCCGGGGGGCCGTCAGGTGAGTTCGGTGGCCTTGCCTCCGGCGACCTCGATGCGGCGGGTGGTGCGGACGGCTTCGAGCATCCGGCGGTCGTGGGTGACCAGCAGCAGGGTGCCGGAGTAGGCGTCCAGGGCGGACTCCAGCTGCTCGATGGCGGGCAGGTCCAGGTGGTTGGTGGGCTCGTCGAGGACGAGCAGGTTGACGCCGCGGCCCTGGAGGAGGGCGAGCGCGGCGCGGGTGCGCTCGCCCGGGGAGAGGGTGGTGGCCGGACGCAGCACATGGTCCGCCTTGAGGCCGAACTTGGCCAGCAGGGTGCGCACCTCGGCGGGCTCGGTCTCGGGGACGGCGGCCCGGAAGGCGTCGAGCAGGGTCTCCAGGCCGTGGAAGAGCGCGCGGGCCTGGTCGACCTCGCCGACCACCACCCCGGGGCCGAGCGCCGCGTGCCCGGCCTCCAGCGGCAGCCGGCCGAGGAGCGCGGCCAGCAGGGTGGACTTGCCGGCCCCGTTGGCGCCGGTGACGGCGACCCGGTCGGCCCAGTCGATCTGGAGGGTGACCGGGCCGAAGCGGAAGCCGCCGCGGACCGCCTCGGCCTCGCGCAGCACCGCCACCACGGAGGCGGAGCGCGGGGCGGGGGCGATCTCCATCCGCAGCTCCCACTCCTTGCGGGGCTCCTCCACCACCTCCAGGCGCTCGATCATGCGCTGGGTCTGGCGGGCCTTGGCGGCCTGCTTCTCGCTGGCCTCGCTGCGGAACTTGCGGCCGATCTTGTCGTTGTCACCGGCCTTGCGGCGGGCGTTCTTCACGCCCTTGTCCATCCAGGACCGCTGGGTCTGCGCCCGGTCCTCCAGGGCGGACCGGCGGTCGGCGTACTCCTCGTAGTCCTCGCGGGCGTGCCGGCGGGCCGTCTCACGCTCCTCCAGATAGGCGTCGTAGCCGCCGCCGTAGAGGGTGATCCTCTGCTGGGCCAGGTCGAGTTCCAGGACCTTGGTGACGGTACGGGCCAGGAACTCGCGGTCGTGGCTGATGACGACGGTCCCGGCGCGCAGCCCCTGGACGAACCGCTCCAGCCGCTCCAGGCCGTCCAGATCGAGGTCGTTGGTGGGCTCGTCCAGCAGGAAGACGTCATAGCGGGAGAGCAGCAGCGAGGCGAGCCCGGCGCGGGCCGCCTGGCCGCCGGAGAGGGAGGTCATCGGCGCGTCGAGGCCGACGGTGAGCCCGAGGGAGTCGGCGGTCTCCTCGGCCCGCTCGTCCAGGTCGGCGCCGCCGAGGTGCAGCCAGCGCTCCAGACTCGCCGCGTAGGCGTCGTCCGCGCCGGGCTCCCCCGCGACCAGCGCCTCGGTGGCCGTGTCCATGGCGGCCTGGGCCTCGGCGACCCCGGTGCGCCGGGCGAGGAACGCCCGTACCGTCTCCCCCGCCCGGCGCTCCGGCTCCTGCGGGAGGTGGCCGACGGCGGCGGTGGCCGGGGACAGCCTCAGCTCCCCGTGCTCGGGGGCGTCCAGCCCGGCGAGCAGCCGGAGCAGGGTGGACTTGCCGGCGCCGTTGACGCCGACGAGGCCGATCACGTCGCCGGGTGCGACGACGAGGTCGAGTCCGGAGAAGAGGGTGCGCTCACCGTGCGCGGCGGCGAGGTCCTTGGCTACGAGGGTGGCAGTCATCAGGGAGCCGATCCTAGTCAGCGGGCCCGGAGCGACTCGTGGGGGTCGGTCGGCGTCGACCGGCATCGGCCGTAGGAGATGAGACGGCGGCGGGGTGGTCGGGCTGAGCACGGCGGCGGTCCTCGCCGGGTCGGGCCGCCGGGTGCGGGCGCGGGAGGCGGGCCGGTCTGGGGCCGTACGTGTGCAGGGGCCCCGTCCGGGAGTCGGACGGGGCCGCTGCGCGTACCGGCGGCTCGGGAGCCTCAGGAGGCGCCCGGGTCGTCCTTGCGGGGCTCCTCGACCTGCTTCGGCGCGGGGGCGGCACCGCTGGCGGGGGCGTCGTCGCCCGGACCGATGCGGATCTCGAAGTCGCCGGAGTACTTCTCGTGGCCCGCGATGACGGCCTCCTCGACCGCCTCCTCGGCGATCTCGCCGCGCACGATCAGCGGGTCGCGGCGCAGGTCGCGCATGAGCGCCCAGCACATCCCGATCATGACCAGCACAAAGGGCGCGGCCACCAGGATGGTGAGTTGCTGGAGTCCGGCGAGCGCGTCGCCCTGGCCCTGGCCGACCAGCAGCATGATGGCGGCCACGGCGCCGGTGACCACACCCCAGAAGACGACCACGAACCGGGCCGGTTCGAAGCTGCCCTTCTGGGAGAGGGTGCCCATGACGATGGAGGCGGCGTCGGCGCCGGAGACGAAGAAGATGCCGACCAGGATCATCACCACCAGGCTGGTGACCCCGGCGATCGGGTACTCCTTCAGCACACCGAAGAGCTGGGCCTCCTGCGACATGTCGCCGCTCAGCCGGCCCTCGTCCGCCAGGTGCATCGAGGTCCCGCCGAAGATGGCGAACCAGATCAGGCTGACGGTGCTGGGGACGAGGATCACACCGCCGACGAACTGGCGGATGGTGCGGCCCCGGCTGATCCGGGCGATGAACATGCCGACGAACGGCGTCCAGGAGATCCACCAGGCCCAGTAGAAGACCGTCCAGCTGCTCAGCCAGTCGGCCACGTCACCGCCGCCGGTGGAGGCCTCGGTGCGGCCCGCGAGCTGCGGCAGCTCCTCCAGGTAGGCGGCGAGCGAGGTCGGCACCAGGTCCAGGATCATGATGGTCGGTCCGGCGATGAAGACGAACAGCGCCAGCAGCAGCGCGAGCACCATGTTGGTGTTCGACAGCCACTGGATGCCCTTCTCCACCCCGGAGACCGCGGAGAGCACGAAGCAGACGGTGAGCACCGCGATCACGGCGACCAGCAGCCCGGTGCCGGCCTTGCTGAGCCAGCCGACCTCCTGCATACCGCTGCCGATCTGGAGCGCGCCCAGGCCGAGCGAGGTCGCGGAGCCGAACAGGGTGGCGAAGATGGCGAGGATGTCGATGACCCGGCCGGGCGCGCCCTCGGCGTGCTTCTTGCCGATCAGCGGGGTGAAGACGGCGCTGATGTTCTGCCGCCGGCGCCGCCGGAAGGTGCTGTAGGCGATGGCCAGGCCGACCACCGCGTAGATCGCCCAGGGGTGCAGGGTCCAGTGGAAGAGGGTGGTGGCGAGCGCGGTCTGCATGGCGTCGGCCGCGTCGGCGGGGTCGGTGCCCGGCGGCGGGTCGGTGAAGTGCGCGAGCGGCTCGCTGACGCCGTAGAACATCAGGCCGATGCCCATGCCGGCGCTGAACATCATGGCGACCCAGGAGATCGTGGAGAACTCGGGCTTCTCGTGCTCCTGGCCCAGCTCGATGCGGCCGTAGCGGCTGACGGCCAGCCAGAGCGCGAAGACCACGAAACCCGAGGCGGCCAGGACGAACGCCCAGCCGCCGTTGTGCATCAGCCCGTCGAGCAGGGTGGACGACACGCTCTCCAGCGCGTCGGTGGCGGTGGCGCCCCACACCACGAAGGCGAGGGTGAGCACCGCGGTCACCCCGAAGACGATCCGGTCGGTGACCGGAGGCTTGTCCTCGTGCGGATGGCGTCCCGGTAGGGCCGCCTTCACCGGCAGCCGCATCCGCTGCGCCGGTTTGCGTTCATCCTGCTGCACGGGCGGCACCTTTCGCGATCATGGCCTGATTTCGCTGCTGCTACCCCTTACTCCACAGTTCACACATTTTTTATCTCCGCAAGCGGGGCGGGGCCGACGGGGGTGCTGGAGGCGCCCGATGGACCCGTTCGGGTGACAGTGCTTTCGGCCTCGCGGTCGGCCGGTCCCGTCGTCCCCGGCCGGTGCGGAAGGGCACCGGCCGGGGGCGGGGGCTGTCAGCGGCCGGCGTCCGGGATCGCCGGGCCGTCGCGGCGCGGCGCCGCCGGAAGCCCGGGCGGCGGGGTGGACGACGGTGCCGAGCGGTGCGCGTCCGGCGGGGGCGGTACGGCGGTGGCGCGCAGGAAGGCGGCGGGGCCGCCGACCAGCGGCAGCCGGGCCGAGGTGCGGGCCAGGTCCAGGGTGAGGGACGGGGTGGTGTCGGGCGGGTCGATCAGCCCCCGGTCGGTGCCGGCCACGATCAGGGCGAGCCGGTGGCCGGCCGGGACGACATGGTCGGCGTGGGCCAGGTCGATGGTGATCCGGCGGGCCTTGCCGGGGGTGAGGGGGCGGCCCCTGTCCGGGTCGGCCCAGGTGCCGAGGTCGGCCCAGCCGCGGCTGAAGACGGTGTGGCCGACCTCGGCGGTCTTCGGCTCGGTCTCCTTGTAGCAGGCGCTGTCCCCCGGGGTGCTCGCGCCCCAGCAGGTGCGGTGCGCCAGGGTGGTGATGCCCTCGCCGGCGGCGGTGTAGTCCCGGATGGTGGCGGGGCCGAGGTCCACCAGGACGGCGCTCAGATGGGCGCTGGTGGTGCTGGGCGCGGCGGTGACGGTGACGCTGCCGGATCCGGCCAGCCGCAGGTCCCGGCCGAGCGGGCGGGAGACGAAGGCGGCCTTCTCCGGGGTGGCGGCGTCCACGTGGGCGGCCCAGTCGGCCTCGCTCAGCGCAGGGTCGTCGGTGAAGGCGGCGGTGGCGCCGGGGCGGGCCGGGAGCAGTCCGAGGCCGCCGGGGCCCTGGCCGGTCGCGGGCCGGGGGCGCAGGGTGGTGGTGGCGGTGGTGCGGGGCGGCCACACCTTGTCGGTGGACCACCGGCCCGGGGCGCGTTCGACGTCGGCCATGGGTTCGCGGTCGACGCCGTTGTCGTAGCCGAGGAGGTAGTGGTCGAACCAGCGGTGCAGGGTGGGCACCCAGTCGGCGCGGCGGAAGTCGAAGGGGTCGACATGGCCGGTCTGGGACAGCCACAGCTTGCGCTCGACGCCCGCCTCGGCGAGCGCGTTCCACCAGGGGCCGAGGTGGTTGGTGCGGACGTTCAGGTCCTGCTGGCCGTGGACGGCGAAGACGCTGGCCCGGACCTTGCGGGCGTCGGGCACGTAGTCGCGCTCGTCCCACAGCGGGGTGCGGTCGCCGCTGCGCGGGGCGCCGTCCACCAGGGCCTGCTGGACATGGCCGCAACGGGCCCGGGCGGCCGGGCTGTTGACGTAGTCGGACAGCCACTCGGGGCCGGAGTCGTAGAGCGGGGCGCCCTGCGAGAAGTAGTAGTCGTACCAGGAGGAGATGGCCCCGATCGGGACGATGGTCTTCAGTCCGCGGACGCCGGTGGCGGCGACGCCGTTGGCGACGGTGCCGTCCCAGCTCTTGCCGATCATGCCGGTGGCCCCGGTGGACCAGCCGGTGGCGCGGGCGGGGGTGGAGCCGGTACGGGTGGTGTAGCCGCGGGCGCGTCCGTTCAGCCAGTCGACGACGGCCTTGGCGGAGAGGACGTCGGAGCGGCCGCCGACGTCCACACAGCCGTCGGAACGACTGGTTCCGGCCAGGTCCACGGCGGCGAAGGCGTAGCCGCGGGGCACGAAGTAGTTGTCGTAGTAGAGCGGCAGGCCGACCGGGGCGCCGTTGGCGTCATAGGTCTTCTTCTGGCTCTCGTTGCCCCGTCCGCAGCAGGAGTAGTACGGACTGGCGTCCATGATCACGGGGACCTTGCGGCCGGCCGCCGCGGGTTCGCGGGGCCGCACGATGTCCACGGCCACCCGGTCGGCGCGGCCGTCGCGGTCGCCGTCCAGCCCGGTGTCCACCCACACCGACTCCCGGACGGCACCGGCGTAGTCGTACACCGGCTGGGACACCTTCGGCGGGGCGGGGCGCGCCGTGGCGCCGGCGGCGGGGAGGAGGACGGAGAGCAGGGCGGCCGCGGCGGTCAGCGCGAGGGTTCTCCCCGGCCTCGGCCAACGGGCTCTTCCCGGGGTCTTGTTGACGTGCACATGTGGGCGCATGGGAGGGCAAGCTACCGGGGCGCGGGCGGCCGCGACAGGGGGGCGCGCCCCCGGGCCGGAGCCGCACCGGCCCCTGCGCGGACCCATGCCGACGTGCGCCGGTCGCGGTGCCCGCGCCCGCCGGCGGGATCGCTCAGCCCACCACCGCCCGGGTGAAGCGGCGCAGGGCGAGGCGGCCGAGGGCGCCGTACCGGCGGTCAGGGCCGTGAGCTCCGGACCCCGGCGGCAGACCACATGTCGGCCGGATGGCGATCTTGTGTCGAGGGTGGCCATGTGCATGACTGGGCCATCAAATCCCGCATAGCCTGCGGATGTTCCTCACCGAACACGACCTTCGTTCCACCCGACCCTCCGTCCCCACGACTTGGAGAGTTTGACGTGCACCGCAGACTGATCGTCCCGAGCGCACTCGCTGCGTCGCTGCTGCTGGCGATCCCGGCATCGGCGGCCGACTACGTTCCCGGCGCGGCGGGCATCGGCGATGCCTACTACCCGGCGAGCGGCAACGGCGGCTACGACGTGTCGCACTACGACCTGCGACTCACCTACCAGCCGAAGACCGACCTGCTGGAGGGCACGGCGACCATCGTCGCCACCACCACGCAGAAGCTGTCCCGCTTCAACCTCGACCTCGGCCTGAAGGTCAGCGAGGTCCGGGTCAACGGCCGCAAGGCCGCCTTCGCCACCTCCGGCGACCACGAGCTGGAGGTCACCCCGGCCGCCCCGCTGGACAAGGGCAAGGAGATCTCGGTCGTCGTCCGGTACGCGGGCAAGCCCTCCGAGCTGAAGATCGGCGGCTGGAGCGCCTGGCACCGCACCCCCGACGGCGGCGTGGCCGCGCAGGAGCCGGACTCCGCGGTGTGGTGGTTCCCGTCCAACGACCACCCGCTCGACAAGGCGACCTACGACGTCTCGATCTCCGTGCCGGACGGCACCCAGGCGATCAGCAACGGCGTGCTCCAGTCGCAGTCCTCCAAGCTGGGCTGGACCCGCTACAACTGGCGCTCCAACAAGCCGCAGGCCTCCTACCTGGCCACCCTCGCCATCGGCAAGTTCGACATCACCACCGACAAGACGGCCAAGGGCCTGCCGGTCCTCAACGCCTACAGCAGGGACCTCGGCGACAACGCGGGCGCCGCCCGGGCCAGCATCGAGCGCACCACCGAGGTCGCCGAGTGGCTGGAGGAGGTCTTCGGCCCCTACCCGTTCAACGCGCTGGGCGGCTACGTCCCCAACGTCACCAGCGGCTACGCCCTGGAGACCCAGACCCGCCCGTTCTACAGCCCGCGCCAGTTCGCAGGCGGCTCCAACGTCTCCGTGGTGGTGCACGAGCTGGCCCACCAGTGGTACGGCGACAGCGTCTCGGTCAAGGGCTGGAAGGACATCTGGGTCAACGAGGGCTTCGCCCGCTACAGCCAGTGGCTGTGGTCGGAGAAGGAGGGTGAGGGCACCGCGCAGGAACTGGCGGACTACGTCTACGCGCTCCACCCGGCCGACGACCCGTTCTGGACCGTCAAGCCGGGCGACCCGGGCCCGGACAACCAGTTCGACATCGCGGTCTACGACCGGGGCGCGCTCGCCCTGCAGGCGCTGCGCAACGCTGTCGGGGACCAGCACTTCTTCGCCATTCTCCAGGGCTGGCCGCAGAAGTTCGCGCACGGCAACGCCTCGGTGGGCGACTTCGTGAAGTACGCCGAGCAGGTCTCCGGCAAGCCGCTGGCCGGCCTCTTCGACACCTGGTTGTACCAGCCGTCCAAGCCGGCCGCCTCCGCGGCGGCCGGGAAGCGCTCGGCCCGCAAGGCGGTCGTCGGCGCGCCCGGCCAGGCCCGTACGAAGTCCCAGGCCACCCCGGCCAAGCCGGCCCAGCCGAAGTCCTGGAAGAAGATCGCCGCCACCAACTCGGTCCACGACCACGACCACTGAGGAGTACGGGGGTCCGGCACCCCCGCGCCTCGCTCCGCCCCGGCCCGAATCGGCCGGGGCGGCCACCGTCCGGATCTCGCAATCCCGCCGCCCCACTGACCGAGAGAGCGCTCTCAGCTGTCTGTGCGACCGGCTACCCTGCTGGGGTAGCCGTTCCGCCCGCCCCGCAGCCGAGGAGCCGTCCCGTGTCCACCATGTCCGACCCGACCGCAGCCGGCGCCCGCCCCACCCTGGAGGCCGTCGCCGCGCACGCGGGCGTCTCCCGGGCGACGGTGTCCCGCGTGGTCAACGGCGGGGCGGGGGTGCGCCAGCCGCTGGCGGAGAAGGTGCGCCGGGCGGTCGAGGAGCTGGGCTACGTCCCCAACCACGCGGCCCGCACCCTGGTGACCCGGCGCAACGGGGCGGTGGCGGTGATCATCGCCGAGCCGGAGTTCCGTATCTTCTCCGACCCCTTCTTCGAGCAGCAGGTGCGCGGCATCAGCCGGGAGCTGACCGCGCACGACTCCCAGCTGGTGCTGCTCTGGGTGGAGGGCCCGGGCGACTACGACCGGATCGCCCGGTACCTGGGCGGCGGGCATGTGGACGGGGCGCTAGCCTTCTCGGTGCACAACGACGACGAGCTGCCCTCGATCATCCGGCGCACCGGGGTGCCGGCGGTCTTCGGCGGGCGGCCGGGCTGGCCGGGCGCCACGGCCGACCAGGCGGTGCCGTATGTGGACTGCGACAACCGGGGCGGGGGGCGGCTGGCCGTACGCCATCTGCTGGACCTCGGCCGCGAGCGGATCGCGCATATCGCCGGGCCGCGCGATCAAACCTCGGCCCTGGACCGGGGCGACGGCTACCGGGACGTGCTGCTGGGCGCCGATCCCGGGCTGACCGCCCAGGGCGACTTCACCGCGGCCAGCGGGGCCCGGGCGATGGCGGAGCTGCTGGAGCGGCGGCCGCGGCTGGACGCGGTGTTCGCGGCGAACGACCTGATGGCCTCCGGCGCGCTCGGGGTGCTGCGGGAGCGCGGTCTGCGGGTGCCGGAGGACGTGGCGCTGGTCGGCTTCGACGACGTGGTGTCGGTCGCCGAGTCCACCGACCCGCCGCTGACCACGGTGCGGCAGGACATCGAGGGCATGGGGCGGCTGATGGTCCGGCTGCTGATGCGGGTGCTCCACCAGGTCGAGCCCGAGCCCGGGGCGGACACCCCGGGCTCGGTGATCATGCCGGTGGAGCTGGTGCGGAGGGCCTCCGCCTGAGCCGGGCCGGGGTGCCCGGGTTCGCCGTCCGCCGCCACCGTCTCCCCGTGGACCGTTGGGCCGGTCCACGGAGGCGGGCCCCCGGCGGTACTCCTACTGGTAGGGGATGACGAGCACCGAGCGGTCGGTGCCGGTCTGCACCCGGGCGGTGCCGTTGCCGATGGCGCTCCACACCTCCAGCCGGACGGTGCCCCCGCGCAGGTCGCCGAGGGTTCCGGTGGCCGACTTCAGCCCGCGGGCCTGGCCGTACTCCTCCCAGCCGGCCACCGGGTCGGTGGCGAAGTAGTGGTACGTCTCACTGCGCTCGAAGGTGCCGTCGCCGGTCAGGTCGTAGCTGACCCGGGCCTGCTGGCCCAGCCCGACCGCGGTGCCGGCGTCCACCTGGAGGCGGAAGGCGGTGGTGGCGCCGGACCGCAGGGTGCCGTTGACCCCGCGGGCCTCGTAGACCAGCGGCTGGTGCGGGGTGCCGTCGTGGTTGCCGCCGCCCGCCGAGGCGAGGGTGTCGCTGCCGGCGGTGCCTCCGGTGGCGGTGGTCAGCGCCCCGCCGGTGCGCAGCTGGAAGGTGTTGCCGGTCGGCGGGTCGGGATCCGGGTCCGGGTCGCCGCCGGTGCCGGTCCCGGTGGCGGTGGAGCGGGCCGGGACGGTCAGCGTGGCGCCGTCGGAGAAGGTGACGGTACGGGCGGTCGAACCGTAATTGTGGGCGGCGTAGGTGCGGGTGGTGCCCTTGCTGAAGACCGCCGAGGTCGGCAGGTCACCGGTGACCGCGGTGTCCGGGGCGCCGAGCGAGTCCAGGGTGGTCAGCCAGTGGTACGTATGGGCCCTGGACTCCCCCGCCTCCGGGGTGTAGCCGCCGCCCGAGGCGTCCCACTTCGCCTTGGCCGCGGCCGGGTCGGCGAGTGACTGGAACTCCCAGAGGATGTCCCGCCATTCGACCGCCGGGCCGCCGTTCTCCCGTTCCATCTCGGCGATGTTGCGGCGGACGGCCGCCTTGTCGCCGGCCAGGTGGAGCGAACCGCCCGTCACCGGCAGGACGTTGATCCCGTGGATCTCTTCCGGGTTGGCGGTCCACCAGGTGGCGTAGGCGCCGCCGCTGCCCCAGACCATGCCGACCGTGTCATGGCCGAAGGAGCCGGGGAAGACCTGCTGGTCGGCGTCGAACCAGTACTGGGCGACGGCCTCGGACTCGGTGGTCAGCAGATAGACGCCGAGGTCGCGCAGCGCGGTGTCACCGGTGGCGGCGCCGTACAGCACCAGCCCGGCGCTGAGGTTGGTGGACTCCGAGGAGGACTCCTGGTTGTTGCCGGCGGCGAAGCCCTGGTGGCCGGAGGCCCAGCTGTGCCCGGCGTAGACGTCGAAGCCGCGCAGGAAGGGGAAGGCGGAGTCGGTGCGGCTGGGGTTGGCCGCGTCGCGCACCAGGGTCCTCACCATGCCGCCCCAGGCGGAGTCGGCGGCCCAGCCCGGGTCGTACTGGGCGACGATCGCCGCCGCGTAGACGTAGTACGAGTAGTGGAAGTGGTGGTCGTTGAGCTCGGTGTCGCTGCCGTACGAGGCCGGGTAGCCGATCAGCGTCTTCCAGTCCCGGTCGTAGGCGAAGCCACTGGCGCCCCCGGCCGTGAACCACTCTTGCAGCCGCCCCTTGAGCAGCCCGAGCAGCTTGTCCCGGGTGGCCGTCTCACCGATCTGCTCGGCGATCGGCACCAGTTGGGCGAGCCGGCCGAGCGCCTTGCCGGTCCAGTAGGTGTCCACCGCGCCGGAGAACGGGTCGGCCGCGTTCGCCGCCTCGTTCAGATAGCCGCGCAGCCGGGCCGCGTCGGTGCCGCCCGCCTTGGGCAGCGCGGGCAGGGCGCTCGCCGCGCGCTGGCTGGTGGTGAAGGAGGCGGCCTCGCGGACCTTCATGGTGCCCCGGGGCGAGACATAGGTGTACGGGGTCAGCGGGTCGGCCGTGTGCAGCCACTGGTGGCGGTAGAGGGCCTGGAGGGTGCCGCGCTCGGTGCCCTCCTGCGGCTGGGTGGTGACGCCGTAGGTGGCCCGGACCGTGCCGCCGCCGTAGCTCCAGGTCGCCTTGGAGTCGGTGACGAAGCTGAACGCGTACTTCCGGTAGGTGGCCAGCGCGTCGGTGGACGGCAGTACGGCGAGCGAGAAGTAGTCCTTGCCGGCCAGGCCCGCGGTGATCTCGGTGCCGGAGACGTTCCAGTCGGCACCCGTGGGGGCGAACAGCGCGTAGTGGTGGCCGCCGACGGTGATGCCGAGGACGTTGCCCTGGTCGGCGAAGACGGTGGGCGCGGAGGCGGTGCTGATCCGCGCGTTGCCGCCGCCGCCCTTGGCGTAGACGTACGGGGAGCCGTGGCCGATCGTGGTGCGCAGGGTGCGGGCGCCGTCCGACCAGTACGGCGTCACCGTCCAGTCCGACCAGGCGTCGGCCCTGGTGTCGGGGGAGTTGAGGCCGGTGAGCCCCAGGGTGAGGTCGCGCTTGTGGGCGTACTCGTACTGCCGTCCGTCGCCGACGATCGCGGGCGAGGTCGGGTAGCCGATGTCCAGCCCGGCGGAGGTGGCCTGGTAGGTCAGCGGATGCCCGTACATGGGCGCGCCCCAGGGGTTGTCGCCGTAGCGCTGGAAGGCCAGCGAGGACCACCAGTCGTTGGTGGGCACCGGCTTGCCCTGGGCGCTGGGGCCGAGCTTGGGGGTGACCGGGGCGCCGGTGTCGGTGGTGGGCCCCGAGGTGCCGGCGGGCCGGGTGTCGGAGTAACTCCCCGCCCCCACCGGGATGGTGGCCGCGGCGGCGGGGGACGCGGTGACGGCGGTGAGACCGGAGGCCGCGAGCGCGGCGGCCAGCAGCATGGCGGAGGGTCTGGAGAGGAGTGCGGCTCGGCTGCGGGGGGATGGCATGGGCAGCACCTCGGGGGTGGCGGGAGAGCGTTTCGAGAGCGCTCTCAGGTGCCCAGGAACGTAAAACTCCTGAAACAGGACTGTCAATACATCGGAAACACAGCACACTTGTTGACGTGTCACAGCCGTTACGCGTTCGAGGCTTGACGGAGGCGGGCCCTGCGCGGGACGCTCCAGACGCAGATTCTGAGAGCGCTCTCAGGCTGTGCTGCTCGCAGCATGCCGTTCCGAGCGTCCCCGTGCCTAGGAGGCCCGCCCATGCCCATCCCCCGAGCCACCGTGCGCAGGACGGCCGCCCGTCTCGGCGCGGTCGCCCTCACCGGCGCCCTGCTCGCCGCCTGCGGATCCGGCGGCTCCGACAACGCGGGCGGCGACGGCAGGACCACCCTGACCGTCGACCTGTTCGGGTCGTTCGGCTACAAGGAGGCCGGGCTCTACGCCGAGTACCAGAAGCTCCATCCGAACATCACGATCAAGCAGACCGACACCCAGGACGAGCAGGACTACTGGAAGTCCCTCCAGACCAGGCTCGCCGGGGGCGGCGGCCTCGCCGACGTCCAGGGCATCGAGGTGGGCCGGATCGCCTCCGTCACCCAGCAGCAGTCCGACAAGTTCGAGGACCTCGGCCGGTTCGGGGCGGGCGACCTGAAGAAGGAGTTCGCCGACTTCAAGTGGTCCGCGGCGACCACCAAGGACGGCAAGGTCCTGGGCCTCGGCACCGACACCGGCCCCGAGGCGATGTGCTACCGCACCGACCTCTTCCAGCAGGCCGGGCTGCCCACCGACCGCGAGGAGCTCGCCGCCAAGTGGTCCAGCTGGGACGGCTACCTCGACCTCGGCAAGCAGTACAAGGCCAAGGCCCCGAAGAACAGCGCCTGGCTGGACAGCGTCGGCAGCCTCTTCACCATCATGATCGGCCAGGAGGAGGAGCGGTACTACAACGCCTCCGGTGAGCTGGTCTACGAGGACAACCCGGCCGTCCAGACCGCCTGGGACGCCGCCACCAAGGCCGCCGACGCCGGGCTGAGCGCCAAGCTCGACCAGTGGTCGCCCCAGTGGAACCAGGCCTTCTCCGCGGGCTCCTTCGCCACGATCCCCTGCCCGGCGTGGATGCTCGGCTACATCAAGGGCCAGGCCGGGGACGCCGGCAAGGGCAAGTGGGACATCGCCAAGCTGCCGGGTGGCGCGGGGAACTGGGGCGGCTCCTATCTGAGCGTCCCGCGCGCCGCCAAGCACAAGAAGGAGGCGTACGAGCTGGTCAAGTGGCTCACCGCGCCCGAGCAGCAGGCCAAGCTGTTCCGCAAGGTCGGCAACTTCCCGTCCTCCACGGGCGCCATCGCCAAGGTCGCCGACGCGAGTGACCCCTACTTCTCGGGGGCCCCGATCGGCCGCATCTTCGGCGACGCGGCCAAGGCGGCCCCAGTGCAGGTGCTGGGCGTGCACGACAAGAACGTGGCCGACCAGATCACCAACGCGCTGAGCGAGGTCGAGCGCAAGGGGACGGCGCCGGAGAAGGCGTGGTCCAACGCCAGGAAGGGCGTCGCCAACGTCACGGGGTGACGGTGGGGCTGGGTGGGAGGTGGAGGGTTCCGTGGGGAGGTGCCCCGCCCCTTCCCACACCCCTCCCCGGCCCGCCAACGGGCCGCCACGCTGTGCAGATCCACCCGCGGCAGCGCGGCCACCGGCCCGCAGCCGAAGACCCGACCAACGAAGGACCGCACCGTGTCCATAGTCGCCCCCGAAGAGCCCCCGGCCACCACCGCGGTGGCCGGCGCCGTGAGACGGCCGCCGCGTGCGCCCGCCGTGCGGCGGTTCGCCAAGAGCGCCGGGCCGTACGCCTACATCGCCCCGTTCTTCACGCTGTTCGCCGCCTTCGGGCTGTTCCCGCTGGTGTACACCGCGTTCGTCTCGCTGTACCGGGTGGAGTTGCAGACGCCCGGGCAGATGGAGTGGCGCGGGTTCGGGAACTACGCCGCGCTGTTCACGGACGAGTTCTTCTGGCTCTCGCTGCGGAACACGTTCACCATCGGGGTGCTCTCGACGGTGCCGCAGCTGGTGATGGCGCTGGGGCTGGCGCATCTGCTCAACTACAAGCTGCGCGGGCGGACGTTCTTCCGGACGGCGATGCTGCTGCCGTACGCCACCTCGGTGGCCGCGGCCACGCTGGTGTTCGCGCAGCTCTTCGGGCGGGACTTCGGGCTGATCAACTACGTGCTCAGGCTGGTCGGTTTCGGGCCGGTGGACTGGCAGACCGGGACGGTCGCCTCGCAGATCGCGGTGTCGACCATCGTGATCTGGCGGTGGACGGGGTACAACGCGCTGATCTACCTGGCCGGCATGCAGTCGATCCCGACCGAGCTGTACGAGGCCGCGGAGATGGACGGGGCCTCGCGCTGGCGGCAGTTCCTGCATGTGACGCTGCCGGGGCTGCGGCCGACAATCGTGTTCACGGCAGTCGTGTCGACCATCGGGGCCACGCAGTTGTTCGGTGAGCCGCTGCTGTTCGAGGGCAGCGTCTCCGGCGGTATCTCGCACCAGTACCAGACGCTCGGGCTGTACATGTACGAGCAGGGCTGGGGCTTCTTCCACCTGGGGCGCGCCGCGGCGATCGCCTGGGTGATGTTCCTGCTCATCGTGGTGCTGGTCGGGGCCAATGCCCTGGTCGCGCGCCGCCGTCTGCGTAAGGAGGCCGGGCGATGACCACGCTGGTCGAGCCGCCGGTCAAGGAGGCACCGGTGGAGAAGCCGCCGCGACGGCGGCCCTCGCGGGGGGCCGGGAAGACCATGCGGGCGGGGTGGCTGACGTACGCGATCATGGTCGTCGCGGTGCTGGTGTCCGCGTTCCCGTTCTACTGGACGATCGTCGCGGCGAGCCGGTCCAACGCCGATCTGGCGCAGGTGCCGCCGTCGTTGCTGCCCGGGCCGAATCTGATGGCCAACTTCGAGGCGGTGATGGAGGAGGCCGACATCGGGCTGGCGCTGCTGAACTCGCTGATCGTGTCGGGTTCGATCACCGTGGGGACGGTGCTGTGCTGCACGCTGGCCGGGTTCGCCTTCGCCAAGCTGCGGTTCCGGGGGCGGGGCGCGCTGCTGGCGCTGACGGTGGGGACCATGATGATCCCGCCGCAGCTGGGGGTGATCCCGCTGTTCATGGTGATCGCGAAGCTGGAGTGGGTGAACCAGCTCCAGTCGGTGATCCTGCCGGGGCTGGTGTCGGCGTTCGGGGTGTTCTTCATGCGGCAGTTCCTGGTGCAGACGCTGCCGGACGAGCTGATCGAGGCGGCGCGGGTGGACGGGGCATCCTCGGCGCGGATCTTCTGGTCGATCGTGGTGCCGATCGCCCGGCCGGGGATGGCGGTGCTGGGGCTGCTGACCTTCATGGCCGCCTGGAACGACTTCTTCTGGCCGATCGTGGCGCTCTCCTCGCAGAACCCGACGGTGCAGGTGGCCCTGCGCCAGTTGGGCGGCGGGTACGTCCAGGACCAGTCCGTGATCATGGCCGGCACGCTGCTGGGCACGCTGCCGGTGCTGCTGGTGTTCGGGCTGCTGGGACGGCAGATCGTCGGCGGCATCATGCAGGGCGCCGTCAAGGGCTGAGTGCGTTTTCCTTCCTCTTCTTACGACCGTTGGGAGCCATGTACCGATGACCGCCGTCGACGCACGCCCGCAGGGCCAGGTGGAGTCCGGGCTGCTGTTTCCCGCCGGGTTCCGGTGGGGTACCGCCACCGCCGCGTACCAGATCGAGGGGGCGGCGGCCGAGGACGGCCGTACGCCGTCGATCTGGGACGTCTTCAGCCGTACGCCGGGCAAGGTCCGCAACGGCGACACCGGGGACATCGCGGCCGACCACTACCACCGGATGCGCGAGGACGTGGCGCTGATGCGGGAGCTGGGGGTGAGCGACTACCGGTTCTCGGTGTCCTGGTCGCGGGTGCAGCCGACCGGGCGGGGGCCGGCCGTGCGGAAGGGGCTGGACTTCTACCGGCGGCTCACCGACGAGTTGCGGGAGGCGGGGATCCGGCCGGTGGCGACGCTGTACCACTGGGATCTGCCGCAGGAGCTGGAGGCGGCGGGCGGCTGGCCGCACCGGGAGACGGCGGAGCGGTTCGCCGAGTACGCGGGGCTGGTGGCGGGGGCGCTGGGTGACCGGGTGGCCACCTGGACGACCCTGAACGAGCCGTGGTGCGCGGCGTTCCTGGGCTACGGGTCCGGGGTGCACGCCCCGGGTCGTACGGAGCCGGCGGCGGCGCTGCGGGCGGCGCACCACTTCAATCTGGGGCACGGGCTGGCGGTGCGGGCGCTGCGGGCGGCGCTGCCCGGGGCGGCGGAGGTGTCGCTGACGCTGAACCTGCACGCGATCCGGCCGCTGAGCGGGGCGGAGGCGGACCGGGACGCGGCGCGGCGGATCGACGCGCTGGGGAACCGGGTGTTCCTGGACCCGGTGTTCCACGGCCGGCTGCCGAAGGACCTGGTGGCGGACACGGCGGGGCTGACGGACTGGTCGTTCGTCCGGGACGGGGACCTGGCGGTGGCTTCGGAGCCGATCGACTCGCTGGGCATCAACTACTACTCCCCCACGGTGGTGGGGGCGGGGACGTCGGAGTCGCCGTCGCCGTGGCCGGGTGCGGAGGACCGGGTGCGGTTCGTGCCGGCGCCGGGGCCGCGTACCGCGATGGACTGGCCGGTGGACGCGGACGGGCTGTACGAGCTGCTGACCCGGCTGCGGGACGAGCTGCCCGAGGTGCCGCTGGTGATCACCGAGAACGGGGCGGCGTACGACGACTACGCGGACCCGTCGGGCGCGGTGCACGATCCGGAGCGGGTGGCCTATCTGCACGCCCATCTGGCGGCGGTGCACCGGGCGTTGGTGGACGGGGTGGACGTACGCGGGTACTTCCTCTGGTCGTTGCTGGACAACTTCGAGTGGGCGTACGGCTACGGGAAGCGGTTCGGCATCGTGCACGTGGACTTCGCCACCCAGCGGCGTACGCCGAAGGACAGTGCCCGGTGGTACGCGGAGGTGGTGGCCCGGGGCGGGCTGGCCGGGCCGTCGGAGGGGTGAGCGGGCGGGTCAGCGGCCGGGGGCCGGGGGGCTGCGCCGGGCCTCCTGCCGGGCCTCGTCCCGGGCCTGGCGCCTGGCTTCGCGGGCCATCGGGAGGTAGCGGAGCCGCTCGGGGAGGGCGGGGACGGTGAGGCGGACGATCCGGCAGAAGCGGCGCAGCCGCCGTTCCTGGGCGTCGGTCCAGTCGAGGCCGAGCGCGGCGCGGGCCTCGGGCGGCATCAGCCCGGCGGTGAGGAAGGCCCGGCCGCGGACCAGGGGTGGGGACAGGACCGGCCAGAGGGCACGCAGGGCGAGGCGGAGCGCCCGGGGGCCGCGGTCGGGCGGCGGGACGCGGGCGCCGGGGTCGAGGAGTTCGCGGACGACGGGGGTGGCCTCGATCTCCTCGGCGAGCATGCGGTGGAAGTAGGGGCGGAACTCCTCGATGGTCCGCGGCATGTCCCGGTCGTGGATGCCGAGGATCCGGCCGACCTGGAGCCACTCGGCGTACAGCGCCCGCTGCTGGGCGCCGGTGAGCGGGCGGAAGAGGTAGCGGAAGGCGTGCTCCTGGACCGGGAAACCCGTGGCGTGCACCCAGGCGTAGGTGCCGGGGCGCAGGGCGTGGTAGCGGCGGCCGCGGGTGTCGGTGCCCTGGATGGCGCGGTGCAGTACGCGCAGCCGGCGGCCCTCGCGCGCGGCCTCGGCTCCGCCGTAGACCCACAGCTGGAGTGAGCGCAGGGAGCGTTCGCCGCGGCCCCAGGGGTCGGTGCGGAAGACCGAGTGGGTGTCCACTCCGGCGCCGACGGCGGGGTGGGCCACCTGGAGGGTGAGGGCGGCGGGGAGCATCAGCAGGCTGCGGATGTCGCCGACCAGGCTCCAGAGCACCCCGCCCGAAGGCGGCGGCTCGGGGTCGGGGTGCCGGTCCGCGCGGGGTGTGGCCGGGTGCGGTGAGGAGGCTTCCGGGGTGGTGGTCATCTGCGCCGCTCCGCGCCTTCCGGTGCTGGTGGGGTGGGTGGTGTCCCGCTGTCCAGTATGCGCCGGTGGTGCGGGGTGTTGGCGGAGTGGACCGGTGGGCGCAAGGTCGGGGGCACCGGATGGCTACCGGAAGGTAACCGCGGCTGCTTGGATATGGCCCGCCAGGTCCGACATCCCGCTCCCGTCTGGAGTCTCCGTGCCGCGATCCGTCCAGCCCCGCTCCGTCCGCCGCGCCTTCGGGGCGGTGCTCGCCGCCGCGCTCACCGCCGCCGCCGTGGCGTCCGCACCGGCGGCGAGTGCCGCGCCCGCCGCTCCCCCGGCGGTGGACGTCCTCACGTACAACACCTTCCTGTTCAGCCGGACGCTCTACCCGAACTGGGGCCAGGAGCACCGGGCGAAGGCGATTCCGGCGGCGCCGTTCTTCCAGGGGCACGATGTGGTGGTGCTCCAGGAGGCCTTCGACAACGGCACCTCGGACGCGCTGCTGCGCAACGCGGCCGGCAGGTACCCGTACCAGACGCCGGTGATGGGGCGGAGCAGGAGCGGCTGGGACGCCACCGGCGGCTCGTACTCGGCGACCACGCCGGAGGACGGCGGGGTGAGTGTGCTCAGCAAGTGGCCGATCGTCCGCAAGGAGCAGTACGTCTACAAGGACGCCTGCGGCGCCGACTGGTACTCCAACAAGGGCTTCGTGTACGCGGTGCTGGACGTGAACGGCAGCCGGGTTCATGTGGTGGGCACCCACGCCCAGTCCACCGACCCGGGCTGTGCGGCGGGTGAGGCGGCGGCGGTGCGGAGCCGGCAGTTCAAGGCGGTGGACGCCTTCCTGGACGCCAAGCGGATCCCGGCCTCCGAGCAGGTGCTGGTGGCCGGGGACTACAACGTGGACCGGCACAGCGCCGAGTACGCCTCGATGCTCGCCGACGCGGGCCTGGTGGGCGAGGACAGCCGTACCGGGCACCCGTACTCCTTCGACACCCGGGACAACTCGATCGCCTCCGAGCGCTACCCGGACGACCCCCGTGAGGACCTGGACCACGTGCTGCACCGCGCGGGCCACGCCCGTCCGGCGACATGGGCCAACGAGGTGGTGAAGGAGTCCACGGCGCCCTGGACGGTGTCGAGTTGGGGCACCTCGTACACGTACACCAATCTGTCCGACCACTACCCGGTGGTGGGCTCGGCCCGCTAGCGGCCGGGGGTGTGGACGTACGGGGTGGTGGTGGCGAGCCGGACGAAGCCGAGGCGTTCGAGGATCGGGCGGCTCATCCCGGTGGCGTCGACCTGGAGGTAGCGGTAGCCCTGCTCGGCGGCGATCCGCGCCCGGTGGGCGACCAGCGCCCGGTAGACGCCCCTGCCCCGCCACCCCGGGACGGTGCCGCCGCCCCAGAGTCCGGCGAACGCGGTCCCGGGGGTCAGCTCCAGCCGGGCCGAGGAGACCGGGCGCCCGCCGGCGAGGGCGACCACCGCGGCGGTGGTGCCCGGGTGGGCGGCGAGCCGGTCCAGCATCCGGCGGCGCAGGTCGGAGGCGTCGGTGCCGAACGCCTCCGCGTGGACCCGGGCCACCAGCTCCACCCCGGCCGGGTCGGTGACCGGGTGGAGCTCCACGCCCTCGGGCGGACGGGCGGCGGTGCCGACGCCTCCGGTCTCGGCGACCAGCAGGGTCTCCGGCTCCTCGGCGGTCAGCCCGGCGGCGGCCAGCCGGGCGGCGAGGTCGGCGGGCCCGTCGTGGTCGTAGTGCTTCCACTCGAAGCCGAGGCCGAGGGCGGTGTAGTGCTCCAGCTGCTCGCGGATGGCGCGGTCGGCGGTGTGCGCCTCCAGCCGGGACCAGAGCACCCCGTTCCACGCGTGCGCCGGCCCGGTCTGGCGCACCACGTCCCCGACCCGCTCCACGGTCGCGCCGGGTCCGTCCGGCCGGGCCTCGCGGCGCAGCTGCTCGTCGTACAGGGCTCGTACGGCGTCCTGGTCCATCGTCCGGCTCCCCCGTTCGCCGCGGCCCGCGCCGGCGGCAGGGCCTGCTCGGTGACCACGGGGACGGTAGCCGATGGCGGTGCGGTGCGTCGCGGGGTTTCCCGCGCAGAGGCGGCCGCCGAACCCGGCCGGTCGGCACCGTTCGAAGAGCCCGGCCTTCTGCTATAGCGTCGTGGCAGGCACTGCCGGGCGACGACGGAGCGGTTCATGGACGACGCACGCGATCGGATCGACACCACCACCGCGCACTCCGCACGGGTGTACGACTACATCCTGGGCGGCAAGGACCACTACCTCGTGGACGCCGAGGCGGGCGACGCGATGTGCCGGCACTGGCCGGCGCTGCCGGTGCACATGCGGGAGAACCGGCGGTTCATGCACCGCGCCGTGCGCTACCTCGCCCGGGAGCAGGGCGTCCGCCAGTTCCTGGACATCGGCACCGGTCTGCCCACCGCGCCCAATCTGCACGAGGTGGTGCAGGAGGTGGCGCCGGAGTCCCATGTGGTCTACGTGGACAACGACCCCATCGTGCTGGCGCACGCCCGGGCGCTGCTGCTGAGCTCGCCGCAGGGGGCGACCGCCTACGTCGACGCCGACATGAACGACCCGGACGCGATCCTGGACAGCCCGCAGTTCCGCTCCCTGCTGGACCTGGACGAGCCGGTCGGCCTGACGATCATCGGCATGCTGCACTTCATCGCCCCGCCGGGCGACCAGGACCTGGTACGGCGGCTGCTGGACCCCCTGCCCTCGGGCAGCTTCCTGGCGCTGACCATCGGCACCGCCGACTTCGCGCCCGAGGAGGTCGGGCGGGTGGCCGAGGAGTACGCCCAGCAGAACATGCCCATGACCCTGCGGGACCTGCCGACCGCGACCTCCTTCTTCGACGGGCTGGAACTGGTCGAGCCCGGTGTCGTCCAGGTCCACAAGTGGCGGCCCGGGCCCGAGCAGGACGGTGTGGACGACCGGGCCATCGCCATGTACGGAGCGGTGGCGCGCAAGCCCTGAAGCGGCCGCGGGTCACCTCACAGGAACCGCAGCCGCGGGAGCGGGGTGCCGGGCTCGTGGGCCCGCTGGGCGGCGACGTCCATCGCCGTCGCGTAGGCGTCGACCCGCTCCGGGGTGTCGGTCACCGTCACCGCGTCCAGGACACGCAGCACCAGATGGTCGGGGACGAGCCGGTGCGGGTGGCGCACCAGGTCCACCTGGCCGTTCAGCAGCAGGGGATGCGGTGCGGCGTCGGCGCCGATCCACTGGAGGGTCACCCCGTCCAGGCCGGGCTCGGCGGCGTAGCGGGCCAGCGCCCGGCGCTGCTCGTCCACGGCCTCGCTGTGCGCGGAGGCGCGGTCCAGGACGGCCTCCTCCAGCAGCACCCACAGCCGCCCGCCGCGGTGCCGCTGCCGGGCCAGCAGCAGCTCCAGGCGGCGGTCCAGCTCGGCCTCGTCCGCCGTGGGATGGCGCAGGGCCAGCAGCTGGCGCGCGTAGCCCGGGGTGCGCAGCGGCTCGGGCACCAGGGCGGGGGCGTAGACGCGGCTGAGCGCGGCCTCGCTCTCCAGGCGCAGCAGGCCCTCCAGACGGCGGGGCACCAGATCTCCGTACCCCTTCCACCAGCCGGGCCGCCGCGCCCGCTCCAGCTGCTCCAGCAGCCCGGCGGTCTGCCGCGGTTCGGCCCCGTACACCTTCATCAGGCGTTCCAGCAGGTCGGCCCGGGGAACGGCGCGGCCGCGCTCCAGCCGCAGGACGGTCACCGTGTGCACACCGAGGCGCCGAGCCGCGTCGGCGGCGGTCATCCCCGCCCGTTCCCGATGGGCCCTGGCCTCCTGCGCCACCACCCGCAACGCGAGCACCGGGCCGTCGGGTGACCTGCTCATAGCTGCCAGGATGGCCCAGCCACCCGCCCTCCGCACGGCGGCGGCGCCCGCGGCCTATGCGGGCGAGGGCATGTCCTTGATGAAGACCAGGCCGTCGTACGCGGTGAGCCGGGCCGGGTCGAGCGGGGCGTAGCCGTAGTAGGGGGAGACGCGGGCGGCAGGCCGCTCCTCGCCGAGGAGGGCGGCGAGGCGGGCGGTGTCCACCAGGCAGCGGTCCTCGGGGAGGGCGTGCAGCATGCCCTGGAGCGTGTCCGGCGGCGGGGCGTCCACTCCCCGGTGCCGGATGGTGCCGAGGTCGGTGGCCAGGAAGGCGTACGCCTCACCCAGCCGGGCGCTCACCAGCGCGCCGGCGCTCCACCACTCCAGGCGCAGCTCGCCCAGACGCATCGAGCTCCTGTCCCGCTGGAGGTGGGCGTTGTGGGCGTGCACCAGTACCGGCCCGCGTTCGGCGAGGGCGAGGAGGTTGTCGGCCATCATCTGGTCCCGCAGGCCGACCAGCCGCGTGAGGCGGGCGGGTGAGGTGTCGGCCATCCAGAAGTGGTAGCGGAGCAGGCCGAGGGCGGTACGCCCGTACAGGCGGGCCCGGTCCCACTCCTCGCGCGAGGTCGCCGCGATCAGCCGGGGCGTCTCCGCGTCGAGCAGCGCCACCAGGTCGTCGGCGAGCAGCCGCAGCTCCCGGGCCTCGGCGGACCGCCCCGTGGAGCGGGCGGGGTCCATCATGGCGGCGGGCTCGGTCCACCGGTCGTCGGCGCCGAGCAGCCGGTCGAGCGTCTCCGCGGTGCAGGGCAGCAGGCCGTCCGGCTCCACCCGGGCCGCCAGGTAGCCGTGCAGCGCGGTGAGGGCCGCTCGGGGGCTCTGGGCCCCGGTCATCTCCAGCGGACCGTCGAAGCCGGCGAAGCGGACCTGCTCGGCGGCGGGCCGGTCGGCGTTGTCCTCCCGGAGCCGGCGCACCAGTTCGCGGTTGGCGGCGGAGGCGCCGAAGCCATGGCTGAAACCGCGCTCCATGACCTCGTCCAGGCCGCCCGCGCCGGAGGTGACGTACTCGTCGACGACCAGGCCCGCCAGGCAGTCGCTCTCGATCGCGATGGTGCGGTAGCCCTCCCGCTCCACGAGTTGGTGGAAGAGCGCGTTGCGCACGTCGAGCAGCAGGTCCTCGCCATGGGTGGGCTCCCCCAGGGCGAGCAGCCGGGGGCGGGCGGGGAGCAGCCCCAGGACGGCGGCGGCGTCGAGGGCATGGACGGTCGGTGCGATGTCGAGGGCCATGCCCTCAACGCTATCGTTGAACTCACGGTGGAGACTTCCGCGTCGAAATGGGCAGGTAATGGGGGCACTGGCGAAGCGAAAGCCTCAAACACGTGAGCGACTGAGGCCGGTCGATCTGGCGCGCGGGCACGGTCTGTCCACCCAGGCCGTCCGGAACTACGAGGAGGCCGGGATTCTGCCGGTCGCCGAGCGCACGGAGCACGGCTACCGCACCTACACGCCGTTGCACGACCGGGCGCTGGGCACCTTCCTCGCCCTGGTGCCGGGCCATGGGCACCCGGGGGCGACGTCGATCATGCGGGCGGTGCACTCGGGTCCGGAGGGCGAGGTGTTCCACCTGCTGGACGAGAGCCACGCGCAGCTGCGCGACGACCGGCGGACCCTCCAGGCGGTGGAGCGGGCGTTGCGCGAGCTGGAGGCCGCCCCGGTGGCGCCCCGGCCCGACACCTGGCCTGATCCCGGCGGCATGTTCATCGGGCCGCTGGCCGAACGGCTCGGGATCGTGCCGGCGACGCTGCGCATGTGGGAGCGTGCCGGGCTGGTGCGGCCGAGGCGCGACCCGCGGACCGGGTACCGCGTCTACGACGAGGCCGATGTGCGGGACGCCCGGCTGGTGCACCAGCTCCGACGGGGCGGCCATCTGCTGGAGCAGATCGCCCCGCTGATCGCCCAGGTACGGGCGGCCGGCGGGCTCGCTCCGCTGGAGGGCGCCCTGCGCGACTGGCACGGCCGGCTGTCCGCCCGGGGCCGGGCGATGCTGACCGGGGCCGCCGAGCTGGACGCGTACCTCCGGGAGCGCGAGCGCGGGTGACCTGGCAGCGTCCCGCTCACTCCGGCCCTGCGGACCGGGGACGTGCCAGTACCAGCAGGCTCAGGCCGAAGGTCAGGACGCCGAGCGGGACATGGACCGACGGTATGTGGGCGATGCCCAGCACCACCTGCGCCGAGGAGAGGACCAGGAACCCCGTGGCGTAGGCGATGGGCCGGGGCGAGCCCCCGCCCGGCTTCCAGGCCAGGACCGCGGCGAGCACGTACAGCATCGTCGCCGCGTACGTCACCCGCGCGCCGACGCTGTGCAGCACCTCGCCGTGGTGCGCGGTCAGCAGCAGCCCGGCGCTGACGGCCTGGAGGAAGAGGGTGCCGGTCTGGAGCGCGACCGCGACCCTGAGGAAGGTGATGGGGGTCGTGGGCGTCGTGGGTGTCGTGGTGCGGGGGGTCTGCGTCGTCTGGACGGCCATGGTGTGTGCCCCTCTCTGCTGCCTCGTGTCAGCGGATCGCGGATACGGTTGCGCTACTCCGACGACACGGGTCGGGAAAACGTCAGGGGGGCGGTCATCGTGACCACGGAGGCGAGCGCGGTCCTCGGCGAACGGCGGCATCTGACCAACCTCGCCTACCGGTTGCTCGGGTCGCTGGCCGAGGCCGAGGACGCCGTGCAGGAGACCTACGCCCGCTGGTACGGCTTGCCGGCGCGGCAGCGCGAGGCCATCGCCTCGCCGGGCGGCTGGCTGACGACGGTGGCCACCCGGATCTGCCTGGACGTGCTCGGCTCGGCGCGCGTCCGGCGCGAGCGCTACGTCGGCGCCTGGGTGCCCGAGCCGCTGCCCGACCGCACGGAGTGGACGAGGCGGGTGGTCGATCCCGCCGACCAGGTCACCCTGGACGAGTCGGTGCACATGGCCTTCCTGGTGGTCCTGGAGTCGATGACCCCGGCCGAGCGGGTGGCGCTGGTGCTGCACGACGTCTTCCGCTACCCCTTCGCCGAGGTGGCCGGGATCCTCGACCGGTCGCCGGGAGCCTGCCGCGAGCTGGCGTCGTCGGCACGGCGCCGGGTGCGCGCCGCGCGGACCCCGTCGTCCGGACAGGACGCCGACCTGGTGCGGGACTTCCGGCAGGCCTGGGAGGCCCGGGACATCGAGGCCCTGGTCTCCCTCCTCGCTCCCGACGCCACGATGACCGCCGACGGTGGCGGTGTGGTCGGCGCCGCGCTCCGCCCGGTGGAGGGCGGCGAGCGGATCGCCCGGTACATGGTCCACTTCGCCGAGAAGACCGCCGGGCTGACCCTGCTGGAGCGCACGGTCAACGGTCAGCCGGGGCTGGTGGCCCAGCGCGACGGGGTGACGGTGACGGTGGCGGCCTTCTCCGGCTCCGGCGGCCGGGTCACCCGGATCTGGGCGGTGCGCAACCCCGAGAAGCTGGGGTCGTGGGTCTGAGCACCCCCGTGCGATGGATGGAGCACCCGTCTTTCACACTCCTGGTGAGACAGCAATAATGTTCCACCCGTAGAGCCCTAGAGCCGCAGTGCCGCAGTGCCGTTATTGCCGTAGAGCCGGAAGAGAGGCCCGACCATGGCGACCGAAACCGAGGGACAGCCGACGCAGCCGATGCTGACCGTCGACGAGCTGGCCGCTCGGGCCGGGATCACGGTACGGACCATCCGCTTCTACAGCACCCGGGGGCTGCTCCCGCCGCCGGTGATCGGGCCGCGCCGGGTGGGCAGGTACGGGCCCGAGCACCTGGCCCGGCTGGCGCTCATCGAGGAGTTGCAGCAGCAGGGTATGACGCTGTCGGCGATCGAACGGTATCTGGAGCAGCTGCCGCCGGACCTCAGCGCCGACGATCTGGCCATCCACCGGGCCCTGGTGGCCACCTGGGCGCCGGACGCGGCAGAGGACGCCGGCCGGACGGAGCTGGAGCGGCGACTCGGGCGCGAACTGTCGGCGGAGGACGTGGACCGGCTGGTCGCCATGGAGGTGCTGGCCCGGACCGAGGAGACGGACGTGTTCCGGGTCGACCTGGGGCTGCTGCGGCTGGGGGCGCGGCTGCTGGATGTGCCGATAGCGCACGAGACCATTCTCGCCGCCCGTACCGTGCTGGTGGAGCACACCCGCTCGGCCGCCCAGGAGCTGACCCGGCTGTTCCGCGACGAGGTGTGGGGCCCCTACCGGGAGCGGGAGGGCGACCCGGAGCATCTGGCCGCGATGAAGTCACTGTCCGCCCATATGCAGCCCCTGGTGGTGCAGGCCCTGGTCACCGCCTTCCAACGCTCCCTCAAGGACGAGCTGCGGTCGGCCTTCCGGGACGAGTGACGATGCGGCCACCTCCGCCCACACGGTCTTGGTGAGGCGGTCGCGCACCTCCCACCCCCAGTCCTCGGCGTAGGCGGCGACCATGAGCAGCCCCCGGCCGCCCTCCTCCAGGCCGGCCGCGACCGGCCTGCGCGGCGCCCGCTCCGGCCGGGCGTCCGTCACCTCGATCCGCAGACGCCGCTGAGCGAGGGACAGACGGAGCCGGAAGTCCCGCCCCGGCAGCCGCCCGTGGGTGACTGCGTTGGACGCCAACTCGCCCGTGATCTGGGCGACGGCCCGTGCGGCGTCCGACCCGTGCGGCAGCCCGGTCCACTCGGTGAACTGCTGCACGGCCAGCCGCCGGGCCAGCCGTGCCCCGCGCCGGGTGCTGCTGAACAGCATGGTCAGATGGCGGCCCGGCGCCGCCGGCTGCGGCACGGGCCGCTGATCGATGCTCTGGTGTGAGGTCACAACGCCGAGCCTGCCCCCGTCACCCTGCCTCTGACCAGGTCTTATGCCCGTACACCAGGGCCGGTGTACGCCTCCGGGGGCCTCCCCGGACGCGGTTGTACGGGTCTTGTACGGGTCCCTCGCCGTACCGCTTTCCGGGGCGCGGCCGTTGACCATGGGCGAGCGAGCGGACGGGTTGGCCCGGTGCGGGCCGGCCAGGGACCGAAAGGGGTGAGTGCGGTGGCGAATGCCAGGAACGGCCGTACGGCGAAGGGAAAGACGGCCACGTCGGGGGCGGGAGCAACGGAGGTGCCGGGGGCCTGGTCGTCCTACGGCAAGCTGCTGCAGCACCTGCGCAAGCTGGCGGGCTTGAGCCAGCCGCGGCTCGGGGACGCCATCGGCTACTCCGTGGACCTGGTGGCCTCGGTCGAGCAGGGCCGGCGCCCGGCCAAGGAGGCGTTCACCATCGCGGCGGACCGGACGCTGAAGGCGCGGGGCGTGCTGCTGGTCCTCCAGGACGAGGTGGACCGCGCCAAGCTGCCGAAGTTCTTCCGCAACTTCGCGCTCATCGAGGCCGAGGCGCTGAGCCGCTTCTCGTACGACCCGCTGCTGGTGCCCGGACTGCTACAGACGGAGGCGTACGCGCGGGCGGTCTTCGCGGGCCACTGCCCGCCGCTGGACGAGGAGATCATCGACCAGCACACCGAGGGGCGGTTGAGCCGGCAGAAGCTGCTGACCCGGGCGCCGATGGCGGAACTGTCCTTCATCATCGCCGAGGAGGCGCTCCGCGACCCGGTCGCCGACATGGACGTCATGCGCGACCAGTGGCGGCACCTCCTCCAGGTGGGCAGGCGCCGGAACGTAGAGGTGCAGGTCATGCCGGCCGCGAGTGGATTTCACTGCGGGAAGAACGGCGCGTTCGTGGTGATGGAGTCGAAGGCCCACCAGCACCTCGGGTACATCGAGTCGCAGGACATCGGGTTCGTGATCCAAGATCCCTCAGAGGTCAGCGCCTTCGGAATGCGGTATGGCAAGCTGCGTTCGAAGGCGCTGAACGTCGTGGAGTCAGCCCGGCTCATCGAACGGATGGTGGGAGAGACATGAGCATGGAGCAGGTGGCCGACAACATGGACGGACTGAGCTGGTTCAAGAGCAGCTACAGCGGATCAGGCGGCGGCGACTGCGTCGAGATCGCCACCAGCTCCACCACCGTCCACGTCCGCGACTCCAAGACCACCGGAAACGGACCGGTGCTGCGGGTCGGCCACGACCAGTGGAGCGCGTTCCTGGCGCTGGCGGCCGGGTAGGCGGGGCCACCTTCCCGTGGGCGGGGCCGACCGGATCGTACGATGACCGGTCGGCCCTCACTCACCTCGCGGGAAGACCGCACCCTATGCAAGTGGCCGCACCGGGCTGCCGATTCACAGGGTGATCACGATCTTGCCGTGAACATGCCTCTCGGCTTGGGTCGTCACGGCTTCGCGAATCCGCTCGACCGGGAGGGTCGCCGCGATCGGCACCTCGATCGCGCCGGAGCTGATCGCGTCGGCGATCCGTTCCAGGGCGTCCGGGCCCGCGTCGAGGGCGCCCGCCCTGCGCACCCCGGGCGGTGGGGCGGGGCCGTCGGCCACGACGGAGATCCGCTCGGGTGCCACGCCGAGGCCGAGAGCGGTCTCGGCGGCCTCCCTTCCGTACAGGTCGGTCGCGGCGGTGATCCCCTGGGGGGCCAGGGCCCGCACCCGGTCCGCCAGGCCGGGGCCGTACGCCACGGGTTCGGCGCCGAGCCCGCGCAGGAATCCGAATGTGCCCTCGGAGGCGGTGCCGAGCACCCGGGCGCCCGCGAGCTTCGCCAACTGCACGGCGTAGATGCCCACGCCGCCCGCCGCTCCGCCGATCAGGACGGTGTCCCCGGTACGCAGTCCGATCGCGGCGAGCGCGGCGGAGGCCGTCAGACCGGACACCGGAAGCGTGGCCGCCACCTTGTCGCCGATGCCCTCCGGGGTGTGCCACAGGTGTGCCGCAGGGGTCTTGACCAGCACGAAATCGGCGATGGACCGGCCGATCGCGGCCCCGTACACCCGGTCGCCGGCCGCGAACCCGGTGGCTTCGGCGCCCACCTCGTCCACCACTCCGGCGAAGTCGCTGCCGAACCCGGCGGGCAGGGTGATGCCGAACCGCGCCGCCATGTCGGGCTGGGTGGTGATCTGCCAATCCATCGGGTTCAGCCCGGCGGCCGTGACCCGGACGCGGACCTCGTCCGGCGCGGCGTGCGGCTCGGGTATCTCCTGCAGTTCGAGGACTTCGGGCCCGCCGAATCACCCATAACGGACAGCTCTACTCATCGATGACCTCTCTTGGCCAGTGATGGGACTTGGTCTCATGGACCGTACACCAGTGATGGGACCAAGTCCCGTACACTGCTCCCATGGTTCGCTGGCAACCGGACGCACCCGGACGACTCGCCGCCGCCGCCCTCGACCTCTTCGAGGAGCGCGGCTACGAGAACACGACCGTGATCGAGATCGCGGAACGCGCGGGGCTCACCAAGAGCACCTTCTTCCGCCACTTCCCGGACAAGCGCGAGGTGTTGTTCGACAAGGGCACGGTGACCGGTCTGCTTGCCGAGGGAATCGCCTCGGCGCCGCCGGACGCCGGGCCGCTCGACACGGTGGCGGACGCCCTCGACGCGCTCGGCCGGACGTTCTTCACCGCCGACCGCCGCGAGTTCAGCGGCCGGCGCCAGGCCGTACTGAACGCCCATCCGGAACTGCGGGAACGCGAAGCCCTGAAGAGGCTCGACCTCACCGCCTCGATGGCCGAGGCCCTCCACCGCCGCGGAGTGCCGACCCTGAACGCGCGCGTGGCCGCCCAACTGGGCACCCTCGTCTGGGAGGTGGCCTACGACCAGTGGATCGGCACCGGCAACGGCGAGGACTTCGGCCCGCTGGTACGGCAGGCGCTCGCCGCCGTACGCGCAGCCGAGGCCGGAGGCTAGGGCATCAAGCCGTTGACGCCTTCGGCAAGGACGACCGGGGTGGAGCCGCCGCCTACAGGACGTCGGCTCGTGTGGTGCCCAGCTTCAGTCCGGCGATCCAGTTGATGGACGCCTTGGTGTTGTCGGTTCCGAAGTAGGTGCCCCATCGAGGCTTGTTGCCCAGGTTGTCCCAGGTGCGGGCGTTGGAGCGGGAGGCGAACCTGACGCCGTCCTTATAGATGTCCAGAGTCCCGCCGCCGGAGGAGCTGGTGGTGATGCCGAGCTGGATGGAGTGCCACTCCCCTGCGATCCACGGGGTGCTGCCGATGGGGATCCACTCTTCGCCGGTGGCCACGTACCAGGCCTTGAGCGTGCCGCCCTCGACCTTCATCAGCACGGGGTAGTTCTGACTGTGCTGGTCGTTGGTCCCGTTGGACTTCCACTGGAAGACGCAGCCGGTGTCCTCAGTCTTGGTCATCGAGTCCCAGCCGAACCAGTACGTCTTGTTGTTCTGCCAGGCGTACTCCGCGCCGCTGGGCATACGGACGTTGTGCCCCTTGCAGCGCGAAGTCGAGCCCGCGGGCTTGTTGAACTTGAAGAAGCTGCCGTGGCCGTCGTTCCAGTTGCCGACCGTGACGCTGCCTGGGGAGTCGCACAGCGTGGTGCCGAAGACCTTGGTGCCGAGGGCCGCGTCACCATTCCAGATCACGGAGGCATGGGCGGGCGAGGCGGTGGCCAGCAGTGCGGCTGCTGCTGACGCCGCGAGGAGGGACTGTGTTTTCACGTTGAGCCGAGGCATGTTGACCTAGCTCCTGGCGCGTGGGGGGAGAGCCGGCGGGGCTCCAGCGCGGTCGTTTCTAGTACGTTCGATCGAACGCGTCAATCGTTCACGTAATTTCGCCCTTTCGATCAGCTATTGATCGAAAAGACACTGGCGCGGTCTCCTGCGACGAGTACGCCTCGGCCGCGCAGTCGTCGGTGCCGGCTCCGGAGCGGGTACGGGCCCTGCTCCACCCGCAACCGTCCTCCTTGCATCTCTCTCATCGGCGACACCTCCCAGCATTGGGTAGCCACTACTCAACTAATGCGGCGAGCACGGTGGGGGTGTACTGCAAGCACGCGCGAGGTCGCCACGCGTCGGGGTGCGACCGCACTGGTCGGCCGGGGTGGGGAGGGTGCCGCACCCTCTTTCTGATCGAAATGCGATCAGGAAGAGGGTGAAGGTCATGTCGATCGAAGTATTGAGCGATCGGTCGATCACTGCTAGAAACTCGGCTGGGCTGGGAAGCACATCCCGCTTACCCCCGGCCCTCCCCCACAAGGAGGCCCCCATGCCGACGCATGGTCGCACAACGCGCCGCCGCACTCCCCTGCTGATCGGCGCTTCCGCCGCCGCGGCGGGCGTGGTGGCGTTGGTCAACCCGCTGTCCGCGCAGGCCGCCATGGTCTGGGACGGTGATGCCGCCAAGGGCACCGGGGTCTTCGGCAACGTCGAGTGCTCGTCGCCGGGCAGTCTGGTCACCGCCGCCCAGACGGACGGGCACGGCACGGTGTTCCGGTACAGCAAGTCGGTCGGCACCTATCGGTGCGAGTCACGTGGGATCAAGGTGGGCGGTTCTCGCTACGCCTTCGCCAACAACCAGACGTACTGGCTCGGTTGGGAGCAGAAGTTCTCGGTGGTGCCGAGCAGTACGGACTGGGTGCCCTGGCAGTGGAAGTCGTATCCGAACGCCCAGCAGAACTACCCGCTGCTGATGACCGTGGGCAAGGGCAAGGTCAACCTCGTCTACGCCGGGCCGGGGCAGGACTGGAAGTACATCTGGTCCAAGCCGGTGACCGCCTTCGACTGGAACCGGGTGGCCATCGGCATCCACACCTCCAGCTCCGCTTCCTCCGGGTGGGTGGAGCTGTACTACAACGGTGCCAAGCAGACGTTCAGCAACGGCTCCACCCGCTTCAGCGGACGCACCTGGGACTCGGCCAACGAGCCCAAGTGGGGCGCCTACGACCGCGGGAACACCACGAGCGAGATCGTCAACCGGGTCGACTCGCTGAAGGTCGGCACGGCCTACGGAGACGTGGACTGACGGACGGGCCACTCCTCACCCCCCACTGCGCGGCCCCGGCCACACGAGGTGGCCGGGGCCGTGCGCCTCAGTCGTGGTAGGTCTCGCCGCGCTCGGCCTTCTCGACGAGGGACGCCGGGGGCTGGAAGCGCTCGCCGTAGAGGGCGGCCAGCTCGCGGGCGCGGGCGACGAAGCCGGGCAGGCCGCCGTCGTAGCCGTTGATGTACTGGAGGACGCCGCCGGTCCAGGCGGGGAAGCCGATGCCCATGATGGAGCCGATGTTGGCGTCGGCGACCGAGGTGAGGACGTTCTCGTCCAGGCAGCGGACGCTGTCGACGGCCTCGGCGAAGAGCATGCGCTCCTGCATGTCCTCGAAGGGGATGGAGACGTCCGGCTTGGTGAAGTGCTCGCGCAGTCCGGGCCAGAGGCGGGTGCGGCGGCCGTCCTCGCCGTACTCGTAGAAGCCGCCGCCTCCACTGCGGCCGGGGCGGCCGAACTCGTCGACCATCCGATCGATGACCTCGTCCGCCGGGTGGCCGGGCCAGACGCCGCCGGACTCCTCGATGGCGCGCCGGGTCTCGTCGCGGATCTTGCGCGGGAGGGTGAGGGTCAGCTCGTCCATCAGGGAGAGGACCTTCGCCGGGTAGCCGGCCTGCGCGGCGGCCTGTTCGACGGAGGCGGGCTCCACGCCCTCGCCGACCATGGCGACACCCTCGTTGATGAACTGGCCGATCACCCGGGAGGTGAAGAAGCCCCGGGAGTCGTTGACCACGATGGGGGTCTTGCGGATCTGGCGGACCAGGTCGAAGGCGCGGGCCAGGGCCTCGTCGCCGGTGCGCTCGCCGCGGATGATCTCGACCAGCGGCATCTTGTCGACGGGTGAGAAGAAGTGGAGGCCGACGAAGTCGGCGGGGCGCTCGACGCCTTCGGCGAGGAGGGTGATGGGGAGGGTGGAGGTGTTGGAGCAGAGGAGCGCGTCGGGGGCGACGACGTCCTGGATCTCCTGGAACACCTTGTGCTTGAGGGCGGTGTCCTCGAAGACCGCCTCGATCACGGCGTCGCAGCCGGCCAGGTCGGCCGGGTCGGCGGTGGGGGTGATCCGGGCCAGCAGCTCGTCGCGGGCGGCCTCGGTGGTGCGGCCCCGGGAGAGGGCCTTGTCCAGGAGGCGGGTGGAGTAGGCCTTGCCCTTCTCGGCGGCCTCGGCGGAGACGTCCTTGAGGACGACCTCGATGCCGGCCTTGGCGCAGGAGTAGGCGATCCCGGCGCCCATCATCCCGGCGCCGAGGACCGCGACCTTGGTGACCTTGCGGGGTTCGGTGCCCTGGGGGCGGCTGCGGCCGGCGTTGACGGCCTGGAGGTCGAAGAAGAACGCCTGGGTCATGTTCTTCGCGGTCTGGCCGGTGACCAGCTCGGTGAAGTACCGGGACTCGATGGTCTGGGCGGTGGCGAAGTCGACCTGGGAGCCCTCGACGGCGGCGGCCAGGATGTTGCGCGGGGCCGGGTAGGGGGCGCCGCCGGTCTGCTTGAGCAGATTGGCCGGGAAGGCGGGGAGGTTGGCGGCGAACTTGGGATGCGAGGGGGTGCCGCCGGGGATCTTGTAGCCGGGGACGTCCCAGGGCTGCCGGGACTCGGGGTGGGCGTCGATGAAGGCGCGCGCCTGGGCGAGCATCTCCTCGGGAGTGGCGGCCAGCTCGTGGACCAGACCGTTGTCCAGGGCGCGCCGGGGGGTGTACTGGGTGCCCTGGAGGAGGACCTTCAGCAGGGCGTCGGCGATGCCCATCAGGCGTACCGTGCGGGTCACGCCGCCTCCGCCGGGCAGCAGGCCGAGGGTGACCTCGGGCAGGCCGATCTTGGAGCCGGGGGCGTCCAGGGCGATCCGGTGGTGGCTGGCGAGGGCGATCTCGTAACCGCCGCCGAGGGCCGCGCCGTTGATCGCGGCGACGACGGGCTTGCCGAGGGTCTCGATACGGCGCAGGGCGTCCTTGATCGCCATACCGCCGTCGAAGACGCGCCGGGCGTCGGCTGGGCCGGCCTTGATCATGTCCTTGAGGTCGCCGCCGGCGAAGAAGGTCTTCTTGGCGGAGGTGTAGACGATGCCGCGGATGGAGTCCCGCTCGGCCTCGGCGCGGTCGGCGACGGCGGTGAGGGAGTCGCGGAACGCCTGGTTCATGGTGTTCGCGGACTGGGCGGGGTCGTCCAGGACGAGGGTGACGACGCCGGTCTCGTCCTGCTCCCAGCGGATGGTGGTGCTCTCGGTCATGGCTGCTTCTCCGTGAGGGGTGCGGACGGGGCGGTCAGAGGCGCTCGACGACGGTGGCGATGCCCATACCGCCGCCGACGCAGAGGGTGGCGAGGCCGTACCGCTTGTCCTGGCGCTCCAGCTCGTCCACGAGGGTGCCGAGGATCATCGCGCCGGTGGCGCCGAGGGGGTGGCCGAGGGCGATCGCGCCGCCGTTGACGTTGATCTTGTCGAGGGAGAGGCCCATGTCCTTGGCGAAGCGCAGCACCACGGCGGCGAAGGCCTCGTTGATCTCGACCAGGTCGATGTCGTCGATGGTCAGCCCGGCCTTGGCGAGCGCCTTGCGGGTGGCGGGGGCGGGGCCGGTGAGCATGATGGTCGGCTCGGAGCCGGAGACCGCGGCGGAGACGATCCGGGCGCGCGGGGTGAGTCCGTAGCGCTCGCCGACCTCCCGGGAGCCGACGGCGACGAGCGCGGCGCCGTCCACGATGCCGGAGGAGTTCCCGGCGTGGTGGACGTGGTCGATCCTCTCGACCCAGTGGTAGCGCTGGAGGGCGACCGCGTCGAAGCCGCCGAGGTCGCCGATGTCGGCGAAGGAGGGCTTGAGCCCGGCCAGGGAGTCGGCGGTGGTACCGGGGCGCAGGTGCTCGTCGCGGTCCAGGACGGTGAGTCCGGAGCGGTCGCGGACCGGGACCACGGAGCGGTCGAAGCGGCCGTCCTTCCAGGCGGCGGCGGCCCGCTCCTGGGAGAGCGCGGCGTACTCGTCGACATCGCGGCGGCTGAAGCCCTCGATGGTGGCGATCAGGTCGGCGCCGATGCCCTGGGGGACGAAGTGGGTGTCGAGGTTGGTCATCGGGTCGTTGAACCAGGCGCCGCCGTCGGAGGCCATCGGCACCCGGGACATGGACTCCACGCCGCCGGCCAGGACCAGGTCCTCCCAGCCGGAGCGGACCTTCATCGCGGCCATGTTGACCGCCTCCAGGCCGGAGGCACAGAAGCGGTTCTCCTGGACGCCGGCGACGGTGTCGGGCAGTCCGGCGGCGATGGCGGCGATCCGGGCGATGTCGGAGCCCTGGTCGCCGACCGGGCCGACCACCCCGAGGACGATGTCGTCCACGGCGGCCGGGTCGAGCCCGGGGAAGCGGTCGCGGAGCTCGCGGATGAGGCCGACGACCAGGTCGATCGGCTTGGTGCCGTGCAGGGAGCCGTTGGCCTTGCCGCGTCCGCGCGGGGTGCGGACCGCGTCGTAGACGTACGCTTCGGTGCTCACGGGGGTCACGCCTTTCGGGAGGGGTTGTCCAGCAGGGAACGGCCGATGATCTCCTTCATGATCTCGGTCGTGCCGCCGTAGATGGTCTGGATGCGGCCGTCGGTGAAGGCCCGGGCGACCGGGTACTCGGCCATGTAGCCGTATCCGCCGTGCAGCTGGAGGCAGCGGTCGGCGGTGCGCTTCTGCAGTTCGGTGGACCACCACTTGGCCATCGAGGCGTGCACCGCGTCCAGTGTCCCCTGGGCGTGCTCGGTGATGCAGCGGTCCAGGAACGCGCGGGTGACGGCGCACTCGGTGGCCATCTCGGCGATCTCGAAGCGGATGTGCTGGAGCTTGGCCAGCGGCCGGCCGAAGGCCTCGCGGCCCAGCACGTACTCCTTGGTGATCTCCAGCAGGTGCTCGGCGCCGGCGATGGCGGCGACGGCGATGGCCATCCGCTCCTGGGCGAGGTTGGTCATCAGATGGATGAAGGCGCCGTTCAGCTCGCCGAGCAGGTTGTCCTTGGGGACGCGGACGTCATGGAAGAAGAGCTCGGCGGTGTCCTGCGACTTCTGGCCGATCTTGTCGAGGTTGCGGCCGCGTTCGAAGCCGGCCATGCCGCGCTCCACGACGAGCAGCGACAGTCCGTGCGCGCCGCCCTCGGGGGTGGTCCTGGCGACGACGATCACCAGGTCGGCGAGGATGCCGTTGGAGATGAAGGTCTTGGAACCGTTGAGCAGCCAGTGGTCGCCGCGGTCCTCGGCGGTGGTGCGGATGGCCTGGAGGTCGGAGCCCGCGCCGGGCTCGGTCATGGCGATGGCGGTGATGATCTCGCCGGTGCAGAAGCCGGGCAGCCAGCGGCGCTTCTGCTCCTCGGTGGCGAGACCGGTCAGATAGGGGCCGATGATGTCGTTGTGCAGGCCGAGGGCGAGGCCGGGCGCGCCGGCGCGGGTGAACTCCTCGGCGAGGACGGCGCTGTAGCGGAAGTCCGGGATGCCGCCGCCTCCGTACTCCTCGGGGACGGCCATGCCCAGCAGGCCCTGCCGGCCGGCCGCGAGCCAGGCCTCCCGGGGGACGATGCCGTCCTTCTCCCAGCTCTCGTAGTGGGGTGCGACCTCCTTGGCGAGGAAGGTGCGGACCGTCTCGCGGAACGCGTCGTGCTCGGGGGTGAACAACTGGCGCTTCACCGGGGCCTCCTGTCGGGAGCGGTGTCGGGGAGGGGGGACGCGGCCCCGTGGGTGGCTGCGGTGCCGGGGACGGATTCGGTGGGCTGGGGGCGGGCGGGCAGATCCCAGTCGCGGGCCACCTCGGCGGTGTGGGCGCCGGGCACGGCGGGTGGGCGGGTGACGGCCCCTGGGGTGGCGGAGAAGCGGGGCGCCGGGGCGGGCTGGGTGATACCGGAGTGCTCCAGATAGGTGCCGCGGGCCGCCAGGTGGGGGTGGGCGGGGGCCTCGGTCATCGACAGGACGGGGGCCACGCAGGCGTCGGTGGACTCGAAGACGGCCGTCCACTCGGCGCGGCTGCGGGTGCGGAAGCGGGCGGCGACGGCCTCGCGCAGCTCGTCCCAGCGACCGAGGTCGTCCCGCAGGGCGGCGGCCTCGCCGAGGCCGAGGAGCCGGGCGAACTCCTCGTAGAACCGCTGCTCCAGGGCGCCGACGGCCATGTACCGCCCGTCGGAGGTCTCATAGGCGCCGTAGAACGGGCAGCCGCCGTCGAGGAGGTTGGCCCCGCGCCGGTCCTGCCAGGCGCCGGCGGCGAGCATGCCGTGCAGCATGGTGGCGAGGTGGGCGGCCCCGTCGGCGACCGCGGCGTCCACCACCTGGCCGGTGCCGTGCTCGGTGCGGGCGTGGTGCAGGGCGGCGAGGACGCCGGCGACCAGGTAGAGCGAGCCGCCCGCGTAGTCGCCGAGGAGGTTGACCGGGACGGTCGGCGGCTGGTCGGCGCGGCCGACCATGGAGAGGGTGCCGCTGACCGCGATGTACCCGATGTCGTGGCCGGCGCGCGGGGCGAGCGGGCCGTCCTGCCCCCAGCCGGTCATCCGCCCGTACACCAGCCGGGGGTTGCGGGCCAGGCAGGGCTCGGGGCCGACGCCCAGGCGCTCGGCGACGCCCGGCCGGTACCCCTCGATGAGGATGTCCGCGCGCTCGGCCAGGTCCAGCACCCGGGCCGGGCCGTCGGGCGCCTTGAGGTCGACCAACACCGAGCGCTTGTTGCGGTTGGTGAGGTCCCGGGCCGGGTCGATGCCGATCCCGGCCCCGCCGGGGCGGTCCACCCGCACCACGTCGGCACCGAGGTCGGCCAGCAGCATCGCCGCGAACGGACCGGGGCCGATGCCGGCCAGCTCGACCACCCGCACTCCGCCGAGCGGGCCGTTGGATTGCGTCGTCGCGGATTCGGCTGTCATCGGGCTGCGGTCACCTGCCTCTGTTCGCGGCCCGTCGCGGCGCCGACTGATGTGACACAACTGCTGTAACAGTGAAGATGTTAAGAACAGGTTCCACCCGGCACAAGCCCTTGGCCGGTACGTGGCGCAACCACGCCACACACGGGGGTGTCGCGTTAGCCTCGGCGTGCCCGCGCCGGGCGGTCGACGGCCGGCGCGGCGCCCGGGGCCCGCGCGGCGCGGACCCGCACCATCCACGTACGGAGGGCTGATGGACTCAACGCACGGCACGGAACGGGCGTATGACCTGGTGCTGTTCGGCGCGACCGGCTTCGTCGGCGAGCTGACCGCCCGCTATCTCGCCGCGCACGCCCCGGCGGACTGCCGCTGGGCGCTCGCCGGACGGAGCACCGGCAAGCTGGAGCGGCTGCGGGAGCGGCTGGCCGCCGACCACCCCGGCTGCGCGGAGCTGCCGCTGCTGCGGGCGGACTCCGCCGACGACGCGACCCTGCGCGAACTGGCGCGTTCGGCGCGGGTGGTGGCGACGACCGTCGGGCCGTACGTCTGGTACGGGGAAGGCCTGGTCGCGGCCTGCGCGGAGGCGGGCACCGACTATGTGGACCTCACCGGCGAGCCGGAGTTCGTGGACCGGACCTACGTCCGCCACCACGAGCGGGCCCGGGAGAGCGGGGCGCGGCTGATCCACGCCTGCGGCTTCGACTCGGTGCCGCACGACCTGGGCGCCTACCACACGGTGAAGCAGCTGCCGGAGGGCGTACCGCTGCGGGTGGACGGCTTCGTGCGGGCGAACGCGGCGTTCTCCGGTGGCACGTTGGCCTCCGCGCTCACCGCGATGGGCCGCGGCGGGCACACCCTGCGGGCGGCCCGGGAGCGCAGGTCGGTGGAGCCGCCGCCGGTGGGGCGCCGGGCCCGCGGTCCGCTGGGGCCGCCGCGGTTCAGCCGGGAGACGGGACTGTGGGCGCTGCCGCTGCCGACGCTGGACGCGGCGGTGGTGGCCCGGTCGGCGGCCGCGCTGCCGCGCTACGGCCCGGACTTCCGCTACCGGCACTACGCGGGGGTGGCCTCGCTGCCGGTGGCCCTCGGCTCGACGGTGGCGGCCGGAGCGCTGCTGGCGCTCGTCCAGGTCCCCCAGGCGCGCAGGTGGCTGATGGACCGCTACCAGGCGGGCAGCGGCCCGGACGAGGAGCGCCGGGGCCGGAGCTGGTTCTCGGTGCGGTTCGTCGGGCAGGGCGGTGGGCACCGGGTGTTCACCGAGGTGTCGGGCGGCGACCCGGGCTATGACGAGACGGCGAAGATGCTCGCCGAGTCGGCGCTCTGCCTCGCCTTCGACCCGCTGCCGGAGACCGCCGGGCAGACCACCTCGGCCGCCGCGATGGGTGACGCGCTGATCGACCGGCTGGTCAAGGCGGGGGTGCGGTTCCGCACGGTGGACGTGCGCTGAGACGTCGCCGAAGGACGGGGTCGGCTCGGCTATCGGTCCGGCGGGCGGCGCGTTCGGCGGCGGCGTGCCACCAGCCGGGCGGGGTCGGAGCGGTGACTTCGGCGGTGGGCTGACCGGGATGGAGCCCGAGCCGCCGCAGCGCGCCGATCCGGACGCGGCCCCGGAACCAGCCGTGCCAGTGGCCGTCGGGGCCGGTACCGCAGGAGTGGTCCCAGCCGATCTCGTCCGGCCCGAACGGCATCCGGTCGATGCCGCGGTCACGCAGTCAGGCGCGGGCGGCCGCCATCGGGTGGAGGCGGCCCCGGTTCCCGTGGGCGGCGATGACGATCCAGCCCGCGGCGGGCGTGTCCATGGCGGTCATGGTGCACGAGCGCCGCCCGGCTGTCACGGGCCCGCCCTGCCCCTTCCGTCAGCCGGCCACCGCCTCCTTCAGGGCGCGGCGGCACAGCGCGTCGGCGTGCCGGGTGGTCTCCGGCAGCCGGAAGCGCGGCGCCAGGTGCAGCACCTGGGCGCAGGCCTGCCCCAGGCCGACCCGGTGGCCCACCGAGACGAAGACCGGCTTCACCCCGGGCTGGGTGCGCAGGGCGCGGCCCACCTCCTCGTCCTCCGCCAGGAGCGAGCTCGCGGCACCGCGCTCCTGGCCCGGCTGCTCGTAGCGGAAGGTGAACGGGTTCTTCGCCACGCCGATCACCGGCAGGTCGGTGAGCACGCCGAGGTGGCTGGCGAGGCCGAAGCGGCGCGGATGGGCCTGCCCGTACCCGTCGCACACCACCAGGCCCGGTCCGGACTCCAGACGGCCCAGCGCGGCGAGCACCGCGGGTATCTCGCGGAAGGCGAGCAGCCCGGGTATGTACGGGAAGGCGACCCGGCCGATCGCGGTCGCCTCCTCCACCACGGTGAGCGTCGCGGCGTCGAGCACCACCGCGGCGGCGGCGACCAGGTCCCGGTCGTCGTCGTAGGCCACGTCCACCCCGGTGACCAGGCCGGTGCCCGGCGGCGGGCCCACTTCGCCGAGCACGACCCGGTCGCGCAGCGCGTTCTGCACGGCCAGGGCCTCGGCCTCGCTGCGGGGCCAGTCGGCGGGCTTCTCGATGATCGTCATGATGGCGCCACCCTACGGCCCGCCTCTGACAACCGGCCCCGGACGGCTGCACCCGGGCCGCGCGACCGCCGTAGCCGCCGTGACCGCGATTGCCGGGAAAGACCTCGGCCGCACCCGTGACGCGGAGGCCAGTGACACAGTTCACAGCGGGGAAGAGTGCACGTGCCGCTCGCGTTCGTCGTCCTTCCCTTTGTCAGGGAGGCGTAACGCCGCACCAGCGCGCACGAGGGAGCCGGCTGTGTCCACCGTCATCGAGCAGGCCGTCCAGGCGCGACTCGTCGCCCCCGCACCGCGTATGGACACCGTCCCCGCGACACTGCGCTACGACTCCGAGGACCCGTTCGCGGTGCGGATGGCCTTCCCCGCGCCGGCCACCCTGGAGGGTGTGGAGGCGGTCTGGGCGTTCGGCCGGGAGCTGCTGGCCGACGGGGTGGACCAGCCGGCCGGCCTCGGTGACGTGCGGGTGGCGCCCTTCGGCTACGACCGTACGGTGGTGGAGCTGCACGCCCCCGAGGGCGTCGCCGTCCTCCATGTCCGCACCGCGGAGCTGCGGCGCTTCCTGCGGCGCACCCGGCATCTGGTCCCGGCCGGCGACGAGCACCGCTTCCTGGACCTGGAGCACGATCTGCGTCAGCTGCTGCGCGACGCCTGCTGAGGGCGGTCCGCCTCCCGAGCGGGACGCACTGCCACCCGCCGCACGATCAAATCGATTGCCGCGTTCCCGGGACACGCGTAACTTCTTCCTCGGTCCTGTTGTCGCCGATTGGAGAAGGACGTTGCTCGTCTGAGGTCCGAGACACCGTGTCGCACACCCGCGTCAGGCGGAGTGCGCACTGTTGCAGCGACCTCGGCGTATCCGCCGTCCTCCGCTCTCCCTTCCGCGCACTCCCCCGCGGTGTCTCACCCGTTGCCTTTTTCTCATCTCACGCAACCGGGAGACCCGTATGTCTACTTCCCCCACCTTCATCACCTGCACCGACCTGTCGTTCTCCTGGGCCGACGGCACCGAGGTGCTGGACGGCTTCCAGCTGGCGGTCGGCCCCGGCCGCACCGGACTGATCGGGGTCAACGGCTCCGGCAAGTCGACCCTGCTGAGGCTGATCGCCGGTGAGCTGACGCCCGGCGGCGGCACCGTCCGTATCGCGGGCGAGGTCGGCTATCTGCCGCAGAACGCCACGCTGGACACCGGGCTCCGGGTCGACCGGGCGCTCGGCATCGAGGCCACCCGGGCCGCGCTGCACGCCATCGAGGGAGGTGACGTCCGCGAGGAACACTTCGCCGCGGTCGGTGACGACTGGGACGTCGAGGAGCGGGCGCTGGCCGTGCTCGACCAGCTCGGGCTGGGCCGCGTCGGGCTGGACCGCACGGTCGGCGAGATGTCCGGTGGTGAGTGCGTCCTGCTGCGGCTGGCCGCGCTGCTGCTGGCCCGGCCCGACGTACTGCTGCTGGACGAGCCGACCAACAACCTCGACCTGTACGCCCGGCGGCGGCTGCACGCGGCCGTCGAGGCGTGGTCCGGGGTGCTCGTGGTGGTCAGCCACGACCGTGAACTGCTGGAGCTGGTCGACCGGATCGCCGATCTGCGCGACGGGGAGGTGGCCTGGTACGGAGGCGGCTACTCCGACTACGAGGAGGCCGTCGCCGCCGAGCAGGAGGCGGCGACCCGTATGGTGCGGGTCGCCGAGGCCGACGTCCAGCGGCAGAAGCGCGAACTGAGCGACGCCCGGGTGAAACTGGCCCGCCGCAAGCGGTACGGGCAGAAGATGTTCGACACCAAGCGCGAGCCGAAGATCGTCATGAACGCGCGCAAGCGGGCCGCCCAGGAGTCGGCCGGCAAGCACCGGATCATGCACCAGCAGAAGCTGGCCGAGGCCCGTGAACGACTGGACGAGGCGGTGGAGGCGGTACGCGACGACGACGAGATCCGTGTCGAGCTGCCGTACACCGCGGTCCCGCCGGGGCGCGAGGTGCTGCTGCTGCGCGAGCTGGAGCTGCGCCACGGGGCCCGGGTGCGGGGTGGGCTGGAGCTGCGCGGCCCGGAGCGGATCGCCCTGATCGGGCGGAACGGCTCGGGCAAGACCACGCTGCTGCGAACCGTCGCGGGCGAGCTGGAGCCGGTGTCCGGGGAGGCGGTGGCGCACGTTCCACTGCGCTATCTGCCGCAGCGGCTCGATGTGCTGGACGACTCGCTGAGCGTGGTCGAGAACGTGGCACGGTACGCACCCGAGGCGGGCAACAACCGGATCCGGGCCCGGCTGGCGCGCTTCCTGTTCCGGGGCGCGCGGGCCGACCAGCCGGCCGGCACCCTGTCCGGCGGCGAGCGGTTCCGGGCGGCCCTGGCGGCCCTGCTGCTCGCCGAGCCGGCACCGCAGCTGCTGATGCTGGACGAGCCGACGAACAACCTGGACCTCGCGAGCGTCCGGGCGCTGACGGCGGCGCTGGAGGCGTACGAGGGCGCGCTGATCGTGGCCGGTCATGACGTGCCGTTCCTGGAGTCGATCGGGGTGACCCGCTGGCTGCTCATGGAGGACGGCGAACTGCGGCCGACCAGCGCGGAGGAGGTGGCGGAGATGATGGACGGCTCATGAACCCGGTGGCGGTGCGAGGGCGCTGCCGCGAACAGGTGGCGGCGGGCCGGGACCGCCCGTACCGCGGTGGCGGTCGGGTCGTATGACATCCCGGCCGCCGCGGCGCGCGCGTGGTTCGCCCTGGCGCGGCGGGTTCCATCACCGCAGGTGACAGGCCATGCGCGGAGCCGGACTTGGGGGAGGTGCTTACGGGCCCTTAACCTACGGTCTCGTAACCTACGAGCCCGTAGGTAATTCTCCCGTCCCCAGGAGCACCCGCATGACCCTCACCACTCCCCACCTCGGCAGCTCGGAAGGGTGGACCGACGCCCGGCTGCTGTACGCCCTGGAGGAGGTGGTCGAGAAGGAACTCAACCGCCATCTGAAGGTCGCCAAGGACTGGATGCCCCACGAGTACGTCCCCTGGTCGGACGGGCGGAACTTCCCCGGCTTCTTCGAGGACGGAGAGGCGTGGGAGAAGGGCCAGTCGAAGGTGACGGACGTGGGGCGAATAGCTCTGGTGGTCAATCTGCTCACCGAGGACAACCTCCCCAGCTACCACCATGAGATCGCCAGCCTCTTCGGCCGGGACGGCGCCTGGGGCACCTGGGTGCACCGCTGGACCGCCGAGGAGGGCCGGCACGGCATCGTGATGCGGGACTACCTGCTCGCCTCGCGCGCCGTCGATCCGGACGAGCTGGAGCGGTTCCGGATGGCGCACATGAGCGAGGGCTTCGAGTCGGACAACCGGCACTCGATGCTCCACTCGGTCGCCTATGTGGCGTTCCAGGAGCTGGCCACCCGTATCTCGCACCGCAACACCGGCCACCAGTCGGGCGATCCGGTGTGCGACCGGATGCTGGCGCGGATCGCCACCGACGAGAACCTGCACATGGTCTTCTACCGGAACCTGCTCTCCGCGGCCTTCCAGATCGCCCCGGACCTGACCATGCAGGCGGTGCGGGACGTGGTGGTGCACTTCCGGATGCCGGGGCACGGCATGCCCGGCTTCGAGCGCGCCGCCGCGCAGATGGCCATCGGCGAGATCTACAACCTGCGCATCCACCACGACGATGTGCTGCAGCCGGTGCTGCGCTTCCTGAAGGTGCTGGACATCGACGGGCTGGGCCCGGAGGGGCTGAAGGCGCAGGAGGAGCTCGGGCTGTACATGGGCGGGCTGGACGCGGAGGCGGCCAAGTTCGACGAGCGGCTGGCCGCGCGCAAGGCGCGGATGGCCGCCCGGGCCGGCAGCTGAGGCAGGTGGCCGTCCCGCCACGGCGAGCGGGGCGGCCCTCACTCGTACGAGTGAGGGCCGTACGCTGTGCGACGTGAAGCCTGTGACCCGCTTTGTGTTGATCGGCGCCCCGATCGCCCTTGTCGTCTCCGTCGTCCTCGGCGGCGGCGACGGTGACGAGCGCCCCATCGAGGATCTCGCGCAGTCCGAGGTGGAGAATCCGCTGAAGACGGGCGACCGGAAGAAGGAGAAGGCGCTCAAGGACGAGATCGCCTCGATGCCGGCCGGGCTCGCCGCGCCGGACAAGAAGGAGCTCGCCGCCCGGCTGATCGCCAGTGCCGACAACTCCACCCTGGACTGGCGGGGGCAGTACGACGACATCGAGGATCTCGGCGACGGCAACGGCTACACCGCGGGGGTCATCGGCTTCTGCTCCGGCACCAACGACATGCTCCAGCTGGTCGAGCACTACACCGCGGAGCACCCGGGCAATCCGCTCGCCCCGTTCCTGCCCGCCCTGCGGGAGGTGGACGGCTCCGACTCGCACGAGGGTCTGGACCCGGGCTTCACGGAGGCCTGGAAGAAGGCCTCGAAACTGCCCGAGTTCCGCGCGGCGCAGGACGAGATACGCGACCGCATCTACTTCGACCCGGCCGTCGACCTCGCCAAGATGGACGGGCTGTCCACGCTCGGGCAGTTCGTCTACTACGACGCGATGGTGCTGCACGGTCCCGGGCTGAGCTCCGACGGCTTCTACGGCATCCGCCACGCCGCGCTGAAGGCGGTGAAGACGCCTTCGGAGGGCGGCGACGAGAAGAAGTACCTGGACGCCTTCCTGGACGCGAGCCGCGAGATCATGAAGAACGCCCGGTCGGAGCGCGAGCGGGACACCTCGCGGATCGACACCGCCCAGCGGGAGTTCCTCCGGGCCGGCAACACCGAACTGAGGCTGCCGCTGGTGTGGCGGACCTACGGGGAGTCCTTCCGCGTCGAGCGCCTCTGATCCGGCGCCGCTCCGGGCGATTCAGCCCTGGCGGCGCAGCCGGTGGCGCTCCTGCTCGGACAGGCCGCCCCAGACGCCGAAACGCTCATCGTTGGCGAGGGCGTACTCCAGGCAGGCGTCGCGTCCCTCGCAGGCCGCGCAGAGCCGCTTGGCGTCCCGGGTGGAGGAGCCGGGCTCCGGGAAGAACAGCTCCGGGCCGGTCTGCGCGCACAGGGCGGTCTCCCGCCAGGAGGGCTCGCCGCCGTCCGTGAGGGCGGTCGGTTCGGGGTGGATACGGATGTGGGTGTACATACGGAAGAGGTTGCCGGGCCCGGCTAAACGGCCTGTCAACGGCCGATCAACGCGGTGGGCGGCGGCGTCGCGCGGACACCCGCGGTGGAGCCGGCGCGGGCTCGGGTCAGTGGCCGGTGTGGCCTTGGGCCGCGGGGCGGTCCGGGGAGGGCTCGGCGGTCGCGGCCGAGTGGTGCGGGTCGTAGCCGGGGATGGTGCCGTCGGGCTTGGCGATGAGCAGCAGTCCGGCCATGCCCATGTCGGAGTGGGACTGGACGTGGCAGTGGTACATCCACGCCCCGGCGCCCACGTGCTCTCCGGCGATGACCTGGAAGCCGAAGGAGTCGGCGGGTCCGGTGATCTTGTTGTCGACGACCCGGCTGGGGTCGTCGGGGCCGGTGAGCAGTCCGGTGCGGTTGTCCGCCCAGCGGTGACCGTGGACATGGAACGTGTGGTAGAACTCGCCGTGGGTGATGGAGATGATCTCGATCCGCTCCCCCACGGTGCAGCGGAAGTCGGGACTCTGGTGGCCGGGGCGGTTGTTGATGGTCATGTCGTTGAAGACGATGGTGAACTGCCTGTCCGGCAGGATGTCGCCCGCCCGCCGGACCACCAGCGGCCCGTAGAGGCCCTTGCGGATGCCCCCGGTGCCGTGGTCGGTGCCCACCACGTGGTCGTGGTAGTGCCAGTAGCCCGCGCTGCCCGCCTGCCAGGTGCCGTCCTTGCGGCGGCCGGGGGCGTGGGTGCGCCAGGTGTAGGTGCGGGTGCCGCCGGGCTCGACATGGCTGCGGTTCATCCGGGTCCCGTCGCTGGCCACGTCGTAGTCCACCCCGTGGACGTGCAGGCTGGCGGGCACGTCCAGGGTGTTCTCGAACTCGATGTGCAGGGTGTCGCCCTCGGTGATCTCGATCAGCGGCCCAGGGATGGAGGCCTTGCCCTTCTCCAGGCCGTAGCCCAGCTGACCGTCCGGCAGCTTCTCGGCGTACATCCGCAGGTGGCGCACCTGGCCGCCCGCCGGGGCGGTACGGGGCGGGGTGGCGGCGGCGGGCGCCGCGGCGGCCTGCCCGGTACCCGCGGCCCCGGACAGCGACAACGATGTCAGCCCGGCCGCCGCCACCGCTCCCCCGGTCAGCAGGCGGCGGCTGAAGCTCCGTCTGCCCATACCGCCGGCCATGCCGCTGTTCTCGCCGTCCATGCCGAACTCCCCTGTGCGGTGCGGAGGATGACGGGGTAATGAGCCCCCGGGCCGGGCACACCGTAGCGCTAGCAGAACCGTTTTTCCACAGCCAGGACAAAGTTCGCCGAATTACTGCGAAGCTCTTGGCCTGTCCGAAGAAGAGGTCTAGCTTCATCGGCGTTTGCTGTGACCCCTGAGGGTGTGACCTACGAAGGTGGGTGAGCAATGCGCAGAGCACCACATCGCCGGTCGGGATCCCGCCGGGCGCTGACCGCGGCGGTCGCCGCGGGTGTGCTGGCGGCGTCCCTGCTCGGCGGTACGGCCGCCACGGCCGAGCCGAGGCAGGGACCCGAGCCACAGGATCCACCGTCCTGGACAACGTTGTCCCTGCCGTCTCCGCCGGGCGGGGACAACGTCCGGGTGCTGGTCTTCCATGCCTCGGCGACCGCCGAGGCACCGACCGTGGACGCGGGCATCGCCGCGGTCGAGGCGATCGGGCGGACCGGTCCGGCGGCTCAGCGGTTCGCCACCGAGGCGACCGACGACGCCTCCGTCTTCACCGACGCCCGCAAGCTCGGGAAGTACAACGCCGTGGTCTTCCTGACCGGGGGCGGGGATGTGCTCGACCCCGCGCAGGAGGCCGGGTTGGAGGCGTATCTGGAGGCCGGCGGCGGCTTCCTCGGCGTGCACGACGCCGCGCGCACCGAGCCCTATTCGGACTGGTTCACCGGACTGGTGGGGGCCCGTCCGGCCGCCGGCAGCCCGACGGCGGTGCAGCGCGCCACCGTCGAGGTCGGCGACCGTACGCATCCGGCCACCCGGGGGCTGCCGCTGAACTGGAAGCGCGCCGACACGTGGTTCAACTGGCAGACCAACCCGTCCGGCGCGGTGCACACCGTGGCCCGGGTGCGGGAGAGCAGCTACGCACCGGGCGCGAGCGCCAACGGCTGGGACCACCCGGTCTCCTGGTGCCGGGACTACGACGGGGGCCGCTCCTTCTACACCGCGATGGGCGGCACCGCCGACGCCTACGCGGAGACCGACTTCCGCGAGCATCTGCGCGGGGCGCTGCTGTGGACGACCCGGCTCTCCCGCGCCGACTGCAAGGCGACGATCAACGCCCACTACCAGGCCGAGCGGGTCACCAAGCCCAACCAGCCCGGGCAGAACGACCAGATCGGCGAGCCGCACGGCCTGGTCGCCGCGCCGGACGGGCGGCTGCTGTACATCGGGCGGGGCGGCGCGGACTCCTCCCGGCCGGTGGTGACCGACTGGAGCAACCCGGACATCGGCAAAGGCCGGGGCGAGATCCATGTCTACGACCCGAGGACCGGGCAGGTCACCCTCGCCGGGGCGCTGACCGTCTTCGGCAACAAGGGCGGCGGCGACGAACTGGTGAAGAACGAGGAGGGGCTGCTCGGCATCGAGCTGGACCCGGGCTTCCTCTCCAACGGCTGGGTGTATCTGCACTACACCCCGCATGCCCGGATCAACCGGGACACCCATATGGGTGAGCGGTATGTCTCCCGCTTCACCCTGGACCTCGCCACCAACAAGCTGGACCCGGCCAGCGAGAAGGTGCTGCTGAAGTGGCCGGTGCAGATCCACAGCTGCTGCCACGCGGGCGGCGGGATGGCCTGGGACGCCCAGGGCAACCTCTACATCGCCACCGGTGATAACAACTCCAGCGGCTTCAGCGGCGGTTACTCGGGCAACAACCCGCAGCCGAACTTCAAGGGCGTCTCCTTCGCCGACGCCCGCCGCACCTCGGGCAACACCCACAACCTCAACGGCAAGATCCTGCGCATCCACCCCGAGGACGACGGCACCTACACCATCCCGGCCGGAAACCTCTTCACCGGCCGGGAGCCGGACGAGGGCGGGGGCAAGACCCGGGGCGAGATCTATGTGATGGGGGTGCGCAACCCGGCACGGATCTTTGTCGACAAGACGACGAACATCCTCTACGCGGGATGGGTCGGCCCGGACGCCGGGGCGCCGTCCACCACCTGGGGCCCGGCGAAGTACGACACCTTCGCGGCGATCACCAGGGCGGGCAACCACGGCTGGCCGTACTGCATGGGCAACAACCAGCCCTACCGGGACCGCAATCTCCCCGACCCGGCCCAGCCGCTGGGCTGGTACGACTGCGCCAAGCCCAAGAACGAGTCGCCCAACAACGACGGCCTGGTCAACCTGCCGCCGATCACCCCCAACACCATCTGGTACTCCCCCCAGGGCGGCGGCGTGGACTACCCGCGCGACGCGGCCGGGGTGCCCAGCTACAAGACGGAGGAGCAGAAGCTGCTGCTGCCCTGGCTGAAGGGCGGCGGGCAGGCGACGATGAACGGCCCGGTCTACCGGTACGACACCGCGAGCACCAGCACGGTGAAGTGGCCGGCCTACTGGGACGGCAAGTGGTTCGTCGGCGACTTCTACGACGGCGACCAGCCGCGCCACGCGGTGCTCACTGATCCCAAGACGGTCGGCAAGGGCGGGCTGCCGGTGCACGCCGAGTCCCTGCGGAAGATCATTCCGGTGGGCGCGGGCGGCATCCGCAACCTGATGGACTGGAAGTTCGCCCCGGACGGTTCACTCTACGTCCTGGACTATGGCCGCGGCTTCTTCACCTCCGACGCCAACTCCGCGCTGTGGCGCGTGACCTACACCGGAGGCGAGCCCACACCGGCCGCCGGACAGCTCGTGAGGGGGGCGAAGCAGTGAGACAAGAGCAGAGGAGGACCCCGGTGAGGCGGGAGCGGAGGCACCGCTCGCGGCTGTGGACGGCGGTGCTGGGATCACTGCTGCTGGTGGTGGGGCTGACCGCCGGCTCGGCCTACGGCCGGGACGCGGAGCGCGAGGGCCCCGCCGCCGCGGCCGAGCAGGTGCTGACCTGGACGGCCGGGGACCCGGTCGACCACTACCTGACGATGCCGCAGACGGCGGTGGCCGGCCCGGCGACCATCGTCTTCGAGAACAGCACGGCCACCGGCAACACCACCGGGATGCCGCACACCCTGACCTTCGATGTCTCCGACTCCCAGTACAACAACGACGTCCAGCTGAACATCCTGGCCAACCCCGGTGACGCCGAGGGCGGCAAGCACACCGCCCAGGTGGTGCTGACCCCGGGGAAGTACCGCTTCTACTGCACCATCCCGGGCCACGGCCAGATGCAGGGCGTGCTGACGGTCACCGACGGCGGTGGCGGTGAGGACACCACCGCGCCGGAGACCTCGGCGGCCGTGCAGGGCGAGCAGAACGCGGACGGCGACTACATAGGCCATGCCACGGTGGCGGTCACCGCCACCGACGCCGGCTCGGGGGTGCAGCGGATCGAGTACGCGGTCGGGGCCGACGGGCCCTGGCAGACCTACGCGGCCCCGGTGATGGTGCACGAGGTCGGCGACCACCGGATCCGCTACCGGGCCACCGACAAGGCGGGCAATGTGGCGGCCGAGAAGTCCGTCGAGTTCACCGTCGCCGCGCCGCCGACGGACGACACCACCCCGCCGGAGACCTCGGCCACGGTGACCGGCGAGAAGGACGCCGAGGGCCGGTACGTGGGGATGGCCACGGTCACCGTCACCGCCTCCGACACCGGCTCCGGGGTCAACACCGTCCAGTACGCGCTGGGCGCCTCCGGTGCCTGGCAGACCTACACCGCCCCGGTGATGGTCCACGCGGCCGGTGCGCACACCGTCCGCTACCGGGCCACCGACAAGGCGGGGAACGCGGCGGCGGAGAAGGACGTCCGCTTCACCGTGGTCGCCCCGCCGGTGGAGGACCGCGAACCGCCGCAGTCCCTGGCCGCGCTCACCGGGACGGTCAACTCGGACGGGGCGTATGTGGGGCGGGCCACCGTGACGGTGTCCGCCACGGACACCGGCTCCGGGGTGGACCGGGTCGAGTTCTCCCTCGACGGCGGCCCGTATCTGGCGTACACCGCGCCGCTGGTGGTGGACCGGACCGGCTACCACACGGTGCGGCACCGGGCGACCGACAAGGCCGGCAACACCTCGGCGGCCAAGCAGCTCTCCTTCCATGTGGCCGAGGGCGGCGGGGTGCCCGCGCCGAACTGCCCGGAGCTGGACGAGCGGGCGACCGTCTTCGTCGGCACGGTGGACAGCGGAGTGCCCAACCGGATGACCCGCTCCCGGTGCACCGTCGGCGAGCTGATCGAGGACGAGAAGGACTGGTCCTCGCAGGCGCTGTTCCTGAAGCATGTGGACGGCGTCCTGGACCGGCTGCTGACCGAGGGCGTGATCGACGCCCGCGAGCACAAGGCGGTGTACCAGGCGGCGAAGCAGTCCGGTATCGGCACCCCCGGCCAGACCGAGGGCTACCGGCCGCTGTTCGACGGGACGGCGAAGTCCTTCGCGAAGTGGCAGCAGGTCGGCGGCGGCGCCTTCGCGCTGAACGGCGACGGGTCGATGACCAGCAGCAGCACCGTGCCCGGCATGGGCATGCTGTGGCTGCCGCAGCGGAAGTACGGCGACTTCTCGCTGAAGCTGCAGTGGCGGGACGACGCACCGGGCACCGGCAACGCCAACGCCGGGGTCTTCGTCCGCTTCCCCTACGTCCACGACCACCCGGAGGAGCCGCGCCCCGAGTGGGTGGCCATCAAGTACGGGCACGAGCTCCAGATCCTGGACCGGCCGGACGGCGACATGTACAAGTCCGGCTCGGTGTACGGCTTCGACCGGGTCGGGCTCGGCGGCGCCGGGGTCACGCCCAAGGGCACCTGGAACGAGTACGAGATACGGGTGGAGGGCCAGCACTACTCGGTCTCCCGCAACGGCGTACTGATCAACGAGTTCGAGAACAACGGCGGGCAGGACTTCTCTCCGCCGCGCGCGGACGACCCGGGCACCGACGGCCGGCGGTACGCCACCGGCCACATCGGGCTCCAGGTCCACGGCACCACCGATGTGATCTCCTACCGGGACATCCGCATCAAGGAGCTGTGAACGCCGGGAGGCTGTGAACCCAGGGAGTTGGTGAACCACGGGGAGCCGTGAACCCCGGGGAGCTAGGACTCCTTGCGGGCGCGGCTCGGCTGTACCCGCTTGGGCTCTCCCGGCATCTTGGGGTAGTCCGGCGGGTACGGCAGGTCCGCCAGTCCATGATCCCGCTCGTCCCGGGCGGCCAGCTCCAGTAGGCCGTCCAGCGAGAAGGCGTGGTCGTCCATGTCGGCGTGGATGTCGCCCAGTTCGGCGTACCGCACCGGCATGGTGACCAGGTCGAAGTCGCGCGGGTCGGCGTCGTCCAGCTCCTCCCAGCGCAGCGGCGCGGACACCGGGGCGTGCGGGCGGGGCCGGATCGAATAGGCGGAGGCGATGGTGCGGTCCCGGGCGGTCTGGTTGTAGTCCACGAAGATCCGCTCGCCGCGCTCCTCCTTCCACCAGGCGGTGGTGACCCGGCCCGGCATCCGGCGCTCCAGCTCCCGGCCCACCGCGATAGCGCAGCGCCGCACCCGGGTGAAGTCCCAGCGCGGCTCGATCGGGACGTAGACATGGACGCCCCGGCCGCCGGAGGTCTTGGGCCAGCCGCGCAGCCCGTACTCGTCCAGCAGCCCGCGCAGCTCATGGGCGGCGCGGACGGCGTCGGCGAAGCCGGTGCCGGGCTGGGGGTCCAGGTCGATGCGCAGCTCGTCGGGGTGGTCGGTGGCGTCGCCCCGTACCGGCCAGGGGTGGAAGGTGAGGGTGCCTAGGTTGGCGGCCCACAGCACGGCGGCCGGCTCGGTGGGGCGGATCTCGTCGGCGTACCGTCCGCTGGGGAAGGTGATGTGCGCGGTGGGGATCCAGTCGGGGAGGTTCTTGGGGGCCCGCTTCTGGAAGAACGACTCGCCGTCGACCCCGTCCACGAACCGCTCCAGGGTGGTAGGGCGGTCCCGCAGGGCGCGGGTGATGCCGGGGCCCACGGCCAGGAAGTAGCGCGCGACGTCCAGCTTGGTGAAGCCGCGCTCTGGAAAGTAAATCTTGTCGGGGTTGGACAGCCGCACGGTCCGCCCGCCGGCTTGCAGCTCCACCGCGTTTCCCTTGGCCGCCATGGTCGCCACGGTAGGGCGACTCCAGTGCCTTCGCACATTGAGCGCATAGACATACCCAGCGGGCATAACGGACTGACCTCCGGCAGAATCGGCGCATGGATCTGCCGGTGATGCCGCCTGTGAAGCCGATGCTGGCCAAGTCGGTGAAGACCATCCCGCCCGGGATGCAGTACGAGGCGAAGTGGGACGGCTTCCGCGCCATCGTGCACCGGGACGGGCGGGAGCTGGTGATCGGCAGCCGCACCGGCAAGCCGCTGACCCGGTACTTCCCCGAGCTGGTGGACGCGCTCCTGGAGCGGCTGCCGACGCGCTGCGTGGTGGACGGGGAGATCGTGATCGCCCATGACGGGCGGCTGGACTTCGACCGGCTCTCCGAGCGTATCCACCCCGCAGCCTCCCGGGTGCGGATGCTGTCCGAGCGCACCCCCGCCCGGTTCATCGCCTTCGACGTCCTGGCGGACGGTGACGCCTCGCTGATGGACACCCCGCTGACCGAGCGGCGGACGGCACTGGAGCGGATGCTGACGGGCGTCACTCCCCCGGTGCACCTGGCGCCGTGCACCACGGACGCCGGGACGGCCCGGGACTGGTTCGAGCGGTACGAGGGCGCCGGGCTCGACGGGGTGGTGGCCAAGCCGCTCGACCTGCTCTACCGACCGGACGCCCGGCTGATGTACAAGGTCAAGCACGAGCGGACGGCGGATGTGGTGGTGGCCGGCTACCGCTTCCACAAGAGCGGTCCGGTGGTGGGCTCGCTGCTGCTCGGCCTCCACGACCGGGCCGGAGTCCTCCAGCATGTGGGGGTGTGCGCGGCGTTCACGGCGCAGCGGCGGGCGGAGCTGGTGGAGGAGCTGGAACCCCTGCGGCTGGAGCACCCCGGGGACCATCCCTGGGCGGCCTGGGCCGAGGAGGCCGCCCATGAGTCGGCCCGGCTGCCGGGAGCGCCGAGCCGCTGGACCGGCCGCAAGGACCTGTCCTGGGTGGCGCTGCGGCCGGAGCGGGTCTGCGAGGTCGGTTACGACCATATGGAGGGCACCCGGTTCCGGCACACGGCCCAGTTCCGCCGGTGGCGGCCGGACCGTGCGCCGGAGAGCTGCGGCTACGACCAACTGGAGGAGCCGGTCTCCTACGACCTGGACGCGGTGCTCTCGGGGGCGGACTCCTAGGGACCTTCCGTGCCGGTCCGGGTCGGGTCGGGGCTGGGTTCGGTGGGGGTCGGGGACGGGGCGCTGGGCGAGGCGGTGGGTGTGGGGGTGGGGGTCGG
>NZ_JALPTH010000008.1 GCF_023218175.1 Streptomyces lichenis | reverse complement strand
GCGGTCGCCGTGCCGCCGCCGCGCGGGGTGTCGTCGGCGCACAGGGCCCAGATGACGAAGACGGCGATCGCGATGGAGATGACCGCCCAGACCGGCTGGTACGGCAGCCAGAGGAAGTTGGCGATCAGCGCCAGCGCCGCCAGTGCCACGCCCCCGGCCCTGGCCCAGGTGGCACCGGACAGGATGCCCGCGCCGATCAGCGCCACGATCAGGCCGATCACCAGGTGGATCCAGCCCCAGGTGCGGGCGTCGAACTCGAAGACGTAGTCGCCGATCTCCGCGTACACGTCGTTGCGGGCGATGCCGACGATGCCCTGGAGCATGTCGATGATGCCGAGCACCATCATCAGCACACCGGCGAACATCGCCCCGCCGGCGGCCCAGCCGGTGCCGGGGGAGCGGCCCTGGGTGCTCCGGGCGCCCGGGGCGGCCCCGGAGGCGGTGTGATGGGCGTAGGCGTGCGGGGCGGACCCGGCGGGGTCCTGGGGTGCGTTGCTCATGCTTACGAGAGTGGCCCCGCCCGGCCGGGGCGGCGACGGGACGGGGCCGTTCGGGTGAAGCGTCCCCGGCGCGCTCAGCGCAGCCGGGCGACCAGCAGGGCCACGTCGTCCTGGCCGTCCGGCGGGAAGCGCTCCAGCAGGTGGTCGCAGAGCCGATCCGGGTCCTCCGGCGCCTCGGCCAGCGCCTTCTGGAGCAGCCCGAGGCTGGTGTCGATGTCGATGCCCCGCCGCTCGATCAGCCCGTCGGTGACCAGCAGGATCTCGGTGCCGGGCGGGGCGGTGACCTCGGTGGGCGGAGCGTGCGGCAGGCTCAGCCCCAGCAGCGGGCCGTGCTCGGTGACCATGCGGATCCGGCCGTCCGGACCGCGCAGCAGCGGCGGGATGTGCCCGGCGTTCGATATCCGCAGCACGTTCCCGTCATGCGGTACGTGGATGATGCACAGGGTCACCGCGACCACCCGCTCATGGGTGCCGAGGAGCCGTTCGAGGCGGCGGTGGATCTCGTGCGGCGCGTGCCCGTCCAGGGCGTAGGCGCGCAGCGCGTGCCGCACCTGCCCCATCAGCATGGCCGCCTCCAGCGAGTGCCCGGCGACGTCCCCGACCGCGATGACCAGGCCGGTCGGCGTGTCCACCGCCTCGTAGAAGTCGCCGCCGATCTCCGCGTGCTCGCTGGCCGGCGCGTACCGCACGGCCAGGTCGGCCCGGCCGCTCGCGGGCAGCGCCTCGGGCAGGAAGCTGCGCTGGAGGGTCAGCGCCAGGGCGTGCTCCTCGTTGTAGGAGCGCAGGGCGTCCAGGGCGAGCGCCGTGGTGTGGGCGAGCTGGGTGAGCAGGTCCCGGTCGTGCGGGGTGGTCACGGCGGCGGCCGGCACCACCACGGCGGCGGGCGGCCGGCCGGGCTTGGTACGCGCCAGGGCGACGGCCAGCGCGCCGTCACCGTCACCGGTGTCAGCGCCGGAAGGCCCGCCGTCACCGTCACCGCCGTCACCGCCGTCACCGCCGTCGCCGTCGTCGGTGTCCTTGCCGGCGCCGGCGGGCCCGATGGGCAGCGGCCAGTCGGCCCGGGCCACCGTGTCCACCGCGGCGCCCACCCGCTCGCCCAGGCTGTGCCCCTCCCAGTACGGACGGGCCCCCGGCGCCGACGGCAGCGCCTCGGCCGGGAGTTCGGCACCCGGGCCGGCCAGATGGGTCACCTCCCCGTCCGGAGCGGTGAGCAGGGCGTCGGCCGGGGCGTCCAGCACCGCGGCGGCGCCCTCGGCGGCGGTGCGCGCCAGTTCGCCGGTGGTGATCGCCCCGTACAGCCGCAGGGTGATCTGGTTCAGCCGGGCCAGCCGGCCCGCCAGGTCCTCGGCCCGCCGCCGGGCCCGGGTGTAGCGCAGGGTGGCGGTGAGCGTGGCGAGCAGCTCGTCCGGGGCGATCGGCTCGGTGAGGTAGGCGTCGGCGCCGCGGTTGAGGCCCTGGGTGCGGTCGGAGACGGTGATCGCGGAGGCCGAGATATGGATGACCGGCAGGTACGCGGTGCGGGCGTCGGCCTTGATCCGCTCGCAGACGTCGAAGCCGGTCATGTCCGGGAGGCGCACGTCGATGATGGCGGCCTCGGGGCGCGGCCCGGCCCGCTCCAGCAGCGCCAGCCCCTCCGTGCCGTCCGCGGCCTCGACGACCTGGTGCCCGGCGCGGCGCAGCGTGGTGCCCAGCACATAGCGGTTGGTCGGGTTGTCGTCCACCACCAGCACCAGGGCCGGCCGTTCGTCGTTCTGCCGCTGGAGGGTCACGCGATCCCCGTATCGGTCTCGGTGCCGGTGTCCGCGCCGGTGTCCGCGCCGGGGGACGGCCGGGGCTCGCGGTCGGGCCGGACCACGTCCAGGGCCGCGGCGAGGCGTTCGGGGGTGAGATGGGTCTTGCTGAGCACGGCCCGGGCGCGGGTGAGCCGCGAGCGGTCCAGGGTGTCCTGGTCGGTCGAGGTGAGGACCAGCACCGGCACCTGGGACAGCGCCGGTACGGCGGCGATCTGCTGGAGCACCTGGTAGCCGTCGGGTGCCGGCATGGCGAGGTCCACCAGCACCGCGTCCGGCATGGTGGTGCGGATCATGCGCAGCGCCTGGCTGCTGTCGGTGACCTCGGTGGTGTGCTCGGCCAGCTTGTCGAGGACGGGCCCCAGGGTCCGTACGAAGTCGGGGTCGTCGTCGATGATCACCACACTGCGCAGCAGCGGGCCCTCGCCGAGGGTGCCGGGCCGCCCCTGGGCCGGGGGGTCGGCGGGCAGTTCGATGACCACCCGCGTACCGCTGCCGACCCGGCTGGTGAGGGTCAGCCGGCCGCCGAGCAGTTCGCTGAGCCGGCGGGCGTACGGCAGTCCCAGTCCGGTGCCGGAGCGGCCGCGCTGGTGGGCGCCGCGTACCTGGTAGAACTCCTCGAAGACCCGGTCGAGCTGGTCCTCGGGGATGCCCACACCGGTGTCCGTCACGGTGAACACCGCCCACAGGCCGTCCGCGCGCTCCTCGCCCCGGATGGTGAGCCGCACCGAGCCGGCGGCGGTGAACTTCAGCCCGTTGGAGAGCACGTTGCGCAGGATGCGGGTGAGCATCACCTCGTCGGTGGTGAACCGGCCCGGGAACGGCACGTCCTCGATGTCGAGCTCCACCCCCTCCCCGGCGGCGGTGGAGAGGGTGCCGCGCAGCTGGTAGAGCACGGTCCGCAGATCCGTCTCCACCAGCTGCGGCTCCAGCCGGCCGGACTCGGCCTTGGCGGTGTCCAGCAGCTCCTCGACCAGGGCGAGCAGGGTGTTGCCGGAGGAGGCGATCAGCGACACCTGGCGGTGCTGCTCACCGGTGAGCGGATCGGCGTCCGCTGCCAGCAGCAGCTGGGCCAGCGCGATCACCGCGTTGACCGGGGAGCGCAGCTCATGGCTGACATTGGCCCAGAACCGGGTCTTGGCGGCGCTGGCCAGGCGGAGCTGGCGGCTGCGGTCCTCCAGGTCGGCGTAGAGGGCGACGACGCCCCGGTTGGTCTCCTCCAGCTCGTTGGAGAGCTCCTTGTAGAGGGCCATCACCCCGGTGTTGGTCTCCTCCAGCTCCTGGTTCAGGCGCTGCAGTTCCTCCTGCTGGGCCCGCGCCTCCTCCAAGGCGGCCAGCAGTTCGCGGTTCTGGTTGCGGAGTTCCTCGCTCATGTCGGTCCCGCGCAATGCTGCCAGTTCCTCCTGGACCCGCGCCGAGAGGTCCTCGGCGCTACGGGGGCCGGGCAGGTTCTGCCCGAGCACCAGACGGTGCCTGTCGTGCGCGCACAGGTCAAGCAACCGGCGCGAGGCCGCCATGATCTCGGCCGACGGCTCCCGTTCCTCCGCCCACCCGAAGCGCACCTCCAGCCGGTCCGGCCCGGGCGCGGACAGCCGGAAGGCGAACTCGGCGGACAGCCCGGCGGCGCCCAGCAGACTCGACCCGGCCTCGCTGACCAGGGTGATCAGACGGACCCGCTCGGGCTCCGCCAGGCCCAGCGCGCGGCACAGCGCCTGGCCGTGGCGGCGCAGCCGGAAGAGATCGGGATGACCGGCCAGTTCCACCCGCGCGAGCACGCGGGCCGCTTGCGCGCGGTCCGCTTCCGCGCGGACATGGCGGTCGTCGGCCGGGGGGCCGCTCACGGCCGGGGCGCCTTGACGGCCAGGATGCCGATGTCGTCCCGGCGGCCGCCCGCCTCGCGCAGGATCTGCGCGCTGATCACGGTGGAGCGCCGGGCGAACAGCCCCGGGAAGGTCTGCGGCGACCAGCGGTCGCTGAGCCCGTCGGTGTGCATCACCAGCACGCTGCCCGGACCCGCCTCGGCGCCGAACGACCGGGTGTGCGGCATGTGGTGGCCGACGATCCCCGGGACGGAGAGCAGCGAGGAGCGCCGCTCGTCCCGTACCAGGAAGGCGCTGACGTTGCCGACCCCGGAGAACTCGACGGTGCCCGCGGCGAAGTCCACCCGGGCCACGGCCACCGCCGCGCCGCGGGTGCCGCGCAGCGCCCGGTGCAGGTCCTCCAGCACCCGGTGCGGCCGGGTGTGGGCGCTGTCCCGGAAGGCCTCCCGGGCCACGTCGCCGGCCCGGGCCGCCTGCGGCCCGTGGCCCAGCCCGTCGCACATCATCGCCAGCACCGGCCCGGCGTCCGGCCCCGGGGCGGACACGTCCTGCGCGGAGCCGCCCCCCGGACCCGTCTCCGATACGGATCCCGGGCCGTTCGCCGATACAGGTCCCGAGCCGCCCCCCGGACCCTGCGCCGGTACGAGTCCCGGGCCGTTCGCCGATACGGATCCCGGGCCGCCCCCCGCGCCCCTGCCCGCGGAGGCGTTCGCCGAGCGGAGCGCCCAGGTGTCCCCGCACAGCTCCTCCCCGCCGATCGGCCGGGTCAGCCCGCCCGCGTCGATCCCGGCGGGCTCCGCGCGGCGGGCCTCCTCGCCCGCCCAGAACTGGGCCAGCACCGTCGTGCCGCGCCCCGGCAGGGTGTGGATGTCGAACACGTCCGCCAGCCGGGCGATGGCGCCCAGGCCCACCCCCAGGGTGCCGGTGGAGGAGGTGCCGTCGGCGAGCGCGCTCGCCAGGTGGGTGATACCCGGACCGGTGTCGGTGGCGACGAACTCCACCCCGGCGCGCGGCCCGGACCGGGTCACCCGCAGCGCCAGCGCCCCGTCCACCGCGTGCTTCTGGAGGTTGGTCGCCGCCTCGGTCGCGGCCAGCTCCACCGCCGAGACCCGGTCGGGCGGCAGCCCGACGCGCTTGGCCAGCCGGGACGCCTCCCGCCGGGCGGACATCGCCAGCCCGACATCCACCCGGAGCCAGGTGATGTGCTCGGCCTCGGTCAGGATGGGGGAGTTCACCGGGGAGCTCAACGGACCCACTTCACGATCGTGACCTGGGTGCCCTTGCCGACCTCGGTCTCCAGTTCGAACTCGTCGACCAGGCGCCGGGCGCCGCTCAGACCGAGGCCCATACCGCCGCCGGAGGTCCAGCCGTCGGTGAGCGCCAGCTCCACGTCCGGGATGCCGGGGCCGGTGTCGGTGAACGCCAGCCGTACGCCGGAGCGGCCGTTGACCGTCAGCGTCTCGGCCTGCATCCGGCCACCGCCGCCGTAGACCAGGGTGTTGCGGGCCAGCTCGCTGGCCGCCGTCACCAGTTTGGTCTGGTCGACGAGCGAGAGCCTGGCCTCCTGGGCCAGGGTGCGCACCAGCTGGCGTGCCTTGACCACCCCCGCGCTGCTGTCCAGGACCACCTCGTCCCGCCGCTGCGCGGTGCCGCCGGGCGGATGGCCGCTCATCACGTACGGTCCGGGCGGAAGCCGGAAGTGGGACGCCCCGGAACGTACCCGAGGCCGGCGGCCCGGGCCCGGCGCAGCACGGCGAGACCGGACTCCAGGTTGAGCGCGGTGCGGACCCCGCCCAGCGACAGGCCCAGCTCGACCAGGGTGATGGCCACCGCGGGGCGCATGCCCACGACCACGGTCTCCGCGTCGAGCACCCGGGACATCGCGGCGACGGTCGCCAGCATCCGCCCGACGAAGGAGTCCACGATCTCCAGCGCGGAGATGTCGATCACCACCCCGCGGGCACCGGTCTCCACGATCCTGTTGGACAGGTCCTCCTGGAGGTCCATGACCACCCGGTCCTCCAGGTCCACCTGGATGGACACCAGCAGGACGTCGCCGATCCGCAGGATCGGCACGCGCTCGGTCACAGCAGGCCACCCCCGTACTCCTCGGCGAGCTTCCTGTCCCGCTCGATCGCGGACAGCGCGTGCCGCAGGGCGTCCGCGAGGGTGCCCTTGGTCGGGATGTCGCCGAACTCGATGCCCAGCGCCACGATGGTCTGCGCGATCTGCGGGCGGATACCGGAGATGACGCACTCGGCGCCCATCATCCGGGCCGCCACCACGGTCTTCAGCAGGTGCTGCGCGACCTGGGTGTCCACCGCGGGCACCCCGGTGATGTCGATGATCGCCTGGGTCGAGTCATAGTCGATCAGCGCCTGGAGCAGCCGCTCCATCACCACCTGGGTACGGGCCGAGTCCAGCGTGCCGACCAGCGGCACCGCGACGACCCCGTCCCACAGCTTGACCACCGGCGTGGACAGCTCCAGGAGCTGGTCGGCCTGCGAGGAGATGATCTCCTCCCGGGTCCGGGCGTAGGACTCCACGGTGAACAGGCCCAGGTCGTCCAGCAGCCGGGCGAACTGGAGGTAGGCGCGCACGTCCTCCTCGCCGCCCCCGCTGAGCGAGCGCTCCAGCACGTCCTTCAGCGCGAAGACGCTGATCGCGGTCTCGGTCGGCGTGAACCCCTGGCGGGCGCGGTTGCGGGACAGCTCCATCAGCAGGCTGCGCACCTCGGCGAAGGCCTCGCCGCGGGACGCCAGGCCGCCGTGCTGCAGACCGCTGAGGATCGCCGCGTAGAGCTCGTTCAGCTCCTGGCCCAGCTCGGTCAGGCTGATGCGCCCCCTGAGCGATTCGCCCACGGACCGTACCCATTGGGAAATGAATTCGTCACTCTGCGCGGTCAGCAGATCGACCAGTCGCTGAGCTCCACCGTCGTGGGTCACGTTCACGCTCCTCGGTATCGACGGCCGATGCTACGGCACCGTCCCCTCCCGCCCCCGGGCCGCGGAACCACCCGCTCACCGGCCCGTCCGCCGGCTTGTCCGCCGTGGTCGCGGCCCCTTCCCCGTCCGCGGCCGCGGTCCGGAGCCCCCTGGGGCAGGACGGGGGCGAGCTGCCATGATGTCGCGCCGGAGGACGAAGGACGGGGGAACGGTGGCGGAACGGGGGAGACCGTGATCGAGACACGGGAGGAGCGGGGGCCCGGGCTCCGGGAGCCGGCGGTGGCGGCCGGGGTGCCGCAGCGGACGGACGAGGCCCGCGACCTGGTGGCGGCGCTGCTGGCCGAGCAGGCCGGGGACGCCGACCCGTTCGCGGTGGCGGACGCCCTGCTGGTCACCTCCGAGGTGGCGACCAACGCCCTCCGGCACGGCGGCGGCATCACCGGCTTCGAGGCCGCGGTCACCCGGGACGGCCCGCGGCCGGTCCTGGTGGTCTCGGTCGCCGACCGCTCCCGCGCCCTGCCCGCCTCACCGTCCGGGCCGCGCCCGCCCGGAGCCGTCGGCGGCTACGGCTGGGCCATGGTCCGCCGACTGGCCGCGCACACCGCCACCACCGCCACGGCCGACGGCAAGGTGGTCCACGTCCACCTCCCGCTGGCCACGGGTGGGTCTACGGGGCCGCCGGCGCCAGCGCCTCCCACCGCACCGTGACCTCCCCCTGGCGCCGGCGGCGGCCGTCCACCAGCGGCCAGTCACCGGCCAGCGCCCCGGCGGCCGCGATCCACCGCTGCCGGGCCCCCAGCGAGGCGTACGGCGCCGCCGCCGCCCACGCCCGGTCGAAGTCGCGCAGGAAGGCGTGCACCGGCTCACCCGGCACGTTCCGGTGGATCAGCGCCTTCGGCAGCCGCTCGGCCAGGTCGGAGGGGCGCTCCAGCGAGCCGAGCCGGGTCGCGAAGGTCACCGTCCGCGGCCCCTCAGGCCCCAGCGCCACCCACACATGGCGGCGCCCCACCTCGTCGCAGGTCCCCTCCACCAGCAGCCCGTCCGGCGCCAGCCGCCCGCACAGCCGCGCCCACACCGCGGCGACCTCGTCCTCCTCGTACTGCCGGAGCACGTTCGCCGCCCGGATCAGCGACGGCCGGCCGTCCACCGGCACCTCGAAGCCGCCGTGCGCGAACCGCAGCCCCTCCCGCTCGTACGGCCCGGCTGCGGCCACCCGCTCCGGGTCGATCTCCACCCCGACCACCCGGACCCGCGGGTCCGCCGTGCGCAACCGCGCCAGCAGCTCGACGGCGGTCCAGGGCGCGGCCCCGTAACCGAGGTCCACCGCGACCGGCGGCCTCTCCGCCCGCCGCAGCACCGGGCCGTGCACGGCGGCGATCCAGCGGTCCATACGGCGCAGGCGGTGGGGATGGGTGGTCCCGCGGGTGGCGGTGCCGACCGGGCGGGTGGTGCGCGGGGCCATGGCACGAGGGTACGGGCCACGGCCCGGCCCATGTCTCACGCCCATGCCCCATGCCCCATGCAACGAATTGGCAAAGCGGAAATGCGGGGAGGACCGCCCGCTGTTGACCGTGATGACACCGCCCGTGTGCCGCCCGCCCCTGAAGTCTCCCCTCTCCCCGCAGCGGAAGGACCCGCGCCCCCGTGAGCCAGTACGCGTCCCGGATCGCCGGCTCCCTGTCGTCCCCCCACCGGCTCCGGCTGCCGAGCCTGGCCGGCCTCTCCGGCCGGGCGCGCACCCCGCGCCGGGTCGCCATGCTCAGCGTCCACACCTCCCCGCTGCACCAGCCGGGCACCGGGGACGCCGGCGGGATGAACGTCTACATCGTGGAGCTGGCCCGCCGGCTGGCCGCCATCGGCATCGAGGTGGAGATCTTCACCCGGGCCACCACCGGCGCCCTGCCCCCGGCCGTCGAACTCGCGCCCGGGGTCCTGGTACGGCATGTGGACGCCGGTCCGTACGAGGGGCTGGCCAAGGAGGAGCTGCCGGCCCAGCTGTGCGCCTTCACCCACGGGGTGATGCGGGCCTGGGCGGGGCACCGGCCCGGCCACTACGACCTGGTCCACTCCCACTACTGGCTCTCCGGGCACGTCGGCTGGCTGGCCGCCGAGCGGTGGGGGGTGCCGCTGGTGCACGCCATGCACACCATGGCCAAGGTGAAGAACGCCGCACTGGCGGAGGGGGACGCGCCGGAGCCGGCGGCCCGGGTGATCGGCGAGACCCAGATCGTGCGCGCCGCCGACCGCCTGATCGCGAACACCGCCGAAGAGGCCGACGAGCTGGTCCGCTTCTACCAGGCCGAGCCGCACAAGACCGCCGTCGTCCACCCCGGGGTCAACCTCGACCGCTTCCGCCCCGCCGACGGCCGCGCCGCCGCCCGCGCCCGCCTCGGGCTGCCCCCCGACGCCTTCATCCCCGTCTTCGCCGGCCGGATACAGCCCCTCAAGGCCCCCGACATACTCCTCCGCGCCGCCGCGCTCCTCCTCGACCACGATCCGACCCTCCGCGGCCGGATGCTGGTCCCGGTGGTCGGCGGGCCCAGCGGCAGCGGCCTGGCCAAGCCCGAGAAGCTCCAGAAGCTCGCCGCCCGGCTCGGCATCGCCGACGTCGTCCGCTTCCACCCGCCCGTGGACCAGGATCGCCTCGCCGACTGGTTCCGCGCGGCCTCCGTCCTCGTCATGCCGTCCTACAGCGAGTCCTTCGGCCTGGTCGCCATCGAGGCCCAGGCGGCCGGCACCCCGGTGGTCGCCGCCGCGGTGGGCGGGCTGCCCGTCGCCGTACGGCACGGCGAGACCGGCTTCCTCGTCCCCGGCCACGACCCCGCCGCCTACGCCGAGGCCCTGCGCCCCTTCACCACCGACCCCTCCCTCTCGGCCCGCCTCGGCCGGGCGGCGGCCCGGCACGCCCGCTCCTTCGGCTGGGACACCGCCGCGGCCGCCACCGCCGAGGTCTACACCGCCGCCCTGCACGAACACCGCCGTCACGTACGCTCGCGCCATGTCTGACTCTTACGCGACCGTCATCGAGTCGGCCCTCACCGATGCCGAGCTGACCTGGGAGTCCCCGCGCCCCGGCGACTACGTGGTCACCCTCCCCGGCACCGCCAAGCTCTCCACCACCCTCTCCCTCCGGGTGGGCAACCACTCCCTCTCCCTCAACGCCTTCGTCATCCGGCACCCCGACGAGAACGAGGCAGGCGTCCACCGCTGGCTGCTGGAGCGCAACCTCAAGCTCTACGGCGTCTCCTACGCGATCGACACCCTCGGCGACATCTACCTCACCGCCAAGCTCCCCCTCTCCTCCCTCACCCCCGAGGAGATCGACCGCCTGCTCGGCTCCGTCCTGGAAGCGGCCGACGGGGCCTTCAACACCCTCCTCGAACTGGGCTTCGCGAGCGCGATCCGCAAGGAGTACGAGTGGCGGACCGCCCGCGGCGAGTCCACCCGCAACCTCGACGCCTTCAGCCACCTCACCAAGCCCTCCACCGGCTGACCGCCCCTCCGCCCGCGGGGAAACCCGGGGGATCGGGACGGGCCCCGTTCGCTACGATGGCGGTCGCCGCCCGCACCGCCCCGTCACCCGCCGTGACGCGCACGCGACGGCCCCGGGGCCCACTCGCCCCCTCATCCCCTCATCCATGAAATGGAGCATCCAAGGATGGCTCGACACCTGGTAACCAGCGCGCTTCCCTACATCAACGGGATCAAGCACCTGGGCAACATGGTCGGGTCGATGCTTCCGGCGGACGTGTACTCCCGGTACCTCCGCCGCCGTGGTCACGACGTCCTCTACATCTGCGCCACCGACGAGCACGGCACCCCCGCCGAGCTGGCCGCCAAGGAGGCCGGGCTTTCCGTCGCCGAGTTCTGCGCCCAGGCGCACGACGCCCAGAAGGCCGTGTACGACGGCTTCGAGCTGGCCTTCGACTACTTCGGCCGCAGCTCCTCGCAGCAGAACGTCGAGATCACCCAGCACTTCGCGCGCCGGCTGCACGAGAACGGCTTCATCGAAGAGCGCGCCATCCGCCAGGTGTACTCGCCCGTCGACGGCCGCTTCCTCCCCGACCGCTACGTGGAGGGCACCTGCCCGCACTGCGGCTACGACAAGGCCCGCGGCGACCAGTGCGAGAACTGCACCCGCGTCCTGGACCCCACCGACCTGATCGACCCCCGCTCCGCCATCAGCGGCTCCACCGACCTCGAAGTCCGCGAGACCAAGCACCTCTTCCTCCTCCAGTCCACGCTGCAGCACGAGGTCGAGGCCTGGATCGCCACCGTCGGCGACCAGTGGCCGGCGCTCTCCTCCTCCATCGCCCGCAAGTGGCTGACCGAGGGGCTCAACGACCGCGCCATCACCCGCGACCTGGACTGGGGCGTGCCCGTCCCGGCGGACACCTGGCCCGAACTGGCCGCCGAGGGCAAGGTCTTCTACGTCTGGTTCGACGCCCCGATCGAGTACATCGGCGCCACCAAGGAGTGGGCCGACGCCGCGCCCGCCGGCGAGACCCGGGACTGGAAGTCCTGGTGGTACGAGGCCGACGACACCGTCCGCTACACCCAGTTCATGGCCAAGGACAACGTCCCCTTCCACACCGTGATGTTCCCCGCCACCGAGCTGGGGGTCAGGGAGCCGTGGAAGAAGGTCGACGTCGTCAAGGGCTTCAACTGGCTGACGTACTACGGCGGCAAGTTCTCCACCTCGCAGAAGCGCGGCGTCTTCACCGACGCCGCCCTCGCCACTCTCCCCGCGGACTACTGGCGCTACTTCCTGATCGCCAACGCCCCCGAGTCCGACGACTCCTCCTTCACCTGGGAGCACTTCACCGCCACGGTCAACAAGGACCTGGCGGACACCCTGGGCAACTTCGTCAACCGCGTCCTGTCCTTCTCCCGCAAGCGCTTCGGTGACGAGGTCCCCGCCGGCCACGCCGCCGGCGACCCGGAAGCCAACCTCGGCGCCGAGATCGCCCGCCTCCTCGCCGAGTACGAGGAGCACATGGACGCCCTCCAGTTCCGCAAGGCCGCCGCCGCCCTGCGCGCCCTCTGGTCCGCCGGCAACTCCTACCTGGAGGAGAAGGCGCCCTGGCTGGAGATCAAGTCCGACCCCGACGCGGCCGCCCTCACCCTGCGCACCGCGATGAACCTGATCCACCTCTACGCGGTCGTCTCCGAGCCCTTCATCCCGGCCACGGCCGCCGCCATGCGCGGCGCCTTCGCCCTGGAGTCCGACACCGCCACCTGGGCCACCCCCGAACAGGCCCGCGCCCTCTCCTCCGTCCCCCCCGGCACCCCCTTCACCGTCCCCCCCGTCCTCTTCGCCAAGATCACCGAAGAGGACCTCGACTCCTACCGCACCCGCTTCGGCGGCTCCCCGGAGTCCTGACCCGCCGCCCCTCCTCACCCGCAGGGCCGCCCCACCTACTTCCCGTGCCGGCCCTGCGGCCGCGTCGTCCCACCTCTCACCGTGGACATCCGCGGACAGCCGCAGGGTCATCTCCGCCGAGGCAAGCATCCGGACGATCTCGACGGACGGGCTCCGGAGTTCCCCCTGCACCACATCCACCGGGTCGATCCTGCGGGTCTCCCCATCGCGCCCTACCACCTCGATGACGAAGCGGTAACCGCGCGAGGTGCCGCCCCGGGCCGGCCCGGGTAGCCGCCTGGCGGTGCTGGGCGCAGGGTGGGGTGCATCGCCCCTCGGCTACCGGCGGGCGCGGGATGATCGCGTGCCGCGGGGGTCGCAGGGAGGTCCTGGGAATCGCCTACGGTGATCGAGCGGACTGGGGTCCTGGTGGCGACCGTGGTGCTGGATGACCCGCGATGGGTCGAGTGGCGCGGCGGCCCCGCGCACCAGCGGACGGCCACCACCACGGCGGGCCATCCGCCCAGACCCACCCGGTGGGTCGAACCCGTCGGACACGGAGCGAGCGCACCCGCCCCCACGGCTCCGGGGAGTGGGCGCCTTTCCGTAGCAGGGTGCTCAGCCGGCCTGGGTGTCTCCTGGTTCCGGAGCTATCCTCCCGGCCATGAGCGACTACGTGCAGGTATCGACCGCCACGGAGACTGAGGAGCAGGCCGTCGAGCTCGCCGGAGGGGCAGTCCGGAGGCGTCTCGCCGCTGGCGCCCAGATCGACCAGGTGACGTCCGTGTTCTGGCACCTCGGGGAGTACGGCACCGGGCAGGAGTACAAGGTGCTTCTCACTACGACGCGGGATCGGTACCCGGAGCTGGAGACGTATCTCCGGAAGGAGCACCCATGGGAGACGCCGGAGGTGATCGCCGTTCCGATCGTGGCCGGCTCTCCGAGCGCCCTGGAGTGGATTCGGGAATCCGTGAGCCCGCAGAGGGGCTAGGACGCCACGCGATCGAGTACCGCTCGTACCTGGGGGAGCCCTTTGTGAGGGCGTAGGCCATGCAGAAGGGGCGTGATGCGCTGCATAGGGCGGATGGATGAGACGCCTACGGCGAGGTCGAGCGCGCGTCCAATGGTCACGGCGGCCTGTTCTGCTTCCCCGGCACCCAGGTACGCCTCCGCGAGCCAGGAGAGATAGAGCGCCTTGTCGCGGGCGTACTCGTCCGGGTAGCGGTCTAGTGCGTCCGTGAGCGCGGGGACGGCGCGGAGCGGGCGGGCGAGCTCCGTCCAGCAGCGGCCCGTCATGATGCCCAGTTCGGTCCGATCCACCCACACCGACCAGTCCGGTTGCGGCTCCCCATCCTGCGTGCGCTCCACTGCGTCCCGAGCGGAGTCGAGGGCGCTTTCCGCCCCGTCCGCCTGGCCGTCTACAGCGCAAGCCCATGCGAGCCGCTCGTAGAGGAGGGCTCGGACGGTCGCCGGGGTGCGGGAGGTGATGGTGGCGCAGGAGTCCTGCGCGAAGGTGACCGCGGTCCGTCGGTCATGGGCGAGGGCGCCGTACGCCAGGAACGCGAGGGAGTTCCCGTAGAGGTCGGCGTCCCCGGACTCTTGGGCATAGGCGCGGCTCTCTCGGTAGAGGTCCGCCGCCTCTTTCCCACGGCCACTGTCGAAGGCAGACCACCCGGCCTGCTGGGCTTGCTCGGCCAGGAGCGCGGTGAGCTGGCGCCGGACGTCGTCGCCGGTGAAGCTGCCGCGATGCAGAATGCCCTTTGTCCGCTGTACTTCTGCGAGGTAGACCCGGTAGGTGTCACCGCCGCCGAGGATGTCATCCAGACGCCGGAGGCGGGCTGTTCGCTCCCTGAGCCGGTTCACGAAGGAAGTGGTGATGCGAGCCGGGGGGGTTGCATGGTGAAGAGCGGGGAGCGCGGCGGCCAGGCCGGTAGCGGTGGCCACTTGGAGCACGGTGCGGCGGTGCATGTCGTGTCCTGTCCAGTCCTGCAGGGCAGGAGCGCCGTCGGCCTCCCACGGTCGGGGAGCGAGACCGGCCATGTGGCCGGGGAGTCGTAAGGCGTCCGCGATCTGCACGATCTTGCCGAAGCTGCTGATGCGGCCCCGGCCGCGTGCCAGCGTGCCGACCCGTTCGGGCTTGATATCGCACTCGGTGGCGATCCGGGAGTAACTGATTCCGGCCCGCTCGCGCGCCAGGCGGAACACGGTGCCGAAGTCATGCGCGGTAAGCGCGTGCTGCAGGGCTGCGTCGTCCAGGAGGTCACGCGGGAGCGCGGTTGGAGGCTGATAGCTCATCGGTCCCTTCCTGCCCTGGTAAGGCTGCACGCCTGATTGTCGGCGTGCCTACCCATGATGGGGATACCCGGCATGAGGACGCGGGGTAGTTGCCGGAACTCCACCCTGAGCGCATGGACCCCGGGGCCGCAGTGCGGCTCCTCGGGGCGTGGACGACTGGTAGGGAGTCGCCGTGCGCGAGCGTTTCCACATGCCTGGTGAGGGCGGTGAAGTTCGTAGAGCGCTGCCCGCTCCGGTGGTGACCAGGCCGGGCGGGCTGGCGCAGTCCCGCCGGGACCAGGAACCGGCTGCCGAACCGTGGCTCATTCTGCCTGTGCCACGAGCCGACCTCACCCTGGCGGATGCCCCCTGCATCCTCGACGGCGCCTTCCTCGGCGTCCCGGTGTGGCGGGCTTGGCGGTCTACGGCCGCAAGGCGGCGCGGGAGGGGGCCGAGAGCGATGGCTGAGCGTCAGCAAGGCCGGCGTCGGCCCCGGCTATTGGCCCGGGCGGTGACGGTCAAGCCGGGGTACTGGGAGATGCTGCCGCGCGAGCGGGAGTCCGCCGCTGTCGCGCGGGAGCTGGTGCGCGCGGCCCTGGATCGCTGGGGCTTGACCGAGCTGGTCGACGACGCGGCGCTGGTCGTGACCGAGCTCGTGGCGAACGCCGTCGACCACGCCCCCGACGGCGCCACGATCCGCGTCGCCGTGATCCGCATCAGGACGACCCGCATCCGCATCAGCGTGGTGGACGGCGCCGCACATCGGCTACCGCCGCTGCGGGCAGCCGGCCCGGATGCCGAGCGAGGGCGCGGTCTGCTGCTGGTCGAGGCCCTGTCGGACCAATGGGGGGTCGACCTGCTGCCGTGGGGCAAGCGGGTGCGGGCCGACCTGGAAATGAGGGTGTCATGAGGGCGGCCACCGCATCGCTGCCGTACCTGCCGCCCGCCGGCCAGGTGGCCTGGGTGGAAGTCGATGAGCGCTGGAGCGCCGTCTCGCTGCCCGGCATGTGGGGCTCCCTCGTCGTGGACGTCCTCGCCGACCATGCCGGCCCGGTCCTCGAAGACCCCGCCGTCCTCCGGCTGATCTGGCCCCTGCCGCCCGGCGGCGCCGAGCACTGGCCGGACGCGAGCGGAGGCGGGGTCGTGCGCCACCGGATCGGCGACGGCTTCCTCGTGCCGGGCCCGGGCGGCTACCACCCCGGGACCCGCTGGGCCCGGCACCCCAACAGCTGCTCCCGGTACGCCGACCCCGCCCTGCTGCGGGCCGGGATCGAGGCCGTCGCCGGACCGTTGGCCGACCTCGGCGCGCTCGGGCCCCTCGTGGTGTGCGCGTCCTGCCGGACGCCGACCCGGCACTCGGCCGACTCGACCTGGCGGGAGAGCCTGTCCGGGCCCGGGGCCTCCTCCTACACCTGTCGGTCGTGCTGGGCCGACCAGTGCCGCGGCGGCCCCGGCCGGCACCTCCGCCTCGTCCGAGGGGGAACGCGATGAGCGAGGGCACCGAGCAGGTGCTGTGCGTCCTGACGGTGGCCGCGCTCCTCGGCGCCCTCGTCTACGGCGTGATGTACCGGTGAGGCCGCCCGGCCGCACGTCGGCCACCGTGGTCCAGCCTCCGATCTTCTCCGCGGCGAGCCGGAACCAGGACGTCGGCAGCCGGGCGGCGCCCAAAGCCTCCGACCCGGCGGTACGGCCGGTCGAACCGAAGTGGGTGAGCGGCCGCTGCTGGCGGTGCGAGGACGAGGCGTCGCCGGTGATGCGGACGGGAGACGTCCAGAACGTCGACCTCGGCCACGTCGGGTTCTACGCCTGCGAGCTGTGTATCCGCCGACTCACCGACCTGATGCGCGCCCACGTCCTCGGGATGCGACCTCCACCACCGGATCCGATGCCCTCGGCCCCGCCCGTCCCCCCATCACCACGGAGGTCTGCATGACGTTACGCCGTCTCCACCCTCGCCGACAGCCTCGTCCAAGACCCAGGCCGGGTTCTGCCACCGGATCTCGTGGCGGAGCTGTCGGAGTCCACCCGGCGGCACCTCCAGTTGCTGGTCGGCGTTGTTCGCAGGGCGTACGAGGCGATCGGCGCGGGAGAGCTACGGGCCTACATCGACAGCGCGCTCGCGCCCTGCGACCGCGTCCTGACCGGCCCGCCGCTCACTGGGCTGCCCGCCCTGCTGGTACCGGCCGGGCTGTGCCAGTGGCTGATCGTGCTCGTTATGGGGCGGGAGGCGTTCGCCGCCGCTTTCCCCGGCCCCGACCACTGGTCCCCGCCGAGGAGGTCCCAGTGACCTTCCGCCGGCACACCGCCGCGCCGCTCACGCCGGAGGAGCAGGCGGCAAGGAACCGGGAGCGCAACATCGCGCTGATCATGAACGGACCCCGGCGTCCTCTGCGCGACCGCCTGCTGTGGATCCCCCGGCGGATCGAAGACCTATGGAGCCACCACGTGCGGCACCGGCGCCTGCACCGCGCGCTCCGCTTGCGCCTGCACGTCGACCGAGTAGCCCCCGCCGAGCCTCCTGCCAATGAGCCGTAGACGAACACCAACCGCGCCCGGTCCGACCACCACTGCTCACCGCGGAGTTCCTCCATGCCCTATCGCCTCCACGACGACCTGGTCACGAGCGTGTCGGCACTGCGCCGCGCGCTGTCGGCCGCCGGAATCGGGTGCCCGAGCCCCTCCCTGGACGAGGACGAGCGCACCGAGGGGGCCCACGTCACCTCCATCCGGTATCTGGGCGGCCCCGACGCCGCCAGGATGGCCGACGTGCTGGCCGCCGGACAGCGCGACCGGCCCGCCGACCGCTCGCGTACGGCGGATCCGGCGGCCGTGGTCTACCCGTCGTTGGACAGGGCCGTCGCTGCCCGCAAGGCGCTGCACGGGGTGCTGGCCGAGATGGGCGTCGGCGGGTTGAGCGGGGTGGAGATCAGCGGCCGGACACAGCGGCCGGTCATGCACCTCGAGCACCTCGACCACGGCGGCATTACCCGCCTGGTCTCCGCCCTTCGGGCCGACATCCGCCCCTACGACCACGCGGCCAAGGCCCTGGAGAAGGCCGTGCGGGCGGCCGAACTGGACGACTTCCCAGTCCCGGACGTGAACGGTCTGCGCATCCGGCTGGGCCACGTCTCCGTCGCCACGGCGGCACGCCTGGCCACCCTGCTCGGCGCCGACCCCCTGCCGGGCGATCTTGCCGAAGTTCCCGACTGGCCCGAAGCCGACGCCGTCATGGACCGCTTGGTCGCCACCGTGAAGGAGGTGACCGATGGCGGCTTCATGGACGCGCAGCTCCATCCCAACTGCGAGATGTGCGGCCACCTGCCCACCATCGAACTGGGAGACCTGAGCCACGAGGTGGCCACCGGCCTGGCCGAGGCCCTGCGCCGGTCCGCATCCGACCAGTTGCGAATCACCGGGGAGGCGTGATGGACGACGTATGTCCCTGGGAGCGGGTCGCAGCGCGGATCACCGAGCTCCGAGAGGAACTGGACGGGCGCGACCGGAACCAGACGGAGCCGGAGCGGCGGCTGCTGCGCACCCTCGCGATCGGCCAGGACTCGCAGCAGGCGGCGGAGGCGGCGCGCGCGGCGGCCGGGGCGTCCTCCCGGCGAGGCCGGGACACCCACTCCTGGTCGGACGTGCGCACCGAGCTGTGCCGGGTGATCACCACCGCGCTGATCGCCTTGGACACCATCAGCGGCGACCCCATCGGCCTGCTGGACACCCACCTCCGCCACCCGGCCGACCCCGCGCAGCCGCACCGGCCGGAGCCGACGCCAGAGCCGTAGAACCGGGCCGCGCGTCCACGACGGCACGGCGCCGGCGCGAGATCGCTGCCCCCTTCCACTGCCCACCCCCGGTCGCGCTGATCTGCCGCCCGGCCGGGGCGCGGGCCACCACCCCGTCACACCCGCCTGGAGGTTCCGATGACCGTCCGTCCCATCCGGACCGAGGAGCAGGCCACGTCCTGCTACTTCCGCACCTCGGTGGACCACCCCTACCGCAAGGCCCTCATCCAGATCTGCGAACCCTGCAACGAACGGTGCGCGCACTGCTTCGTCTCCGCCACCAAGCGGGGCGAGTACATGCCGCTGGAGCGCATCCGGACCTCCCTCATCCCGCAGCTGGCCGAGGCCCGGGTCACCCGAGTCACGATCACCGGCGGCGAGCCGTTCATGCACCCGGACCTGATGGACATCGTGGCCGCCTTCCGCCAGGCCGGCATGGGCGTGGGCGTATGCACCAACGCCACCATGGTCACCGACGAGCAGATCACCGAACTCGCGGCGCATCAGGCGCACATGAACGTCAGCCTGGACGGTTTCGCGGCAGACTCGCACGGACGGTTCCGCGGTCGCCCGGAGGGCTTCGAGGAGACCGTGACCACGGTCAGGCGCTTCGCCCGAGCCGGCATTCTCCAGGGCCTGCTGTGCACGCCGAACAACTTGGCCGAAGACGACGAGTACCGGCAGCTCTGCGAATTCGCCCGGGAGCAGGGCGCCGCCTACGTGCTGATGAACCCCCTCGGGGAGATGGGGCGCGGCGCGAACTCCTCACGCACGCTGCGCCGGCCGGACGAGCACATGCACGACATCCGGGACCTGACCCTGCCCTTCGCCGAGGACGGGCAGCTGGACGTGGTGCACATCCGCTTCCCCAACGAGGACAAGCCGTTGGGCGGGTGCGAGGCCGGGACCATCATCTACGTCTTCACCAAGGGCGAGGTCGCCGTCTGCCCCTACCTGGTCTTCGCCGCCCGGACCAAGGCGAGCCGGCACCCGGACACCGACTTCATCGTCGGCAACGTCTGGACGGCCACCGACATCGCCGCCCGGCTCGACGCCTACCGCTTCCACGAGCGGTTCAAGGTCGGCGCCAACACCTCCTGCGGTAGCTGCTCCCTGTCGCCCTCGTGTGGGAAGGGTTGCCCGGCTGCCGTGGTGGCGGCCGGCGAGCGGATCGGGGCCGTCTACACCGAGCTGTGCCCGGTCGTCCCCCGGCAGGCCCGCATGCTGCCCGTGGTCGGTGTCTCGTGACCGGGCGCCGCGGCCTCTTGGTCGCCATCGAGGGCCCGGGCGGGGTCGGGAAGTCCACCGTGACGGCCCTCGTCGTCCGGCGCCTCAGCACGGAGGGCGTGCCCGTGCTCGCGACGCGGGAGCCCACGGACACCACCCTCGGCAGCCTGGCCCGGCATGGCACGGACGACTACCGGGGCGAGGCCTTGGCGTGCCTGATCGCGGCCGACCGCTTCCAGCATGGCGAGGTGATCGGACCGGCACTGGAGCGCGGCCAAACGGTGGTCTGCGACCGGTACATCGCCAGCAGCCTCGCGCTCCAGTGCATGGACGGAGTGGACCGCGAGTTCGTGTGGCTCCTGAACGAGAAGGTGATCCAGCCGGATCTGACCGTGGTGGTGAGCGGCCGGCCGGACGTGATCGAGGCCCGGTTGACCGCGCGGGGCGCGCACTCCCGCTATGAACGCGCCGAGGACTCCACCCGCGTGGAATGCGCGTACTTCGCGGAGGCCGCTAAGTTCCTACGCAGCAAGGGCCACCGCCTCCTGGATGTGGACGCCTCCCACGTGCCGGCCGACGAGATCGCCCGCATGATCGTCGCCGCGGTCACTCGCCTTCGGAAGGACCAGCCGCACCATGACGCTGGACGTGCTCACGTTCAACCTGAACAACCCGTCCCGGGAACGCGCGGAGAGACAGCTCCGTTACCTGGCGGACCGACCGGAGGCGGTGCTCGTGCTGACGGAGACGGCGCGCAGCGCGGGATGTGAGTTCCTGGCCGAACGGTTCGAGCGGGCCGGGTACTCGGTGATCTTTCCGCGGCCGCCGCACGGCACCCGGGAGCGGGGCGTAATGATCGTCTCGCGCCTCGCCACGGACCCGCTCCGGCTTCCGATGGGCTACCTGCCGCACCGGGTGGCCGCCGTGACCGTGCACACCAGCACGGGCCCGCTGGAGGTGGTCGGGCTGTACGTGCCGTCCCGGGACGCCACGGAGGTGAAGGTCACCAGGAAGCGCACCTTCCTGGAAGACCTGGCTGCCGCACTACCCACCGGGAAGACCGGCTACCGCCTGGTCCTGGGGGACTTCAACATCCTGGAGCCCACCCACGTCCCGCGCTACCGGGTCTTCCAGGCGTGGGAGTACGGGTTCTACACCGGGCTCGCCGCGGCCGGCTACCGCGATGCCTTCCGCGTCCTGGCGCCGGACGCCCTGGAGTACTCCTGGGTGGGGCGCACCGGCGACGGCTACCGCTACGACCACGCGCACGCCTCCGGTCCGCTCCTGGATCGGCTGCGCGGCTGCTCCTACGTCCACGAGCCGCGGACCATGACCGACCGTCTCACTGACCACTCCGCGCTGACGGTCCAGCTCGCCGTCACCGCCATCGCCCACCTGCCCGTGACCGACCCGACCCTGGCCGCTACGCCCGCAGCCACCCTGTTCTGACCCCACCCTCAGAGGAGAGAGACATGCACGACGAGGACCACCAAGGCGAGGACCATCAGGACGACCTGTTCGACCGGATCCTCGAAATCCACGCGTGGCTGGACGCGAACGCCCCTGAGCAGACCGACCGCGAGCGGCGCCTGCTCCGCATCCTCAAGATCAGCGAGGAAGTCGGCGAGGTCTCCGAGGCCGTGCACGGCGCGCTCGCCGCGAACCCCAGGAAAGGGGCCTCCCACACCTGGGACGACGTCGAGAAGGAGCTGTGCGACGTCATCGTCACGGGGCTGGTCGCGCTGTGCACGGTGTCCAGTGACCCGGAGAAGGCACTCGACGGACGGCTCCGCCAGCTCCTTGACCGCCTCCGGCCGAAGGGCGGAGAAGCGGCCGCGTAGCTGCACGCTCCGGACGGCGCGGCCGCCCTTACCGGGGTGGCCGCGCCCTCATAAGCGGTTGGTGATGCCACTTCAGACTTCTGGGTGTCGCATACGTCTGACGCACTTTTGCGGATCTTGGGTGTGAGCTGGGTGTGATCTTGAAGAAGTGAGACGTGCGCGAAGGACGTTTCATTGGTGGTGCGCAAAATTGATGACACAGAGGGCGATCCAAGGACCTTGGGCCCCTGATCTGGGTGTTTGCGACGCGAAATTGCTGCTCAAAGGGTCGCGGGAACCGCGTTGACCCGAGATTTCGGCAGAAACAGAACCAGGGCCGGCTTTCCAAAAGTAAACCGGCCCTGACCTGCTATTTCACTGTCGGGGTGGCGGGATTTGAACCCACGACCTCTTCGTCCCGAACGAAGCGCGCTGCCAAGCTGCGCCACACCCCGATGCCGCCGTGTCTCTCGGCGACGACGTTTACTCTAGCCCACCCGGGCCCGGAGGCGAAATCCGGTTGATGGGCTCGCGCACCGCGGGGCGGAGGCGGTCGAGGCCGGCCAGGGCGAGGCCCAGGGCCAGGATGAGGGCGCCGAGCAGGAGGGCGCCGGCCAGGACGGCGCCGTAGCCGTGGGCGGGGACATCGAGGAAGGGGTACGGGTAGCGGGCCGGGGTGCCGGGGGAGAGGGCGGCGCCGCGGAGGAGGGCGAAGGCCAGGTAGGCGGCCGGGTAGAGGAGCCAGAGCAGCGCGTGGCGGGCGCGGAGGCCGCCGGGCCGGGTGAGCAGGAACCAGTCGGCCAGCAGGGCGAGCGGGACCGCGGTGTGGAGCAGCTGGTCGGCCAGGGTGTGCCAGCCGGGGGCGGCGCCGTTCGTCGTCAGAGGGGACAGCAGCAGGTGGCGGACGAGGCCGGCGGTCAGAGCGTAGAGGAGCACCGCCGTGGTGAGCGCGGGCCGCAGGGGTCGGCGGCCGGACCAGGCGCGGCGGGCGGAGACGGCCAGGACGAGGGCGACCAGCAGGTTGCTCTGGACGGTGAAGTAGCCGAGCACCCGGCCGGGGGAGGCCAGGGACAGGTCGATGGCGATGCCCGTGGCCGCCGCCAGCGCGATCAGCAGGCGGAAGACGGCGGCGTACGGACGGCGTACCGGGGGGACGACCGCGGAGGCGGGCACATGCGTCGATTACGGGGCAGACATCCCTCCAACGTACGAAACCCATGATCGAGAGCTCTGGGCGCGCCCGCACCGAGGTCGGAAGCGGCCCCGAGGCGATGGCCGGTCCCGACGCGATCGCCGAGCCCCCCGGACCGAGGTGAGGAGGGGCGGCTCGGTGGTTACTCCTCGCGCGGGGCGAGGGTCAGCAGGGTCGCCTCAGGGGGGCAGGCGAAGCGGACCGGGGTGTAGCGGTTGGTGCCGCAGCCGGCGGAGACGTGCAGGTAGGAGGTGTGGCCGCCGGCCTGGTGGGTGGAGAGGCCCTTGACGCGGTCGGTGTCCAGGTCGCAGTTGGTGACCAGGGCCCCGTAGAAGGGGACGCACAGCTGGCCGCCGTGGGTGTGGCCGGCCAGGACCAGGGGGTAGCCGTCCGCGGTGAAGGCGTCCAGACAGCGCAGATAGGGGGCGTGGACGACGCCGATCGAGAGGTCGGCGTCCTGGTCGGGGCCGCCGGCGACCTTCTCGTAGCGGTCCCGCTTGATATGCGGGTCGTCCAGACCGGTGAAGGCCAGCTCAAGGCCGTCCAGCTTCAGCTTGCCCCGGGTGTTGGTGAGGTCCAGCCAGCCCGCCGCGTCGAAGGCGTCCCGGATGTCCTCCCAGGGGTTGTGGACGACGCCCTCGGCGGGCGCGTTGCCGTTCAGCCCGTGCCGCCCCTGCGTCTTCTCCAGCAGATAGCGGGCCGGGTTGCGCAGCTTGGGGCCGTAGTAGTCGTTGGAGCCGAAGACATAGACGCCGGGGAAGGAGAGGAGGGGGCCGAGGGCGTCCAGGACCTCGGGTACGCCCTCGGGGTCTGACAGGTTGTCACCGGTGTTGACCACGAAGTCCGGCCGCAGTCCGGCCAGCGACTGGAGCCAGGCGCGCTTCTTGCGCTGACCGCTCACCATGTGGATGTCGGACACCTGGAGTACGCGCAGGGGGCGGGAGCCGGGGGGCAGTACGGGGACGGTGACACGTCGCAGCCGGAACGAGCGGGCCTCGAAGCCGGCGGCGTAGAGCAGACCGGCGGCGCCGGCCGCTGCGATTCCTGCGGTGACTTTCAGGGGGACTCCGTATCGCGCGCGCATGACGCCATCGTCCCAGACTCGGAAAGTCGCGGAAAATGGGTGCGCGGCCGGTGCGGCGCACCTGACACACTTGTCCGTATGACCACCCTCAAGGCCAAGCTCCACGAAGACCTCACCACGGCGATCAAGGCGCGGGACGAGCTGCGCTCCTCGACGCTCCGCCTCACCCTCGCCGCCGTCAGCAAGGAGGAGGTCGCGGGCAAGGAGGCCCGTGAGCTCTCCGACGACGAGGTGCAGAAGGTGATCGCCCGGGAGGCGAAGAAGCGCCGGGAGGCGGCCGAGGCGTTCGCCCAGGGCGGTCGTACGGAGCAGGCCGAGCGGGAGCGGGCCGAGGGCGTCGTGCTCGACGAGTACCTGCCGAAGCAGCTCGGCGACGACGAGCTGCGGGGGATCGTCGCCCAGGCGGTGGAGGAGGCCCGCGCCGCCGGTGCCGAGGGCCCTCGCGCGATGGGCGCCGTGATGAAGATCGTCAACCCGAAGGTGGCCGGCCGCGCCGAGGGCGGGCGGGTCGCGGCGGTCGTCAAGCAGTTGCTCGCGGGCTGAGCGGAGAAGACGTGGGACGAAGGGGGCTTGTCACCGGTTGGCCGGTGACAAGCCCCCTTCGGGTGCTACGGAGAAGAAGACGGGGACGCGGTCAGCGCCAGCCGCCGTCGGTGCCGCCGTCGCGCTGGCCGCCTCCGCCGCCGATCACGTCCGGCGGGAGGGTGATGCCGCCCAGCGGGTCGTCGTTCCCGTCCCGGCCGCCGTTGTCGTCGTCCCAGTCGAACCAGCCGCCCTTATCGTCACCGTTTCCGCTGTCCCCGTCTCCGTCCCCGTCCCCGGTCCCGCCGTTGAAGGCGCCGTTGCCGGGCTTGGCGTCGTCGACCGGAGGGCTCGTGCTCGGGTCGGGCTGGTTCTCCTTGGGAGCGTCCGGGATGGTCACGTTGGCGAAGGGCGTGGCCGTCACGCCGTCCAGCGCACCGGTCATGGCGTCCCGCCAGATCGGCCCCGGCACCTGACCACCGAAGACCTTCTCGTGGTACTCCCCGCCGATGGTGATGTACTCCATCTTCACGGTCTGCGTCGGGCTGCCGACCCAGACCGCTCCCGAGAGGTTCGGCGTATAGCCGACGAACCAGGCGTTCTTGCGGAAGTCCGTGGTACCGGTCTTGCCCGCGTTGTCCCGGCCGGAGAGACCGGCCTGCTGACCCGTACCGGAGTCGACCACTCCACCCAGCAGCTGGTTGATCGTGTCGGCGGTCTTCTCCGACATGGCCCGGCTGCACTGGGTCTTCGGCACCGCCAGGCTCTTGCCGTCCGCCGTCTTGATCGACTCGATCGCGGTCGGGGTGCAGTACGTGCCCCGGTTGGCGAAGGCCGCGTAGGCGGTGGACATGGTCAGCGGCGACATGCCGTCCGAGCCGAGGGTCAGGGAGGAGGGGTTCTCGGGGAGCTTCTTCCCGTTGCCCATCACCACGCCCAGCTTGTCGGTCATCTCCGTGACCGGGCACATGCCGATGTCGGCGAGCATCTGCACGAAGTAGGTGTTGACCGACATCTCCATGGCCTCACGGAGCGGGTACGGGCCGACCTCCTTCTCGTTCTCGTTCTCGAGCTTCTCCTCGCTGTAGTTGCGCCACGGGGAACCGCTGCACTTGGAGATGTTGTCCGGGTACGGCATCTCGTACGGGGCCGGGTACACCTGGTTCGCCGGCTTGCCCTGCTCTATGGCCGCGGCCGCCACGAACGGCTTGAAGGTCGAACCGACCGGGAAGCCGAAGTTCGACCCGCCCATGGAGTGGTTGACCGAGTAGTTGATCTGGGTCTCGTTCTTCCCGAAGCCGTACGGCTTGGACTGGCCCATCGCCAGCACCTTGCCGGTGCCCGGCTGGACCATGGTCACCGCGGTGGCGACCTTGTCGTTCTGGTAGACGTGGTTCTTGATCGACTCCTGGGCCGACTTCTGGGCCTTCGGGTCCAGGGTGGTCCGGATGGTCAGGCCGCCCTGGTTCCAGACCTTGCCGCGCTCCTCCCGGGTCTTGCCGAAGACCGGGTCGGAGAGGAAGACCTCGCGCACGTAGTCGCAGAAGAAGCCGGCGCCGTCCACCGCGGTGATGCAGCCGTTCTTGGGCCGGCTGATCGCCAGCTTGATGGGTGTCGCCCGGGCCTCCTCGGCCTCGGCGGCGCTGATGTCGCCGACGGCCGTCATCCGCGCCAGCACGGTGTTGCGGCGCTTGGTGGCCTCCTCGACGTCGTTGACCGGGTCGTACCGGCTCGGTGACTGGACCAGGCCGGCCAGCATCGCCGACTCGGGGAGGGTGAGGTCCTTGGCCGACTTGGAGAAGTACCGCTTGGCGGCCGCCTCGATGCCGTAGGCCTGCTGCCCGAAGAAGGTGATGTTGAGGTAGTTCTCCAGGATCTTCTTCTTGCCCAGCTCCTCCTCGACCTGGATCGCGTACTTCAGCTCCTGGATCTTGCGGCCGAGGGTCTGCTGGGTGGCCTGGGCGACCTTGTCGGGGTCGTCGCCGGCCTCCTCCACGAAGACGTTCTTCACATACTGCTGGGTCAGGGTCGAGGCACCCTGCGCCACCCCGCCGGACTGGGCGTTCCGGTTGACCGCGCGCAGCACGCCCTTGAGGTCGATCGCCCCGTGCTCGTAGAAGCGCGAGTCCTCGATCGCGACGATCGCCTTCTGCATGTACGGGGAGATGTCCTTGAGGTCCACCACCGTGCGGTCACGGGAGTAGACGGTGGCGATCTGCCCGCCGTTGGCATCGAGGATGGTGGTGCGCTGGCTCAGCGGGGGGCGCTTCATGTTGGCCGGGATCTCGTCGAACCCCTGCACCGTGCCCTTCGCCGCGAGGCCCAGCACACCGGCGGCGGGCAGTGCGAGTCCGGCCAGGACGGCTCCGGACAGCACGCTGACCCCGAGGAACTTGGCGGCCTGCTGGGTCCCGGTCAGACCCCCGCCCGAGCGCTTCTTTGGCATGCCCGAAGCCTAATCCGTCGTCCGCGCCGTTCCGAGGGCAGACGGGGCCTTTCGGGGGCTTCGCGTACGGATAGGTACCGGATCGGAACATCCGGGAGCCCGGAGAGGGAGGAAAGCAAGAACAGGGGGAGGGGGAAGGGGAGGAGAAGGGGGAGAGGGGGCCGCCGGGGAATCCGGGCAATCGCCGGACAGCGGGCAATGCCTTGGCCTAAGGTGGTCTGGACCGCCCCGACACCCCACCCCCACCGCGGTCGGCCCGCCCACCGGACCCGTTCGACGCCGCTCCCCCACCCCGCGGCCGGGTACCGCACCCCGCACACCGCGCCCGTACGCCGTACCGAACGCCACCGCCGCCCGTCGCACACGGCCCTGCCCGGGCAAGCCCGGAACACCCCGGGGGCGTGAAGGCGCAGGTTCGGAGGAGCTTAGGCGAGGAAGCGTCAGTTATGGAACCCGCTCACTCCCCTGGGTGATCTCTCGCGCACACATAGTCCGATCGGGCCATTCAAGATTGGGCCCCACGGGGGTGTTGCGCTCTGCCCACCTTCCGTAACGTCCTCAACTGGTAGCGGTGAATATGCCGCAACCGCCGTGGGGGAGCCTCGATTCGGGAGAGGACGGCGCCGGTATGGGCTGGGTAGCTGACTGGAGTGCGCAGGCCGCCTGCCGCACCACCGATCCGGACGAACTATTCGTACAGGGAGCGGCGCAGAATCGGGCCAAAGCGGTCTGCACCGGTTGCCCGGTGCGCACGGAGTGCCTCGCGGACGCCCTCGACAACCGTGTCGAGTTCGGAGTGTGGGGCGGTATGACGGAGCGTGAGCGCCGGGCGCTGCTGCGCAGACGGCCCACCGTCACCTCGTGGCGCCGTCTGCTGGAGACCGCGCGGACGGAGTACGAGCGGAGCGCCGGCATCCTGCCGGTCGCGCTGGAGGACGACGAGACCTACGAGGAGTACGCGGCGGTCGGCTGAACCACGGAGGACGGCCGCTCAGCCGCCGTGGCCCGCCGCCAGCCGGTCGCCGATGGCGCGCAGGCCGGACAGGTCGTGCACATCGCCTGGCAGTGCGGGCACCGCCGTCACCGGGACCTCGGGGTGCAGCGAGGTGAAACGGTCCCTCGTACGCTGCTCACGCGCTATCACCTGCATCCGCTCGGCATGGAGGTGGAGCAGACCGGCCGCCAGGTCGGAGGCCGAGGCGCCCCCCGGTTCCTGTTTCAGGGTCTCGGCCGCGGCCAGGGCGCGCTCCGCGGAGAGTCCGGTCGCGCCGGTGCCGTGGACGCGGTTGAGCACCAGCCCGGCCAGCGGCATGCGCTCCGCCCCCAGCCGCTCCACGAAGTACGCGGCCTCCCGCAGCGCGTCCGGTTCGGGCGCCGCCACCACCAGGAAGGCGGTGCCGGGGGCCTGGAGCAGCCGGTACGTGGCGTCCGCCCGGGTCCGGAAGCCGCCGAACATGGTGTCCATCGCGGCCACGAAGGTCTGGATGTCCTGGAGGAACTGACCCCCCAGCAGCTTCCCCAGCGTCCCGGTCATCATGGACATGCTGGCGTTGAGGATGCGCATCCCGGCCCGGCCGCCCGCCTTCGCCGGGGCCATCAGCAGCTTGATGAACCGCCCGTCGAGGAAGGAGCCCAGGCGCTTCGGCGCGTCCAGGAAGTCCAGCGCCGAGCGGGACGGCGGGGTGTCCACGATGATCAGGTCCCACTCGTCCCGGGCCCGGAGCTGGCCCAGCTTCTCCATCGCCATGTACTCCTGCGTGCCCGCGAAGCCGGCCGACAGGGACTGGTAGAAGGGGTTGCCCAGGATGGCGGCGGCCCGGGCCGGGTCGGCGTGCGCCTCGACGATCTCGTCGAAGGTCCGCTTCATGTCCAGCATCATGGCGTGCAGTTCGCCGTCCTGGCCGGTGGCGCCGGGGCTGATGCCGTCCACCCGGCGCGGCACGTTGTCGAGCTGGTCGATGCCCATGGACTGGGCGAGCCGGCGGGCCGGGTCGATGGTCAGCACCACCACCCGCCGCCCGCGCTCCGCCGCCCGTACGCCGAGGGCCGCCGCGGTCGTCGTCTTGCCGACCCCGCCCGCGCCGCAGCACACCACGATGCGGGTCCCCGGGTCGTCCAGCAGCGCGTCGACCTCCAGGCCGGGCACGCCTTCCAGGGAGGTGTCGAGGGCGGTCTCCGCCACCGGCTCCGTGCTCACGCCACTCACGCGCCCACCCCGAGCTTCCGCAGTTCCCGCGCCAGCCGGTAGACGCCGGCGATGTCCGCGCCCTCCCCGAGGAAGGGCAGTTCGTAGCTGGGGACCCTCAGCTTCGCCAGGGTCTCGCGCTGCTCCCGCTCCAGGGCCACCCGCTCGGCGTGCTCGGCGGCCTCGTCCAGCAGCGGCCCGACCAGGGCCTCTGTCCCACCGAGCCCGGCGGCGGTCAGCGCCCGGGTGATCTCCTCGCGGTGGTCGCCGCCGGCCGCGCGTACCGCGTCCTCGTCCAGCACGTGCGGACGGACCATGTTGACCAGGACCCCGCCCACCGGCAGATCGGCCTCGCGCAGCTCGGCGATGCCGTCCGCGGTCTCCTGGACCGGCATCTCCTCCAGCAGGGTCACCAGGTGGACGGCGGTCTGCGGGGACTTCAGCACCCGCATCACCGCCTGCGCCTGGTTGTGTATCGGGCCGATCCTGGCCAGCCCGGCCACCTCGTCGTTGACGTTGAGGAACCGGGTGATCCGCCCGGTGGGCGGGGCGTCCATGACCACATGGTGGTACGCGGGCTCCCCGGTGCGCCGGTCCCGGCGGCGTACCGCCTCGCACGCCTTCCCGGTCAGCAGCACGTCCCGCACCCCGGGGGCGACGGTGGTCGCGAAGTCGATCGCGCCGAGCTTCTTCAGGGCCCGGCCCGCCGAGCCGAGCTTGTAGAACATCTGGAGGTAGTCGAGCAGCGCCCGCTCGGCGTCGATGGCGAGCGCGTACACCTCCCCGCCGCCCGGAGCGACGGCGATCTTGCGCTCCTCGTACGGGAGCGCCTCCGTCCCGAAGAGCTGGGCGATGCCCTGCCTGCCTTCGACCTCCACCAGGAGGGTCCGCTTGCCCTCGGTGGCGAGGGCGAGCGCGAGGGCGGCGGCGACCGTCGTCTTACCGGTACCGCCCTTGCCGCTGACGACCTGGAGCCTGCTCACGTCATCGAGCCTAACCAGTCGGGTCCCGGCGCAATCAGCGGCCCGACGGTTTCCGCTGCGGATACCGGCCCCGGGGTCGGGGTGCGGGGGGCGTCTGCGGCAGCCGATACAGTCGGCCCCATGACCAAGTGGGAATACGCGACCGTGCCCCTTCTCGTGCACGCGACCAAGCAGATCCTGGACACCTGGGGCGAGGACGGCTGGGAGCTCGTCCAGGTCGTGCCCGGGCCGAACAACCCCGAGCAGCTGGTGGCCTACCTCAAGCGGGAGAAGGCGTGACCGGGCGGGTCGAGTCGGCGCTGGCCGAGCTGGGCCTGACCCTGCCCGACGTGGTGCCGCCGCTCGCCGCGTACCAGCCGGCGGTGCGGACCGGGGTGTACGTGTACACCGCCGGCCAGCTCCCCATCGTGGACGGCAAGCTTCCGGTCACCGGCAAGGTGGGCGGTGAGGTCACCCCGGAGGAGGCCCGCAAGCTCGCCCGGATCTCCGCGCTGAACGCGCTGGCCGCCGTGAAGTCGGTGGCCGGGGACCTGGACCGGATCGCCCGGGTGGTGAAGGTCGTCGGCTTCGTCGCCTCGGCGCCCGACTTCACCGGTCAGCCCGCGGTCCTCAACGGGGCCAGCGAACTGCTCGGCCAGGTCCTCGGTGACAAGGGCGTGCACGCGCGCAGCGCGGTGGGTGTCACGGTGCTGCCGCTGGACGCGCCGGTCGAGGTCGAGATCCAGGTCGAGCTGGTCGAGGACTGATCCGCCGCGGCGGGCGGGGCGCCCGGAGGCGGAGGGGTACGGGCCGGGGTACGGGGCACACGCGGCACGCGCGTCGGCGCCCGTACCCCGGTGGCTGCGGTCGCGGAGGAGCCGAGGGGTCCGCGAGATCCCCTCTCGAACATCGGGGCCGATACGCATAGGCTCCGGCCATGTCCAATGGTCAGTGGTATCCGCCCGAATGGCCTGACCGCATCCGCGCCCTGGCCGCCGGTGAGCTGGCGGTCGCCGAGCCCCGGCGGGCCGCGACCGTGCTGCTGCTGCGTGACGGCTGGCGCGGGCGGCCCGAGGTCCATATGCTCCGGCGCCGCACCAGCATGGCCTTCGCCGGCGGTGCGTACGCCTATCCGGGCGGCGGGGTCGACCCGCGGGACGAGCAGCCGGTGCGCTGGGCCGGTCCGGCGCCCGCCGAGTGGGCCGGCCGGCTCGGGGTGCCCGGGCCCGCCGAGGCGCAGGCCATCGTGTGCGCCGCGGTCCGGGAGACCTTCGAGGAGGCCGGCGTCCTGCTCGCCGGGCCCAGCGCGGCGACCGTCGTCGAGGACACCACCGGGGACGACTGGGAGGCGGACCGGGCCGCCCTGATCGCCCGGGAGCTGGCCTTCGCCGACTTCCTGGACCGGCGCGGGCTGGTCCTCCGCTCCGATCTGCTCGGTGCCTGGGCGCGCTGGATCACCCCCGAGTTCGAGCCCCGCCGCTATGACACCTGGTTCTTCGTCGCCGCGCTGCCGTCCGGGCAGCGGACCCGGGACGCCGATGCCGCCGACTCCTCCACGGAGGCCGACCGCACGGTGTGGACCGGGCCCGGCGAGGCGGCCGCCGGCTACGACCGGGGCGAGCTGCTGATGATGCCGCCGACCATCGCCACCCTGCGCTCGCTGCTGCCGTACGGGGCGCCCGCCGAGGCGCTGGCCGCCGCCGGTGAGCGGGACCTCGCCCCCGTACTGGCGCGGGCCCGGCTGGAAGGGGACCAGGTGGTGCTGAGCTGGCCGGGGCACGAGGAGTTCACCAAGCTGGTGGCGGCCGACGGCGCCCCGGCGAACGGGGGGAAGACCGGATGACCGAGGCCGCCGCCCTGCCCGGGCAGCCGCGCGATGCCGTGGCGAGCGGCCCGGCCACCGAGCGGGCCGTCAACATCCTGGCGCCCAACCCGTCCCCGATGACGCTGGACGGCACCAACACCTGGCTGCTGTCCGAGCCGGGCTCCGAGCTCGCGGTCGTCATCGACCCCGGGCCGCTGGACGAGGGCCATCTGCGGACCGTGGTGGAGACCGCGGAGCGGCTCGGCAAGCGGATCGCGCTCACCCTGCTCACCCACGGCCACGCCGACCACGCCGAGGGCGCCGGGCGGTTCGCCGAGCTGACCGGGACCAAGGTGCGCGCCCTGGACCCGGCGCTGCGGCTCGGCGACGAGGGGCTGCGGGCCGGCCAGGCGGTCCGGGTCGGCGGGCTGGAGCTGCGGGTGGTGCCCACCCCCGGGCACACCGCCGACTCGCTGAGCTTCCACCTCACGGCCGACCGGGCGGTGCTCACCGGGGACACCATCCTGGGCCGCGGTACGACGATGGTGGCGCATCCGGACGGGCGGCTGGGCGACTACCTGGACTCGCTGCGCCGGCTGCGCTCGCTGACCGTGGACGACGGGGTGCACACCGTGCTGCCCGGGCACGGTCCGGTGCTGGAGGACGCTCAGGGTGCGGTCGAGTTCTATCTGGCGCACCGGGCCAGCCGGCTCGCCCAGGTGGAGACGGCGGTCGAGGACGGCTACCGGACCGCCTCGGAGGTGGTGGCGCATGTGTACGCGGACGTCGACCGGAACCTGTGGCCGGCGGCCGAGCTGTCGGTCCGCGCCCAGCTGGAGTACCTCCGCGAGCACGGGCTGATCTGAGGCCCGGCGAGGACAGGCGGGTACGGCGGAGGGCCGCCCCGGGCTTCCGGGGCGGCCCTCCTGCGTACAGCCGTACGGCGCGGGGGTCAGCGGGAGCGCTTGGCGAGCCGCTCGACGTCCAGCAGGATCACCGCGCGCGCCTCCAGCCGCAGCCAGCCGCGGCCGGCGAAGTCGGCGAGGGCCTTGTTGACCGTCTCACGGGAGGCGCCGACCAGCTGGGCCAGCTCCTCCTGGGTGAGGTCGTGCACCACGTGGATGCCCTCCTCCGACTGCACACCGAAGCGGCGCGAGAGGTCGAGCAGCGCACGGGCGACCCGGCCCGGCACATCGGAGAAGACCAGGTCGGACATCTGGTCGTTGGTCTTGCGCAGCCGCCGGGCGACGGCGCGCAGCAGGGCGCTGGCGACCTCCGGGCGGGCGTTCAGCCAGGGCTGGAGGTCGTTGTGGCCGAGGCCCAGCAGCTTGACCTCGGTCAGCGCGGTGGCGGTGGCGGTACGCGGGCCCGGGTCGAACAAGGACAGCTCGCCGATCAGCTCGCCGGGGCCGAGGACGGCCAGCATGTTCTCCCGGCCGTCGGGCGAGGTGCGGTGCAGCTTCACCTTGCCGTCGGTCACCACGTACAGCCGGTCGCCCGGGTCGCCCTCGTGGAAGAGGGCGTCGCCACGGGCGAGCGTTGCCTCACTCATCGAGGCGCGGAGCTCCGCGGCCTGCTCGTCATCGAGCGCCGCGAAGAGCGGGGCGCGCCGCAGAACGTCGTCCACGAATCTCTCCTATGTCGACCTGCTCAGGGACGTCGGATCCCATGATGCCGGACGGTAAAACAGTGCGATCAATCACAACAAGTTTGACGCACTGGTACGCGTGTCCGTACGGCAGGGCCCCGATTGGGTCGTGATCGCCGGTGCCCGGGGCGGATGAGGGTGCCGGCGCTTAGGCTGGCCGGGTGCCCAACCCGCCGGTGGGAACACGGGTCGCGGGGATACGGGTGCGGTTGCCCGAACGGAATTCCGCTGTGGGCGAACAGGCGTCGACTCTTGAAAGATAAGCATACAAGTCGGACACGTTGCCCAGAGGGTCGGAAGGTGGCCGAAGCCGGTCCAGTGCGGTGCGGTTGTCTCCGGTGGGGAGGCAGGGGTCGGCAGGCGGGGACCGGGTCGGCAGGCGGGACAGCGGGCGGCGACGGGGAAGACGCTCCGGAAGAGGTCGAGGGCGACGGGATACGCGGAGGAGATGATCGTGGCAAAGGGTTCCGCTGAGGCCGGGGCGGCCGAGACGGCCGCGGCGAAGAAGACGGCCGCCGGTGGAAGGACGGCCGCGGCCAGGAAGGCCACCGCTGAGGGAAGGACGGCCCTGGCCAAGAAGGCCGCCGCGGCGAAGAAGACGACCGCCGGTGGAAGGACGGCCGCGGCCAAGAAGACCACCGCGGCCAAGAAGGCGACCGGGGCCAAGAAGACGACCGGCGCCCAGAAGTCCGCGGGGAACGCCGCGGCCGAGGGCTCGGCGGGTGCCGGAAGCGGTGGGGCCGCCCGCAAGCCGGAGTCGCATCTGGCCATGGTGCGCCGCGCCCGGCGGATCTACCGCGAGCTCGGCGAGGTCTTCCCGTACGCGCATCCGGAGCTCGACTTCCGCAACCCCTTCGAACTGCTCGTCGCCACGGTGCTGTCCGCCCAGACCACCGATCTGCGGGTCAACCAGACCACGCCCCGCCTCTTCGCCGCGTACCCGACGCCCGAGGACATGGCCGCCGCGGCGCCGGAGGAGCTGGAGGAGCTGATCCGGCCCACCGGCTTCTTCCGGGCCAAGACGAAGTCGCTGCTCGGGCTCTCCGCGGCGCTCCGGGACCGGTTCGACGGCGAGGTGCCGGGCCGCCTTGAGGACCTGGTCACCCTGCCGGGCGTCGGGCGCAAGACGGCGAACGTGGTGCTGGGCAACGCCTTCGGGGTCCCGGGGATCACGGTCGACACGCACTTCGGCCGGCTCGTCCGGCGCTGGAAGTGGACCGAGCAGGACGACCCGGAGAAGGTCGAGGCGGACGTGGCCGCGATCTTCCCCAAGTCGGAGTGGACGGACCTCTCGCACCGGGTGATCTTCCACGGCCGCCGGATCTGCCACGCCCGCAAGCCGGCCTGCGGCTGCTGCCCGATCGCACCGCTCTGCCCCTCGTACGGGGAAGGGGAGACGGACCCCGAGAAGGCGGCCAAGCTGCTCAAGTACGAGAAGGGCGGCTTCCCCGGCCAGCGGCTCTCCCCACCGCCCGACTACCCCGGCAAGCCGGCCCCGCCGCTCGGCGAAACCGCGCAGTGAGGCGAGCAGGGGAGGAGAGAGGGGAACCGGATGGCAGCCGCGAGGCGTTGGGTAGGCCGGGGGTGTCGATGAGGCGCGAAGACCGGTCGTACGACCATGCCGAGCCGGGGCGGTACGGCGGCCGCCGCGCGTACGACCCTCCCCGTGACCACGCCTGTGAACCGGCCCGTGAACCCGTCCGCGACCACCCCCGTGACCGTGCGCGCGGGGCGTCCCCCGCCGTGGCGGCGCCCGCTCCCGTACCGGCGCCTCCTGCCGTAACGGAGCCCGCCCCCGTGCCGGAGTCCGTCCCCGTGCCGGAGGCCCCGGCCGTACCGGGGCTTCCGCCCGTACTCGTGTCGGAGGAGGGGCTGCCCGGGTGGCTGGAGCCGGTGGCCCGGGCCGCCCGGAGTGTGGCGCCCGAGCAGCTGAGCCGCTTTCTGCCACCGGAGACCGGTGGGCGCCAGGCGGCCGTGCTGGTGCTGTTCGGCGAGGGGGCGCGGGGGCCCGAGCTGCTGCTGATGGAGCGGGCCGGCAGCCTCCGTTCGCACGCGGGGCAGCCGTCCTTCCCGGGTGGGGCGCTGGACCCGGAGGACGGTGACCCGGAGGACGGCGGGCTGCTGCGCGCCGCCCTGCGGGAGGCCGAGGAGGAGACCGGGCTGGACCCGGCCGGCGTCCAGGTCTTCGGGGTGCTGCCCCGCCTCTACATCCCGGTCAGCGCCTTCGTGGTGACCCCGGTGCTCGGCTGGTGGCGCAGCCCCAGTCCGTTCCGGGCCGTCGATCCGGCCGAGACCGCCCGGGTCTTCACCGTGCCGGTGGCCGACCTCACGGACCCGGCCCACCGGGTGACCGCCGTCCACCCCAGCGGCTTCCGGGGTCCCGCCTTCGCGGTGGAGTCGACCCTGGTCTGGGGGTTCACGGCCGGGGTGATCGACCGCATCCTGCACTTCGCCGGCTGGGAGCGCCCCTGGGACCGGGAGAAGAGCGTCCCGCTCGACTGGCGTGCATGACAGGCTGTCGCGCGTGACAGGGTGACAGCTGTGCTCCGGGGGCGATCGGGGCGGCCGGAGACGAATCTGCGAGGCTAACGACGGTGAACGTGCTCGACATTCTGCTGCTGGTCGCCGCCGTGTGGTTCGCGATCGTGGGATACCGACAGGGGTTCGTGGTCGGCATCCTCTCGGTGATCGGCTTCCTCGGCGGCGGCCTCATCGCCGTCTATCTGCTGCCGCTGGTCTGGGGCCCCCTCACCGGGGATGCCAATGTCTCCACCACCGCCGCGATCGTCGCCGTGGTGGTGGTGATCGTGGTCGCCTCGGTCGGCCAGGCCCTCACCACCCATCTCGGCAACAAGCTGCGCCGCCACATCACCTGGTCGCCGGCCCGGGCGCTGGACGCCACCGGCGGCGCGCTGGTGAACGTGGTGGCGATGCTGCTGGTCGCCTGGCTGATCGGTTCGGCGCTCGCCGGGACCTCGCTGCCCACGCTCGGCAAGGAGGTCCGCAACTCCAAGGTGCTGCTCGGGGTGTCCCGGGTGATGCCGGCGGAGGCCTCGACCTGGTTCACCGACTTCACCTCCGTACTGGCGCAGAACGGCTTCCCGCAGGTCTTCAGCCCGTTCGCCAACGAGCCCATCACCGAGGTCCGCCCGCCCGACCCGGCGCTGGTCGGCAGCCCGGTCGCCGCCCGCGCGCAGCGCTCCATCGTCAAGGTGGTCGGCACCGCCCCGAGCTGCGGCAAGGTCCTGGAGGGCACCGGTTTCGTCTTCGCCGAGCGCCGGGTGATGACCAACGCCCATGTCGTCGGCGGTGTGGACGAGCCGACCGTCCAGATCGGCGGCGAGGGCCGGCGGTACGACGCGAGGGTGGTGCTCTACGACTGGGAGCGCGACATCGCCGTACTCGACGTACCGGACCTGGACGCCACCCCGCTGCGGTTCACCGAGACCGACGCCCGCAGCGGCGACAGCGCGATCGTCGCCGGCTTCCCGGAGAACGGCGCCTACGATGTGCGCTCGGCGCGCGTCCGGGGCCGGATCAACGCCAACGGCCCCGACATCTACCACCGGGGCCAGGTCCGCCGCGATGTCTACTCGCTGTACGCCACGGTCCGCCAGGGCAACTCCGGCGGCCCGCTGCTCACCCCCGACGGCAAGGTGTACGGGGTGATCTTCGCCCGCTCGCTGGACGACGCGAACACCGGTTACGCGCTGACGGTGGACGAGATCCGCGAGGACATCCGGCTGGGCAGCACGGCGGGTCAGCAGGTGGACAGCCAGGGCTGCGCCCTCTGAACCTCTGGACGTCTTGGAGGGGGTCCGGGCGGCGAGCCCGGCCGGGCCCCCTGGCGCCGGACGGGACGCGCGGCCCTAGGCCCGGGTGTGACGCAGTCGGGCGGAGACCCAGCGGGCCCGGCGGCGGAGGATGCGGGAGATCCCGAGGCGGGGATCGGGGCCCTGGCCCGGGCGACCGCCCCTGGGGGGAAGCGGCTCGGAGGCCGAGCGGCGGTTGCGTACTGCGTCAGCGTGGTCGTGCGTCCAGCCCATACCCCGACGTGTGCCCGGCACCCATGGTCCATAACCGCCCGGGGAGCGCCGAATTGGCGTATGCGCCCGGCAAGTGGCCGCTTTCCGGCGCCCGGTGGCGGGCGGTCGGCGGGATGTCGGCGGGCGAGCGCCGGGAGGTCGCTACCGGTCGGGCTCGGGGTCCTTCAGCCAGTTGACCAGTTCGGTGGAGAACGCCACCGGGTCCTCCTCGTGCGGGAAATGGCCGAGTCCGTCGAACAGCCGCCAGCGGTACGGCGCTTCCACGTACTCGCCCGAACCGGCCGCGCTGCGGGTCCGCATCGCCGGATCCAGGGAACCGTGCACATGCAGGGTGGGCACCCGCACCGGCCGCTTCATCCGGCGGTTGAACTGGAAGCCGTCCGGGCGGGCCAGCGAACGCACCATCCACCGGTACGGCTCGATCGAGCAGTGCGCCGTGGAGGGGATCAGCATCGCCCGGCGGTAGGTCTCGACCGCCTCCTCGTCGGGCAGCCGGGGGCCGGACCAGTCGCGGATCAGCTCGCCGACCAACCGGCCGTCGTCGGCGGTCAGCTGACGCTCGGGCAGCCAGGGGCGCTGGAATCCCCAGACGTACGACCCGGCGCGGGACTGGGCGAAGTCCGACAGCATCGAGGAGCGCCAGCGCCGGGGGTGCGGCATCGAGGACACCGCGAGCCGCCGCACCAGCTTCGGCCGCATCACCGCCGCCGTCCAGGCCAGATAGCCGCCGAGGTCATGGCCGACCAGGGCCGCGTCGGGCTCGCCCAGGGACCGGACCACGCCGGTGATGTCGAGGGCGAGGTTGGCCGGGTCGTAACCGCGCGGGGTGCGGTCGCTGCCGCCGACCCCCCGCAGGTCCATGGCCACGGCCCGGAACCCGGCCTCGGCGAGCGCCGGGAGCTGGTGCCGCCAGGTCCACCAGAACTGCGGGAAGCCGTGCAGCAGCAGGACGAGCGGGCCCTCGCCCATCTCGGCGATATGGAAGCGCGCTCCGTTGGCCGCCACGTCGCGGTGGGTCCACGGTCCGTCGATGCGGACCGGACCGCCGCCACCGTTGCCGCCGCCGTTGCCGCTGCTGCTCTCGGGGACCGTCATGCAGACGAGCGTCCCACAGTCCCGGTGCCGCTCTCGCCGCTCTTCTCCGATACGGACACCTCCGATACGGACACGGAAGCGGCGGAGGCGGGGAGCGGGCGGGCGTCGGCGGGTACGGCGGTGAGCGGCTTCATATCGGCGCTCACCCCCGCCAGCGGGGCCGGGCGCGGATGCGGCTTGGCGTTGCCGAGGATCGCGGCCGTCTGCTTCGCCGAGGCGATCGACCGCTCCGGCGGCTTGACCTTCTTGAACTTGGTCACCGCCAGCAGCGCCAGCAGCCCGGCCAGCACCAGGTACGCCGCGCCGACGATCAGGAAGGACCAGGCCAGACCGAGGCCCAGGTTGTGGATGCCGTACGCGGCGGCGAAGCTCAGCACGGGCAGCGAGAACAGGGCGAACACGCCCGCGACGCTGACCGCCGCCCCGCCCGTCGCGCCGCGCTTGACGTCCTGCCGCAGCTCGGCCTTGGCCAGGGCGATCTCGTCGTGCACGAGCGCGGACATCTCGGCGGTGGCCGACGCGACCAGCTGGCCGAGGCTGCGCTCGGCGCTGTTGGCCTCGTTGCCGACGGGGTGGCTCATCGTCGCTCCCTCTTCTCTTCAACCCTATGGCGGTCCGACGGACCCGTACGGCTGCTGCCCCGGTTTCCCGGAATCCACCGGATCCGGTCGTCGAGGGTGTGGTCCGACCTCAGATCATGCCGGACGGCCGCCGTCGTCGTGCGGCGCCCCCGCCGCTTCGGCCCCTTCCGCCCGCTCGACTCCTTCCGCCCGCTCGGCTTTGTCCGCCCGCTCGGCCGCCTCCGTCACCTCGGCGGCGTCCGAGGGGCTGCCGCGTTCGGCGGCCTCGGCCAGCTGCCGGTGCGCGGCGGCCTTCGCCTCGTACAGCGCCGCCATCCGCCGGTGGTGGGCCGGATCGTCCTGCTCGTAGATGTCGGGCACGCCGCTGCGGTCCTCGTCGCGCTCCTCGTCCTCGTACAGCGCCCGGTATCTGCGGACCCGGAGCCTGAGCAGCACGGTGGCGAGTACGGCGGCGATCAGCGAACCGGTCAGCACCGCCGCCTTGACCTCGGCAGTCGTCCCCGGGTCGTCCCCGAAGGCCAGTTCGCCGATGAGCAGCGAGACGGTGAAGCCGATCCCGGCGAGGGCGGCCAGCGCCAGGACATCGCCCCAGTCCAGGTCCTCGTTGAGGGAGGCCCGGGTGAAGCGCGCCGCCAGCCAGGTGCCGCCGAAGACGCCCACGGTCTTGCCGACCACCAGGCCGAGGACCACGCCCAGGGTCTCCGGCTGGGTGAAGACCTCGGCCAGGGCGCCGCCGCTGACCGGCACCCCGGCCGAGAAGAGCGCGAACAGCGGTACGGCCAGTCCGGCGGAGAACGGCCGGACCAGGTGCTCGACGCGCTCACCGGGGGAGCGGCTCTCGCCGTCCCGGCGGTGGCAGCGCAGCATCAGGCCCATGGCGACCCCGGCGACGGTGGCGTGGACGCCGCTGTTGTACATCAGCGCCCAGTCGACCAGGGCCAGCGGAACGTACACGTACCAGCCGCGCACTCCCGCGCGCAGCAGCAGCCGGAAGAGCACCAGTCCGGCGACCGCGCCGCCGAGCGCGGCGAAGTCCAGGTCGCTGGTGAAGAACACCGCGATGATCAGGATGGCGAAGAGGTCGTCCACCACGGCCAGGGTCAGCAGGAACGCGCGCAGCGCGGACGGCAGCGAGGTGCCGATCACGGCGAGTACGGCGAGCGCGAAGGCGATGTCGGTGGCGGTCGGTACCGCCCAACCGCCGAGCGCGCCGCCGCCGAGGGTGCTGGTCAGGACGTAGACCAGGGCGGGTACGGCCATCCCGCACACGGCGGCGACCACCGGGAGGGCGGCGGCCCGGGGGTCGCGCAGCTCCCCGGCGACCAGTTCGCGCTTGAGCTCGATGCCCGCGACGAAGAAGAAGACGGTGAGCAGCCCGTCGGCGGCCCAGTGCTGGACGGACAGGTCGAGCCCGAGCGCGGAGGGTCCCAGATGGGCGTCGCGGACGGTCTCGTAGCTGCCGGCGAGCGGGGTGTTCGCCCAGACCAGCGCCGCGATGGCGGCGACCAGCAGCAGCAGTCCGCCGACCGTCTCGGTGCGCAGCGCGTCGGTGAGGTACGTGCGCTCCGGCAGCGGCAGCCTCCCGAACAGGGACGCCGCCGCACCGCTGCGGGGGCCGGGCTCACGGGAGCCGGTCCCTGCGGAGGCGGACTGGCCGGGGCCGGGCCGGCCGGAGTCGGGCTTACGGGGGCTGGGCGCGGCCACGGGGTGGACCTCCGGTCGCTGGGCGTGCGGGCAGGGCTGAACACCTGCCGACCAGACTTCCCGGCGCACCTGTGCGGGCGTCAGGGCGGAAGCCGGTGTCACCGCTTCCGGTGATACCGCACCGCCGATCTTGACGGACCCTTGTCGCCTCTCACCGTACCGGGCGGCCGGGGGAGACGCTCGACCGGTCCTGCGGCTGTGCGCCGGACGGCTGTGTGCCGGACGTACGAGGGCGCCCGGCCCACCGTGTGGTCCACGGCGGGCCGGGCGCCCCGTTCTCCTTCTGGGCGGTCCTCGTCCGTCAGTCGTCGCTGGAGGCGCTCGGCAGCTTGGACTGGATGAGGTCCATGACGGAGGAGTCGGTGAGCGTGGTGACGTCACCGAGCTGGCGGTTCTCCGCCACGTCCCGCAGCAGCCGGCGCATGATCTTGCCGGAGCGGGTCTTGGGCAGCTCGGCGACCGGCAGGACCCGCTTGGGCTTGGCGATGGGGCCGAGGGTGGCGCCCACGTGGTTGCGCAGCTCGGCCACCAGGGACTCGTCCTCGCTGGCCGTGCCGCGCAGGATGACGAAGGCCACGATCGCCTGGCCGGTGGTCTCGTCCACGGCGCCGACGACCGCCGCCTCGGCCACCTTGGGGTGCGAGACGAGCGCGGACTCGACCTCGGTGGTGGAGATGTTGTGGCCGGAGACCAGCATCACGTCGTCCACCCGGCCGAGCAGCCAGATGTCGCCGTCCTCGTCCTTCTTGGCCCCGTCGCCGGCGAAGTACCTGCCCTCGAAGCGCGACCAGTAGGTGTCGATGAACCGCTGGTCGTCGCCCCAGATGGTGCGGAGCATGGACGGCCACGGCTCGGTGAGGACCAGGTAGCCGCCGCCTCCGTCGGGCACCTCGTTGGCGTCGTCGTCCACGACGGTGGCCGAGATGCCCGGCAGGGCGCGCTGGGCGGAGCCCGGCTTGGTCTCGGTGACCCCCGGCAGCGGCGAGATCATCATGGCGCCGGTCTCGGTCTGCCACCAGGTGTCCACGATCGGGGTCTTTCCGGCACCGATGTTCTCCCGGTACCAGATCCAGGCCTCGGGGTTGATCGGCTCGCCGACCGAGCCCAGCACCCGGAGGCTGGACAGGTCGAACTTGGCCGGGATGTCGTCACCCCACTTCATGAAGGTGCGGATCGCGGTCGGCGCGGTGTAGAGGATGGTGACGCCGTACTTCTGCACGATCTCCCAGAACCGGCCCTGGTGCGGGGTGTCCGGGGTGCCCTCGTACATCACCTGGGTGGCGCCGTTGGCCAGCGGCCCGTACACGATGTACGAGTGGCCGGTGACCCAGCCGATGTCGGCGGTGCACCAGTAGACGTCGGTCTCCGGCTTGAGGTCGAAGACCGCGTGGTGGGTGTAGGCGGCCTGGGTGAGGTAGCCGCCGGAGGTGTGCAGGATGCCCTTGGGCTTCCCGGTGGTGCCGGAGGTGTAGAGGATGAACAGCGGGTGCTCGGCCTCGAACGCCTCCGGGGTGTGCTCGGCGGACTGGCGGCCCACGGCCTCGTGCCACCACACGTCCCGGCCCTCGGTGAACGCGGTGTCCTGCCCGGTGCGGCGCACCACCAGCACGTGCTCGACCTGCGGGCACTTGGCCACGGCCTCGTCGATGGCGGGCTTGAGCGCGGACGGCTTGCCGCGCCGGTAGCCGCCGTCGGCGGTGATGACCAGCTTGGCGTCCGCGTCCTGGATGCGGGAGGCGACGGCGTCGGCGGAGAAGCCGCCGAAGACCACCGAGTGCGCGGCGCCGATGCGGGCGCAGGCCAGCATGGCGACGGCGGCCTCCGGGATCATCGGCAGATACACCGCGACCCGGTCGCCCTTGCGGACGCCGAGCTCGGTCAGCGCGTTGGCCGCCCGGGAGACCTCGTCCTTCAGCTCGGCGTAGGTGAGGGCCCGGCTGTCACCCGGCTCGCCTTCGAAGTGGATGGCGACCCGGTCGCCGTGCCCGGCTTCGACGTGCCGGTCGACGCAGTTGTACGCCACGTTCAGCCGGCCGTCGGCGAACCACTTGGCGAACGGCGGGTTCGACCAGTCCAGGGTCTCGGTCGGCTCGGTCTCCCAGCTGAGGCGACGCGCCTGCTCGGCCCAGAAGCCGAGCCGGTCCGCCGTGGCCTGCTCGTACGCGTCCGCCTTCACATTGGCGTGCGCGGCCAGCTCGGCGGGCGGCGCGAACCGCCGTTCCTCCTTGAGGAGGTTGGCCAGGCTTTCGTTGCTCACGACATCTCCCGTTCTCAGGGCGTCCTATGTGTCCCAGCCCATAGCTCATCAGCCGAAAGCCCCGGGTGACAAGAGCCCCCCGTGAATTGGTTTAGACCTTTTTGGAGTCGGCGGGGGGTGGTGAGGGGACGCCTGTACGGCCCGCCACCCGCACGGGTGGCCCCGGCCCCCGGACGGCGACCCCCTCCTCCCGGGCGGTGGACGGAGGAGGCCGCCTCCCCTGTTCACGGGGCCCACCGGACCCCGGTTCACGGATACGTCAGTTCGAGTGCGTCACCCGCCCTCGCGGAGAGGAGGGCTGGGTGGTGGGTGGAGAGGAGGCGGTGATCCGGTCGAACAGATGCCCCTGGTCCGGCGCCTGGTCCGGTGCCCGGTCCGGTTCTCGGCCCAGGGGCCGCATGTCCGTGCCCCGCGTGCCCTCGCCTCGCATGTCTTCATCTGCGTCCGGTCGCGGTGGGCGGGAATCGTCGCGCGCCTCCGGGTGCGGCGGCCGGGGGCTGTGCGGTTCCGCTCCGCTCGTCGCCGGGGCGCCGCCCGTGTGCGCCGACGAGACCGCCTCCGCCGGCACCGCGTCCCTCGGCACCGCGTCCCCCATCACAGCCCCCGTCGGCACGGCCCCCACCGCCACCGCTTCCTCCGTGCCCTCGCCACGGACCTGGTCGCCCGTCAGGAGGTAGGCCTGGGCCTCGCCCACGTGGAAGTACATCCCATGCAGCTCCAGCGTGCCCAGGGCCAGACCTCGGGCCACCGAGGGGTGGGCCCGCAGATGCTCCAGTTGCTGGACCACGTTGGTCAGGCAGAGCTGCTCGACCGCGTCGGCCGGTTGCCGGCCCGCGAGCCGGACTCCGGCGCGGTGGCCGTCCCTCAGCCGGAGCAGGCTGGGCTTGCCGTGCCGCAGCCAGCGACCCAGCGGCGTGGTGCCCGCCGCCGGGGCACCGTCCCCTGCCCAGTCGCCGCCCCCCACCGCGTTGCCGTCCGCGTCGCCGTCCGCCGCCGGGGTGCCGTTCGCGTCGCCGTCGGCGTCGAGCAGGGCCTGCATGGCGCCGCAGCCCGAGTGGCCGCAGATGGTGATCGACTGGACGTGCAGCACATCCACCGCGTACTCGATGGCCGCGGCGACCGAGTCGTCGCCGCTTTCGTCACCGCTCGCGCGGCCGGGCGGTGGCACCAGGTTGCCCACGTTGCGCACGGTGAACAGGTCGCCCGGGCCGCTCGCGGTGATCATGCTGGTCACCACCCGGGAGTCGGAGCAGGTGAGGAAGAGCTGCGAGGGCCGCTGCCCCTCCCGGGCCAGCCGGGCCAGCTCCTCGCGTACCAGCGGAGCCGTGTCGCGCTGGAACGAGCTGATCCCGCTGGCGAGTTGGTAGCCACCGCCGCCGGTCTGCCCGGTGGCCCGGCCACCGCCGCCGGTCTCCTCGGGCGCGGAGGCCGGGTGGGTGCCGCAGTGGTGGTTGCGCCAGGGCGTCCATGGCCGGCAGCACGTGGACCGGACGGACCGGCCGGACCGCTCACCGATCCGTACCCCCGCCCGGCCCGTCATCTCCACTCGGCCGCCCCGGGCGGTGTGGGCGGTCTGCCAGTCCTGGAGGGCCTCATAGGCGGCGTGGTCCATGAAGGACCCGTCCAGCTCGACCACCACCCGTGCCCCGTGCGGGATCTGGTGCAGGGCGCGGCTCAGGCGGGGCACGGCCAGGAAGGTCAGCTGGCCCCGCACCCGTACCCGCTGGAGGCCGTCCTCCGTCTCCCGGGTGATCCGGGTGTGGGTCAGCCGGTGCATGGCGGTGCCGCCGGCGACCAGGATGCCGAGGGCCACGCCCTCCAGGATGCCGATGAGCACGACCCCGCTCACCGTCACCGCGTACACCAGCGCCTCGCGGTGTCGGGTGACGGTGCGGATCCGGGTGATGCTGACCATCTGCACGCCGATGACCATGACGAGCGCGGCGAGCGCCGGCAGCGGGATCAGATCCAGCACGGGGACGAGGACGAGGGCCGCCAGCACGATCCACAGCCCGTGGAGCATCGTGGAGTGGCGGCTCATCGCCCCCGCCGACACATTGGCCACGCTGCGCACCGCGACCCCGGCGACGGGCAGGCCCCCGAGGGCGCCGGAGAGGATGTTGGCCGCGCCCTGGCCGGCCAGCTCCCGGTCCAGGTCGGAGCGCGGGACATGGGTGGCCGGGTCCGGCCGGGCGGCGACCAGCTTGTCGACGGCGACGGCCGACAGCAGCGACTGGACGCTGGTCACCAGGGTGATGGTCAGCACGCCCGTGGCGATGCCGAGCACCGGGCCCTCCGGGAGCCCGGGCAGGGCGTGGCTGGACCAGGACGGCAGCTCCACCCGGGGGACGGCGATCCCGCCGAGCACGGCGAGCAGGGTGGCGGCGCCGACGGCGACCAGTGCGGCCGGGGCCTTGCGCAGGGCGTGCCCGATCCGGCCGCCGAGCCGTGGCCACAGCAGGAGCACGGCGATGGTGACCAGGCTGACGGAGAGGGCCGCCGGATGCAGGTCGGCCAGCTGGGCGGGCAGGCCCAGGACGTTGGCCACGGCCGAGCTCTGCGGGGTGCCGCCGAGCACCACGTGCAGCTGGGCGAGGGCGATGGTGACCCCGATCCCGGCCAGCATGCCGTGCACGATCGCCGGGGAGACGGCGAGGGCCGACCGGGCCACCCGCAGCAGGGACAGCCCGAGCTGGGCGAGACCGGCGAGCACGGTGATGGCGCAGGTGGTGCGCCAGCCGAACCTCTGGATCAGGTCGGCCGTGACCAGGGTCAGTCCGGCCGCCGGCCCGCTGACCTGGAGGGGTGAGCCGCCGAGCCGCCCGGCCACCAGGCCGCCCGCGGCCGCCGCCACCAGACCGGCCTGGAGCGGGGCGCTGGTGGCGAGCGCGATACCGAGGGAGAGCGGCAGCGCGATGAGGAAGACGGCGATGGAGGCGGACACATCGACGCCCCGGACGTGCACGCGCCGGCCACCGCCGCCGGGACGGCCGTACCGCCCCCGTAGGCCGCCCCCGCCGGACCGGCCGTCACCCCGCCGACCGGAGCCGCCTTCCTCCCCCGGGCCCGAACGGCGGTGGGTCCGTCGGAAACGGGTGCCGCGTGAAGGGGGAGAGGTGGGCTCGGACCGTCCGGTGTGGTCGGTCCGAGCCGAGGTGCAGACGGTCATGGCTTCCGTCTCCTCCGGATCGGCTCGGGTGTGGGGGAGCACAGCGTGGGAGCCGACCCGGTCCGCCGCGTTGCTGCGGTTACGGGCTCGACGTCAAACTCTGCGTAAATAGAAAGTAATGGAGAGTAAAGACTCCGACAATTTTTTCGAGGCGTTTGGGCGTTACTTTCACCCGATGCAGTGATTGGTACGTCTAGTACGGCTTGTCATATTTTCTTCTCTTCGTTTCGGGTGTGACGGTGGCGGCGCTCGGGGGGACCTCCAGGACCAAGAAGGGTGGGCGGATCATGGCCGCCACGAAGAGGATCACTGCCGGCGCGATCACCGTGGCGCTGACCGCAGGCCTGGCCGGCTGCAGCGCCCTCGGCGGCGCCGCCACCGAGGGCGCTGCCGGCCCCAAGAAGGCCGCGCCCCCCAAGAGCGTCGTCCGGCTGATCGGCGACGGCTCGACCGCGTTCACCGGCATCCAGCCCGGGCTGCGCAGGCCCGAGCGCCTGAAGCCCGGTCAGAAGCCGCCCCAGTTCGTCGTCTTCTCCTGGGACGGGGCCGGTGAGGACAGCCAGAAGCTCTTCTCGCACTTCCGCCAGGTCGGCCGGAAGCACGGCGCGACCATGACCTACTTCCTCAGCGGCGTCTATCTGCTGCCGGAGGACAAGTCCACCCTCTACGACGCGCCCGGCCACTCGCCCGGCCGCTCCGACATCGGCTTCAACGACACCGAGGGCATCCGGGCCACCGTGCGGGAGCTGCGCGGCGCCTGGCAGGAGGGCAACGAGATCGGCACCCACTTCAACGGCCACTTCTGCGGCCCGGAGAGCGGTGTCGGCACCTGGTCCGTCGAGGACTGGAAGAGCGAGATCGCGCAGGCCAAGGCGTTCGTGAAGAAGTGGAAGACCAACTCCGGCCTGAACGCCGAGAACCCGCTGCCCTTCGACTACGAGAAGGAGCTGATCGGGGCCCGCACCCCCTGCCTGGAGGGCCGCACCAACTTCGTCCGCGCGGCGAGCGACCTGGGCTGGCGCTATGACACCAGCGGCGTCAACAACCAGGTCTGGCCGGGCAAGGACCACGGGCTGTGGGACCTGTCGCTCCAGATGATCCCGGTCCCCGGGCGCGCCTTCGAGACGCTCTCCATGGACTACAACTTCATGGTGAACCAGTCCGGCACGACCAAGGGCGACCCCTCGATGCACCAGGAGTGGGGCGACCAGTTCCGGGACGGGATGCTGGAGGCCTTCGACCGGGCCTACGAGGGCAACCGGGCGCCCCTGGTGATCGGCAACCACTTCGAGTCCTGGAACGGCCAGACGTATATGCGGGCGATCGAGGAGACCATCGCCAAGGTCTGCGGCAAGAGCGAGGTCCGCTGCGTGTCGTTCCGTCAGCTGGCCGACTGGCTGGATGCCCAGGACCCGGCGGCGTTGGCGAAGCTGCGGACCCTCAAGGTCGGTGAGGCCCCGAAGGCCGGCTGGCCGGCGTTCCTGGCCGCCCAGCCGCCGGCCTCGGCCCGGCCGTCCGGCGCGGCGCCGTCCGCCGCCGCCCGCCCGGCCGGACAGGCCCAGCCCGCCCGCCAGGAGGGCTGACCCGCTGCCAGAAGGGCTGAGTAGGCGCTCACCCTGACAGGCCGCCGAGCCGACGGCCTGTCAGGGAAGCAGGGTGTTCAGTCGGATTGGGCGGCGGAGGTCGCTCCCGCCGGAACGGCGCCTTCCCGCTGTTCGCCGACCGGCTGCCCGGAGCCCGTGGTCAGCCCCTCGTGGAGGACGAAGCCGGGATCGACCTGCGCCGCCAGGTCGGTCCCGGTCCTGGCGTTGCCCCAGCTCTCCGCGTTCCGCAGATGGAAGTGGACCATCTGCCGGGTGTACCGCTCCCAGTCCCGGGAGTGGTACGAGGCGTCCGCCACCTCCTGGAGCGTGCCCAGTGCCCGCCGGTCCGCCTCCGCCAGCTGGGCGAACGGTGTGGGGCGGCCCTTCTCCATGGCCCGTACCCAGTCCGAGTGGCCGACCGTGACCAGCAGGTCGTCGCCCACCTCCGCCCGCAGGAACTCCACGTCGTCCCCGCCCTGCACCTTGTTGCCCACCACCCGCAACGCGACGCCGTAGTCCCGGGCGTACTCCTTGTACTGGCGGTAGACGGAGACCCCCTTGCGGGTCGGCTCGGCGACCAGGAAGGTCATGTCGAAACGGGTGAACATCCCGGACGCGAACGAGTCCGAGCCCGCCGTCATGTCGACCACCACGTACTCGTCCGCCCCGTCGACCAGGTGGTTCAGGCAGAGCTCGACCGCGCCGACCTTCGAGTGGTAGCAGGCCACCCCGAGGTCCGACTCGGTGAACGGCCCGGTCGCCATCAGGGTGACCTCGCCGTCGTCCAGGCGTACCGGCCGCGCGCAGGCCGCGTAGACCGGGTTCTCCTCCCGTACCCGCAGCAGCCGGGAGCCCTCGCCGGGCGGAGTGGTCTTGATCATCGCCTCGGCGGAGGCGATCCGCGGGTTGGAGCCCCGCAGGTGGTCCTTGATGAGCGGCAGCTGCGCCCCCATCGGCGGTACGGCCGCCGCTGCGGACTCGTCGAGTCCGAGCGCGACGCCCAGGTGCTGGTTGATGTCGGCGTCCACCGCGATGACCGGCGCGCCCTTGGCTGCGAGATGGCGGATGAAGAGCGAGGACAGCGTGGTCTTGCCGCTGCCGCCCTTCCCAACGAAAGCGATCTTCATGTTCAAGTAGCGTAGCGCTCCGTAGCGCGGCAGACGCACTGTGCGGTCGATTTGCGGGAAATCTGCCTGGATCACGTCTCCGGTCACGCATCCGGATCCCGGCTGCCGGGGCGGCCGATATGACGATCGCCACTGTCTGGCAGGGCGGTGAGAGGCCTGGTCGGCGGGCGCGTAGCCTCGCTGCCTATGAGTACCAACGCCGCTGATCCGCTGGCCGCTCTGGCCTCGCTGCCCGGGGTTCCGGAGGCCGTCGACTCGGTTCGCAAGGCCGTGGACCGGGTGTACGGGCACCGGGTGATGCGCCGCCGCAGCAACGAGGTGACCTCCGAGGCGGCCCTCCGCGGCGCCCGCGCCTCGGCGGCGCTGTCCGGTGCGGACTGGGCCCTGGAGGAGGTGCGCCGGCGCACCGACTTCGGCGGTGACCCTCAGACGCGTACCGTCGGCGCGGCGCTCCGGCTGAGCGCCGAGGCCGGGCAGTTGCTGTCGATCTGGCGGCAGTCCCCGATGCGGGTGCTGGCGCGTCTGCATCTGGTGGCGGCCGCCGACTCGGCGACCGGCCCGGGCGGGCCGGCCGTGCTGCCGGACGCTCCCGCGGCGGGCTCGGTGGGCCGCCCGCGTCAGGCCGGGGAGGCGGTCGACGAACCGCTGATCGAGGCCCCGCTGCCGGACGCCGCCGAGGTGGCCGGCCGGCTGGAGGGGCTGGCCGGGCTGATCGTCGCAGGCGGCGAGGCTCCGGCGCTGGTGACCGCCGCCGTGGTGCACGGGGAACTGCTGGCGCTGCGGCCTTTCACCAGTTACAGCGGTCTGGTGGCGCGGGCCGCCGAGCGGATCGTGCTGATCGGCAGCGGCCTCGACCCGAAGGCCATCTGCCCGGCCGAGGTCGGCCACGCGGAGCAGGGCCGGGCCGCGTACCTGGCGGCGCTGGAGGGCTATCTCTCGGGTACGCCGGAGGGGATGGGCGCCTGGATCGCGCACTGCGGGCGGGCGGTGGAGCTGGGGGTCCGGGAGTCCACCGCGGTCTGCGAGGCGCTGCAGCGCGGCGCCGCCTGAGCGCTGCCCTGCCCTGGGAAGAGGCAGGCTGTCCGCGTCCGGACAGAGGTGCGGCGGTACCGGATCGGTACCGCCGCTGGCACGTCTGCCGAGTTACCAAGCGTCCTCGATATGTGCCCATCAGGCCGGGTACTTCGCCCGTGGCCTGGTGCGGCTGGCCCGTAATCGACGGGTCGACGTCGCGTGGGTGCTCAGCTTTCGTGCTGTTCGGTCCGTGGGGCCTTCTTGCTCAACAGGTGATCCTCTCGGATGTCCTCGGTCTCGCGGGCCGTTGATTCCTTTGTACTACCGTCCCGCCCGATGTGAAACCCCTGGCTCCGGTTTTTGGCGATCTGACCCGGAGCGCGGGGATTCCGGCCCTGGACGCGCGGGCCAAGGGGCGGGCCGGGGGGTCAGACGGCTGTCCGCCTGCGGGCCGCGTACCAGACCAGGCCGGCGGTCGCGGCCGCGGCGCCGACCGCCGCCGCGGCCACCAGCGCCGGGCGCGGCGGCAGCCGGAAGGCGGGCAGCCGCTGCTTGAGGCGCACCGGGCGGTTGAACACCAGGACCGGCCAGTCCCGGGCGGTCGCGGCCCGGCGCAGGGCGCGGTCGGGGTTGACCGCGTACGGGTGGCCGACGGCCTCCAGCATCGGCAGGTCGGTGGCCGAGTCGCTGTAGGCGTAGCAGCGGTCCAGGTCGTACCCCTCCGCCTCGGCCAGCTCCCTGACGGCCTCCGCCTTCGTCGGGCCGTAGGCGTAGTACTCCACCTCCCCGGTGAAGCAGCCGTCCTCGCCGACGACCATCCGGGTGGCCACGACCCGGTCGGCGCCCAGGAGTTCGCCGATGGGTTCCACCACCTCGGCCCCCGAGGTGGAGACGATCACCACGTCCCGGCCGGCGGCGTGGTGCTCCTCGATGAGGGAGGCCGCCTCGTCGTAGATGATCGGGTCGATGAGGTCGTGCAGCGTCTCGGCGACCAGCTCCCGCACCTGCTGGACGTCCCACCCCTTGCAGAGCGCGGAGAGGTACGCGCGCATCCGCTCCATCTGCTCGTGGTCGGCGCCTCCGGCCAGGAAGACGAACTGGATATAGGCGGTCCGCAGTACGGCTCGGCGGTTGATCAGGCCGCCTTGGTAGAAGGACTTGCTGAAGGTCAGCGTCGATGACTTCGCAATGACCGTCTTGTCCAGGTCGAAGAAGGCCGCGGTGCGCGGTGAGGAGTGGTTTTCCACGGGCCTGAGCATAGGTGGCCGCCATTCGGCGTACGCCGGGGCGTGTGGGTTTGCCTGAGAAGGCTCTCGGGTACACCATGGAAGTCACGGATCGTTCGCGACCGTGCTAACCCGGTCCGGCTCCTCCCCCCCCGAGTCGGCCGGAGAGACGACCCCCGCTCTCCCCCCCGGCGGGGGTCGTCGCATGTCCGGGCACATGTGCGCCCTCTGGTGCGGCTCTGGATCGTTCATTCCGGGCCTCCCCCGTGCTGCTGGGCCGACCGGCCCCGTCCCTCCACTTCGTCACTCAGTGTAGTCACCGGGCTGCGCTGGGGAAGTCCCTGGTATGGGTGAGCGGGATATTCACAACGGTCGAGTTGTCCACAGATATTGACCAAGATCCACTTTATTTCCGGTGGTCGCCCACGCTGATTCCGGCAGCGAAGTCCGCGGCATCCGCGATGTCCGGAGGAGTGTCGTGCGGAATGACGCTCTCCTTCCGGATCTCGGGCCCCTCCGCCGCTGCCGAGGGAGCCGGGCGCGCCGTACCGGGGCGCGCCGCAACGCCGCAGGACGCAGGCACACAGGCATGCGGGACGAAGGCGACGCCGGACGAGGACGGCGTCGGACGAAGGGGGAGAGACCATGGCCGGAACCATGGCGGCCGGCGGGGAAGCGGTCGACCGGCGGCGGGCCGGACCGCTGATCGTGACCGAGGACGCCGAGCTGCTGGACGATCTGCTGCGGCTGTGCGCGGCCGCCGGTGCCCATCCGGAGGTGTACCACTCGGTTCCCGAGCGGCGGGCGAGCTGGGACACGGCGCCGCTGGTGCTGGTGGGCGACGACGCGGCGGACCGCTGCCGGGGCGCGGCCCGGCGCAGTGGGGTGCTGCTCGTCGGACGGGACCAGGACGACCCGGGAGTGTGGCGCCGCGCGGTCGAGATCGGCGCGGACTGCGTGCTGCGGCTGCCGGACGCCGAGAGCTGGCTGGTCGACCGGATCGCCGACGGCGTGGAGGGCGTGGGGCGCCAGGCCCTGACCATCGGGGTGATCGGCGGCAGCGGCGGTGCGGGGGCGTCCACCCTCGCCTGCGCCCTGGCGGTCACGGCGGCCCGGGAGGGCCGGCGCACCATGCTGGTGGACGCCGATCCGCTGGGCGGCGGGCTGGATGTGCTGCTCGGCGGGGAGCAGGCGCAGGGCATGCGCTGGCCCGACTTCGCCGCCTCCAAGGGCCGGGTGGCCGGGAGCGCCCTGGAGGAGTCGCTGCCCGCGCTGCACGGGCTGAGGCTGCTCAGCTGGGACCGGGGCGAGACGGTGGCCGTCGTCCCGGAGGCGATGCGCTCGGTGCTGGCGGCGGCGCGCAGACGCGGTGGCGTGGTGGTCGTGGACCTGCCGCGCCGGATCGACGACACGGTGGCGGAGGCGCTGGCCCAGGTCGATCTGGGGCTGCTCGTCGTCCCGGCCGGGCTGAGGGCCGTCGCGGGCGCCCGGCGGGTGGCCTCGCCGGCCGGGATGGTGGTGCGCGATCTGCGGCTGGTGGTGCGCGGGCCGTACGCCGCCGGGGTGGACGAGGAATGGGTCGCGGGCGCCCTGGGGCTGCCGCTCGCCGGTGAACTGCCCGTCGAGCCCGGTCTGCGAGCCGCGCTGGACGCGGGCGAGGCCCCGGGCGGCAGCGCCCGCAGCCCACTGGGGCGGTTCTGCTCGGCCTTCTGGGAGCGTGCCCTCGGGGCCGTCACCGCGGAGGACCGGTCATGACGGCCGCGCTGCTGGACGCCGTACGGCAGCGGCTGGTGGAGAGCGGCGCGGACCCCACACCGGCGGGTGTGGCGGCCGCGCTCCGAGCCCAGGGCCGGCTGCTGGGCGATGCCGAGGTGCTTGGCGCCGCGGAGGAACTGCGCTGCGAACTGGTCGGTACCGGCCCGCTGGAGGCACTGCTCGCCGATCCGGCGGTGACCGATGTGCTGGTGTCGGCACCGGACCGGGTCTGGGTGGACCGGGGCGCCGGACTGGAGCTGTCGGCGGTGGTCTTCCGGGACGCGGCGGCGGTACGCGGCCTGGCCCGGCGGCTGGCCGGTGCGGCGGGCCGGCGACTGGACGACGCCCGGCCCTGGGTGGACGCCCGGCTGCCGGACGGCACCCGGATGCACGCGGTGCTGCCCCCGGTGGCCGTGGACTGCACCTGCCTCTCCCTCCGCGTGGTCCGCCCCAGGGCGTTCAGCCTGGCGGAGCTGTCCGCCGCGGGGACGGTGCCACCCGGCGGCGAGCGCTATCTGCGGGCACTGGTCGACGCCCGGGTCTCCTATCTGGTCAGCGGCGGCACCGGCTCCGGCAAGACGACCCTGCTGGCCTCGCTGCTCGGGCTGGCGGGGGAGCGGGAGCGGATCGTGCTGGCCGAGGACTCCGCCGAACTGCGCCCCGCCCACCCGCATGTCGTGCGCCTGGAGGCCCGTCCGCCGAACCAGGAGGGCGCCGGACTGGTCACCCTCCGGGACCTGGTGCGCCAGGCACTGCGGATGCGGCCCGACCGGCTGGTGGTCGGCGAGGTGCGGGGGGTAGAGGCGGTGGACCTGCTGGCCGCGTTGAACACCGGCCACGACGGCTGCGGCACGGTGCACGCCAACACCGCCGCCGATGTGCCGGCCCGCTTGGAGGCCCTGGGCATGGCGGCCGGCCTGGACCGCGCGGCGCTGCACAGCCAGCTGGCGGCCGGACTCGCGGTCGTGGTGCACATGGTGCGCGGCCGGGACGGGCGGCGGCGGGTGGCCGAGCTGCACGTCCTGGAGCGCGACCGGTACGGGCTGGTGGCCACCGTCCCGGCGCTGAGCTGGACGGTCGAGGGGTTCCGCCGGGAGCGCGGCTGGGAGCGGCTGCGGTCGCTGTTCGGGGGTGAGGGCACATGGTGAGCGGACCGGCGCCGGTGCTGGAGGGGATCGGCGGGGTGGGGCCTCCCGGCGGATGGCTGCCGTGGGCGGCTTCCGGGACGGGAGTGCCGGACAGATCGGTGTACGCGGCGGTGTGCGCCGGCGCGGCCGCCTGGCTGCTGCTCGACCGCGGCCGGGCACGCAAGCGGGCCGGGCTGCTGTTCGCCGGACCGGGGGCGCCCTCTGCCGCCGCCTGGCCCGGTGCCTGGCGGCGCTGGTGGCCGGTGCTGCGGGCCCGGCCTGAGTGGCTGTGCCTGCTGCTGGGCGCGACCCTGGCGTTGGCGGGGGAGTCCCCGATCCCGCTCCTGGCCGGTGCCGCCGCGGTCCCGCTCGTGGGACGGCGGTTGCGGGCCAGGGCCCGGGCCCGGATGCGGGACCGGCGGGCGGACGCGGTGGTGGCGCTGTGCGGGGCGATCGCGGGCGAGCTACGGGCGGGAGCCCAGCCGGCCGCCGCCCTGCGCTGGGCGGCCAGGGCGACCGAGGCCCTGGGGCCCGACGAGGCGGCGGTGCTCGCGGCAGCGCGGTTCGGCGGCGATGTCCCCGAGACCCTGCGGCAGGCCGCCCGCCGGGAGGGAGCCGACGGGCTGGCCGGGCTGGCCGCCTGCTGGCAAGTGGCGGTGGACGGCGGCGCCGGGCTCGCCGGCGGGCTGGACCGGCTGGAGGCCGCCCTGCGGGAGCACCGGGACCAGCGGGAGCGGTTGCGCGCCCAGCTGGCCGGGGCCTGGGCGACAGCGACCCTGCTGGCGCTGCTGCCGGTGGCCGGCCTGGCGATGGGCTGCGCGCTGGGCGCGGATCCGCTGCGGGTCCTGCTCCACACCCCGGCGGGCCTCGGTTGCCTGGTCGTCGGCGGTCTGCTGGAAGCCGCCGGACTGTACTGGGCGGCGCGGCTGGTGCGCGGGGCGGTGGGGCCATGAGCGGCGACCGGGTGTCCGGCCTGCTGACGGTGGCGGCGTTGCTGTCCGCGACGGCCTGCGGCTGGTGGAGCCTCACCGCGCACCGCCACCGCCGCCAGGTCCGGCGGCGGCTCGCCCGTCTCGGCGGGGCCGCCTCGGGGCCGGGAAGCGGGCGGCCCTCGGCTGGATGGTGGTCGGGGCGCCTGCGCGGGGCTCTGCACCAGGCGGCGCCGCTGGGGGCGGGGGTGGCCGCCTGGGCGCTGGTCGGCGGGCTGCCGGGCTGTGCGGTCGGGGTGGCGGCCGCGTACGGGATACGGCGCTGGCAGCGTCGGCCGCGGGCGGACGGTGACGCCGAGGAACAGGAGGCGGCGGCACGAGGACTTCCCCTGGTGGCGGACCTCCTCGCGGCCTGCCTCGCCGCCGGGGCGGGGCCGCGGGAGGCCGCAGCGGCGGTCGGCGGGTCGCTGGGCGGCCCGGTCGGTGACCGGCTCGCCCACGCGGCGGCCGAGCTCCGGCTGGGCGGCGAACCAGCCGAGGTGTGGGGGCGCTTCGGTGAACTGCCCGGCGCACGACCCCTCGCCCGCTCCCTGGAACGGGCCGGTGCCTCGGGCGCGCCCGCCGCGGAAGCGGTCGCCCGGCTGGCGGCCGGACTGCGGGCGGAGCAGGCCCGGGCCGCGGCGGCCCGTGGACAGCGGGCGCAGGTGCTGATCACGGCCCCGGTGGGCCTGTGCTTCCTGCCCGCGTTCCTGGCGATCGGAGTGGCCCCCGTCGTCATCGGGCTGGCGAGCTCCCTGATGTGAGCCCCGTGGGACGGGCGGCGAAGGCATGGACAGCGATACGGCGGTACGACCCATGGAGGTGGGCGCGATGTGGATGGTTGCGGTGCGCGGGAGCCGGGCCCTGGTGGCCCGGGTGCGCGGAGGCAGCAGGGACAGCGGAGACAGCGGCATGACGACGTCGGAGTACGCGATGGGCACGATCGCCGCCTGCGCCTTCGCGGCGGTGCTCTACAAGATCGTCACCAGTGACATGGTGTCGCAGGCGTTGAGCTCGGTAATCGGCAGGGCCCTCGATGCCTCGTTCTGATCGGGCGGGGAGAAGCCCCGGGAAGGGGTCGAGAGGTGACCGCGGCTATGTCACCGCGGAGGCGGCCGTCGCCCTGCCGGCACTGGTGTTCTTCACCATGGCCCTGGTGTGGACGCTCACCGCGGTGGCGGCGCAGATCCAGTGTGTGGACGCGGCCCGGGCGGGGGCGAGGGCGGCGGCCAGGTCGGAGCCCTCGGTGGCGGTGGCGGCCGCCGCCAGGTCCGCGGCACCGAAGGGCGCCCGGGTGGCGGTGGGCCGGAGCGGCGATCTGTGGCGGGTACGGGTGTCGGCGCCCGCTCCCGGGCCGGACCTGGCCTCACTGCGGCTGAGCGCGGAAGCCGTCGCCGCGGCGGAGGACACCGGGCCGGTGACACCGTGACCGCGCGGCGGCCGGGTGATGGGCGGCCGGCCGGTCCGGGGGCGGACCGTGGCTCGGCGACCGTGTGGACGGCGTTCGCGGCCGTCGTGCTCTGCGCGGTCTTCGCCGCCGTGCTGGCCCTGGGCCAGGTGGTCGCCGCCCGGCACCGGGCCGGTGGCGCGGCGGACCTGGCCGCCCTGGCGGCGGCGGACCGGGCGCTGCGGGGCCGTGCGGAGGCCTGCGCGGCCGCTGCGCGGGTGGCGGCGGCTCAGGAGGCGGAGCTGGTCCGCTGCGCCCTGAGCGGTGAGGTCGCCGAGGTGGCGGCCCGGACCCGCCTCGGGCCGTACGCCGCGGCCGTCACCTCCCGGGCGGGGCCTTCGGCGGCCGGCTCCCGACCAGGGCCGCCGGACGCCAGTCCCCGGGCGGGGCCGCCGGATGCCGGTTCGCGGGCGGGGCCGCCGGATGCCGGTTCGCGGGCGAGGCCGCCGGATGTCGCTCCCCGGGCGGGGCCTTCGGTGGCCGGCTCCCGACCACGGCCTCCGGTCGCCACGTCCCGGGCGGGGCCTCGGCGGCCGGCTCCCGGCCGGGGCCGGGGTCTCCGGTCGTCAGCTTCCGGGCGGGGGCTCGGGAGCCTCACGGAGGAGTTCGGTGAGGAGGCGGACTGCGCCGCGCTTGTGCAGGGGCTCGTTGCCGTTGCCGCACTTGGGCGACTGGATGCAGGAGGGGCAGCCGGCCTCGCACTCGCAGGAGGCGATGGCGTCACGGGTCGCGGTCAGCCACTCGCGGGCGGTGTGGAAGGCCCGCTCGGCGAACCCGGCACCACCCGGATGGCCGTCGTACACGAAGACCGTCGGCAGCAGGGTGTCCGGGTGCAGCGGCACCGAGACCCCGCCGATGTCCCAGCGGTCGCAGGTGGCGAAGAGCGGAAGGAGGCCGATGGAGGCGTGTTCGGCGGCGTGCAGGGCCCCGCCCAGCTGCTCCGGGTTCACCCGGGCGGCGTCGAGCTGGTCCTCGGTGACGGTCCACCACACCGCGCGGGTGCGCAGGGTCCGGGGCGGCAGGTCGAGCCTGGTCTCGCCCAGTACCTCACCCGTGATCAGCCGGCGGCGGAGGAAGGAGACGACCTGGTTGGTCACCTCGACCGAGCCGTAGCAGAGCCGGCCGGCCCCCCAGGGGACCTCGGTGTCGGTCTCCAGCACCGAGATGGCCGTGGTGTCCCGGGCGGTGGTGGAGTACGGCGGACTGGCCTCCTCCACCAGCGCGACGGACTCCTTGAGGTCCAGCCGCCGCACCAGGTAGCTGCGCCCCATGTGGAGGTGGACGGCGCCCTCGTGGACCGCGGCGTGCGAGGCGGCCTCGTCCACCGTGCCGAGCAGCCTGCCCGTACCGGACTCGACGATCTGCACCGGGCTGCCGCCCGCGCCGCGGATGTCGGCCAGGTCGGCGGCGCGCTCCCGGCGGGTCCAGTACCAGCCGGAGGACCGCCGACGCAGCAGCCCGGCCGACTCCAGCTGCGGCAGCAGGGCTGTGGCCTCCGGGCCGAAGAGGGCCAGGTCGGCCTCGGTGAGCGGCAGCTCGGCGGCGGCCGCGCACAGGTGCGGGGCGAGGACGTAGGGGTTGTCCGGGTCCAGCACCGTGGACTCCACGGGGCGGCGGAACAGCGCCTCGGGGTGGTGCACCAGGAAGGTGTCCAGCGGGTCGTCCCGGGCCACCAGCACCGCCAGGGCGCCCTGCCCGGCGCGCCCGGCCCGGCCGGCCTGCTGCCACAGCGAGGCGCGGGTGCCGGGATAGCCGGCGATCACCACGGCGTCCAGGCCCGATACGTCGATGCCCAGCTCCAGGGCCGTGGTGGCGGCCAGGCCCAGCAGTTCGCCGGAGTGCAGGGCGCGCTCCAGGGCCCGGCGCTCCTCGGGGAGGTAGCCGCCCCGGTAGGCGGCCACCCGCGGCGGCAGCGAGCGGTCCACCTCGGCCAGTCGCTCCTTGGCTATCACCGAGATCAGCTCGGCGCCGCGCCGGGAGCGGACGAACGCCACCGAGCGCACGCCCTGGACGGTCAGGTCGGTGAGCAGGTCGGCGGTCTCGGCGGTGGCGGTCCGCCGTACCGGCGCCCCCTGCTCGCCCTCCAGCTCGGTGAGCGGCGGCTCCCAGAGGGCGAAGACCAGCTCGCCGCGCGGGGAGGCGTCGTCGGCGACCTCGGTCACCGGCAGCCCGGTCAGCCGCCCGGCGGAGGCGCCCGGCTCGGCGGAGGTGGCGGAGGCCAGCAGGAAGACCGGAGAGGAGCCGTACCGCTCGCACACCCGCCGCAGCCGCCGCAGCACCTGGGCGACATGCGAGCCGAAGACACCGCGGTAGGTGTGGCACTCGTCGACCACCACATAGCGCAGGGAGCGCAGGAAGGAGGACCAGCGGGGATGGGCCGGGAGTATGCCCCGGTGCAGCATGTCGGGGTTGGTGAGCACATAGTTCGCGTACTGGCGCACCCACTCGCGCTCCTCGACGGGGGTGTCCCCGTCGTACACCGCGGGCCGGATCCGGTTGCCCAGCGGGGCGGCCAGCGAGCGCACCGAGCGGCGCTGGTCGGCGGCGAGCGCCTTGGTGGGGGACAGGTACAGCGCGGTGGCGCCCCGGCCGTTGGCCGCCTCGGACCCGTCCAGCAGCGTGGACAGGACGGGCGCCAGATACGCCAGCGACTTGCCGGAGGCGGTGCCGGTCGCGATGACCACGGACCGCCCGTCCAGGGCGAGCTCCGCGGCTTCCGCCTGGTGGGCCCACGGGTGTGCGATCCCGCACTCCCGGATGGCGGAGATCACCTCGGCCCGGATGCGGTCCGGCCACACGGCATGCCTACCCGTTCGCGGGGGCAGGTGCTCCGTATGAGTGATGCGCGTAGCCCGGTTCACCCCTGCGGTGAGCCGGTCGAGGACCTCGCCGGGAGAGGGACGGAGGTCCCGGGTCCCGGCGGGTCGACTGGGGCGGTGATTCATGGCCATCGGCACCGAGTGTGTCACCGGCGTGACGGACAATGGTCCCAAGGCGTCGTGCATGCCTGTTGGTAAGTGATTGAATGCCATCGCGGCTGGCGATCCGCCCTCCGGCTCCGTCCCGGAGATCCGAGGGGCCGACCGCTCGATAGCAAGGTGCTGGAGGACTCGTGGACCTGTCCCTGTCGACTCGCAATGTGTCCGGCCCTGGTGGCGACCGTACGGTCGTCGAGGTCGGTGGCGAGATTGATGTGTATACCGCGCCGAAGCTGCGCGAGCAGTTGGTCGAGTTGGTGAATGACGGCAGCTACCACCTGGTTGTCGACATGGAGGGCGTGGACTTCCTCGACTCGACCGGTCTCGGCGTACTGGTGGGCGGCCTGAAGCGCGTGCGCGCGCATGAGGGCTCGCTGCGTCTGGTCTGCAACCAGGAGCGCATTCTCAAGATCTTCCGGATCACCGGTCTGACCAAGGTCTTCCCGATCCACACCACGGTCGACGAAGCGGTCGCGGCGACGGACTGATCCTCTGCGGCTCGGCGGGACCGGTCCGGGCCGGGTTTGCGGCCCAGGCCGGTCCCGGCGTCCGTTCCGGGTGCGACCGGACAGGCACCGGCGGCGGCACGTGCCGCTCGTACCGATGTCCTCGTTCCGGGCGCGGGCCGGTGCGGTCGTACGCGGCCCGACGCGGCCCGGTCGTGCCCAGGCCGGGGCTCGTACGCTGCCTGGGGAAACGATTTCGTGGGGGCGGCCGGAGCCGGAGCAGCCGCGTCGCTGCACGACCGGCCGGGATTCTGGGAATGGGCAGGGGTACCGGACATCCAGTCCGGTCCGCTGAGACGCACACTCGCACGCCCGAGGGGGACCGTATGGCCACCGTTGAACTCCGCTTCAGCGCTCAACCGGAACACGTCAGGACCGCCCGTCTGGTCGCGGCCGCGGTGGCGCGCCGGGCAGGGGTCGACGAAGCCGTGCTCGACGAGGTCCGTCTCGCCGTCGGCGAGGCCTGCTCGCGCGCGGTCGGACTGCACCGCAGCAACCAGGTGACGGAACCCGTACGGGTGGTTCTCACCGAGGAGGAGAAGACCTTCTCCATCGAGGTCGGCGACGGGGTGCCGGGCGCGGGCGTCGCGGCCGCTGATGCCGCCGGGGTGCCCGGGACCCGTACGGTCGCCCCGGACACCGGCTTCGACGACGCCGAGGGCCGGGACGAGATGGGTCTTGCCGTGATCAGCGGACTGGTGGACGACGTGGAGGTCTCCGCCGGTGAGAGCGGAGGCGTGATCCGGATGACCTGGCCGGCCAGCCCGGGCGCGGGAGTCCCTGGCGCGGCGGGGGCGGCCGGGATGGGCGGCGCAGCGGGCCCGGTGCTCTGAGCCACCCGGCTTCCCGGCGCGGTGTCCGAAGCGGGCTTCCGGGCGCGGGTATCCGAAGCGGTATCCAGCGGCACCCTTCATCGGGGTGCCGCTTTCGTGCGTGGCGGCAGGGTCTCCGTATCCTGGCCGCCGCCCCGTCTTGGCGCTTCCGGGTGAATTAACGGCCGGAAGGTCGTACGGAACGGTCATCGGCGGTCAGTCCTGTTCTGATCCGTCACGTCCGTCATGCGCCGTGCTCGCCTCCGACGTCGTGATCGTTTCCGACGTCGAGGAGGAGGACGCATGGCGGGGCCGTCCACACCGTCCGTCGCCCAGTTCGCCGCCGCAGACTTCACCGCCGCTGACTTCACCGCTGGGGATGTCCCGGTCGCCGACTTCCCCGTACCGCTCGCCGCGGCGGTGCTGACCGAGGGCAACCGGCTGATCGTGATCGTCGTCGGTGCCGTCGCCCTGGCCGCACTGCTCGTCGCCTGGTTCTTCGCCCGGCAGGTGCTGGCGGCGGGCACCGGCACCGAGGCCATGCGGCGGATCGCGGAGGCCGTGCAGGAGGGCGCCAACGCCTATCTCGCCCGCCAGCTCCGTACCCTCGCCGTCTTCGCCGCCGCCGTGTTCTTCCTGCTTCTGCTGCTCCCCGCGGACGACTGGCCGCAGCGGGCCGGGCGCTCGCTGTTCTTCCTGGTCGGCGCGTTGTTCTCGGCGACCACCGGGTACCTCGGGATGCGGCTGGCGGTGCGCAGCAACGTACGGGTGGCGGCCGCCGCGCGCGAGGCGGGGCCCGGCGACCCCGCCACCGCCGCGCACCGGGCGACCCGGATCGCCTTCCGTACCGGCGGCGCGGTCGGGATGTGCACCGTGGGCCTCGGACTGCTCGGCGCGGCCTGTGTGGTCCTGGTCTACGCCGCCGACGCGCCCAAGGTGCTGGAGGGCTTCGGCCTCGGCGCCGCCCTGATCGCCATGTTCATGCGGGTGGGCGGCGGGATCTTCACCAAGGCCGCCGATGTCGGCGCCGACCTGGTCGGCAAGGTGGAGCAGGGCATTCCGGAGGACGACCCCCGCAACGCCGCCACCATCGCCGACAACGTGGGCGACAACGTCGGGGACTGCGCGGGCATGGCCGCCGACCTCTTCGAGTCGTACGCCGTGACACTGGTGGCGGCGCTGATCCTCGGCTCGGCGGCGTTCGGCGACCACGGGCTGGCGTTCCCGCTGATGGTGCCCGCGATCGGGGTGGTGACGGCGGTGATCGGCATCCTCGCCGTCACCCCGAGGCGGTCCGGACGGGGCCGGGCCCGGGGCGCGATGTCCGCGATCGACCGCGGCTTCGCCGTCTCCGCGGTGGTCTCGCTCGCCCTGGTGGCGGTGGCCGCCTTCGTCTATCTGCCCGGCTCCTACGCCGAGCTGGCCGGGGTGACCGAGGGCGCGGTCCGCCGCCACGACGGCGACCCGAGGGTGCTGGCCCTGGTCTCGGTGGCCATCGGCATCGCGCTCGCCGCCCTGATCCAGCGGCTGACCGGCTACTTCACCGAGACCAGCCGCCGCCCGGTCCGGGACGTCGGCCGCTCCTCGCTCACCGGCCCCGCCACGGTCGTCCTCGCGGGCGTCTCGCTGGGGCTCGAATCGGCCGTCTACACGGCGCTGCTGATCGCGCTGTCGGTGTACGGGGCGTTCCTGATCGGCGGTTCGTCGATCGTCCTGGCCCTCTTCGCCGTGGCACTGGCCGGGACGGGGCTGCTGACCACGGTCGGCGTCATCGTCGCCATGGACACCTTCGGGCCGGTCTCCGACAACGCCCAGGGCATCGCCGAGATGTCCGGTGACGTGGCGGGGCCGGGCGCCCAGGTGCTCACCGACCTGGACGCCGTCGGCAACACCACCAAGGCGATCACCAAGGGCATCGCCATCGCCACCGCCGTCCTGGCCGCCGCCGCCCTCTTCGGCTCGTACCGCGACGCCATCGCCACCGCCGTGGCCGACGTCGGCACGGACGTGGTGTCCCGGGCGGACCGGCTGACGCTCTCCATGGACATCTCCCAGCCCAACAACCTGGTCGGGCTGATCCTCGGCGCGGCGGTCGTCTTCCTCTTCTCCGGACTGGCCATCAACGCGGTCTCGCGGTCGGCCGGCTCGGTGGTCTTCGAGGTGCGCCGGCAGTTCCGGGAGCGGCCCGGGATCATGGACTTCAGCGAGAAGCCGGAGTACGGACGGGTCGTCGACATCTGCACCCGGGACGCCCTGCGCGAACTGGCCACCCCCGGCCTGCTCGCCGTGATGGCGCCGATCGCGGTCGGCTTCGCGCTCGGCGTCGGCGCGCTGGGCGCGTACCTCGCGGGCGCGATCGGCGCGGGCACCCTGATGGCGGTCTTCCTGGCCAACTCCGGGGGCGCCTGGGACAACGCGAAGAAGCTGGTCGAGGACGGCCACCACGGCGGCAAGGGCAGCGAGGCGCACGCGGCCACCGTGATCGGGGACACCGTCGGCGATCCGTTCAAGGACACCGCGGGCCCGGCGATCAACCCGCTGCTGAAGGTGATGAACCTGGTCGCGCTGCTGATCGCCCCGGCTGTCGTACGGTACGCCTACGGGGATGACGCCAGCCCGGTCGTCCGGGCGGTGGTCGCGGCCCTCGCGCTGGCCGTGATCGTCGCCGCGGTGTGGGTCTCCAAGCGGCGCTCGGTGGCCGTGGACGACTCCGGTGCGGTGGCCCGGTGACGCCGCCACGGCCCGGTGGCAGCGCGGGGCGGGCCGTGAGGCTTCTCTCCCTTGGTGCAAATGGTGGGAAAGGCGTACGGAAGGGTCATGTGCCGCCGAGTGCCGCCCATCCGGCGTGTAAGTTCCCGGGCCGAGAGCCTTCGAAGGGACCAATCCGGTGAACAAGAAGCTTGTGGCCGCGCTGTCCGGCGGTGCGGTACTGGTGCTCACGCTGGCGGGCTGCAGCGACGAGGACAACGGCGACGGGAAGGTGAACGCCTGGGCGCAGAAGGTGTGCGACACCGCCCAGCCGCAAATCCAGAAGCGCGCCAACGCCCAGCAGGCCATCATCTCCACGGCCGCCGACGGCAAGCCCGCCGACGTGCAGACCGCCGACTCGAAGGCCTTCCAGGACATCGCCGACGCCAACCGCTCGCTGGCCAAGGGCATCGAGGCCGCCGGAGTCCCGCCCGTCGACCAGGGTGACACGGTCCAGCAGGACGCGGTGAAGGAGCTCAACGCCACCGCGACCGCGTACGACGGCCTGAAGAAGCAGGTGGACGCGCTGGACCCGAAGAACCAGCAGCGGTTCGCGGACGGCCTCCAGTCGGTCGCCGCCGGTCTGCAGAAGATCGAGAAGATGGACCAGGACGCCCTGTCCAAGCTCCAGTCCGGCCGGCTGGGCCAGGCGATGGCCAAGCAGCCCGGCTGCCAGAAGGCCAAGGCCTCCATCGCCCCCACCCCGCAGTCCGCCAAGCCGGGCGGGTCGGCCTCGCCCGACGGGGACTCGTCCAAGGACGCTTCCACGAGCCCGTCCGCCGCGCCCTCCGCCTCGAAGGACGCGGACAAGGCTGACAAGGACGGCGCCGACAAGGAGTAGGCGGCGCCGCCGCCCGGCCCGGGTAGGCCCCGGCCCGCTCCGCCCCCGGGACGCCCTTGCCCCGGCACCCGACGGCTTCTGCCGCCGGGTGCCGGGGCGTTCGCATGCCGTCCTACGGGATGAGCGTGCCGCCGTACGGCATGAGCCGCCGCTGTACGGCATGAGCGCCGTCGTACGGGATGAGGCCGTCGCGCGGAGGAGGAGGGACCGTCGCGCGGAGGAGGGGGCCGGGCGGATTGTCAGTGGCTGCGGTCACAATGAATCCCGTGAGTACGACGAGTCCTTCCGCCGAGAGCCCCGCCGCCGGTCTGCCGGTGCCCGACCACGCCGCCCGGCTCCGCGAGGCCCTGCTCGCGGCGGGCTTCACCGCCGACGGGCTGCTGGAGCTGCTCGGCGCGTCCGCGTACGCCGCGCTGGCCCGCAGCGAGACGGTCCCGGCCCTCCGCGCCACCCGGGAGGACGGCCCGCTGGCCGCGCTGGTGCGGCTCTTCCTGCTCCAGCGGCCGGTCGGCCGGGCCCGCGCCGCGGCCGTGCTGCCGCTGGACGAGGCGCTCGCCGACGGCTGGCTCCGCGAGGAGGGCGACGGGATCCGGGCCGCCGTGGACATCCGCCCCTATGGCGGTCCGGAGGGCCAGGACTGGTTCGTCGTCTCCGACCTCGGCTGCGCGGTGGGCGGCGCCGGCGGGGCGAGCGGTCGCGACGAGGGCGTGGTGCTCGGTGTCGGCGGGGCCTCCACCACACTCGCCGGCATCACCGTCCGTACGCCGGTCGGCTCCGCGCTCGACCTGGGCGCCGGCTCCGGCATCCAGGCCCTGCACGCCGCCCAGCACGCCACCCGGGTCACGGCCACCGATCTGAACCCCCGGGCGCTGGCCTTCACCCGGCTCACCCTCGCGCTCTCCGGCGCCCCCGAGGCCGAGCTGCGCAGCGGCTCCCTTTTCGAGCCGGTGGAGTCCGAGACGTACGACCTGATCGTGTCCAACCCGCCGTTCGTGATCTCGCCCGGCGCCCGGCTCACCTACCGGGACGGCGGCATGGGCGGCGACGAGCTGTGCCGGACCCTGGTCCAGCAGGCCGGCGACCGGCTCAACGAAGGGGGATACGCCCACTTCCTGGCCAACTGGCAGCATGTGGCGGGCGAGGACTGGCAGGAGCGGCTGCGCTCCTGGGTGCCGCGCGGCTGCGACGCCTGGATCGTCCAGCGCGAGGTGCAGGACGTGACGCAGTACGCCGAGCTGTGGCTGCGGGACGCCGGGGACCACCAGGGCGATCCGGAGCGGTACACCGCGCGGTACGAGGAGTGGCTGGACGAGTTCGAGGCGCGCGGGACCAGGGCCGTCGGCTTCGGGTGGATCACCCTGCGCCGGAGCGCGGCCGCCGTCGAGCAGCCCTCGATCACCATCGAGGAGTGGCCGCACCCGGTGGAGCAGCCGCTCGGCGAGGCGGTGCGGGCGCACTTCGCCCGCCAGGACTATCTGCGCACCCAGGACGACGCCGCCCTGCTCGGCGACCACTTCGTGCTGGCCCCCGAGGTGGTGCAGGAGCAGGTCGGGCTGCCCGGCGCGGAGGACCCGGAGCACGTACTGCTCCGCCAGAACCGCGGTATGCGGCGCGCCACCAGGGTGGACGCGGTGGGCGCGGGCTTCGCGGGCGTGTGCGACGGGACACTGAGCGCGGGCCGCATCCTGGACGCGATCGCCCAGCTGATGGGCGAGGACCCGGTGCTGCTCCGCGACCGCACCCCGCAGGCGATCCGGCTGCTGGTGGAGGAGGGCTTCCTGGAACCGGCCGCGACCACGCCCGCGCCCTGACCGGGCCGCAGGCCTCCGGGGCCCAGGGCTCCGGGTCCCCGGCGCCGGGCGGGTGAAGTCCGGCCGGGACCCCCGTGCCGTTCACGCGCAATTCGCGCCCTCGACGCCCTGGGGTGTCAGCCTCGCCCTCGGGGCAACCCTAGGGTCATCGAGGAACGGGGTACGGCATGGAGAGCGGACCGGCCATCTTCGCCGGCACGGCGTTCAGCCTGTTCGGGATGGGTCTGCTGCTGTGGACGGGTACCCGGGTGCTGCACCGCGCCCCGGTCGTCTACGGGGTGCGGCCGGCCGCCGCCGCCACCTTCGCGGCCAGTCTCGGCGCGGCCTTCATGATCCTCGGCGTCTGGTGCTTCGGCCGGATCTGACCGCGACCGCCACCCTCGCCTTCGCCCCACCACCCCGTACACCCCGCCCAGCACTCACAGCCCCCCGCCGGCCCGCGCCCGGCCCCGCTTGCGGCAGCTCCCACCGGCTCCCGTCGGACCGGATGGCAGACGGACCGGGGACACTACCCGAGCCACCGGCCCGAGGTGACCGGAACGATCGGATCCGCGGCCCGGAGACGGCCTGAAGGCGATCCGAGGACGACCCGAGGCCGGTCGGAAGGTGACGAGAAGGGAGTCCGGGCGGCAGGAATGCCCGGAGTCGGGTTACCGTTCGAGTGGCCGTTGCGGGCTTTCGCCGTTTGACACGGGGGCGGGTTGTACCGTCACACTCCGCAGCGACAGCCGCGTCGGCGTACGGCTTGACCACCGTGAGCCGACGGCAGTGCCCGCGCACAGCACGAGCCGTACGCGGGCGGCGCCACCGCACGGAGCCGTACGCGGCGGCGCCACCGCACAGCGCCGCAGCCGTGCGGCCAGCAGCGCGGTGAGGTGACCGCACCGCGCCGCACGTGCCCCAGAGTGTCGACCGGAGAGAAGAGCGAAGTTGTCCCCGACCAGCGAGACCGCGAACGGCGGCCGCCGACTCGTCATCGTCGAGTCGCCTGCCAAGGCGAAGACGATCAAGGGCTACCTCGGGCCCGGCTATGTCGTCGAAGCGAGCGTCGGACACATCCGCGACCTCCCGAACGGCGCCGCCGAGGTGCCCGAGAAGTACACCGGGGAGGTTCGGCGGCTCGGGGTGGACGTCGAGCACGACTTCCAGCCCGTGTATGTCGTCAACTCCGACAAGAAGGCCCAGGTCCGCAAGCTCAAGGAGCAGCTGGCCGAGTCCGACGAGCTCTTCCTCGCCACCGATGAGGACCGCGAGGGCGAGGCGATCGCCTGGCATCTGCTGGAGGTCCTCAAGCCCAAGGTCCCGGTCCACCGGATGGTCTTCCACGAGATCACCAAGGACGCGATCCAGGCCGCCGTCGCCAACCCGCGCGAGCTGAACAAGCGGATGGTCGACGCCCAGGAGACCCGCCGCATCCTCGACCGCCTCTACGGCTACGAGGTCTCGCCGGTGCTCTGGAAGAAGGTCATGCCCCGGCTGTCGGCCGGCCGGGTGCAGTCCGTCGCCACCCGGCTGGTGGTCGAGCGGGAGCGCGAGCGCATCGCGTTCCGCTCCGCCGAGTACTGGGACCTCACCGGCACTTTTGGCACCGGCCGCGCCGGTGACCCGACCGACCCGGCGACCCTCACCGCCCGCCTCGCCTCGGTCGACGGCCGGCGAATCGCCCAGGGCCGCGACTTCGGCTCGGACGGCCGGCTCAAGTCCGACCAGGTGCTGCACCTGGACGAGGCGAACGCCCGCGCGCTGGCCGCCGCGCTCGCCGACACCTCCTTCTCGGTGCGCTCGGTCGAGTCCAAGCCGTACCGCCGCTCCCCGTACGCGCCGTTCCGCACCACCACGCTCCAGCAGGAGGCGAGCCGCAAGCTCGGCTTCGGGGCGAAGGCGACCATGCAGATCGCGCAGAAGCTGTACGAGAACGGCTTCATCACCTATATGCGTACGGACTCCACGGTGCTGTCCGACACCGCGGTCGCCGCCGCCCGCGCGCAGGTCACCCAGCTGTACGGGGCCGACTACCTGCCCTCCGCGCCGCGCGTCTACGCCGGCAAGGTCAAGAACGCGCAGGAGGCGCACGAGGCGATCCGCCCGTCCGGCGACCGCTTCCGCACCCCGGCCCAGACCGGGCTGACCGGCGACCAGTTCCGGCTCTACGAGCTGATCTGGAAGCGGACCGTCGCCTCCCAGATGAAGGACGCGGTCGGCAACTCGGTCACCGTGCGGATCGGCGGCCGGGCCGCGGACGGCCGGGACGCCGAGTTCAGCGCCTCCGGCAAGACGATCACCTTCCACGGCTTCATGAAGGCGTACGTGGAGGGGGCCGACGACCCCAACGCGGAGCTGGACGACCGCGAGCGCCGGCTGCCGCAGGTCGCCGAGGGCGACCCGCTGTCGGCCGAGCAGATCACCGTGGACGGCCACGCCACCAAGCCGCCGGCCCGCTACACCGAGGCCTCGCTGGTCAAGGAGCTGGAGGAGCGCGAGATCGGCCGCCCCTCTACGTACGCCTCGATCCTCGGCACCATCCTGGAGCGCGGCTACGTCTTCAAGAAGGGCACCGCGCTGGTCCCGTCCTTCCTCTCCTTCGCCGTGGTCAACCTGCTGGAGAAGCACTTCGGCCGGCTCGTCGACTACGACTTCACGGCCCGGATGGAGGACGACCTCGACCGCATCGCCCGCGGTGAGGCGCAGGCGGTGCCGTGGCTGAAGCGGTTCTACTTCGGCGAGGGCGCCGCGACGGTCGCCGGGGCCGCGGCCGCGGACGCCGGGAACGGCGACGGCGACCACCTCGGCGGGCTGAAGGAGCTGGTGACCGACCTGGGCGCGATCGACGCCCGGGAGATCTCGTCCTTCCCGGTCGGCGAGGGCATCATGCTGCGGGTCGGCCGCTACGGCCCGTATGTCGAGCGCGGTGAGAAGGACTCCGAGGGCCACCAGCGCGCCGACGTCCCGGACGACCTGGCGCCCGACGAGCTGACCGTCGCCTACGCGGAGGAGCTGCTCGCCAAGCCGAGCGGCGACTTCGAGCTGGGCACCGACCCGGTCAGCGGCCACCAGATCGTCGCCAAGGACGGCCGCTACGGCCCGTACGTCACCGAGATCCTGCCCGAGGGCACCCCGAAGACCGGCAAGAACGCCGTCAAGCCGCGCACCGCCTCGCTCTTCAAGTCGATGTCCCTGGACACGGTGACCCTGGACGACGCGCTGCGGCTGATGTCGCTGCCGCGAGTCGTCGGCACCGACGCCGAGGGTGTGGAGATCACCGCGCAGAACGGCCGCTACGGCCCGTACCTCAAGAAGGGCACCGACTCCCGGTCCCTGACCGAGGAGAGCCAGCTCTTCACTATCACCCTGGACGAGGCCCTGGCGATCTACGCCCAGCCCAAGCAGCGCGGCCGGGCCGCCGCCAAGCCGCCGCTGAAGGAGCTGGGCAACGACCCGGTCAGCGAGAAGCCGGTGGTGGTCAAGGACGGCCGCTTCGGCCCGTACGTCACCGACGGCGAGACCAACGCCACCCTGCGGACCGGCGACAGCGTGGAGACGCTGACGCCCGAGCGCGGCTTCGAGCTGCTGGCGGAGAAGCGGGCCAAGGGCCCCGCGAAGAAGACCGCCAAGAAGGCGGCGAAGAAGGCGCCGGCCAAGAAGGCGCCCGCCAAGAAGACGGCCACGGCGGCCAAGACCGCCGCGACCAAGAAGACCGCCGCCAAGAAGACGACGACGGCGAAGAAGACCACGGCGGCGAAGAAGACCGCCACCGCGAGGACCGCCGCGGCGAAGGCGGCCTCCTCGGAGGACTGACGGCCGGTCCGCGTCTCGTACGCGCGGAGTCTCGTACGCGCGGAAGGGGCGGCTCCGGAAACGGGGCCGCCCCTTCCGCGTACCGCCGGCTGCTTCGGCGTACGGCCTCCGCGTACCGCCCCTTCCGCGTCGGCCGGCTCCGGAGGCGCGGGGCCCGAGTACCGCCCCGTAGGTCCTGCCGAGGATGGCTCCCCGGGCGGCTCCCCGGCCGTTCGTTCGAACGATGCGGATGGAGAGGACTGGCTGTCAGCCGTCCCGGATAGGCTGATGGGATGACGCGAGCCGAGCAGCCAACGGTCTTGAGCCCCACCTCAGACTCCGACGCCGCACTCGCCGCGGACTCCCGCGAGCGAGCCGTACGGGCCCTGTTGCGCACCCCGCCGATCCGGCGGTTGTGGAGCGCGCAGCTCGTCGGCGGCATCGGCGACGCCCTCGCCATGCTCGTCCTGGTCCTGCTGGCGCTCCAGGCGACCGCGGCCGCGGGCACCTTCGGCGGCGGCTACCGGGGCGCCGCCTTCGCCGTGGCGGCCGTCTTCGGGGCCCGGGTGGTCGCCACCGTGCTGTTCGGCGCGGTGCTGCTCGGCCCGCTGACGACCTTCACCGCGCCCGGCGGACCGCTCGACCGGCGCTGGACCATGGTCGGCGCGGACGGACTGCGCGTCGCGCTGCTGATCATCGCCCCGCTGTGGACCGACTGGGTCGGCGACACCGCGATGGTCTACCTCCTGGCCACCGTCTTCGTCGCCGGCGCCGCCGAGCGGGTGTGGACGGTCGCCCGGGAGAGCGCCGCCCCGGCGCTGCTGCCCGCCCCGCCGCTGGAGGGCGCCGCGGTGCGCCCGCTGCCCGACCATCTGGACGCCCTGCGCCGGCTGTCGCTGCGCACCGGCTTCGCGGTGGTACCCGGCGCGGCCCTCGCCCTGCTGCTCGCCACCCTGATCGGCAATCTGCTGGGCACCGGCGTCGAGTGGTTCACCAGCCACCAGGCGGCCCTGGGCTCGTATGTGGCGGCCGGGCTCTTCGCGGCCTCGGTCTCCGTCCTCTACTTCCTCCAGCTCCCCGGCACCCCGACGCCCCGGCCGCGCTCCCCGCTGGAGGGGCTGCGCCGCCCGTCGTCGGGCGGCGGGGCCGACCGCGGGCGCACCGGGGCCATACCCCTGCTCGTCCTGGCCTGCGGCGCGGTGGCCGGTGCCATCGCCGCCGCGGCGGCCGTCGCCGCGCTGCACGGCGGCGACCTCGGCGGCGGTCCGGTCGCCTACGCCCTGCTGGTGCTCGCCCTGACCGGCGGTACGGGGCTGGGCATCCGCCGCGCCCCCACGATCGTCCCGGCGCTGTCCCGCCGCCGGCTGCTGGCCCTGGCGCTCGCCGCCACCGGGGTGGCGCTGCTGGCCATGGGCCTGGTGCCGGACCTGGCGACGGTGCTGTTCCTGGCCTTGGGCGCCGGGTTCGCGGCCGGGGTGGCCGCCAACACCGGGCACACCCTGCTGGACCAGGAGACCGAGGACTTCCGCCGTCCGCGGCTGACCGAGCACCTCCAGGCGGTGGTCCGGGTGGCCGTCGCCCTCGGCGCGATCGCCGCCCCGCTGCTGGCCGCCGCGATCGGGCCGCACCGGCTGGCGAACGGCGACTTCGTCTTCGCGCACGGCGGGGCCGGGTTCACCCTGATGCTGGTCGGCGCGCTGCTGCTGCCGCTGGCGGCGCTCCTGCTGGCCAAGACCGACGACCGTTCCGGCGTACCGCTGCGGCACGACCTGCGGGACGCCCTGCGCGGCGCCGACCCGGTCCAGGCCACGGCCACGACCGGCTTCTTCATCGCCTTGGAGGGCGGCGACGGCGCGGGCAAGTCCACCCAGGTCGAGGCGCTGGCCGAGTGGATCCGGGGCAAGGGCCACGAGGTGGTGGTCACCCGCGAGCCGGGCGCCACGCCCATCGGCAAGCGGCTCCGCTCGATCCTGCTGGACGTCTCCTCCGCCGGCCTCTCGCACCGCGCCGAGGCCCTGCTGTACGCCGCCGACCGCGCCGAGCACGTGGACTCCCTGGTCCGCCCGGCCCTGGAGCGCGGCGCGATCGTCATCTCCGACCGGTACATCGACTCCTCCGTCGCCTACCAGGGCGCCGGCCGCGATCTGTCGCCGACCGAGATCGCCCGTATCTCCCGCTGGGCCACCGGCGGCCTGGTCCCGCACCTCACGGTCCTGCTGGACGTCTCCCCGGAGACCGCCCGCGAGCGGTTCACCGAGGCGCCGGACCGGCTGGAGTCGGAGCCGGCCGAGTTCCACCGCCGGGTGCGCTCCGGCTTCCTGACCCTGGCCGCCGCCGACCCCGGCCGCTATCTGGTGGTGGACGCCGGCCAGGAGCCGGAGTCCGTCACCACCGTGGTCCGCCACCGGCTGGACCGGATGCTTCCGCTCTCCGAGGCCGAGAAGGAGGCCATCGCGGAGGCCCGGCGCAAGGCGGAGGAGGAAGCCCGCCGCAAGGCCGAGGAGGAGGCCGCCCGCAAGGCCGAGGAGGAGCGGCTGGAGCGGGAGCGCCAGGAGCAGCTGGCGAAGCTGCGCGCCGAGGAGGAGGAGCGCAAGCGCCGCGAGGAGGAAGAGGCCCGCCGCCGCGAGGCCGAGCGCAAGCGGCGCGAGGAGGAAGAGGCCCGTCGGCGCGCCGAGGCCGAGGCCGCCCGCCAGGCGGAGGAGGCCCGCCGGCTCGCCGAGGAGGAGCGCCGCCGGCTGGAGGCCGAGGAGAAGGCCCGGCTGGAGGAGCAGGAGCGGCTGCGCGCCCTCAAGGAGGAGCAGGAGCGGCTGCGGGCCGAGGCCGAGGAGCGCCGCCTGGAGAAGCAGCGCAAGGCCGAGGAGGCGCTGCTCCGCGCCGAGGAGGCCCGCCGCGAGGCGGAGGCCGAAGCCCGCCGCCAGGCAGCGGCCGAGGCCCGCCGCCGGGAGGCCGAGGAGGCCGAGGCCCGGGCGGTGGAGGAGGAGCGGCGCCGCCGTGAGGCGGAGGAGGCCGAGGCGTCCGCCGCCGAGCTGACGGTGCCCACGCCGGTCGTCCGGCCGAACGAGGTCACCCAGGAGGTGCCGGTCCCCCCGTACAGCCTCCGCAAGGACGAGGACGACCCCGCCCCGCCCTCGGGCGAGCAGCGCGCCGACGACGATACGACCCTCCTGCGCCCCATCCGCGACACCGGCACTTCTGCGGCCTCCGACGACGACACGGCGATCCTCCGCCCGGTCCGTGACGAGCCGACCGGCCATGGCGCCGTGGACGAGACCGCCAAGCTGCCGCGGGTACGCGACGAGCGGGGCCGCTGGGCCGCCAGGGGCGCGGATGCCCGGGACGTGGACGAGACCGCGGTGCTGCCCCCGGTGCCTCCGGCTCCGGTACGCCGGGAGGAGCCGCGCCGCGGGCCGGGCGGGGAGCCGTCCGGCGGCGACCCGGCCGACCGGGTCCCCCAGGACTTCTTCCGCAAGGACCCGCCCCCCGGCACCGGCGGCCCGGGTGCCACCCGCAAGGACGCGCCCTCCGCCACCGGTGGTACAGGCCCCGCCCGCAAGGGCGCCCGTGGCGCATCGGGCTCCCCCGCCCGACCCTCCAGCGGTACGGGGGCCGGTGGCCGTCCGGGCTCCCCCGACCCCGCCGGCAACGAGCGCACCCGTGAGCTTCCCCAACTGGACGAGCAGGGACGGCCGCGGCGGCGCTCGGACTGGGCCGAGGAGACCCCGCTGGACGACCTTCCGACCCTCGCCGACGAGCTGCTCGGCCCGCACGCCGAGGACGAGGACAACGGCCACGGCGGCCGCGCCCGCTGAGCCCAGCCCTTTGGTCGCCCGCCGAGCCCGGTCCCTTCGTCATCCCCCGCCCTCGATCCCGGTCGTCCCCCGCTGTCAGACCCCTCCCGCACAATGGAAGCCGCCATCCACCATCATTCCGCGAGGCGGTGACCCGTGACCGTATGGGACGACCTGATCGGCCAGGACCACGTCCGGGCCCAGCTCGGCGCTGCCGCGCGCGACGCCGACGCGCTCGTCACCGCCGAGTCCCGGGGCGAGGAGCCGCCCGAGGCGTCGAAGATGACGCACGCCTGGCTGTTCACCGGGCCGCCGGGCGCCGGGCGGACCACCGCGGCCCGGGCGTTCGCCGCGGCGCTGCAGTGCGTCAGCCCCGACCGGGCGCTCGGCGGGGAGCCGGGCTGCGGCTTCTGTGAGGGCTGCCACACGGCGGTGGTCGGCACCCACGCCGACGTCAGCACGGTGGCGGCGGTCGGCTCGCAGATCCTGGTCGACGCCATGCGGGACACCGTCCGCAAGTCGTTCACCTCGCCGGCCAACGGGCGCTGGCAGATCATCCTGGTCGAGGACGCCGAGCGGCTGAACGAGAAGTCGGCCAACGCGGTGCTGAAGGCGGTGGAGGAGCCGGCCCCGCGCACGGTCTGGCTCCTGTGCGCCCCGTCCATCGAGGACGTACTGCCGACCATCCGGTCCCGCTGCCGGGCGCTCACCCTGCGCACCCCGTCCGTGGACGCGGTCGCGGACATGCTGGTCCGGCGGGACGGCGTGGAGCCGGAGGCGGCGCACTTCGCGGCCCGCGCCACCCAGGGGCACATCGGCCGGGCCCGCAAGCTGGCCACCGACGAGCGGGCCCGCGCCCGCCGGGCCACCGTGCTGAAGCTGCCGCTGCGGGTGGCGGACGTCGGGGCGGCGCTCAGGGCGGCCCAGGAACTGGTCGACGCGGCGGCCGAGGACGCCCAGCAGGCCGCCGAGGAGGTCGACGCCAAGGAGACCGAGGAGCTGAAGGCGGCCCTCGGCGCGGCCCAGGGCGGCCGGATGCCGCGCGGCACGGCCGGCGTGATGAAGGAGCTGGAGGAGAAGCAGAAGCGCCGCAAGGCCCGTACCCAGCGCGACAGCCTCGACCTCGCGCTCAGCGACCTGACCGGCTTCTACCGCGACGTGCTCACCCTCCAGTTCGGTACGCGCGGCGCCCTCGCCAACAACGACCTGCACGACGCCATCGACCGGACCGCCCGGGACTCCGCCCCCGAGCAGACCCTCCGCCGGATCGAGGCCATCCTCGCCTGCCGGGACGCCCTCGACCGGAACGTGGTCCCCCTGCTCGCGGTGGAGGCGATGACCATGGCCCTACGCGCCGGCTGACGCCCCCGCCCCCGCGAGCCGCCCCTCCCCCCCCCGGCCCCCTCCCCAGGCATCCCACCCCTCTCTCATCCCATAAACGGACAATAGCCCCACCACTCACCCGAACGAGTACGAAGAGGAACAAACCAACAAGACACGGATACGCTCCGGGGATGGACCCCAGGCGTCTCCTCCAGCCGTCCGCCGTCGCGCTCGCGACCCTCGGACTCCTCGTCTCCGGATGCACGGACGGAGGGGCGTCCTCCATGGCGTCCGCCGCCGCGTCCGGCTCCTCCGCCTCGTCGCCCTCGGCGAAGGAGCTGCAGCCCTACTACGGCCAGCGGCTCTCCTGGCGGGCCTGCGGAGTGCCCGGCTTCGAGTGCGCCACCCTGCGGGCGCCGCTCGACTACGCCGACCCGGGCGGCGAGCAGATCAAACTGGCGGTCTCCCGGGTCAAGGCCACCGGCCCCGGCAAGCGGCTCGGCTCGCTGCTGGTCAACCCCGGCGGGCCGGGCGGTTCGGCGGTCGGCTACCTCCAGCAGTACGCGGGGATCGGCTACCCCGCCCCGGTGCGGGCCCGCTACGACATGGTGGCCGTCGACCCCCGCGGGGTCGCCCGCAGTGAACCGGTGCAGTGCCTCACCGGGCCGCAGATGGACGCGTACACCCAGGTCGACCAGACCCCGGACGACCCCCGCGAGACCGACCGCCTCACCACCGCCTTCAAGGACTTCGCCGCGGGCTGCAAGACCCGCTCCGCCCGTGTCCTCCCCCATGTCTCCACCGTCGAGACCGCCCGGGACATGGACATCCTGCGCGGAGTCCTCGGCGACCGCCGGCTGAACTACGTGGGCGCCTCCTACGGCACCTTCCTCGGCGCGACCTACGCCGAGCTGTTCCCCGACCGGGCGGGCCGGCTCGTCCTCGACGGCGCGATGGACCCCTCACTCCCCACCGCCGAGCTCAACCGCGACCAGACCGCCGGCTTCGAGACCGCCTTCCGGGCCTTCGCCGCGGACTGCGTGGCCCGCCCCGACTGCCCCCTCGGCACCGGCACGCCCGCCCAGGCCGCCACCCGCCTCAAGACCTTCTTCGCCGAACTCGACCGCCGCCCCGTCGCCACCGGCGAGGCCCGCCCGCTCGGCGAGGCCCTCGCCACCACCGGTGTGCTGGCCGCCATGTACGACGAGGGCGCCTGGCCCCGGCTCCGCGACGCCCTCGCCCAGGCCATGCGCGGCGACGGCGCCGCCCTGCTCGGCCTCGCCGACTCCTACTACGAGCGCGACGCGGACGGCTCCTACTCCAACCTGATGTACGCCAACGCCGCCGTGAACTGCCTCGACCAGCCCCCCGCGTACCGCACCACCGAGGCTGTCGCCAAGGCCGCGCCCTCCTTCGAGAAGGCCTCCCCGGTCTTCGGCAAGGGCCTGGCCTGGGCCTCACTGAGCTGCGCCTACTGGCCCGTCAAGGCCACCGGCTCCCCCCACCGCATCACCGCGGAGGGCGCGCCCCCGATCGTCGTGGTCGGCACCACCCGCGACCCCGCGACCCCCTACAAGTGGGCCCGCTCCCTCGCCTCCCAGCTCTCTTCCGGCACCCTGCTCACCTACGACGGCGACGGCCACACCGCCTACGGCCGCGGCAGCGACTGCATCGACACCGCGATCAACACCTACCTCCTCGACGGCACCGCCCCCACCCCCGGCAAGCGCTGCACCTGACCCCCCTCACCACCCGGCCACCCCGTCCGGAGGGCGTACGGACCACCCTCCGGACGTGTGTAAACTTGGCCAGGCTGCTGCGCCGCAACGCGGTCCGCGCGGCATGCCGCCTTAGCTCAGTTGGCCAGAGCAACGCACTCGTAATGCGTAGGTCTCGGGTTCGAATCCCGAAGGCGGCTCAGAAGAACCCCAGGTCACATAGCCCGTGACCTGGGGTTTTCTGTTGCTCGGGGCATGGTGGGTCACACGGCCTGGGTGCCGGGACTTTGCTTGCGTGAGCGATGCGTGAGCGGAACCGCTCGGGGACCTACTTCTTGGGCTTGCGACGGTGGCCTTCTTAGCGGCCTTGGGGCCGACCGGCCAGCGCCAACCCCCTCCTGCACCTCAAGAGGGCAGGCGATACAGGGTGGTTCGACAACTACGCTGAAAGCTTCGACGCTGTCTGGGCCGCCGCGAGGCAATGGGCACCCGACCAGGAGAGGACCGCCGGCCATGGGCAGGACTGAGTACTGCAACGACCCCTCTGCCCCGAAGGCGGACACCCTCATCCCGGCCAGCAACCTGCTCGTCGCCGACGAGACGGGCGCCATCCTCCTCCAGCGGCGCCGCGGCACCGGCCAGTGGGCCCTGCCCGGCGGAGCCCAGGGCATCGGCGAGACCGCAGCCGAGTGCGCGGTGCGCAAGTGCTTGGAGGAGACCGGGATCATCGCGGAGCTCACGGAGTTTCTCGGCGTCTACACCAACCCGAACTACATCGTCGTCCAGCCGGCCGACTTCGACCAGTACGACATCCACCCGAGCATGCGCCAGCAGATCGGGGACTACCTCGCCGGCACCTACCCCTGCCTCGGCTGAGCCGCCAAAGCAGCTTCCACCCGCTCCACGGAGGCAAAGATCTCCGGAGCCGCCCGGCGGATGAACCGCCCGACCACGCTGTTGTCCCCGTAGCGGCTGCTGATCTCTGCGACCCGGTCCTGCGCGGTGGTTCGGTCGCCGTCGGGCGTGGTCGTCATGTCGCAGTACACGAGGGAGTCCACCAGCAGGGGATCGTTCAGCACGGGGAACTCCGTCGCGAGCTCCTCTTGTAGCCCGCACTCCTCGGCCTCAAGAAGCGCAAACGATTGGTTCGCGACCAACCGCACCAGCCGCTGGTCGGCCCTGTGCTCGTCCCGAAGGAACCGGGCTCCGTCCAGCGGATGGAACCCCGTCACCGCCAGGCGAGGCGCATACCCGATGTCGTGCAGCGTGGCGGCGGCGACGAGAGGGCTGCCGTCTTGGTTGAGGACCTGGCTTACTTCGGCGGTGCGGTGGGCAACTCCCTGTGTAGGCGCCCACCTCCGTGGAAGTGTGCTGCTGAGTTCGGCCCTCGTGATGTGCGTCGCCCAGTGCCCGACGTGATCGCCCAGGTCTGGCTCTCTGCCCAGGGCGCGGTCGGCCCAAGCCACCGCATTGGATGACAACCGCGTACGTTTTCCGCCTGCGCCCCGACTCGCCGCTCTCATCTTCGTCTGCCTCGACGCGTGACCGGAGGGGTGCCCCCTACAGGCTCTCCTTCCTTTTCCACTACCCCAGCCACTTCGGCCGCCCGTTGTGGGACCCCCAACAAGTGCGACCAACGGCGAGGAGGCAGCCGCTCAACTCAGCCTTGGCTGCCGCGCTGGCTCATCTCACGGTTCAGCAGTCCATGCTTGGGACGTGCGCGGGTAAGCCTCGCGCAACCACAGCCGAATGTGTGTAGCGCCTGGCGGACCGCGGCCAGCGCCGCTGGGTCGATTCCGGCCTGCAACTGGCCGGAACCATGCACGCGTGACAGGGTCAGCCCGGCCAGGTCTGCGGTCGTGGGGCCTGTAGACGGCTCCAGTGGCTACGCTCGGTGTCCGAATTGCCCAGGGCCGTCACATCGCTCCGCATCAACCAGGGCTTTGTCCGCCGATGAGTCGTTCGTCGCTTTTCGTGGAGCGGGGCCTGTGGATAACCGCACGGGCTGATGCCGGCGAACTAATATGGGCCATCTCGCTGATCGCGTTCGCGGTCAGCTCAGCTGTTCTTGCCCCGACCCAGTGGACTTGTTGCGATCTTGCTGGGATGTTCGTGAGCGGAGACGGACTCGCTAACGTGTTCGAGTCCGGTCCGTCGCGAGTGCAGCCGAGCGCGCGGCGGGCGGTGCGCACGTATGGAGGACGAATGGCCAAGCTTCAGGTCGCGGAGATCTGCGCAGGTGCTGGCGGGCAGGCTCTGGGGTTGGAGCGCGCCGGTTTCGAGCACGCTCTTGCCGTGGAGCTCGATCCCAGGGCCGCAGAAACCCTGAAAAGCAACATGCCGGGCTGCGATGTACGCACTGGAGATGTGGCCGACCGGTCGGTTTGGAACCCTGAGGAGTTCTGTACCGAGCACGGCACCCCCGACCTGATTGCCGGTGGCGTGCCCTGCCCGCCCTTCACTATCGCAGGGAAGCAGCTTGGCGCCGCTGACGAGCGAGACCTGTTCGCTTGGGCTGTCGGTCTCGCTGAGAGGGTGAGGCCCAAGGCCCTCCTCCTGGAGAACGTGCGAGGGCTCAGCGCGAACCGTTTCGCCGCCTACCGGCAGAACGTCCTGGACACGCTGCAAGACGCTGGCTACGTAGCGCAGTGGGAGCTCTTCCATGCTGCGGATTTCGGCGTACCGCAGCTACGCCCGCGGTTCGTCCTTGTGGCGCTCCAGCGGGAGTACGCACCCTACTTTGCCTGGCCGAAGCCTCTGGAAGGCGAGCGTCCGAAGGTCGGCGAGACGCTCTACGACCTCATGGCTGCCCGCGGCTGGAAGGGCGCTGAAAAGTGGGCTGAGGGTGCTAACGACATTGCGCCGACCATCGTCGGTGGTTCCAAAAAGCACGGCGGGGCGGACCTGGGGCCTACCCGTGCCAAGGCGGCCTGGGCCAAGCTCGGGGTCGATGCCCATGGTGTGGCGGACGAAGCGCCCGGCGAGGACTGGGAGCCTGCCGAGGGGAAGCCCGGGCCGAAGCTCACGGTAGAGATGGTCTCCCGCATCCAGGGATGGAAGCCTGAGGACAAGTGGGTCTTCGCAGGGAGGAAGACCAGCCAGTACCGTCAGGTCGGGAACGCTTTCCCTCCGCCTGTGGCTGAGGCCATCGGCCGGTCTATCGCCCGCGCGCTGAACAAGAAGGGTGCCCCGGCGGCGTTGGTCGAGGACACCGAGACGGTGCACGACCCTGTGTACAAACTGCTCCGCGCGGAGGCCGAGAAGCAGAGGTTCATCGGTATCACCCAGATCATCGGCCGCTTGGAGAAGGCGGGCAAGCGGCTGTCTGAACCCGAGGTCGAGCGGCACATTGCGCATCTCGAAAAGGACTTCGAGATCCGGAGGGAGCAGCGTTCCGGCGGCACGTACGCGTACAGCCTCGGCGAATTCAAGGCGTTCGTCGGCCAGGAGGGGCACCAGCGACACGAGCTCTTCTCGCTGAACCAGGCGAAGATCAGCTGACCCCCAAGGGCGTGTTCAAAGGCGGGCGCTGTGTCCGCCGGGACTAATGGGACCGCCGCGACCCAACTGCCGACTGCCGCCGAGACTTCACCGCGTCGATAACGGTCTCGGCGCATGCCTCGGGATCTAGGTGCTCCCAGAAGCGCATCACGAGCCAGCCCTCGTCCGCCAGGCGCTGGTCGGTGTCCCGGTCGCGCTGGACATTCCGCCCGATCTTGTCTTCCCAATACGGACGGTTGGTCTTCGGCATGACGAAGTGGTCAGGGCAGCCGTGCCAAAAACATCCGTCGATGAAGACAGCTACCTTTACGGGGCGGAAGACCATGTCGGCTGTGCGCCGCATCTTCGGCAAAGGCTTGGCCGCTACCCGGTAGCGCAGCCCCGCTGCGTGGACGAGTGACCGCAGCAGCAGTTCCGGAGCCGTGTCGCGGCTCCGGTTGCCCAGCATGCTGCGTCGGTTTGCGGCTGACGAAGCCCACGACCCCTCGGGTGGGACCCACGGTCCCGCCCGAGTCCCCGACTCCGGCACTGCGCCGGGTTCGCTGCGTCCGTTCATATTTCCGGCAGTCTCGGTACTGTCTCTTCTGGGTCGTCGGCCATGGCCAGGACCCACTCCTGTCCGTCCAGCTCTACTGTCGGGACCCCTACGTGGTGGGCCCGTGCAGGGGTCAGGCGGGCACTGACAGATTCACCGGGGCCGGGAACCGGCAGCCCCAAGGCTTCGGCGATGCGCCCGTGGCGGGTGTAGTGACCCAAGATCACTACTCCGTGGCGCTGGAGCCTGGAGCGTGATCCGCCGTTGTAGCGGACGCGCTTCATGTAGTCCTCCTGCATAGCCACCGTAGCAACGACGTTGCGGCTGACCCGGCGCCCTTGCGCCCGCATGAACATCTCGTCCACGCGGCGCTGGCCGCTCTTGTGGGAGAAGACAGCGGTGATGTCCTCCTCGGAGAGGCGCAGCAGCATGTTCTCCTGGAGGGGCGCGTCGCGGAACAGCCATCGCACTGCGCCCCGCCCGGCCGCGTTCAGCGTCTTCTTGGCGTCGCGGTTGCCGCCGTTGTTGAGCCGTTCGGGCAACGCCCGAACAAGTCCCACTGACCATGTGGACTGCTCGTCGCTGGCCCAGACAACAAGCAGCAGGTGCCCGTGGGCTTCGGGCGGGATCATCCACTGGCCGAGGGTCTGGGAGTACTTGCAGTCGACGTCTGACCCGGCGATCGAGTAGTCCATGCTGGCGCCATCCGCGAAGCCGAACTCGCGCTGCACATTGATCTCGATCAGGGTTCCCAGGTGGGCCTTCTCGGTCTTGAAGAGCTGGTCCCAGCGGAAGCGCCCGGTGTGCTGGCCGTCCAGCAGCATGTCGATGCTGCGGCGGACCGCGCCAGCGAACCGCCTGCCGTCCGGGTCCGCGCGTAGAACCTCCTCGGCCACCGCCTCCAAGGCCGGGTCATCGCCCCCGTCGACTGGCCACAGGGGCGTCTGCACGCTGATCGTTTCGCCGTCCACAGCGGGACTCTACCGGCAGAGGATGTGCCGGGGCAGTCGGTTGCTCGGCTGTGCTGGCAGACTGCTGGCGTGATACGCGGACCAGCAGGACTCTTGGTCGGTGATGAGGGGCAGGTCGTACTCCCTCTCGGCCTCCTAGCGGAGGCAGGGTCCGATGCGGGCTGCCGCCTCCTCGCTTTCAGCGACGGCGATGGACGCATCGTGCTGCAGCGGGAAGCGGACGCCATTGAGCGGCTCCTCAGCGGGGGCACGCTCTGACGGCTAACCGGAGGGCTGGCGGCGCGCCCTAAACCGGGCGCCCCCTGAGATAGTCCAGCAGTGCCTGGACGTCGGCTGAGTTCATCCCTGCGGCCATCGGGGCCTCGTCCTCCGGGTCAGCGAGCTGCTGCACCTCGGGGTCGTCGAGGATGCTGCCCATGAACTCCAGCTTCTCTGCGAGCCGCATGGAGACGACATCATCGACACTTTCCGCAGCAGTGAGGATGGTGACCCGCGTCTCCGTGTCTGGTGAGAGGCCAAGTCGATGGATGCGGTCCAGGCTCTGGAGGAACCGGCCTGCCTGGAAGTCGCGGTCGACGTACACGGCGTCATGGCAGACCTGATGGAGGCTGATGCCCTCGCCCAGGGTCGCCGGGTTGGAGATGAGGACGCTGCAATCCGGATCCTCGCGGAAGCGGCGCAGTTCCTCCTCCCGGTCCGGAGTGCCCCCGTGCACTGCGGCGGGCTGGAACGGTGCGAGCAGCGTCTGCAATGACGTGATGCTCCGGACGAAGCCAGTCCACACCAGGGTCTTCCTGCCGGCTGCGGCATTGGCGGAGACGATGGACAACGTCTCCGTGTACTTGGGTGGAAGTTCGTAGTCCGGGAGCTTCCGGAGGAGGGCCGCAAGCGAGTCCCCCTCCGGGACTTCCAAGGGCGGGACACGGAAGCTCAGCGGCTCGTAGCGGGTCGAGCCGCCGACAAGGAGCGCTGGGCTTGTCGCGGCCATGAGCAGACGCAGGACTGCCTTGCCGAATGCCTCGAAATCGCCTCGGTCGGCAGCTGCGCGCGGAGAGAACTTGCCGATCAAGGCGTCGTAGATCTCACGGTGCAACGGAGGCATCCTGAGTGGGCGGACGCGCAAGTCGACAGGCGGAAGCCCCAGCTCCGCCTTCGTCGTCCGGGTGTAGAGGGGGCGCAGCACCTGGCTTGCGTGGGCCAGGTCGCCACCGTCTACCGCCTGGGTGACCACGCGTCGCCCGTGGCCAGGCCAGACGAAGGACAGCAGGTTCTCCAGGTCCTTCGCCCCGTTCGGCGCCGGAGTACCGCTGAGGATCATGCGCACGCGGCTGAGCGGCCCCAGTGCCATGCAGGCAGCCCCGTAGACACCCGCTCCGCCGAGCTTCATGCGGTGCGCCTCGTCGAGGATGAGCATGGTCGGGGCTGCTTTCAGCCACTGCGACAGGCCCGCCAGTGCCCGGTCCAACCGCTCGTAGTTGACCAGGAGGACGTCTGCTGGTGGGGGCACCGACTTGCCGAGCACCTGTACGTCCAGGGGCGAGGAGAAGCACTCCCGCGCCTCCAGCTGCCACGCCTCGTAAGCCGACTTCGGGCTGACCACCAGGATGCGGTTGACCGTTCCCTGCTCCCGCAGCGCCGCGAACACAGCCAGAGAGACGCGGGTCTTGCCGGCGCCGGGCACACTGAAGTTGGCCCCGTGGCCGACTGAGAGCAGCCGGGCGATGTCCCGGAGCTGGAAGGGGGTGAGCGCTCCCGTCCAGGAGTCGCCCAGCAGGGCTGGCACCTCTTCCGGGGCGGCGCCCTCCTCGCCCGGCGCGCCGTTGAGCAGGCGATCCGCCGTCTCGGCGGTGTCGAGCATCTCGCTGACAATGCGGCGGAAGTCGTCCTCCCAGACCACGCTCTCAGGCTGCGGCCATTCTGCCAGGGAGCTGATACTGGCCAGGAAGCTGTCCAGGGGGACCGCGGCGGACAGCCGGTCGGTCATCCGGCCGCTGGGGAAGCTGGCGATCATCTGCCCCAACTCGCCGCGCCACTCGGGCACGGTCCTGAGCGCCGCTTGGGTGCGCGTGGTATCGAAGCCGATCACCAGGCTGGGCTGGCTGCCCACTCAGCGTGCCTTCTCTGTGGCTTCGAGCAGCCAGGACAAGCCGTCGCCAGGCTCGCCGACCGTCCGTCGGGCTTCGATAGCCAGCTTCTCCAGCCTCTTCCGCAGTTCGACGAGGGCATCGTCGAAGGCTTCCTCATCAAGGCTTCGCTGCGATCGGGAGAGGACGAGGTCCGTGACGCATTGCTCGATGCTGCGGTTCGCGTCTGCGAGGCGAGCAGGAGCGGCCTGCTTGCGCTTGGTGATGCGGGCGTCGCGGCCGGCGTTGGTGAGGGCCCGGTCCATCGCTTGGTGCATGAGCCTGACCTCGTCCTGCGCCGCAGCGACTACTTCCGCCGGGGCGGAGCTACCGGCTTGGGTGACCGCCCGAGCGTGGAGGACGACATCCGTCAGGGCTCTGGCGGCCGAGACAGCCAGGCTGGGGCCTTGTACGGCACGCCCCAGGCCCGGGATTGCTACGCCCCCTTGCGACGGAGCGGGGTCGGGGGCCAGGCCGGCTGGCAGGTTCTCCGAGAGGTACGTGTCACGGAACTTGTCATCGATAAAGCGCACGTCCGTCTTAGCGAAGCCCATGAGCATGGCGGCCAGGCGGTTCTCCACGAGCAGATCGGCCCGCTCGGGGTTGACGCTGTACTGCTTCTCGTAGGCGCGATGCAGCTCGCGGAACTTCTCCGCGTGCTCCTCGAACGCGACGAGTGACAGCCGCTCGCCGGAGGTTGCACTGCGCTTGATCAACTGGCGGATGAGGGACAGCACCCACTGGTCCTGCCGGACCCGCGCAGCCGTAGTGCGGAAGGTGGTTGCGATCGCCGCGAGCGGGGTGCCCTGATCGACCAGCTCTTCCACGGCGAGGAGCCGGTTGATGTAGGAGTAGTCCCGCCGGTGCTCCTTGCGCAGCTGCAGCGAGAGCTCGACGGCGGCCACGTCCTGCCAGTCGCAGGAAGAGGGCAGCACAGCCACGCGCATGGGGTGGTTCGGACCGTGCAGTTCCAGGAGCGCGGCACGCCGGGTGTTGCCGTTGACGAGGACGCCCTCGTGGGTGATCAGCCCCGGCTCGGTCTGTCCGAACTCCTTGAGACTCGCGGTGAGCTCGTCGAACGCGGGATCGGTCTTTGCTGGATCGGCGGGAACCACCTGCAGCAGACGCCCCAGGTACCGCTGGGCATCAGTGTTCCACGGGTCCGTTTCGAGGAGCTCGGACTTCTTGGGATCGTGATCAGCCTGCGCCCGGATCCGATGGGTGGCCGGGTTGTAGTAGAGGTCGCCGACCTGCATCTCGACCACTTCGAGATGCTCCGGCTTGCCCCGCCACTCGACGGTGAACGTCTCGCGGGTGCCTCCGCCGGCCGCGCTCTCCGCCAGCCGGGCCGCAACGGTGGCCCGGTTCTCCTCGGCCCTGGGCGGCAGCCCGTAATCCTTGGCCATGTCCGCTGTCCTCGCTCCTGCCTCTGCTCGTCCTGCTTCGAATGCCCTCCGCGCCTGCTGGATGCTCAGTCGACGCCCAGCTCTTTGCGCAAATGGGCGCGCGACTCCTCGGGCAGGGACCGGTAGTCACTCCAGAGCTGCTCCAGTCGGCTGAACTGGCGCTCGTCGGCTTCCACCCAGCCGGACAGTACATCGCGCTCAATGGAGCTGAGTCCGGCAGCCTCCTGAAGCACTCGGTCCAAGTCTGCGACCAGTTCCCTGCCGCCGATGCGGCAGCGCTTGCACTCGGTGACCAGCTCGGTGGCCTTCGACCCGCCGGGCTTCAGGACCTCGCGCCGTGCGATGTCCAGCTGGGCCGCTTCGTACGTGCCGGCGTAGGTCTCACCGGGAACGATCCCGCAGGAGCGGCACATGTTGCCGTCCCGCTGGAGGACCTCGCGGCGACGCCCGGCACCGATCGCCGTCGTACCGGTCTTCCGAGTGGCTCGGCCGGGCTCCCATACCGGGTCGCCGCGCTTCACGAAACGCTGCTCGTGGGAGTCGAGGTCCGCGTCTTCCCTGTTCGTGTCGATTCGCCACCCGAAGTCGCGGAGATCACGCATGCGCCGATCCACCTGGGACACCCCGGGGAAGGCGTCGCGCAGCGCCTCCTTGGTGAAGGGCTGCCCCTCGCCGACCTCCGACACGAGCCAGAGGGCGACCCGCTTCATCGTTCCGAGGCTGTCATCGCGCCACGACGGCGTCATAGCGCCTCCATTTCATGCCGAACTTCCGGTGCGGCCCTGAAGACGCATCACGGGCCACGATTCCTACTCATTATTAGCACAAGTGGCGTCGTCCGTTCCAGTGGTTTCGGATCTTTACGCCTTCCGGTGGAGTAAAGATCCGTTTTGCCCCTTAAATGGTGATTTTTGAACACATTGAAGCCGCTGCCATAAATACATTCGCGTAATAATGCCGGACGGCTCTGCGATGTGGAAAGGAAGGGGTAGGGTTCTGGTGATCACGTAAACCCTGGTGGTCTCCGGCGAGCGAGAGGCTCCTTTGCATGCCGTCACTCGGATCGATCAAAAACTCCTGCGTGGACGAGGCCACGGAGGGGGTGAAGGCTTTCGCGCTCGCTTTCCGGGAGGTGCTGCCCCGGTTCCTCCCCGGGGCGACCATGGCCGAGAAGGCGCAGGCTCTCGGTGTCTCCCCTTCCCTGCTCTCGCACTGGCTGCACGGGAGGAGGCTGCCCCGCCCCGAGGCCCTCTTGACCTTGAGGCGGCTGGTGCGATCTGCGCAGATCGCCGGGACGGACCGCCTGTGCGAGGACCTCGCGCGTGTGGAGCGCCTCTTGCTGAGGGCGCGGCACTCGGCTTGCGTTGACTGTGCGAGCGCATGCTCATGTGGCGGCCAGTCCGCCGACGGGGACCGGCGCAACAGTGGAGGCGGCCAGCCCGCCGACGGGGACCGGCGCAACAGTGCGGCTGCCGACAAGCCGGAATGCGGTACTCCGGATTCCCTTGCCGCACTCCCCCCGGCGGCCCGGACCGCTCTCCTGTGGAACCTCGGTGCGACCCTTCCCGAGGACGAGTGCGGCTCCCTGGTGTCAGAGCTGAGTCGAAATCGGATGAATCCTGAAATGGAGGTACTTCTGCGGTCGGCGGAATCTGCGGGCCGGGATACCGTAAAGATCGCGCTTGCCGCTCTTGGGTGTGATTAGGATTGGATGAAGCGGCGCAGGTGCATTTGTCGACCACTGGAGGCGCTACTCTGTGACTGTCGAATCGCCGGGCTCTCGTAGCCGGGCATTCGGTGGCGGCTGTCGCGCGCCGCCGCACCGGTAAGGCAGGAGAGGTCGGACAGAAGGCTTCCCAACCGCGTCCAACCTCCCCTGAAGGAAACGCCCTACTTCGAATCGAAGACGAGAAGGAGTTCCCTCCCGTGAATTATACGGCCTACCTGGCCAAGGGTGCCAGGAAGATCAAGGCTGACTGGACGCGCCGCGTCAAGTCGATCCGGATGCGCCAGAGCGGTTCCGGCGGTCTCACCGCCTGGTGCTCGTGGCGCAAGATCCTGAGTCGGCTGCGCTTCCTCCGCTGGGCGCTCACCGTCCAGGCCCTCAAGGGTGCCGCATACGCCGGCGGCGCCATCGCGATCCAGGTCATCGCTGCGCGGTTCTTCATCCGCTGACGGCGGCGACCTGCCGGCACAGGCCCCCCAGGGTCCTGTGCCGCGTGAGCATTGCGTGAGCGGACTGCGCGGCAGCAGGCGGCATCCAGCGATGCGGTTGTGGGTGCCGCCTGCCCGCGACCTGGGGAAGCAGCACCTGCCGGCACGTGTCGGCAGGTGCTGTCACGATCCCACCAGCCTTCGCAATGCGTAGGTCTCGGGTTCGAATCCCGAAGGCGGCTCAGAGAAGGGCCGGGTCAGACATCATCTGACCCGGCCTTTCGTTCCTCCATACTCCCCGGCATGCGGCCGGTCGGTGGCTTGTCGCAAGGAAACGAAGGTAGCGGCGCAGGCCGAAGGCGCGGCGGTGCTCCGTGTCTGCGGTGACCATGCGGTCGTGATTCGTGGCTACGTCGGCGAGCTGGCGCTGAAGCAGCACTGCACGCTGACGTTGCGCGGCCGTCTGGTGTTGCTGCTTCTCCTTGTTGATCTGCTGCCGGCGGGTGGTGATGCGTTGCTGAAGTTGCTGGCGTTCCTGACGAGCGGCATCTTCGGCCTGAGCGATCTGCGATTCGTGGCGCTTCTTCTGGGCGGCGGACTGCTGACGGATCGTGGCCCGTTCCTGGGTGCTCACGCTGGTGGGAGCCGACTTCCGGGCCCGTTGCCCCAGTGATGTCCGCCAGCTTCCGAAGGCGCGTGCTCTCACCTCGCCGACGCCTGGAACCTTGACCTGCTGGCCGTTGGGCCGGATGAGGTACGCGTCAGGGTTGCTGTACCGGCCGGTCTGTACATACCGGACCCTGGTGAAGTCGGCGGCCGTGCGGATACCAGCTGCGGTCAGGGCCGTAACCGTCCCGCTGCTGCTGTTCGAAAGCTTCTTGGCCTCCTGGATCGAAGCCTTGCGGAGCGTGTTCTGGATGTGCGCGGTGATCGCTGATCTCAGCGCCGTGTCCACGTGCTTCTGCTCCTCGGCGGTCAGCCCGCTCAGTGCGGCCTTCAGTGTGTTGGTTGTCTTGTTGAGGGTGGCGGTGATCCGGACTGAGCATCACGCAGTTCGGTCCGGAGGTCCCTGATCTGCTGATTGATCTGTACGTCCCGGCTTGCGTTGGCCAGGTGCAGGGATTCGTGAGCGCGCCGGTGAAGGCGGAGCCGGCCTGGGTGTGACCGTAGCCGATCACCGCGACGTGGAAGTAGTCGCGGACGCCCTCTTCCTTGGCGCACTTGACCGACAACCCGGTCAGCAGCCGGTTGACGGCGTCCGATACGACCTGGGCGCGCTGCTGGACCATCTCGCCAGTGCCGATGGGATCGCTCATCGACGCGGACTGGTCCACGAGGAAGATGAAGCAGCCAGGGTTGGTGCGGCTGATCTCGGCGGTGCACGGCATCTCGGCGGCCCGGCTGCTCTTTGCGCGACGGGGGACCCGACACCACGGCATGGGACGCATGCGGAAACCTGCCCCCCAGGGAAGCCGATTGTATCGCCACCGTGCCGCTCCGTGAGGGGAATGGGAGGAGATCGGCCGCCGTCTCTCCCTTCCACGGCAGAGGGCCGACCGCCCTCTCCCGGTACCCAGCAGCTCCGGGTAGCCGGCCCCCCGGGCTCAGCCGGTCCAGAAGTCCCACCAGCGGGTCAGGATCAGCATGCCGATCACCCCGATGTGCAGCACGGGCGGCACCCAGGTGAACTCGCGGGCGAAGGACCGCACTCCGGCCGGGGCGGGGAGCAGGTGGTGGCGGATGTTGTGCGAGGTGACGGACCAGAACATCACGATGGTGGCGACCCAGGCCAGTGAGCACCACAGGCAGAGCGCGTTGATCTCGTACAGCGACTGGTACTGGAGCCAGGTGCAGAAGCCGACGCCGAACAGGGTCCCGGCGTTCAGGCCGAGCCAGAACCAGGGGCGGAAGCGGGCGCCGGCCAGGAGGGCGAGGCCGATGCCCATGACCACGGCGTAGGCCGCCAGGCCGAGCATGGGGTTGGGGAAGCCGAAGACCGTGGCCTGGTCGCTCTGCATCACGCTGCCGCAGGAGACCACCGGGTTGAGGCTGCAACCGGGTGTGAAGCCCGGGTCCTGGAGGAGCTTGAACTTGTCGAGGGTGATCACCCACGCGGCCAGCAATCCGGCCGCGCCGGTCACCACCAGCATCCAGGCGAACGCCCGCCCGGCGCCGACCGCACCACGCGATCCGTCCGGTCCGTCCGGTCCGTCCGTGCGGCCGGTGTTGGCCGCCGGGCCCGGGGCCGCCTCGTTCTCCACCCGCGTCATCGTCATGCCGGCGACGTTACACGCGGAAGACATTCAGGGAGGTTTACGGGCAAATATTCAGCAGGACGAGGGAGTTGGGCGGGGGGTGGGGTGACCACCCGCCGCCGGTGCCTCGGCGTCTTCCGGTGCGCGCCGCTCAGGTGCGGACCCGCCGTACCGGGACCAGGCAGTGCGCGCTGACGTCCATCAGCGTCTCGTCACCGGCGAAGGCCCGCAGCGCCTCCTCGTCGACCGGACGGCCGTGCACCGCCTCCGGCCAGGGGCGCAGCGAGACGATCAGATAGACCTTGCCGCTCTGGTGCGCGGCCCGCTCCCACTCCGGCGGGACCGCGCACTGAACGCGCAGGAACGGCATGGTCAGCGCCGCCTGCTCGGCCTCCACCAGCAGGCTGATCGGCACCCGGGTCTCCCGTGCCAGGTCGGAGACCTTGTCACCGATCGACAGCCCGGCCTTCTCCACCTCGGCCCGCAGCGCCTCGGACCCGGCCTCCGGGCCGTCCCGTCCGTCACCGAGCGAGTAGACCATCAGAAACGGCACCTGCGGGGGCTGTCCGGGTTCGGCGTCCGGGTCACCGGCCCAGGCGATGACGGCGAGTGTGCCCAGCGGGGACGCCTGGCGCCCGGGGGATACGGCGGGGGAAGAGGTCATGGCGCCGGATCGTAGCCCCGGACGCGCGGGCGTCTGCCCCGTAATTCACCCGTTCGGCCCAGAGTGCGGCGCCCCGGTTCACCTGACCGGGTAGCGCCCGTACGCGCGCTCCGGCGCAACGCTTCCCCGTCCGGGTCGTTGACCCCGGCGAAGTTGACGACCCACCAGCCACCGGGAGGCATCCGATGGACCGGGCAGCGGCAGTGACTCTTCCAGCTCGCGCGGCACCCCAGGGCCCCGGCCCGGCGGGGAGGCGTCCGGTGCGGCGTACGGTCCTGAGGGCGCTGTTCACCCTGGCGGTGGCCGCCTTCACCGGTGGAGCGCTCGCCCCGCTGGTCCGCACGGGGCAAAGGGAGGGCGTCGAGGCGGCGCCACCCGGCTTCGACGAGATGTACCGGGGCCGCCGCATCCAGGGCGCGGGCCCGGCGGGCGGGCCGCTCGCGGTGTACGTGGACGGGCGTCCGCTCCAGCTGATGCGGTGCGCGGACGGCGGCTGGCTCACCCCGATCGACCACTGCGCCTCGTACCCGACCCCGCTGGCGGCCACCCGGGCCGCGGTGGACGAGCTGGGCGGCGCCGGGCTGTCCGGCGCGGCGGCCACGCACGGCCGCGGACCGGGAGGTGGTGCGCGTGGCGGCGCCGTACACGCGTAGGAACCAGCGGGATCTGACGACCGCCGAGCGGCGCAGGTTCGTCTCCGCGGTGCTGGCGGTCAAGCGCAGCGGCCGCTACGACGACTTCGTCCGCACCCATGTGGACCACTACACGACCGACGGCGAACAGGGGCTGCGGGTCGCGCACATGGGACCGTCCTTCCTGCCCTGGCACCGGCAGTACCTGCTGGAGTTCGAGCGCGAACTGCGCGCCGTGGACCCCGCGGTGACCGTGCCCTACTGGGACTGGACCCGGGACCGCAGCCCCGCCTCCGCCCTCTGGGGCGAGGACTTCCTGGGCGGCGACGGGCGACCGGGGGACCGCCGGGTGACCACCGGCCCCTTCGCGTACGCCTCCGGGAACTGGCCGATCACCGTCGGCGTCACCGACGAGCCCTTCCTCACCCGGGCGCTCGGCCACCCGGCCGACCCGATCGAGCTGCCCACCCGCGCCGATGTGGACGGGGCGCTCGCCGAGGGCGGGTACGACGTGGAGCCCTGGGACTCCACCAGCCGCACCGGCTTCCGCAACCGCCTGGAGGGCTGGCGGCCGGGCGCCAGGGGGACGGCCCGCTGGGCCTGCCACAACCGGGTGCACCGCTGGGTCGGCGGGCTGATGGTCGGCGGCGCCTCGGTGAACGACCCGGTGTTCTGGCTGCACCACGCCTTCGTGGACCTGCTGTGGACCCGCTGGCAGGCCCGGCACCCCAGGGCCGGCTATCTGCCCGCCACCCCGCCGCCGCGCGGCTCGGCGCAGTACCGGCGGGTGGTGGCCCGGCACGAGCGGATGCCGCCGTTCGACGTCACCCCGGCCGAGGTCGCCGACCTGGGGCATGTGTACCGCTACGACGGCTGAGAGCTGTCGGCGCGGCGGCCGAGACGCCGAAGCCCCCGGCCGGTACGGAGACCGGACGGGGGCTTCGTGCCGCGGGACGCGGACGGTGGCGGGAGGCTCAGCCGCCGTAGCCGCCGTCGTTCTTGTGCCCGTGGTTCTTCGAGTCGTCCTTCTTGTCGTGGTCCTTCTTCTTGCCGTCGACGTTGGCGCACTGGTTGCCGAAGGCCGGGTTCAGGATGCCGATGACGTCGATGGTGTTGCCGCACAGGTTGATCGGCACGTGGACCGGGATCTGCAGGATGTTGCCGCTCAGAACGCCGGGGGAGCCGACGGCGGCGGCATCGGCGTCGGCGTCGGCGGCCGCGAGGCCGGCCCCGCCGAGGACAACGGCGCCGGTGCCGGCGAGGACGACGGCGGCCTTCGCGATGCGAAGCATGGGAACTCCTTGTTACGTGCGTGGTGGAACGTGGGTGGTGGTCATGCAGGGAGGGAGACCGCGTGGGCCGCGGTCGTCACCGCCCTTTCAACGCCGTCGCTCACGCCGGGTCACGGCCGCCACGCCGGGTCACCGCATGGATCGCGGTCGATTCGCCCGTTCGGCGGCATGGTGAGGGTCGCGGGGGAGGGAGACGAGAGGGGGAGGGGGGCGGCCGGGGGGCTCAGTGGCCGGGTTCTTCGGCGTCCAGTCCCATCGTGGACTCGACCGCGCCGGTCAGCGAGGGCGCCAGCAGCCCGGCCGGCGGCAGCGCCAGGCCCGGGAGCCCGAGGGTCTCGGCCCGCGGCAGGGTGAGCGGCAGCCCCGCGACGGCGCCGGGGGTGACGGCCTGGACCTCGGAGGCCGGGGCGGCGAGCACCGCCCGGCCGGTGGGCCGGTCGCCCTCGATGTCCGGCAGCGGCGCGGCGATCAGCGTCTCCGGCGTCCCGGTGGAGAGCGGCAGCTGCGGCACCAGCAGCGGCTGGAGCCCGCCCTCCGCGCGCTGGGTGAAGCCCGCGGGCGCCCCCGGCACCGGGATCGGCACCCCAGTGCGGAGCACCGGTGTCTCGGGCAGCACGGTGGAGAGCCCGTGCAGCGGGATGTCCACCGGCGCCACCGGGGCGGAGGCGGCCAGGGCGGGCGAGGCCATCGCCGCGGACGCCAGGCAGGTGACGAGGATCCCCATGCCGGCCTGAGTCTTCGGGTTCATTGCTGCGTACGCCTTCCCGGTGAGGTGAGTGCCGGAACGAGTGACGGTCCGGATCGGGTGAGTGACGGCCGACCTCGGATGAGTTCGGTGCTGTCCCGGAGAACGAGCCCGCGCCGGGGAGCGCTTCGCAATTCGCCCGGATGCAGCAACGCGCGGCCGTGTCGCCGCCGGTACGTGCCGGTCGTGTCCCGGTGGCGCCGGTGCGGTCCGGAACGCGCGGAAGGGCCGGCCGGAGACGTGGTGTCGTCTCCGGCCGGCCCTTCCGCCGCCGTACGCGCCGGGGCTACTTGCCCAGCGGCAGTCCGCCCAGCAGCGGCGCGGCGTCCTTCGCGGGGAGCTTGCCGGCGGTGTCCTGCACCTTGCCGACGAGCTTGTTGTCGGCGACCTTGGTCACCCCGTCGGCGGGGACCGCCTCGGTCAGACCGCGCTTGCCGAGGGTGTCGACGGCTCCGTTGAGGCTGGAGGGGGTGAGGCTCTCGGCGGCGAACGCGGGAGCGGCCGCGCCCAGGGCCATCAGGGAACCGGCGACGACCGCTGCGACCTTCGTGGGCTTCATGGGGGAGGGGGTCCTTCCTGGACGGGTTGCTCGGCACAACGAGCGCTGTGCGGAGGGGAGTTGGTGCTCCCTGTGCTGTGCTTCCGTCTCTGTAACGAGAGCTGCGCGCGGGGGAAACTCCGCGGGAGCGGAATTCCGGCGACTGCACCCGAACGATAGGGACCGGTCCTGTTATCCGACCGCGGGCCCGAAGAGGTCGACCGGAGTGGTTATCCGAAGATGTCCGCCGGGTTCGTGTCGGTGGCCGGGAGGGTGCTCATCCCGGTCTGCGGGGCGGTGTCCTGGCGGACGCTGTCGACCAGTTCCTGCACCGCCTTCTGGATGTCCTGGGCGGAGGTGGTGGCCTCGCCCTCGGCGGCCGAGGCGACCACGGCGTCCACGGCCTCCCGTACGCCCTCCAGCGCCTTCTCCAGGTCGGCGTCCATGGCGTCCAGCTCGCTGCCGGCCGCCTCCTGGTCGTTGAAGAAGTCCTCCGGGAGGGCGAGGCCGGTGTCCGCGCCGTCCCGCGTCCCGGTGCCGGCGGCGTTGGCGGCGGCCTGCTGGAGCCGCTCGATGGCCTCCGCGAGCTCCTCCGTCTGGGGAGTCCCCGGAGTCCGCAGAATCTGGGGAGTCGGGGAAGTCTGCGAGATGCCCGGGGTCTGGGGCGACTGGGGGATGGCGGGGCTCTGGGTGGCGGCGTCCTCCTCGTCCAGCTCCAGGGCGCCGTCGAGGATGCTCTGCACCAGGTCGCCGACCGAGTCCAGGATCTCGTCGACGTCCCCGGGGGCGGCCGCGGGGGCGGTGGGGGCCTGGGCGGCGGCCAGCGCGGGCGCCGCCCCGCCGAGGGTGAGCGCGGCGCAGATCGCGGTGACCGCCATCCGGCGGGGGGTCAGGAGGCGCATGCCGTGTCCTTCCGTGGTGCGTCGGAGCGTGTACTCACCGTGAGTCCGCACCGCGCTGCCCGCAAACGCTTCCCTCACGCAGAGTGAGGGACCCGGATGGCGGTATGCAGGGCTGCGACCTGCGGCGGAGGGCGGCGGGCCGGGGCGTGGCGGCCGGGGAAAACGGGAGCCCTCCGCTGCCCCGGACGAGGGGCCGGACGGGTGGCCGGACGAGGCGGGGGCCGGACGGGCGGCCGAAGGAGGGCGGGGGCGCACACGCGAGAGCGCCACCCCCGGGAGGCAGGGGTGGCGCTCGGTGCCGTCCGCGCCGGCTGTGCGCGGACGAGGGGAAGACGACGTCAGTCGTTGACGCAGACGTTGCCGAAGGCCGGGTTCAGGATGCCGATGATGTCGATGGTGTTCCCGCACAGGTTGACCGGGATGTGGACCGGGACCTGCACCGCGTTGCCCGACAGGACACCCGGGGAGCCCACGGCCGCGGCCTCGGCGCCGGAGTCGGCGACGGCGGCACCGGCGGCACCGGCGAGGGTGGCGGCTACGGCGGAGGTCAGGACGGCGACCTTGGCGATACGGGACATGGTGACGAGCTCCTAGATTGTCGATGCACAGCGGCCGACGTGGTCGGCTACACCAACAACGCCCCGGGCGCTGGGCGGTTGCGCCACCGAACGGGTGAACCAGGCGGCGGCGGGTCGACGCCACGCGACACGACACGGCCGCACCCGAAGCAGCCACGCCGAAAAGGGTAGTTGCTCCGCCTTTGTGTCAAATACCCGAGTGTGTGGCGGGTGGGGGATACCGTGCACTCGCTGTTTCCGCCCGTCCCCCCCGCAAGCCCGCAAGCCCGCAAGCGCTGCAAGCCCCGCAAGCCCCCTGAGCCCCGCAAGCTCTTTTGCCCGGTCGTCTCTGCCGGTCGTCGTTCGCCACGCGGACGAGCAGTTCGGATGTTCGGATCCCTCCGGTGCCGCCGTGCCGGCCCCCGCCGCCGCCCACCCCCGACACCGGGTGCCCCTCCGGTGCCGGGCCCGGGTCCTCGGGTCCGCTGCCCGTCCCGCCGCGGCGAAGGCCTCGTAGAAAGGGTCACGCGTGCCTTCCCCTCCCCCCTTCACCGCACTGCACGTCGTCCAGCCGGGCGACGGCGGGGTGGCCCGGGTGGTCGCCGACGTGGCGGCCGCGCAGGTGGCCTCCGGTATGCGGGCGGTCGTCGCCTGCCCACCCGGTACGGAACTGGCCGCCGCGGCACGGGCGCGGGGCGCCGAGGTGCGCCCCTGGCGGGCCGGCCGCGAACCGGGCAGGGCGCTGGTCGCCGAGAGCCGCGGCGTCGCCCGGCTGGTGGACGAGGTCCGCCCCGACCTGGTCCACGCGCACAGCGCCAAGGCCGGACTGGCCGCCCGGCTGGCGGTACGCGGCCGGGTGCCGACCGTCTACCAGCCGCACGCCTGGTCGTTCGAGGCCGTGGGCGGCACCGCCGCGGCGCTGGCCCGGCGCTGGGAGCGGTGGGCGGCCCGCTGGACCGACCGGGTGATCTGCGTCAGCGAGGCCGAGCGCCGCCGCGGTGAGGGCGCCGGGGTGCGGGCGGCCTGGTCGGTCGTCCACAACGGTGTGGACATCGAGCGCTTCGCCGGTGGCACCGCGGAGGGGGGCGCCGCCGGACGGGCCGCGGCCCGGGCCGCGCTGGGGCTGCCGGCCACCGCCCCGCTGGTGGTCTGCGTGGGCCGGCTCTGCCGCCAGAAGGGGCAGGACGAGCTGCTGCGCGCCTGGACCGCCGTACGGGAACGGGTGCCGGGCGCCCGGCTGGTGCTGGTCGGGGACGGGCCGGCGGCCGCCGCCCTGCGCGCCGCCGCACCCGGCTCGGTCCTCTTCGCGGGCGCGGTCGCCGACCCGGCGCCCTGGTACCGGGCGGCCGACCTCGCCGTACTGCCGTCCCGCTGGGAGGGCCTGGCGCTGGCGCCCCTGGAGGCGATGGCCGCCGGGCGCCCGGTGGTGCTCACCGATGTGGACGGCGCCCGGGAGAGCCTGCCGCCGGGGCAGGAGCCGCACTGCCTGGTCCGCCCCGGCGACCCGGCCGCGCTGGCCGGCGCCCTCGCGGTGCTGCTCCAGCGGCCGGTGCTCCGCGCCGACCTCGGCCGCCGGGCCCAGCGCCATGTCCGCGAGCGGTTCGACGTACGGCGGGCCGGGGCGGCGATCACGGATGTGTACCGCGAGGTGGCCGCCGTACCGGGCCGCGCACCGAGGGAGCCGATCGCCCAGTGACCACCGACTCGTCACCGGCCCGGGAGCCCGTCCCGTACCCGGTACCGCACTCGGAGCCGGGGGCCGCCGCCCCGGCCGTACCCGTACCCGTACCCGTGTCCGTTTCCGTGCCCCTCCCCCTCCCCGTCCCCGGTCCCGCTTTCGTGCCGGCGCCGGCGGGTGGGGACCGGGTGGGGTCGGCGCGGCCGGTGCCGGTGCCGCCGTTCACCGCCGCCCTGGTCGCGGTGGACTGCGCGGCGGTGCTGCTCGGCGGGCTGGTGCTGGCCGCCGGGCTGCCGGGCCGCGGGCTGCCGTCGGCCGGGCTGCTGCTCCAGCTCACCGCCCTGCTGGTGGCGCTCGACGCCTACGCCGGGCTCTACCGGACCGCCTCGCCGCTGCCCTCGCTGGCGCCCGAGCTGCCCGCGCTCGCCGGACGGGCGGCCGTGGTGTGGTGCGCGGCCGCCGCGCTGCTCGCCAACGGGCACCCGGGCGCCGCCGGCTGGGCGGCGCCGGCCGTCGCGTACGCCGTCCATCTGCTCGCCGTCTGCGCCGGCCGGACCGTGCTGCACGGCCGGCACCGGCGGGCGGTGCGGGCCCGGCCGCGGGCCGCGCTGGTGGTGGGCCGGGCGGCCGAGGCGCTGCGGCTGGCCGCCGTGCTGGCCGAGCACCCCGAGTACGGGCTGCGCCCGGTCGCCGTGTTCGACCCCGACCGGGGCGGCGGCGCCGGGGAGCCCCGTACCCCTGAGCCCCGTTCCGCCGACCCGGCCGGCGGGGCGGCGCTGCCGGTGCTGGGGGCGGCCGGGGAGGTGCAGCGGGCGGTGGTGCGCGGCGGGGTGTCGGTGGCGCTGTTCACCGGGCCGGGCAGCGGACCCGAGCGGGACGAGGAGCTGGCGGCACTGCTGGCCGACCACGGCTGCGCCGGGGTGCTGGTCGGGACGGCCGCCGGGACGGCGCCGATGGACCGGCATCTGTGGGGGCACGCCTGGCGGCGGATCGACGCCCCGCCGGAGTGCCCCGGCGGCCCGGGCAAACGGCTGCTGGACCTGGCGCTGGCGGCGCCCGCGCTGCTGCTGCTGGCCCCGGTGCTGCTGGGCTGCGCCGCCGCCGTGCGGCTGGCGGACGGGCCCGGGGTGCTGTTCCGGCAGGAGCGGGTCGGCCAGCACGGACGGCTGTTCACCCTGCTGAAGTTCCGTACGCTGCGCCCGGCCGACGACGAGGAGGCCGCCACCCGCTGGAGCGTGGCCCGGGACACCCGGCTGGGCCCGGTCGGCTCCTTCCTCCGCCGCACCTCGCTGGACGAGCTGCCGCAGCTGTGGAACGTGCTGCGCGGTGATATGAGCCTGGTCGGCCCGCGCCCCGAACGGCCTTACTTCGTCGCCGAGTTCAGCAGACTGCACCCCGGCTACGCGACCCGGCACCGGATGCCGGTGGGGCTGACCGGGCTGGCCCAGGTGCACGGGTTGCGCGGGGACACCTCCATCGAGGACCGCTGCCGCTTCGACAACCACTACATCGACCACTGGTCGCTCTGGCAGGACGTCTGCATCCTGGTCCGCACCGCCGTCTCCCTGCTCCGCCCGGCGGGCAGTTGATGCCCGGCACCGGCGCCGGCCGGAAGGTGTGGCGGGCGGCGCCGGTGCTGCCGCTGCTCGCGGTGGTCGTCCTGCTCGCCGTACCGCCGCCGGACGGCGGCCCGGGCGGCACCGGGGGCACGGTGGCGGACGCCGCCTCCGGGCTGCTGGTGGTGTACACGGCGGCGCGGCTGCTACGGGACCGGGCCCGGCCGCTGTCCCGGACCGCCGCGGTGGTGCTGGGGCTGCCGGTGCTCGGGGTGTGCGCGGCCGCGGTCGCCTCCTACGACCCGGCGGCCAGCCTGCCCGGGGTGGTCCGCTACCTCCAGGTGTTCGTGCTGGTCCCGGCGGCCGTGGTGCTGCTGCTGCGGGACCGGCGGGACTTCCGGCTGACCGCCTGGGCGCTGGTCGGGCTGGCCCTGGCGCAGGGCGCGGTCGGCACCGTCCAGAACCTCACCGGCACCGGCGCCTCCTATATGGGCGAGGATGTGCGGGCGGTCGGCACCTTCGGCGCCGCCGATGTGATGGGCATGGCGACCGCGGTGGCGTACGGGCTGGTGGCGGCGGTGGCGCTGGCGCTGGGCTCGCCCGGGCGGCGCGGCCGGGCGGTGGCGCTGGGCTGCGCGGCCCTGCTGCTGTTCCCGCTGGTGGTGTCGTTCAGCCGGGGCGCCTGGATCGCCACGGTGGCCGCCTGCGCGCTGCTGCTGGTGCTCTCCGGGCCGCTGCGGGCGCTGCGGGTGGCGCTGGTGGCGGGCGCCGCGGGCGTGGTGCTGGTCGCCGGACTGGGCGTGGGCTCGCAACCGGTGACCGAGCGGGTGGCCAGCATCTCCCAGGTGACCGACGCCCCGGACCGCTCGGTGACCGACCGGTACACCATGTGGGCGGCGGCCGTGGGGATGTGGCGGTCCGAGCCGCTGACCGGCGTCGGGCTGAAGGGCTTCCCCGAGTACCGGGACGCGCACGCCTCGCTGGCACTCTCCTCGGGCAGCGACATCGCGGGCGCGGGCCGGGACTTCGCCCGGCAGCCGCTGCTCTCCCCGCACAACATGTACCTGCTGATCCTGGGCGAGCAGGGGCTGCTGGGGCTGCTGGCCCTGGCGGGCGGCTGGCTGGCGCTGCTGGTGTGCGGGCTGCGTCGGCTGCGGGCGGCCCCGGACGGGGCACGGCCCGGTCCCGGTTCGGCGGGGCGCTGGGGGGCTCCGGTGGACTGCGGGCTGGTCGCGGTCGGGCTGCTCGGCTGGCAGCTGGTGGACTTCGCGTACGCGGACATCGGCGGCCCGGCGACCGTGCTGACCTCCCTGGTGCTGGGCCTGGCCGGCTGGTGGGCGCTGGAGCCGGGGGCCCGGATCCGGGCCGGGGACGGGGTGCGGGGCGTGGGGCGGCCCCGGTCGGCCGAGCGGGGCGAGGTGTGCCCGGCGCCCGCCGGGGTGGAAGGGGGTGCCGTCCATGGCTGAGGCCGCGTCAACGGGCGTACTGCCCGACGGCATCCGCCCGGTGGCCGCACCGGCCCCCGAGGTACCGGCCTGCGAGGCAGTGGCTCCCGAGGCACCGGCTCCCGAGGCGGGGTCTGCTGCCGCCGGGTCCGGGCGGTGGCTGGCCCGGGCCGCGGTGCTCACGGCCGCGTTCACCGCCGCGGGCGCGCTGCTCGGCTTGGTCCGGGACCAGTTGCTGGCCTCGGTGTTCGGGGCCGGGCCGGAGACCGACGCCTTCCTGGTGGCCTGGACGGTGCCCGAGTTCGCGGCGACCCTGCTCATCGAGGACGGGATGGCGCTGGTCCTCGTGCCCGCCTTCGCCGCCGCGCTGGCCCGCCGGGGGGCTCTGCGGGCCGGTGCGGACCCGGTGCGGGCGCTGGTACGGGCCACCCTGCCGCGGCTCGTCCTCACCCTCGGCGCCGCCGCCGTGGTGCTGGCGCTGGCCGCACCCTGGCTGGTGCCGCTGCTCGCCCCCGGTCTCGCGCGGCCCGCGCTGGCGGTGGACTGTGTCCGGCTGACCGCCTCCTGCCTGCTCTCCTTCGCGCTCGCCGGCTGGTGCAGCGCCGCCCTTCGGGCGCACGGCAGCTACGCCGCGCCCGCCGCCATCTATGTCGCCTACAACGCCGGGATCGTCGCCGCCATCGTGCTGCTGGGCCCCGAGTGGGGGGTGCGGGCGGCGGCCGCCGGGGTGGCCGCGGGCGGGGTGCTGATGGTGCTGCTCCAGGCCCCGGGCGTATGGCGGCGGCTGCGTCTGAAGGCGTGCCCAGGGGCGGACACCAAAGGGGACGCGGGAGCGGTGGCGCTGGCCGTGATCGCCCCGGTGGTGGTCTTCGCGGTCAGCCGCCAGAGCCAGGTGCTGGTGGAGCGGTTCCTCGCCGCCCCGCTGCCGGCCGGGGCCATCTCCCACCTCAACTACGCCCAGAAGGTGGCGCAGTTGCCGATGACGCTGTCGCTGATGGTGTGCACGGTGAGCTTCCCGGTGGTGGCCCGCGCGCTGGCCGCCGGTGACACCGGGGCCGCCCGGCGGCGGGCCGAACGGGATCTGCTGCTGGCCGGACTGATCGTGCTGACCGGCGCCGCGACGGTGCTGGCCGCCGCCCCGCAGCTGGTGCAACTGCTCTTCGAACGCGGCGCCTTCGACCGTACCGACACCGCCGTCACCGCCACCGTGATGCGGGTGTACGCACTCGGGCTGCTCGGCCACACCCTGGTCGGGGCGCTGGTGCGCTGCTCCTTCTCGGCGGCCCGGCCGCTCTGGCACCCGGCCGCCGCGATGCTCGCCGGGATCGCCGCGACCGGCGCCGCCGGACACCCGCTGGCCGGGATGTGGGGCGCGCCCGGGATCGCCGCCGCCAACGCGCTGGGCATCTCCCTCACCGCCGCCCTGCTGCTGGCCGGTTCCCGGCGGGGCGGTGTTCCGCTGGGGGCCGGGGCGCTGCTGTCCGGGCTGGCCCGGCTGGCGGCCGCCGCCCTGGCCGCGGCCGCCGCCGGCCGGCTCTGCGCGGTCGGGCCGCCGCTGCTCGCGGTCACCCTGGCGGCCGCCGCCGTCCTGGTGGTGCTGCCCGCCGCCGCGCTCGCCCTGCGCGCCCCCGTCGTCCCCGAACTGCTGGCGCGGGCCCGCCGACCGCGCCCGGCCACCCCGACCGACCGCCCCCGCACGAAAGCACCCGTATGACTGTGCCAGCGCCCGAGCCCCCCGCCCTGCCCGCCTCCGCCCCGGTCCCGCTGTGGGTGGCCATGTACCACTCGGTCGCCGACACCACGGACGACGATCCCTACCAGGTCACCGTCTCCCCGGCCCGGCTCGACCGGCAGCTGCGCCGGCTGCGCGACAAGGGGCTGCGCGGGGTGTCGGTACGCCAACTGCTGGACGCCGCACGGCGGGGCGCCGCCCGCGGGCTGGTCGGGCTCACCTTCGACGACGGGTACGCCGACTTCCTGGACGAGGCCGTGCCGCTGCTGCGCCGCCATGACTGCACCGCCACCGTCTACGTCCTGGCCGGCCGGCTCGGCGGGTCCAACGACTGGGACCAGGACGGCCCGCGCAAGCCGCTGCTCACCGAGGAGGGCGTACGCCGGTGCGCCGCCGCCGGGATGGAGATCGGCTCCCACGGACTGCTGCACATCGACCTCACCCGGGCCGATGACCGCGAACTGGCCGAGGAGACCCGGCTCAGCCGGGAGCTGCTGCGGGCCGCCACCGGCCGGGCGCCCAGGGGCTTCTGCCACCCCTACGGCCGACTCGACCGCCGGACGGTCCGGGCCGCCCGGGAGGCCGGATACGGCTACGGGGTCGCCATCGACCCGCCGCCCGGCCTCGCCGGGGTGCACGCCCTGCCGCGCGTCCACCTCGGGGAGCGGGACCACGCGGTCCGGCTGGAGCTGAAGCTCCGTCTGCACCGCTGGCGCCGCCCGGCGGTGGACCTCGACCCGGCCACTCCAGTGCCCGGGCGGGCGGGGAGGTCGTCATGAGCGCGCCCCGGGTGCTGCACCTCATCACCGGACTCGGCACCGGCGGCGCCGAGCACCAACTCCGCCTGCTGCTGCGGCACATGCCCGCTCCCGTGGTGAGCGAGGTGGTCACCCTCACCAACCCCGGTCCGGTCGCGGACGCCCTGCGGGCCGACGGCGTCCCGGTCAGCTGCCTCGGAATGCGCGGCAACCGTGACCTCGCCGCGCTGCCCCGGCTGGTCCGGCTGATCCGGCGCGGGCGGTACGACCTGGTCCACACCCACTTGTACCGGGCCTGCGTCTACGGACGGCTCGCCGCCCGGCTCGCCGGGGTGCGCGCGGTGGTCGCCACCGAGCACTCGCTGGGCGAGGGCCAGATCGAGGGACGCCCGCTGACCGCGGGGGCGCGGGTCCTCTACCTGGCCTCGGAGCGGCTCGGCGGGGCGACGATCGCGGTCTCCGACTCGGTGGCCCGCCGACTGGCCGACTGGGGCGTGCGCCCGTCCCGGATCCGGGTGGTGGCGAACGGCATCGACGCCGGGCGGTTCGCCTTCGACCCGGCGGCCCGGGCGGCGGAGCGCGGCCGGCTGGGCCTCGCCCCGGACGCCTGTGTGGTCGGCGGGGTGGGGCGGCTGGTGCCGGGCAAGCGATTCGACGCGCTGGTACGGGGGTTCGCCGAGGTGGCCGGGGAACTGCCCGCCGCCCGGTTGCTGCTGGTGGGCGACGGACCCGAGCGGGAGCGGCTGCGGCTGCTGGCCGAGGACTGCGGGGTGGCCGACCGGACGGTGTGGGCGGGCGCGGCCGGTGCGGACCGGCTGCCGGGGCTGCTGGCCGCGATGGACCTGTTCGTCTCGCCCTCCGAGGACGAGGCCTTCGGGCTGGCGGTGGTGGAGGCGCTGGCCGCCGGGCTGCCGGTCCGCCAGGTGACCTGCCCGGCCGTGGACGACCTCCCACCGGACGAGGCCCCCGGCGCCCGGCGCATCGGCGGGACGGGAGCCTCCCTCGTGGCGGAGATCGCCACCGAGATCGCGACGGCGGCGGGGGCGGCGGTCCCGGCGGCGATCCCCGCGTCGGCGGTGCGGGCGTCGGGAATCCCCGCGGCGGCGGTCCCGGCGTCGGCGGTACGGGAGGAGGGGCCCCGTCCCGTGGCGGTCGCCGCCGGTCCGGTCCGGGTCTCCGGCTCCGTCTCCGACTCCGTTCCGGTTGGCCCGGCCCCCGCCCCGCCGTCCTCCGCTCCGGCCGGGCGGTTGCCGGTGCCTCCGGCCGTACGGCGCTACGACATCGCGCACACCGCCCGCCAGGTGAAAGCCCTGTACGACACCCTCCTCGACGAAGCGAGTCACGGATGCCCCGGATGACCGCCCCGCTGCCCTCCCTGCCTTCCCTGTCCGCCCTCCGGTCGCTGCCCTCGCTCGCGGTACGGGGGGCCATCGGCCGGCTCACCCGGCTGCGCCGCACCCGCCGCCGCTGGCTGGTCCCGGTCGCCGTGCTGCTGGGTGTGCTGGGCGGCACCGGGTACGGGCTGCTGACACCCCCCGAGTACGCGGCGACCAGCTACGTCATCGTGGTGCCCGCCGCCGGGTCCGATCCCGCCGCCGCGATGGGCCTGGCCCAGGCGTACGGGCGGGTCGCCACCGATGTCGCCGTCGTCGGGGACGCCCAGGTGGAGGCCGGGGTCACCGCCGCGGCCCTGCGGGCGGCCGTGCAGACAGCGACCTCGCCGGACGCCCCGATGGTCTCGGTCACCGCCCGGGCCGGCCGCCCCCGCCAGGCCGCCGGGATCGCGGACGCCGTGGCCAAGGCCCTGGTCCGCAAGGGCGCCGACACCCAGACCGGCACCGGGGTGAAGGTACTGGAGTTCACCCGGGCCGCCGCCCCGACCGTCCCGGTGACCCCCTCGCCCGTACTCTCCGCGCTCGTCGGCGGCTGCGCGGGCGGGCTGCTCGGCGGCCTCGCCCTCCTGGTCCGCCCGCGCCGCCGGCCGCCCGTCGAGTGGTACGGCACCGCCCCGGCGCGCGGTCCGCTGCCCCGGGCCGCCGCGCCGCGCACCGAGGAGGCGTCCGTATGACCGGGAACGCATGGGAGATCAGTGTCTGCCGCGACGGTGACGACTTCGGGCGGCTGGCGGGAGAGTGGACCGAGCTGCACCGGCGCTGCCCCACGGCCACCCCGTTCCAGTCGCACTCCTGGCTGCACTCCTGGTGGACCTCGTACGGCAGTCCGGGCCGGCTGCGGGTGGTCCTGGTCCGCCGGGCCGGCCGGCTGGTGGCCGCCGCCCCGCTGCGGCTGGTGCCCGGCCCCGTACCGCTGTTCACCCACCTCGGCGGGGAGATCACCGACTTCTCCGACGTCCTGGTCGACGGCGACCCGCACGCCGCCTCCGGACCGGCCGCGGAGGCGATGGGCGCGCTGACCGCCGCGCTGCACCGGCTGGCCCGTACCGCCGTGATCGATCTGCGCGAGGTACGGGACGGGGCCGCCGCCCAGCGGGTGTACGCCGACTGGCCGGGCCCTCGGCACCGGATGGACGACTCGGTCTGCATGGAGCTGCCCGCCCTGCCGATCGACGGGCTGGTCGCCCGGCTGCCCTCCGCCCGCGCCCAGCGGGCCCGCTCCAAGCTGCGCCGGCTGGACCGGCTGGGCATCGAGGAGCGCGCCGTACCCGCCGCGGAGGTGCCCGAGGCACTGCGCGGACTGCTGAGGCTGCACCAGCGCCAGTGGGCCGACCGGGGCGTCAACCCGGAGCATCTGACGCCCCGCTTCCAGGAGCACCTCCAGCGGGCGGTGGGGGCGATGGTGGCCTCCGGCGACGCCATGGTGACCGAGTTCCGGCTGGACGGGGATCTGGTCGCCGCCGACCTCACCCTGCTGTCCCCCCTGCTGTCCGGCGGCTATCTGTACGGGGCCGACCCGCGCCTGCGCTCCAGCAAGGCGGATGTGGCGACGCTGCTGCTGCGCAACGGGGCCCGGGAGAGCAGCGCGGCCGGGCGGGGGACGCTCAGCCTGCTGCGCGGGCGGGAGCCGTACAAGAGCCACTGGCGCCCCGAACCGGCCGTCAGCGCCCGGCTGCTGCTCTCCACCCGGCGCACCGCCCCCGGCCTGCTGCTGCGGGCGGGCTGCGCCGAGGCCCGGCACCGGGCGGCGGACGCGCTCCGCGACCGGGACTGGGTGCGGCGGCTCCGGCGGCTCGGCGGCTGAGCGGACCAGCGGTACGGGAGCGGGACGGCCGCCCCGCTCCCGTACCGGCGGCGGCTCAGCCGAGCCGGAGGCAGAGCGGCCGGCCGAGCCACTTCCGCACCCACGGCCCCAGATCCAGCGGCACGCACTCCGCCGGCCGGGACGGCTCCGAAGGCTCCGTCGGCGTCGGCGTCGGCGTCGGCGTCCCGGAAGGCGTCGGCTGCGGCGTCGGCGTACCGGACCCCGGGGCGTACCGCTCCGTCATCAGCTTCCGGAACACCTCCGAGGCGCGTGGGTTCTCCCCGCACTGCCAGACGCCGTGCGGGCAGTAGTCGGTGACCGTCTGGTAGAGCGGCTTGTGCTCGGCGAACCAGTCCAGCATCCCCCGCATGTAGTCGGGGTTGTCACCGCCCCGGAACAGCCCCCACTCCGGGTACGAGACGGGCTTGCCGCGCGCGGCGGCGAACTCCACCTGGGCGCGGAGCCCGTACTCCTGCTCCACCTGCTCCTGGAAGGTCTCGCCGGGCGGTTGGTCGTAGGAGTCCATCCCGATGATGTCCACCACGTCGTCACCCGGGTAGCAGTCGGTCCACGGGACGGCGTCCCGCCCCCGGTTGGGTGCGAAGTCGAAGCGGAACCGCTGGCCCGGGACCTCGCGCATCGTGGCGACGATCCGCCGCCAGTACGCCTTCCAGGCCTCCGGGTCGGGGCCGCAGCGGTGCGAGTAGGTGGTGCCGTTCATCTCCCAGCCGAGGACCACCACGGTGTCCGGGACCCCCAGGCCCACCAGCCGCTCGGCGAGCGTCCGGTAGTGGCGGTCGAACCGGCCGTCGGCGCCGAGCCGCAGCAGCTGCCGCACCACCGCGTCGGGCAGCCGGCTCTCGTTCTGCTCCATCATCGGCACATTGAGGACGAACATCCGCTCGTCCCGTTCCTGCCGCCAGCGCGCCCAGTCCTCCAGGAAGCCCGGGTGGCCCTCGATGTTGCTCCAGACGTCGCCCGGCAGGTAGGTGTGGCCGACGGTCGGCTGCGCCCCGCCCAGCCAGTCGCGCAGCCCGGCCATCCGGCTGATCCCCTCCGGCCCGAAACCCAGATACGCCCCGAACGCACCTCCGGCCGGAGACGAGGGCGATGGGGACGGGCTGGGGGACGCCTCCGGGGCGGGGGCCGAGGGGGAGGGCTCCGCGGGGGAGGGAGTGCCGGGGGTGGTGCCGGGGTCGGGTGGTGGTGGGGGAGTGGCCGCGCCGCCGGGCGCCGCCAGGGCCGTACCCGTCATCAGCAGCGCGACCGTGGCGAGGGCCAGCCGGGTGCCCCGCCCCCGTAGCGTGCCGTTCCGCCCGTCGTGGCTCTTCCGGTGACCCATGTCCGCTCCTCCGCCAGGTGGCGCCCGATCGGCCGTCCCCATGGAGCAGAAAATACGACTGACGGACCGTCGGGTAATCCGGAGCGGGCCTGGAGTGGACCATCGGTGGACGGACTCCCCCGTTCGGGCGCGGAACGGCGCGATCGTCCCGTCGTGCTCGCGGCGGCCGCGCCGACAGCGGAGAAGCCGGCCCCGGGGTGCCCCGGGACCGGCTTCTCCATGGCCGTCGGACCGTGACCGTCAGGTCGTGGCCGTCGGACCTGGCCGTCAGGTCGTGGCCGTCAGGCCGTGGCCGTCGGGCCGTGACCCCGCCGGGGTCACTTCTCCGCGTTCACGCAGACGTTGCCGCCGGCCGGGTTCAGCGCGCCCAGCACGTTGACGCTGTTGCCGCAGACGTTGACCGGGATGTGGATCGGGACCTGGACCACGTTGCCGGACAGGATGCCCGGCGAACCGACCGCGGCGCCCTCGGCGTCCGCGTCGGCGAAGGCGGGCGTGGCCGCACCCAGCGCCATGATGATTCCGGCGACGGCTACCGCGGCCCTCTTGCACTTCATCTTCGGCTTCCTTTCGGCAGGGGAAGTCCTGTCGCGGATTTCACGACGTACGGACCGGTGGGTCCGGCTTCCACTGTGAAAATCAGACCTAATGCGAGGCCGGAAAGCCGTCATCGCGGCGGGTTCAGGGAAACGATTCACCCGGATGTCAGGGGGATGGCGGGGTCGATCGGAGCAGTGCCGCCGCCGAACGGGGGACGGCCGCCGCCGGGGTCAGCGTCCCGGCCAGATCGGATGGGAGACCAGGGCGTCCCACTCCCGGTCCGGGATGCCGGGGAGGGTGCGCCCGAGGGCCTGCCACTCGTCTATCAGGGAGGAGTAGACCGGCGGCGGCACGGGGCCCTGAGGCGGCGGCGCCGCGGCCACCGCGTCCATCTCGTTCGCCGTCGCGTGCCTGCTCTGCGGGATCAGCGGGACCCGCTGCCATCTCCCGGCGTGAGGAGCCATGCCGTACCCTTCCGTTCGCGCAGCATCAGCCTTGGCAGGGCTCTCGCATCATGACACAGCGTCCCCGTCCGCCTCCGGAGCGCGTCGCCCGGGCGTTCGGGGGCTCAGCGCGGAAGGGCGGCGAGGCGCAGCGAGAAGTGGTCCAGGGTGCGCGGCAGCGGGCGGTCGGGGCGCAGCCGGGCGGGGCGCTCCGGCAGGTAGTCATGGCGTTCCAGCAGCGCGGCCAGCGCGGTGGAGGTGGCCAGCAGCACCAGGTCCTCACCCGGGCAGCCGGCCGGTCCGGCGCTGAACGGCAGCAGCGCCTCGGTGTGCCGGGCGGTGCCGTCGAGCCAGATCTCCGGCGTCAGCCGGTCCGCGTAGGGCAGCGCCTCGTCGCGGTGGAACAGCGGCGCGTAGATCAGGAAGCCGGTGCCGGCCGGCAGGGTGTCCGCGCCCCAGCGGGTCTCCCGGACCGACTCGCGCAGCAGGAACGGGGTGGTCGGCCAGAGCCGCACGGTGTCCAGCACACAGGCCCGGGTGTACGGGAGGAGGTGCGGCGCGGAGAGGTCGGTGACCGCCAGTTCGCCCCGGACCTGGTCCCGTTGCCTGCCGTGCGTGGAGAGCAGGGCGAGGGTGCGGAACGCGGCGATGCCGGCCGCGTCGAACGCGAACAGCCAGTGCGGCACCTGGCCGGCCGGGTCGGTGCCGGGGGCGGCGGGGGTACGGGAGAGGGCGGCGGCCAGCGAGCCCGGTTCGGCGCGGTCGAGGTGGGCGCGCAGCCGGCGCTCGAAGCGGTCCCGCAGCGCGGTGCGGCGCGGGGCCGCGAACGACCAGTTGCCGGCCGAGCGCAGCCGGTCGAGCATCGCGGTCAGCGCGGTGTCGTCCCGGGCGGCGTCGCCGAGCACGATCCGCCGGACGGTGCGGTTCCAGGCGGTGTGGAAGCGGCGCCAGTCGATCTCGCCGTCCCCGGCGGTGGCCGCGCCGAGCAGCTTGCCGGCCTCCTCGCGCACGGTGCGGACCAGGGCGGGGGCGAGGCTGTGGGTCTGCTTGCCGTACTCCAGCACGGCCTCGTTGAAGGCCCGCCGCTCGTCCCGTCCGCCGCGCTCCTCCTCGGTGGAGATGAGCACCCCGTGCGGCTGGAACTGCTCCAGCGCGGCCCGCTTCTCCCGGGTCGCGGGGGTGTACGGGTCGGGGGTGCCGGCCAGTACCCGCCCGGCGTCCTCCGGGTGCAGCAGCACGGCGAAGCGGCGTCCGGCGACATCGAGCCGCAGCGGGCCGGGGCCGTGCTCCCCGCGGAGTTCGCCGAGCAGGGCGATGGCCCGCCGGTCCACCTGGTACCGCTCGGCCAGCGCCATACCGGTCCTGCGCCGGATGATCACCCCGCCGGCGAGGGTGGGGGCGACGATCCGCGCGGCCAGCCGGGCGGTCTCCCGGCCCGAGGCCCTGGCCGGGGTGTGCGGGGAGTCCGGGGGAGCGGCGGGGGAGGCCGGCCCGGTACGCGTGGTGAAGACATCGTCGCCGCTGGTCATGGCCGCCGGGTTCCCGGGCCCCGAACGGCGAAACGGCCCCGGGCGGCGCCCGGGGCCGTCGGGGGCACCGCCCCTGCGCGCCCGGCCCGGATGCCGGCGGGAACCGGGGCGCGGGGGCGGATCGCACGCGCGCCCCGGGTGCGGGGGACACACCGGGGCGCGCGGGAACGGGGGGTGAGCGGGGTCAGCCGGCGCCGGGGCCGCCGGCTCCCCAGCTGCCGCTGTGCGAGCCGCGCCACTTGGCGTCGTGCTCGGAGACCGGCGAGGAGTCCGCCTCGGTGTTCTGGTTCTTCACCTCGTACGGCATCAGGCGGTCCTCACGCTCCTCAAGCTCGGCCGGGCGCCGGTGGCCCTCCGCCTCACCCGGCAGTCCGGCGTCGTCCGGGCGGTGCGGCTGCTCATCCGGCCGCGGAGCGGGCGACTCCCTCTGGCGGATGCGCCGTCCCACGAGGAACCCACCGACAAGGAAGCCGACGAGCAGGATGCCCGCGACAAGAGGACCAATGCCTACGAGATGGTCCCTAAGCGCATACTCCGCAGCGAACACGGTGAGAGAGTCCATATCAGGCGTGTACCCGGTGGAAGTGGAATCAGACACTCAGGCCCCTGTGGGTACGACAAGCTGATCGTCTTTTCGTACGTGATTGATCTCTTCGAGTGACCTCGCGGAACCTAAACGGAGCCGGGCTGTTGGGCAGGGCGACCCGAGCACCGGGTCTCTCGACGAGAAGGATGAACCATGATCAAGAAGGTTCTGGCCACCGCCGGCGTCGCTGCGGCCGTGCTGGGCGCTGCCGCTCCGATGGCCTCCGCCGTGGGCAACGACGGAATCGACACGCAGAACGGCAACTTCGCCACCCAGTCCTACGGCAACACCGTCACCGGCGGTTACATGAGCCCGCAGATCGGGCTCGTCCAGGGCTCCCTGAACAAGCCCTGTGTCGGACTCCCCGTCCAGGCCGATGTCCAGAACATCGTCGCCCTGGTCAACGTGGGCGTTCAGGACATCCTCAACGACACGCAGAACCAGCAGTGCGCCGAGAACTCCACCGCGGTCAAGGGCGACAGCGCGCTGTCGCACATCCTGGAGAACGTCCTCTCCGAGAACGTCTCCGCCGCCGTCGAGGACTGACGCCGGCCGTCCGGCCCGTACGACCCGCGCGGTCGTACGGGCCGGCCCGTACGGTGACCGTGCCACCCCGGCGCCCTTCACCGGCACCGGCCCCGGTACGGGTACCGGCAGCTCGGCCGCGACCTCCCCGGTCCGCGGCCGTTCTTCGTCTCCCGCTCCACCCTCTCCTCCCTCGCACGCCCGGTGCCGCCCATGGCCCCGGGCATTCCGACGATTGGGCGATCATGATCGAGAAGGTTCTGGCCACCGCGGGTGTCGCCGCCGCCGTGCTGGGCGCCGCCGCCCCGATGGCCTCCGCCGTGGGCGACGGCGACATCGACACGCAGAACAACAACTTCGCCACCCAGTCCTACGGCAACACGGTCACCGGCGGCGCGCTCAGCCCGCAGACCGGACTGGTGCAGGGCTCGCTCAACAAGCCCTGCGTCGGGGTGCCCGTCAACGGCGACATCCAGAACATCCTGCTGATCAACATCGGCATCCAGGACCTCGTCAACGACCAGCAGGACCAGCAGTGCGCGGAGGGCTCCACCGCGGTCAAGGGCGACAGCGCCCTGTCGCATCTGGTCGAGAACCTCATCTCCGAGAACGGGGCCGTCGCGGTCCAGGACTGAGCCCCCCGGGCCCTCGTCCCCGCCGCCCGGGCTACTTGGCGTCCGCGTAGCACTCCACCGTGGCGGTGGTGAAGGGGAACCGCACCGGAGTGTCGCCGAAGGCGATCCGCCCCGCCGTGTCACCGGCCGCGCGGACCGCCTCGGCGACCCGCGGCGCCTCCTCGGCGGGGCAGTGCACGATGACCTCGTCGTGCTGGAAGAACACCAGCTCCGCCCGGAGGCCCGCCAGCGAACGGCGCAGCGCCGCCAGCATCAGCAGCGCCCAGTCGGCGGCGCTGCCCTGGACCACGAAGTTCCGGGTGAAGCGGCCCCGGGCCCGGGCGTCGGAGGAGGCGTAGCCGGGGGTGAACCCGCCGTCCGCGGCGCCCGGCTCCGTACCGCCGTCCAGCGGTCCGCCCTCCTGGGGCAGGCCCGCCTCCTCCGCCTCGCCCGCGTCCGCCGCGCGCGGGCTGGTCCGGCCCAGCCAGGTGCGCACCAGCCGCCCCTCCTCGCCCGCCCGCGCCGCCTCGTCCACATAGGCGACCGCCCGGGGGAAGCGGCGGCGCAGGGCGGCGAGGTTCTTCAGTCCGTCGCCGCTGGTCTGCCCGTAGACCGCGCCCAGCAGGGCGAGCTTGGCGTGCTCCCGGTCCCCGGCGAACGCCCGGTCGGACAGCCGGGTGTAGAGGTCGCCGGGGTCACCCGCCACCTCCATCAGCCCCAGGTCCCGGGAGATCGCCGCCAAAACCCTGGGCTCCAGCTGGTCGGCGTCGGCCACCACCAGCCGCCAGCCCTCGTCGGCGATGACGGCGCGGCGGATCACCCGGGGGATCTGGAGCGCCCCGCCGCCGTTGGTGGTCCAGCGCCCGGAGACCGTGCCGCCCGGCAGGTACTCGGGACGGAACCGCCCCTCGCGCACCCAGTCCTGGAGCCAGCCCCAGCCGTGCGCCGTCCAGACCCGGTACAGCTTCTTGTAGGCGAGCAGCGGCGCGACCGCCGGATGCCCGACCCGCTCCAGCTCCCAGCGGCGGGTGGACTTCACCGCGACACCGGCCTGGGCGAACGCCCGCACCACGTCCGCCGGCAGGTCCGGCCGCACCCGCCGCCCGAAGGCCTCCGACACCTCGTCCGCCAGCTCCGCCAGCCGGCGCGGCTCGCCCACGCCCCCGTACCGCTCGCCCAGCAGCTCGTGCAGCACCTCCCGGTGGACATCGGCCCGCCAGGGCAGCCCGGCCCTGGTCATCTCGGCGGCCACCAGCATCCCGGCCGACTCGGCCGCGGTCAGCAGCCGCATCCTGCCCGGGTGCTCGGCGGCGTCATGTCTTCGCTGCTGCTCCGCGTAGACCTCCAGCAGGGCGTCGAACGGCAGGGGCACCGGGCCCGGCTCGAACAGCGAGGACTGGGACACCGGGGCCGCGGCGCGCTGCGGCGGGTCCGGCGGTACCGGGAGGCGGTGCAGCCGGGCCCAGGCGGCCGCCGCCGAGCGCGGATCGCCCCAGCGGCCCCGGTGGCCCAGGAGCAGCTGCTCGGCGGCCTCGATGTCGTAACACCGCTCCACCCGCACACCCGCCGCCAGCAGCCGCGGATACGCCTCGGCGGTGGAGCGCCACACCCAGCGGGCGGCGTCCGGACGGGAGCGCACCGCCGCCACCAGGTCCGGCTCGGTGCGGACCGGGCCTGCGGGCAGCCCGTCCTCGCCCAGCGGCACCAGCCGGGCCCCGCCGCCCTCGGCGTCCGCCACCAGCCAGCGCTCACCGCCCCGCGGCTCACCGCCCCGGCCCTCGCCGACCTGCTCTGACACCCGCTCCCTCACCCGTCCGAGTCTGGCACCCGGCACTGACAGTCCGGCCGGCCGACGCGGGCCGGGAGGGCGCCGGGACCAGGGCGGATATCCGGGCCGGGAATGCGCAGCTCGCGTAGCAGCGCGGTGTCCACAGGCTGTGGATGGAAGAGCGGGGGCCGTCGGCCGTGGGCGGTGAGGGCGTCGTGGCCGGACACCACCACCGGCGCGGTGCCGAACGGCTGGGGCGGTGGGGGCCTCTGACCAGGACTTCAGCCCACCGAGGCCGCCTCGCCCCGTACCGCTCCGGCCCGTACCGCTCCCGCCCGTACCGCCTCCGCGTAGGCCTCCACGGCCGGACGCGGGGCGCGGCCCAGCAGCCTGGAGGGTGGACGGGTGGGTGGATGCGGCCGCCCTCGTCGGGGGTGCCGGCCGGCTGGGATCATGGTGGGGGCAGGGGCGGCCGGTCCGTAAGGAGGCAGATCGATGTCAGTGGGGCACACCGGGGTAACCACCCCGGCCGCCACCACCCCCGTGGTGAGCTGCGCCGAGGAGTGCGGGGTGCGGGACGTCCAGGACCGCCTGGGGGACAAGTGGACCGTCCATGTGGTGGTGGAACTGGCCGCCGGGGTGCGGCGGTTCCGGGAGCTCCAGCGTCTGGTGCCGGGTATCTCGCAGCGGATGCTCACCCTGACGCTGCGCCGGCTGGAGCGGGACGGGCTGGTGACCAGGACCGGGTATCCGACCGTCCCGGCGCAGGTGGAGTACGAGCTGACCGGGTCCGGCCACAGCATGACCCACCTGATCAAGGCGCTGGTCGACTGGTCGCTGGACCACCGCGGGGCGATCGCCGAGGCCCGTGCCGCCTATGACGCCCGGGGAAGGGGCGGCGGCGCATGACCACGATGAGCACGGTCGAGCGGGCGTTGGCCGCCGCGCTGTACGCCGGGGGCGGTACGGAGCGGGAGCGGGACGCCGCGCTCGACACGGCCGCCTCACTGCTCGCCGGCGACCCCGGCGCGGACGCCGAACTCGCGCGCCGGGGCGAGGAGCTCGTACGCCGGGCGTGGCAGCGCGGCTGGCAGCCGGCGGATGTGCTGCGGCTGGTGTGCCGGGACCTGGAGGACCGCCATGTGCGGCTGGCCGCGGGGCTGATCGCCGCCGAGGTGCGGGGGTATCCCGCGCTGCCGGTGCGGTGGGCCGGGCAGCTGGCGGAGTTGCCCGGGGCGGAGTGGCGGGCGGACCGGTTCTCGTACGCCACCGCCGTGCTGGAGCTGTACCGCCTGCTGGCCCGGCTGCCCGCGATCGAACCGGCCGGTCCGGTTCCGGGGACGCCGCTGACCGCTCCGGCCGCCCCCGGGGAGCCGCGGATGCTCGGCCGGATCCGGGCGCTGCTCGCCAAGGCCGAGGCGACCGGCTATCCGGAGGAGGCGGAGGCGCTGACCGCCAAGGCGCAGGAGCTGATGGCCCGCCACAGCCTGGACGAGGCGGCGCTCGCGGCCCGCATCCACCGGGCGGAGGGGCCGGAGGCGGTGCGGATCGGCGTGGAGCCGCCGTACGAGACCAGCAAGGCGATCCTGCTGGACGCCGTCGCCCGGGCGAACCGCTGCCGGGCGGTGTGGAGCGAGGCGTTCGGGTTCTCCACGGTGGTCGGCTTCGGGGCGGACCTGGAGGTGGTGGAGCTGCTGTACACCTCGCTGCTGGTGCAGGGCATGGCCGCGATGAGCCGGGCGGAGCGGGAGCAGCGGGCGGGTGGACGGAAGCGGACGAAGACGTTCCGGCAGTCGTTCCTGCTGGCGTACGCGCATCGGCTCGGCGACCGGCTGGAGGCGGCCGCCGAGCGGGTCACCGCGGATGCCGCGGCCGGGGCGGAGGCGGCCGGGCTGCTGCCGGTGCTCGCCTCCCGGGAGGCCGCGGTGAGCGCCCGCGCCGACGCGATGTTCCCCGAGATGACCGCCACCCGGGTGCGCGGCGCCACCGACGAGGCGGGTTGGCAGCATGGCCGGGACGCCGCCGACCGGGCCCGTACGGAGACGAGGAGGCGGCTGCCCGGGAGGGAGTAGAAGGGAGATGTCCGAGAAGGTCCGGTTGCGGCCGTTACCCTCGGACGCATGAGCTGGCTCCGCGCGCTGAAGGCGACCGCACGTGCGGGGCTGACCGTCGAACGGCCGCGGCTGGAGCCGTTCGTCGCCCTGCGCGGCGCGGCCGGGCTGGCGCTGGTGGTCGGGGTGAGCCTGGCGCTCTTCGGGCCGGCGGTCGCGGTGAGCTCGGCGTTCGGGGCGTTCCAGGCGGCGATCGCCACCTTCCAGCGCAGCTGGCGCTCCCGGCCCACGCTGGCGCTCGTCTCCGGGGCCACCCTCGCCGTCTCCACCTTCCTCGGCTACCTCACCGGCGCCCATGTCCTGCTCTTCCTGCTGCTGCTGACGGTGTGGACCTTCCTCGCCGGAATGGCCTGGTCCGCCGGGCCGACCGCCGGGATCATCGCCTCCTCCAATGTGGCGATCATGCTGGTCACCGTCACCCTGCCGACCTCCGTCGCCGAGGCCGCCGGGCACGCGGCGGTGATCCTGGCCGGGGGCGTGGTCCAGGCCGCCCTGGTGGTGCTGGTGCCGATCCGCCGCTGGGGCGCCCAACGGGACGCGCTCGCCGACGCGCTGGCGGCGGTGGCCGACTACTCCCGGCGGCTGCGCCAGGACCCGCTGGCCCTGTTCGACCCGGCCCCGCTGATGACGGCCCGCAGCGCGGCCGCGGTCAGCCGCCGCCAGGCCCGGCGCCGCCCCGCCGAGCTGCACGGGGCGCGCGGGCTGGCCGAACGCATCCGCCCGGTGCTCGCCTCGCTCGCCGATCCCGCCGTCGGCGTCCCGGCCGAGGGGCCGGAACGGGACCGGGTACGGGAACTGCTGGCCGCCGCCGCGAGCGTGCTGGACGCGGCCGCCCGCGCCGTACGGCAGGGCAGCCCCGCCGCCGTACCGGCCGAGGCGCTCGCCGCCCTGCGCACCCCGGACACCGGCGCGATCCTCAGCGGACCGGCCCGCCGGGCGGCGGTACGGCTGGCCGCGCTGCTGGACGACGTGGTGGAGGCCGTCACCCCGGACGACCGGGCCGAGGTGGGCGAGGTCCGGGAACGGCCCACCCTGCTCCAGCTGGCGCCGGGCGCGCTTGGCCGGGCGCGCGGCGAACTCCGGTCCGCCTCCCCGGTGTTCCGGCACGCGGTCCGGGTCGCCGCGGCGGCGGACCTCGGCTATGCGATCGGTGCGGCGCTGCCGCTGGGGCACGGCTACTGGGCGCCGATGACCGCGGTGATGGCGATGCGGCCGGACTTCAGCCAGACGTACTCCCGCAGTGTGGCGCGGTTCTGCGGCACCCTGGTGGGCGTGGCGGTCGCCACCGGGGTGGTCCAGGGCGCCCACCCGGGGCCGTGGGGGTCCGCGGCGCTGGCGGTGGTCTGCGCCTTCGGGATGTATCTGCTGATGCGCACCGGCTATGTCGCCGCGCAGGCCTGCGTGGGCGCCTATGTCGTCTTCCTGCTCGGCACCGGCGGCCAGGAGTGGACCCAGACGGTGCCGGAGCGGGTGGTGCTCACCCTGCTCGGCGGGGTGCTGGCGATGGTGTCGTACGCGGTGTACCCGGCCTGGGAGACGCCCCGGCTGCGGACCCGGCTGGCCGACTGGCTGGCGGCCGACGGCCGGTACGCGGCCTGTGTGGCCGCGCACTACGCCCGCCCCGCCTGCCCCGCCCCGGAGGCGGTACGGGAGGCCCTGCTCGGCACCCGGGAGGCGCGGGTGGCCTGGCAGGACGCGCTGGAGCGGGCCGCCCACGAGCCGGTACGGCACCGGGGCCTGTCCCGTACCGCGGCGGCCGACGCGGAGCACGCCCTGGGCCAGTTCGGCCGGGTCGCCATGCTGATGGAGGCCCACCTTCCGGACCGGCACACCACCGCGCTGCCGGTGGCCGAAAGCCTGGCCGAGTCGCTGCGCCGGGCCACCGAGCGGGGCGCCAGGGCCATCCGCGAACGGCGCGTCCCGGAGTGGGGCGAGCTCCGCGCCACCGTCGCCCACTGGGACCGCGAGTCCGTCCCGGACCCGGTCCTCCGCAACGGCGCCCGGCTGCTGCTGGAGGCCCTGGACGAGCTGTCCGAGGCCCTGTCGGACGGGGAGGGGAGGAGGGACGCGGGGCGGCGGAAGGGTGAGGGGCGGAAGGACGCGGGGCAGAAGGACGCGAGGCCGGGGCCGGGTGCGGGTCCGCGCTCAGGGTCCGGCGGAGGGGCGGCCTGACACCGCTGCTCCCTCCATCCCGGGCTCGGCTCACTCCTTGGGCGCCGCCGCCTCGGTGAGCTTGTCCTTCACGCCGCCCTGCCACTCGACGGTGATCTTCCCGCCCTTCGCCCGGGCGGTGCCCTCGGTACGGGCCGTGTAGTCGCTGTCGCAGGTCAGCCGGAGGGTGAGCGAGGTCGCCGGGCCCTCGGCGGTGCCCTGGCAGACATGCGCCTCCGCCAGCACCACGGCGCGGCCCTGCTTGACGGTGAGGCTGACGGGCCGACCCTCGGTGGTGCCGACCCAGGAGCCCTCGACCGCCCGGCCACCGGCTTCGGCCGGCTTCCGGGACGGCTGCGGGGCCCGGCCGGGCGCGGAGGTGGTGGCACGGTCGGAGGGGGACGCGGAAGGGGCGGATCCACTGGTGGGCGAGGCCGTACGGCCGCCTCCGCCGGGCCGCTCGCTCGCGCCGGCGCTCTCGGTGCCGCCGGGCTCCGGGGTGCCGGTGGGGGTGCCGGAGGCACCGGCGGAAGGAGTCGGGCTACCGGGGGCGGAGGTGGCGACCGGGGAGGGAGTGCCCTTGCCGGAGCTCGGGCGGGCGTTCGCGCTGTCGTCGCCCCCGCCCCCGCACCCCGCCAGTGCGAGCGTGGCGACGACGACGGCCGCCTGCAGCGGTGTACGGCGGACGAGTCCTGTGAGCCCTGGCACCTGCGCCTCCTCGGTTCCGCGTCAAGCTACCAGCGGGTACGGGAGGGCGGCACCCCCTTCTTACGGGGAGGCGGCCCCCTCCTCGTGGGGCGGCGGCACCACCCTGCCGTGCAGAGGTGGCACCCCTCCACCGGGGAGGCGGCACCCCCTTCCCGTACCGGATGCCCGGTCAGCGCCGATCTCACCAGGAGGACTTCACCACCCCGGGGAGGTATCCGGCGTGGGCCTGCTTGCGGAGGTTGACCCGGGAGAGGCCGAACTTCCGGAGGTGGCCGCGGGGCCGGCCGTCCACGCTGTCCCGGTTGCGCAGCCGGGTGGCGCTGGCGTCCCTCGGCTGGCGGCGCAGCTCGGCCAGGGCGGCGGCGCGGTCGGCCTCGGGGGTGTCCGGGCGGCGGATGGCCTCCTTCAGCTCGGCGCGGCGAGCCGCGTAACGGGCCACCACCTCCCGGCGCCGCTCGTTCTTCGCGATCTTGCTCTTCTTCGCCATCAGACCTTCCCTCCCCGGGCGCGGATCCGCCGCACCGCCGCCTCGACGCCGATGGCGTCCACGGTCTTCACGCCCCGGGCGCTGAGGGTGAGCCGGATGTGCCGGCCCTCGCTCGGCAGCCAGTAGCGCTTGCGCTGGATGTTGGGGTCGAAGCGGCGGGCGGTGCGCCGGTGCGAGTGCGAGATCCGGTTGCCGAACCCGGGCTTGGCGCCGGTCAGCTGGCAGTGGGCGGACAAGGTGAGCTACCTCTCCTTCACTTACTTGGTTATGGGAATCGTTTTCATTTACTCTACACGGCATGGCTCGCAACGAACTCCGACCGGTGGTGAAGCTCCGGTCCACCGCCGGCACCGGCTACACCTACGTCACCCGCAAGAACCGCCGTAACGACCCCGACCGGCTCACCCTGCGCAAGTACGACCCGGTGGCCGGCCGGCACGTCGACTTCCGAGAGGAGCGCTGATCCGTGCGCCAGGGCATCCACCCCCCGTACCGGCCCGTCGTCTTCCGCGACCGGGCCGGCGGTTTCGCCTTTCTGACCCGCTCGACCATGACCAGTGACCGCACGGTCGACTGGGAGGACGGGAACACCTATCCCGTCGTGGACGTCGAGATCTCCTCCGCGAGCCACCCCTTCCACACGGGGCAGGCCCGGGTGCTGGACACCGCCGGACGCGTGGAGCGCTTCGAGCGCCGCTACGGCCGGTACCAGGCCCGCTGATGCCGCCGGACGGACGGCCGGGCGGGGAGGGGGCGGTCGGCGGGCTGGTCGTCGCGCTGGTCGGCGGGCTGAACGCCGAGGCCCGCACCGCCACCGTGGACCGGCTGCTCACCGCCGTACCCGGCAGTGTGGCGCTCCACCACGACCTGTCCACCGCCGCCGACCAGGGCACCGTGCGGCGGACCGTCCGGGACGCCGGCGGACTCCGGGACACCGGTGAGACCGCGCTGGTCGACGACTGCGCCTGCTGCGCGCTGCGCGAGGACCTGGTGCCCGAGCTGGAGCGGCTGGCCGAGGCCGGGGACACCCGGCTCGCGGTGGTCGAGCTCTGGGACTCGGTCGAGCCGAAGGCCATGGCGGAGGTGGTCGCGGGCGCCGGGCTCACCATCGGCGCGGTCATCACCGCGGTGGACCCCGCCCTGGTGCTGCCCTGCCTCGGCAACGGCGACGACCTCGCCGACGCCGGACTGGCCGCCGCCCCGAGCGACCGGCGGACCGTCGCCGACACCTGGGCCCGGCAGGTCGAGTACGCGCCGGTGCTCGCCGTCCTGGACAGCCCGGCCGCCGACGACGAGGACCGGGCGCTGCTGGCCCAGCTCCACCCGACCGCACGGCAGGTGCGGGTGCCGGAGGAGACGGGCGCCCTGGCGGCGGCCGCCTTCGGTAGGTTCGACGTGGAGGCGGCCGCGGCCGCCCAGCACCCGGCCTGCGCGCTGCTGCCGCAGGAGGCGGAGGAGGCCGGGGTCGGTACGTATGTGTGGAGCCGGCACCGGCCCTTCCACCCGGGGCGGCTGTACGCGGCCCTGGAGGAGCTGACCTGCGCGGCTGCCCGCAGCCGGGGGCGGTTCTGGCTGGCGGACCGCCCGGACACCCTGGTCGCCTGGGACGCGGCGGGCGGCGCGCTCTGTGTGGAGCCGGCCGGCCCCTGGCTCGCCTCGCTGCCGGACGCCGCCTGGGAGCTGGTGCCCCCGGTACGCCGGGCCGCGGCCGCGCTGGACTGGCACCCCGAGCACGGCGACCGCTGCCAGCACCTGGTCTTCACCTCGCCCGACCTGGACCGCGACGGGCTGGGGCGGCTGCTGGACTCCTGCCTGCTCACCGACGCGGAGTACGCCGCCGGGCCCACCGCCTGGCAGCTGCTCCCCTCCGACTTCGACACCTTCCTGGAGGTCTGACCCATGTCCCCGCGCCGCGCCGCCGACCGCAGGACCGCCCGGCCCCGCCCCAACCCGCTGGACAGGGACGGGATCACTTCCATCGACTACAAGGACACCGATCTGCTGCGGAGGTTCATCTCCGACCGCGGCAAGATCCGCAGCCGGCGGGTGACCCGGGTCTCCGCCCAGCAGCAGCGGCAGTTGGCCCGCGCCATCAAGAACGCCCGCGAGATGGCGCTGCTGCCGTACGGCTCCTCGGCGCGGTAGTCCCGTTCCGGTCGCCTTCCGGCCGCCCTGAGCCGGACCGGAGGGCGCCGCGTCGGCCGCCCGGGGCGGGAAGCGGCTGCCGGGCGATGGATTCCGGCCCTCCGCGGCACCGATCGAGCGCCGCGGAGGGCCGGTTTCGTATGCCGTGGAGGAGAGGAGGCGGGAACAAGCCGGGGGCGGCGGCGGGAGACAGCAAGGATGCGGCACCGGGCCGGAGGGTCACCGGGACGAGTCGCAGGGTCACCGGAACGGGTGCCGCCGGAACCCGTCGCGGAGAACGGGAGCGTTGGGCGGCTCCCGGACGTCTTCCTGGTAGCAGGCGGCCCCGTCGGCCGGCCCGCGGTGGTGACCAGGTGGTAACCAGGGGATGACCCCGCGTGCACGTGCATCTGCTCATGCAGGTGCATATGAACGGAGCTATGATCCCGCTTGGTTGACCCAAGCATCATGTATCCCCGGGAGAGTTCTGTGCACCACGCGTACAACGGCATGGCGGCCACGGAACTGTGCGGCGTGGTCTGGCAGAAGAGCCGGCACAGCAACTCGCAGGGCTCCTGCGTGGAGTTCGCCAAACTGCCCGGCGGGGCGGTGGCGGTGCGCAACTCACGGCACCCGGACGGGCCCGCGCTGGTCTACACGCCCGCCGAGATCGAGGCGATGCTGCTGGGCGTGAAGGACGGGGAGTTCGACCACCTGGTGGGGAACTGAACGGCCGGCTCTAGCTGGAGGTTCGATGGCCATCGGTCTTACGGCGAAGGCTCCGCGCCGCCCGGTCGGTGCCGGTGGCGCGGAGCCTTCGCGGGGGAACGGCCGCCTCCCCCCGGCGGCCGAAGGATCAGGGTGACGCGGCCGGACCGGCCGGAGTGGTCGGAGCGACCGGGTCCGCGGGGCACGCGGGAGAGGACGGCCCGGCGGTGGGCAGGGGGTCGGAGAGCCCGGCCGGGCAGGCCGGCTCGACCAGGCGGAACAGCGCCCAGACCACCTTGCCGCGCAGGGTGCCGGCCAGCGGGTGCCAGCCCCAGCTGTCGCTGAAGGACTCCACCAGCAGCAGCCCGCGCCCCGACTCGGCCGCGAAGTCCTCCTCCGTCTCACGGGCGGTGGGGCACTGCGGGCTCGGGTCGCGCACCGCGCACACCAACCGCCCCGTCCAGCGCATCAGATGCAGCCGCACCGGGGCCTCGTAGCGGACCGGCTCCGCCGAGCCCTCGGGCGGCAGGGCGTGCCGCAGGGCGTTGGTGACCAGCTCGGAGACCACCAGCGCGACATCGTCGAACCGTTCGGACAGTTCCCACCGGGCCAGCGTGGTGCTGGTGAACTCACGTGCCCCGCGCACCGCTTCGTAGCGGCCGGGCAGCGCGCAGGAGGCAGAGGAGGAGACGGACGCGGCGTCGATCGGCATAAGCCCCTGCCTTAAAGGCGCGAGCATGGTCGATCCATTCGTCCCCATGCGAGGCACTCCCGGGATTCGCGGCTGTGGTGCGACAACACGAACGAGTACGCAGGTGCGCGGGGCCCATGGTTCCGAAAGCGACCACCCGATGCAAGGGCAGATGCACGTGCACGCGCCCGGCCTATCGTCATATGTGCCGGTTGGCGACAAATCTTCCCCTACCCAATCTTCGCTCCGGCGTGATCCCCCGGTCATATGCCAGTGATCCGGCGTCATATGCCGGTGATCCGGAGGGGCGTCCTCCGGCCACTGCGGCTCTTTCTGTAACCGATCGCGTACGCCTCGGAGCGTTTGGTGGCAGAATCCGGCTTCTCGGAGTTCTGGGGGTGCTCCGTCGTACACATCAGCGAGTGGGGAGGGTGGAGACGTGACCGCAACAGAGTCGGGCGGCTCCGTGGTACGGCGCATCCTGCTGGGTTCGCAGCTGCGGCGGCTGCGCGAGTCGCGGGGCATCACGCGCGAGGCGGCCGGCTACTCGATCCGGGCGTCCGAATCCAAGATCAGTCGCATGGAGTTGGGACGGGTGAGCTTCAAGGCCAGGGACATCGAGGACCTGCTCACCCTCTACGGCGTCACCGAGGAGACCGAGCGCACCGCGCTGCTCGCCCTGGTGCGCGAGGCCAACGTCGCGGGCTGGTGGCACAGTTACGGCGACGTGCTGCCGAACTGGTTCCAGACCTATATCGGCCTGGAGGGCGCCGCCTCGCTCATCCGGATCTACGAGGTGCAGTTCGTGCACGGGCTGCTCCAGACCGAGGCGTACGCGCACGCCGTGGTCGCCCGCGGCATGCCGGGCGCCTCCGAGGCCGAGGTCGACCGCCGGGTCGCGCTGCGCACCGAGCGCCAGAAGGTGCTGGTCTCCGAGCGGGCCCCGCACTTCCACGCCGTACTGGACGAGGCCGCGCTGCGCCGCCCGTACGGCGACCGCAACGTCATGCGGGAGCAGCTCAAGCACCTCATCGACGTGTCCGAGCGCCCCAACGTCACCCTCCAGGTGATGCCGTTCAGCTTCGGCGGGCACGCGGGCGAGAGCGGCGCCTTCACCATGCTCAGGTTCCCCGAGTCCGACCTCTCCGACCTGGTCTACCTGGAGCAGATGACCAGCTCCCTCTATCTGGACAAGCCGGAGGACGTGGCCCAGTACGAGCGGGCGCTCGCCCGGCTGCACGCCGACAGCCCCGGCCCGGAGGAGACCCGCGACCTGCTGCGCGGCCTGCTCCAGCTGATCTGACCCCGGCTGAACGGACTGCGGGGCGGGCTCCGCCGCGATTCCGCCAACCTCGGAAACCCGGCGAAGGCGAATCGCAAGGAACCGTTCAACTTGGTTGACCTCTCAGTAGGATGACGTCTCGTCATGAGGGGCCGGCCGCGCCCGCGGCCCGAGGCCCGGGGCCGCCGCACCGGCGTTCCCGGCCGTCCCGTGTCCGCCCCGGTTCCGGAAGGGATGGCATGTCCTACTTCACAGACCTTGCCCAGCAGTACATCGACGGTGAGTGGCGGACCGGCGGCGGCTCGTGGGACATCATCGACTTCAACCCCTACGACGACGAGAAGCTGGCCTCCATAACGGTGGCCACCGTGGACGAGGTCGACCAGGCGTACCGGGCCGCCGAGCGGGCGCAGCGGGCCTGGGCCGACACCAACCCCTACGCCCGCCGCGCCGTCTTCGAGCGGGCCCTGCGGCTGGTCGAGGAGCGCGAGGAGGAGATCGCCGCGGCGATCATCGCCGAGCTCGGCGGCACCCGCACCAAGGCGGGCTTCGAACTGCACCTCGCCAAGGAGTTCCTGCGCGAGGCGGTCAACCTGGCGCTGCGCCCCGAGGGCCGGATCCTGCCCTCCCCAGAGGACGGCAAGGAGAACCGCCTCTACCGCGTCCCGGTCGGTGTGGTCGGTGTCATCAGCCCCTTCAACTTCCCCTTCCTGCTGTCGCTGAAGTCCGTCGCCCCCGCGCTGGCCCTGGGCAACGCGGTGGTGCTCAAGCCGCACCAGAACACCCCGATCCTCGGCGGCAGCCTGGTCGCGAAGATCTTCGAGGACGCGGGGCTGCCGGCCGGGCTGCTCAACGTGGTGATCACCGACATCGCGGAGATCGGGGACGCCCTGCTGGAGCACCCGGTGCCCTCGGTGATCTCCTTCACCGGCTCCGACAAGGTCGGCAGGCACGTGGCCACCGTCTGCGCCGCGAACTTCAAGCGCTCGGTCCTGGAGCTGGGCGGCAACAGCGCGCTGATCGTGCTGGACGACGCCGACCTGGACTACGCGGTGGACGCGGCCGTCTTCAGCCGCTTCGTGCACCAGGGCCAGGTCTGCATGGCCGCCAACCGGGTGCTGGTGGACCGGTCGGTCGAGGCCGCGTTCACCGAGAAGTTCACCGCCAAGGTGCGCTCCCTGGTGTCCGGCGACCCGGCGGACCCGGCCACCCACCTCGGCCCGCTGATCAACTCCTCGCAGGTGGAGGCGGTGACCGCGCTGGTGGAGCAGGCCGTGGCGGGCGGCGCCACCGCCCTGGTGCGCGGCGCCGCCGAGGGCAACGTCCTCTCCCCGACGGTGCTCACCGGCGTACCGGACGACTCCCCGGTGCTGCGCCAGGAGATCTTCGGCCCAGTGGTGACCCTCATCCCCTTCGACGGCGACGAGGAGGCGGTGCGGATCGCCAACGACACCCCGTACGGCCTGAGCGGCGCGGTGCACACCGGTGACATCGAGCGCGGCGTCCGGCTGGCCCAGCGGGTGCGCACCGGGATGATCCACATCAACGACTCCACCGTGCACGACGAGCCGATCGTGCCGTTCGGCGGCGAGAAGCACTCGGGCGTGGGCCGGCTGAACGGCGAGTCCACCGTGGAGGCCTTCACCACCCACAAGTGGATCTCCATCCAGCACGGCCGCAGCCGCTTCCCGTTCTGACCCGCGCGCCCCGTCCGGTGTCCCCGGCCCGCCCGGGCCGGGGACACCCGCGTGTCGCGGACCGGTCCGGTTGACTACCGCCGTCGTGTGTGCCCCCACCCCTCGCCGTACCCTGATCGGATCGCATACCGCGGTCGCGAACGACGGTCGCGTGGGACGGACAGGGGTGCACATGTCGGCGATCCGGTTGCTGGTCCTCGGGGCGGTGCGCCAGCACGGGCGGGCGCACGGCTACCAGGTCCGCAACGACCTGGAGTTCTGGGGCGCCCACGAGTGGTCCAACGCCAAGCCGGGGTCGATCTACCACGCGCTCAAGCAGATGGCCAAGCAGGGCCTGCTGCACGCCTACGAGACGGCGCCCAGCACCGCCGGCGGGCCGCCGCGCACCGAGTACGAGGTCACCGAGCAGGGCACCGAGGAGTTCCTGGCCCTGCTGCGCGCCGGGCTGGCCGACCCCGAGGCCGGGACGGACGCGCTGGCCGGGGCGATCGGCTTCATGGTGGAGCTGGAGCGGGCCGAGGTGCTGGCGCTGCTGAACGAGCGGGTGGCGGCGCTGCGGCAGTGGCGGGAGTCCGTCACCGAGTACTACACGCCCGACGCGGGCCCCGGGCAGTTCGGTCACATCGGCGAGATCATGAACTACTGGCTCGACTCCGCCGACACCGGCGCCGAGTGGACCCGGGGGCTGATCCGGCGGGTGGAGGGCGGGGCGTACACCTTCGCCGGGGAGGGCGAGCACTTCGTCGGCGTCCTCGCCGAGGGCCAGGAGAACCCGTACGCCACGGGTGTGCCCCACCCCGGCGACCACCGCTGACACCCCCCTGTTAATCAAGTTTGACTAGCTCCGCCTCGCGGTCTATCGTTCGGGCTCCCGACCGGGGTGCTCCCTTGCCTCGTCGCACTGTAGTCAAGATTTACTAATCCGACGGTGGAGGGGAGCGGGATGGCCGGCAGCGAGGCGATCACCATGGAGGGCGTCGGGAAGCGGTACGGGGAGAAGCACGCCCTGGACGGGCTGGACCTGAGCGTCCGGCGCGGCACCGTCCACGGGGTGCTGGGGCCCAACGGGGCGGGCAAGACCACCGCCGTACGGATCATGGCGACGCTGCTGCGCCAGGACAGCGGCACCGCCCGGGTCGCCGGGTACGACGTCCGCACCCAGGCGGGCGAGGTGCGGCGCCGGATCGGGCTGCTCGGCCAGCACGCGGCGCTGGACGAGGAGCTGAGCGGCCGGCAGAACCTGGAGATGTTCGGGCGGCTGTACCACCTGGGCGCCCGCCGGGCCGGGGCCCGCGCGGACGAGCTGCTGGACCGGTTCGGGCTGGCCGGCACCGGGGGCAAGGCGGTGAAGCGGTACAGCGGCGGGATGCGGCGCCGGCTCGACCTGGCCGCCTCGCTGATCACCGAACCGGAGGTGCTGTTCCTGGACGAGCCGACCACCGGGCTCGACCCGCGCGGCCGCACCGAGGTGTGGAACGCGGTGCGCTCACTGGTCGGCGGCGGCACCACCGTCCTGCTGACCACCCAGTACCTGGAGGAGGCCGACCAGCTCGCCGACCGGGTCTCGGTGGTCGCCCGCGGCCGGGTCATCGCCGACGGCACCGTGGACGAGCTGAAGGGCCGGCTGGGCGGCGACCGGATCGACGTGGTGGTACGGGACGCCGGCCGGCTCGCCGAGGCCGCCGCGCTGCTGCCCGCCGGGGCCGCGGTGGACCCGGACCGGCGGCTGGTCAGCGCCCCGGTCGCGGACCGGATGGCCGCGCTGACCCGGGCGGTGCGGGAGCTCGCGGCAGCCGGTGTCGAGGCGGAGGACATCGCGGTCCGCCGCCCCACCCTGGACGAGGTCTTCCTCCATCTGACCGATGAGCTCCGGCTGACCGAGACCCCGGCGGCCGCGCGGACGGAGGTGCCGGCATGAGCGCGCTCGGCTCGGCGGTGACCTGGGCGGCGGCCGACTCGTGGACGATGACCCGGCGGGAGCTGGCGCACTGGGCGAGGCAGCCGGCCCAGGTCGTGGTCGGGCTGGTCTTCCCGGTGATGCTGCTGCTGATGTTCGGCTACCTCATCGGCGGCGGCCGGGGCGTGGACGGCGCCTATGTCGACTACCTGGTCCCCGGGATGCTCGCCCTCACCATGGCCTTCGGCCTTGAGTCGACCATGCTCTCGGTGACCCGGGACCTCGACAAGGGCGTGATCGACCGCTTCCGGGCCATGCCGATGGCCGACGGGGCGGTGCTGGTCGGCCGCTCGGCCGCCGACATGCTCCAGTCGGCGGTGGGCCTCGCCGTGATGCTCGCGGTCGGCTACGCGGTGGGCTGGCGGCCCGGGGGCGGGGCCGGGGCGCTCGCGGCGACCGCGGGACTGCTGCTCCTGCTGCGCTTCGCCATGCTGTGGGTGGGCATCCACCTGGCGATGGTGGCGGGCCGCCCGGAGCTGGTGCAGGCGGTGCAGATCCTCATCTGGCCGGTGGGGTTCCTCTCCACCGCGTTCGCCGCGCCCGCGTCGATGCCGGACTGGCTGGCCGCGGCCGTGGAGTGGAACCCGGTATCCGCCACCGCGACGGCGGTGCGGGACCTGGTCGGCGCCCCGGGGGCGGCGGCCGCGGCGGGCGGCTCCTGGGCCGCCGAGCACGCCGCGCTCCTGGCGGTGGCCTGGCCGCTGCTGCTGGTCGCGGTGTTCCTCCCGCTCGCCGTGGGCCGCTTCCGCCGCCTCGGCGGTTAGCGCGGCTGAGGGGACTTGCACCTCACGTGGCGTGAGGGCCCAGGCTGAGAGGCGTACCGAGGAAGAAGGGAGCGGGGAGCCATGGGCTACTCCGTGGGACAGGTCGCCGGTTTCGCCGGGGTGACGGTGCGCACCCTGCACCACTACGACGAGATCGGGCTGCTCGCTCCGAGCGGCCGCAGCCACGCGGGCCACCGGCGCTACGACGAGGCCGACCTCGACCGGCTGCAGCAGATCATGTTCTACCGGGAGCTGGGCTTCCCGCTCGACCAGGTCGCGGCCCTGCTCGACGACCCGGACACGGACCCGCGGGAGCACCTGCGGCGCCAGCACGCGCTGCTGTCCGCCCGGATCGCCGAGCTCAGGAAGATGGCCGAGGCCGTCGAGCACGCCATGGAGGCGAGGAAATTGGGCATCAACCTCACACCGGAGGAGCGGTTCGAGGTCTTCGGGGAGCACGACCCCGAGCAGTACCAGGAGGAGGTGGAGCAGCGCTGGGGCGACACCGAGGCGTACCGCCAGTCGCAGCAGCGCACCGCCGGCCACACCAAGGCGGACTGGCAGCGCATCAAGGGCGAGATGGACGACTGGAACGCCCGCTACGCGGCCCTGCTGGCGGCCGGTGAGCCGCCGACCGGGGAGCGGGCGATGGACCTCGCCGAGGAGCACCGCCGCCACCTCCACGACACCTTCTACGACTGCGCGTACACGATGCACCGCTGCCTGGGCGAGATGTATGTGGCCGACCAGCGGTTCACGGCGCACTACGACGCGCTGCACCCCGGCTTCGCCGAGCACCTGGCCGCGGCCATCGGCGCCAACGCCGACCGGCACGGCGGCTGACCTGCGGGGCGGGTCCACCCGGCCGGGCAGTTGATAATTTGGGGCGCCCGCCCTTACCCGGCGGGCGCCCGCTGCCCATCGAACCAGGAGCCCGGAACTCGTGAACACGCTTGCGCTCGGACCGAGCTGGCTGGACCCGGACTACCTCATCGAGACCTTCGGGCTGATCGGCGTCCTGATCATCGTCTTCGCCGAGTCCGGTCTGCTGATCGGCTTCTTCCTGCCCGGGGACTCGCTGCTGTTCACCACGGGCCTGCTGGTCACCACCGGGGTGCTCGACACCCCGCTGTGGATCGTGTGCGCCCTGGTGGTGCTCTCCGCGGTCGTCGGCGACCAGGTGGGCTATCTGTTCGGCCGGAAGGTCGGCCCCTCGCTGTTCCGCCGGCCGGACTCCAGGCTGTTCAAGCAGGAGAACGTGGAGAAGGCGCATGTCTTCTTCGAGAAGCACGGCCCGAAGTCGCTGATCCTGGCCCGCTTCGTGCCGATCGTGCGGACCTTCACCCCGATCATCGCGGGCGTGAGCCGGATGAACTACCGCTCGTTCATCACCTTCAACGTCATCGGCGGTCTGCTCTGGGGCGCGGGCGTGACCCTGCTGGGCGCCTCGCTCGGCAAGGTCGAGTTCGTGCACCGGCACATCGAGGCGATCCTCATCCTGATCGTGCTGATCTCGGTGGTGCCGATCATCATCGAGTTCCTGCGCGCCCGCTCGCAGAACCGCAAGGCCGAGGCGGCCGGGACCGCGGGCGCGGCCGACCCCGGCTCCGTCCCGCCCCCGTCCGGCGGGCGCGGCCGCCACGCCAAGCGGTAGGCGGTAGGCGGCCGCTCGGCCACCACCGGGTCGGCCGCCGCGTGCTCCGGGCCCGCCACCAGGCGCGGTTCCGCCTCCTCCGAGGCCGCCCGCTCGGCGCTCGCCTCCCGCCACTGGGCCACCCGCTCGGTGACGTCCAGCACCAGCCCGCCGCCCCGGGTCGCGACGCCCTGGGCGAGGGCGTGCACCACCGGCAGCAGCGACTCGGCCTGCTCGGCGCCGCCGACCCCGGCGGCCATCCGCCGCAGCGCCGGATGGTGGTGCGGCACCCCGGCGAGCCCGGCCACCTCCGGCGCCAGTCGCAGCCACGGCGCCAGCCGGCGTACGGCGGTCATGCCCAGCGCCACCGAGTCGGCGGCCAGCGCGGGCAGGGAGTGCCGGGTCCTCGGCCCCTCACTCGGGTGATACGGCTCCGGCTCCCCCTCGTCCTCCTCCGGAAGCTCCCCCTCCGCCCGCGTGACCAGGGCGATCAGCTCCCGCTCGGACGGCGGGGGCGAGGCCACCGCCACGATCACCCGCTCCGACGGGCCGTTGACCCGAGCCCAGTGCACCCCCGGGTGCCGTTCCAACGCCTCCTCGATCCGCGCGGCCACCAGCGCGCCGCCCGCTCCGTGCAGCCCGTGCGCCGCGATATGGCAGCGCCCCTCCCGCCACCCCACCCCGCGCCGCGGGACCCCGAGCAGCGTCCCCGCCACCTCCGCCGCGCCCCGCGCGCCTGCCGCCACCCCGTACCCCACTCCACCCGCGATCGGCCCCAGCAGCGAGGGCGGCCACAGCGAGAGACCTGGCAGCGACAGCATGGGCGGCCTCCGGGTGGGGGAGCGCGCGGGTCGGGGGAACGCGCGAGCGGGGGGAACGCGACCGTCCGCTTCCGGGCGGCCCGTCCCTCCCATCCTTAACCCGAAATCGGGCATACCGCCCACGAGAAGGGGTCAGAACCCCCTGGTCCGCTTCGCCGCCCGGCGCAGCGCCGCCGAGGCCGGGGAGCGCATGAACAACCGCGCCAGCTCGCCCCCGAGGTTCACCCCGATCGCGATGGCCAGCGCCAGCGCGGCCGCCCGCGCCAGCGAGGTGAAACCGTCGTCCATGTTGTTCTGCGCGATGTTCAGCACGCCGAGGTAGGTGGCGCTACCGGGCAGCAGCGGGCCGATCGCCGCCGTCACATACGGCAGCGAGGAGGTGTGCTCCCAGCGGGCCATCAGCTGCCCGAACAGACCCACCGTCCCGGCCGCCGTCGCCGTCGCCATCACCGACGAGCCGCCCGCGGTCACCGCTATGGCGGCGTACACCACCCAGGCGATCCCGCCGTTGAGGGCCACGATCAGCACCGTGGTCCGCTCCTGCTGGAGCAGTACGGCGAAGGTCACCGACAGCAGCACCGCCGCCAGGATCTGGATGACCGGCCGCTCCTCGCTGTTGAGCACCCCCTCCGGGTTCAGCGTGGCGCCGAGCTGCACACCCCCGTACAAGACCGTCAGCACCCCCACCACAATGGCGACAAAGAAGTACCCGACCTCCAGCAACCGTGCCGACGCGGTGATGTAGAACCCGGTCAGCCCGTCCTGCACGGCCGCCACCAGCGCCCGCCCCGGGATCAGCGCGAACAGCCCACCGGTGATCACCGCCGAGGGCTGGAGCCCTGCGTGCAGCAGGCTCGCGCCCACCCCCAGCGCCGCCGGGGGCGCGGCCGCCACCGCGAACTGGTAGAACTCCGGCAGCCCGCGCCCGGCCGCCAGCCAGGCCAGCCGGTCGCCGAGCATCGCCCCGGCCGCGGCGATCAGGAACACCGCGAGCCCGCCGCCGAGCAGCAGCGACGCCGACCCGGCCAGCCCTCCGGCCGCCGCCGTCAGCACCCACCCCGGATAGGGGTGCCGGTTGCGCCGGATCTCCGCCAGCCGCCGGTACGCCTCCTCCAGCGACACTTCCTGGTCCGCCGAGTTGATGTCCGCGACCAGCAGATACACGGCCGACAGCCGCGTGTAGTCGGTGCCCCGCCGCCGCACCGTGCGGCTCGCCGTCACCGGATCGTCCACCAGCGACGGCTGGTGCGTCACCGACAACAAGGTGAACGTGACCGTCGGCTCGCACCGGTCCAGACCGTACGAGCGGCAGATCGCGAACATCGCCGCCTCGACGTCCTCCGCGCCCTCGCCGCCCGCGAGCAGCAACTCCCCGATACGCAGGGTCAGGTCCAGCACCCTCGGGACGGCCGGCCCGGTGTCGTCGTCCTGCTTCTGCGCCGGCTCCGGCACCGGGCGCTCGCTCACCGGCATCCGCAGCATGGTGCGCATCCGGTCCTGCCAGGGCGCGTCCTGGGACAGCTTCAGCGAGGGGAAGCCCTGCGCGGGTGTGAAGGCCGGCGGCGACTGCCGCGCCGAGTACGTCGCCGGCACCGCGAACGCCGAGCCCTCCGGCTCCACCGCCGCCGGCTCCGCCGCGAACCCCTTGGGCATCGCGAACTCGGACGTCGGCTGGTCCAGCTCCGGCAACGGCGGCTGCTCCACCCCCAGCGGCGGTGTGAACGCGCTGTGTGCCTCGTCCGACTGCGGCTTACGGTCCTCGGGACCGTCCGACTCCGGCGCCACCGTACTCGTCCCCACTCCTGTCCGAATCCCTGCCCGTCCCACCAGACGCACCCGGCTCACCAGGCCCGCCTGCCCAGTATGGGCACCTTCAAGGCCCCACCCGAACCACCACCCCACCAGGGCGGCAGGTCGTCACCCCTACGATCAGCACATGATCCGCGCGGTGGTGTTCGACGTCGGCGAGTGCCTGGTGGACGAGACCCGGGAGTACGGCACCTGGGCCGACTGGCTCGGCGTCCCCCGGCACACCTTCGCGGCCCTGTTCGGCGCCGTCATCGCCCAGGGCCGCGACTACCGCGAGGCCTTCCAGGTGTTCCGCCCCGGCTTCGACTTGTACGCCGCTTCGACTTGTACGCGGAGCGGCAGCGGCGCGCGGACGCCCCCCGGCGGTCGCCGCCGGAATGCCGACCGCACTCGTCCACCTCGGCCCCCCTGGGCCACGATCCAGTGGGACAGCCCCGAGGCCAGGGAGCTGCCGACCTTCCGGGTCGAGTCCCTGGCGGAACTGCCCGGCCTGATAGCGGACTTCAACGCCCGAGCGCGCTGACCGCGGTGCTCCAGCGGCACAGCTGGTCGTCGAGGCCGCGTACGCAGCGCTCGTGCTGCCACGGCGTGAGGGCGCGCCGTACGTCGCGGACTCGCTCCATGCCGGTGGCGTACCAGGTGATCTCCAGCAGGTCGAGCGCCTCGCGGGCGTAGTCGCAGGCGCGCTCCGGCTGCCCGTCGTGGCGGTGAGCGGGGGCCGGGATGTGTACGCCTGTCCCGCGCACACCGGCGGCTTGGCCGCCCCGTTGGACGACACTCTGGCGGCACTCGCGTACTACCGGGACGCTCGTCGCCGGAGCCGCTGAGCTTGCCCGGCTGCCCTGCGCCTACGCGAACGGGCGGCGCACCGGTCTCCGTAGGAGAGAACAGGTGCGCCGCCCGTTCGGCGCAAGGGGCCGGGCTCAGTGCTCGGCGGCCGGTTGCGTCAGTGCTTGTCGCCCTGCTGGGCCAGGCGCTTGTACGAGTTCTCGATCTCGGCCTCGGCCTCGGCGCGGCCGACCCAGTCGGCGCCCTCGACGGACTTGCCGGGCTCCAGGTCCTTGTAGACCTCGAAGAAGTGCTGGATCTCCAGGCGGTCGAACTCCGACACGTGGTGGATGTCCCGCAGGTGCTCCACGCGCGGGTCGGACGCCGGGACGCAGAGCAGCTTGTCGTCGCCGCCCGCCTCGTCGGTCATCCGGAACATGCCGATGGCGCGGCACTTGATCAGGCAGCCCGGGAAGGTCGGCTCGTCCAGGATCACCAGGGCGTCCAGCGGGTCGCCGTCCTCACCGAGGGTGTTCTCGATGAAGCCGTAGTCGGCCGGGTAGCTGGTGGACGTGAACAGGCGGCGGTCCAGCCGGATGCGGCCGGTCTCGTGGTCCACCTCGTACTTGTTCCGCGACCCCTTCGGGATCTCGATGGTGACGTCGAACTCCACGGGTGGTTCCTCCAAGATCAGCACAGGACAAAACGACGGTGACGCCGCGCCTCGGCGGCGCCCCCGGCCGATTCGGACCGCCGTGCTGCCCGGGGGTGCCGTGCTCGCGGCACAGCTCGGTGGTTAAGTGTCCCTTACGCAAACGTGTGCTCGCGAAAGGGGCTGGTCAGCCGTGCTGGAGCCGAAGGTGCTGCGGCTCACCGCGGGGTCCGCGGCGCTCGGTCTGGTCCTGGCGGCCGGAGCTGCTGCCCTGGCCGGCCCCTGGGACTCGGGTCAGCGTACGGCCGAGCGGACCGCGGCGACCGCCCGCCTCCTGCCGGGTGGCGCAGATCACGGCCCCGACCGCCCCGGCGCCACCGCCCCCGAGCCCGGCGAATCGGACTCGGGGGGTGAAACGGACACGGGTGATGGTGCGGCGTCCGGCGGGCCGGACTCCGGGCGGCCCGGGGGCGCCCTGCCCGGCCGCCCCCAGCCCGTACCGGCGCCCAGCGCCGCCGGCGTACTGACCGCCCTCGGCAGCGGCTCCGCCGCCAAGGCCGCCGCCCCCGCGCCCGCCGCGCTCGCCAAGCGGCTGGACCCGCTGCTGGCCGCCGACGCGCTCGGCGCCCGGCGCACCGCCTCCGTGGTGGATGCGAGCACCGGCAAGGTGCTGTACGGCAAGGGCGCGGGCACGCCCATGACTCCCGCGTCCACCATCAAGATCGCCACCTCGGTCGCCGCGCTCTCCGCCCTCGGCCCCCACCACCGCATCCCCACCACCGTGGTCGCCGACCCCGCCGACGCCCGCCGCCTCACCCTGGTCGGCGGCGGCGACCCCACCCTGGACGAGCGGCGGCTGCGGGCCCTCGCCCGGGACACCGCCCGCACCCTGCGCGACCGGGGCGCGGGGAAGGTCCGGCTCGGCTACGACACCTCCCTCTACACCGGCCCCGTACGGCACCCGATCGGCGTCAACGACAACCTCGCCCCGGTCACCGCCCTGATGACCAGTGAGGCCCGGGGCAGCGGCCCCGCCACGGGGCCCACCCCCCGCTCGGCCGACCCCGCCGGGGACACCGCCCGCGCCTTCGCCGCCCTGCTCAAGGCCGAGGGCGTGACCGCCGAGGAGGCCCCCCGGCCCGCCCGCGCCCCCCGGAAGGCCGACCAGGTCGCCCGTACCCTCTCCGCCCCGCTCTCCGCGCTGGTCGAACGGACCCTCACCGACAGCGACAACGACCTCGCCGAGGCACTGGCCCGGCAGACCGCCCTCGCCCACGACCAGCCCGCGAGCTTCGCCGGCGCCGGCCGCGCCACCGTTGCGGAGCTGCGCAAGCTCGACGTACCGCTGAAGGGCACCCGGTTCGCCGACGCGAGCGGGCTGGACCGGGCCGACCGGCTCACCCCGGCCACCCTCACCGCCCTGCTCGCCCTCGCCGCCGACTCCGGCCGCCCCGGACTGCGCCCCGCCCTCACCGGACTGCCGGTCGGCGGCTTCAGCGGCACCCTGGCCGGCCGCTTCGCCGACTCCCCGTCCGGCGTCTCGTCCGGCGTCTCGTCCGGCGCCGGGCTGGTCCGCGCCAAGACCGGCACCCTGAGCGGCGTCAACGCCCTCGCCGGAACGGTGGCCACCCCGGACGGCCGTCTGCTGGCCTTCGCCTTCCTGGTCGACGGCACCCCGGCCCCGGAAGCCGCCCAGACCGCCCTGGACGAGCTGGCGACCGCCCTGACCCGCTGAGGCCGATGCGGGGCCGGTTCACGGGTACGGCCCGCCCCGGAAGGTCCGCGCGCACCGGGCGGGCCCGCCTCCGCCGGACGGCCGCCGGTTCCGGTCCGGCGCCGGGCGACGCCGGGTGGCCGCCGGTGCGGCTGGGCGCCCGCGTACAGCCGGACACGTCGGATGTGCCACCGGTGCGGCGGGGCGCCGCGTGCGGCCGGGCAGCCGGGTGTGGCCGGGCAGCCGGGTGTGGCGGCCGGTGCGGGCTCGGTCGCCCCGCCCCGACGATCCGCCTACGCCGGGAGGCCCGCGTGCGCCGCCGGTGCGGCCTCGGTCGCCGGTCGCCCCCGGCCCGCCCCGGAAGGCCCGCGCGCACCGGGCGGGCCCGCCTCCGCCGGACGGCCGGTCACCGCCTCGTACTCACCAAGAGGTGCGGAGGCGGCCGTTCCGGTCCGGGTGGCCGCTTTCGGCCACCGCCGCTTCGGCCTCCCGCCCGTCCTCGTCCCTCTCCCGGATCGCGTCCGAGCACGTACGGTTGACGCATGACGAGCATCGGTGGTGCCGAGATGGTCGACTGGAACCTCGCGGTCTCGACCGCGACCCGACTGGTACGCCCAGGGCCGGAAGTGACCCGCGACGAGGCGCGCGCGGTCGTCGCGGAGCTGCGGCGGCACGCCAAGGCGTCCGAGGAGCACGTCCGGGCGTTCACCCGGATGATCCCCGAAGGACACGAGCCGGAGGACACCCCCGTCCTGGTCGTCGACCGGGCCGGCTGGGTCAAGGCCAATGTCGCCGGCTTCCGCGAACTGCTCAGCCCGATGCTGGAGAAGATGCGCGAACGCCGCTCCGGCTCACCCGGCGGCGCCGTGCTCGGCGCGGTCGGCGGCAAGGTGACCGGCGTCGAGCTGGGCATGCTGCTGTCCTTCCTGTCCTCCCGGGTCCTCGGCCAGTACGAGACCTTCGCCCCGGCCACCCGCGAACTGCCCGCCGGAGCCAAGGGCGGCGGCCGGCTGCTGCTCGTGGCGCCCAACATCGTCCATGTCGAGCGCGAGCTGGACGCCGACCCGCACGACTTCCGGCTCTGGGTCTGCCTGCACGAGGAGACCCACCGCACCCAGTTCGCCGGGGTGCCCTGGCTGCGCGACCACCTGAAGAACGAGATCCAGTCGTTCCTGGCCGCCACCGACATGGACCCCGCCACCGTGCTGGAGCGGCTGCGCGAGGCCGCCCAGGCGCTGGCCGGGGCCCGCCCCGAGGGCGAGCGGGACGAGGACGGCCGCTCGCTGGTCGAACTGGTCCAGACGCCCGAGCAGCGCGAGGTCCTCGGCCGGCTGACCGCCGTGATGTCGCTGCTGGAGGGGCACGCCGACTACGTGATGGACGGCGTCGGCCCCCAGGTCGTCCCCTCGGTCGCGGAGATCCGCGAGAAGTTCCAGCAGCGCCGGGCTCGCGGCGCCTCCCGGCTCGACCTGGCGCTGCGCAAACTGCTCGGGCTGGACGCCAAGCTCCGCCAGTACCGGGACGGCGAGCGGTTCGTCCGGGCCGTGGTGGACCAGGTCGGCATGGACGGCTTCAACCGGGTGTGGACCTCGCCGAACACCCTGCCCACCAAGGCGGAGATCGCCGCCCCGGCGGACTGGGTGGCCCGGGTGCACCGCAGGGCGGAGTGAATCCCGACCGGCGCGGCGCCGACAGGTTCACGCCCTCCCAATCACCCATCCGAGGGACCGTGGGGAGCGGGTAGGCGTGCGATCCTCGGGGGAAGGGTCCGGTTCTGTCACCATCGACGCACTCTCCGTGACCGGACCCGGCGGGCTCGTCGGGCCTGGTCACCGCACCGGAGGCCGACCCTCCGCGGCGGGTGAGTGACCGAACCCCCCGTCCCGGCCGTTAGGACTGCGGCCGAGGCACTCCACCGAGGCTTTCCCAACTTCACACGAAGGGCTCCGGACATGGGTCCCCATCCAGCGGTCGCGGCGATACGCCTGGCGGTCCGCCGCGTCCTCCATGACGTCCTGGACAGCGACGTCCTCCACCACGACGGCCCCGGCCGCCCCGCGGGCCTCGCCGGCAGCGGTGCCTCCGACCGCCCTGGGAGCGCTGTCTCCGACGCGCCCACCACCCGGCAGACGGGCCTGGCCGGTCTGCCCGCCCCGGCCGCCGCCCTGCCGCCCGAGCGCCCCGCCCACCCACCCGTCGAACGGCTGTCCAGCGGCCTCCGGGTCCCCGCCGACCGCGCCACGGCCACCGGGCCGGCCGCCGGTACGAGCGCGGCCCAGCCGCCCGCCGCCGAGGGCACCGTGGCGTCCGCCGCACCCCCGGCCCGTACCGGCTCCGAACCCGACATGGGCGCCTCCCCGGCCCGCACCGGCTCCGACCCCGCCGCCACCCCGGCCGCCGAGCCCGGCACCGACGCCCTCCCGGCCTCCGACTCCGGCGCCCGTCCGACCCCCAGCCCCGCCCCCGGCGACGAGCGGCCGCTGGTGCTGGTGGCCTGCTCCGGTGGCGCCGACTCCATGGCGCTGGCCTCCGCCCTCGCCTTCGAGGCCCGCAAGCTTCCCGTCCGCGCCGGGGCCGTCACCGTGGACCACGGCCTCCAGCCCGGCTCCGACCTGCGCGCCGCCGAGGTCGCCCAGCGGCTGCGGGACCTCGGGCTGGACCCGGTCGAGGCCGTCACCGTCACCGTGGGGCGGGCCGGCGGGCCCGAGGCCGCGGCGCGGGACGCCCGGTACGCGGCCCTGGACGAGGCCGCCGAGCGCCTCGGCGCCGCCGCGGTGCTGCTCGGCCACACCCGCGACGACCAGGCCGAGACGGTCCTGCTCGGTCTGGCCCGCGGCTCCGGCATCCGCTCGCTCTCCGGGATGGCCGCGGTCTCGGGGGCCGCCGGCCGCTACCGCCGCCCCTTCCTCCAGCTCGACCGCCAGACCGCCCGCAAGGCCTGTCTGGTGCAGTCCCTGCCGGTCTGGGACGACCCGATGAACGCCGACCCCGCCTACACCCGCTCCCGGCTCCGCCACGAGGGCCTGCCCGCCCTGGAGAAGTCCCTCGGCAAGGGCGTGGTCGAGGCCCTCGCCCGTACCGCCCAGCTCTGCCGGGACGACGCCGACGCGCTCGACGCCTGGGCCGCCGACGCCGACGCCTCCGTACGCGACGAGTCCGGCCGGCTGGACTGCGCCAAGCTCTACGCGCTGCCGCCCGCCGTACGCCGCCGGGTGCTGCGCCGGGCCGCCGTCGAGGCCGGTGCGCCGGCCGGTTCGCTGTTCGCCCGGCACGTCGAGGAGATGGACCGGCTGATCACCGGCTGGCGGGGCCAGGGGGCGCTCAACCTGCCCGGGCGCGTCGCCGTCCGGCGGCAGGGTGGCAGACTGGTCATCCGGCAAGGCTGACGCTGCAACGAAAGTGACCCGGGTGAACGAGAAAGACATGGGCACCGACCTCAAGTCGGTGCTCATCACCAAGGAAGAGATCGACGCCAAGCTGGCGGAGCTGGCCGCGAAGATCGACGCGGAGTACGCCGGCAAGGACCTGCTCATCGTGGGTGTCCTCAAGGGCGCCGTCATGGTGATGGCGGATCTGGGGCGGGCGCTGTCCACCCCCGTCACCATGGACTGGATGGCCGTCTCGTCCTACGGAGCCGGCACCCAGTCCTCCGGTGTGGTCCGCATCCTCAAGGACCTGGACACCGACATCAAGGGCAAGCACGTCCTGATCGTCGAGGACATCATCGACTCCGGACTGACCCTGTCCTGGCTGCTGTCGAACCTCGGCTCCCGGGAGCCCGCCTCCCTGGAGGTGTGCACCCTGCTCCGCAAGCCGGAGGCGGCCAAGGTCGCCATCGACGTGAAGTGGATCGGCTTCGACATCCCCAACGAGTTCGTCGTCGGCTACGGGCTGGACTACGCGGAGAAGTACCGCAACCTGCCGTTCGTCGGCACCCTCGCCCCGCACGTCTACGGCGGCTGACACGGCCGCGCACCCCCCGGCCCGCGCCCGAGTCCGCCCGGCGGCCGTCCGTCCGCCGGTACCCGGGCGTGATCGGGAACCTGGACCTTCTTCCCGGCGTTGGAGCATGGGAAGGCGGTCACCGGTGACAATGCTGGGGTACCGTCCGAAGAACAGCTTTTCCCATAGCGTTTTCCACAGCTTTTCCACACAGCAGCAGAAGCAGCAGGAACGGCACCGCCTGACGGCGGCGGCGACAGCGGCGAAGACCGCGGCCGCGAGCCCGCCAGGCAGCAGTTCCCACCCAGCAGCATCTACCTACGGGCAGGAGGGACGGGGCGTCACCGCCTCGTATGGATGGACGTGAAGCGATACTTCCGTGGGCCGGTCATGTGGATCGTGCTGGCCGTCCTCGCCGTGGTCGTACTGATGCAGGTCGTCGGCTCGTCGGGCGGCTACAAGACGGTGGACACCGGCCAGGTCGTCCAGGCGATCGACAAGAACCAGGTCGACCAGGTCAAACTGACCACCGGCGACGAACAGATGATCAAGGTCGACCTCAAGGACGGCCAGAAGGTCGGCGACAGCGACAAGATCCAGGCGAGCTACATCGGCAGCCAGGGCGCCGACCTCGCCGCCACCCTGCAGCAGAAGTACGAGGCCGGTGACATCGAGAAGGGCTACACGGTCTCGCCGTCCAAGCAGAGCCCGTTCCTCTCGGTCCTGCTCTCGCTGCTGCCCTTCGTCCTGATCGTCGTGGTCTTCCTGTTCCTGATGAACCAGATGCAGGGCGGCGGCTCCCGGGTGATGAACTTCGGGAAGTCCAAGGCCAAGCTGATCACCAAGGACACCCCCAAGACCACCTTCTCCGACGTCGCCGGCTCCGACGAGGCCGTCGAGGAGCTCCACGAGATCAAGGAGTTCCTCCAGGAGCCCGCCAAGTTCCAGGCCGTCGGCGCCAAGATCCCCAAGGGCGTGCTCCTCTACGGCCCGCCCGGCACCGGCAAGACCCTGCTGGCCCGCGCCGTCGCCGGCGAGGCCGGGGTGCCGTTCTACTCGATCTCCGGCTCCGACTTCGTCGAGATGTTCGTCGGCGTCGGCGCCTCCCGGGTGCGCGACCTCTTCGAGCAGGCCAAGGCCAACGCCCCGGCCATCGTCTTCGTCGACGAGATCGACGCCGTCGGACGCCACCGCGGCGCCGGCCTCGGCGGCGGCCACGACGAGCGCGAGCAGACCCTCAACCAGCTCTTGGTCGAGATGGACGGCTTTGACGTCAAGGGCGGGGTCATCCTGATCGCCGCCACCAACCGGCCCGACATCCTCGACCCGGCGCTGCTGCGCCCCGGCCGCTTCGACCGGCAGATCGCCGTCGACCGCCCGGACATGCAGGGCCGGCTGGAGATCCTCAAGGTCCACCAGAAGGGCAAGCCGGTCGCCCCGGACGTCGACCTCTCGGCCGTCGCCCGCCGCACCCCCGGCTTCACCGGTGCCGACCTGTCGAACGTGCTCAACGAAGCCGCGCTGCTCACCGCGCGCAGCGACAAGAAGCTCATCGACAACCACATGCTGGACGAGGCGATCGACCGCGTGGTGGCGGGCCCGCAGAAGCGGACCCGGATCATGTCGGACAAGGAGAAGAAGATCACCGCGTACCACGAGGGCGGACACGCCCTGGTCGCGGCGGCCTCACCCAACTCCGACCCGGTCCACAAGATCACCATCCTGTCCCGCGGCCGGGCCCTGGGCTACACCATGGTCCTGCCCGACGAGGACAAGTACTCGACCACCCGCAACGAGATGCTCGACCAGCTCGCCTACATGCTGGGCGGCCGGGCGGCGGAGGAACTGGTCTTCCACGACCCGACCACCGGCGCCGCCAACGACATCGAGAAGGCCACCGCCACGGCCCGCGCGATGGTCACCCAGTACGGCATGACCGAGCGGCTCGGCGCCATCAAGTTCGGCGGCGACAACACCGAGCCCTTCCTCGGCCGCGAGATGGCGCACCAGCGCGACTATTCGGAAGAGGTCGCCGCGCTGGTGGACGAAGAGGTCAAGAAGCTCATCGAGACGGCGCACAACGAGGCCTGGGAGATCCTGGTCGAGAACCGCGACGTCCTGGACAACCTCGTCCTCGCGCTGCTGGAGAAGGAGACGCTGGGCAAGGAGGAGATCGCCGAGATCTTCGCCACCATCACCAAGCGCCCGGCCCGCCCGGCGTGGACCGGCTCCTCCCGCCGCACCCCCTCCACCCGGCCCCCGGTCCTCTCCCCCAAGGAGCTGGCCCTCACCAACGGCGCCGGCTCCGCGGCCGCCGCCATCGACACCGCCAAGGCGACCCCCTCGCCCGACCCGGTGCCCGAGGAGCGCCCGGAGGCCTGAGGCCCCTCCGGACACCCGGAATGCACGCCGCGCCCCCCAGGTTCTAGCCTGGGGGGCGCGGCGTTCGCGTAGGCGCCGAGGGGCGGGCCGGTCCGCCCGGCTCAGGCGGAGCGCACGCACGACCACGTGCGCTCACGGCAACACGGAACGAGGCACAGATGACCGACCCGGTGACGCTGGACGGCGAGGGCGCGATCGGCGAGTTCGACGAGAAGCGGGCCGAGAACGCCGTACGCGAACTCCTCATCGCGGTCGGCGAGGACCCGGACCGCGAAGGCCTGCGGGAGACCCCGGCCCGGGTGGCCCGCGCCTACCGCGAGATGCTCGCGGGGATGCGGATGGACCCGGAGGACGTGCTGACGACGACGTTCGACCTGGGGCACGATGAGATGGTCCTCGTTAAAGATATTGAAGTAGTATCATTCTGTGAACATCATCTTTTGCCGTTTCATGGTGTCGCGCATGTGGGGTACATCCCGGCCGACAGCGGCAAAATCACTGGTCTGAGCAAGTTGGCGCGCCTGGTGGACGTCTTCGCCCGCCGTCCGCAGGTGCAGGAGCGGCTGACAACGCAAATCGCAGATTCGCTGATGCGAATACTGGAAGCGCGCGGAGCCATCGTCGTCATCGAGGCCGAGCACATGTGCATGTCGGTGCGCGGCATCCGCAAGCCCGGCGCCAAGACCACCACCTCGGCGGTACGTGGCCAACTGCGTGACGCTACTACACGTGCCGAGGCCATGTCTCTGATATTGGCACGTTGAGGGCAAGCCGCTTGTAGCACTCCATACCGTCCTCGATCAGCAGATCACATGGATCACTGATCGAGGGGTTCGGTATGAACGGTGGGTTGGCCAGCAAGCAGATGGTGAGCACGGTCGACGGAGTGGCGCAGGCGAAGACGGTCGTTCCCAGGCGGGCTCTCTGGACGCTCGACGGCTCCAAGACGGCGCGGACCGTGGTGACAGGCGTGACTGCCGTCTCCGGCCGCGAGGCGGTGGAGGTGGTGACCGACCGCGTCACCTTCACCGCGGGTCCCGGGCTTCTTCTCGCCACCCCTGACGGCTGGAAGCCCGTGCCGGAGGCGGCAGAGGGGCTGGTCGCCTGGACTCCACCACGGAAGCTTCACCGAGGGCGGTTCACGGTTCGGCCGGGGTGGCACTTCGGCTATACCGTCGGTGCTGTCTGTTCCGACGGAACGGTGGGGAAGAACTACGTCTCGTTGATCGTGAACGACAGGGGTTTCGCCTCCCGTTTCGCTGACGCGCTGACGGCGTGCACCGGTCTCTCGGCTCGGTTGGAGCCGGTCACCCGTCCCTCCGGGTATCTGCGGCGAGATGTGCCGGGCTTTCGAGTGCGCGTGGTCTCCTCGTATCTGGCCGACCTGATGCGGCAGTACGTCGGTGGCGACGCCCATCACATGCGGCAGCGCTTCCCTCGCGTCGTTCTGCGCGACCTGGAGACCTTCGCCGGATTCATGGACGGGTATGTGGACGGGGACGGCTTCCGCGTGCGAACCGGGTTTCAGGGGCGAGTCGTGGTATCCGCCAATGTCGCGTTCCTGGCGGAGTGGGCGGTGGTCATCGGAGCCCGGATGACCCCCTCAGCGGTTCCCGGGCGCGCCTCCCGTTTGTACATCTCCGACCGCTGGCACCGCCGGGGCACCTATCGGGCGGAGTCGCACCCCCTACAGCTCCACGAGTCCGGCTGGGTCCGCGTCCACGAGGTCCGCCCCCGGCCCGCGCTCGGTGCCAAGCCGTTCACGTTCTACGCCTACCGGCTCGACCCGCACCCCGACCTTCCTGGTGAACGGGCACCTGGCCCGCCAGGACGGCTGACCGGCGGTCTCGTCAGGCGGCCGGGGCCGTCTGGTCGTCCTCGTCTTCCGGGAGCTTGCAGACGCGCTCCAGGAAGAAGGCGGCGGCGATGACGGCGGCGGCGGTGAGGACGGAGAAGCCGGCGTAGATGGCCTGGTCGCGGCGGGCGGGGATGTCCAGGGAGCCGAGCAGGAAGACGCCGGTGCCGCCGTACATCCCGCCGACCAGGGCCGCGACCAGGGCGCTGGCCTGGCCGAAGACGACGGCGCGGGCGGCCATCATCGGCTCCACGCCCTTGGCGTCCGGGCGGCGTTCGCGCTGGGCGCGGAGCCGGGAGCGGAGGGAGAGGGCGGTGGCGGCCAGGACGGCGGCGATCACCGCCAGCACGATGGGCGCGGCCAGGGGGACGCTCGGCAGGGTGCCGAACGACTCCCACAGCCGGGCCCCGCCCCAGCACAGGATTCCGGCCACGGCGAACACGCCGACCAGTACCTTCAGCCGCAGTTGCTTCACCGGTGGTCCCTCGTCGTCGTGGTCGGGTCGATCACTCCAACGCTACTCGGGCAGGCGCAGTTCCAGGTCGCCGCGCGGGGCGATGCCCTCGCGGCCGACGCTGGTGAGCAGGTCGGCGACGGGGCCGGCGCCGGGGAGCTGTGCCTCGGGGTCCACGTCGTGCCAGGGCGCGAGGACGAAGGCGCGCTGGTGGGCGCGGGGGTGGGGGAGGGTGAGCACCGGGTCGTCGGAGACCACGTCGGCGTACGAGATGATGTCGACGTCGATGGTGCGGGCGCCCCAGCGCTCGTCGCGCACCCGGTGGAAGGCCTCTTCGACGGCGTGCGCGCGCTCCAGGAGGGACGCCGGGGGGAGGGTGGTCTTCACCACGATGACGGCGTTGAAGTAGGAGGGCTGGGAGGCCGGGTCGACGCCCCAGGGCTCGGTCTCGTAGACCGGGGAGACGGCTTTGACCCGTACGCCGGGGGTGTCCTCCAGGGCGTCGATGGCGCCCTGGAGGGTCTCCAGCCGGTTGCCGAGGTTGGCGCCGAGGGCGATGACCGCGCGGCGGGGGTTGCTGAGGGTGGAGTCGGCGGCGTCGACCTGGGCCGTCACGGCGGCGGGCACCGGCTGGACCGTGGGGTCGCTGGGCGTGGGGTTCATGCGCGGCTCCGGGTGATGGTGATGGTGACGTCGTCGAAGGGGACGGTGATCGGGGCGTCCGGCTTGTGTACGACGACCTCCACCTCCTGGACTCCCTCGTGCTTGAGGCACTGCTGGGCGATGCGCTCGGCGAGCGTCTCGATCAGGTCGACCGGCTCGCCCTGGACGACGTCCACGACCTCTTCGGCCACGATCCCGTAGTGCACGGTCTTCGCCAGGTCGTCGGCGGCGGCGGCGGGGCGGGTGTCGAGACCGAGCACCAGGTCGACGATGAACGTCTGGCCCTCTTCGCGCTCCCGGGGGAAGACGCCATGGTGCCCGCGGGCCTTGAGGCCGCGCAGCGCGACACGATCCACGCGAATCACTCCTGCTGTCGTTGGTCCGGTGGGCACCGCGCCGGGTGCGGTCGGCCCCGGTGCCACCCGTCGAATCTACCCGCGGGCACTGACAGGGTCGGTGCGCGGGCCCCGGGTGGGGCGGCTGGGAGGGCCGGGGCCGGGTCCCGGGTGCGGGGAAGGCCGGTCGGTGCCTGTAGGGGGTCCCTACCCGGTCCCCACCCGTCAGGAGCCTGGTTCTTCGGCCTCGTCACCGCTGCTTTCGGCCAGAACGGGGGAGCCGTGGTGGGACCAGACCCGCCAGCCCTCGGGTGTGCGGCGGAACACATTGGTGGCGACCACCAGCTGGCCGACGAGCGGGCCGAGGTCGTCGCCCTCCTCGGCGGGCCCGCCGCTGAGGATGTTCTCGGTGCAGGTGACCAGGGCGGTGTCGCCGGCCAGGGACACCCGGACGTCGGTCAGGAAGAACTGGATGTACTCGGTGTTGGCCATGATCAGGGCGTACGAGCGGAGCACCTCGCCGCGGCCGGTGAGCAACGGCCAGCCGGGGTGGACGCAGGAGATCTCGCCGTGCCCGGCGTCCAGCCAGAGGTCGGAGAGGGTGTCGAAGTCGCCGCGCTCCATGGCCTCGTAGAAGGCGGTGTTGGCCTGCTCGACGGCCTCGGTCTCGGTCCCGGCGCCGCTCACCGGGCGCCCTCGACGGCCCGGGCGACCCGTACCGCGTCGGCGGTGGCGCGGACCTCGTGGACGCGTACCGCCCAGGCGCCTTCGTGGGCGGCGAGGGCGGAGACCGCGGCGGTGGCGGCGTCCCGTTCCCGGGCGGGCGGCACGGTGGCGCCGCCGTCGCGGGCCAGCACCCGGCCGAGGAACCGCTTGCGGGAGGCGGCGACCAGCAGGGGGCGGCCGAGGGCGCGCAGCTCGGGGAGGTGGGCGAGGAGGGCGAGGTCGTGTTCGGCGTTCTTGGCGAAGCCGAGGCCGGGGTCGATGAGGATGAGTTCGGGGGGGATGCCGCCAGAGACGACGGCGTCCATCCGCTGCCGGAGCTCGGTGGCGACCTCGGCGACCACGTCCTCGTAGACGGCGAGGCTGTTCATGGTGTCGCTGAAGCCGCGCCAGTGCATGACGACGAAGGGGACTCCGGCGGCGGCGACCGAGGGCACCATCCGGGGGTCGGCCGCGCCGCCGCTGACGTCGTTGACCAGCACGGCGCCGGCTTCGACGGCCTTGCGGGCGACCGAGGCGCGCATGGTGTCCACGGAGACGACCGCGCCTTCGGCGGCCAGGCCGCGGACGACGGGCAGGACGCGGCGCAGTTCCTCGTCCTCGTCGACCCGGGGGGCGCCGGGGCGGGTGGACTCGCCGCCGACGTCGACCAGGTCGGCGCCCTGGGCGACCAGTTCGAGGCCGTGTTTGACGGCGGCGCCGGTGTCGAACCAGCGACCGCCGTCGGAGAAGGAGTCGGGGGTCACGTTGACGACTCCCATGACCGCACAGCGGTCCCACTCCGGCAGTCCCCGGACCGTGCCCCGTCCGCGCGAGATAGTCATGGACACAGCCTAGAACCGCGGGGAGGGGCGGACCCGGTCGGCCGGGAGCCGGGGCCCGTCCGCCCGGGTGCGGGCGGCCGGTGGGGCGCGGTGTGGCGGCGGTCAGGCGGCGCGTACCTCGTGGGCGGTCTCCCGCAGGGTGTGATGGGGGCAGGGGGTGGCCGGGCGGCGGCGGGTCAGCGGGCCGGGGAGTGCGACGTTGACGAACCCCTCGGCGCGCATCGCGGCCAGTCCGATGCGGGGCAGCTCGCGGGTGGTGCGGTAGACCACGAAGCGGGGCTCCCAGCGGGGCTGGAACTTGGCGTTGAACTTGTACAGCGACTCGATCTGGAACCAGCGGGAGAGGAAGACCAGCAGCCCGCGCCACATCCGCAGCACCGGTCCGGCGCCGAGCTTCTCGCCGCGGGCCAGGGCCGAGCGGAACATGGCGAAGTTGAGCGAGACCCGCTTCACGCCGAGGGCGGGCGCGGCCTGGAGCGCGGCGGTGATCAGCAGTTCGTTCATCCCGGGGTCGGCCGAGCGGTCACGCCGCATCAGCTCCAGGGACATGCCGTCCGGGCCCCAGGGGACGAAGTGGATGATCGCCTTCAGGTCGCCGTGGGCTCCCTTCTCCGCCTGGCCGCCGCCGGTGGTGTCCTCGGCGCGGTGGGCGGTGGCGATCACCGCGTCACCGTCGGCCGCGTCGCCGATCCGGCCGAGCGCCATGGAGAAGCCGCGCTCGGTGTCGGTGCCGCGCCAGTCCGCCGCGGCGCGCCGGATCCGCTCCAGCTCGCCCTCGGAGAGGTCGCGGACCCGGCGTACCCGGGTCTCATAGCCGTTGCGTTCGATGCGCTTGACCATCTGGCGGACGTTGCGCATGGCGCGCCCGCTGAGGGAGAAATCCGCGACGTCCACCACCGCCTCGTCGCCGAGCTCCAGGGCGTCCAGCCCGGTCTCCCGGGTCCACACCTCTCCGCCGGTCTCCGAGCAGCCCATCACGGCCGGGGTCCAGGAGTGCGCGGTGGCCTCGTCCATGAACCGCTCGATCGCGCCGGGCCAGGCCTCCACGTCGCCGATGGGGTCTCCGCCGGCGAGCATCACCCCGTTGACCACCCGGTAGCAGACGGCGGCCTTGCCGCTGGGGGAGAAGACCACGGCCTTGTCCCGGCGCAGCGCGAAGTGGCCGAGCGAGTCCCGGCCGCCGTGCTTGTCCAGCAGGGCGCGCAGCCGCTCCTCGTCGTCGGTGGTGAGCCGGGCCACCGGGTGCTCGGGGCGGAAGGCGAGGTAGACGGTGGTGATGGCGGTGAGCAGGCCGAGGGCGCCGAGGGAGTAGCCGACCGTCCAGTCCACGTTGCCGCGGTAGCCGACGGGGCCCTCGAAGCCGAACAGGCCGTACAGCACGTGCTCCAGCCGGTCGCTGAGGCTGGGGTCGCCGATCGTCTTGCGGGGGTGGGCGCTGACGATCGCCAGACCGAGCATAAGAGAACCGGCGCCCATCAGGACGAAGTTGGCGAGAGCTCGCCATCGGCTGCGCGGGTCGGGCAGTGCGGCGAACTCGCCGCGGTGGCGCAGCAGCAGGGCGAGCAGCAGCAGCGGCAGCAGCACGCCGATGAGCGAGTGGCGGTACGCGAACTGGGCGAGCGCCCCGGCGGGCAGCAGGACGACCGCGGCCCGCCAGGCCCGGCGCTTGCGGCGCTTGAGGCCGTGCGCGAGCAGGAGCAGCAGGACGCCGACGCTGACCGCGAGGGCCGCCGACAGCGGGCCGAGGGTGCCGGGCAACACCTCGGCGAGAGCGTGCATCCGGCTGGCGCGGAAGCGCGGGAAGACTCCGGCCGCGATGTCGATCAGGCCGATGAAGGTGCAGGCCGTGCCGACGAGGGTGGGCACCTTCTCCGGGCGCGGGCCGCGCAGCATCCGGCGCGTCCGGCCCGGAACCGTTCCGGACTTGTCCCCATCTACCGTGACAGACATCGCTTCCCGTGACTTTCGCGTTCAAGTGGTTCGCCGCCTCTGTGTGCGGAGGCTGCGGCGCCTCTGCGGACAGAGGCTGTGGCCCTGCCCCCTGCGGACAGGGGCCGTGCTGCCTCTGCGGACAGAGGCCCGGGCGCCCTTCCGGCCGGTTGCCGACGCGGACCGGGCGGGCGTCCTGTAGGACGAGCGGGGCGGGGGGCGGGTTCATCGGGTGCCGGGAAATCCTCGGCGGCGGCCGGAAGACGCACAGGCCGCGTACGAGTGGACGGACGGGAGCGGAACCGCCATGGACCTCGGGCTGACCAGCACAACGGTGCTGTGGGCGGCGGTGCTGGCCGCCGGGGCGCTGTTCGCGGTGACGGTGTGGCGTTGGCCGCGGCTGGCCGGGCGCGGGCCGCTCCCGGTGCTGGGCCGGGTCGGGCTGCTGGCGGCGGTGCAGCTCTCGCTGTTCGCCGTGGTGGCGCTGGCCGCGAACCGGACGTTCCTCTTCTACGGGTCCTGGGCCGATCTGCTGGGCCGGGAGCAGGGGCCGGGGGTGGTGGTGGACCACTCGGCGGGCCGGGGCGCGGGATCGGTACGGGTGCTGGGCCGCGAGGACGCGCCGGGCGCCCCGGGCGGGCGGATCGAGAAGGTCGCGGTGTCCGGCGGGGAGTCGGGGATCGCGAGCCCGGCGCTGGTGTATCTGCCGCCGGAGTACGTCCGTGCGGGGCACCGGGGGCGGGACTTCCCGGCGGCCGTGGTGCTGACCGGGTATCCGGGCACCGCGGAGAACCTGATCACGGGGCTGGACTACCCCCGTACCGCGTACCGCCTGGTGCAGGAGGGGCGGATGAAGCCGATGGTGCTGGTGATGATGCGGCCCACGGTAGCCCCGCCGAGGGACACCGAGTGCGTGGACGTGCCGGGCGGGCCGCGTACCGAGACCTTCTTCGGCCGGGATCTGCCGAGGGCCGTCTCCTCGGCGTACCGGATCGGTTCGGCGGCCCGGAGCTGGGGGATCATCGGGAACTCCACCGGCGGCTACTGCGCGCTCAAGATCGCGATGCACCATCCGGAGCGGTACGCGGCCGGGGCCGGTCTGTCCGCCCACTACCGGGCGCCGGAGGACGTGACCACCGGGGATCTCTTCGGCGGCGACCAGCGGTTGCGCAACCGGGCCGACCTGCTGTGGAGCCTGGACCACCACGTGCCGGGCCGGGCGCCGCGCTCCTCGTTCCTGGTGACGACCTCCCGTGAGGGCGAGTCCGAGCGGGCGGCGACCCTGGACTTCATCGCCCGGGTGCGGCCGCCCGCCCGGGTCTCCTCGATCACCCTGGACAGCGGCGGTCACAACTTCACCACCTGGCGGCGGGAGGTCCCGCCCGCGCTGGAGTGGCTGGGCGGGCGGCTCTCGGCGGGGTGAACCGCCCTGACGGCGGGGGCGGTCAGCCGACCGTCTGGATATCGGCCTCGGCGCGGGCGATGGCCTGGGCGTCGGCGGCGGTGGAGCGGCGCAGCGCCTCGTGCAGCCGGGCGGGGGTGAGGACGCCGAGGAAGCGGTTGCGGGCGGCCGGGTCGAGGACGGCGATCCATCCGGCGTCGTGCTGGAGCATGGTGGCGAAGGCCTGCTTCAGCGAGGCGCCGACCGGGAGCCAGGCCTCCATCCGGCGGGCGTGCTCGCGCACCGAGCCGCCCAGGGCGGCCTGCTCGGCCGATATCCAGCCGTGCAGCTGGTCGTCGCCGTCCAGCACCACGGCCCAGCGGGCGCCGAGGTCGCGGGGCAGGGTGTCGTCGAGGTGGACCACCGGCGGGGTCTGGAGGTCGCCCGGTTCGATGGGGGTGACCGAGAGCCGCTTCAGCCCCCGGTCGGCGCCCACGAAGTCGGCGACATAGGGGGAGGCGGGCGCGCCCAGCACGGTGGCGGGGGCGTCGAACTGCTCGATCCGGCCCTCCCCGTAGACCGCGATCCGGTCGCCGAGCCGGACCGCCTCCTCGATGTCGTGGGTGACGAAGAGCACGGTCTTGCGCACCTCGGACTGAAGGCGGAGGAACTCGTTCTGCAGGTGCTCGCGGACCACCGGGTCGACCGCGCCGAAGGGCTCGTCCATGAGGAGGACGGGCGGGTCGGCGGCGAGCGCCCGGGCCACCCCGACCCGCTGGCGCTGGCCGCCGGAGAGCTGGTGGGGGTAGCGGTCGCCGTGCACGGCGGGGTCCAGGCCGACGAGTTCGAGGAGTTCGGCGGCGCGGGCGCGGGCGCTGCCGCGCTTGACCCCGAGCAGATGGGGGACGGTGGCGGTGTTGTCCAGGACGGTCCGGTGCGGGAAGAGGCCGACCTGCTGGATGACGTAGCCGATCCGGCGGCGCAGTTCGACGGGGTCCTCGGCGGCGATATCGCGCCCGTCGACCTCGATACGGCCCTCGGTCGGGTCGATCAGCCGGTTGACCATCTTCATGGTGGTGGTCTTGCCGCAGCCGGACGGCCCGACGAGCGTGACGAGTTCGCCCTCGGCCACCTCGAAGGACAGGTCGTCCACGGCGGGCGTGCCGTCCGGGTAGCGCTTCGTGACGTGCTCGAATCGGATCATGCGGCCATTGTGGCCCGACGTACGCCGGTTCGAACCAGTCATGTGTGAAGGCCGTGTTTCGTGGTGTGGCCGGTCTGCGGACGGGCATCGGTGATTGTCGGTGGTGGGGGTTAGGGTCGGTGGCGGATCGAACTGCGGCTCGAAGCGCGGCCATGGAAGCGCGGTGCGGAGAGCGGCATACGAGAGCCATGTGAGGGACGGCTCACGGGGACGGGGGAGGTGAGGGCGGATGGGCACCGGATGCCTGGTGGCCAACGAGTGGATCTGCGGCGAGTATCTGCGCTCGCGCGCGTCCGAGTTGACCGATGCCACGCTCCAGCACGTCTGGATCACGGTGGTGTCGGTGCTGCTCGGGCTGGTGGTGGCCTTCCCGCTGGCCCTGCTGGTGCGGGCCCGGCCGAGGTTCGCCGCCCCGGTGCTGGGGCTGACGACCGTGCTGTACGCGATCCCCTCGCTGGCCATGTTCTCGCTGCTGCTGCCGCTGTTCGGGCTGTCCGCCGCGCTGGTCGTCACCGGACTGGTGCTCTACTCGCTGACCATCCTGGTACGGAACATCCTGGCCGGGCTGGCCGCGGTGCCGGAGGAGGCCCGGGAGGCCGCGCGCGGGATGGGGTACGGGCCCGCGCGGCTGCTGTGGGAGGTCGAGCTGCCGCTGGCGCTGCCCGCGGTGCTGGCCGGGGTGCGGATGGCCACGGTCTCCACGGTGGCGCTGACCACGGTCGGTGCCCTGGTGGACTACGGCGGCCTCGGCACCCTGATCACCACCGGGCTGAAGAGCTACTTCAAGGCGCAGGTGCTGACCGCCTCGGTGCTCTGCGTGCTGCTGGCGGTCGCCGCCGACCTGCTGCTGCTCGGGCTCCAGCGGCTGCTGACCCCCTGGACCCGCACCGGGAGCGGCCCGGCCGGCGGCGGTCGCGGTCGGGCGGGCGGTGACCGCGGTCGGGCGGGTGCCGGTTCGGCGAGCGGCGCCGGAAGCGGTGCCCGAATAGGCAAGGAGGCGGGCTGAGCGATGGGCGCGGTGGCCGATGCCTGGACGTGGCTGACGACCGGGGCCAACTGGCAGGGTGAGAGCGGGGTGACCGCCCGGCTGCTGGAGCACCTGTGGTTCAGCGGGGTGTGCCTGCTGGCCTCCTGCCTGATCGCCCTCCCGCTGGCGCTGTGGCTGGGGCACATCGGCCGTGGCGGCGCCCTCGCGGTCAATCTCTCGAACGTCGGGCGGGCGGTGCCCACGCTGGCGGTGCTGGTGCTGCTGACGCTCACCCCGCTCGGCCGCCACGGGGACCTGCCCACCATCATCGCGCTGGTGCTGTTCGCGGTGCCGCCGCTGCTGACCAACGCCTATGTGGGGATGCGCGAGGTGGACCGCTCGGTGGTGGAGGCGGCCCGCGGGATGGGGATGTCGGGCGGCCAGGTCTTCCGCCGGGTCGAACTCCCGCTGGCGTACCCGCTGGTGCTCATCGGGCTGCGCTCGGCGACGGTGCAGGTGATCGCCACCGCGACGCTCGCCGCGATGGCCGGAGGGGGCGGGCTGGGCCGGATCATCACGGCCGGGTTCAACACCAGTGACACCGGGCAGGTGGTGGCGGGCGCGCTCGTGGTGGGTGCGCTGGCGCTGGCCGCCGAGGGCGTGCTGGTGCTGGTGGGCCGGTTGTGCGACCCGATGCGCGCCACCCGCCTGACCCGGTCGCCGGGGTCGTCGAAGTCGGCGGGGCCTGCGGACCCGGCCGCCGCCGCACGCGCCATGACGTAACACCACTGACGAGACAGACGGAGAGAACGACATGAGCAGAACCGCACGTGTGGCGGGAGCGGCACTGGCCGTGGTGGCCCTGACCGGCGGGCTGGCCGCCTGCGGGGGCGACAGCCTGGAGGACCGCGGTTCCTCCGGCGGGTCGTCGGGCTCCTCCGGCAAGGACGGGGGCAAGGGCTCGCTGGTCGTCGGCTCGGGCGGCTTCACCGAGGCCAATGTGCTCGCCGAGCTGTACGCGCAGGTCCTCAAGGACGCCGGATACGGCACCTCCATCAAGACCGTGGAGAACCGCGAACTGTACGAACCGTCCCTGGAGAAGGGGGACATCGACGTCGTTCCGGAATACGCGGCCACGCTCGCCGAATTCCTCAACGCGAAGGTCAACGGGCCCAAGCAGGCCCAGGAGAAGCCGGTCGCCTCCAGCGATGTGAACGCCACCGTGGACGCCCTGGAGAAGCTCGCCGGACCGCGCGGGCTGAAGGTGCTGCCGGCCGGTGACGCGGTCGACCAGAACGCCTTCGCCGTCACCAAGGACTACGCCGAGAAGAACAAGCTCAAGACGCTTTCCGACCTCGGCGCCCGGAAGCTCAAGGTCAAGATCGCGGCCGGTGACGAGTGCGCGATCCGCCCCTTCTGCGCGCCCGGTCTGGAGAAGACCTACGGTATCGACGTCGCGGGCATCGACGCCAAGGGCGTCGGCAGCGTGCCGTCCAAGCAGGCGGTCAAGGACGGGTCCGCCCAGCTGGTGCTGACCACCACCACGGACGCCACCCTGGAGCAGTTCGGGCTGGTGCTGCTGGAGGACGACAAGAAGCTCCAGAACGCCGACAACGTGCTGCCGGTGGTCAATGCCAAGGACGCCGGTTCGGCGGAGATAACCGAGGCCCTGGAAAAGATCACCAAGACGCTGACCACCGAGGACCTGGTCGAACTGAACCGGAAGGTGGACGCCGAGCGGGCCAAGCCGGCCGATGTGGCGAAGGCCTACCTCCAGGAGAAGAAGCTGATAGGCGGTTAGCCGGCGGAATGCCGCGGGTATGGGGTCTGGTCGGGCCTGCGGCGGGGTGTGGCGGGATCGGGTGGACGGCGTGTAACGAGGCCTGAACTTTCCCTTGCGGACATGTCATTCACCGTCTACGCACGGTAAATTTCAGGCCATGCCACGTGGACGCCACCGCCATTCCCCACCCCTGCACAGGCTTCTGCCGCCCTCCGCGGTGGCGGGAGCGGCCGTCCTGAGCGCGGCGGCCGCCTGGCTGCCGACGGACCCGCTGGCCCTGCGGCTGCTGGCCGCGGCCGCGGCCGCCGCGGCGGTCACCGGGGCGGTGCTGATGCGCGGTTGGGACCGGGCCGCCGGGCGCCGGGTCGCCGAGCTCACCCGGGCGCGGGCCGGCGACCAGTGGCGCACCGAGGAGCGGATCGCCGAGCTGGAGACCGACCTGGAGGAGTCCCGCGAGCTGCGGGCCAAGCTGGACGCCAAACTCCGCACCAAGCGGGTGGAGCTGGCCCGGCTGCGCAACGAGCACGCGGAGCTGCTGCGCCGGTACGCGACCGCCGAGACCGAACGGGCCAGCGCCCTGGAGGGGCGGCGCCGACTCGCCCTGGAGGCCGCCGCGCCGGACGCCCCGGCGGGCTCCGGCGCCCCGGCCGGGCCCCCGGCACTCCCGGCGGCCCGCTCCACCCCGACCGCGAACGCCTACCGCCAGGCGGCCCGCGCCCTCGCCGAACTGACCCGGAACGCGACCGCGCAGGACGCGGCCCGGGAGGCGAAGGGTGCGGATGCGGGCGCGGGTGGGGATGTGGACGCGGTGGCCCGTGAGGGTGCGGCGGACCACGAGGGCCCGGGCTCGGGTGTGGGTGCGGTGGGCCGGAAGGCGGCTTCGGTTGGGGCGGCCGGGGCGGTCGGCGCTGGTGAGGTGGCGGTTCCCGGGACGCACGCCCCGGACGCCGGCGGACCCTGGGCGGACGGTCCGGGGACGGACGGCCACGGCCCGGAAAAGGGCGGTCCCGGGAAGGGCGGCGTGGGGACGGGCGGCTCTGGCAGTGGCGCTGCGGGGGCGGTCGGCCGCGGCAACGGCGGCGCGGGGGCGGACGGTCCTGGGAAGGGCGGTCCGGGCGGGGGGATGAGGGCGGTGGCGCCGGCGGCGGCCATCGTGCCGGCCGGGCGACGCGGTCCGGTGCCTCGGCTCCAGGGCGGGTTCGACTTCTTCGGCGCGGGGCCGGGGCAGTCGGCCAGTGGTACCGGGGCGGAAGGGGGCGCAGGCGGCGGCACGGCCACGGACACCGGTACGGGTGCGGGTCCGGGCGCCGTCAAGGACACCGGCGCGGCCTCCGTCGGTGAGGACGAGGACCTGGCCGACGTGGTCGGCGAGGAGGCACTCGCCCACCACCAGGCGCGGCGCGGACCGGAGCGGCGGGCGGTGGGCAAGGTCATCGACCTCACCGCCCATGACGAGACCGAGCAGATCGACGTGGTGGGGCTGCGCCGCAACGCGGTCGGCTGACGGGACGAGCGGAAAGGCCCCGCGAGCTACTTGTCAATGTCGCCGACGACGAAGAAGAACGAGCCCAGGATGGCGACCATGTCGGCGACCAGGGTGCCGGGCAGCAGCTCGGTCAGCGCCTGGATGTTGTTGTAGGAGGCCGAGCGGAGCTTGAGCCGGTAGGGGGTCTTCTCGCCCTTGGACACCAGGTAGTAGCCGTTGATGCCGAGCGGGTTCTCGGTCCAGGCGTAGGTGTGGCCCTCGGGGGCCTTCAGGACCTTGGGCAGCCGCTGGTTGATCGGCCCGGGCGGCAGCTCGGCGATCCGGTCCAGGCAGGCGTCGGCCAGCGCCAGCGCGTTGTGCGTCTGGCTGAGCAGGCACTCGAAGCGGGCCAGGCAGTCGCCCTCCTCGCGGACCACCACCTCCAGTACGTCGGCCAGCTCCCCGTACGCCAGATACGGCTCGTCGCGGCGCAGGTCGAAGTCGACGCCGGAGGCGCGGGCGATCGGCCCGCTCACCCCGTACGCGTGCACGGCCTCCGGCGGGAGTACGCCCACGCCCCGGGTGCGGCCGCGGAAGATCTCGTTGCCGAGCACCAGCCGGTCGTAGACGTCCATCCGGGAGCGCACCTCGGCGACGGCCGCCCGGGCCCGCCCCAGCCAGCCGGCGGGCAGGTCCTCCTTCAGGCCGCCGACCCGGTTGAACATGTAGTGCATCCGGCCGCCGGAGACCTCCTCCATCACCTGCTGGAGGTCCTCCCGCTCCCGGAAGGCGTGGAAGATCGGGGTGATACCGCCCAGTTCGAGCGGGTACGAGCCGAGGAACATCAGATGGTTGAGCACCCGGTTCAGCTCCGCGAGCAGGGTGCGCGTCCACACCGCGCGCTCGGGCACCTCCATGCCGAGCATCCGCTCCACGGCCATCACCACGCCCAGCTCGTTGGAGAACGCCGAGAGCCAGTCGTGCCGGTTGGCCAGCATGATGATCTGCCGGTAGTCCCGCGCCTCGAACAGCTTCTCCGCGCCGCGGTGCATATAGCCGACGACCGGTTCGGCGTGCTTGATCAGCTCGCCGTCCAGCACCAGGCGCAGCCGGAGCACCCCGTGGGTGGAGGGGTGCTGGGGGCCGATGTTGAGCACCATGTCGGTGCTCTCCGCCGCACCGCCGACGCCGACGGTGGTCTCCCGGACCGCTCCCGGTGCTGTTCCCCGCGTCGCTCCCGGCGTCGCTTCCGGCGTCGCTCCTGGCTCAGTGCGCTGCGTCATGCCCGCCAGTATCCCCCGGGGGCGGCCGTCCTCCCGGTGGCGCCGGGTACCTCTTGGAGGAGCCAGCTGAAGTCGCCGAGGCCGCCCCGGGCGGTGAGTTCGGCGGCCTCGCCGGCCCGGGCCAGGGCGCGGACGTAGCCGGCCGGGTCGGTGGACGCCAGGGCGAGCGGGGGGCGGGCGGCGTCCACCCCCAGGCGGTGCAGCACCTCGCGCTGGGAGAGCAGCTCGGGGGCGGCGGCCAGGCCTCGGGAGCCGGCCGCCGCGCAGGCGTCCATCGCCACATGCGCGGTGAGGTCGCACCGCCCGTCCGGGACCGGCGCCACCTCGCGGCCGTCCCGGAAGCCGGTGAGCGTCCCGAACGGGGGTCGCGCCCCGGCCAGATGCCCGTAGTCCACCGCCACCGCCAGGCCCGCCGCCATCGAACCGACCGCGGCGGCCCAGGCCTCGTCCCGCGGCCTGCCGATCTCGGCCCGGGTGCCCGGCTCGGCAAGCGGCCACCAGCGGGCCAGCCACTCGGCGTCCGCGCCGTCCACCGGGGCGCCCGGCCGCTCCCGCCCGTCCGGGGCCACCTCGACATGGCGGGGGACGCCGTCGGCGTCCGCCTCGGCCACGTCCAGCGGGACGTTGTCCAGCCACTCGTTGGCGAACAGCAGCCCGCGTACGCCCTGCGGGAGGTCGCCGGTCCACTCCACCCGGGGGTCCAGCCCGGGCGGCCGGGCGGCCCGCTCCACCGCGTACACGCGTACGTGGAGCCCCTGGCCCCGCCCGCCCTCCGCGTCCAGAGCGCGCAGCACCCCGGCGGCCAGTTCCCCACGCCCGGCGCCCATGTCCACCAGGTCGACCCGGTTGCCGCCCAGCCCCTCCGCGACCCGCACCAGCAGCCGGGCCACGGCCGCGGCGAACAGCGGGGAGGCGTGCACCGAGGTACGGAAGTGCCCGGCCGGCCCCTCCGGACGGAGGTAGAAGCCGCCCGGCCCGTACAACGCCGCCTCCGCCGCCACCCGCCAGCCGCACCAGCCGGCCCCACCCCGGCCCGCTCCGGGACCGTCCCCACCCCCACCCCGCCCGGGGCCGTCCGCGTCCGTGAGCGGCGCCGGACCGCCTCCGTCCTGGCCCTGCAGGCTCGGGCCGCCCGGCCCCCGCCCCGGTACTCCCGCGTCCTCGCCGGAGGGCAGGCCCGGCTTCCGGCGACCGCTGTCATCCGTCATGATCACCAGTCTCCACCTTGCGGAGTAGGGTCCTTCGCACCGGATCGACCCTCCGGTTGACCCGGGTCGAGGCCGCACTTGCCTACGCTGGGTCACGTGCAGCGCCTCTACGACTTCCTCCGCCGGCACCCCACGGGTGTCGACACCTTCTGGGCCCTGATGCTGCTGGGTTTCTCGCTGCTGTGGGTGGTCCAGGTGCCGGAGGGGGCCGCGCCGACGGCCCTCGCCGCGGCGGTCGTCGTCCTGCTCAGCCTCAGCGTGGCCCTGCGCCGCCGGGCGCCCGAGAAGGTGCTGATCCTGGTGGCGGCCCTGGGACTGGTCCAGCTGGTCGCGGACGTGGCCGTCAATCCGGCCGACTTCGCCATGCTGGTGGTGATCTACACGGTCGCCGCGCACGGCGGGCCGCGCTGGGCGTCCCGGCTGGCCCTGGTGGGCGGGGTGTGCGCGGCCCCGCTGGCGCAGGTGCGCTGGCCGGTGGAGAACACCTCCGCGGCCGGCCAGGTGTTCTTCACCGTGGTGATGACCGTCCCCTTCGTCCTCGCCTGGGTGCTCGGTGACTCCATCCGCACCCGGCGCGCGTACTTCGCGCAGCTGGAGGAGCGGGCCCGGCGGCTGGAGAAGGAGCGCGAGGCGCAGGCCAAGGTCGCGGTCGCCGCCGAGCGCGCCCGGATCGCGCGCGAGCTGCACGACGTGGTCGCCCACAACGTCTCGGTCATGGTGGTGCAGGCCGACGGCGCCGCGTACGTCCTGGACAACTCGCCCGACCTCGCCAAGCAGGCGCTGGAGACCATCTCCGGCACCGGCCGCCAGGCGCTCGCCGAGATGCGGCGGCTGCTCGGCATCCTGCGCACCGGCGAACCCGAGGACGCCGAGGACTACGTGCCGCAGCCGGACGTCCAGCAGATCGAGGACCTGGTCGAGCAGGTGCGCAAGGCCGGGCTGCACGTCGACTTCAGGATCGAGGGCACCCCGCGCCCGCTGCCCAGCGGGGTGGAGCTGACCGCGTACCGGATCGTCCAGGAGGCGCTGACCAACACCCGCAAGCACGGCGGCCCGGACGTCGGGGCGAGCGTCCGGCTGGTCTACTTCGACGACGGCCTGGGGCTGCTGGTCGAGGACGACGGCCGGGGCGCCGCGCACGAGCTGTACGAGGACGGCGGCGCCGATGGCCGCGGCCACGGGCTGATCGGGATGCGCGAGCGGGTCGGCATGGTCGGCGGCACCCTGGACGCCGGGCCCCGCCCCGGCGGAGGCTTCCGGATCAGCGCCCTGCTCCCGCTGAAACCCGCCAACTGACCCGCCCCTCTTCCCCGTAAGGACCGCTCCCGCCATGCCGATCCGATTGATGCTCGTCGACGATCAGGCGCTGTTGCGCGCCGGCTTCCGGATGGTGCTCGCCGCCCAGCCGGACATGGAGGTCGTCGCACAGGCCGGCGACGGCGCCGAGGCCATCGACATCCTGCGCTCCACCGCCGTGGACGTCGTCCTGATGGACGTGCGCATGCCGAAGCTGGACGGGGTGGAGGCCACCCGCCGGATCTGCGCCCGGCCGGGCGCCCCCAAGGTGCTCATCCTGACCACCTTCGACCTGGACGAGTACGCCTTCTCGGGGCTGAAGGCGGGGGCGAGCGGGTTCATGCTCAAGGACGTGCCGCCCGCCGAGCTGCTGAGCGCCATCCGCGCGGTGCACAGCGGGGACGCGGTGGTCGCCCCCTCCACCACCCGCCGGCTGCTGGACCGCTTCTCGCCGATGCTGCCCGCCACCGGCTCCGAGCCGCGCAACGTCGCCCTGGACCGGCTGACCGAGCGGGAGCGGGAGGTGATGATGCTGGTCGCCCAGGGCCTGTCCAACGGGGAGATCGCCGCCCGGCTGGTGCTCTCCGAGGCCACCGTCAAGACCCATGTCGGCCGCATCCTCACCAAGCTCTCGCTGCGCGACCGGGTGCAGGTGGTGGTGCTGGCGTACGAGACGGGGCTGGTGCGCGCGGGCGGCGGCGGGGCGCAGGGCGGCCGGGCCCCCGGCACCGGTCCGGGTCACTGATCCGTGCTGATCTGGCTGAACGGCCCGTTCGGCGGGGGGAAGACCCAGACCGCGTACGAGCTGCGGCGGCGGCTGCCCGGGGCGGTGGTCTGCGACCCGGAGCACCTCGGCTTCGGGCTGCACCGGATGACCCCGCCCGCGCTGCGCGGCGACTTCCAGGACTGGGCCGCCTGGCGGCAAGGGGTCTACGAGGTGCTGGACGCGGTGCTGCGCGGCCACCGGGACGGGCCGGTGGTCGTACCGATGACGGTGACCGACCCGGCGTACTTCGCCGAGACCGTGGGGCGGCTGCGCGAGGCCGGCCACCAGGTGCGCCACTTCGCCCTGCTCGCCCGGCGGGAGACCGTGCTGCGCAGGCTCACCGAGCGCGGCCTCGGGCTCAGGCTGAAGCGGGAGAGCTTCGCCGTGGGGCGGCTGGACGACTGCCTGGAGCGGCTCAGCGCACCGGAGTTCGCCCGGCAGGTGCGTACCGACCGGCTGACCGTGCCGCAGGTCGCCGACCTGGTCGCGGCCTCCGCCGGGCTGACCCCGCTGCCCAACCGGGACGGCCCGCTGCGGCACCGGCTGCGCCGGATCGGCGTGGGCCTGGCCCATATCCGCCTCGGCTGAAGGCCCCCGGCTAAGGGCCCCCGGGGAAGGCCCCCGGGGAAGGCCCCGCTGAGGGCCCCCGGCTGAAGGCCCCGGGCCCCGGCTGAAGGCCCCAGGGAAGGCCCTCGGGTGGAGGCCTCCCGGGTCTCCGGCCGAACGGCCCCGGCCGGGCCGTCGGCGCTCAGCGCAGCACCGTCTCCAGGAAGTCGCTGCCGATCCGGGCCACCGCCGCCACGTCGAGCTGGTGCAGTACGTACCGGCCGCGCCGCCGGGTGGTGACCAGCCGGGCCCGCTTGAGCACGGCCAGGTGCCGGGACACCTCCGGCGGGGTGATGCCGTAGGTCTCGGCCAGCTCGCCGGTGGTGGACGCGGTCCGGGCCAGCTTCCGGCAGAGCCGCATCCGCATCGGATGGGCCAGCGCCTCCATCCGGTGTTCCAGCAGCTCCACCGAGGCCGGTCCGGCCAGCTGCGGGGAGCCGACCGGGTAGTGCACCACCGGCCGCCAGCCGGGCGCGTGCAGCACCATCAGATGCGGCCAGCCGAAGCTGCTCGGAACGAAGGACACCCCGCCGCCGACCACCGGATCCACGGCCGTGGTGGCCCCCTCCACCAGCTTGTCCACCTCGATCCGGCGGGCGGAGTTCTCACCGCCGCTTCGGGACGGTCCGTCCTCCGCCAGGGTCACCGCCGGTGAGACGTCCTCCAGCGCCTCGGCCAGCCCCTTGCGGCGCAGCAGCTCCGTCTTGTGCCGCGCGTCGGCGGCCAGCCCGGGCGCGACCCGGCACCAGGTGTCGGCGAAGAAGGCCTGGTCGCAGTCCTCGAAGAGCCGCCGCAGCCAGGCCCGTACCCCGGCCGGGTCGTCCAGCAGCCGCCGGGTGAAGTCCAGCTGCTTCGGCCCGCGGCTGGCGGCCAGCTCCAGCGCGCGCCGCCGGGAGGACGCCACACCGTGCGCGTAGGGGGAGGCGCAGACGAATTCCAGCGCCGCCCCCAGGAACCGGTCCTCGTCCAGCCGGTCCAGCATGTCCAGCTCCTCGGCCAGGGTGGCGCCGGCCCGTCCGTCGCCGCCGCGGAGCCCCGCGTACGGCAGGAAGACATCGGAGAAGGTGGTCGTCCAGAGGAAGGCGGCCTCGTGCAGCCGGTCGGCCAGGTCCGGCTTGAGCCCGGCGGCGGTCGCGGTGGCCCAGCCGGACAGCCCCGGGTGGTGGCCCGGCTCGGCGAGCGCGTGCAGGGCGCAGCCCAGCTCGGCGAGGGGCGAGATCTCGAAGACGATGCGCTCGGCCGGCAGTCCGGTGATGTCGATGGTCACGCTCACGTCCCCATGGTGCGGGTCGCGGCCGCGGCGCCGGTGGCCGATTGACGCGCCTCGTCAATCGGCGCGCGTCCACCGGCCCGGTGGGCGCAGCCTGGCGGACATGACCGCGACACAGCAGCACATGATCGACGCCTACCGCGCGCTCCAGCACGGCACCCCGCCGCCGCCTCCGCCGGGCCGCGCCTCCCTCCGCACCGGGGAGGGCGGTGACCGCTCCGGGGGCCGCCGTTCCACGCCCGCCGGGAGGTCCCCGAAGGGAACCGGCGGCCGGTAGCGCTGGCGTAGCATGGCGGGAAATCGTCCGGTATCCCGGCGGACCGGGTTCGTCCGGTACGCCGGGGGACCCGGAGTCGTCCGGTACCCCTCGCGGACTGGAACGGAAGGCCGCCCGACGCGTGAACCCACCCAGCGCACCCCCGCCCCGTGCTCCCCGTGACGGTGCTGCCCCCCGTTCGGGCCGGGCCGCGCCCGGTGAGCCCCGCCCCGCCCGGCTCACCGTCGGGGTCGTGGGCGCCGGCCGGGTGGGTCCCGCGCTGGCCGCCGCGCTCCGGCTCGCCGGGCACCACCCGGTGGCCGTCTCCGCCGTCTCGGACGCCTCGGTACGCCGGGCCGGCGAGCTGCTGCCGGAGGTGCCGATCGTCGAGCCCGCCGAGGTGCTGGCCCGCGCCGAGCTGGTGCTGCTGACCGTCCCCGACGATGTGCTGCCCGCACTGGTGCAGGGGCTCGCCGACACCGGAGCGGTACGCCCCGGGCAGCTGCTGGTGCACACCTCCGGGCGGTTCGGCGCCGGGGTGCTGGACCCGGCGCGGCGGGCCGGTGCGCTGCCGCTGGCCCTGCACCCGGCGATGACGTTCACCGGGACCTCGGTGGACGTCCAGCGGCTGGCCGGCTGCTCATTCGGCGCCACCGCCCCCGAGGAGCTGCGGCTCGCCGCCGAGGCGCTGGTCATCGAGATGGGCGGCGAACCGGAGTGGATCGCCGAGGAGGCCCGCCCGCTCTACCACGCCGCCCTCGCGCTCGGCGCCAACCACCTGGTCACCCTGGTCGCCCAGTCGATGGAGCTGCTGCGCACCGCGGGGGTCACCGCCCCCGACCGGATGCTCGGCCCGCTGCTGGGCGCCGCCCTGGACAACGCCCTGCGCTCCGGGGACGCCGCGCTCACCGGGCCGGTCGCCCGCGGCGACGCGGGCACGGTCGCCGCGCACGTCGCCGAGCTGCGCCGGCACGCCCCGGCCGCGGTGGCCGGCTACCTCGCCATGGCCCGTACGACGGCGGACCGCGCCCTCGCCTCCGGGCTGCTCAAGCCGGAGCTGGCCGAGGACCTCCTCGGCGTCCTGGGCCGCGCCCCCGAGGACCGGGGCCAGGGCCCGGAGGGACGCGAGGACCCGCACGGCCCCGGCCCCGAGGGCCCCGTGGACCCGGAGTCCCCGCGCACCGGCCCCGCGGGCTCCGCGGACCCGGGATCCCGGCGCACCGGCTCCGCGGGGGGCCGTGACGAGGACCCCGAAGACCCGTACGGCCCCGGTCCCGGTCCCGGCCCCGGCCATGACGGCCCCGAGGACGACGCCCAAGGAGACGGTGACCGATGAACCACGACACCGCCCCGACCGCCGGGGCCGCCGCCTCTCCCGACCCTGTCCCGGAGACCGCCCCCGCCCCCGACAACACCCCCAACACCCCCAACGTCCCCGACTCCCTCGCCCTCCTCCGTACCCGGGCCGAGCTGGACGAGGCGCTGGCCGCCGCCCCCCGCGGCCGTACCGCCGTGGTGATGACCATGGGGGCGCTGCACGAGGGGCATGCCACGCTGGTGCGGGCCGCGCGGCGGTATGTGGGGCCGGACGGGTTCGTGACCGTCACCGTCTTCGTCAACCCGCTCCAGTTCGGCGCCGGCGAGGACCTGGACCGCTATCCGCGCACCCTGGACGCCGACCTGGCGACCGCCGCCGGGGCCGGAGCGGACGCGGTGTTCGCGCCCGGCGTGGACGAGGTCTACCCCGGCGGGGAGCCGCAGGTGCGGATCACCGCGGGCCCGATGGGGGAGCGGCTGGAGGGCGCCACGCGGCCCGGGCACTTCGACGGGATGCTCACCGTCGTCGCCAAGCTGCTCCACCTCACCCGCCCCGACTCCGCGTTCTTCGGCGAGAAGGACGCCCAGCAGCTGGCGCTGATCCGCCGGATGGTCCGCGACCTGAACTTCCCGGTGGAGATCGTCGGCGTGCCGACCGTACGGGAGCCCGACGGGCTGGCCCTCTCCAGCCGCAACCGCTACCTCTCCGCCCCCGAGCGGCGCACCGCCCTCGCCCTGTCCGCCGCGCTGTTCGCCGCCCGCGACCGGCTGGCCGCCCAGTACGCGCTGCTGGAGCGGGCCGGGGCGGCGCCCGCCTCGGAGAGCCGGGCCGAGGCGCTGTCCAAGCTCGGCGAGTCCCGGGCCGCGGCGGACGCCCACGCGGTGGCTATCGCCGGACCGGGCGGGGCAGACGCGGTCCGGGCCGCCGCCCGCGCGGTGCTCGCCGACGCGGAGAAGGCCGAACCGGCGCTGGTCCTGGACTACCTGGCCCTCGTCGACCCGGCCGACTTCCGCGAGGTGCCCGGCGGCCACAGCGGCCCGGCGATCCTCGCGGTGGCCGCCCGGGTCGGCACCACCCGGCTGATCGACAACCTGCCCCTCACCCTCGGCCCCGCCCCCGCTGCCGCCGCCGAAGACCTCGGAGCACCCGTATGACCGGCACCCGCACCACCGCCAGCCGCACCCCCGGCACCGGCATACGCCTGAACGCCCCCGCCCCCGGCTGGGCCATCGAGGCCGACGTGGTCGTGGTCGGCTCCGGGGTCGCCGGGCTCACCGCCGCGCTGCGCTGCACCGCCGCCGGACTGCGTACCGTCGTCGTCACCAAGGCCCGGCTGGACGACGGCTCCACCCGCTGGGCCCAGGGCGGCATAGCCGCGGCGCTCGGCGAGGGCGACACCCCCGACCAGCACGAGGCGGACACCCTGGTCGCCGGGGCCGGGCTCTGCGACGAGCAGGCGGTGCGCGCCCTGGTCACCGAGGGCCCGGACGCGGTGCGGCGGCTGATCGACACCGGCGCCCGCTTCGACACCTCCCCCGAGACCGGCGCCATCGAGCTGACCCGCGAGGGCGGCCACCACCGCCGCCGGATCGCGCACGCCGGCGGGGACGCCACCGGCGCCGAGATCTCCCGCGCCCTGGTCGACGCGGTCCGCGCCCGGGCCGTGGACACCATCGAGAACGCCCTGGTCCTCGACCTGCTCACCGACGCCGCGGGCCGTACCGCGGGCGTCACCCTGCACGTCATGGGCGAGGGCCAGCACGACGGCGTCGGCGCGGTGCACGCCCCGGCGGTCGTCCTCGCCACCGGCGGCATGGGCCAGGTCTTCTCGGCCACCACCAACCCGGCCGTCTCCACCGGCGACGGCGTCGCCCTCGCGCTGCGGGCCGGCGCCGAGGTCAGCGACCTGGAGTTCGTGCAGTTCCACCCCACGGTGCTGTTCCTGGGCCCGGACGCCGAGGGCCAGCAGCCGCTGGTCTCGGAGGCGGTACGGGGTGAGGGCGCCCATCTGGTCGACGCGGACGGCGTCCGGTTCATGGTCGGGCAGCACGAGCTGGCCGAGCTGGCCCCCCGGGACATCGTCGCCAAGGGCATCATGCGCCGGATGCGCGAGACCGGCGCCCCGCACATGTACCTGGACGCCCGGCACTTCGGCGCCGGGATGTGGGCCACCCGCTTCCCGACGATCCTGGCCGCCTGCCGGGCCCACGGCATCGACCCGGTGACCGAGCCCATCCCGGTCTCGCCCGCCGCGCACTACGCCTCCGGCGGCGTCCGCACCGACCTGCGGGGCCGCACCACCGTCCCGGGCCTCTACGCCTGCGGAGAGGTGGCCTGCACCGGGGTGCACGGCGCCAACCGGCTGGCCTCCAACTCCCTCCTGGAGGGCCTGGTCTTCGCCGAGCGGATCGCCGACGCCATCGCCGAAGACGTGCGCGGTCAGGCGGCGGCCCCCGCCCCGCATCCGGCACCCCGGGTGCTGCCGCTGCTGGACCCGGCCCTGCGCACCCGCGTCCAGCAGGTGATGACCGCCGGAGCCGGGGTACTGCGTTCCGAGGCCAGCCTCGCCGAGGCGGCCGGACTGCTGGACGTCCTGCGCACCGAGGCGGTGGCCGCCGGCGACCCGCTCGACGGGGCGGTCAAGGCCGCCGAGCCGGGCGTGGACGCCTGGGAGACCACCAACCTCCTGTGCGTGGCCCGGGTGCTGGTGGCCGCCGCCCGCCGCCGCGAGGAGACCCGCGGCTGCCACTGGCGCGAGGACCACCCCGAGCGGGACGACGACGGCTGGCGCCGCCATCTCGTCGTACGGCTGAGTCCGGACCGCACCCTGGACGTCACCGCCACCGCCACCCAGGATTTCCCTCCGACGACATAGCACCACGCAGCACCTGTACCGACCTTGCCCAGCACGCCCCAGGGAGCCGTAACCGTGAGCACGCCCGAAGAACGTCCGCAGCCCGTGGACGTCCCTCTGATCAGCATCGGCGCCCCCGCCGCCCAGGGCTGCGGCGACGGCTGCGGCTGCGGTGAGGCCGGCGAGGAGGTGTACGAGTGCGGGCTGGACCCCGCGCTCGCCGCACTGCTGGTGAACGCCGGACTCGACCCCGTACTGGTCGAGGACGTCGCCTACCGCGCCATCGAGGAGGACCTGGACGGCGGGGTGGACGTCACCTCCGCCGCCACCGTCCCCGAGGACGCCGTGGCCACCGGTGACTTCACCGCCCGCGAGGCCGGCACCGTGGCCGGCATCCATGTCGCCGAGGCGATCCTCTCCGTGGTGTGCGAGGAGGAGTTCGCCGTCGAGCGGCACGTGGCCGACGGCGACCGGGTCGAGGCCGGGCAGAAGCTGCTCTCGGTCACCACCCGCACCCGCGACCTGCTCACCGGCGAGCGCAGCGCGCTCAACGTGCTGTGCCGGCTCTCCGGCATCGCCACCGCCACCCGCGCCTGGGCCGACGCCCTGGAAGGGCACAAGGCGCAGGTCCGCGACACCCGCAAGACCACCCCGGGGCTGCGCGCGCTGGAGAAGTACGCGGTCCGCTGCGGCGGCGGCGTCAACCACCGGATGTCCCTCTCGGACGCCGCGCTGGTCAAGGACAACCACGTGGTCGCGGCCGGTGGCGTGGCCCCCGCCTTCACGGCCGTACGGGAAGCCTTCCCGGACCTGCCGATCGAGGTCGAGGTGGACACCCTGCACCAGGTCCGCGAGGTGCTGGAGGCCGGCGCCGACCTGATCCTGCTGGACAACTTCACCCCGGCCGAGACCGAGGAGGCCGTCACCCTGGTGGCCGGCCGCGCGGTCCTGGAGTCCTCCGGCCGGCTCACCCTGGCCAACGCCGCCGCCTACGCCGCGACCGGCGTCGACTACCTGGCCGTGGGCGCCCTCACGCACTCCTCGCCGATTCTCGACATCGGCCTCGACCTGCGCGAGGCCGGCGACCTCACCGAGGGCGGCGGCCTCACCAGCGCCGGAGCGGACGCAGAGGCGGACCGGGCCTGATGCTGCTCACCATCGACGCGGGCAACACCCACACCGTGCTGGGCCTGTTCGACGGCGAGGAGATCGTCGAGCACTGGCGCGTCTCCACCGACCCGCGCCGCACCGCCGACGAGCTGGCGGTGCTCTTCCAGGGCCTGATGGGCATGCACCCGCTGCTCGGCGACGAGCTGGGCGACGGCATCGAGGGCATCGCCATCTGCTCCACGGTGCCCTCCGTCCGGCACGAGCTGCGCGAGGTCACCCGCCGCTACTACGGCGACGTCCCGGCGATCCTGGTGGAGCCCGGCGTCAAGACCGGGGTGCCGATCCTGACGGACAACCCCAAGGAGGTCGGCGCGGACCGGATCGTCAACTCGGTGGCCGCCGTCGAGCTGTACGGCGGCCCGGCGATCGTGGTCGACTTCGGCACCGCCACCACCTTCGACACCGTCAGCACCCGAGGCGAGTACGTGGGCGGGGTGATCGCCCCCGGTATCGAGATCTCCGTGGAGGCCCTGGGCGCCCGCAGTGCCCAGCTCGGCAAGATCGAGCTGGTCCGCCCGCGCAGCGTGATCGGCAAGAGCACCGTCCACGCCATGCAGTCCGGCATCGTCTTCGGCTTCGCCGGCCAGGTGGACGGCATCGTGCGCCGGATGAAGCGCGAACTGGCCGGCGCCCACGGCGACCCCGACGACATCACCGTCATCGCCACCGGCGGCCTCGCGCCGATGGTGCTCGGGGACGCCGAGGAGATCGACGAGCACGAGCCCTGGCTCACCCTGATCGGCCTCCGCCTGGTCTACGAGCGCAACATCTCCCGTATGTGACGCTCCCGGAGCCGGGGTGGGCAACGCGCCCGCCAACGCCGCAGTTCAGACGGTTTGTCCTGTCGGCGCGTATCGTCGGCCCATGCCCACCCCCTACGGATCCCGCGGCGGACTGGCCTTCGCGCCGGAGGAGCTGAGGGTGCTCCGCCGCGCCCTCAGCCACGCCCTCCACCCCGCGCCGCTCGCCGACGAAGACGTGCAGGACTGCCTCCGCCTCGCTGGCACCGTGGCGGAGGCGGTCAGCGAGGCCGAGCGGATGCGGGAGTTCGTCCTCGACGACCTGGGGCGCTACCGGGCCGCGCTGCCCGGCTCGGCGGCCGGTTACCTGGAGCTGCTGCGCGACGCCCTGGCCGCCGGGTACGACCCGGGCTCCGACGACCTGGCCGCCCTGCGCGCGCTGCGCCACCGGCCGGCCGCGGCGGCCCTGCTGGAGCGCTGCCGGGTGCTGGCCGAGCACTCGCTCCGCGCCCGCCTCGCCGGGCGGCCCGTCACCCCCGGCCCGCGCTCCCCACTGCGCGCCCTCCCCGGTGGCCGGGCCGCCGCGGACCCGGCCGGGTCCGACGACGGCGAAGAGTCCGCGCCCCGCCCGGCGCCGCCCGCGCCGCATCCCGACCGCCCCTCGCCCACCCCGGCGGGCCGCCCGGTGCCCAAGCCCACCGAGGTCTTCCCGCCCCGGCGCCGCCCGGACGCCCCATCGCCGGAGCGCCGCCCCGACCGCCGGGTGGCCGGATAGCCGGGGCTACCCTGGTCGCATGGACTACGTATCCGCGCTCCTGCCCCCCGTCGTGATGGCCGTGTTCTTCATCGGCCTCGTCGTGACGATCATCAAGAGCCAGGGCGGACCGAACAAGGCCAAGGAGGACGCCGCGGTGGACGCCGCGCTCGCCCGCGCCGAGGCCGCCCGCCAGTCCGACGGCACCGCCGCCCCCGGCCGCGGCTGACCCGGCGGGCCCACGGCCCGCGGCCCGGCCCCCGAGGGCGTACGACCGTCTCACCGTCGTACGCCCTTTTCGCGCGTCCGGTGCCGCGCCCCTTCCAGCGCTCTCCCCGGCCGCGCGCGGACCCCTCTCCCGGTCAATAAGCCATGGGCCCGAATTGTCCCACTATGGTGGGTACTGTGCCGCGCCAATTGGGAGACCTCGAAGACGCCGTGATGACACGCGTCTGGCAATGGAACCGCCCGGTCACCGTGCGGGAGGTCCTGGAAGACCTCCAGCGGGAACGGCCCATCGCCTACACCACGGTGATGACCGTGATGGACAACCTCCACCAGAAGGGCTGGGTCCGCCGGGAGGTCTCCGGCCGCGCCTACCGCTATACGGCGGTTTCCACCCGCGCCGCCTACTCGGCGGCACTGATGAACGAGGCCTGGTCCAAGAGCGACAACCCGGCGGCCGCGCTGGTCGCCTTCTTCGGCATGATGTCCGCCGAGCAGCGGCAGTTCCTCCAGGACGCGGTCCGTATCGTGCAGCGGGACGCCCCGGAAAGCGCCCCCGCCCCCGAGGAAGGGGAAGGCGCCGGGGAAGGGGGAGAGCCCGGGGGTCCCGGGAGTGCCGAAGGGCGATAGCGTCCAGCCATGTCGACCAGCCAGCGCCCCCCTGCCCATCCGGCCGCCGCAGGCGGGAAAGCCGTCACGGTGCGCCGTGCCCGTACCACCGACGTACCGGCGCTCCGCAGACTCCTCGACTCCTACGTCACCGACGGCATCCTGCTCGACAAAGCCAACGTGACCCTTTACGAGGACATCCAGGAGTTCTGGGTCGCCGAACGCGACGAGGACGCCGCGGTCGTCGGCTGCGGCGCACTGCATGTGATGTGGGAAGACCTCGCCGAAGTGCGCACTCTCGCCGTGGACCCCTCCTTCCTGGGCGCCGGAGTAGGCCACCGGTTGCTGGGGAAGTTGTTGCATACGGCCCGCTGGCTGGGCGTGCGGCGGGTATTCTGCCTCACCTTCGAAGTGGACTTCTTCGCGAAGCACGGCTTCGTGGAGATCGGTGAGACTCCGGTGGACGGAGATGTCTACAGCGAGCTCCTCCGCTCCTATGACGAAGGCGTCGCCGAGTTCCTCGGTCTCGAACGGGTGAAGCCGAACACCCTGGGGAACAGCCGTATGCTGCTGCACCTCTGATGGGAACCCCCGGGAACCCGCGGGAACCCCTGGGGAAGCCTCACCCGAAGCCCCCGGGCCCGCCATCCCCCGGCTGAATGTCCGAAACGCGCACCTTTCCCGCGCTGTCGGGGAACTGAACCTCTCCCAGGGGTTTGTGTTTTCGCGGGAAAAGCGGTTTCCTTTCCGCGTACTGCTTTTTCGATGAAAGGAAATCCGGTGGCACAGAAGGTTCAGGTCCTTCTTGTCGACGACCTCGACGGCGGCGAGGCGGACGAGACGGTGACGTTCGCTCTGGATGGCAAGTCCTACGAGATCGATCTCACCACCGCGAACGCGGACAAGCTCCGCGGTCTGCTGGAGCCGTACACCAAGGGCGGCCGCCGCACCGGCGGGCGTTCGGCGACCGGCCGCGGCAAGGCCCGCGTGGCGGCGGCGTCCGGCGGCAGCCCGGACACCGCGAAGATCCGCGCGTGGGCGAAGGAGAACGGTTACGAGGTCAACGACCGCGGCCGCGTTCCGGCGACCGTCAAGCAGGCCTACGAAGCCGCGAACGGCTGAGCCGGCCACCCGGCCGGTTCCGCCCCGGGCCGCCGGTGCCGCCCGCACCGGACCCGGTGGCACTCCGCGGCGGCCGCGGCCACCAGGCGTACGAGGCAGGGGGCGCCGTCACCAGCTGCCGCCGCGCCGCCCGGCCGCCCGGGGCCGTCCGGCGTTCCGGGTACGGCCGGCAGCACCCGCTCCAGCGCCACCCCCGGCAGCGGCGGCCGCAGCCACCGCCCCCCGGGCGCCGCGCTCCCGCTGCGACCGCCCTGCGGCCCCGCGGCCCATCCCGGCGGCAACGGGGCGTCCATCAGACCGCCGGCGCCCAGCGCCGTCAGGTCCAGCGTGATGCCGCGCCACTCCAGCCAGTCCAGCAAGGCCGGCAGCTCCTCCGCCCCGCCCGGCGCCACCAGCACCCGCATCCGCCCCCCGGCGACCGCCACCGGCCACCCCGGCCGCCCGCCGCCCAGCAGCCGCAGTACGGCGTGCCCCGCCTCGGCCGGCAGCTCCAGTACATCGAAGCGCACCCCGGTCACCAGCCGCGCCCGGTCCCGGTCCGCGCCCCCCTCGACCTCCACCGCCCAGCCGAGCCGCTCCGCGTACCACCGCGCCACCTCCCGGCCCCCCGCCGCCCGCGCCTCCGGAGCCTCCCCCCGGCGCGGACGCGGCACCGGAACGGCCCGCACCAGCGGCGGACCCGCGCCGACGGCCCGTACCAGCGGCGGACACACCCCCACGGCATGTGCCACCGGCGGATGCCCGTCCGCACGCGGCCCGGTGACGGAGTTCACGACCATGTCCACGACCATCTCGCCAGGCTACGCAGGGTGTTCGGGTCGTCGCCCGGCGTACGCGTCAGGGCGGCACTCATGTGAGTGACGGGACGCAAGGGTGTTCGCCCTTAGCTGAGGGAACCGGGGTACACCGCATGGACTGTCAGACCATGCGGGTAAGACATCCCTTGTGGGGAGGGGCGACACGCAGCCAGCGGCGTCTCACGTTCGCGCTCGGCGTACTGCCGTTGCGGGTATCTGTCTGGCCTGCGGGAACATCGTCTCGCACCATCGGGTTGGAGCATTTGTCGGCGTTCGGGTCAGGAGGCCATCGACGGGTGTCGGCAGTTGGAATGAGCGGTCCCCGCTTGCGGGACTAAGCTGCGGAAGGACAGGGAGGGGACCGACCCCTTACTGCCTGACCGCTCTGAGGAGCGATTAACGATGTTCGAGAGGTTCACCGACCGCGCGCGGCGGGTTGTCGTCCTGGCTCAGGAAGAAGCCCGGATGCTCAACCACAACTACATCGGCACCGAGCACATCCTCCTGGGCCTTATCCACGAGGGTGAGGGTGTCGCCGCTAAGGCCCTGGAGAGCCTCGGGATTTCGCTCGAGGCGGTCCGCCAGCAGGTGGAGGAGATCATCGGCCAGGGCCAGCAGGCCCCGTCCGGCCACATCCCCTTCACGCCCCGTGCCAAGAAGGTCCTGGAGCTGTCGCTCCGCGAGGCCCTCCAGCTCGGCCACAACTACATCGGCACCGAGCACATCCTGCTCGGCCTGATCCGCGAGGGCGAGGGCGTCGCCGCCCAGGTCCTGGTGAAGCTGGGCGCCGATCTCAACCGGGTGCGGCAGCAGGTCATCCAGCTGCTCTCCGGATACCAGGGCAAGGAGGCCGCCACCGCCGGCGGTCCCGCCGAGGGCACCCCCTCCACCTCCCTGGTCCTCGACCAGTTCGGCCGGAACCTCACCCAGGCGGCCCGCGAATCCAAGCTCGACCCGGTCATCGGGCGCGAGAAGGAGATCGAGCGGGTCATGCAGGTGCTGTCCCGCCGCACCAAGAACAACCCGGTCCTCATCGGCGAGCCCGGCGTCGGCAAGACGGCGGTCGTCGAGGGCCTGGCGCAGGCCATCGTCAAGGGCGAGGTGCCCGAGACCCTCAAGGACAAGCACCTCTACACCCTGGACCTGGGCGCGCTGGTCGCCGGCTCCCGCTACCGCGGTGACTTCGAGGAGCGCCTGAAGAAGGTGCTCAAGGAGATCCGCACCCGCGGCGACATCATCCTGTTCATCGACGAGCTCCACACCCTGGTGGGTGCGGGCGCCGCCGAGGGCGCGATCGACGCCGCCAGCATCCTCAAGCCGATGCTGGCCCGCGGTGAGCTCCAGACCATCGGTGCCACCACGCTCGACGAGTACCGCAAGTACCTGGAGAAGGACGCCGCGCTGGAGCGCCGCTTCCAGCCCATCCAGGTCGCCGAGCCGTCGCTGCCGCACACCATCGAGATCCTCAAGGGTCTGCGCGACCGGTACGAGGCCCACCACCGGGTCTCCATCACCGACGAGGCCCTCGTCCAGGCCGCCACCCTGGCGGACCGGTACATCTCGGACCGCTTCCTGCCGGACAAGGCGATCGACCTGATCGACGAGGCCGGTTCCCGGATGCGCATCCGCCGGATGACCGCGCCGCCGGACCTGCGCGAGTTCGACGAGAAGATCGCCGGCGTCCGCCGCGACAAGGAGTCCGCGATCGACTCGCAGGACTTCGAGAAGGCCGCCTCCCTGCGCGACAAGGAGAAGCAGCTCCTCGCCGCGAAGGCCAAGCGGGAGAAGGAGTGGAAGGCCGGCGACATGGACGTCGTGGCCGAGGTCGACGGCGAGCTGATCGCCGAGGTCCTCGCCACCGCCACCGGCATCCCCGTCTTCAAGCTGACCGAGGAGGAGTCCTCGCGGCTGCTGCGCATGGAGGACGAGCTCCACAAGCGCGTCATCGGCCAGAAGGACGCCATCAAGGCCCTGTCGCAGGCGATCCGCCGTACCCGCGCCGGTCTGAAGGACCCCAAGCGCCCCGGTGGCTCGTTCATCTTCGCCGGCCCGTCCGGTGTCGGTAAGACCGAGCTGTCCAAGACGCTCGCCGAATTCCTCTTCGGCGACGAGGACGCGATGATCTCCCTCGACATGTCGGAGTTCAGCGAGAAGCACACCGTTTCCCGCCTCTTCGGCTCCCCGCCCGGATACGTGGGTTACGAGGAGGGCGGCCAGCTCACCGAGAAGGTGCGCCGCAAGCCGTTCTCCGTCGTCCTCTTCGACGAGGTCGAGAAGGCCCACCCCGATATCTTCAATTCCCTGCTCCAGATCCTGGAGGACGGTCGCCTGACCGACTCCCAGGGCCGGGTCGTGGACTTCAAGAACACGGTCATCATCATGACGACCAACCTCGGGACCCGGGACATCTCCAAGGGCTTCAACCTCGGCTTCGCGGCCCAGGGCGACGTCAAGACCGGTTACGACCGGATGAAGGCGAAGGTCAACGAAGAGCTGAAGCAGCACTTCCGGCCCGAGTTCCTCAACCGAGTCGACGACACGGTCGTGTTCCACCAGCTCAGCCAGGAAGACATCATCCAGATCGTCGACCTGATGATCGCCAAGGTGGACGAGCGTCTGAAGGACCGCGACATGGGCATCGAGCTCAGCGGTGACGCCAAGAACCTGCTGGCCAGGCGCGGCTACGACCCGGTGCTCGGCGCCCGGCCGCTGCGCCGCACCATCCAGCGTGAGATCGAGGACCACCTCTCCGAGAAGATCCTCTTCGGCGAGCTGCGCCCCGGTCACATCGTGGTCGTGGACACCGAGGGCGAGGGTGAGGAGAAGAAGTTCACCTTCCGCGGCGAGGAGAAGACGGCCCTCCCGGACGCCCCGCCCATCGAGGCGGCCGGCGGCCCCGGCCCGAACCTCTCCAAGGAGGCGTGAGCCGACGGCTCACGCGGTCTGAGGTTCCTGACGGTCCGAAGGGGCCGTCCCGGTACTCCCGGGGCGGCCCCTTCGCCGTGCTCGCCCGTCGTCCCTCAGCAGCGGGCCGGCTTCCGCCAGGAGCACTCCACATCGGCGGGCGCAGGGGCCGTCCGCGTACGCTCCGGCCTCACGGCCTCTACCGTCCCCTTCCCCGTGTCCGACCCGGCCAGCGTCACCACCACCGCGTCCTCCACGCTCTTCACCGAGGACGCCAGATAGTCGGCGAGCACCACGGAGAACACCAGCTTCCGCCCGCCCTTGTCCATCACATACCCGGACAGCGCCGAGGCCCCGGTCAGCGAACCCGTCTTGGCATGCGCGTTCAGCGCCGCCGGGGTGCCGCACATCCGGGTCCGCAGGGTGCCGCCCTCCGCCCGGTCCGGCGCGCAGGCCACCGGCAGGGCCGCGTACCAGTCCCCGAACCACGGCTCGTCCTGCACGGCCAGCAGCAGCTTCGACAGCTCGGCGGCCGGGAACAGGTTCATCCGCGACAGCCCCGACCCGTCCACCTGCCGGATCGTCCCCGTATCCACCCCCTGCCCCCGCAGATATCTCCCCACCGCCGCCAGCCCGTCCCCCCAGTTCCCCGCACGGCCCGTCGCCTGGTGCCCCATCGCCTTGGTCAGCGCCTCCGCGTGCATGTTGTTGGACAGCTTCATGAACGGCCGCACCAACTCGCGCAGCGGCATGGAGCGATGGGCGGCGAGCGTCTTCGCGGTCGCGGGAGTCAGGCGTCCGAGTCGGATCCGGTCATCCTCCACCCGTACGCCGTGCCGGGCCAGCGCCGCCGCGAACACGGTGGCCGCGTAGCGGGTCGGGTCCTGGACGGTGATCCACTCCTTGACGGCGGCGGCCTTCAGCGGCAGCGAACCGGTGACCGCGATGGTGTTCGTCCCGTGCTCCCGCTCCACGCTCAGCGTGTTCGAGAATCCGGCCGCCCCGGTCGTGGCCCGGTTGGCCACCCGTATGCCCCCGTCGGCGGGCGTCAGCCGCACCCGGGGCCGAGCGCCCTCGGTCCCGCCCGGCACCACCTCCACGACCACCGTGCCCGCGTCGTAGTCGGTGTCCGGCGCGAGGGTGAGCGCCGAGATGGGGGCGGAGTAGTACGAGGACTCGTCGTCCGCCGCCCAGGAGCGGCCCAGCCGGTTGGCGTCGAACCGGGTGTCGTCGGCGACCAGTTGCCCGGTCACCCGCCGCACTCCCGCCGCCGCGACCCCGGCCGCCAGCCTGTCGTAGTCGGCCGCGAGGACGGTCGGGTCCCCCGTACCGCGCAGATACAGATCCCCGCGCAGTGTCCTGCCCGTCTGCCGCCCCGCAGCCAGCACATCAGTGCTGAAGCGGTGATCGGGGCCGAGGACCCCCATCGCCGCCAGCGAGGTGGCGATCTTGGTGTTGGAGGCGGGCATCAGCCGGTCGGTGCCGTTGCGCTGGTAGAGGGTGGCCCCGGTGGCCGCGTCCGCCACGACGGCGCTCACCCCGCCGCCGTCCAGCCGGGGGTCGCTGAGGATGGTGTCCAGGGCCCCCTTCAGCCCGCCGTCCGAGGGCCCCGCCCCGGCGGGCACGGCGCCGGTGCCGAGGAGCGCGGTGACCGCGAGGCCGAGGACGAGGGCGGTCAGCCGCCGGGCCGCGCGTCCGGGATGTCTCCCGAGGTCTCTCCCGTGAGTGGTCATGCCCGGAGGATGACGGAGGACGGGGGAGTGCGGAAGGAGGCGGGGCGGGAGCGGGCTAGAGGGTGGCGTGCAATCCGGCCAGTACGCGGTGGAGCAGGTCCAGGTCGTAGGGGGTGGCGGGACGTCGCCACGGTCTTGGCTGCGTGGTGGGTTCGGTGGAGTGGGGTTGTACGAAGGGGAGTTCCGCCCAGACGGCCTTGCCGCCGCCCGCCGTGTACGAGCCCCAGCGGCTGGCGAGGCTGCCGACGAGCAGCAGCCCGCGCCCGCCCTCGCTCTCCTCGTCCGGCTCCTTGGCGGCCGGGCGGGCGGTGGAGAGGTCCCACACCTCGATGACCACGCTGGCGCGCAGCCCCAACAGCCGCACCGTGACCAGGCTCAGCCCGTCCGGCTCCGCCAGGGCTGTCGTCGTCGCCGTGACGGCATTCGTCACCAACTCCGAGACGACCAGCAGCGCGTCGTCCTGTACGGGCCCGGCGCCCCACTTGGCCAGCGCCAGTCCGGTGAACGCCCGCGCGTAACCGGCGGCGGTGCGAGTGGCGACCAGGTCCAACTGGTCCCGTACGAGCAGCGGTTCGCCGTAGTAGAACGGCAGCCCGGGCCCGTTCACAGCTCGTCCAGGGAGACGACCTGGGCGTGGGCCTCGCACTCGATCTGCAGGACTAACGCGTCCTGGAGCCGGTCGGTCAGTGCGAGGTCGCGGAGGGAGGGGACGATGACGTGGCGGGCCTCCGTCCGCCTCAGCGCCTCGATCAGCTCCGCGAACGCCGAGCGCTGGACGGCCTCGAACTCGTGGAAGATCGTCGCGAGCGTGAAGACGTTCGCCTGGGCGTAGGCCTCCATCTCGCCTTCCCTGCGCCGGGCTTCCTCGTCGGGCATGTCCCGCGGCACCCGCATATAGCCGAAGATCAACGGTTTCACGGTCGCTCTCCTTGGATGACCACCCGTAGGCGTGCTTGTTCAACGCTCAGCCACTACGCGGTCGCTGAGCGTGCCATGCTTGCGCAGGCTTAGAGTGCTCCCAAGTCGGGCGTAATGCAAGCCGTTCGAATGCGTTCATTGCATCTGTTCGATACTTGCTCACGGCGTGGGGAGTCAGGGAGACTCGCCTTGGCGAGCCGTGCAAACGAAGGGACGAACCAGTGCCCACCAAGCGGCAGTTGCCGACCGCTCGTCTTCGGAGGCTCGCGCGCGAGATGCGCCGCCTGCGCAGCGAGGCCGGTCTGACCCGGGAAGAGATCGCGGCCAGCACGGCCATCAACCAGGCGACGCTGTACCGCCTGGAGTACGCGAAGGGCCGGCCGCAGAAGCGTACGCTGCTGACGTTGCTCAAGGAGTACGGCGTCGAGGAGTCGCAGCGCGAGGCGATCCTGGCCCTGTCCAGCCAGGCCGACGAACAGGGCTGGCTGCGCCCGTACCACGCCGATCTGCCGGACGAGTTGGTCGGCTACATCAGCTTCGAGTCCGAGGCGCGGAGTGTTCGGAACTACGAGGCCTCGTGCGTTCCTGGCCTGCTCCAGACGGAGGACTACGCGCAGGCGGTCGTCCGTGGCATTCTGCCCAACGTCACAGCGGGGGAGCTGGACAGGCTCGTCCGGGCTCGCATCGACCGCCGGGCGGTGTTCGAGAGCGACGAGCCCCTTGAGCTGTGGGCCATCATCGACGAGGCGGTACTGCGGAGAGGAGTCGGCGGAACCGAGGTCATGGTGGAGCAGTTGAACTACCTGACCAAGCTTGCGGCCGAGCCCTATGTGACCTTGCAGGTCATCCCGTTCAGCGTCGGAGCACACCCCGGCATGCCAGGCGGCTTCGTGGTGATGGACTTCCCGGACGCCGAGGACCACTCGTTGGTCTATATGGAAACCATGACCGGTGATCTGTTCCTGGAGACGGACGAGGATGTACGCCGGTGCAGTCAAACCTTCGACCACTTGCGAGCACAGGCGCTGAGCCCCGATGACTCCACGCGCCTGATTGCTTCAGTGGTTCGCGAGTACGTGAGAGGACGACAGCAGGGATGAACGACATGGATCTCTCCAGCGTCGAGTGGCGCAAGAGCAGCTACTCCGGCGGCACCGGGCAGTGCGTGGAGGTTGCCCGGCTTGCCGACGCCGTGGCGCTGCGGGACAGCAAGGACCCGCAGGGCCCGGCCCTGGCGTTCGCGCCGGCCGGGTTCTCCGCGTTTGTGCGCGGGGTCGCGGGCGGCGGGTTCGAGGAGCGGTAGCCCGCCCCCGTACCGCCGCGTCCGTGCGGCGCGCCCCGAGCGGCCGGGTGGCGGCTCGGGGCGTCCGCGCGAGGTCACCTCAAGGGCTCAGAACAGGTCGCGGTACTGGTTGAAGCCGGTGCCGATCCTGACCTTGGCCTTGAAGGGGGCCGCCGCCTTGCCGGTGCCCTTGTACAGCCACAGCACGCCCTGCTTGTCGCGGGCGACGATGTCGGGCTTGCGGTCACCGCTGAGGTCACCGAGGCCGGCGATCTGGGTGAACTGGCCCCAGCCGGAGCCGATCCGGGCGCGCGGGGCCAGGGTGCCGTTCGCCTTGGTCTGGAAGCGCCACAGCGCCGCATACGACGGGCGCGAGGATCAGGTAGTCGGTGGCATGTCCGTCGCGCTCCTGGTGCACGGCGAACCGGAGCGAGGTCGCCGTACCGCGCCGATGCGGATAGTCGGCGAGGCGCACCGCTCAGCGGGCCGCCTGCCGGTCGGGCCGGCCGACGTCATGGCGGAAGGGGTCGCGGCTGTCGGGCCGGGCGTACTTCTCCGAGAACGTGTCGTACGTCCGGCTGTTGGCCTCCATCAGGGCGAACAGCGGCCCGTAGAAGTCGCTGAGCTGCTGGTTGACGCGGGTGAGCCGGGCCTGCCGCTGGGCCAGGCGCAGTCCGTTGAGATACGTCAAGAGGTAGCCGACGAACGCCAGTCCGATGGTCACGATCACGGTTGCCATGGCAGGGGATGGTAGAGGGCCGCTCCTCGTGCTCCTCCCGGGTCAGTCCTTGGGTGATCCGCTGCTTTCCGCCGCCGACCACCAGGACGGGGCCAGGGAGATGGACCAGACGTCTCCTCGCGCGCGTCTGGCGGGCTCGTGCGGATCGGACTCGCCGTATCCGTGGGGATCGGGGTCGGCGACGACGAAGATCCTCGCTCCGGACTGCGGCACCCGGTACTGGTGGACGTCCTCGCCCGTCCCGTCTTCGAGCTCGATCGAGAGTCCGCGGGCGGTGAGGGCGGCGCTGAGCTGGTCGAACGTGAGCTTGGTCGCGAAGGGCCCGTACGCGGAGCGCAGCGGCTCCGGTGCCGTGGAGGCGTCGCCGGTAAAGAGGCGGTGCGCCCGCACGCTGATGCCGAAGCAGGACCACGTACCCTCGTCGTCCTCCGCGAAGGAGAGCTCCACCAGGCCGTGGTCTCGGCGCATGAGTCCGGGTGAGGTGTCGTCCAGGTAGCCGGGCCCCAACGCTGCCTCCCACTGGGCGGGCGGCGCGGAGATCCCGGCGCCCAGTATGTCGCCGTGGGTGGCCACATGAGCGTAGAAGTCCAGGTCAGTGGGGTGCATGTGATCCACTGTCCTGATCGGGGGGAGGAGGGTTCAGGAGTCGGAGCGTTGACTCGGTCACCGCCGACCCTGATCCCTCGTCCTCGTGGAGGAGGAGCCATTCCCGGACCGAAGGGGAACGGCCATACAGCTCACTGACCCTCATGCCTTCTTCGCGTGACATCAGCCTCGGCAGCGGGCCGAAGTCGTCGGGAAGTATGTCGAGCAGGCTCTGCACATGGTCACCGGTGCGCAGCGCGATCAGCAGCTCGCACCGCAACTGACGGGGAAGCGCGGGGCGATGGGACAGACTGTGCCACAGGGCGGGCCACAGGTAGTGGGTTCCGTCGGGCGCCGCGTTCGCTCGCACCCATGCCGGGTCCAGCCGCTGGCTCAGACGGAGGGTGCCTGCCCGCTCTTCCAACCTGACCAGCGAGGCTGAGTCGATGACTTTCGCCTCACGCGGCAGTTGATCGATGTTCATACGCCCATGCTGTCCCAAGCGATACGGCGAGAGCGGCCTTAGGTGTCTGATTCAGTGGGAGTGGTGTCGTAGGTCACCGGACCGATCCAAGCCTCTTGGAGGCCGCCGCCCTGGGATGGCCAGACCGCGGCGGCCACTGGTCCGCGGCTCACTCGGCGCTCCCCGAGAGTGCTCCGTGCAGGAAGACGTCCACCAGTTCCCGTGGGGTCAGGTCGGGCTCGCCGTCGGTGCGGGGTTGGGTGAAGAGCAGCCCGATGAAGAGGGCCGCGATCTGCTCCGGCGGTCGGCGCAGGGTGGCCTCTTCGGGCTCCAGCAGCTCCGCGAGGGCCGCGCGGATACGGGTGGTCGAGTCGTCGCGGCCTGCGCCGCGCACCGTGCCGGGGTGCTTGCCGCCGCCGTGCCCCAGCGAGCCGATGATCGCGCCGAGCCGGTCCATGTGCGCTTGCAGCGCCTCGGCCGCCTCGGCGAGCCGGTCGGGCAGCGGCTGGGACACGTCAATGGCGTCCAGCTCGCGGATCGCGTGCTCGGGGGAGAGCGCCTCCGCGATGCAGGCTTGCAGCAGCTGGTCCTTGTCGGCGAAGACGCGGAAGATCGTGCCCTCGCCGATGCCCGCGGCGCGAGCGATCTTCGCGGTGGTCACGGCGGAGCCGTACTCGGTGATCAGCGGGATCGCGGTGCGGATGATCATTTCGCGGCGCTGCTCCGGCGACATTCCGGGGGCGCGGCGGCGGGTGGTCTGATTCTCCTTGGGTGCTGTCATGACGACGAGCTTACGGAGTGAGCACTCACTCCGTCAATGAGTGAGTGCTCACTCCGCTGGATGGATCCGGGAGTCGGCGAAGCGCTACTAGGCCAGCCAGAGCGAGCCGCGCCGGTGCCGGGTCGGGGGGATGTCCACGGTCTCGGCGGCGTGGCGGGCCAGTCCGGTGGGGGAGTTGACCAGGCGGAGGGAAGCGCCCAGCCGGCTCCGCAGCCGTTGCCGGGCGCGGCGTTCCTCCTGGGCCGACCACCGGGCGACGGAGGGGTCATGGGTGTGCCGGGGAAAGGAGCGGAAGTCCACCTGGCGGCGGATCGCGCGGGGGCGGGGTCGGCGGGACTCGCGTACGGCGTCGGCGAGTTCGCGTGCGCTGTAGCGGAGGTCGTGGACGACGACCGAGCGGAGGGGGCTGCCGCCGGGTGGGCGGTCGGGGGTAAGGCGGTTGAGGGACAGGGGGAGGTGGTGGGCGGTGCGTGCCATCGGGCTCTCCGGGGTGACGACCGCCAGGTGTGTCCTGGCGGGGCTACCGGAAGCCGGAGGGGCCGGTCGAGCGGGTGTGGTGCATGGGGGCCACTTCAGGTCTGGGCTTGTGGGGCGGGGTTGGGGGAGGCGGCGAAGGTTGCGAGGGCGGTGAAGTCGCGGTCGCGGAGGCCGAGGCGCGGGTTGACGTGGCGGAGCAGGGCGGGGGCGGGGTGGTGGGCGGCCACGTGGGTTTCGTCGGCGGCGCTCTGCTCGTCGTCCACCCAGGCGAAGGGGCGGCCGTCGGCGTAGGCGAGCAGGGGGTCCGTCTTCCAGTGCACCCCGTCGGGGCGCTCGCGGTGCAGGGCGTCGCCGAAGTCCACGAAGGGGAGGGCGGGCAGGCCGATGACGGGGGCGATCCAGCGGTTGGCCTCGTCCATCCAGGTGGTGGCCCAGCAGAGCTCGAAGCCGAGGCGGAGGAGGGCGGGGCCGTGGGCGGGGTTGAGCCAGAGGCGCAGGGGCTTGCGGCTGGACCAGGGCCGCCCGGACACTAGGGCGGAGTCGGTCGCCCGGGGGACGCGGATGGTGGTGTAGCCCTCGGGGCGCCGCTCGGGCTGGGCCGCGTAGGGGTTGAGGGGGCCGTCCACGTCGAGGAAGAGGAGGGGGCGGCGGGGCTTGGCGGTGTGGGTCATACGTCGACCCGGACATGCGGGGGGAGGAGGTCTCGGCCGCGCAGCTCAGAGCCGGCGCTTGTGACGTGTTCCAGATGGGGCAGGTTGGCCAGATGGGAGAGATCGACCGTCACCGAGTCGATGAAGGTGAGGCGGCGAAGCGAGGGGAACACCTCTGCCAGCCGGTTCGTCGTCATCTCCTCGCTGGCGCCTCCGACGACCGCGTGCTTGACACCCTCAAGTCGCACATCAGCCGGGCACGCCGCGAGCGAGTCGGCATCGAGGGCGATGGCCTCCAGGTGCGGTAGTTCCGCCATCGCCCGCCAGTCCTCCTCCGCTATGGCCGAGGCCGGAGCGCCGATGGTACGCAACGTGGGGAAGAGCCTGAGCGCGGCCGCGAACCCCTCGCTCGGTGAATGGAGCAGCCGGAGCTGGTTCAGCGGGACGCCAGGGGGCAGGCAGCCCACGCTCCAAGACCGATTGCCGATGTGGACGGCCAGGTAGCGCAGTGCGCTCTGCGCGCCTAGTTGCCGCAGGGCACCGGCGGATTGCCCGCCCCACAAACGAAGTTCGGTGGGGGAGTGGTGGGCGAGGAGGCGGGAGAGGCGCGCCTCCGACACCTCCCTGCGCACATCCAGGTTGGCGGGATGCAGCCCCATCCGCACGATGGCATCGGCGTGGTCGTCGGAGGCCACGGTCAGCTGGAGGCCCGCCATGTCCAGCGGGGTGATGATCTCGTCTCCGTACGCCGTCGTGTCGAACCGGTGCCAAGCCCAGACGAGTTGCGAGCGCACTCCCAGGCTCGGGTGCCGGACGAACCGCGCCAGATACGGCAGCGCCGCGTCGGACTCGATGTGTGTCGCGGCGATCACGGCCATCCGGGCCTGCTCATCGTCCAGGCCGTCCGGGCCCGGGAGGAGGTCCAGCACCACCGTCCCCACGGCCGCCAGCTCCCGGGCCTCCTCCGGGGAGCCTGCCGGGATCACCTCCGCCGTGCGGTCCAGCACCTGCTGCCGTAGCGCCGGGTCCAGTTCGGCCGCCTGGTCGAGCGAGGCGGCGGTGACGCACAGGACGCGCAGGCGGGTACGGCGGTCGGGGGCGGCCTCGGCGGCGGCGAGGAGGTCGCGGACGATGTCGGCGCAGTCGCGGGGGCGGCCGTGGGCGACCGCCAGGCGGATCACGTCCTCCCACTCGTCGTCGGCGGCGTGCCCGGCGAGCAGGCCGAAGGAGCCGGTCTCCACGAGGGCCTTGGCGGCCAGGTAGTCCTTGAAGGTGCGGTGGACGAAGTCGACGGTGTCGGCGGTGGGGGCGCGGAGCAGGCCGCTGCGGTGGAGGAGGTGGCGGAAGACCGCCTCGGGGTCGCCGATCGCGGCGACGTCCGGGATGGCGGGGGCGGCCTCGGTGATGAGGGCGAGGGCGCGGGAACCGTCCATGACGTGGCGGCCGTTGACCGTCAGCCAGTAGGCGAGGCGCTGGAGGAGGCGGATCTGGGAGGCTTCGGTGAGATCGACCCCGGTGGGCGTGCCCATGTCCCGCTCGCGGTCGCGGCGGACCAGCAGCATGTCGAGGGCGGCGTCGTAGAGGGCCTTGCGGCCCCGAGGGAGGAAACCCCTGCGGTCGCGATGCAGGGCGCAGATCAGGCCGCACATGAGGGGGTTGGTGGCGAGCCTGGCCAGGTCCTGTTTGGTGCGGAGGGCGGAGAGCAGGGCCTGCTCGTGCGGGGCGTCCTCGCCCGCCGCGGTGTGCCAGCGGTGGACGAAGGCGGCGGTCTCGGCGCGGCCCATGGGGGTGAGGGAGAGGTCGGTGAAGCCCTCGGTGCGCAGCCACTCGTCCCGTACCGCCGAGGGGCGGGAGGTGACCAGCCAGCGGTTGGGGCCCTCGTAGAGGGCGAGCAGGTCGCGGAGCCAGCGGCGGGCCCGTTCGCGTTCGGGCTCGGGCACCTCGTCGATGCCGTCGATGAGGACCAGGCCCCGGCCGGTGGAGAGCACCCGGTCCACCCAGCCGTCGGGCGGGGTGAGCGGGCACCCTGCGGCGGAGAGGAAGCGGTCGGGGGTGGGCAGGCGCTCGCCGTGGCGGCTGAGGATGCGGAGGGGGAGGACCAGCGGGACGCGGTCGCGAAGGTAGGACATCCGGGGGTCGGTGGCGTCCGGGGAGGCGGAGACGGCCAGCCACTGGACCAGGGTGCTCTTGCCGGACCCCGCCACCCCGCGCAGCAGCACCCGGCCGTGCTGGGCGAGTGCCTGGTCGGCGGGGAGGGGGCCGGAGGGGAGTGCCTGGATCCAGGGCTCACCAAGGCGCGGCTCGGGGGAGGCCGTCTCCAGGGCCTCCAGGGAGAGGTACGCCCCGTCGAGCGGCCAGCGGTCGGGGGAGTTGTGCAGGTCGATGCCGTAGATCGTCAACTGGCCGTGCTTGCGGGCGATGTACTCGTGGTAGCGGCGCTCGAAGGCCGCGTCCTCGGCGAGGGGGGTCGGGAGGCGGGAGAGGAGCAGGTCGGTACGGGCGATCAGTTCGTCCTGGCCCCGGGCCTGCTCGACCAGGGCGCGGGCTACGAAGGTCGAGCGCTGGGTGAAGAACTGGAGGATGTGCAGGCAGGCCCACTCCGTGAGGGTGTCCAGGAAGCGGGCGGCGTCGGTGGAGAAGCCGTCGGGAGGGCCGGCGGCGGTGCGGAGGCGGGTGGCGAGCTGCTGGTGGCCCAGGCGGACCGCCTGGACGTCGTCCATGTCGAGGTCGCCCAGGGCGAGCAGCCGGCGGGTCAGGGCCTCGGTGACGGGCTCCGCCTCGGTGGGAGGGAAGGGCGGCTCACCGGGGCCGGTCACGGCGTCCTGGACCAGGGTGGCGGCGAGCTTGCGGACGTCCTTCTCGGTGAGGCTGCGCTTCTCGCCGCGGAAGGAGACCAGGGAGGAGAGGCGGATCCGGCGGTGGTGACCGGTGAGACCGGCGCCGGGACCGTCCGACACAAACAGCTTCTTGACCAGCGGCCCCATCACGCTGGACGCCAGACGGGTGCCGATCAGTGCGGGCTCCATGCGTCTATCCCCCCGGGTGCGTGGACAACCGATCCGAGCCTATCGGGGAGCGGGGCCGCCGGGAGGGGCGTATCCAAGAGCCCTCACCGGTGACCGGGGCCACACCGGGAGGGGGTACGGCGGTGACCGGGGCCACAGGCTCCCGGGGGTCGGTGGTGACAAGCCGCACAGGCGGTTTGGGCGGTACTACGAGGAATAGTGCTGCCGGAGGGGCGCAAGGGGCCCGCCGGGGGTGTCCTCCGCGGCCTGCTGGGGCCCGCCTGCTCCGAGATCCGGGTGAGCTGGGGGGAAAGCCGCAGATGGAGGCGTACTACGACGCGCTAAACCTTACTTTGTTAGGACATTTCGGGCATACGGCTTCGGGTTCCGCTCCTCGTCAAGAGCCCTCGTCACACCGCCTTCGCTACGACCGAATGTCGTAGATGGGGGGTTTGAGGCGGGATGGGGGGTCGGGTTACCAAGGATGAGCAACCAGCCCGGTGCACCGCTCGCACCGGGTCCGCTCTTGTCCGGAGGACTTCCCCGCATGTCGAAGCGCGTTTCGCACCCCGCCCGCAACACCGTCGTCGCCCTCGCCGCCGCCGGTCTGGGAGCGTCGATGGTGTTCGGAGGCGGTGCCGCCTTCGCCGCCGACGGTCAGGCCGCCCCCGCCAAGCAGGTCGCCGCCCAGGCCGCCGCCAAGAAGAAGCCGGCTGCCAAGAAGGCCCCCGCCTGGGTCAAGCCGGTCGCCCAGTACACCCTGAGCGCCAGCTACAACCAGGGCGGCGCCATGTGGGCCCACAAGCACTCCGGCCAGGACTTCGCCGTCCCGACCGGTACCACCGTCAAGGCCGCCGCCGCGGGCACCGTGGTCAAGGCCGGCCCCAACGGCGCCGGTGACGGCCCCGCCTACGGCAACGCCATCGTGATCAAGCACGCCAACGGCAAGTTCTCGCAGTACGCCCACCTGTCCAAGGTCAACGTGCGCATCGGCGAGACGGTCAAGGCCAACGAGGCCATCGCCAAGTCGGGCAACACCGGCAACTCCTCGGGCCCGCACCTGCACTTCGAGATCCGTACCACCCCGAACTACGGCTCGGCCCTGAACCCGGCCGCCTTCCTGCGCACGGTCGGCGTCACCATCTGACGACAGCGGGACCGATGCGCGCTGTGATGCGCTGAGAGGCGGGTGCCCTGCACGGGCGCCCGCCTCTCCGTGCTCAGCCCGCCTCGGCGCGGTGCGCCTGGGTCACCAGGTCGATGGCCACGTCCAGGACGGCCTGGCGCTTCTCGGCCTCCTCGCCCTCGACCGTCTGCATCAGCCACAGTCCGGCGTGCATGGTGAACAGCGCGCTGACGCAGCGCACCCGGTCCACCATGGAGGCGCCCGGGTCCTGGATCATCCCGGCCAGCGTGGTCATCCGCGCCTTGAAGGTCTCGCCGATGCTCAGCTCGCGCACCGTCGCCTGGTTCTCGTGCATGAAGCGGAAGAGGGGGAGCGCCCCCATCAGGGCCACGTGGTAGCGGCGCAGGATCTCCTGCTTGGTCGCCAGGGTGCGCGGCTGCTCCTCCGCCCAGGCGATCAGCTCGTCCACCGGCCTGCCCAGGTCGGCGAAGAGGCTGATGACGATGTCCTCCTTGGTCTTGAAGTGGTAGTAGAGCGCCGCCTTGGTGACATCCAGCCGCTCGGCGATCTCGCGCAGCGAGGTCTTCTCGTAGCCCTGTTCGGCGAAGAGTTCGAGGGCCACGTCCTGGATGCGCTGACGGGTGTTGCCTCTGCTCATGGTCGCCTCACGGGTGCGAATCGGTCCGAACAAAACTTACTTGACGCCCGGCTAGTAGCCAGTCTACCTTCCAGTGTAGTAACTAGCCGGGCGGCAAGTAAGCAACGGGAGACAGTTCATGAGTACGCCAGCTTCACCAGATCGCAGTTCCGGGGCGGCGGCCCCGGCAGCGGCGGCCGACGAGGGCAAGCCCGCCCGGAGCGTACGGGTCGTGCTGCTCGCGCTCATGATCGCGATGCTGCTCGCCATGCTGGACAACATGATCATCGGCACCGCCATGCCGACGATCGTCGGTGAGCTGGGCGGCCTGGAGCACCTCTCCTGGGTGGTCACCGCCTACACCCTGGCCACCGCGGCCTCCACCCCGATCTGGGGCAAGCTCGGCGACCTCTACGGCCGCAAGGGCACCTTCCTCACCTCGATCGTCATCTTCCTGATCGGCTCCGCGCTCAGCGGCATGGCCCAGGACATGGGCCAGCTCATCGGCTTCCGCGCCGTGCAGGGCCTGGGCGCCGGCGGTCTGATGGTCGGCGTGATGGCGATCATCGGCGATCTGATCCCGCCCCGGGAGCGCGGCAAGTACCAGGGCATGATGGCCGGCGTGATGGCCCTGGCCATGATCGGCGGCCCGCTGGTCGGCGGCACCATCACCGACCACTGGGGCTGGCGCTGGTCGTTCTACATCAACCTGCCGCTCGGCGCGGTGGCCCTCGCCATGGTCACCGCCGTGCTCCACCTGCCCCGCAAGGAGCGCACCGGCCGGGCCAGGATCGACTACCTGGGCGCCGGACTGCTGACCGTCGGCATCACCGCGATCGTGCTGGTCACCACCTGGGGCGGCACCGAGTACGCCTGGGGCTCCGCCACCATCGTCGGACTGATCGCGCTCGGCGTCGCCGCCCTCGCCGCGTTCGTCTACGTGGAGACCAAGGCCGCCGAGCCGGTCGTCCCGCTGCACATCTTCCGCAGCCGCAACTTCACCCTGATGTCGGTGATCGGCTTCCTCACCGGCTTCGTGATGTTCGGCGCGGTGCTCTTCCTGCCGCTGTACCAGCAGTCGGTGCAGGGCGCCTCCGCCACCAACTCGGGGCTGCTGCTCCTGCCGATGCTGCTGTCGATGATGGCCGTCTCGCTGGTCGCGGGCCGGGTCACCACCAGCAGCGGCAAGTACAAGGTCTTCCCGATCGCGGGCGGCGCGCTGATGGTCATCGGGCTGTTCCTGCTCGCGCAGATGGACACCGGCACCTCCCGGCTCACCTCGGGCCTCTACATGGCGGTGCTCGGCGCCGGTATGGGCTTCCTGATGCAGATCACCATGCTGGTCGCCCAGAACAGCGTGGAGATGAAGGACATGGGCGTCGCGTCCTCGTCCACCACCCTTTTCCGCACCCTCGGCTCCTCCTTCGGCGTCGCCATCATGGGCGCGCTGTTCAACAGCCGGGTGCAGGACGAGATGGCGTCCCGCGGCGGAGGCAGCCTGGCGTCCGCCCAGCTGGACGCGGCCAGCCTGGCCAAGATGCCCGAACAGGCCCGTGAGGCCTATCAGTTCGCGGTCTCCTCCGGCATCCACGGGGCCTTCCTGCTCGGGTCGGCCATCGCGGTGCTGGGCTTCGTGGCGGCCTTCTTCGTCAAGGAGGTCCCGCTGAAGGGCGCCGGACCCCAGCCCACCCCGCCCGCCGGGGACGGGGCGAAGAACCCGCCGCTGGTGGACGCGGCCATCTGAGCGACAGATGTACGAGGAGGGGGCCGGCCCATGCACCACGGGCCGGCCCCCTTCGGTGTGCGTTCAGCCCTTCAGGGCGCCCCGGACATCCTCCAGGGCGACGAACTTGAAGCCGGTCGAGGCCCGTCCACCGTCCTGCGGGTCCCCGGCCCGGCCGTCCTGGACCACCAGCAGCCCGTGCGGGTAGCGTCGGCCCAGCGGGGCGTTCAGCACCGCCGCACCGTCGCACTCCTCGGCGCCGTCCAGCGGCCCGCGCCCCGCCACGACCCGGAAGCCGCCCGCGTACGCCGTGCCGGACCCGTACCCCGGTGTACGCGCCGCCGTCCGGCGGTCGTACGCGGCGAAGGTGTCGTCCCCCTGGCTGGAGGCCAGCAGCCGGCCGCCCCCGCCGCGCCCGGGGAGCAGGGTCAGCCCCTCGACGTCCGCCGCCAGGTGCCTCCCGCCGAAGCCGGGGTCGGCGCCGGGCGCGCACTCCTCGGTCTCCTCGTCGTAGGTGCCGGGCACGCCGAACTCCCGGACCTTGTCCAGCAGCACCGGGGCGCCGGTCAGGTCGGCGCGGACGCGCCAGATGCCGACGTCCTCCTGGCCCGCGTAGAGCACCCGGTGCGCCGGATCCACCACCATGCCCTCGACCTGCGGCTGCTCGCCCGGCTCGGCGCACGGCGACCAGGAGCGGCCGTTCGGCAGCCGGAAGGAGGCCGGCAGGTCCAAGGTGCGCACGGTCCGGTAGGTGACCGTGCCGCGTGCGGTGGGCAGCAGCTCCAGCAGCGCGATCCGGGTCCGCTCACGCCGGCTGACCAGGGCGTACGAACGGCCGCTGGCCTCGTCGGTCCAGGTGGCGAGCCCGTAGGCGGTGCGCTGCTCGTTGATCTCGCCCTGGCCGCCGGCCGAGAAGACGGGCGGCGCGGCCGGGTCGGTGACATCGGTGAGCGGGGCCGCCCCGGAGCGGCCGGGTGCCGTGATCCGGTACACCCGCAGCCGGTCGCGGCCCCGGTCGGTGGTGACGGCCGCATCGGCAGGGCGGGAGCGGTGTCCGGCCTTGCCACCGGTGCCCAGGCGCAGTCCGTGCACCAGGTCCACGTTGTTGAAGCGCCCCGGGGCGTCCTCGGGTCCGGGCGCCGGGGGCGCGGGGACGCTCTGCACCACCCGGGCGTCCAGGTCGTAGACGCGCAGCCCGCCCTCCTTGGCGGTGGCGACGACCAGACTGCGGTCCGGGTCGGCCGGGTTGCGCCAGATCGCCGGGTCGTCGGCGTCCGCGTTGCCGCCCGCCTCGTCGTCGTGGAGCGTGGGCGTGTCGGCGCGCGGGGTGACGGCGGGCAGGACGGGCCGATCGTGTCGTTGGCCGGGGTGCTCCGGGCCTGCGGCGGTGACCGGGGGCGCGGCGGTCGCCAGGACGGCGAGGGCCGAGCCGAGGAGGGCGAGAGCGGTCAGCCGGGTGGGACGGTGCCTCATCGACGGGACTCCTGACGGAATCAACGGGACTCCTGACGGACGGGGACGGGACTCGTACGGTCGGTGAGGAGCGTCCGGCCGCCGGGTGTACGGGGCGGGTACGGCTCCCCAGCGGCCGGTGTGCCCCCGGTGAACGCGGGGCGGGTGACCTCCGTACGCCTCCGGCCCCGGGGCCGTCCGCCGCCCCGCGCGGGATACCGGGGGGGTGCGGGGCTGTGGCTACCGCTCCTCCCGGGCCCCCGGCAGTCGCAGGACCGGGAAGCTGCCGGTGGCCGTGGGGGCGTGCTCGGGGAGCCACAGCACCGCGATGGCGCCGCCGGACGCCGCTGCCCGCTCCGGGCCCGGCGCCAGACCGCCCGCGGCCGTACCGGCACCCGTCGCCGTCCCGGCACCCGTCCCCGTCCCCGTACCGGCACACGTCCCTGCGGCCGTACCGGCACCGACACCCGTCCTAGTCCCCGTACCGACACCCGTCCCTGCGGCTGTACCGGCCCCCGCCCCCGTACCGGCACCCGCCCCAGTCCCCGTACCGGCCCCCGCCCCCGTACCGGTCCCGGCGCCCCGAGGCTCCGCGGGCTCGGGCGGGAGGTCCGTCGTCGGGGCGGCGTTGCGGAAGGTGAGCCGGGCGCCCAGCACCCGGGCCTGGCCCGCGGCGATGGTGAGGCCCAGCCCGTGGCCGTGTCCTGCCCGGTCGCTGGAGCCGGTGCGGAAGCGGCTCGGGCCCTCCCGCAGCAGCTCCGCCGGGAAGCCGGGGCCGTGGTCGCGGACCCGGACCACCCGGCCCTCGACGGTGACCTCCACCGGGCCCCGGCCGTGCTTGGCGGCGTTGGCCAGCAGATTGCCCAGGATCCGCTCCAGCCGGCGCGGGTCGGTGTTCACCCACGACTCGTGCACCACCCGCAGCGCCACATCCGGGTGGAGGGTCCGCACCCGCCGGGCCACGAACTCGCCCAGCGCGATCTCCTGGAGCTCGGCCCGCTCGGAGGCCCCGTCCAGCCGGGCCACCTCCAAGACGTCCTCCACCAGGGTGCGCATCGCCTGCGCCCGGTCCCGTACCAGCTCGGTCGGCCGGCCCGGCGGCAGCAGCTCCGCCGCCGTGAGCAGCCCGGTCACCGGGGTGCGCAGCTCGTGCGCGATGTCCGCGGTGACCCGCCGCTCGGCCTCGATCCGCTCGTTGAGCGCGTCGGTCAGCGCGTCCACCGCCCGGGCCAGCTCGTCCGTCTCGTCCCGGACGACCCCGCCGACGGCGTCCCGCACCCGTACCTCGGTGTTGCCCTGGGCGACCTTCCCGGCGGCCGTGGCCGCCTTCCGCAGCCGCCGCGAGAGCTGGCCGCCGATCAGCACCCCCAGCGCGCAGCCGCCGAACACGGTGGACACCGAGCCCACCACCAGGGCCTGGTCCAGATCGTTCATGATCGTCGCCGAGCGGTCGGCGAACCGGGTGTGCAGCGACAGCACCTCGCCGTTGGCCAGCGGAACGGCCGCCCAGACGTCCGGCGCCCCGCCGTCCCGCTCGGCCACATAGGTGGCCTTCCGCTGCTGCCCGATCAGGTCGTCCAACGCGGCGGGCAGCGCCGGGTCGTTGAGCTTGGCGCCGAACTTGGGGTCGCCCTTCGGCTTGGCCGACTCGTACATCCGCTGGGCGAACAGCAGCCGCTCCATCTGCACGTCCCGGGCGTTGTCCAGCATGGACACCCGGGCGGCGTTGTGGACGACCAGGCTGAGCGCGGCCGCCACCAGGGCGCCCACCCCCGCGATGGCGAGCGAGATCTTCCAGCGGACCCCGGTACGCGGGACGAACCGTCTCACCATGCCCTCACCACGGCGCCGCGCCGTCATCCCTCGCGCTCATCCCTTGAGTTTGTAGCCGAAGCCGCGGACCGTCTCGATCCGGTCCTGGCCGATCTTGGTGCGCAGCCGCTGCACATGGACGTCCACCACCCGGGTGTCGCCGCCCCAGCCGTAGTCCCACACCCGCTCCAGCAGCTTGTCCCGGGAGAGCACGGTGCCCGGCGCCGAGGAGAACTCCAGCAGCAGCCGCATCTCGGTCGGCGTCAGCGCCACCGGCTCACCGCCGCGGCGCACCTCCATGCCGTCGGTGTCCACCTCCAGGTCGCCGAAGGCCAGGATGCCGCCCTGGTCGTCCTCGGCGTCCCGCTCGGCGGCCGCCGCCCCGCCGCCCGCGTGGCCGAAGCGGCGCAGCACCGCCCGGATGCGGGCCATCAGCACGGCCCCGTCGAACGGCTTGGTGACGTAGTCGTCGGCGCCGGCCTCCAGGCCCAGCACCACGTCGATGGAGTCGGCCCGGGCGGAGAGCATGATCACCGGCACGGTCGACTCGTCGCGGATGCGCCGGCAGAGGCTGACCCCGTCCATCCCGGGCAGCATCACGTCCAGCAGCGCGATGTCCGGCCGGTGGGCGCGGAACGACTCCAGGCCGGACAGCCCGTCCGGCATCGCGGTCACCGCGAAGCCGTCCCGCTCCAGCGCGAGCTGCGTCGCCTCCCGGATGACATCGTCGTCCTCGACGAACAGCACATGGGTCTCGGCCATCCCGGCGGTCTCCCCGTTCGGTTCTCGGTCTCTGTCCCGGGACCCTGCCCGGGGGCCCGGCATCGGTCGCCGCCCGGGCCCTGCGGCCCGGCCACGTTACCCACCGACGGCCGAGACGGACGTCCGGCTCAGCTGACGTCCTGCTGCGCCGGCTCCTCGTCGACCGGGCCGGGGTCGCCGACCGGGTTGTTGTAGTCGTTGTGCACCCGGTCGCGCTCGGAGAACCTGGCGCCGGCCCACCGGTAGGTGATCACGTCCTCACCCGAGGGGTAGGTCACCGGGTCGTCGTCGGCGTACACCTGCTTGGTCACCACCAGGTCGCCGCGGTCGATCGTGGAGTAGACCGCCGGCTCCTCCAGCGCGAAGACGTTCCGGTAGGTGACGTCCGAGGCGTCCTCCACCCGCCCCCGGTACACATAGGTGCCGACCCCGATGGCGTCACCGCAGGTCAGCACGTTGACCACGACATCGGGCACGGTGCTGCCGGTGATGCTCCCGTACGAGGTGTCCACCGGGTACTCGTCCTCGGCGCACGGCTTCAGGTCGCTCTTGACCTGCTTGCTCACCTTGGGGTCGTCCAGCACCAGCCGGACCGGGTCCACCTTGGGCCGGCCCAGCCCGCCGACCCCGGTGAACTGCGGGAACGTGGTGCTCGGCGGGGCGGCGTCGGCGTGGGCCGCCGAGCCTTCGTCACGGGTGCCGGTGCCGCCCGCGGAGCACCCGCCGGCGGCCAGACCGAGGGCGGCCACCACGACCAGTGTCGTGGGGGCCGCCGTCCGCAGTCCGCCGGGGCCGCGCCGCGCCCCCGGTCGCCCGGGTTCGCGTTCGCCGCCCCTGTGGTCCCTGGCACTCAGGCCGCGCACCGCTCCCGCCCCCGTTCGTGGACACCCCCGGCCGTACGCTCCGCACGGCCCGCACGCCCCAGCGGGGTGACCCGGCCGGCGCCGCCGCCCTGGCCGTACTCCTCGCCGGCGGCGGCCCGGTTCTCCAGCTCCTGGCGGAGACGGGCCAGCGCGCGGTGAAGCGTGGACTTCACGGTACCGGTCGACATGCCCAGTGCGGCAGCCGTCTCCTCGGTGCTCATCTGCTCCCAGTGGCGCAGCACGACCACGCTGCGCTGCTTGGGCGCCAGCACCTTCAGCACGTCCATCAGCAGGGCGCGGTCGGCGTGCTGCTCGGTGGCGTCGTCCACGGGCGCCTCGGGGAGCTGCTCGGTGGGCACCTCCTCCAGCTTGCGCGCCCGCCACCACTCCGTACGGGTGTTGATCATGACGCGGCGGAGGTAGGCGTCGGCCAGTGCCTTGTCCGCGATGCCGTCCCAGCGGCCGTAGGTGCGGACCAGCGCGGTCTGCAGCAGGTCCTGGGCGTCGATCGGGTCGGGCACGAGCCGCCGGGCGCTCCTCAGCAGAGCGTCCTGCCGGGCGCGTACGTACTCCTCGAATCCGAGCACCTCGCCGTGCGACATCCCGAACCGCCTCCGTTCCCCGTGATCCCCGTTGGCCTTGCGTCAACTCGACGGGTCGACCCGTCGGCCTTACGTCGGGAGACGCTACGGAGGCGTTGTCACGGGGTTGTCCGCACCGACCGTCGGCGGACGCACGGCTGTCCATCGGTTGTGTAACAGCGGTGATGTCACAGAGGCGGAGGCTGCGGCTCCGGTGGCCGGCACCCCGGGCACCGGAGCCCGTCGGCTCAGCCCGGCAGGCGGTAGCGGCCGCCCTCCAGGGGCTCGACCAGTCCGTCCGCCACCAGCCCGTCCAGCGCCCGGGCGCGCTGCACCGGCTCGTGCCAGACCGCGTCCAGCGAGGCCTGCCCGACCGGTCCGGCCGACTCCCGCAGTACGGCGAGCAGCCGGCCGCGCACCTGGCGGTCGGTGCCGGCGTAGGTCTGGCCGCGCCGCGCCGGGCCCTCGTGCGCGGGCTTCCCGGCCAGCCGCCAGGCGCAGTGGCCGGAGACCGGGCAGCGGGAGCAGTCCTCGTTGCGGGCGGTGCAGACCAGCGCGCCCAGCTCCATGGAGGCGGCGGCCCAGTGCGCGGCGGTGGTGTCGTCGTCGGGCAGCAGGGCGCGGGCGAGCTTGCGCTCGGCGGCGGTGGTGGCGTTCGGCGGGTACTGCACCCCGGTCACCGTGCGGGCGAACACCCGGCGGACGTTGGTGTCCAGCACCGCGTGGCGCTGGCCGTACGCGAAGGAGGCGACGGCCGCGGCCGTGTACTCGCCGATCCCGGGCAGGGCGAGGAGCTGGGCGTGCTCGCTGGGTACGTCACCGCCGTGCCGCTCCGTTATGGCGACGGCCGCCCCGTGCAGCCGCAGCGCGCGGCGCGGGTAGCCGAGCCGGCCCCAGGCGCGGACCGCCTCGCCGGAGGGCTCGGCGGCCAGGTCGGCGGGGCGCGGCCAGCGGGCCAGCCACTGCTCGTACACCGGCAGCACCCGGCTGACCGGGGTCTGCTGGAGCATGAACTCGCTGACCATCACCCCCCAGGCGCCGGCCTCCGGGCGGCGCCACGGCAGATCGCGGGCGTGCTGGTCGAACCAGGCGAGGACCGGGGCGTGGAGGGCGGAGGCCCGGGTGCCGGCCGTCTCGACACCGGCGGCGTCCGGCGCCCCGGCACGGTCGGCGCCGGACCCCGGACCGGGGACGGTACGGGGGCGGGGGCCGGCGGAAGGGTCGTTGACGGCGGCTTCCGGGGTGGACGCGGGGAGGGGAGGGATCGCAGTCATGGCACCCACGATCCTGGCACGGTTCTCAGCCGCGGCGGTGCATCGCCTGCCGACGGCGGCGTCGCACGGGGGGCTCGGGGACGGCCGGACCGGGGCCGGCCAGCCAGTTCGCCAGCGCGGAGCCACTGCCGCGCATCGAGTCGGCCAGGGCCCGGGTGGGGCCGGTCAGCAGCCGGACGAAGAGCACCGCCATCAACGCGCCGAGCACCAGGCCGGCCGCCACGTCGTGCGGGTAGTGCACCCCGACGAAGACCCGGGAGAACGCCATCAGCAGCGCCATCGGCACGGTCAGCCAGACGATGGTGCGCCAGACCAGCACCAGCGCCGCCGCGGCCGCCCCGGCGATCGCCGAGTGGTTGCTGGGGAAGGACCAGTCCCCGTACGGGGGGCAAGCGACCAGCGAGGGGGCGGCGCCCGCCACCGCGCGGCACGGCCGCTCCTCGGTGATCACCGACTTGAGCAGTTCGCTCACCACATAGCCGAACGCGGTGCCCAGCGGGGCGAGGACGGCCACCGCCACCATCGTCGAGTCGGCGCCCCGGCGCTGCCACCAGCCGATGAGGAACAGCACACCGAACAGCAGCAGCCCGGCCTCCGTCCACACCTCGGCGAGCAGCCGCACCCAGCCTGGTGTGCCGTGGGCGAAGTCGGTGATGTCGCGGTACAGGTCCTGGCTCATGGCCCATGACGGTACCCGCAGCCGCGCGCCCCCTCCGCCCCGAGGTCGCCTCCACCGGCCCGGGAGCACCGGCCTCCACCGCCCTCGGTCGACGCTCCGTCAGGAAAGGCTCACGCGCGGTCCCGGGAGCGGCCGGAAGCCGGTCCGCGGGCCCTCGCGAGGCGGTGCGGACGGGATGTGATCATCGGGAAAACTTCGCGCACGGGCGGCGGGTGGCGCGGGAGTTGGCGTCGATCTCTCGTACAGTTCGGTCCGTGGGATCTCTGCGCAATCCGGTCGGGCCGCTTCCCTCCTCCATCTACTGGCGGCGGAGGGCCGTCGCGGCGAGCCTGGGCCTGCTGGTGGCCGTACTGGTCGTGTGGGCCGTCGCCTCCGGCGGCGGGGGCGGTGGCAAGGGCGACGACGCGCGCAACGGCGCCTCGCCCCGACCGTCCGCGATCACACCCGGCCCGTCCGGTTCGGGGCCCGCGATCAGCGAGGCGCCGGGCGGCCGCGAGGAGTCCGGCGGATCGGGCGGGGACTCCGGCAAGAACGGCGACAGCGCGGGTTCCGGCGCGGACGGCGGCCAGGGCGGGTCGGACGGCTCCGACACCGGCTCCGGGTCCGGGAGTTCCGGCTCCAGTGGTACCGGTGGGGCCGGTTCCGGCGGGGGTACGCAGGCGGGGGCCGGTTCCGGCGGTACGGCCGCCGGGGGCGGGCAGGTCCCGGCCGACTCACCGCTGCCCGGCTGCCCGGCCGGCGCGCTGCGGGTGACCCTGGCCACCGAGAAGGTCCGCTACGCGCCGGACGAGAAGCCCACCTTCCGGCTGGTGGCCCGCAACACCTCGGCCACCACCTGCAAGACGGACCTCGGGCCGAAGAACGCGGTGCTCACCATCAGCGCCGAGGACGACGACGTGTGGTCCTCCGACCACTGCCCGCGCGGGGCGGCCACCCTGATGGTGCGCGTCCCGGCCGGCGGCAGCGTCACCCATGTCGTGGAGTGGGACCGCCGCGGCTCCACCCCCAAGTGCGCCGAGGAGGGCCCCGGTTCGGCGGCCAAGCCGGGCACCTACCTGGTGGAGGCGGCCGTGCCGGGGGTCAAGGTGCTCCCCGCCTCCTTCGCCCTGGCCAAGGACTGAGCCTTCCAGCGGGTCGGACGTACCGCTCCAGGATCGAGGACTGAGCCTCTCAGCGGGTCAGACGTACCGCTCCAGGATCGAGGACTCGGCGAGCCGGGACAGCCCCTCCCGTACGCTGCGGGCCCGGGCCTCGCCGACGCCGTCCACGGTCTGGAGGTCGTCCACGCTCGCGGCGAGCAGCTTCTGCAGCCCGCCGAAGTGCTCGACCAGCCGCTCGATGATGGCGCCGGGCAGCCGGGGCACCTTCGCCAGCAGCCGGTAACCGCGCGGCGAGACCGCCGAGTCCAGCGTCTCGGGCGAGCCGCTGTAGCCCAGCGCCCGCGCCACGATGGGCAGTTCCAGCAGCTCGGCGTGGGTGAGCGCGTCCAGCTCGGTGAGCGCCTCGGCGACCGTGCGGGACCGCTTGGCGGTCGGCTCGGGCACGTAGTCCCGCACCACCAGCTCCCGCTCGGGCTCGACGCCCGCGATCAGCTCGTCCAGCTGGAGCGCGAGCAGCCGCCCGTCGGTGCCGAGTTCCACCACGTACTCGGCGATCTCGGTGGCGATCCGGCGCACCATCTCCAGCCGCTGGGCGACCGCGGTGACGTCCCGGACGGTGACCAGGTCCTCGATCTCCAGCGCGGAGAGCGTGCCGGCCACCTCGTCCAGGCGCAGCTTGTACCGCTCCAGGGTGGCCAGCGCCTGGTTGGCGCGGGACAGGATCGCCGCCGACTCCTCCAGGACCCGGCGCTCACCGTTCACATAGATCGCGATCAGCCGCATCGACTGGGAGACGGAGACCACCGGGAAGCCGCACTGCCTGGACACCCGGTCCGCGGTGCGGTGCCGGGTGCCGGTCTCCTCGGTGGGGATGGACGCGTCCGGCACCAGCTGCACACCGGCGCGCAGGATCTTGGTGATGTCCTTGTCGAGGATGAGCGCGCCGTCCAGCTTGCACAGCTCGCGCAGCCGGGTCGCGGTGAACTCCACGTCCAGGACGAAGCCGCCGGTGCACATCGACTCGACGGTCTTGTCCATGCCGAGGACCAGCAGACCGCCGGTGTTGCCGCGCAGGATGCGCTCCAGGCCGTCCCGCAGGGACGTACCCGGCGCGACCGCGCTCAGGGATGCGCGCATCAGCGCCTCGTTGCCGGAGCCTCCGCCGGACTTTCCGGGCGCTGATGCCCGGTCGTTGGCTGCCACTGCACTCCTCCGGCTCGTACGGATGGGCGAGACCGGGGCAAAGTCTAGCGACCCCGCCCGTGCCCGGGTCCGCCCCGAGCCCGACCGGTTCACCCGCGCACACGGTCTCGTGCCCGACGGCCTTCCCCACCGCCGGCCCTCCGAACCCGCCCGCCACCTGCGGTCGGAGCGTCCGCGCACGCCCTGGAGCCGCTGAGCCGCGGCGCCGGAGCCCCTGCGGCGACCCGTGACCCAGGCCACCCCGCCGACCCCACCTCCGGGTGGTGCCGACCCGCCGACGATCCACCACCGACCGGACGTTACGGATGAATCGGGCGCGGCCCCGGCCTGGAACCGCATGGACACCGGCTCATCCGGCGGGGGCCTCCCGGCGGGCGCCCTCCTCCCGAGCGGCGGAGGGGCGGCGGCCACGGGGGAGTACGCGCAGGGCGTCGGCCATGTCCGCCACCTCGACCACCTTCATCCCGGCCGGCACCCGGCCCGGGTCGCTCGGCACCAGGGCGTGGGTGAAGCCCAGCCGGTGGGCCTCGGCCAGCCGGCGCTGCACCCCGGTGACCCGGCGCACCTCCCCGGCCAGCCCCACCTCGCCGATGGCGACCAGGTTCTTCGGCAGCGGGGTGTCACTGGCCGCCGAGGCGAGCGCCAGCGCCACCGCCAGGTCGGCGGCCGGCTCCGAGAGCTTCACCCCGCCCACCGTGGCGCTGTAGATGTCCCGCTTGCCGAGCGCGCTGATCCGGCCGCGCTGCTCCAGCACCGCCAGCATCATCGACACCCGGGAGGTCTCCAGACCGGAGGTGGTCCGCCGGGGGGAGGGGATCTGCGAGTCCACCGTGAGCGCCTGCACCTCGGCGACCAGCGGGCGCCGCCCCTCCAGGGTGACCGTCAGGCAGGTGCCCGGCACCGCCTCCGCGCGCCGGGTGAGGAACAGCCCGCTGGGGTCGGCGAGGCCGGTGATCCCCTCGTCGTGCAGCTCGAAGCAGCCGACCTCGTCGGTCGCCCCGTAGCGGTTCTTCACGCCGCGCACCAGGCGCAGCCGGGCGTGCCGGTCGCCCTCGAAGTGCAGCACCACGTCGACCAGGTGCTCCAGCAGCCGGGGTCCGGCGATGGCGCCGTCCTTGGTGACATGGCCGACCAGCAGGGTGGACATCCCGCGCTCCTTGGAGGCGCGGATCAGCGCGCCCGCCACCTCCCGCACCTGCGCCATGCCGCCGGGCGCGCCGTCGATCTCCGGTGAGGCGACCGTCTGCACGGAGTCCAGGACCAGCAGCGAGGGCTTCACCGCGTCGAGATGGCCCAGCACGGCGGACAGGTCGGTCTCGGCGGCCAGATAGAGGTGGTCGTCGATGGCGCCGATCCGGTCGGCCCGCAGCCGGACCTGGCTGGCCGACTCCTCACCCGTGACGTAGAGCGTGCGGTGCTCGTCGCTCGCGGCCTTGGCCGCGACGTCCAGCAGCAGCGTGGACTTGCCCACCCCGGGCTCGCCCGCCAGCAGCACCACCGCGCCCGGCACCAGTCCGCCGCCGAGCACCCGGTCCAGCTCGTCCACCCCGGTGGAGCGGGCGGTGGCCTGCCGGCCGTCCACCTGGCCGATGGGCAGCGCGGCGTTGGACACCCGCCCGGCGGCGGTGGTCCGGACGGCGGGCGCCCCGTACTCCTCGACCGTGCCCCAGGCCTGGCACTCGGGGCAGCGGCCGAGCCATTTGGCGGTCGTCCAGCCGCACTCGGTGCAGCGGTAGGACGGCCGGTCCTTCGCGGATTTCGTACGGGCAGCCATGAGCCACACCGTAGCGGGGCCCACTGACATCCCCCGTCGGCCGGGCGTCCGGGCGGCTGGGGCCGGTTATTTCCGTTGAGGGGCGGCCGTGCGGTGGGAGAGGGTCGGGGGCCATGGAGTTCTTCTGCTACCACCGGGACCGGCCCGGCTCGGCCGCCCTGCGCCGGGAGCTGCTGGAGGAGCACTGGTCCTACCTGGACCGGTACGAGGCGGAGCTGATCGCCCGCGGCCCGACCTTCGCCGCCGACGGCGAGACCCCCAGCGGCAGCGTGCACATCGTCGAGCTGCCGGACCCGGCCGCCGCCCGGGCGTTCGCCTTCGACGAGCCGGGCTACCAGGCCGGGGCGTACCGGGACGTGCTGCTGCGCCGCTGGCACAACCTGCTGGGGCGCACCATGGGGGACTTCCCCGGCGGGCCGAGCGGCGGCGACCGGTTCCTGGTGCTCGGACTCGGTGCGGAGCCGGTCGGCCTCGATGGACAGCCGGTCGGGGGGCTCGATGTGCCGTCCGCCGACCGGGAGGAGCTGATCGCGTACGGGCCGCTGCTGTCCGACGACGGCACCTCGTGGCTGGGGACGGCGATGCTGGTCCGGGCACCGGACGCGGAGACGGCCCGCCGCCGGCTGACCGCCGACCACCACCGGTACGCCCAGGTCGAGGCGCATGACTGGGAGTTCGGTGGACGACGGACCTGAGGGCCTGGTGACCGCCTTCGACCGGGCCGAGCGCCGCGCCTGGGCGGGGCGGGCCGGTGCCTACGCGGCCGGCTTCGCCAAGCTCTGCGCGTACCCGGTGCCCCGGCTGCTGGACGCCGCCGGGGTCGGGGAGGGGACCGGCGTCCTCGATGTGGGCACGGGCAGCGGTGCGGTCGCCGCGGCCGCGTGCGGGCGGGGAGCGGCGGTGACGGCCGTGGACACCGAGCCGAGCATGGTCGCGCTCGCCGCGCAGACGGCACCGGCGGCCGACGTACGGGTCGCCGGTCTGCCCGGGCTGCCGTTCGCCGACGGGGAGTTCGACGCCGTGGTGGGCAACTTCGTCCTCAACCACGTCGGACGGCCCCGGGCGGCCCTGGCGGAGCTGCGCCGGGTGACGCGTCCGGGCGGCCGGATCGCGGTGACGGTCTGGGCGGCCCCGGCGGCCGCCGGGCAGGCGCTGCTCGGGCGGGCCGTCCAGGCGGCGGGGGTCACCCGTCCCGCCCACCTCCCCACCCTCGCCCCGGAGGACGACTTCCCGCGCACCGAGCAGGGCTTCGCCGCGCTGCTGGGCGGTGCGGGCCTGGGAGACGTCCGGTGCACCGCGCTGCGCTGGGAGCACCGGACGACCCCCGGGGAGTGGTGGAGCGGCCCGGCCGCCGGGGTGGCGACGATCGGGCAGCTCATCACCAGCCGGCCGGCCGCGGTCGTCGAGGAGATCAGGGCCCGTTTCGACGCGCTCTGCTCGGAGTTCACCGGGCCGGACGGTGTGCTGGTCCTTCCGCACGCGGCGCTCCTGGCGTGCGGCCGGGCATGAGGCCGGGTGGCACGGAGCGGGCAAGGCCGGCGGTCGGCGGTCCGGGGGGCGCACGGGCGGCGGGGCGAGAGCTTGCTGTCCCCTTTCGAGCGATAGGTTCACCCGTAAGGAGTAAAACCGCGCCAGGGGTGCCAGGGGCCCGCCCCCCGCTGCCTACGGTCACCAGGTGACGAGCAGCAGGCTGGATTCCCCGACGCACACCACCGGCGCGCACCGTGCTCCGCGCCGCGCGCCCCGGAGCGGGACGCGGACCCTGACGCAGCGTCCGCCCGCGCGGTACGAGCCGTATCTCGACGGGCTGTTCACGTACTGCCTCGCCGTACTGAGCGATCATGACGCCGCGACGGCGGTGCTCGGTGACGTACTGGCCGTCTCCGAGCGGCAGTTCGGCCGCTGCCCGACCGAGGAGCCGGAGCGCCGCGCCTGGCTGTACGCGATCGCCCGCTGGGCCTGTCTGCGCCGGCTGGCCGAGCGGCGGAGTGCGCGGCAGGGGGCGCACGCCGGGCGCACAGGAGCCCGTACGGCCCCAGCGGCCACCACGGACCCCGCGCACCACACGGGCACCTCTGGCACCACCCGCCCCGCGTCCTCGGCCGCCGTCGCCGAGGAGCGACGCCGCGAGCTGGCGCTGCTCGCCTGGCCGGAGGCGGCCGGGACCACCCCCGAGCAGCGCGAGGCGCTGGAGCTGGCCGTCCGCCACGAGCTCACCGCCCGCCAGGTGGCCACCGTCCTCAGGGTCGAGCCGCCCGCCGCCCGGGAGCTGCTGGCCGCCGCCGCCTGCGAGGTGGAGCGCACCCGGGCCGCCCTCGCGGTGGTCCGCAGCGGCGCCTGCCCCTCGGTCTCCGCGCTCGCCGGGGACGACCGGGTCCTGCTCTCCGCCGCCCTCCGCAACGAGCTGGTCCGGCACGTGGACGACTGCCCGCGCTGCCGCCGCGCCGCCGAACGGGCCGGCGCCGGTGGGCCCTGGCCCGGCTCCTCGGTCACCCCGGACCGGCTGCCGCTGGTCGAGGCGGAGCGCGCGGCGGCCTACGCGGCCATGCTCGACGTGCCCCGGGCCCGCGCCAGCGGGCCGCGCTTCGGCCGGGACGGCTTCCCGCTCGACCCGAGGGACCAGGCGGCCCGCCGGGAGCGGCTGCGGGCCCGTGCGGTCACCACCACCGTGGTCGCCACCGTGGTGGCCGCGCCCGTCATCGCGCTCTGGGCCGCCTACCGCGGCGCCCCGCTGACCGGGGAGACCCGGGGCGGGCCACCGGTCAGCGCCGCCGACAACGAGGGGTCCGAGACCCGCGACGACGACTCCGGCAGGCCCGAGCGGTACGAGAACGCCGCCAGCGCCCGTAGCGAGCACGCCCCCGGAGGGCCCGCCACCGCGACCGACGGGGTCGCCGTCCAGGTGCTCCAGCCCGGCACGCCCCCGCCGCCGGCCCGCCCGGGCAGCCCCGCCCCGGGCCGGATCACCGTCGCGGCCCGCCCGCACAGCGGCGACACCACCGTGCTCACGCTCACCGCCTCCGGCGGCGCCCCGGTCGAGTGGTCGCTGTGGACGGACGCCCCCTGGCTCTACGCCGACCGGACCTCCGGCACCCTCGCCCCGGGGCAGAGCGCCACGGTGTACATCTCGGTCGACCACGAGCGCGAGCCGGCCGGTCCTTGGAGCGGGCGGGTCGGTGTGGACCCGGTGGGCGCGGTGGTCGGGATCGACGGCCACGGGGACACCCCGCCCCGCCCGGGTCCGGTGCGACCGCCCCGCCCGACCCCGCCCGCGTCCACCCCGCCCCCGACGGACCCGGAGCCCACCACCCCCGCGCCGACCCCGACGCCGACCCAGCCGACCACTCCGCCGCCCTCGACGGATCCGACCCCGGCCCCGACGCCGACGGACCCGTCCCCCACCCCCACCGACACCTCCCCCGGCGACCCCCCGCCGGCCGGCGGCTGATCCGCCCACCGCGCCACCCGCCGACCAGCCGGCAGAACCGGTTCAGCAGCCCGGGGCCCGCCCTCGGCGGACCGAGAACGGGCCGATGGCCGGTCTCAGCGGGCCGAGGCAGCGCGCCCCGGCGAGGGTCTCAGCGGGCCGGGTCGGCCGGATGGGGGGCCACCAGGGGCAGCTGGGAGGAGAGCCGCGCCTCGCACAGCTCCACCAGCACGTCGTACGCCTCCTTGCCCATCAGCTCGGTCAGCTCCGGGCGGTAGGAGACGTACACCGGCTCACCCGCGCCGTGCGCGGAGGTCGCCGAGGTGCACCACCAGTGCAGGTCGTGGCCGCCCGGGCCCCAGCCGCGCCGGTCGTACTCGCCGATCGACACCTGGAGGACCCGGGTATCGTCGGGGCGGTCGATCCAGTCGTAGGTACGCCGTACCGGCAGCTGCCAGCAGACGTCCGGCTTGGTCTCCAGCGGCTCCTTGCCCTCCCGCAGCGCCAGGATGTGCAGCGCGCACCCGGCGCCGGCGGCGAAGCCGGGACGGTTCTGGAAGATGCAGGAGCCCTCCCAGCGGCGGGTCTGCCGCTCACCGTCCTCGTCCAGCTGGGTCCAGCCGCCGCCGGCCGTGCCCTCCTCGTGGAACTGCCACATCTCCGGTGTGAGTCGCGCCACATGGCCGGCGACCCGCCGCTCGTCGTCCTCGTCGGAGAAGTGCGCGCCCAGCGTGCAGCAGCCGTCCGAGGCGCGGCCCGCCTGGATGCCCTGGCAGCCGCTGCCGAAGACGCAGTTCCAGCGGGAGGTCAGCCAGGTCAGGTCGCAGCGGAACACCTGCTCCTCGTCGGCCGGGTCGGGGAACTCCACCCAGGCGCGCGCGAAGTCGAGCCCCTGCTCGTCCTCGGCGGGCGGCACCGCCGCGGCGGGCTCGGGGACGACCACCGTCTCCCGCTTGCGCTCCCGCCCGCGCTGCGCGGCCTGGTCGGGGGTCTTCTCCGGCGCCGTCTTGCCGGACTTCGCCTTCTTCGTCTTTGGCACACATCAAGCGTATGCGCCGCGGGCAGTAGCGTTCCTGCCATGAGACTCGGAGTCCTCGACATCGGATCGAACACCGTCCACCTGCTGGTGGTGGACGCACACCCCGGTGCCCGCCCGCTGCCCGCGCACTCGCACAAGGTGGAGCTGCGCCTGGCCGAACTGCTGGAGGCGGACGGCTCGATCGGCGCGCACGGCGTGGACCGGCTGGTGGACACCGTGCGGGACGCGGTGCGCACGGCCGAGGAGATGGGCTGCGAGCAGGTGCTGCCGTTCGCCACCTCGGCGATACGGGACGCGGCCAACGTCGACTCGGTGCTGAAGCGGGTCCGCGAGGAGACCGGCGTGGACCTCACCGTGCTGAGCGGCCCGGAGGAGGCCCGGCTGACCTTCCTCGCCGCCCGCCGCTGGTTCGGCTGGTCCTCGGGCCGGCTGCTGCTGCTCGACATCGGCGGCGGTTCGCTGGAGGTCGCCCACGGCATGGACGAGGAGCCGGACGCCGCGGTGTCGCTGCCGCTGGGCGCCGGGCGGCTGACCGCCGGCTGGCTGCCGGGCGACCCGCCGGACGCCGCCGACGTCAAGGCGCTGCGCCGCCACGTCCGCGCCGAGATCGCCCGCACCGTGGGCGAGGTCTCCCGTCTGGGCCGCCCCGACCATGTGGTGGCGACCTCCAAGACCTTCCGCCAGCTGGCCAGGATCGCCGGTGCCCCGGCCTCCTCCGAGGGGCTGTACGTACAGCGCGAGCTGAGCCGGGCGTCACTGGCGGAGTGGGTGCCCAAGCTCACCGGAATGACCGCCGAGCAGCGCTGCGCCCTGCCCGGGGTCTCCCCGTCCCGCGCCCCGCAGCTGCTGGCCGGGGCGCTGGTGGCGGAGGCGGCGATGGACCTGTACGGGGTGGAGGTGCTGGAGGTCTGCCCCTGGGCGCTGCGCGAGGGGGTCATCCTGCGCCGCCTGGACCACCTCCCGGCCGACTAGGCCCGCCCGCCGGGCGGCGGGAACCACACCCCCCGTGCCGCGGGCCGCGCCGTCCGGGGCCGACCCGCCGCCTGACGGCCCTCCCGCCGCGCCCCGTACGCTGTCCCTCGTGGCAGATCCTTCGGAACCCGTGGTCCGCGTCCCGGACGCGAAGGTCGCCCTGTCGACCGCCTCGGTCTACCCGGAGTCGACCGCGACCGCCTTCGAGGTGGCCGCGCGCCTCGGGTACGACGGGGTCGAGGTGATGGTGTGGACCGACCCCGTCAGCCAGGACATCGAGGCGCTGCGCCGGCTCTCCGACTACCACGGCGTGCCCGTGCTCGCCGTGCACGCCCCGTGCCTGCTGATCACCCAGCGGGTGTGGTCCACCGACCCGTGGACCAAGCTCCGGCGGGCGCAGGCCGCCGCCGAGAAGCTGGGCGCCGCCACGGTCGTCGTGCACCCGCCGTTCCGCTGGCAGCGGCAGTACGCCCGGGACTTCGTCAGCGGCATCTGGCGGATGGCGGACGAGACCGACGTCCGGTTCGCGGTCGAGAACATGTACCCCTGGCGGTACCGCGACCGCGAGATGCTGGCGTACGCGCCCGAGTGGGACGTCACCAAGGACGACTACCGCCACTTCACGGTGGACCTCTCGCACACCGCGACCGCCCGCACCGACGCCCTGGAGATGGTGGCGCGGATGGGCGACCGGCTCGGCCATGTCCACCTCGCCGACGGGCGCGGCTCCGCCAAGGACGAGCACCTGGTGCCCGGACGCGGCACCCAGCCCTGCGCCGAGCTGCTGGAGCACTTGGCCCGCTCCGGCTTCGACGGCCATGTGGTCATCGAGGTCAACACCCGGCGCGCGATGTCCGCCGCCGAGCGGGAGGCCGACCTCGCCGAGGCGCTGGCCTTCACCCGGCTCCATCTGGCCTCCGCCGCCCGCGTCCGGTGACCGGGACGCCCCGCCGGCGAGGCCGCCCCAGCAAGCGGGCGGAGGACGGCCCCGGCGCCCGGGAGCGCATCCTGGCCGCCGCCCGCGCCGAGTTCGCCGCCCGGGGCTACGACAGGACCTCGATGCGCGGGATCGCCAAGGAGGCCGGGGTGGACGCCGCCCTGGTGCACCACTACTTCGGCTCCAAGGACGAGGTCTTCGCGGCGGCGATCGAGGTCACCTTCGAGCCCGCCCTGGTGGTGCCGGCCGTGGTCGGCGCCGGTCCGGAGGGGGTGGGGGAGCGGCTGGCCCGCTTCTTCCTGGCGCTCTGGGAGGACCCGGCCGCCCGCGCCCCGCTGCTGGCGGTGCTCCGCTCGGCGATGACCAACGAGGCGGCGGCCACGGTGTTCCGCGGCTTCCTGCTGCGCCGGCTGCTGGAGCGGGTGGCCGGCGAACTGGACGTCCCCGACCCCCGGTTCCGGGCCGAGCTGGCCGCCTCGCACATGGTCGGGATCGCGCTGCTGCGGTATGTGATCCAGGTCGAGCCGATGGCCTCCGCGGACCCGGAGCGGATCATCGCCCTGGTCGCTCCGACCCTCCAGCGCTATCTGACCGCCCCCGACCCCTCGGACCCGGGAGCGGACCCCTCGGACCCGGGAACGGGGACGGAGACGGAAGCGGGGCCGGGTCCGGGGCCGGAGCCGGTACGCCCCGAGGGCCCGTAGCCGTACGAGCCGGGGCCCCGTCCTCGTACGAGACGACGGCCCCCGCCGCGTACGAGACGACGGCCCCGTCCTCGTACACCCGCCCCATCCCCGTACAGGCGCCCGCGGCCCCGTACCGCTCAGCGAGCACCCCGTCCCGCCATCCGGACGAGGTGTCCAGAGCTTGGAGGCGGGGCGTACGCTCGAAGGAGGCTCGAAGGGAGCCTGTCTTCACACGAGGAGCGAGCGACGATGCCCGAGCTGAGGTCCCGCACTGTCACCCACGGCCGCAACATGGCGGGCGCCCGCGCCCTTATGCGCGCCTCCGGTGTACCGGGCGCGGACATCGGCCGGAAGCCCATCATCGCGGTGGCGAACAGCTTCACCGAGTTCGTCCCCGGCCACACCCACCTCCAGCCGGTCGGCCGGATCGTCTCCCAGGCGATCACCGAGGCCGGCGGCATCCCGCGCGAGTTCAACACCATCGCGGTGGACGACGGCATCGCCATGGGCCACGGCGGGATGCTCTACTCCCTGCCCTCCCGCGACCTGATCGCGGACAGCGTGGAGTACATGGTGGAGGCGCACTGCGCCGACGCCCTGATCTGCATCTCCAACTGCGACAAGATCACCCCGGGCATGCTGAACGCGGCGCTGCGCCTCGACATCCCGACCGTCTTCGTCTCCGGCGGCCCGATGGAGTCCGGCCGGGCCACCCTGGTCGACGGCACCGTCCGCACGCTCGACCTGGTCGACGCCATCTCCGACGCGGTCAACGACAAGATCTCGGACGCCGACATCCTCCGTATCGAGGAGAACGCCTGTCCGACCTGCGGTTCCTGTTCCGGCATGTTCACCGCCAACTCGATGAACTGCCTGACCGAGGCGATCGGCCTGTCCCTCCCGGGCAACGGCTCGGTGCTGGCCACCCACACCGCCCGCCGCGCGCTCTACGAGAACGCGGCCCGCACCGTGGTCGAGCTGACCGAGCGCTACTACACCGGCGGCGACGAGTCCGTGCTGCCCCGGAACATCGCCACCTTCGCCGCGTTCGAGAACGCCATGGCGCTGGACATCGCGATGGGCGGCTCCACCAACACGATCCTGCACCTGCTGGCCGCCGCCCAGGAGGCCGGCGTCCCGTTCGGGCTGAACGAGATCGACGCCGTCTCCCGCCGGGTGCCCTGCCTGGCCAAGGTCGCGCCGAACGTCGCCAAGGACCGCACGTACTACATGGAGGACGTGCACCGGGCCGGCGGCATCCCCGCGCTCCTCGGCGAGCTGCACCGGGCCGGGCTGCTCAACGAGGACGTGCACTCCGTGCACAGCCCCTCGCTCGCCGACTGGCTCAAGACCTGGGACGTGCGCGGGGGTTCGCCCTCCGAGGACGCCGTGGAGCTCTGGTACGCGGCCCCCGGCTGCCGCCGCTCCGCCGAGGCCTTCTCCCAGTCCGAGCGGTGGGACGACCTGGACACCGACGCCGCCGGGGGCTGCATCCGCTCCGCCGAGCACGCCTACTCCAAGGACGGCGGCCTCGCGGTGCTCAAGGGCAACCTGGCGGTCGACGGCTGCGTGGTGAAGACCGCGGGCGTGGACGAGTCGATCTGGACCTTCGAGGGCCCGGCCGTGGTCTGCGAGTCCCAGGAGGAGGCCGTCGAGAAGATCCTCAACAAGCAGATCACCCACGGCGATGTGGTGGTCATCCGCTACGAGGGTCCCAAGGGCGGTCCGGGCATGCAGGAGATGCTCTACCCGACCTCCTTCCTGAAGGGCCGGGGCCTGGGCAAGAGCTGCGCGCTGATCACCGACGGCCGGTTCTCCGGCGGCACCTCGGGCCTCTCCATCGGCCACGCCTCCCCGGAGGCAGCGGGCGGCGGCACCATCGCCCTGGTCGAGGACGGCGACCGGATCCGTATCGACATCCCGGGCCGCTCGATCGAGCTGCTGGTGGACGAGGCCACCCTCGCCGCCCGCCGGGAGGCGCTGGGCGGGGTGTACGCGCCCAAGGGCCGCGAGCGGAAGGTCTCGGCGGCCCTGCGCGCCTACGCGGCGATGGCCACCAGCGCCGACAAGGGCGCCGTCCGGGACGTCAGCCTGCTCGGCTGAGCCCCGTACGACGACGGGGCCCCGGGCATCACGTCCCGGGGCTCACCAGCGCGCCGGGTCCTGGTCGCTCTGCGCGAAGACCGAGCCGTCCGGTGCCGTCGCGTACACCGCCCCCGGGCCGGTGGCCGGGGCGGGCAGCAGCGCGTTGAAGGTCCCCCGGCCGCCATCCATCCGGGCCCCGGTCGCCCCGAGCAGCACGCCCCGCCCGGCGTCCACCGCCAGCAGCCGGCCGTCCGACGCCGTCAGATAGACCCGGCCGCCCGCGACCAGCGGCCGGGACGCCCGGCTCACGCCCGTCTGCAACCGCCAGCGCTCGCCGCCGTCACCTTCCCAGGTGACCGCGACGAGGGAGCCGCCGCTCCCGATCACATACGCCGCACCGCCCGCCGCCACCGCCTGCGCCTGGTCCACCGGCGCGGTCAGCTCCACCCGCCGCGCCCGGTGCGTCCCGGTGTCCAGCCGCACCACCGCGTCCGTGAACTGCTCGGGGTCCGTGGACAGCAGCAGCACCGCCGACCCGGAGGCCTGCGCCAGCGCCAGGTTCCCGGCCAGCCGGACGCTCCAGTCCACCGAGCCGTCCGCCGCGCCGACCGCGTACACCCGGGTGGACCGCCCGTCCGGCGCGGCCACCGCCGCGTAGACCTCGCCGCCCGGCTCCGCCGCCCACTGCGCCTCGCCCACCGGCAGCCGCTTCGACCAGCGCTCCTCGCCGGTGCGCCCGTCCAGCGCCCGCACCCGGCCGTCCGGCGCGGCCAGCAGCACCACCGCGTCGGTGTGCACCACCTTCGGATACGCGGAGGCGTCCGCGTGCCAGACCTCGGTGCCGTCCTTGGGGTCCAGCGCGGCCAGCCGCCCCGTCCCCGGCTCGGCCACCCGGACCAGCCCGCCGGCGAGCACCGGCGCCGTCTGCGGCTCGGCCGCCTCGGACGGCACCGACCAGGCGATGCGCCCGTCGGCCGCGCCCAGCCGGGCCGCCCGTACACCCGGGGCGGCGCAGTACAGGGCCCGGTCGGCGGCGGTGCACAGCGGCGCCCGGGTCTCCCCGCCGCCCGCCCCGAGGGTGGTCACCCAGGGCCGTACGGTCTGCCCGGCGGACCGGACCACGACCGTGCCGGGCCGCTTCCCGTCTCCGTCGTTCCCGCCGTCCCGGTCATCCCGGTCGTACGAGGCGAACGCCACCACCCCGGCGGCGGCCACCGCGAGCGCGGCCAGCGCCGCCAGGGCGGTCACCGCCCGAGCCCGGCCGCCTCGGCGCTTCGGGGCTTCGGTCTGCGGGGCGGCCACGGGGGTCCCGGTCGACGGGTCCGTACTCGAATCCGTATCCACCGGGCGCCGGGCGGCCAAGGCACCCAGGGCCATGGTCCGGCTGTCCAGGGGGCCGTCCCCCGTGGAGCCGTCCTCGTCACATGGGGGACGTGCGGGCACCTCCCCACCCGCGCCGACCACCCGGAACGCGTCCAGCAGCTCGCCCGGGGACGGCCGCAGCCCGGGCTCCTTCTCCAGGCACCGGCGCAGCACCGGCGCCAGCTCCACCGGCACCCCGGTCAGCTCCGGTTCGTTGTGCACCACCTGGTAGGCGACCACATAGGGGCTGTCCGAGTCGAAGGGGCCGCGTCCGGTCGCCGCGTGCACCAGGACCGCGCCCAGGGCGAAGACATCCGCCGCCGGGCCGACCTCCCGGGGCCGCTGGAACTGCTCGGGCGCCATGAACGGCGGCGTCCCGATCAGCTTGCCGGTCTCGGTGCGCAGCTCCCCGTCGGCCTCGGCGGGGCGGGAGATCCCGAAGTCGATCACCTTCGGCCCGTCGGCGGCGAGCAGGACGTTGCTCGGCTTGAGGTCCCGGTGCACCACCCCGGCCCGGTGGATGTCCCGCAGCGCCTCGGCGAGCCCGGAACCGAGCAGCAGCAGCTCCGCCACGCCCAGCGGCCCGTTCCGCTTCACCCGCTCGGAGAGGGTCGGGCCGTCGATGAAGAGGGTGGCCATCCACGGCCGTTCGGCATCCGGGTCGGCGTCCACGACGGACGCGGTGAACGCCCCGCTGACCCGCCGGGCGGCCGCCACCTCCTGCCGGAACCGCGCCCTGAACTCGGCCACCGCGGCGTGCTCGGCGTGCACCGTCTTCACCGCGAGGCGCCGCCCCGAGCCGGTGATGGCCAGATGGACCACACCCATGCCGCCCGAACCCAGGCAGCGCTGAAGCCGGTACTGCCCGGCGTACTGCGGATGCTCCGCTTCCGGAACAGCCCCGGTGCTGCGCAGCGGCGGCATCGCCCACCCCCGTGTGTTCGTCCGCGAGCGCGCCTCCCGGGTCCCGGTCGCCGTGCTCCGACCGGACGCGCAGGCGCGACGCTCGGAGCCTAGTCGATCCTTCGTACGAAGCCGCCAGGGGTTGCTAGCCTGCGCGCACCGCGCGTGCAGGGAGCACGCGCACCACGGGGGGAGGCCGTCATGGCCTTGGAAGAGATCATCGAACCGGTGCCGATCGAGCCCAGAGCGGCGGCCACGACGTCCGGGGTCCGCCGCTATCCGGTGGCCCCGAACTGCCGGCTGAACGTCCGCAGCGGTCCGGGCACCCAGTACAGCCTGGTGCGGGTGCTGCCGGAGGGCTCCTCGGTGCCCATCAACTGCCAGCGGCCGGGCCAGACCGTCGCCGGCCCGTACGGCACCTCGAACCTCTGGGACAACATCGCCAACGGCGAGTGGGTCGCCGACGCCTACGTACGGACGGGCAGCGACGGCTACGTGGCCGAGCGCTGCACCTGACGCACCGCGCCCCGGGCCCGCACCCCCTGCGCGTACGGGCCCGGGGCCGCACCCTCCACACGTACGGCCCCTAGGGCTATCCGTACGGGCCGGGGCCGCTCGTCCCGTCCCGGGGATAATCGGCACCGTGAGCGAGCAGACCCCCCACCGCGACCAGGCGGCCACCGAGCCCACCACCCCGGCGGGCCCGCGGCCCGAACCCCTGCGCTTCTTCGGCACCACCTGGGTCGAACACGACGGCGGCTACGGGCTGCGCCGGGCCGCGGTCGCCGTCGGCTCGCTCGGCGCGGCCGTCGCCGGAGGGTTCCTGCTCCGCTTCGCCTACCAGGGGCTCACCCTCGCCGAGGTCGGCGGCTTCGTCGGCATCCTGGTCGTCGTCATGTTCGCGGTGTGCAGCGCGATCGCGTTCCGCAAGACCTGGGAGGGCTTCACCCGGCGTCCGGCCGACCCGGCCCGCGAGGACTCCCTGCGCAGCCTGAAGCTGATCGGCTTCGTCGGCTCGCTGCTCGCCTACTTCCTGCGGTCCCTGACCGAGGCCCCCGGCGAGAAGCTGCTGCGCTCCGAGTACGAGGCCGCCCGCGCCGCCTACGAGAAGCGCCGCGCCACCCGCACCGGCAACCCGGCCGCCCGCGGCACCAAGGGCAACCGGCCCCGGAAGGGCCGCCGTTGAGGGCACCTCCGCGCGTCCGGGGAGGACTCAGCGGATGACGGTCTCCCGCGCCCTCTCCTTCGACACCGCCGCCGCCCGGTACGACGCGGCCCGCCCGGGCTACCCGCCCGCCCTGTTCGACGCGGTCGAGGAGCTCGCCGGCCGCCCCCTGGAGGGGGCCGAGGTGTTCGATGTGGGTGCCGGGACCGGTATCGCCACCCGGCTGCTGTGCGCCCGGGGGGCCGGGGTCACCGCCGTCGAGCCGGGGCCGGGCATGGCCGGGCAGTTCCGCCGCGCCACCCCCGGCGTCCGGCTGGTCCGCGCCACCGGGGACGCCCTGCCGTTCGCCGCCGCCACCGCCGACCTGGTGACCTACGCCCAGTCCTGGCACTGGACCGACCCGGCCCGCTCGCTCCCGGAGGCCCTGCGGGTGCTCCGCCCGGGCGGCACCCTCGCCCTCTGGTGGAACACCGCCGACGCCGCCGTGGACTGGGTCGCCGCCCAGGACCAGCGGCTCCGCCGCGACCTCGCCGGCGCGGCCCACGGCGCCCACGGCCGCGAGCGCTCGCTGCCCGCCGGCACCCCGAGGACCGACCGCCGCATCCGCTGGTCCCGCCGGGTCCCGCTGGACACCCATCTCGCCAACCTGGGCAGCCACTCCCTGCTGCTCACCGCCGACCCCGGGGCCGCCCGGGCCTTCCTGGAGCGCGAGCGCGCCGAGCTGCTCGCCGCCTTCCCCGACGGCACGGTGGTCGAGCCGTACACCGTCCACCTCACCACCACCCGCCGCCCCACCGCCTGACGGCTTCCGCATCCGCCCGGTCCCTTGACGGCGCCCTCTCCTCCGCCCCATATTCATCACATGATGAATAAAACCCGACCGGCCGTTCCCGCCACCGGGCCGGCCATCCAGGCGAAGGCCCTCACCGCCGTACGAGGCACCCGCACCGTCCTGCGCGGCCTCGGCTTCTCCGTACCGCCCGGCCGTATCACCGGGCTGCTCGGCCCCTCCGGCTGCGGCAAGTCCACCCTGCTCCGCGCCATCGTGGGCACCCAGGCCCGCACCACCGGCACCCTCACCGTCCTCGGCCGCCCGGCCGGACACCCGGCCCTCCGCGACCGCATCGGCTACGTCACCCAGGCCCCGTCCGTCTACGACGACCTCACCGTCCGCCAGAACCTGGACTACTTCGCCGCCGTCCTCCACCCCGGCCGCGCCCACCGGGCCACCCGCGCCACGGCGGTGGACCGCGCCTTGGCCGACGTGGACCTGAGCGACCGCGCCGACGCCCTGGCCGGCAACCTCTCCGGCGGCCAGCGCAGCCGGGTCTCGCTCGCCGTCGCCCTGCTCGGCACCCCCGAACTGCTGGTCCTGGACGAACCCACCGTCGGCCTGGACCCCGTGCTCCGCCGCGACCTGTGGGACCTCTTCCACCGGCTGGCCGCCGACCGGGGCACGACGATCCTGGTCTCCTCGCACGTCATGGACGAGGCGGAACGCTGCCACCGCCTCCTCCTCATGCGCGACGGGCGGCTGCTCGCCGACGACACCCCCGAGAACCTTCGCCGGGACCACGGCGCCCCGACCGTGGAGGCCGCCTTCCTCCACCTGGTCGACACCGCGAACACCCAGGCCACCGCAGCCGCCCCCGCCCCCGTCCAGGAGCCCCGATGAACACCGCCCGCACCCTCGCCACCGCCGCCCGGGTACTGCGCCAGCTCACCCACGACCCGCGCACCATCGCCCTGATGCTGCTGGTCCCGGTCGTGCTGATCACCCTGCTCCGCTTCGTCTTCGACGGCAGCCCGGCCGTCTTCGACGCCACCGGAGCCTCCCTCCTCGGCATCTTCCCGCTGGTCACCATGTTCCTGGTGACCAGCATCGCCACCCTCCGCGAACGCACCTCCGGCACCCTGGAACGCCTCTTCACCATGCCGATCGGCAAGGGCGACCTCATCGCCGGCTACGCCCTGGCCTTCGCCGCCCTCGCCGCCGTCCAGGCCGCCCTCGCCACCGCGACCGCCCTCTGGCTCCTCGACCTCACCGTCACCGGCTCACCCTGGCTGCTGCTCCTGGTCGCCCTGCTCGACGCCCTGCTCGGCACCGCCCTGGGACTGTTCGTCTCCGCCTTCGCGGCCTCCGAGTTCCAGGCCGTCCAGTTCATGCCGGCGGTGATCTTCCCCCAGCTGCTCCTCTGCGGCCTGTTCACCCCGCGCGACCGGATGCACCCCGCCCTGGAGGCCGTCTCCGACGTGCTCCCCATGTCGTACGCCGTCGACGGGATGAACGAGGTGCTGCGCCACACCGACGCCACCGCCGACTTCCTCCGGGACGTCCTCATCGTCGCCGGCTGCGCCCTGCTCGGCCTCGCCCTGGGCGCCGCCACCCTCCGCCGCCGCACCCCCTGATGCGAGGATGGCCACCGCCCAGCCACTCATTCGAATAAGTGCCTAGGTGCACACCGCACATCCGCGAGCCCGCGAGGTGAGATCCAGCCATGACCCAGACAGTCGCAGCCGCAGCCCAGACGGTGGCCGTCCTCGGCACCGGAAAGATCGGCGAGGCCCTGCTCAGCGGGATGATCCGGGCCGGCTGGCCGACCGCCCGGCTGCTGGCCACCACCCGGCGCACCGACCGCGCCGAGGAACTGCGCGCCCGCTACGGCGTGGAGACCGTCACCAACGACGAGGCCGCCAAGCGCGCCGACACCCTCATCCTGGCCGTCAAGCCCCAGGACATGGGCCGCCTCCTCGACGAGCTCGGCCCCCATGTGGCCGCCGACCGCCTGGTGGTCAGCGCCGCCGCCGGCATCACCACCGCCTTCATCGAGGAACGCCTCGCCGCCGGCACCGCCGTGGTCCGAGTCATGCCCAACACCCCCGTCCTGGTGGACGAGGGCATGTCCGTCATCTCCGCGGGCAGCCACGCCACCGCCGGACACCTCGCCCACACCGAGGAGATCTTCGGCGGCGTCGGCAAGACCCTGCGCGTCCCCGAGTCCCAGCAGGACGCCGCCACCGCGCTGTCCGGCTCCGGCCCCGCCTACTTCTACTTCCTGGTCGAGGCGATGACCGACGCCGGCATCCTGCTCGGCCTGCCCCGCGCCCAGGCCCACGACCTGATCGTGCAGGCCGCCATCGGCGCCGCCGTGATGCTCCGGGACAGCGGCGAGCACCCCGTCAAGCTGCGCGAGGCCGTCACCTCACCCGCCGGCACCACCATCAGCGCCATCCGCGAACTGGAGAACCACGGCGTACGAGCCGCCCTGATCGCCGCCCTGGAAGCCGCCCGCGACCGCAGCCGCGAACTCGCCGGCGGCAACGGCTGACGGCCCCAGCCCCCACCGGAGCGGTCCGCAGGGCAGCAGAGCACCCCACGGACCGCCCACGGACCGCTCCCGGCGCCCCAGGAGGGCGCCCCCTCACTCCCGGCGCCTCACCCCCGCGGCAGCAGGCCCACCGCCCGGTAGGCCCGATCCACCACCTGCCGCGCCACCGCCCGCGCCCGCTCGGCGCCCTCCCTCAGCACCTGGTCCACATGACCGGGATCGGCCGCCAGCTCCGCGTGCCGCGCCCGCAACGGCCGCAGCAGCTCCACCACCGCCTCCGCCACATCCCGCTTCAAGGCCCCATAGGACGAGTACGACGAGGCCAGCGCCGCCGGCTCCCCGCCCGTGCAGGCCGCCAGCACCTCCAGCAGATTCGCCACCCCCGGACCGGCCGCCCGGTCGTAGCGGACCTCCGTCCCACTGTCCGTCACCGCCCGCATCACCTTGCGCCGCACCACATCCGGCTCGTCCAGCACGAACACCACCCCGGGCCCGGCCTCCGCCCCGGACTTGCCCATCTTCGAGCCCGGATCCTGCAAGTCCCTCACCCGCGCCGCCACCGGCGGCCTGGTCGCCCTCGGCACCGTGAAGGTGTGCCCGTACCGCTGGTTGAACCGCACCGCCAGGTCCCGGGTCAGCTCCACATGCTGGGTCTGGTCCTCACCCACCGGCACCTCGTCCGTCTCGTACGCCAGGATGTCCGCCGCCATCAGCACCGGATACGTCAGCAGCGACAGCCGTACGCCCTCCCCGGCCGCCCGCGCCCTGGCCCCCTTCTCCTTGTACTGGACCATCCGCCGCAGCTCCCCGTCGGTGGCGGTGCACTCCAGCAGATACGAGAGCCGGGTGTGCTCGTCCACGTGACTCTGTACGAAGAGGGTGCACCGCTCCGGGTCCAGCCCCGCCGCCAGCAGCACCGTGGCCGCCTGCCGACTGAGCCTGCGCACCCGGGCGGGGTCGTGTTCGACGGTCAGCGCGTGCAGGTCCACCACACAGAACAGCGACTCCGTCCGGTACTGGTCCCTCTCGGCCCACCCCCGTACCGCCCCCAGGTGGTTGCCGAGCGTCAGATGCCCCGTCGGCTTCACCCCGCTGAACGTGCGCCCGCCCGTGCGTCCCGAGCCCGGCGCCACCGCCCGCTCCACCCCTGACTCCACTACTCGCGTCATCCCGCTCCCACTCCGTTCCGTCGGAGCCGCCGCACCCGGCGGGCCCGGCCCCGAGGAGGGGATACGCGAACGGCCGCCGAGGCGGCGGCCGTTGTGTGCGCACATGTGCAGGCGGCCGCCGTCAGGCGGCCCACCACAGCTGGGTACACGTACGCGAGGTCATACGCCCCAGCGTATGGCGGCAGGCCCGGGGTTGACAGCCGTTTTTCCGGTCCGTAGTGTGCTCCGAGTTGTCCGACGTGAGCGCCGACCCAGGTTGGTCCCCGGACGACCATCCCGCAGGAACCACACCAGCTGAACGACTTCTGTCGTGCCGCTTTTCGTGCGCCTTTGCGGAATGAGGAATCCGCGTTCGAAAGGACGCAGCCCCGATTAGCGTCGGGGCCACGGAATCCGCTAAAGTCTCACTCGTCGGAAGGGCCGCAGGGCCTGGATGGCAATCCCACTCCGACTGGGAATCAGGCCCGAAAGGATCTGATAGAGTCGGAACCGCCGGAAAGGGAAAAGCGCGAAAGCGCCGAAACGGACCGGAAAAGCCCGCTCCAGCGGGTGGCGGAAACGGAAAACGGATCTGCTAAGCTGGAGACAA
>NZ_JALPTH010000007.1 GCF_023218175.1 Streptomyces lichenis | reverse complement strand
GGGGGCGGTTCGGGGGGCCGGGGCGGGGGGGGGGTGGGCGGGGGGGTGGAGCGGGTCGGCGCGGGGGCCGGGGGCGCCTTGGTGGTGGCGGAGGCGGACGGGCGGGGCTTCTTCGAGGGCTTCGGCGGCTTGGAGGGCTGGGCGGACTTCGTGGGCTTGGCCGGCTTGGCCGGCTTGGAGGGCGAGGCGGACGGGCTCGGGGAGGCGCTGGCCGACGGGGAGGCCGAGTGGGACGGCAGGGCGGCGGCGGGTGCGGCGGACTGGGTGCGCACCTCGTCGGCGCCCCCGTCCGGGGAGAGCAGCATGAAGCCGGTGACCCCGCCGCCGCCCACCAGCAGGGCCACCGCGCCGGCGGTCGCCGCGGTCCGGCGGCGGCGCGTACCGGCGTCGCGGCGGCGGTCCCGTCGGCCGCCGGATATCGACACCGTGCCGGCGTCAGCGGCCAGGGGTATCGGCTCGGTGCCGGGGCCGCCGTAAAGGGTCTCGGCACCGGGTCCGGGGTATGGGGTGGGGGTGGCGTGGGCCGCCGGGGCGAGGGAGCCGCCGCCGTTCCCGAGGGCGGTGAGCAGTCCGGCGGCGACCGGCAGCAGGCCGAGCCCGACCAGCAGGCCCTCGGCGGGGACCAGCCCGGACTGGTAGCCGGAGCAGACGGTGCAGTCCCGGGCGTGCCGAGCCAGCCGCTTGCGCCACAGCGCGGACGGGGCGCCGTCCCAGGCGCCGAGCTCGTCGTCCAGCAGCACGCAGCGGGGCATCGCGGCGAGCGCCCGGACCACCAGCCGGGCGGTCTCCAGCTGGGCCTTCATCCGCTGGACCCGTACGGCGGTGTGCTGGGTGGTCAGCTCCATGGCGTCCGCGACCTCGGCCCGGGTCAGCTCGCCGGCCGCCTCCAGCCACCACAGCGACAGCAGGGTGCGGTCGTCCGGGTCGAGCCAGCGGGTCGCCTCGGCGACCTCCCGGCGCTGCCCGGCGAGGCCGAGCCGGACGATGGTCAGGTCCACGAAGTCGGCGCCGGGGTCGGCCACGTCGTGGGCGGCGTCCCAGGGCTCACCGGCCGCGCGGCCGGGCCGGGCCGCCGCCTGGAGGTGGCCGCGTATCTGGTTCATGGTGATCGCCACCAGCCAGGAGCGGAAGCTCGCGGGGTCGCGCAGCGAGCCGAGCCCGGTCAGGGCGCGGATCATGGCCTCCTGCACCACGTCGTCCACGTCGGCGTGGCCGTTCAGGGCGCGTCCGACGATGTTGTAGACCAGCGGGAGGTGGTCGGCGACAAGCCGGTCCTGCGCCCACTCCTCGCCGGCCTGCGCCGCACTGACGACGGCTGCTTCCGCGGGCTTGCGTTCGTTGTCCACGATGCGACCACTCACTTCTCCCCGGGGGGGGGTTCCCGGTCCTGGATGTTCCGTCCTGCCGTAAGGGAGATACGGAAGCGGGCGCGGGAATAACAGAAAACGTCTCCGGCGCGCGGAAATTGTCACCGGAGGTGCGGCGGGCCGGGCCATCGGGGTCCGGACGCAGCTGGCAGATACGGAGAGCCCGCCGCGGCGTCCCGGCGCCCTGGACGCGGACGGAAAGGGCACTCAGGTTAGCCTCCCCTGACCAGGAGGGCCGGAGTGCTCCGGTCCTCCGTGTCCCCTGCCGCCGGAGTGATCCGCGCGGTCCGTACCGCCGGAGAGAAGCGCCGCCATGACTGCCATCAGCCCCGCCTCCCCCACCACCGCCGGCCCCTCGCGCCGCCGTCTGCTGGCGGGCGGTGGCGCGCTCGCGCTCGCTCCGCTGCTGGCGGCCTGCGGCGGCGGCGCGGAGGAGGAGTCCGACGGCCGGGGGGCGGAGGGCGGCGCCTGGTCGTTCCAGGACGACCGGGGCGTGACCGCCAAGGCGCCGCGGCGGCCGACGAACATCGTCGCCTATGTCTCCACCGCCGCGGCGCTGCACGACTACGGCGTCGAGGTGAAGGGGGTCTTCGGGCCCAGCGCGCCGGTGAAGGGCGAGCCCAACCCGCAGGCGGGCGGCCTGGACGTGGCCAAGCTGACCAGCGTGGGCCAGGCCTGGGGCGAGTTCAGCCTGGAGAAGTACGCGGCCCTCAAGCCGGAGCTGCTGATCAGCAACATGTTCCCGAAGCCGGGGCTGTGGTTCGTACCGGACGGCAGCAAGAAGAAGATCGAGGCGCTGGCGCCCACCGTCGGCATCGACATCGCGCGCACCTCGCTGCTGAACCCGCTGCGCCGCACCGCCGAACTGGCCGCCTCGCTCGGCGGCGACCTGGACTCCCGGCCGGTCAGGGACGCCAAGGCGCGGTTCGAGACGGCGGCCGACACCCTGCGGACCGCGGCCCGCGGCAACAAGGGGCTGAAGGTGATGGCGGTGACCGGCGACGCCGAGCAGTTCTATGTCGCGGTGCCCGACTCGTACAGCGACCTCAACTACGTCAAGGACCTGGGCGTGGAGTTCGTGGAGGGGAGGAAGTCCGACGAGTGGGGCTTCTGGGAGTTCCTGTCCTGGGAGAACGCCGACAAGTACCACGCCGACCTGATCATGGTGGACAACCGCTCGGCGTCGATGCCGGAGGAGGAGCTGGCCAAGCGGCCGACCTGGCAGCGGCTGCCCGCGGTCAAGGCCGGCCAGACCACGCCGTGGTCCATGGAGGAGCGTTTCAGCTACGCGGGCTGGGCGCCGGTGCTGGAGAAGCTGGCCGCCGCCGTCGAGGGGGCGCGCAGGCTGGCCTGACCGCCCTCACCTCACAAGGTGCGTGTGCGCAGGTCGTCGCCGGTCGGCGGACGACCGTCAGGGGGTCCTCTCCCGCCGCCCGGCGGCCGGAGAGGACCCCCTGATCGATCGGAATGACAGAGGGATTAACATATGAGCACTGCCTAGCTCGAAAGATGCTCTCCTGTGACTGTCAATGACGACTCGTTCACCAACTGGAAGAACCGCGAGGAGATCGCGGAGTCGATGATCCCGGTCATCGGGAAGCTGCACCGCGAGCGGGACGTGACCGTCCTCCTCCACAGCCGCTCCCTGGTGAACAAATCGGTGATCAGCATCCTGAAGACCCACCGCTTCGCCCGGCAGATCGCCGGCGAGGAGCTGTCGGTCACCGAGACGCTCCCCTTCCTCCAGGCGCTCACCACCCTCGACCTCGGTCCCTCGCAGATCGACATCGGCATGCTCGCCGCCACCTACCGGGCCGACGACCGGGGCCTGAGCGTGGCGGAGTTCACCGCCGAGGCGGTGGCCGGGGCCACCGGTCCCGAGAAGATCGAGCGCCGCGCGCCGCGCGATGTGGTCCTCTACGGCTTCGGCCGGATCGGCCGCCTGGTCGCCCGGCTGCTCATCGAGAAGTCCGGCTCCGGCAACGGGCTGCGGCTGCGCGCCATCGTGGTGCGCCGGGGCGGCGAGGCGGACATCGTCAAGCGCGCCTCGCTGCTGCGCCGCGACTCCATCCACGGCCAGTTCCAGGGCACCATCACCGTGGACGAGGCGAACAGCACGATCGTCGCCAACGGCAACGAGATCAAGGTGGTCTACGCGAGCGACCCCTCCGAGGTCGACTACACCGCGTACGGCATCAAGGACGCCATCCTCATCGACAACACGGGCCGCTGGCGGGACCGGGAGGGCCTCTCCCAGCACCTGCGCCCCGGTGTCGACAAGGTCGTCCTGACCGCTCCGGGCAAGGGCGACGTGCCCAACATCGTGCACGGCGTCAACCACGACACCATCAAGCCGGACGAGCAGATCCTGTCCTGCGCCTCCTGCACCACCAACGCGATCGTCCCGCCGCTGAAGGCGATGAACGACGAGTACGGGGTGCTGCGCGGCCACGTGGAGACCGTCCACTCGTTCACCAACGACCAGAACCTGCTGGACAACTACCACAAGGCCGACCGCCGGGGCCGCTCCGCGCCGCTCAACATGGTGATCACCGAGACCGGTGCCGCCTCCGCCGTCGCCAAGGCGCTGCCGGAGCTGAAGGCCCCGATCACCGGCAGCTCGATCCGGGTGCCCGTGCCGGACGTCTCGATCGCGATCCTCAGCCTGCGGCTGGGCCGGGAGACCACCCGCGAGGAGGTGCTCGACTACCTCCGCGAGGTGTCGCTGACCTCGCCGCTGAAGCGCCAGATCGACTTCACCACCGCCCCCGACGCGGTGTCGAGCGACTTCATCGGCTCGCGCAACGCCTCCATCGTGGACGCGGGCGCCACCAAGGTGGACGGCGACAACGCCATCCTCTACCTCTGGTACGACAACGAGTACGGCTACTCCTGCCAGGTGGTCCGGATCGTCCAGCACGTCTCCGGCGTGGAGTACCCGACCTACCCGGCGCCGGCGGTCTGACCGCCGCGTCCCCGGACGCGATCGCCCCGTGAGCGCGGGCGGGCCCCCACGGCCCGCCCGCGTTCTCGCGTGTACGGGGAGGAGGGCTCAGAGCCGGGGGTCGGCGACGGCCTCGACGTGCTCGGCCACCGCCACCAGCAGCACCCGGGTGCCGGGGGCCACGGCCCGCCAGCGGTGGCTGATGCCGCCGGTGAGGTAGAGGGTGTCACCGGGGCCGAGCCGGACGGTCCGCCCGTCGGCCTCCACCTCGGCGGCTCCGTCGGCGACGTACATCAGCTCGTCGTTGCGGTGCCGGAACTCCCGCTCCCCGTCGTGCTCGCCGGTGAACTCCAGAGCGTGCAGCTGGTGGTGGCCGCGGACCAGCGGACGCGCCCGGCCGCCGCCGTCCGCGGCCAGCCCGGTGTCGTCGGCCGCCCGGACCACGTCCATCCGGCGCGGGGTCTCGGCGGCGGCGAGCAGCTGCACCGCCGTGGTGGACAGCGCGTCGGCGACCCGCTGGAGCGAGCGCATGCTCGGCCGGGCCCGGTCGTTCTCTATCTGGCTGAGGAAGGGCACCGACAGCCCGGAGCGCTCCGCCACCTCGGCCAGGGTCAGATCCAGCGCGCGGCGCCGCCGGCGCACACCGGCCCCCACCCGCGGTCCCGCCGGCCCGTCCTCCGCCGCACCCATACGCCGCCGCCTCCCGCCGCTCGACCCGCCCGAGGGCCCGTTCCCGCACCCTAACCCGCCCGGACCTGCGGCCGAACGGTGTCATACGGCCGCCATACGCCCGCAACACAGCGCCGCTAGCGTCGTTCCCGCTCCACTCCATCAAAGAAACTTTGACAGAGGTAAGGGACTTCGATGACTTCGATGACTTCGACGACTCCGGCGACGCCGGTGCATCCGGTGGCTTCAGCACCCCCGCCTGCGTCGCGGACCGCCACCCCGGTGGACCAGAACAGCCGGCGGCGCCGCGGCACCGGGCTCATCGCGCTGGACCCCGCGGCGGCGTTCGACGGCTACACCCTCTACGCCCCGCTCACCGGCGGCGGGGAGGTGTATCTGATCGACCTGTACGGCGCGGTGGCGCACCAGTGGCGCTTCCCGTACCGCCCGGGCCGGCACGCCCGGCTGCTGGCCGACGGCCGGCTGGCGTACAACGGTGTGCTGCCGGACCAGCCCGCGCTCTTCCCGATGTGGCACAAGTACCGGGGCGGGGTGATGCTCCAGGCCGCCCCGGACGGCACCGTGCTGCGGGAGCACCGCGACCCGCTCCAGCATCATGACGCCCACCACCTGGACGACGGCCGCATCCTCTACACCGCGCTGGAGCCGCTGCGCGGTGCGGACGCGGACGCCGTACGGGGCGGGGTGGCCGGCTCGGAGGCGGCGGACGGCACGGTGTGGGCGGACACCATCACCGAGGTGGACGCGGAGGGCCGCACCACCTGGTCCTGGCGGGCCGCCGACCACCTGGACCGGGACGCCTACCCGCTGCACCCGGACTACGCGCGCGAGCACTGGCCGCTGGTCAACAGCGTCACCCCGCTCGCCGACGGGAACATCCTGGCCAGCCTGCGCAGTGTGTCCGCGGTCGTGGTGATCGACCGGGCGAGCGGCGAGGTGGTCTGGCGCACCGAGCCCGGCACCGTGTCCCAGCAGCACGCCCCGACCGAACTGCCCGGCGGCCGGCTGCTGGTCTTCGACAACGGCGTCTTCCGGCCCGGCTGCGATGTGCCCTACTCGCGGGTGGTGGAGATCGAGCGGCCCGGCGGGCGGGTGGTGTGGGAGTACCACGACCCGGCGCGCGAGTCCTTCTTCGCCCCCTTCATGGGCAGCGCCCAGCGGCTGCCCAACGGCAACACCCTGGTCACCGACTCGCCGTCGGGCCGGCTGTTCGAGGTGACCGCCGAGGGCTATCTGTGCTGGGAGTTCGTGGTCCCGCAGTTCGGGGCCTACCGCGAGTCGGAGGTCCGCTCGCTCTTCCCGGCCGAGCCGAACGCGGTGTTCCGCGCCTACCGCTACGGGGTCGAGGAACTGCCCTGGCTGACCGCCGGCGGCGAGCGGTGACCGGGGCCGCTCCCGCCGGGAAGACCCCCGCGGGGAAGACGCCGGGGAGGGAGGCGCCCGCCACCGCGGCCGAGCCGGCGGCGCCGGATCCGGTGGACGAGCGGCTGCCGGTGGCGCGGCTGGTGCCGCTGGCCGGGCAGCATGTGCTGGCGATGGTCGCCGCCCCGGTGTCCACCGCCTTCCTCACCGCCGACGCGCTGCGGCTGACCCCCGGTCAGACCGCCTCGCTGCTCAGCGTCACCCTGCTGCTCTGCGGCGCCGGGACCCTGCTCCAGTCGCTGGGACCCTGGCGGATCGGGGCCCGGCTGCCCTTCGTGATGCTGCCGGGCGGCGCGGCCACCGCCCTCTTCCTCCAGGTGGCCGCCGAGCACGGCCCGGCCACGGCGAGCGGCGCGGTGATCCTGGCGGCGCTGCTCCTGCTGGCCGTACTGCCGCTGTACGCGCGGGCGGTGCGGCTCTTCCCGCCGCTGGTGATGGGGGTGACCGTGCTGCTGATCGGCGTCTCCATGGTGCGGGTGGCCGCCGGGCTGGTCACCGGGGCGCCCGGCCGCCCCGCCGCGCCGTCCGCGCTGGCGCTCGCCGCCGTCACGGTGGGCTGCACCCTCGCCGCGTATCTGCTGCTGCGCGGGGTGTGGCGGCAGACCTCGATCCTGCTGGGGATGGCCGCGGGCACCCTGGTCGCGGTCGCCACCGGGCTCGGCGCGTTCGCCCCGCCGGGGGCCACCGACGCGGCGCTGCCGCGGCTCCTGCCGTACGGCGCACCGCACTTCGACCTGCTGGCCGCGCTGCCGCTGCTGATCTTCAGCCTCACCTCGCTGGCGGAGGCGACCGGCCAGACCGTGCTGAACAGCGAGACGGTGGGCCGCACCCCCGACCCGGGGCGGGACGTGCCCCGGGTGGCCCGGGCGGACGCGGTGGCCTCGCTGCTGGCCGGGGTGTTCGGCAGCGCGCCGCTGGTGACCAGCTCGGAGAACATCGGCATCAGCCGGCTCACCGGGGTGCGCAGCCGGTTCGTCACGGCGGGCGCCGGGGTGCTGCTGCTGGGCTGCGGGCTGCTCGCCCCGGTGTCGCGGTGGCTCGCGGGCATCCCGCCGGCCGTGGTGGGCGGCAGCGCCCTGGTGGTGTACGCGGTGATCGCCGTGCTGGGGGTGGGCATGCTGCGCCGGGTCGACCTGGACGACCGGGGCAACGCGATGGTGGCGGCCGTGGCGCTCGCGGCGGGGCTGCTGCCGGTGGTCTCCCCCGGGCTGTACGACGGTTTCCCCGGCTGGGTGCGGAGTGTGCTGGGCAGCGGGGTGGTGGCGGGCGCGCTCACCGCGGTGGTGCTGCACGGGCTGTACCGGCTCCTCACCCGCGCCCGGGAGGGCGAACGGCCCTGAGCGCCCGGCGGTTCAGCGGGCGGCGAGGCGCCACACCCGTTCCGCCCTCAGCGGTCCGCCGCGGGCCGGCAGGCTGCCGTGGTCCGCGGCCAGCGGGGCGAGCTGGGAGCCGTGGCAGAGCACGGCGGCCCGCTTGGCGGCCCACTGCCGGTCGTCGAGCACCAGCTCCTGATCCGACCCCGGCCCGGCCCGCGCGACGGTCCCGGCGGCCAAGAGGGCCCCAAGTCCGGCCCAAGAACGGGCAAGAGGACGCCTGTTGGCCGTCCACGGCGCTAACTTCCTCTCCGTGACCGGGACAAGGGAACACGACAGCGGTGCCGCGACCGGGTCCGGCGGCTCGCGCCGCGCCCTGCTCAGGTCCGCGCTGGCCGCGGGCGCCACGGCGGGCGGCGCCCTGGCGCTGGGCCGCTCCACCGCCTCCGCCGCACCCGAGGCGCCGCCGGGCGAAGCACCTCGGCCCTCGCCGTCCCCCGGGGAGCCGTCCGGGAAGCCGCGGCCCACCACCCCACGGCAGGCGCTCGCCGAGCTGACGGCCGGAAACCGGCGGTGGCGGGCCCTTCGGCAGCACCATCCGCATGAGGCCCGCGCGCTGCGGAGGGAACTGGTCGCCGGGCAGCATCCGTTCGCCATCGTGCTGGGCTGCGTCGACTCGCGGGTGCCACCTGAGCTGGTGTTCGACCAGGGCCTCGGCGATCTGCTCACCGTGCGTTCGGCGGGCGAGGTGCTGGACGAGGCGGTGCTCGGCAGCATCGCGTACGGCGCCCTGGAGCTCGGCATCCCGCTGATCGTGGTCCTCGGGCATGCCTCCTGCGGCGCCGTCGCCGCGGCCGTCGAGGCGGATGAGACCGGGGAGCGGCTGCCCGCGCACATCCAGTACCTGGCCGACCAGCTCCGCCCCGCGATCGACCACGCGCTCCCGGTGGAGCAGCGGGTGGACGCCGCCATCACCGCCAACGTCCGGCGGGTCCGCGCCAGGCTGGCCGCCGAGCCCGACCTCGCCGCCAGGATCCGCGAGGGGAGGCTCGCCGTCACCGGTGCCCGCTATGAGCTGGGCACCCAGCTCGTCCACCGCCTGGACTGATCCGCCGCCCCTCCCCCGCGCCGCTCAGGGCCCCGTCCCCCACCGGGACCGGGCCCTTGACGTGCTCCGCGCGGCGCCCGTAGCTTCTCCCCGTCCGATGATGACAGGAAACTTTCCTGACCATTGAGCGGCGGCGGGAGGCGGGGGGCATGGTCCAGGGCGTGGGTGGCGGGGTCCCCGGTACGCCGCGGGTGCTGCGGGCGATGAACGACCGGGCCGCGCTCGACCTGCTGCTGGAGCACGGACCCCTGTCCCGTACCCGAATCGGGGCGCTCACCGGGCTCTCCAAGCCGACCGCCTCCCAGGTGCTCGCCCGGCTGGAGGAGGCGGGGCTGGTCCGCGCCACCGGCACCAGCACCGGGCGGCCCGGGCCCGGCGCCCGGTTGTACGCGCTGGAGCCCGGCGCCGGGTACGCCGCCGGGCTCGATGTCACCGCGTCCCGTGTCCGCGCCGCGGTGGCCGATGTGACCGGGGCGGTGGTCGGCGCGTACGAGCTGCCCGCCACTTCCGAGGGAGCGGCGGAGGGGGCCGTCGCGCGGGTGACCCGGGCCCTGGACGAGGCGGTGGCGGCGGCCGGGCTCGGCCGGGCGGACGTCCGCCGGCTGGTGATCGGCACCCCCGGGGCGTTCGACCCGTCCACCGGGCGGCTGCGCTACGCCTCCCACCTCCCCGGCTGGCACTCCCCCACCCTGCTCCGGGAGGTGGCGGAGGCGCTGCCGATGCCGGTGGAGTACGACAACGACGTCAACCTGGTGGCGGTCGCCGAGCAGCGGGCCGGGATCGCGCGCGGCCAAGGGGACTTCGTGCTGCTGTGGAGCGCCGAGGGGCTGGGCGCCGCGCTGGTGCTGGGCGGGCGGCTGCACCGCGGTTTCACCGGCGGCGCCGGGGAGGTCGGCTTCCTGCCGGTGCCGGGGACGGAGCTGGTACGGGGGGTGGCGCAGGAGAACGGCGGTGGCTTCCAGCGGCTGGCCGGCGCGCAGACGCTGCCCGCGCTGGCCCGGCAGCTGGGAGTGCGGGAGGTGCCCGAGGGCCCGTATCCGGAGGTGGCCGCGGCGCTGCTGGCCCGGTCGGCCGAGGCGGACAGCGGCCCGTACCGCGAGCTGCGGGGGGTGTACGCCACCCGGCTGGCCACCGGTCTCGCCTCGCTGGTCGCCATCCTCGACCCGGCGCTGGTGGTCCTCGCGGGCGGGGCGGTCACCGCGGGCGGCGAGCCGCTGCGCGCACGAGTGGCCGCCGAGCTGGCCGAACTCGCGGCCGCGCGGCCCCGGCTGGTCATGGGCTCCGTCACAGACGATCCGGTGCTGCGCGGGGCACTGGAGTGCGCGCTGGCCGCCACCCGTGACGAGGTCTTCGACACCTCGCGGTAGGTACCGCGCGCGTTCGTCCCTCTGTTCGTGCACTCCTGGGAAGGGCTGAGCTGATGAAACTGGCGGTAGTGGGGGGCGGTTCGACCTACACGCCCGAACTGGTCGACGGTTTCGCGCGGTTGCGTGACACCCTGACGGTCAGCGAGCTGGTGCTGGTCGATCCGGCGGCCGAGCGGCTGGAGCTGGTCGGCGGGCTGGCCCGGCGGATCTTCGCCCGGCAGGGCCATCCGGGCCGGGTGGTCACCACCTCCGACCTGGACGCGGGCGTCGAGGGCGCGGACGCGGTGCTGCTGCAACTGCGGGTGGGCGGGCAGGCGGCCAGGCAGCAGGACGAGACCTGGCCGCTGGAGTGCGGCTGTGTGGGGCAGGAGACCACCGGGGCCGGCGGACTGGCCAAGGCGCTGCGCACCGTGCCGGTGGTGCTGGACATCGCCGAACGGGTCAGGAGGACCAGCCCGGACGCCTGGATCATCGACTTCACCAACCCGGTCGGCATCGTCACCCGGGCCCTGCTGAAGGCCGGTCACCGGGCGGTCGGGCTGTGCAATGTGGCGATCGGCTTCCAGCGGAAGTTCGCCGCGCTGCTGGGCACCTCGCCCGAGCGGGTCCATCTGGACCATGTGGGGCTCAACCATCTCAGCTGGGAGCTGGGGGTGCGGCTCGGCGGCCCGGACGGCGAGGACGTGCTGCCCCGGCTGCTCGCCGAGCACGGCGAGGCCGTCGCGGCGGATCTGCGGATGCCGCGCTCGCTGCTGGACCGGCTGGGCACCGTGCCCTCCTACTACCTGCGCTACTTCTACGCGCATGACGAGGTCGTCCGCGAGCTGGCCACCAAGCCGTCCCGGGCCGCGGAGGTGGCCGAGATGGAGCGGCGGCTGCTGGAGCTGTACGGCGATCCCGCGCTGGACGAGAAGCCGGAGCTGCTGGCCCGGCGCGGCGGGGCCTTCTACTCCGAGGCGGCCGTGGACCTGGCCGCCGCGCTGCTCGGGCCGCACCCCGGGACGCAGGTGGTGAACACGTACAACGAAGGCACCCTGCCGTTCCTCCCGGACGACGCGGTGGTGGAGGTGCAGGCCCGGGTGGACGCGGCCGGCGCCGCCCCGCTGCCCGCGCCGGTCCTCGACCCGCTGTACGCCGGGCTCGTCGCCCAGGTGACGGCGTATGAGGACCTGGCCCTGGAGGCGGCGCTGCACGGCGGCCGGGAGCGGGTGTTCCGTGCGCTGCTGGCGCATCCGCTGGTCGGGCAGTACGCGCTCGCCGACGGGCTCACCGACCGGCTGCTGGCGCACAACCGGGAGCATCTGGCATGGGCGTGAGCGCGGGGCCGGGAAACGGGGCCCGGGAAACGGGCAACGGGACGGGGGAAACGGACGGGGCGGTCGCGGGGCCGGGAAACGAGGGGAGGGAAACGGGCAACGAGGCCGGGAAACCAGGCGGGCCGGGCAACGAGGCCGGGGAAACAGGCAACGGGGCCAGGGAAACGGGGTCGTCCGGCACGGGGCCGGGCGGCGGGGCCGTGGTGCTGGCGGTCGACGCGGGCAACAGCAAGTCGGATGTGGCCGTGGTGGGCGTGGACGGCACGGTGCTCGGGCGGGCCCGGGGCGGCGGGTTCCAGCCGCCGGTGGTGGGGGTCGGGGCGGCGCTGGACGTGCTGGCGGCGCCGGTCGCGGAGGCGCTGGAGCGGGCCCGGGCCGCGGGGATGGGGTCGGGCCGGGTGGAGCTGGTGTCGGCGTGTCTGGCCAACGCCGACTTCCCGGCCGAGGAGGAGGCGCTCGGCGCGGCGATCGCGGAGCGCGGCTGGGGGCGTACGGCGGTGGTGCGCAATGACACCTTCGCGCTGCTGCGGGCCGGCGCCGAGGAGCCGCGGGGGGTGGCGGTGGTGTGCGGGGCGGGCATCAACTGCGTCGGGATGCTGCCGGACGGCCGTACCGCCCGCTTCCCCGCGATCGGCCGCATCTCCGGTGACTGGGGCGGCGGAGTGGGACTGGCCGAGGAGGCGATGTGGTGGGCGGCGCGGGCCGAGGACGGCCGCGGGGAGCCCACGGAGCTGGCCCGGGCGCTGCCCGCGCACTTCGGTCTGGACTCGATGTACGGGCTGATCGAGGACGTCCATCTGCGGCGGGTGCGCTCCGGCTGGCGGCATGAGCTGGCCCCGGTGCTGTTCGCGGTCGCGGCCGCCGGGGACGCGGTGGCGGCCGCCCTGGTGGAACGGCTGGCCGGGGAGGTGGCGGCGATGGCGCTGGTCGCCCTGGAGCGGCTGGGCCTGCTGGCCGAGGAGGTCCCGGTGGTGCTGGGCGGCAGTGTGCTGGCGGCCGGGCACACCGCGCTGGACGAGCGGGTGGCCGCTCTGCTCGCCGCCCGCGCCCCGAGGGCGGTGCCCCGGCTGGTGACGGCGCCCCCGGTGCTGGGCGCGGCGCTGCTCGCCCTGGACGGGGTGGGCGCCCCGGAGGCGGCCCGGGCCCGGCTGCGTACCGCCTACCGGGCGGCGACCGCGGGTGTCAGACCTGGGTGACCTCGACGTTCCGGTCGGTGAACCGGGTCACCAGTTCCTCGGGGACCTCCCGGTCGGTGACGATCCGGGAGATGTCGGCGGTGGGGCAGACCTGGGCGAAGGCGCGGCGGCCGAGCTTGGTGGAGTCCGCCACCACCACGACGTGCTCGGCGCGTTCGGCGATGGCCCGGTTCACCATGGCCTCGCCCTCGTCATGGCAGGCCGCCCCGAAGTCGGGGTGCACGGCGTTCACCCCGAGGATCACATAGTCCAGGGCCAGGTGCCGGAGGACGGCGTCGGCGAACGGCCCAGTGAGTTCGTAGGAGTTGGAGCGGGCCACTCCCCCGATGACCACTGTCTTGATGTGCGGCCGCACGGCGAGCTCGTTGGCGATGTTGATGGCGTTGGTGACGATGGTCAGCGCCTCGCCGGGGCCGTGCTCGCTCAGGTCGGCGCGTACGGCCAGTTCCCGGGCCACCTCGCTGGTGGTGGTGCCGCCGTTGAGGCCGACGATGGCGCCCGGCGGGATCGCCTCGGCCGCCGCCCGGGCGATCCGCTGCTTCTCGTCGGCACGGCGGGAGGTCTTGTAGCGCAGTGGCAGGTCGTAGGAGACGGCTCCGGCCACCGCGCCGCCCCGGGTACGGGTCAGCAGCTGCTGGCGGGCCAGCTCGTCCATGTCCCGGCGCACCGTGGCCGGGGAGGCGTCGAGACGGGCCGAGGCGTCGGTGACGGACAGCTGCCCTTCCTCGGCGAGCACCTCCAGCAGCCGGGTCCACCTCTCGTGCGCCTTCATGCCGTCTCTTTCCTGCCGTGCCCTTGTCGCCGACGTGCCGGACGTGTGCCGGTGTGTCCCCCCACGGTCCGGCGGCCGGCCGGAGCCGCGGGAAGGCCCGCGATGGGCCCCCTCCCGCACCATCTTCGCGTACGCCGGCCGCACGCCGGCCGGCGGTCCACGCGGCGGGCGGACGTCCCCGGGCGCGCGCGGGCGGTCGCGGTCAGGCGGTGGCGGCCGGCGCCGGGGGGACCTGGGTCGCCTGGGCCACGGCCTGGGCCAGCCGGGCCGCGGCGGCCGCCATCGCGGTGCGCCCGGCGTCCAGGTAGCGGCGGGGGTCGACCCCGTCGGGGTGCCGGTCGAGGTGCTCGCGTACGGCGGCGGTGAGCGCCACGTTGAGCGCGGTGCCGATGTTGACCTTGGCGATGCCCGCGCGGATGGCGCGGCCCAGTTCGCCGTCGGGCACCCCGGAGGAACCGTGCAGCACCAGCGGCACCTCCAGCGCGGCACGCAGCCCGGCCAGCAAGCCGTGGTCCAGCACCGCGTCCCGGGAGGTCATGGCGTGGGAGCTGCCGACGGCGACGGCCAGGGCGTCCACCCCGGTCTCGGCCACATACCGGACGGCCTCGGCCGGGTCGGTACGGGCGCCCGGGGCGTGCGCGTCCAGCGGCGGCCGCCCGTCCTTGCCACCGACCTCGCCCAGCTCCGCCTCCAGCCACAGGCCGTTGCGGTGCGCCCAGTCGGCGGCCCGGCGCGTGGCCTGGACATTGGCCGCGTACGGCAGCCGGGCCGCGTCGAACATCGCAGAGGAGAACCCGGCGTCCGCGGCCCGGTGCAGCAGCCCCTCGTCCGTGACATGGTCGAGGTGCAGGGCGGCCTCCACCTCGGACTGCTCGGCGCAGCGCGCGGCGGCCGCGGCGAGCGGCTCGGGGCGGCCGCCGTGGTAGGCGACGGCGTTCTCGCTGATCTGGAGGATCACCGGTCGGCCGGTGCCCCGTACGCCGTCGAGTACGGCCTCGACGTGTTCGAGGGTGATGACGTTGAACGCGACAACGGCCTCGCCGCGGGCGGCGGCACGGTCGACGAGTGCGCGGGTGGTGGTCAGCGGCACGGTGCGGTCCTTGGTCTCCTGGGGCCGGGGGGGCGGGTGCGGTCAGTCCTCGGCGAGCACGACCGAGCGGGTGAGGTTGCGCGGCTCGTCCGGGTCGAGGCCCAGGCTGGTGGCGAGGGCGGCGGCGAGGCGCTGGACGCGGACGAGTTCGGCGAGCGGGTCGAGGGCGCCGCCGATCCAGAGCGCGCCGGTGGCGGCCACGTCCTCGTCCAGCCCCTGCGGGGCGGGGCCGAGGGACCAGGTGGCGGTGGTGGGCGCGGCGATGCTGATCGGCCCGTGGCGGTACTCCATGGCGGGGTAGGACTCGGTCCAGGCGCGGGCGGCCTCCCGCATCTTCAGGGCGGCCTCATGGGCGAGGCCGACGGTCCAGCCCTGGCCGAGGAAGGTGAACTGGGCGCACTTCAGCAGGGCGGGGTCGAGGTCCTCGGCCAGCGCCCGGCGGGCGTCGGCCTCGATCCCGGTGGTGTGCAGGCCCAGGGTGGCGCGGAGGAAGGTGAGCGCGGTGGTGGCGAACCGGGTCTGCACCACCGAGCGTTCGTCGGCGAAGTCCAGCACCACGAGGTGGTCGGCGGCGGTGGCGACGGGGGTGTGCGGGTCGGCGGTGAGGGCGAGGGTGGGTACGGTGCCGCCGAGCCTGGCCAGCAGGGTGAGCACCTCGGTGGTGGTGCCGGAGCGGGTGAGGGCGACGACCCGGTCGTAGCGGCGTCCGGTGGGGAACTCGGAGGCGGGGAAGGCGTCGGTCTCGCCGAGGCCCGCGCCCTCGCGCAGCGCGGCGTACGCCTGGGCCATGTAGAGCGAGGTGCCGCAGCCGGCTACGGCGACGCGCTCGCCCGGCCGGGGCAGGCCGGCGGGCCGGGTGGCGGCGAGGGCGGCGGCCTCGTTCCAGCAGTGCGGCTGACTGGCGATCTCGGCGTCGATGTGCGGCACGCCTGTCTCCTCTGTGATCGATTGCTTCCCGATGCTCCATGGCGGGCTGGACGAAGCGTAATCGCTCACCATGGCGGCGGCCACAGTCCGGCCCGGACCGCCCCTCCCGGGTATCTACCCATCCGCCGTTCCGGATTCTCCGGCACGCGGACGGTTTCGCACCCTTCACCCTCCTGAGCGTTTCTGCTCGTTTCAGCGCCTTGTGAATCAACTATTGACACGAACTTGTCAGCTCCGACACAGTCGTGCGCGCCAACGGTCCTCCCCACCACGTCTGGAGCGATTCGTGATACCTGAACTCCCGGCCGTCCAGCGGCGTTCGGTCCTGGGGGGTGCGCTCGCCGGAGGTGCGCTCGCCCTCGGCATGGGGGCCGCCGCACCGGCGTCCGCCGCCTCACCCGCCGCCGTCACCGCGGCCGCGGCCCCGCGGCGCCGCCCCGGCCAGAAGTCCATGATCAATGTGGCGTACGCCCCGCACCGGACGGTCCGGGTCGCGGTGATCGGGCTGGGCAACCGGGGCGCCGGCATGGCCCCCGGCTGGGCCGCCGTCCCGGGCTGCCAGGTCACCGCTGTCTGCGACATCCGCGCCGACCGGGCCAAGCGGGTGGCCGACGCCCTGGTCAAGGCCGGCAGGCCCCGCCCCGCCGAGTACGGCGGCTCCGCCGACGCGTACGCCCGGATGCTGCGCCGGGACGACATCGACCTCGTCTACATCGCCACGCCCTGGGAGTTCCACCACGCCCAGGGCCGCGCGTCGCTGCTCGCGGGCAAGCACGTCATCGTCGAACTGCCCATCGCCACCGAGCTGGACGAGCTGTGGGACCTGGTGGACACCTCCGAGCGCACCCGCCGCCATCTGATGCTCGCCGAGAACTGCAACTACGGGCGCAACGAGCTGGCGATGCTGAAGATGGCGCACGAGGGCGTGTTCGGCGATGTCACCAACGGGCACGGCGGCTATCTGCACGACCTGCGCGAGCTGCTGTTCTCCGACACCTACTACACGGACGCCTGGCGCCGCCGCTGGCACACCCGCTCCACCGCCTCGTTCTATGCCATGCACGGGCTGGCGCCGATCGCCGCGGCGATGGACATCAACCGGGGCGACCGGCTGACGACGCTCAGCGCGACCGCCACCGCGCCCAAGGGGCTCGCCGACTACCGCGAGCGGTTCGTGCCCAGGGGGCACCCCTCCTGGAACGAGACCTATGTCAACGGCGACCTGGTCACCTGCATGATCGAGACGGCGAACGGCCGGGTGATCCGCGCCGAGCACGACGTCAGCTCGCCCCGCCCGTACAGCCGGATCAACACCCTGGCCGGCAGCCGGGGCATCTTCGAGGACTACGCGGGGACCTCCCCGACCGGTGCCCGGGTGTACTTCGAGCCGGACCACTCGGGCCACTCCTGGCGGGACTTCGCCCCGTACCGCAAGGAGTTCGACCACTGGCTGTGGCGGAAGCTCGCCGAGCAGGCGGAGGGCGGCGGCCACGGCGGGATGGACTACGTCCTCCAGTGGCGCACCGTCCAGCTGATGCGCGCGGGACTGGTGCCGGACATCGACGTGTACGACTCCGCCGCCTGGTGCGCGCCGGTGCCGCTGAGCGTGGAGTCCCTGGAGCGGAACGGCCGGCCGGTCGCGGTGCCCGACTTCACCCGGGGCTCCTGGGTGAACCTGCGGCCCGGGCTGGACTCGCGGGCCACCGAGATGCCGCCGGTCTGATCCCGTCCCCCCCTGCCTTCCCCGTACCGAGGAGTGAGTCGCTGATGCCGCTGTTCCCGAGTGCCCCCCGAAGAGCCCTGGCCGCGCTGGCCCTGGCAGTGGTGGCGCTGACCGCACCGGTCGGCGCCGCGACCGCGGCCCCGTCGGCGGCCGGTGCGGCGCCCGCGCCCGCGCGGGCCGCCGAGCCCACCCGGGTGGCGGTCTCGGCCGTCGACCTGGACGGCCCGGCCGTCTCCGAGGTGAAGGTCACCGTCACCAACACCGGCCCGGACCGGATGCGCGGGCTGAAGGTCTCCTTCCGGGGCCCGGCCGGCTGGGCCGTCCAGCCCTCGGTGGCGGCGGTGCCGGAGGCGGTACGGCCGGGCGCCTCCGCCACCGCGGCCTTCCGGATCCAGGTCCCGGAGCGCCGGCCCGGGTTCACCCTGCGGACCTTCACCGCCACCGCCACCTACCAGGGCGGCGACGGCCGCGGCAGCGCGACCGGCAGCCGGGTGGAGCGCTCCGGGCCGGTGCTGGCCCGGCTCTCCGACGCGTACGACAACGTGGGCGCCACCGACGAGGGGAACACCGCCCCCGGCGACTTCGACGGCGAGGGCAACAGCTTCTCCACGCAGAAGCTGGCCGCGGCGGGGCTGGCACCCGGCGCGCCGGTCACCGCGCTGGGCGCCTCGCTCAGCTGGCCGGCCGCCGCACCCGGGACGAAGAACAACGCCTCCGCCAAGGGGCAGGCCGTCCAGCTGTCCGGCCAGGGTAAGCGGCTGGTGTTCCTGGGCTCCGGCGCCGGTCTGGGCGCCACCGGGACGGCCACGGTGATCTACACCGACGGCACCAGCACCAGCGGCGCCATCGGCTTCCCCAACTGGTCCTTCCAGGAGGCCACCGCGCACGGGGCGACCCTGGTGGCGTCCACCGACGGCCGCAACCGCCCCGACGGCTACGGCAACGCCGGGACCGCGTACCGGGTCTTCGCCCACTCCGTGGAGCTGGACCCGGCCAAGCGGGTCGAGCTGGTCGTGCTGCCCGCCAACGGGTCCGTCCGCCTCTTCGACCTGGCGATCGCCCCGTAACGGCGCGCCGCAGGCCCCCGCCCCGCTGGGTGGCATGATCCAGCTCACATCGCCCGGGTGTCACAGCCCGGCGGGGCGGGGCGTCCTGTGGGTGGGACGTCCGGGTCGAGGAGTCGGGAGGCGGCGGTCATGGACCAGGAAGCAGCGGGTGGCACGGCGGACGGGGGCGGTCGTGCGGATCCCGCCACCGAGGCGTTCGTCGCCCACCGCAGTCTGCTGTTCACGGTGGCCTACGAGATCCTGGGCTCGGCGGCCGACGCGGAGGACGTCCTCCAGGAGACCTGGCTGCGCTGGGCCGGGGTCGACTTCGCGGAGGTGCGCGAGCCGCGCGCCTATCTGATCCGGATCACCACCCGCCAGGCCCTCACCCGGCTGCGTACGCTCGCCCGGCGCAAGGAGTCGTATGTGGGGCCGTGGCTGCCCGAGCCGCTGCTGACGGCGCCGGACGTGGCCGAGGACGCCGAGCTCGCCGAGAGCCTGTCGATGGCGATGCTGCTGGTCCTGGAGACCCTGCCGCCGACCGAGCGGGCGGTGTTCGTGCTGCGCGAGGTGTTCGCCCTCGGCCATGAGGAGATCGCCGAGGCCGTCGGCAAGAGCCCGGTGGCCGTCCGCCAGATCGCCCACCGGGCGCGCGCCCATGTCGCCGCGCGCCGGCCGCGCGCGGCCGTCTCCCCGGCCGAGACCCGGGCCGTGCTGGGAGCGTTCCGGCAGGCGGTCGAGACCGGCGACCTGCAAGGGCTGTTCGACATCCTGGCGCCGGACGTGGTGGCGCTGACAGACGGCGGCGGGCTCCGCCAGGCCGCGCTGCGCCCGCTGGTGGGGCCGGACAAGGTGGTCCGCTGGCTGGCCGGGGTGCTGCGCAGGACGGACGAGGAGGTGTCGCTGGAGCCGGCGCAGATCAACGGCTGCCCGGCGCTGCTCGTCCGCCTCGACGGGGAGCTCGACAGTGTGGTGGCGGTCCGGATCGAGGACGGCCGGGTCACCGGGGTCTACGCGGTGCGCAACCCCGACAAGCTGTCACGGGTGGCGCGGGAGACACCCGTGGGCCGCTGACGACCGGGGTCACCGGGCCGGCCCGCCCTGCTGCTCCTCCTCGGCGTGGCGGGCCAGCCCCTCCGCCATGCCCCGCATGAACCTCCGCAGGTAGCGCGGCAGGAAGAGGCCCGTCAGCCGGCCGGTCCGGTAGGTGCCGTACCAGTGGATGACCGTGCCGGAGCCCGGGGTCGGCGTCAGCTCGACGCGCGCCCGGTAGTCGCGCATCGACGGGTTGAAGGCGCCCTCGTAGGCCAGGAGGGGCCCCTCGGCCTTCTCCGTCAGCCGCTCCCCGGTCACGGTGCGTCCCGTCCGGAAGGCCCGGACGGCGCCGACGCCGTCGTCGCCGCCCGGGTCCAGGCCGACCGACCGTGCCGGGTCCAGGCTGTCCACCCGGGACCACAGCGGCCAGCTGCGGGCGTCGACCAGCAGCTTCCAGACGGTCTCCGGCGAGGCGGTGGTGGTCACGGTGATGTCGTACGTGTGCATGGCGGCGGGCTCCTGTTCGGGTGGGCGGGCGGCGTCCTCGGCCAGGGAGACGTGCTCTTGGCGGCAGCGGTCACACACCGCCCCGGTGGCGCGGTCAGCCTCCGAGGAAACGCAGCAGTTCGGCGGTGACGAACCGGGGGTTCTCCTCGACGAGCCAGTGCCCGGCGCCCGGCACGTCCACCGCCCGCTCGATGCGGGGCATCCGCGGGGCCACGGTGGACCGGATGGCGTCGAGTTGCCCCTGAGCGGTCATCAGCAGGACCGGGTCCCGGACCGGTGCCGCCGCCACGGTGTCCCGGACGTCCTGGTCGAGGGCGCGGTAGAGCCCGAAGCCGCCCGACAGGGCCGCGGGCCGGCGGTAGGTCCGGGCGTACTCGTCGATCTCGGCGCCGGTGAACGGGGAGCGGTCGGAGGTGCCGCCGAACGCCGCGCCGCCGAAGGCGACCTGGGGGTAGAACAGCGCCAGATACGCGCGGACGTCGTCGCCGACGACCGCCTCGGGGATCCGCCGCTGGGAGTGGAAGGCGATATGCCAGCTCAGTGCGCGGTAGCTGGGCGCGTCGATCGCGGGCCCGGGCAGCGGCAGGTCGAGGTAGCCGAGGCGGGCGGTGTCGCCGGGGAAGCGGCTGGCGTACTGGAAGGCCACCGCGGCGCCGAAGTCGTGCCCGACGACGGCGGCGTCGTCCACCCCGAGCCGGTCGGCGATCAGCGTGTGGACGTACCGCGCCAGCGTGGCCTTGTCGTAGCCGGTCGGTGTGCCGGTGCTGTCCCCCAGTCCGGGGAGGTCGACGGCGTAGACCGTGTGGTGCTCGGCGAGTTCCGGCATGATCGGCCACCAGCCGTACCAGGTCTGCGGCCAGCCGTGGATCAGCACCACGGGCGGGCCGCTGCCGCCGGTCACATAGTGCATCCGGACACCGTCGACCTCGGCGAACTCGTGCCGGAAGGTCCGGGTGAACCGGGAGTCTTCGTGGGTGGCGGCGGCATGGGCGGGCACCTCGTCGCCCGCTGCCGGTGGGGAGCAGGCCGCGCCGGCGAGCATCAGCAGCAGGGCGAGCAACACGGCCGCCGCCGGGTGCGCGGAGCGCGGCAGGCGGTGGGCCAACGGCCGGGGCGGGGTGGGCGGGTGCGTCGGTGGACTCATCGGGGCTCCTTGTCTCGGACGCGCCCAGCCTTGCCGCCTCCGCCATCCGCTGGCACGGCACCTTGCCGAACCGGCAAAGCGGCCCAGGCCGTTGCACCGCCCGCCCGGCGCGCCCTACCGGTCCCGGGTCTCGCGGGCGGTAGGTGGCGACGGCGCCGGTGCCGGCGCTCGGGGTGCGGACCAGCGCGCCGGACGAGCCCAGTCCCCCGAGGGCGGCCGCCGCGGCGAGGGTGATCGCCTTGCCATGGCCGCGACAGCGGTGGTCCCGGTGCACGCCCATCGGTTCGAGCAGCCCGACTCTGCCCGGTCCGGCCGACCACACCGTCACCGCCGCCACCGCTCGCCCCGCTCCTCGTATCCGAGCAGGGACCGGGCGTCGGCGAACGGCGCCCCGGCGGCCATCGCCTGCCAACGCTCGCCGGTGAAGGCCGATCCGTCGAACGCCGCCCGGTGGGCGGCCGCGTACCGGTGCGCCTGCTCCGGGCCCACCACCTCGATCCGCGGCGCCGGTTCCTCGACCGGCCCGGCGAGGTCGCGGCGCAGCGGTGTCCAGGGCCCGCCGGTGCCTAAGCCTGCCCGGCCCGGCACCTCCCGCACCAGGGGGCGTCCGCCGGTGCCTCGACATCCGCCCGGCCCTCGGGCAGCACTCCGCGCCCCAAGTCTCCGATGTCCTCGTCCCGCCGGGCGTCGGGGGCGACCGTCGGCCGCAGCAGCCGGGGGCCGTTCAGCAGCCCGACGGCCAGGATCCGTCCGTCCTGGCTTCAGGTCCGGACCGCCGCGGCGGCCTCCTCCGGGCCCGCTCGCCGGAACCAGCCCGGGTCCCCCGGGTGCAGCTGCGTCGGCGCCTCATCGTCCTGCCACTCCCCGAGTACGCGCACGGCCGCGCCCGGCCCGTCGTCCCCCGGTGCGCCCCATGTCACCGCCACGCCCCGAGGCCACACCACCGCGCCGCCGGTCCGCACCCGGTTTCCCCGGGCCGGGACGGACGCGGCGGCACGGGGCGGGGAGGCCACCGGGGACATGGACCGGCAGGACTGCGCGGTGGGCACGTGCGGTCGGGGGGCCCATGGCGGATGATGAGGGGCGGCGGCACGGGCGAGGGTCCGCCGCGGTCCGGCCCGCCTTCGCAGGACTGGGGAATTCCGCGCGGCTGACGTGGCGAGGAGACACCGTTGAAGATGCTGATCAACGTTCCGGAGACCGTGGTCGCCGACGCCCTGCGGGGGATCGCGGCCGCCCATCCCGAGCTGACCGTGGATGTGGAGAACCGGCTGGTGGTCCGGCGGGACGCGCCGGTGGAGGGGCGGGTCGCGCTGGTGTCGGGCGGGGGCAGCGGACACGAACCGCTGCACTCCGGGTTCGTCGGGCCGGGGATGCTGGCGGCGGCCTGCCCGGGCGAGGTCTTCACCAGCCCGGTGCCGGACCAGATGGTCCGGGCCGCGGCGGCCGTGGACAGCGGGCGGGGCGTGCTGTTCGTGGTGAAGAACTACACGGGCGACGTGCTCAACTTCGACATGGCGGCCGAGCTGGCCGAGGACGAGGGCATCCAGGTCGCCAAGGTGCTGGTGGACGACGATGTGGCCGTCCGCGACAGCCTCTACACCGCGGGGCGGCGCGGCACCGGGGCGACGCTGTTCGTGGAGAAGATCGCCGGGGCGGCGGCCGAGGAGGGGGCGCCGCTGGAGCGGGTGGAGGCGATCGGGCGGCAGGTCAACGCGAGCTCGCGCAGCTTCGGGGTGGCGCTGAGCTCGGTGACCACCCCGGCCAAGGGCGGCCCCTCGTTCGACCTGCCGGCCGGGGAGCTGGAGCTGGGCATCGGCATCCACGGCGAACCGGGCCGGGAGCGCCGCCCGATGATGACCTCCGGGGAGCTCGCGGACCTCGCGGTGGACGCGGTGCTGGAGGACCTGCCACCGGGCGGGCCGGTGCTGGTGCTGGTCAACGGGATGGGCGCGACCCCGCTGCTGGAGCTGTACGGGTTCACCGCGGAGGTGCACCGGGTGCTGGGCGAGCGCGGGGTGCCGGTGGCCCGCACGCTGACCGGCAACTACGTCACCTCGCTGGACATGGCGGGCTGCTCGGTGACGCTGTGCCGGGCCGACGAGGAGCTGCTGCGGCTGTGGGACGCGCCGGTGTCCACCCCGGCGCTGCGGTGGGGGCGGTGAGCGCGGTGGTGCTGGACACGGACGCCTTCCGGCGGTGGATGGCGGCCGCCGCGGCGGCGGTGGAGCGGGAGGCCGGGCATCTCACGGAGCTGGACGCGGCGATCGGGGACGCCGACCACGGGGCCAACCTCCGGCGGGGGTTCACCGCGGTGGCGGCGGAGCTGGAGAAGGGCGCCGCGGACTCGCCGGGTGCGGTGCTGACGCTGGCCGGGCGGCAGCTGATCTCCACGGTGGGCGGGGCCTCGGGTCCGCTGTACGGCACCCTGCTGCGCCGCACCGGCAAGGCGCTCGGGGACGCCGGGGAGGTCGGTCCCGGGCAGCTGGCGGAGGCGCTGGGCGCGGGGGTCGCGGCGGTCGGGCAGCTCGGCGGGGCGAAGGTCGGGGACAAGACGATGCTGGACGCGCTGGAGCCGGCGGTCGCCGCGCTGGCCCGGGCGGCGGACGGGCCGGGGGCGTACGCGGCGGCTGCCGAGGCGGCGGCGCGGGGCGCGGCGGAGACCGTGCCGATGCGGGCGCGCAAGGGCCGGGCCAGCTATCTCGGTGAGCGCAGCGAGGGCCATCAGGACCCGGGGGCGACCTCGGCGGCGCTGCTGCTGGCCGCGCTGGCGGAGGCGGCCGGTGAGGCGGACCAGGGAGAGGGGCGACGGGGATGAGCGGCGGGGTCGAGGGGCGGGTCGGCATCGTGCTGGTGTCGCACAGCGCCGAGGTGGCGGGGTCGGTCGCGGATCTGGCGCGCGGGCTGGCGGGCGGGGCGGGCACCCCGCTGGCGCCCGCGGGCGGGCTGCCCGGCGGCGGGTTGGGCACCAGTACGGAGCTGATCGCGGCGGCGGCCGCCTCGGTGGACGGCGGGGCGGGGGTGGCCGTGCTGGCCGACCTCGGCAGCGCGGTGCTCACGGTCAAGGCCCTGCTGGCCGACGACGAACTCCCCGACGGCACGCGGCTGGTGGACGCGCCGTTCGTCGAGGGGGCGGTGGCGGCGGTGGTCACGGCGGCGGCCGGCGGGGACCTGGACGCGGTGGAGGCGGCGGCCTCGGAGGCGTACGGCTACCGGAAGAAGTGACCCGGCGGGTGGCGGCCCGGGGGACGGAAGCGCCGGGGTGAGCGCCGGTACGCGGGTTGTGATGTACCTGGTCAACGCACTAGGGTCGCAGCGCCTTGGTGTACGGGAAATCCGGTGCGGTACCGGTGCGGCCCTCGCCACTGTGATCGGGAAGTCCGGCTCCACCCCCGGGGGGACCCCTCCGGGAAGCCACTGGACCGCCGCGGGAGACCGCCACGTCCGGGAAGGCGGAGCCGAGGCGGCATGACCCGTCAGCCAGGAGACCGGCCAGGGCGCGTTGTCCATCCACGAGGTGCTGGAGAGGGTCTCCCGACCATGCATATAGCCGAGGGGTATCTGCCCCCCGCGCACGCGGCCGCCTGGGCCGTCGCGTCTGCTCCGTTTGTCGTGCACGGAGTGCGCGCCCTGACCCGCGAGGTCCGGAGCAACCCGGAGTCGACACTCCTGCTGGGTGCCTCCGGGGCGTTCACCTTCGTCCTGTCCGCCCTCAAGATCCCGTCGGTGACGGGCAGTTGCTCGCACCCGACCGGTACGGGGCTGGGCGCCATCCTGTTCCGGCCGCCGATCATGGCGGTGCTCGGCACCATCACCCTGCTGTTCCAGGCGCTGCTGCTGGCGCACGGCGGGCTGACCACGCTCGGCGCCAACGTCTTCTCGATGGCGATCGTCGGGCCGTGGGCCGGGTTCGGCACCTACTGGCTGCTGCGCCGCTTCGGGGCGCCGCTGATGGTGGCGGTCTTCTTCGGCGCGTTCGCCGCCGACCTGTCGACCTACTGCGTCACCAGCGTGCAGCTGGCGCTCGCCTTCCCCGACCCGGGCACCGGTTTCGCCGGGGCGCTGGCCAAGTTCGGCTCCATCTTCGCGCTCACCCAGATCCCGCTGGCGGTCAGCGAGGGCCTGCTCACCGTGCTGGTGATGCGGCTGCTGACGCAGTCCAGCAAGGGCGAGCTGCTGCGGCTCGGTGTGCTGTCGAAGGTGACCGGCAAGGACAAGGGCGCGGGCCGGGCCGGCGCCTCGGGTGAGGAGAAGGAGGCGGCCGCGCGATGAGCCGCAACGCGAAGATCAACACCCTGCTGCTGCTCGTGGTGGCGGCGCTCGCCGTGCTGCCGCTGGCACTGGGCCTCGGGGACCACAAGGAGGAGCCGTTCACCGGCGCCGACGCGCAGGCCGAGACGGCGATCACCGAGCTGAAGCCGGACTACGAGCCCTGGTTCAGCCCGCTGTACGAGCCGCCCTCGGGCGAGGTCGAGTCGGCGCTGTTCGCCCTTCAGGCGGCGCTGGGCGCGGGTGTCCTGGCGTACTACTTCGGGCTGCGCCGGGGCCGCCGCCAGGGCGAGGCGCGGGCGCTGGCCGCCGCCGAGGGCACCGGGGGTGCGGCGGACGCCGCCGACGTGGGCCCGGCCGCGGCCCGGGGCACCGGGGCTGCCGGGTAAGCGGGTGCTGCCGATCGACGCGGCGGCGCACGCCGGCCGCTGGCGCCACCGCCACCCGGTGGAGAAGGCGGTCCTCGGATTCGGTCTGACGCTCAGCGCGGTGTGCCTGCCGGCCTGGCCGGGGGCCCCGCTGGTCGGCGCCGCGACCCTGGCGGTGCTGCTCGGCCCGGCCGGGGTGGCGCCCCGGCTGCTGTGGCGGGCGTTCCGCCTCCCGCTGGGCTTCTGTGTGACGGGGGCGATCCCGCTGCTGTTCCAGGTGGGCGGCGCCGCCGGAGCGGTGTCGCTCGCCCCGGACGGCCCGGTGCACGCCGGGCAGTTGCTGCTGCGCACCTCGGCGGCGTCCCTCGGGGTGCTGCTGTTCGCGTTCACCACGCCCGTGTCGGACGTGCTGCCGCGGCTGGTACGGGCCGGGGTGCCGGCGCCGGTGGTGGACGTGGCCCTGGTGATGTACCGAATCGGGTTCCTGCTGCTGGACACGGTGGCCAAGGTGCGCCAGGCGCAGGCGGCCCGGCTGGGGCAGGCGAGCCGGGCGGCGGCCTGGCGGTCGCTGGCCGGGCTGGGCGCCATCGCCTTCGTCCGCTCCTTCGACCGGGCGGCGCGGCTCCAGGAGGGCCTGGCCGGCCGGGGCTACGACGGCACCCTGCGGGTCCTGGTGCCCGAGGCGGCCCTCTCCCGGCGCTTCCTGGCCGCCACGGGGGCGCTGCTCGCCGCCCTGGTCGCCGCCACCCTCGTACTGAAAGGCCTTCTGTCATGACGTCCGTCACAGGCGGGCTGCCCGTCGTGGAGCTGGTGGGCGCCGGATACGCCTACGACGAGGGGCCCGCGGTGCTCAGCGGGGTGGACTTCGCGGTCGCCGAGGGCCGGGCGGTGGCGCTGCTGGGCCGCAACGGCAGCGGCAAGACCACCATGCTGCGGCTGCTCAGCGGCGGGCTGCGCCCGGACCGGGGGCTGCTGCGGCTGGCCGGCGAGGAGGTGGCGTACGACCGGGCCGGGCTGGTGCGGCTGCGCACCACGGTCCAGCTGGTGGTGCAGGACCCGGACGACCAGCTGTTCGCCGCCTCGGTCGCCCAGGACGTCTCCTTCGGGCCGATGAACCTGGGGCTGGCCGCCTCCGAGGTACGCGGCCGGGTGGACGAGGCGCTGGAGGCGCTGGACATCACGGCGCTCGCGGACCGGCCCACCCATCTGCTCTCCTACGGGCAGCGCAAGCGCGCGGCGATCGCCGGCGCGGTGGCCATGCGGCCCCGGGTGCTGATCCTGGACGAGCCGACGGCCGGGCTCGACCCGCACGGCCAGGAGCGGTTGCTGCGCACCCTGGACCAACTGCGCGCCTCGGGCACCACGGTGCTGATGGCCACCCACGATGTGGACCTGGCGCTGCGCTGGGCGGACGACGCGGCGGTGCTCACCCCGGCGGGCCCGCGCACCGGACCGGTGGCGGAGCTGCTCGGCGACCGGGACCTGCTGGCCGCCGCGGGGCTGCGGCGCCCCTGGGGCATGGCGGTCGCGGCGGTGCTGCGCGAGCGGGGACTGCTGCCCGAAGACGCCCCCGGGCCGCGTACCCCGGAGGAGCTGGAGGAGTGGGCGGCGACCGTACGAGGCGCCTGAGCCCGCCCCCGGGGGCACGGGCGGGCCGGAGGCCGGGGGCGGTGGTCGGAGGCCGGGGGCCGGGGGCGGTGGTCGGAGGCCGGGGGCTAGGGGCGGTGGTCGGAGGCCGGGGGCCAGGGGCGGTGGTCGGTAGAGTCGGCGGGCGGCGGCCGGGCGGACCGCGACGGCCGCAGCTGGTGCCGGGGGCTCGGCCGGACGGGCGGGTACAGCGGACGGGGGCACGGTGCGTCGCTGCGACCGGCTGCTGCACGGGCGCGGGCGGCGCACGGGCATGACCGCCACCGCACGCTGCGACGGTGGGGCCGCCCACGTCGCACGGGACGCCTCCTCCTCGCCGGGTGTGCCGGACCCCACGAGGAGGAGCAGCGGCGGCGGCTCACCGCGGGCGCGCGGGACCGGGCCGACCGGCGCGACTGCTCGGACCGCGGCGCCTCTCCCCCGGTCAGCCGGCGGCCGCGCCCGGGCGCAGCTCGGGATGCTGCTCGGCCAGGCGGTCGGGCGCGGCCTGGCGCCAGGAGTCCACCAGGATGTCCCACAGTTCGGCCGGGTCCTCCAGGGCGGCCAGCCGGACCCGGACCCAGGCGGAGCTCGCCTCGTGCGGCGGCACCCAGAACTTCTCCGGTTCGGCGGCGATGAGTTCCCTCCGCTCGTGCCGGGGACAGCGGACCGCGAACGAGGTCTGGTCGTCGGGGATGGTGAGGTACATCTTCCCGGCCACCCGGAAGGTGGGCATGCGCCAGGCCTCCTTCTCCACCGTCTCGGGGAAGGACAGGGCGGTACGGCGGACGTCCTCGGCATCGATCATGGCCACCACCGTAGCCAGCGCCACTGACAACGAGGGGCGGCCCCGGTCCCGGGCCCCGACCCCGGCTGTCCGGTTTTCGCTGATGCCAATGGGTGTACGGGGTTTGGGCGGAAAAGCCCGTCCTGACACGCTGGGTCACCGACGACCTGCTCGGCGGCCGCCCGCTCGCTCGCGGTGGCCGCCTCGTTTCCCCTGGAGGGACGATGGGCCCTGGGCACAGGCTGCGCGACGCGATCGCGGACCCCGGCACCACACCGCTGATCGGTATCCACGACATGTACTCCGCGTCGCTCGCGGCCCGGCACTACGACGGCTTCTTCCTCTCCGGGTTCGGGTTCGCCGCCTCGTACTACGGGCTTCCGGACATCGGCTTCATCGCCTGGCCCGACGTCGTGGCCTTCGCCGAGCGGCTGCGGTCGGCCTTCCCGGCGCAGCACCTGCTGGTCGACATCGACGACGGCTACGCGGATCCGGAGGTGGCCTGCCATGTGGTGCGGCGGCTGGAGCGGGCGGGTGCCTCCGGGGTGATCCTGGAGGACCAGGAGCGGCCGCGCCGGTGCGGCCACGCGGACGGCAAGCGGATCCTGCCGCTGGACGCGTACCTGGACAAGCTGCACCGGGTCCTGGACAGCCGGGACGAGCTGGTCGTGGTGGCCCGCACCGACGCCGTCGAGGAGGAGGAGATCCTGCGGCGCGCCGCGGCGCTGGCCAAGAGCGGGGCGGATGTCGTCCTGGTGGACGGGGTGCGCAGCGTGGCGGCGATCCGGCGGGTGCGGGAGGTGGTGGCGGACACCCCGCTGCTGTTCAACCAGATCGGCGGCGGCAAGTCGCCTCGGCTGTCCCTGACCGAGCTGACGGAGCTGGGGGTGGACGTCGCCATCTACAGCACGCCGTGCCTCTTCGCCGCGCACCAGGCGATCGAGGGGGCGCTCAGGGAGCTGAAGGCCTCGGACGGCCGGCTGCCGGCGCCGGGCGACGAGGGCGGCGGGGCGGTCGGGGTGCGGGAGGCCACGGCGCTGCTGGAGGCCAACCTCGGCGGAGGCCGCCGTACGGCGGCGGGGGCCTGACCCGCCCGGGGCGGCGGCCCTCGGGAGGCCGCGGGGTCAGGGGACGTCCGCCGGGGGCCGCAGCGCCTCCGCCGCGGCCCGGGCGACCTCCCCGGCGACCGCGGCCAGCGCCGGTGAGTCCAGCTTCCACTGCTGCCAGAAGAGCGGGACGTCCAGCGGCCGCCCGCCCGCCAGCGGCACCAGCTCGCCCCGCTCCAGCAGCGGCCGCGCCTGCACCTCCGGGACCAGCCCCCAGCCGAGGCCGGCCGCCACCGCGTACAGGAACCCTTCCGAGGTGGGCACCTGGTGGCGTACCCGGCTCGCCTGGGCCGCTCCCCCGGCCAGCGAGCGCACAAAGGCGTCCTGGAGGTCGTCCCGGCGGTCGAAGACGATCACCGGGGCCTCCCGCACCAGGGTCTCCACGGCGGCGCCGTCCGGGTGGCGGGCCTTCAGCGCGGGGCCGGCCACCGGGAGGTAGCGGAACAGTCCCAGCCGGCGCACCGTGCAGCCGGCGACCGGCTCGGGCGAGGAGGTCACCGCGGCCATCACCTGCCCCTCCCGCAGCAGCGCCGTGGTGTGTGCCTCGTCCTCGCGGTGCAGCTCGAAGCAGACCGGCGGGTCCTGGCCCACCCTGGTCAGCACCGGCAGGAACCAGGTGGCCAGCGAGTCGGCGTTCACCGCGATGGGCAACCGGGCCGGGCCCTGCCCGTCGTCGATGCCCAGCTCCTCGCGGGCGTCCCGTTCCAGCCGGGCCAGCTGGCGCGCGTAGCGGACCACGACCGCCCCGGAGGCGGTGGGCCGCACTGGCTTGGTCCGCATCAGCAGCACCCGTCCGGTGCGCTGCTCCAGCGCCTTGACCCGCTGGCTCACCGCCGAGGGGGTTACATGCAGGGCCGCGGCGGCCGCGTCGAAGGTGCCCTCGTCGACCACCGCGAGCAGGGTCCTGACCTGGTCCAGGGGAAGCTCGTCCATCACATCGGCTAAGGGTACGTAAGAATCTTTAGCTGTACTGACGGGAAGGATCCTTCCTACGGTCGTCTCCATGACCTACGGCACCTTCACCACCGCCCTGGCCGGCTTCGGCACCGGCCTCTCCCTCATCGTCGCCATCGGCGCCCAGAACGCCTTCGTGCTGCGCCAGGGCGTGCACCGGCAGGCGGTGCTCCGGGTGGTCGGGATCTGCGCCGTCTCGGACGCGGTGCTCATCGCCCTCGGCGTGGCCGGGGTCGGCGCCGTGGTCACCGCCTGGCCCGCGGCGCTGACGGCGGTCGGCGTGGCGGGCGGGCTGTTCCTGCTCGGGTACGGGGTGCTGGCCGCGCAGCGCGCCCTGCGCCCGGCCACCGGCGAGGGCCTGGACGCGCGGGGTGCCGCGACCGGTTCGGCGCGCGCCGCCGTACTCACCGCGCTCGCGCTGACCTGGCTCAACCCGCATGTCTACCTGGACACCGTGCTGCTGCTCGGCTCGGTGGCGTCCGACCACGGCACCGGGCGCTGGGTGTTCGGGGTGGGCGCCGCGCTCGCCAGTCTGCTCTGGTTCACCGGGCTCGGCTACGGCTCCCGCCTGCTGACCGGCCTGCTCTCCCGGCCGAAGGCCTGGCGGGTCCTGGACGGTGTGGTCGCCGCGACCATGCTGGCCATGGGCGGGATGCTGCTGGCCGGGGCCTGAGCGCCCGAGTGCGGGAGTAGATCAGTCGCGGGGCAGGGCCGTCAACGGGGCCGTTGAGCCGAGGGCGCTCCGGATGAGTGCGCGTGCTCATGCCGCCGCGCCGGAGTGGAACCACCATGAGGGGCCAGGACATGCCATGCCGGTCCGTCGCCTCCGCTTCCGCGCCCCTCCGACGAGGAGTGCCCCAGGCCCGGCTTCGCCGTCCCGCGCCTCCGCCCCGCCGCGCCGTCCCCGGCGGCCGCCCCCGGCCCGCTACCCCGGCGGAGGCTGCCCGCCGTGCCGGCCGCCCTGGCGGTGGCCGCGGTGGTCCTCTCGGCCTGGCACCCCGCGGACCCGATGACCTGGCTGCCGGAGACGGTGTGGGTGCCGGCCGGGCTGCCGCTGCTGGTGGTGCTGCGCCGGCGGTTCCCGATGCTGGAGTGGGCGGCCGCGGTGACCGGCGGGCACGCCGCCGACGCCTTCCTCGCCGCCCGGGGGGACGAGTGGGACACCCAGGGGGACAGGTGCTGCGCGCTGGTGGGCGCCTCGCTCGCGCTGCTACTGCTCAGCCGGGTGCACGACCGCCGGCTGGCCCTGCTGGCCCCGCCGGCCCGGCCCGAGGCGGGCACCGGATGACCCGATACGATCGCCGGTCATCCCGCCACGTCGTCCGCGACGACGTTCGGCCCCGGCCGGGTGCGCGCGCCCCAGCGGGCGAGAGCGGGACCGGCGGCGCCCAGTGCCGCGAAGAACGACGCCAGCAGCAGCCAGCCCGCCGTGCCGAGCCCCAGCACCACCGTGGTGAGGATCGCGGGGGCGAGAGCCTGGCCCGCGTTGAAGCCGAGCCCGAGAAGGCCCTGGTACTGGCCCTGGGCGTGGTCCGGGGCGAAACCGAAGCCCAGGGCGAATCCCGCCGAGGACTCCCAGACCTCTCCCAGACTGTGGACGAAGACCGCCGCCAGGACCAGTCCGGCCGCGGCCCAGACCGGGGCGTACGCCGCCAGCGCCATCGTCGGGCAGCTGACCAGGAACAGCAGCCCCGCCGTGCGGAACGCCCGGCCGCCGTCGTGCGGGGTCTCGATACGCGAGCCGATCCTGGTCTGCGTCAGCACACAGAAGAGGGAGTTGACGGCGAACAGCGCGGCCACCGTCCAGCGCGGCGCTTCGGTGTGCTCGGAGATCCAGATCGGCAGGAGCAGCGAGACCACCGGGTACTGCAGTCCCATGGCCCCGTACAGGGCGGTGAACACCAGGAACGGGCGGTCCGTGAAGGCGAGCCTGCGCTGCTGCCGCGGCGGCGCCGCCAGGACCGGATAGCGGGGCAGCAGGAGCAGCAGCACCGCGCACAGGCCGAAGCTCGCCGCGTTGCCGAGGATCAGCGTGACATAGGCGCCGCGGGTGCCCGCGGCCAGCGCGAGCCCCGCGCCCACCGTGCCCAGGATGACGCCCAGGTTGACGAACGTCCGCAGCTTCGCCCGGAACCGGGCCGGGCGTTCACCCCCGACCCGGACGACCAGCGCGCCCCAGGCCGCCCCGGCGACCGCCGCGGCGAGCTGGCCGGCCGTCGCGACGACCGTGAGCGCGGCCCAGCTCTCGACGAGGACGAGGGCCGCCATCGACACCGCCTGGACCGCGAGGGCCGCCATCATGACCGGGCGCGCGCCCCGCCGGTCGGCGAGATGCCCGCCCGGTATCCCCGCGCCCAGGCCGATCACTCCGGCGATGGTGAGCGCGGCGCCGACCTGCGCGGCGGGCAGGCCCACGATCAGGGTGAAGTAGAGCGCCGAGGCCGCGTTGAACAGGCCGTTGCCCACGCGGTTGGTGAAACTGGCGGCGATCAGCACGCGTTCCGGCCCGCTGTCCCCCGCCACGCGGCGTATTCCGCTGCCCGCCAGACCCCCCTTGATCATGGACGGCAGGCTAACAGCGCCCGCCGATCCGGTGGCGGGCTCAGGGGCCGACCAGGACGCCTGGGTTGAGGATGCCGTGCGGGTCGAGGGCGTCCTTGGCGGCGCGCAGGGCCAGGGCGAAGGGTTCGGGGCGCTGGCGGTCGTAGCCCGGCCGGTGGTCGCGGCCGACCGCGTGGTGGTGGGTGACGGTGGCGCGGTGGCGGTGCAGGGTCTCGGTCGCGGCGGACTTGATGTGGTCCCAGACGGCGACCTCCTCGCCGGGCCGACCGGCCGCCAGCACGGTGAAGTAGGGCGCGGCGCCGTCCGGGTAGACGTGGGTGAGGCGGCAGTTGACGGTGGCGGGGTGCCCGGTCGCCTCCCGCGCGGCCGCGGCGGTGGCGGCGCGCACGTCCTCCACGAGGCCGGGCAGCCGGTCCCAGGTGGCGGCGGTCTCGAACGTCTCCACCACCGCGCCCATCCGGGCCAGGCCGTCACGGAGGTAGGGCATCCGCAGGAAGGCGGACCGCCAGGCGCCGACCGCGTCCGGGCCGTCACCGCCGGGGCCGCCGGGACCCCGGGAGTCCTCGGCGGGGACGCCGTGGTGCTCCCGGGCCAGCTCCACCGCCGCGGCCAGCCGGGCCTCGACCGGGCCGGTGGCCGACTCGAAGCCCAGCACCAGGACGGCCGCACCGTCGCGGGCCGCACCGGAGAGCGCGGCCTCCCCGGCGTCCAGCAGGCGGCAGTTGGCGGGGGCGAGGTCGGACTGGGCAACGGCCCGCACCGCCTCAAGGCCGTCGGCGAACCGGCGGAAGGACACGGCGGCGGACGCCCTGTGGCGGGGCCGCTCCGCCAGCCGCATCCACGCCTCGGTGATGACCCCGAGCGCCCCCTCCGAGCCCAGGAAGAGGCGGTCCGGCGACGGCCCGGCGCCGGAGGCGGGCAGCCGCCAGGACTCGGCGGTCCCGGCCGGGGTGACCACCCGCAGGGACTGGACGAAGTCGTCGATACGCGTACGGCCGGTGGCGTAGTGGCCGCCCGCGCGGGTGGCGAGCCAGCCGCCCAGGGTGGAGAACGCGAAGCTCTGCGGGAAGTGGCGCAGCGTCAGGCCGTGCGGCCGCAGTCCGGCCTCCAGGGCCGGGCCGAGGATCCCGGCCTGGATCCTGGCCGCGCGGCCCGCGGTGTCCACCTCCAGCACGCGGTCCAGCCCGGTCAGGTCCAGGCTCAGTACGGCGCGGTGGGCGTCGCCCCGGTACTCCACTCCCCCGGTGACCGAGGAGCCGCCGCCGTACGGGACCACGGCCACGCCCCGGCCGCCGGCCCAGTCGAGCAGATCGGCCACGTCCTGGTCCCGGGCCGGGCGGGCGACCAGGTCCGGCAGGCGCCCGGGGCGGCCCCGCAGCGCGCGGATGACGTCCCGGTAGGCCTTGCCCATGGCGTGGGCGGCGCGCTCCGCCGGGTCCTCGGTCACCAGCCGGGCGAGGCTCGCCGGGGGCCGGACGGCGGGCGGACCGATCCGCAGGTCGGCCACCCGGGGCACCGGCAGCGGCTTGGCCAGAGTGCCGGGCAGCAGGGCGCCGAGCGCGGCGCACTCGGCGTCGTCGGGGTGGTCGTCGGCCCAGCCCCACCCCCACCAGGAGCGGGGGCGGGAGGGGTGGAGACCCGGGCTGTGCGTGTCGCTCATGGTGCCTGCTCTCGATGGGGAAAGCTGAACTTACCCGACGGTAAGTTACTGGATGGCAAATTACCGTATGGTAAATTCGCATCCATGACCAGACCCTCCGCACGGACGGCCGGCACCGGAAGCGCTCCCCGGGTCGGTACCAAGGGCGTTCCCCGAGCCGTGCGGGAGCGGCAGATCCTGGACGCCGCCACCGAAGAGTTCGGCCGGCGCGGCTACCACGCCGCCTCGCTCACCGCGGTGGCGGACCGGGTGGGCGTCACCAAGACGCTGCTGCACCAGTATTTCGGCGCCAAGCAGGACCTCTACCTGGCCTGCCTCACTCCGGTCGGCGACCGGGTGCTGGACGCCGTGCGCGCCGCCATGGCGGACGGCGGGGGCCGCGACCCGGGCACCCCGCTGCGGGTGCTGCACGCGCTGTTCACCGCCCTGGAGGGGCGGCGCGAGGGCTGGTTCGTGCTCTACGACCCCTCGCTGCCGGCCGACGGGGAGCCGGCCCGCCGCGCCGGGCGGTACCGCGCGGAGATCGACCGGCTCGCCGCCCTGGGCACCGCGGACCTGCTGGACGAGGACGGAGCCGTCGACCCGCTGGACGCCGACGCGCTGATGTACGCCTGGCGGGGGCTGGTCACCGCGCTGGTCCGCTGGTGGGTCAAGCACCCCGGCCAGTCGCCGGAGCAGATGGCGCGGCGCTGTGCCCGGCTGTTCGCCGTGGCCGGTGCCGCCTTCGCCGCCGAGCCGCCGACCGGGACATCCGCGCGCTGAACCGGCGCCGCACGGACCGTCCGGCGACCACGGCCACCGCGCCCGGCGCACAGCCCTCGACTGCGAGCGCGTCGCAGCTGGTGACCAGCGGTAACTCGGCGGTGGCCGCAGCGGGTTCGGCGTGCCATGGTGACTCCCATGGCGGAGCATCAGGCACCCGAGGCGCACTCCCACGGCCCGTCCCCGCATGCGGCGCACCACCGGTCCCGGCACGGGCGGTGGGCGCGGCTGCGCCACCGGTTGGCGCATCTCGCCGTACCGCACGGCCATGAGCCGGCCGACAAGGTGGACGGCGCCCTGGAGGGCTCCCGGGAGGGTCTGCGGACGCTCTGGCTGTCGGTGGCCGTGCTGGGGGCGACGGCCGTGGCGCAGGCGGCGGTGGTCGCCGTGTCGGGTTCGGTGGCGCTGCTCGGCGACACGGTGCACAACGCGGCCGACGCGCTGACCGCCGTACCGCTGGCGATCGCCTTCCTGCTGGGCAGGCGGGCGGCCAACCAGCGCTACACCTACGGCTACGGGCGGGCCGAGGACCTGGCGGGTGTGGTGATCGTGGCGGTGATCGCGGCCTCGGCGGCGCTGGCCGGGTACGAGGCGGTCGCCCGGCTGCTGGACCCCCGGGAGGTGGACCACCTCGGCGCGGTGGCGGCCGCCGCGCTGGTCGGCTTCGCGGGCAACGAGTGGGTGGCGCGCTACCGCATCCGCACCGGCCGGCGGATCGGCTCGGCCGCGCTGGTCGCCGACGGGCTGCACGCCCGCACCGACGGCTTCACCTCGCTGGCGGTGCTGCTGGGCGCGGGCGGCTCGGCGCTGGGCTGGCGGCAGGCCGACCCGCTGGTCGGGCTGCTGATCACGGCCGCGATCGCGCTGGTGCTGCGGGACGCGGCCCGGGAGGTGCTGCGGCGGCTGATGGACGGCGTCGACCCGGAACTGGTCGCCACCGCCCGGCGGACCCTGGCGGCGGTGGACGGGGTCCGGGGCGTGGGGCGGCTGCGGATGCGGTGGACCGGGCACACCCTGCGGGCCGAGGCGGAGATCGTGGTGGACGGCCGGCTGACCGTGGTGGCGGCGCACCGGCTGGCGGTACGGGCCGAGCACGCGCTGCTGCACTCCGTACCGCGGCTGGCGGCCGTCACCGTGCACACCGATCACGCACCGGAGGACGGGGACGAGGACCCGCACGGGGCGTTGGCCCACCACCAGGGCCGGGGCTGAGCGGCCCGGGCCGGATGGGCCGCCGACCGGGCGCCTTGCCTGTTGGTCACGCGCCCAATAGCATACGGGGATGCCGTCAAGCGCCCCGAGGAAGCGGATCCGCAAGTCGCCGGAGGACCGGCGGGCCGAGATCGTCGCCGCCTCCGCCGCCGTGGCCCTGGCCGAGGGCCTGGAGTGCGTCACCCTGCGCAGGATCGCCGAGGAGCTCGGCGTCCGCCCCGGGCTGATCAGCCACTACTTCCCGTCCGCCGAGAACCTGGTGGCGGAGGCGTTCGGCAGCGCGGCCGGCGGCGAGCTGGACACCCTGCTGCCGGCCGACCGCTCCGGGGCCTCGCCGCCGGAGCACCTGGCCGCCTTCCTGGCGCGGACCTCCGGCCCCGCGTACGACGCCGTGAGCCTGCTCTGGATCAACGCCCGCCATCTCGGCCGCTACCGCCCGGTCCTGGGCGAGCGGGTGGCCGCCCAGGAGGCGGCCTGGCGCGGCCGGCTGGCCGACCTGGTCCGCACGGGCACCGGGAGCGGCGACTTCCGCGCCGGCGACCCGGTCATCGCGGCCACGCAGATCCTGGTGGTGCTCGACGGCCTGAGCGCCAACGCCGGTATGCCCGAACTCCCGGCGGTGGTCGCCCGGATGGCCGTGACCACCGCCGAGCAGGCCCTCGGCCTGCCGCACGGCGCCCTCGACCCGCCCGCCGCCGGCTGACACCGGCGGGGGGCCGGGGGAAGGCGTCAGGCCCCCGGCGCCTGCCCCAGGGGGGACAGGGAGACGACCGCCTCGATGGTCTTGCCGGTGGGCGTGGTCCGGACGGCGACCGTCCGGCTCAGCCGCCGCACCAGGGGCCAGCCGAAGCCGCCCGGGGTGGTGACCGTCCCCGCGGTGTCCGTGCGCGGAGGGGTGGAGGTGCGGTCGCTGACACTGAGGGTGATGGTGCCGTCGCCGAGGACGGCACCGAAGGCGGTGAGCCCTCCGCCGTGCCGCAGGGCGTTGGTGACCAGTTCGGAGGTGACCAGCAGGACGTCGTTGACCACGGCGGCCGGCAGCGGCGACGCCGCGCCGCCGAGCAGCCGGCGTACCTGGTCCCGGGCGGCGCCCGCGGTGGCGGGTCGGTGGTCGCGGTCGGTGACCGTCCGTTGCGTCGTCATGCGTCCCTCCTGCGCGGTCGGCGCGCCCGTGGTGCTCTCTCTGCGGCTGCCCGCGCGGGCGCCGGGTACGCCGTGTCCGCCGTCACCGGAGCGAACGGCCGTCGGCGCGGGCCCCGCGGACCGCCTCCACGGCGGCCTCGACGGTGGGCGTGATGGTGAAGACGCGTGCGGTGTCGGTCAGCTCCAGCAGGCGCACCACCAGCGGGCCGGGGGCGGCCAGGACCAGCGGCACCCGGGCGTCGCGGTGGCGCAGCCGGGCGTCGATCAGGGCGTGCAGGAAGGAGGAGTCGGCGAACGCGACATGAGCCAGGTCCACCACCAGGCCGAGGGCCGCCCCACCGGAGGGCACGGCCAGCGCCTCCGTCAGGGTGGCGGCCTCGTCGGGGTCGAACTCGCCGCTGACCCGCACCACCCGGACGTCCTCGACCAGTGTCGTGGTCACTTCGGGTTCATCGCTCATCGTGGCATTGTCGCAGCTCGCCCCGGCGGTGCGAAGGGCGGTCGCCGACGGGGGCGGTCGCCGGGGTGCGCGGACCGGGTCCGGGCCGGTCCGGGGGTGCGCCCGGCGGCCTTCGACGCCCGTCGGGGCCCCGAGCCTCCGGCGGGCCGCAGAAGCGATTCGCCTCGGCGGCGGGACGGCTGCGGGCCAGGGGTGCCCGGGGTCGGCCGGTCATCCGGGGTGGGCCGGCGGCGGGGACCCGGCGGCGCTGTGCGGGGGCGGATCCTCGTGCGCCGGGCGGTCGTCCCCGCCCTTCTCGGCCTGGGCGAAGTGGTCGAGGGTGCCGGTCAGTTCCAGCAGGTGCTCCAGCATGCCGGGACGGTTGTCCAGGTGCAGCCGGGTCCCGGCGGCCAGCGCGTGGCGGTGGATCAGCAGCAGCGCGGCCAGTCCCATGGAGTCGCACAGGGTGAGCCGTGCGCAGTCCAGGTGGAGGTGGCGCGGCGGCCGGTCGGACCGGAGGTGGGCGCGGGCAGCCTCCAGCAGCTCCTCGGCGGTCTCGTGGTCGAGGTCGCCGCGGACCTGGACACGCACGTCCCGCTCCTCGCCGGTGGTGACCTCCAGGCCGAAGGTCTCGTCGGGGGCGGTGTCGTCGGGGACGGTGGTCATGCTTCGCTTCCGGTGCCGGGGATCGTGGGTCGGGTGCCCCGTCCGTCCAGGGCGGCGTGCCCCTCGGCGAGGAACCGCAGGGCGCGGGGGAAGTCCTTCAGCTCGTCCTGGAGGATCTCCAGCGCGGGGCCGAGGACGCGGGCGGGGACCCCGCGCGCCTCCAGGATGTCACCGGTCCAGTCGAGGAAGCGGGTGAGGAGGCCGGAGTCGTCCGTGTAGAGGGCCGCCGCCAGGAACTCGACGATATGGGCGACGTCCTCGGCGGTGCGCTCGCGCTGCGCCTCGGTGTAGGCCCGCATGGCGGGCAGCCGGTCCTCCAGGGCGGCCATCGTGTTCTTCACCAGCTGCCCCCTGCTGCGGCTGACCATGGTGAACTCCTGGTCGGCCAGATGCGGCAGGTCGTCGATGGTCTGCCGGACGGCGCCGGCGGCCGGGCGGGGCACGCCGCGGGCCAGCGCGTCGGCGGCGCCCCGGGCGTCCGGCGCCCAGGCGTCCGCGCCGAGCAGCCGGGCGTAGCGGCCGTCCGGTCCGAAGGCCGCTCCGCCGGCGAGGACGGGGATGCCCACGGCCTGCACGGCGGTGATGGCCGCGTGCGCGGCCGGGAGCCGGGTCGGGATGGAGGAGGAGAGCGCGACGGCGGCGGGCGCCGTGTGGTGCAGATGAGCCACCAGGTGCGGGGTGGGCACCTGGGCGCCCAGGAAGTCCACCCGGTGGCCGCGCAGCCGCAGCACCTCGGCCAGGATGCGGGCCGGCAGCGAGTGCCACTCGCCGTCCACGCAGGCGACGGTCACCGCGGCCGCGGGGGTGGCATCGGCCGGGCGGGCTTCGGCCTCCCGGTGCGACATGGCGGCGATGATGCGGTCGTGGATGGCGGTCGCCGCGTGCTCGGCGGCGACGCTGAGCCGGCCGGCGGCCCACTCCTCGCCCACGGTGAACTGCACCCGGGCGATGACGCCGAGCAGGACGTCCTCGGCGTCGGCGCCCGCGTCGAGGAGGTCGAAGACGGATCGTGCGGCGCGCGACTCGTCGCGGTCGCGCACGGCGTGCCACAGCGCGCGGCGGGCCGCCACCAGGCTGTCCGGGCCCGGCGGGCGGGCGGCGGCGGACGCCGGGGCCGCGGCGTCCTCCGGGGGGTCGAGAGCTTGGGTCATGTGGTGTACCTGCCCGGAGTGCGGCCGTCCACCGCTGTCAGATGGGTGGAGTGCGGTACGGAGATCGCGAGCACGGCCATGTCGTCGTGCGGCCGGCCGCCGACCCACTCGGCGGCGAGCATCTGGACCCGTTCGACGACGGCTTCGGCCGGCATGCCCGCGCAGTCGGCGACCGCCTCGCGCAGCCGGCGGGTGCCGAACCGGACGTCGCCCAGCGGGCCGCCCTTGGCCTCGGTGATGCCGTCGGTGTAGAGCAGGCACGCCTCGCCCGGCTGGAGCAGGACCTCGGCGGTGCGGGCGTGGACGTCCGGCAGGGCCCCGATCAGGGTGCCGGCGGTGTCGGCCTCCTCGACCTCGCCGCTGCGCCGGACGATCAGCGGACGGGGGTGGCCGGCGCTGGTGAGGCGGAGGCGGGTGACGCGGCCCTCGCGCCGTACGGAGGCCAGGACCAGGGTGGCGTAGCGGGTGTGCCGGCCGGTGAGCAGTGTCCCGTTGAGCAGGCGCAGCAGCTTCTCGTGGTCCTCGGCCAGGGGCAGCAGGGCCTGGAGGGTGGTGCGGATCTTGCCGGTGAGGACGGCGGCGTCCAGCCCCTTGCCGCAGACGTCGCCGAGGACGGCCAGGGTCTCCTGGTCGGATCCGGCGCCGGGGTGGACGTCGTAGAAGTCGCCGCCGATCCGCTCGGTGTCGCGGGAGGCGCGGTATCCGCCGGCGTACTCCACGCCCCGCACCGGGTGGAGCTTGGGCGGCAGCAGCTCGACCATCAGGGTGGCGGTGATGCCGGCCTGCTCGGCGTACATCCGGGCGGCGGACAGCGCGGCGCCGGCGCGGGCGGCGAAGACCCGGGCGAAGACCTCCTCGGAGGCGTCGAAGGCGGCGTGGTCGCCGCGCCGGAGCAGGATCAGCGCCCCGGCGGGGATGCCGTGCCCGGGCAGCGGGGTGACGACGACCGAGCCGGCCGGTCCGTCGAAGCCCTCCGGGACGGCCCAGTCCGGGAGCGTCGCCGGGTCGATCCAGCGGGAGGGGACGGGCGGGAAGCCCTGGAGGGCCTCGCTGAGGCCGGTCACGGCGGACGGGTCGATCCGGGCGCTGCTGTGCTCGGCGGGGGCGCCGCCCACGCTGGCGGCGATCGGGTGGCGCCGCCCGGCCGCGGGCATGACGAGCAGGGCGGCGTCGGCCAGGTGGGAGGCGGCGAGCTGCACCGCCACCTCCATGCAGCGCGGCACGTTCAGCGAGGCGAGCAGCCGGCTGGAGGCGTCGGCGAGGAAGGCGGTGCGCTCGCGTTCGCTGCGCAGCGCGGTCTCGGCGAGCAGCCGGTCGGTGTCGTCGACCAGCCACCACACGATGTCGCCGTCGGTGCCCACGGTGGGGTGGGCCTCCAGGGTGAGGTCCTCGTGGCGGCCGCGGACGGGGCGGGGCGGCTGGCCCTCCTCGCCGGCCCTGCGGTGCGCGTCGGCGAGCCAGCCGGGCACCACATGGTCCAGCCAGGCGCCGCTGACCGCGCCGGGGAAGAGGTGGGTGGCCGCCGCGTTCGCCTCCACGACACCGCCGGAGGAGTCGGCGACCAGGGCGGGGTAGGGCGCCTGCATCCACGAGGCACCCACGTGTCGCACCAGGCCCCGCGGCTGGCGCGAGGCGCCTTCGAAAGTCGTCATGGTCCCGAGGCCGCCTGGAGCGGGCCTCTTCACCTTCCGTTGGAAGTCAGGTTCCGGACCACCATCCCGCACTTACCGCGCCACCGACAACCCGCCTTCCCGCTTCGCCGGGGCGCGTCCACCCCGTCGACCACAAGACGCCACCATTTCTGCACAGTTCACCACCGAGCCGATCACTTTCCTACCGGAGCGGCGAAAACCGGTCATTGGCGTCCGGTCGTTCGCATGGCGTTCGACCGCCGGTGGCGCCCTCGGCCGGGCGCCCGCCGGAGCCGGCCCCCCGGCCGGCCCCGGCGCCTCCCCGCACCTCCCGGGGCCGGGGCCCCGGGTCAGGAGCCGGGCCCGTTCCCGCGGGTCAGGAGGCGTCCCCGTCGTCGATGCGCCACTGGCCGACCTCCTGGTAGTCCGAGTCGTAGACCGCGGACCCGTCGCCGGGCTTCAGCTCGTAGTGGCCGAGGTTGCCGCCCCAGTAGCGCAGGATGCGGCCCAGCTCCCCCACGGTGTCCTCGGCGGTCTTCCCCTTGTCGATGCTGACTTCCAGTACGAACTTCACTCTTGCCGCCTCCTGGGTCGAGCAGATGTCTCGGCCGTCCTCGATCATGACCCCAACTCGGGCCGACGGCCTCGGTATTCATTGTTTCATTGAAGCGCTGTGGGAGGGTTGGCCGAGGCAGGCCGCGGAATACCGGCGATAGGTGTCCGTTATGTCTCAACCCTGCCGGAAGAGACGGGCGCCGGATCGGGCGGCGGCCCGGAGGGGACGGAGGCGGTCATGGCGGACGGGCTGCGGGTCGGCGACCTGGCGCGCTCGGCGGGGGTGTCGGCGCAGCGGATCCGCGGCTACGCCGACGACGGGCTGCTGCCGCCCGCGGGGCGCAGCGCGGGCGGGTACCGGGTCTTCACCGAGGCGCACCGGGTGGCGCTGGCGGCGCTGCGGGAGGTGGCGGCCGGGTACGGCTGGCCGACCGCCCGCACGGTGATGCGGGCGGTGTGCTCGGGCGAGCTGGAGACGGCGCTGGCCGCACTGGACGCGGGCCACGCCGCGCTGGACCGGGAGCGCGCGGAGCTGGCCGCGCTGCACACCGCGCTGAGCGTGGTGCTGGCGGACGGCCCGGTGGAGCCGGTGGCCGGGCGTCGTGCGCTGCGGATCGGCGAGGCGGCCCGGATGGTCGGGGTGCGTCCGCCGGTGCTGCGGCTGTGGGAGGCGCGGGGGCTGCTGCGGCCGGAGCGCGAGGCGGGCACCGGCTACCGGCGCTACGGCCGGACCGAGCTGCACGCGGCCCGGGTGGTGGCGCTGCTGCGGCGGGCGCACCACCCGCTGGCCACCATCGAGGCGGTCCTGGCCGAGCTGCGGGAGACCGGCAGCCCGGACCGGGTGCTGGCCGAACTGGGCCGCCGGGACCGCGAGGTGACCCGGCGGAGCCTGCGCTGCCTGGCCGCGTCGGCCGCCCTGCACGCCTTCCTGGAGCACCCGGGGGCGCCGGGGGCGGCCGCCCCCTCCCCGGCTCAGGGCCGGTAGCGCAGAGGGTGGTCCTCGGGGACCTCCACCACGGCGATCTGCACACCGTCCGGGTCGCTGAGCCACATCTCGACGAGCCCCCAGGGCTCCTTCTTCGGCGGCCGCAGCACCTCCGCACCGCGCTCGCGCAGCTCCTCGTGGGCGGCCTGGGCGTCGTCCACCTGGACCCAGAGCCGCAGGTTCGGCGAGGGCGGTTCCTGGGCGCGGCCGGAGACCTCCAGGAAGCCCCCGCCCAGGAAGTAGACGGTGCCGCGCTCCGGTCCGGTACCGAACTCCCGGTAGACGGCGAGGCCGAGTACCCGGCCGTAGAAGTCCCGCGACCGCTCCGGGTCGCGGGGGCTCAACAGGATCCTGCTGCCCAGTACATGCACCATGCCTCCCGAGGTTAGGCGCGCCCGCCCCCGGAGGAAACCGGGAACCGGCCAGGCCGGGGCCGGTTTCCGGGTGCTACGGCTCGACCCGGGCCAGCAGCAGGGCGACGTCGTCGTGGTTGGCCGGGTGGCGCAGTTCGCGCAGCAGGCGGTCGCAGGTGGTCTCCAGGGAGGCGTCGCCCTCGTCGGCGAGCAGGGTGAGCAGGGCCTCAAGGCGGGTGTCGATGTCCTGGTCGCGGGTCTCCACCAGCCCGTCGGTGTAGAGGACGAGCCGGTCGCCGGGGCCGAGGGGGACGCAGGCCGAGTCGAACGGGACGCCGCCCACGCCCAGCGGGGGGCCGACGGGCAGGTCCAGCAGCCGGGGGCGTTCGCCCGCGCGGATCAGCACCGGCGGCGGGTGCCCGGCGGTGGCGACGCAGGCCCGGCCGGCGGCCGGGTCGTAGACCGCGTACACGCAGGTGGCGAGGGAGGGGTCGAGGCCGCTGGTGATCTCGTCGAGGTGGCGCAGCAGCTCGGCCGGCTCCAGCGCGAGCCGCGCCAGGGTCTGGGTGGCGGTGCGCAGCCGGCCCATGGTGGTGGCCGCGTTGATGCCGCTGCCCATCACGTCCCCGACCACCAGCGCGGTGCGGCGGCCCTCCAGCGGGATGACGTCGAACCAGTCGCCGCCGACCTCGCTGCCCGCGCCGGCCGGCTGGTAGCGGGAGGCCACCTGGAGTTCGGCGAGGCCGCGGGGCGGTTCGGGCAGCAGGCTGCGCTGGAGGGTGAGGGCGGTCTCGCGCATCTGGCGGTAGAGGCGGGCGTTGTCGATGCAGACGGCGGCCCGGGCGGCCAGCTCGCTCGCCAGCACCACGTCGTCCTCGGTGAACGGCAGTTCGTTGCGGGCGCGTTTGAGGTCCAGGGCGCCCAGCACCTCGCCGCGGGCGATCAGCGGTACGGCCAGGTAGGAGTGGACGCCGGCCTCGGCGAGCAGCGCCACGGCCTTGTCGTCGCGGGCGATCCGGGTGAGGGCGTCGGCGTCCACCTCGGCGACCAGCACCGGGCGGGCGCTGCGCACACAGCGGGTGACCAGCCGGTCGGCGCCGTAGTGGGCGGGCTCCCCCGGCCGGTCGGCGGCCTCCACGGCCACCGTGGGGTAGGCGGCGGCTACGGCGAGCGCCCGGATGACGGCCGGCCCGTCGTCCTCCAGCCGGGCCGGGCGCCCCTCCAGCACGGCGTCCAGGACGTCGACGGCGGCCACGTCGGCGAGCTCCGGCACCGCGACCCCGGCCAGTTCGCGGGCGGTCTGCTCCAGGTCCAGGGTGGTGCCGATGCGCACGGAGGCGTCGGCGACCAGGGTCAGCCGGTCGCGGGCCCGGTCGGCCTCCCGGGTGGCGCGGTAGCGGTCGGTGACGTCGATCACGGAGATGGCGACACCGAGGACGCGCCCGCCGACGTCGTCCAGCCGGTACAGCGACACCGACCAGGCGCGGTCCTCGGCCCCGGGGGGCGCCCCGGGCGGGCGGACCACGATCCTGCGGTCCAGCAGCGGGGCGCCGGTGGCCAGCACCCCGCGCATGTTCCGCTCCACGGTCTCGTCGATCACCGAGGACGGCCAGACCTCGCCGAGCCGGCGGCCCACCAGCCGGTCGGCGGGGACCCCGTGCAGCCGTTCGAGGGCCGCGTTGACCCCCACGTAGCGCAGGCCGGTGTCGAGGACGGCCAGGCCGATGGGCGACTGTTCCACCAGCCGTACGGAGAGGGCGAGGTCCCGCTCGACCCGGCGCAGCGCGGTCTGCTCGGTGAACAGGCCGAGCGCGAAGTGGTCCCCCCGTGCGTCCGTCAGCCGGACGTTGCGGAACTCCAGCAGCCGGCTGGAGCCGTCCTTGACCCGTACCGGGAACTCCCCGGCCCACAGGTCGCCGCTGCCCATCACCTGGGCGAACAGGGCGAGCACCTCGTCGCGGTGCTCCTCGGCCACCATCAGTCCGACCGCCGAGCGGCCCAGCGCCTCCTCGGCGCGGTAGCCGAAGAGCCCCTCCGCCTGCGGGCTCCACAGCACGATCAGGCCCTCGGCGTCGACGACGACGGCACCGAGGCCGAGCACATCGAGCAGCCCGCCCGCCGGGCCGGAATTCACCGCCCCGACTCCGCCCGCCCCGCCGCGGTCGGCGGGACCGTCCTGCGTGCCGCCCATGACCGCTCCTCTCCTACGGTCACCGTGCCCCCTGCCCGCCACCCGCGCCACCCCGGCGGCCGGGGGCACGGCGGACACCGGAGGCCGGCCCGGCGGGTGCGCCCGGGCCCGGTGAAGGGGACGGATGGGGCCCCGCCGCGACGGGGGAACGCGGCGGGGCCTGGGGAGCGGGTGCCCGACGGCGTGCCGTTCATGCCTGCCCCGCCGAGCGAGCGGGCGGGGCGCCGGGGCCGGGGAGCCGGAAAAGGGGTGCGAACGGGTGAATCCGGCGTACGTCCCGCGGCGCGGCGCCGTTGGGGAAACCGGCAGATCCGGTGGGCGCCGTCCCGCCGGGTGCACGGACAGCGGCCGGCCGGGGCAGGCCCGGACGGCCCGAGACGGAAGGACGGACACATGCTGAAGAGGGTTCTCGCGGCGGCGGGACTGGCCGCGGCGGTGGTGGGCGCCGCGGCCCCGGTGGCGGCGGCGGTCGGGGACGGGGAGGTGCGGACCCAGAACGGCAACTTCTCCACCCAGTCGTACGGGAACACCGGCGCCGCCGGGAACGGGCACACCGCCGGGCGGGCGCTGGGCGAGGGCGACCTGCGGGCGCTGGACGGGATGCGCACCCGCTGAGCCGCCCCCGGCGGGCGGACGGGGGCCGGGGGTGCCCTTGCCCCCGTTCCGCCCGCCGCCGGGTGCGTGCGCTGCGCCGGCCGGAGGCCGCCGGGCGGCCCGGGTGTGGGCCATTGGCGGGGGGAATGGGCGGCGGCCGCGGAAGGCGGGGCGCCGGGGGGAAGGCCGCTGGGGGGCGCCGGGCATCCGCCGGGCCGCCGTACGCGTGGAAGGACGTCGAGTGATGGCCCTCAACCATGGCCGCAGGGACGCGCGCACGAGCCGCGACGTGGAGCTGAACCCGATCTTCAGCCGGGAGCCCGTCTCGGTCCCGCGCTACGCCCTGCCCGAGGGGCCGATGGAGCCGGACACGGCGTACCAGCTGGTCCACGACGAGCTGATGCTGGACGGCAACGCCCGGCTGAACCTCGCCACGTTCGTGACCACCTGGGCCGATCCGCACGCGCTGCGGCTGATGGCGGAGTGCGCGGACAAGAACATGATCGACAAGGACGAGTACCCGCAGACCGCCGAGCTGGAGCTGCGCTGTGTGCACATGCTGGCCCGGCTCTGGCACGCGGAGGACCCGCGCCATGTGATCGGCTGCTCGACCACCGGTTCCAGTGAGGCGGCGATGCTCGCCGGGCTGGCGCTAAAGCGGCGCTGGCAGCAGCGGCGCCGAGCCGAGGGGAAGCCGGCGGACCGGCCCAACCTGGTGATGGGCGCCAATGTGCAGATCTGCTGGGAGAAGTTCGCCGAGTACTTCGAGGTGGAGCCGCGCTACGTACCGCTGGAGGGCGACCGCTACCACCTGACCGCCGAGACGGCCCTGCCGCACTGCGACGAGAACACCATCGGGGTGGTCGCGGTGCTCGGCTCCACCTTCGACGGCAGCTACGAGCCGGTGGCCGCGATCGCGGCCGCGCTGGACGAGCTCCAAGAGCGGACCGGCGTCGACGTGCCGGTCCATGTGGACGGCGCCTCGGGCGCCATGATCGCGCCCTTCCTGGACCCGGACCTTGAGTGGGACTTCCGGGTGCGCCGGGTGGCCTCGATCAACACCTCCGGGCACAAGTACGGGCTGGTGATGCCGGGCGTGGGCTGGGCGCTGTGGCGGGACGCCGAGGCGCTCCCCGACGACCTGGTCTTCCACGTCAACTACCTGGGCGGGGACATGCCCACCTTCGCGCTGAACTTCTCCCGCCCGGGCGCCCAGGTGGTGGCGCAGTACTACACCTTCCTGCGCCTCGGGGTGGAGGGCTACCGCCGGGTCCAGCAGACCTGCCGGGACGTGGCGACCCGGCTGGCGGCCCGGATCGCCGAGCTGGGCGCGTTCGAGCTGCTGACCGACGGGAGCGAGGCCCCGGTGTTCGCCTTCCGGGTGAAGGAGGGCGTGGACGCCTACAGCGTGTTCGACGTCTCCGCCGCGCTGCGGGAGCGCGGCTGGCTGGTCCCGGCGTACACCTTCCCCAAGGACCGCGAGGACCTGGCGGTGCTGCGGATCGTGGTCCGCAACGGCTTCGGTCACGACCTGGCCGACCTGCTCCTGGAGGACCTGCGGCGGGTGCTGGGGCGGCTGGAGCGGCAGCACGCGCCCCAGCGCAGCGCCGAGGACGCCGGCGGGTTCGCGCACGGCGCCGAGACCAGGAACCCCCGGCGAGCCGGCCGCCACTGAACGCCCCCTGACACACCCCCCGCCCGCCCCGAGGAGACCCCATGTGCCGGTTGTTCGGCCTGAGCAGCGCCCCGCACCGCACCCATGCCACCTTCTGGCTGCTGGACGCGCCCGACAGCCTGCGCGACCAGAGCCACCGGGACCCGGACGGGACGGGCCTCGGCTGGTTCGGCGGCGACGGTACGCCGTCGGTGGACCGGGCGCCGCTCGCCGCGTACCGGGACCGGGCGTTCGCCGAGGAGGCGCGCCGGGTCCGCTCGGCGACGTTCCTCGCGCATGTCCGGTACGCCTCCACCGGGCGGCTGGAGGCCCGCAACACGCACCCGTTCCTCCAGGACGGACGGCTCTTCGCGCACAACGGCGTCATCGGGGAGGAGCGGGAGATCGACGCCCGCCTCGGGCCGGAGCGCGCGCTGGTGGCCGGGGACACCGACTCGGAGCGCTTCTTCGCCCTGATCACCAAGGAGGTCCGGGCGAACGGCGGGGACGTCGGCCGGGGCATCGAGTCGGCGGCCCGCTGGATCGCCGAGCGGCTGCCGGTGTTCGCGCTGAACCTGGTGCTGACCACCCCGCACGAGCTGTGGGCGCTGCGCTATCCCCGGACGCATCGGCTGTACGTGCTGGAGCGCGGGCCCGGCGGCCACCACGGCGACCGCCATCTGGACCACAGCGGGGAGCGGGGCCGGATGCGGGTCCACTCCGGCGAACTGGCCGGGGCGCCCGCGGTGGTGGTGGCGAGCGAGCGGATGGACGACAACCCGGACTGGCGGCTGCTGGAGCCCGGGGAGCTGCTGCACGCGGGCCCGGACCTGGCGGTCAGCAGCCGTATCGCCCTCCCGGACCCTCCGGCCCGCCCGCTCACCCTGGCCGACCTCGACCCCGGCGCCGCCGCCTCGCAGACCGCGGCCTAGCGGCCGGGGCCCGGCAGCGCGGGCGGGCCCGGTGAGGGCTCAGCGGTCCCCCGGCTCCCGGTGGGCGTCGTTCTGCACCGACTCCTGGCTGTGCGGGCCGGGGCGCATGGCGTCCGCGGCCTCCTTGTCGTGCGAGGGCTCGCGGTCGTCGTCCACGTCCAGCTCCGCCTCCTCGAACTCGTGCAGGACCTCGTCGGCGGCGGTGTCCGGATGCCGGTCGCGGTGGTTCATCGCTCTCCTCGTTCGTCGGTGCCGGTGGCGCCCGGGCCCGGGTCCACCCCGGGTCCTTTCGGCCCGTGCCTACCGGATTCCTCGTCCGTCCCGTTCCACACCACCCGCCCCGGCGGCAGCCCTCCGGCGGGAGCGGGGAGCGGTATTCGGACAGCTCCGGCCGGAGGGCGAACGGAGGGATTCCCCGCAATTCGCGGCCGCCGGCGCCGGTGCGCTCCTCCGGAAGCGGTACGGGCCCAGGGGCCGCCGCCGCGGCGCGGCGGGCCCGGACCGTGCCGCGGGCGGGCGCCGGGGCGGGCCGGTGGGCACCGGAACCGGAGGGAGCGGGGCGGCGCGGGTACGGGCGGCCCCGGCGGGCGGCGGCCCGCGGCCCGGGAGCGCGCGTCCACTGCTCAGCCACCGCGTGACCGGCATGACGGCTTCCGCTTCCGGCGGCGCGCCGGGCGGGCCCCGCCGTCCGGTCCGGCGGCTCCCGGGGCTCCGGACACGGGCCGGGACCGGCCCGCCGTACGGGCCGACGGCACCGGGCGCCCGGGCTCCGCCGCCCGGGCCGCCGGGGCGCGGGCGGGCGGCCCGGGCGGCGTACGCGCGTAGCGCGACCGAAAGAGGCGCTTGCCGCACCCGCGAGCGGACTCCAGGATTCCCCTTGCGACGGTTGACAGGCACATGGCGACCGCACCCGGCATGGGGCCCGTCCGCCGGCGCTCCGCACGGCCCGCCCACCCAGCGGGCCATGGAAACCCCCACGGAGGACGCAGTGAACTTCACGCGCTTCACCCCCTTCGACGGCTCCACCAGAAGCATCCGGACGACCGCCGTGGCCGCCGCCCTCGTGGCCGCGTCCGCGCTGGCCGTCCCCCAGGCCGGCGCCCAGCCGACTCCGGACGTCCGGATGACCGGCGCCCAGCTGGCCCAGGCGAGCGAGGCGGTCCTGGCCGCCGACGTGGCCGGCACCGCGTGGTACACCGACGCCAAGAGCGGCAAGCTGGTCGTCACCGCCGACTCCACGGTCTCGGCGGCCGAGCTGGCCGAGATCAGGGCGGCCGCGGGCGACCGGTCCGGCGCCGTGCGGATCAACCGCACGCCGGGCAGGTTCAGCAAGCTCATCGCCGGCGGCGAGGCCATCTACTCCAGCGGCAGCCGCTGTTCGCTGGGCTTCAACGTGCGCAGCGGCAGCACCTACTACGCCCTGACGGCCGGCCACTGCACCAACAGCGCCTCCACCTGGTACACCAACTCCGGCCGTACGACGGTGCTCGGCACCCGCACCGGCACCAGCTTCCCGACCAACGACTACGGGATCATCCGGCACTCCAACGCCTCGGCGGCGGACGGCCGGGTGTACCTGTACAACGGCAGCTACCGCGACATCACCTCGGCCGGCAACGCCACGGTCGGCCAGTCGGTGCAGCGCAGCGGCAGCACCACCGGGCTGCGCGGCGGCACGGTGACCGGCCTCAACGCCACCGTCAACTACGGCAGCGGGCAGGTCGTCTACGGCATGATCCAGACCAACGTCTGCGCCGAGCCCGGCGACAGCGGCGGTGCGCTGTTCTCGGGCAGCACCGCGCTCGGGCTGACCTCGGGCGGCAGCGGCAACTGCAGCTCCGGCGGCACCACGTTCTTCCAGCCGGTCACCGAGGCGCTGAGCGCCTACGGGGTGAGCGTCTTCTGACCGGCCGAGGGGCGACGGCCACGGCCGACCGGATGACCGGCCGGACGATCGGCTGAGCTCCACCGCACCACCCGTCCGCCGACCGGCGGTCCGCGCGCAGCGGGCCGCCGGTCCGGCGTTTCCCAGGGGTTTCCCCGCGTTTCCCGGGCACCGCGCCCGGCGTGTCCGCTGGACGGACGGCTTTGTCCTGGCACGGGAAGAAGTTGCGAATGGCGGCGCGAAAGGGGTTACGCGGCCGGACCAAGCCCGCTAACTTCCTTGCAACACACCGGTCATGAGCCCGTGACCGGTGCGCCACGGCGCGACGGCGCGCGCCTTGTGCTCCCCCGGCGGACCCGGTTCCCGGGCCCGTTCGGCTTCCCCACCGCTCCGGGAGAACCCACGTGCGCACAAGACCGTTCCGGCCTTCACGGGCCCGAGCCCTGCTGATCACCGCGGCACTCGCCACCGGGCTGATGGCCGCCCCCGCCCACGCCACCACCCCCACCGCATCCCCCGCACCCGCCGCGGCCGAGGAGTTCCAGCAGGTCACCCTCGCCAAGGGGGTGGCCGAGACCGGCGAGCCGATGACCATGGCGGTACTCCCCGACCGCTCCGTGCTGCACACCTCGCGGGACGGCACCCTGCGGCTGACCGACGCGGCCGGCAGCACCAAGGTGTCCGGGAAGCTGGACGTCTACAGCCATGACGAGGAAGGCCTCCAAGGCGTCGGGGTGGACCCCGGATTCGCCGCCAACCGGCAGGTGTTCCTCTACTACGCGCCCAAGCTGACCACCCCGGCGGGCGACGCCCCCGGCGACGGAACGGCCGCCGACTTCGCCCCGTACGACGGGGTGAACCGGCTCTCGCGCTTCACCCTGAGGACCGACGGCACCCTGGACCCGGCCAGCGAGAAGAAGGTCCTGGACGTCCCCGCCTCCCGGGGCATCTGCTGCCATGTCGGCGGCGACATCGACTTCGACGCCCAGGGAAACCTGTACCTCTCCACCGGCGACGACTCCAACCCGTTCGCCTCCGACGGCTACACCCCGATCGACGAACGCCCCTCGCGCAACCCGGCGTACGACGCCCAGCGCTCCTCGGGCAACACCAACGACCTGCGCGGCAAGGTGCTGCGGATCAAGGTCGGCGCCGACGGCTCGTACACCGTCCCGGCCGGGAACCTGTTCGCCCCCGGCACCGCGAGGACCCGGCCCGAGATCTACGCCATGGGCTTCCGCAACCCGTTCCGGATGAGCGTGGACCGGGCCACCGGCACCGTCTACCTCGGCGACTACGGGCCGGACGCCGGCACCGCGAGCCCCAGCCGCGGCCCGGCCGGGCAGGTGGAGTTCAACCGGATCACCCAGGCCGGCAACTACGGCTGGCCGTACTGCACCGGGCGGAACGACGCCTACACGGACTGGGACTTCGCGAACGGCACGGCGGGCGCGAGATTCGACTGCGACGCGCCGAGGAACACCTCGCCGCGCAACACCGGGCTGACCGACCTGCCCCCGGCGCGGCCGGCCTGGATCCCCTACGACGGCACCTCCGTACCGGAGTTCGGCGGCGGCTCGGAGTCCCCGATGGGCGGACCGGTCTACCGCTACGACCCGAACAACCCGTCCACCGTGAAGTTCCCGCAGTCCTACGACGGCAACTTCTTCGCGGGCGAGTTCGGCCGCCGCTGGATCAAGCGGATCGCCCAGGGCGCGGACGGCACCGTGCAGTCCATCAACGCCTTCCCCTGGACCGGCACCCAGGTGATGGACATGGACTTCGGCCCGGACGGGGCGCTGTACGTGCTGGACTACGGCACCGGCTACTTCAACGGTGACGAGAACTCGGCGCTCTACCGGATCGAGCACCTGGTGGACGGCCGCTCCCCGGTCGCCCAGGCCGCGGCGGACCGCACCTCCGGCAAGGCGCCGCTGACGGTCGCCTTCTCCTCGGCCGGCAGCACCGACCCGGACGGCGGGGCGCTGCGCCACGCCTGGAAGTTCGGCGACGGGGCGACCTCCACCGCCGCCAACCCCTCCCACACCTACACCGCCAACGGCCAGTACACCGCGGAGCTGACGGTCACCGACCCGACGAACAAGACGGCCACCGCCTCGGTGCGGATCACCGTCGGCAACACCGCCCCGACGGTGACCCTGGAACTGCCGGTCGAGGGGCGGATCATCGACCCGGGCGCGGCAGTGCCGTTCAGGGTGACGGTGAGCGACCCGGAGGACGGGGCGATCGACTGCTCCAAGGTGAAGGTGACCTTCATCCTGGGCCATGACAGCCACGGCCACCCGCAGACCTCCGCCAACGGCTGCTCCGGCACCGTGCAGACCATCGCGGACGGCGAGCACGACCCGAACGCCAACATCTTCGGCGTCTGGGACGCGGAGTACACCGACAAGGGCGCGAACGGGCAGCCCGCGCTGACCACCCACGACCAGAACATCTCCCAGCCCAGCCACCGCCAGGGCGAGCACTACGGCAACGCCTCCGGCGTCTCGGTGATCAGCAAGGCGGCGGCGCACGGCGGCAAGACGGTCGGCGACATCCACAGCGGCGACTGGGTGTCCTTCACCCCGTACGCGCTGGACGACGCCACCCGGTTCACCGCGCGGGTCTCCTCCGGCGGCGCCGGCGGCACCCTGGAGGTCCGGGCGGGCTCGGCGACCGGCACCCTGCTGGGCACCGCCACCGTGCCGGTGACCGGCGGCTGGGAGAACTTCCAGGACGTGAGCACCGCGCTGGCCAACCGCCCGGCCGGGACGACCACGCTCTACCTGGTCTTCAAGGGCGGCACCGGGGCGCTGTTCGACGTGGACGACTTCCACTTCACCACCGGTACGGGCCCGGGTCCCGGTCCGCGTACCGGCCCGGTCAAGGGCGTGAACGGCATGTGCCTGGACGTCGCGGGCGGCGCCACCGCCGACGGCACCCAGGTCCAGATCTGGAACTGCGCCGGCGTCCCCGCACAGAGCTGGACCACCCCCGGCGACTCCACCCTCCGCGCCCTGGGCAAGTGCCTGGACGTCTCCGGCGGCAACACCGCCGACGGCACCAAGGTCCAGCTCTGGACCTGCAACGGCACCGGCGCCCAGACCTGGACCCCCCAACCCGACGGCACCCTGCGCAACCCCCCGTCCGGCAAATGCCTCGACGCCGAAGGCGGCACCTGGAACAACGGCACCCGCACCCACCTGTGGACCTGCCACACCGGACCCAACCAGAAATGGACCCTGCCCTAGTGGGCCGGAACATGAGAGGAGGAACCACCATGACGTACGGCATCCTGAGAAAGGCGGGCTGCGCGCTGGCCGGGGCGCTGCTCTGCGCCACCGCCGCGCCCGCGCTCGCCGCACCGGCGCCGGCCGGACCCCCGGCGGGCGCCGAGCGGGCCGCCGTGGCCGCCGCCGACCCCGCGTACCGCGTCCTCGCCTTCTCCAAGACGGCGGGCTTCCGGCACTCGTCCATCGACGACGGGCTGACCGCGCTGCGCGAACTGGGCGCGGCCCACAACTTCACCGTGGACGCCACCGAGGACGCGGCCGCCTTCAGCACCGCCAACCTGGCCCGGTACAGGGCCGTGGTCTTCGTCTCCACCACCGGGGACGTGCTGAACGGCGGCCAGCAGACGGCGTTCGAGCAGTACATCCGGGGCGGCGGCGGTTATGTGGGCGTGCACGCCGCCGCCGACACCGAGTACGACTGGCCGTTCTACGCGGGGCTGGCGGGGGCGCTGTTCCACTCCCACCCACACAACCAGGACGCCACCGTGCGGGTGGAGAACCGCGCGCACGACGCCACCGCCCATCTGGGCACCTCCTGGCAGCGGTTCGACGAGTGGTACAACTACCGCACCAACCCCCGTACCACCGCCCGGGTGCTGGCCTCGCTGGACGAGTCCAGCTACACCGGGGGCACCATGTCGGGCGACCATCCGATCGCCTGGTGCAAGGACTACGAGGGGGGCCGGGCCTTCTACACCGGCGGCGGCCACACCGACGAGTCGTACACCGAGCCCGCGTTCCGCCGGCATCTGCTGGGCGGGGTGCGCTGGGCGGCGGGGATGACGGACGCCGACTGCCGGCCGGAGACGGGCTACACCCCGCTGTTCGACGGCTCGGGCACCATCGGCTGGCGGCAGGCCGGGCCGGGCTCGTTCTCCCTGGCCGACGGCACCCTCACCTCGCAGGGCGGGATGGGCCTGCTCTGGTACGCGGGCCGGGAGTTCACCGGCGACTACTCGCTCAAGCTGGACTGGCGGATGGCCGGCGACGACAACTCGGGGGTGTTCATCGGCTTCCCGGCCTCCGACGACCCGTGGTCGGCGGTGGACAACGGCTACGAGATCCAGATCGACGCCACCGACGCCACCGACCGGACCACCGGCGCGGTGTACGGCTTCCGGTCGGCCGACCTCGCGGCCCGGGACGCGGCGCTCAACCCGCCCGGCGAGTGGAACACCTATGAGATCAGGGTGACCGGTGAGCGGCTGGAGCTCTTCCTCAACGGGCGGAAGATCAACGACTTCACCAACACCGATCCGGCCCGCAGTCTGCGCCAGGGCCATATCGGGTTGCAGAACCACGGCGCGGGCGACGAGGTGTCCTTCCGGGACATCCGGATCAAGACCGGTACGGGTCCGGGTCCCGGTCCGCGTACCGGCCCGGTCAAGGGCGTGAACGGGATGTGCCTGGACGTCGCGGGCGGCGCCACCGCCGACGGCACCCAGGTCCAGATCTGGAACTGCGCCGGCGTCCCCGCACAGAGCTGGACCACCCCCGGCGACGGCACACTGCGCGCCCTGGGCAAGTGCCTGGACGTCTCCGGCGGCAACACCGCCGACGGCACCAAGGTCCAGCTCTGGACCTGCAACGGCACCGGCGCCCAGACCTGGACCCCCCAACCCGACGGCACCCTGCGCAACCCCCCGTCCGGCAAATGCCTCGACGCCGAAGGCGGCACCTGGAACAACGGCACCCGCACCCACCTCTGGACCTGCCACACCGGACCCAACCAGAAATGGACCCTGCCCTAGCCGGTGAGGTCCGGCCCACGGCGGCGCGCTCCCCGATCGGGGGGGGCGCGCCGCCACGGCGCTCACGGGGCCGAACGGAGCAGCGTCCGCCCGCGTGCGGCGGCGGCCCGGGCCGCGGCGGGGAAGAATTTGCCCACCAGGAAGCATCCCGCGGCGAAGGCTGGTGAGACGTACGGGTATGGGAGTCGACTTCGAACGCAACGAGGACACCCGGAGCGCGGACCTGCTGATCGGCACCCGGCCCCGGGCCCAGGTCGAGGGCGCGTACCGGCGGCTGGAGCACGAGGTGGCCACGCCGGGGCTGCGTACGGCGTTCTCCGTCGGCGCCCTGGACGCCTACGGCTGGGCGCTGGGCCAGGCGGAGCGGGCACCGGTGACCGGTGCGGCCGTCGCCGCTCTCGGCGGGGTCCCGTCCAGTTACGTGCTCACGGCGGAGCTGGACGCGGCCGTGGTGCAGCTGGGCGACCCCACCGAGGAGGCCGAGCGCGCCGCCCATGTCCGCGGTGTGCACGACGCGCTGGCCTGGGTCTGCGGCCTGGTGGACGACCGGCCGTGAACCGCCTCCCCCGGGTGGGACGGGGGCGCGGCCCACACCCGGCCGCCGGTCATATCCCCGGGCCGGGGTAACCGCCGCCCGGGAAGCCCGGTGTTCGTCCCACCGGCCCGAACTCCATCGCCCGGGTCAGCCTGCGCAGCGTCTCCTCGGCGGTGCGCCGCACATCGCCGGGCACATCACCGCGCTCCGCGATCAGTCGGTCATAGATCGGCGCGTCGCCTCGCACAGCGGATTCCATGTCCCATCACCCTTCCGGGGCTCGGTTGATCGCACGCGGATCGCACACGTCGTTCGCTTGACCCCGCCGGCACTCCCGGCAGCGGTGGACGAGTGTACGGGGCCGGGCGCGGGGCGCCACCGGCAGCCCGGTCGGCCCCCGCCCCCTCGATGGCCCGTACCGGCTCACGTGCGCGGACCTGACAAGGCAGACTGGCCCCGTGCAGGCAGCGGATACCGGACACGGCGGGCCGGAAGGGGACGAGGACGAGCGGCGGTCCCGGCCGGGGGTGGTGCTGGCGGTGGCGGTGGCCGTCCCGATGGTGGGGACGGCCGGGGTGTGGGCCCGCCCGATGGCGCGGCTGATGTCGGCGGTCGGCGGCCCGCTGGCGCTCGCGTTGCTCTGCCTGCTGCTCTTCGGCGCCTTCGTGCTCTGCGCGCTGACCGCGCTCTGGGCGGTCGACCGGGTCTCCCGTGCCCTGCGCCGCCCGCGGCGGCGCGAGAGCGGCCCCTGAGAACGTCCCGACGGACCGCCCCGGGCCGGACGCCCGTGTCGGGGAGCGGGCCGAGTCGTTGCACTTCGCGCCGGGGGCGTCACCGCTCCCGGCCCCAGTCGCGTCGACCGGGCCGCAGGGCCCGACAAGGAGTTATGAGATGACTGCGTCTTCCCGTCTGCGGATGGCCGCGGTGTGCGCCGGGGCCGTCGGCGCCGGTCTGGTGGCCGCCTCCCCCGCCGTGGCCGCCGGCGACGGTGCCCCGCCGACCACCGTGGGCGCCCCGGTGTCCACCGACCTCAACAGCACCGGGCTGCTGGGCGGGCAGTCCTCGCAGGGGCAGAAGCCCGGCCAGGCCTCTCCGCTGCCGGTGGGCGGGGCGCTGCTGGGCAGCGCTCTGCTGGGCGGGCTGCCCGCGCTGCCCCTGTCGGCCGGCTGAGGGCGCGGGCCGCTCGGCGGGGCCCGCCGGGCCGGGGTCAGAGCGCGGCGGCCATCCGCCGGACCGCCTCGGTGAGCAGCTCCGGGGAGGTGGCCGGATTCAGCCGGGCGTACCCGGCGCCGCCGGTGCCGAACTCCGGGCCGGAGCTGAGCGCCACCCGGCCGCGGTCCAGGAAGACCGCGGCCGGGTCGTCGCCCAGGCCGAGGGCCCGGCAGTCCAGCCAAGCCGGACAGGTGCCCTGGGTGGGGCGGTAGCGGACCCGGGGCAGCCGCTCCGGCGCCATGTGACGCTGGTACGGCGGCGCAACCGGCCGAGGGTGAGCCGGCTGAGCGGGTCGGGTTCCGCTAGGTCGTCGGAGGTCGCGTCGTCCATGGCAGCCGAGTCCAGGAAGCCGCCGAGTCCGGTAAGGCCGCTGTCGGACGGCGGCGGGTGGTCACAGTCCGGCGGGGCCGGCGCCGCCCTGGAGGCGCTCGATGTCGGAGGGGCGGACCTGGATGACGAAGAGCGCGATCACCGCGGCGACCGCGGCCAGCGCGGCGGCCACGATGAACCCGGCGGAGACGCCGGAGGTGAGGACGGCGTCCGCGTACGGTTTGGGCAGCGCCCCGGTGAGCCGGAAGCGGAGCTGTTCGGCGGGGGTGGCCTCGGTGAGGAACTGCCGGATCTGCCGGGCGGCCTCGTCGGCGGAGGCGGTGCCGAAGACGGTGACCAGGATGGACAGCCCCAGCGAGCCGCCGACCTGCTGGGTGGCGTTGAGCAGCCCGGAGGCGGCGCCGGACTCCCGGACGGCGACGTCGGACAGCGCCATCAGGGTCAGCGAGACGAACTGCAGGCCCATCCCGAAGCCGAAGACCAGCATCGGGCCGAGGATGCTGCCGGCATAGGTGGAGTCCACGTCGACCAGGGTCAGCCAGGCGAGGCCCGCGGCCGCGAGCAGAGCGCCGGTGATCATGAACGGTTTGGGCCCGAAGCGCGGCAGCAGCCGGGACGCCAGGCCGGCGCCGACCGCGATGACAGCGCTGACCGGCAGGAACGCCAGCCCGGCGGCGAGCGGGGTGAAGCCCATGACGTCCTGGACGAAGAGGGTGAGGAAGAAGAACATGCCGAACATGGCGGCGGCCAGGCTGAGCATCATGCCGTAGGTGCCCGCCCGGTTGCGGTCGGCGAACATGTGCAGCGGGGTGATCGGCTGCCGGGACCGGCGTTCGATCAGCACGAAGACGCCGAGCAGCACCACCGCGGCCACGAAGGACAGCACGGTGAGCCAGTCGCCCCACCCGTGCTGGGAGGCGCGGATGAAGCCGTAGACCAGCAGCACCATGCCGCCGGTGGCGGTCAGCGCGCCGGCCAGGTCGAAGTTGCCCGGATGGCGCTCGGACTCCCGGATGTAGCGCGGGGTGAGGAAGACGACGAGCAGCCCGATGGGCACGTTGACGAAGAACACCCAGCGCCAGTCGAGCCATTCGACGAGCATCCCGCCGGCCAGCAGCCCGATCGCGCCGCCGCCGGCCGACACCGCGGCGAACACCCCGAAGGCGCGGTTGCGTTCGGGCCCCTCCGGAAAGGTGGTGCTGACCAGGGCCAGCGCGGTGGGTGAGGCGATGGCGCCGCCGACGCCCTGGAGGGCGCGGGCGGCCAGCAGTTGTGCCGAGTCCTGCGCCAGGCCGCCGAGCAGGGAGGCGAGGACGAAGAGCAGCACACCGGCCGTGAACACCCGCCGGCGGCCCAGGATGTCTCCGGCCCGGCCGCCGAGCAGCAGCAGCCCGCCGAAGGTGAGGGTGTAGGCGTTGACCACCCAGGACAGGTTAGCGGTGGAGAAGTCCAGCGACCGCTGGATGTGCGGCAGGGCGATGTTCACGATGGTGATGTCGAGGACCACCATCAGCTGGCAGGCGGCGATGACCAGCAGCGCGATGCCGCTGCCGGCCGGCCGCCGCGAGGCCTTGGTGTGCGGGGCGGGGGCCGGCGCGGGTGTGGTCATGGCGGGGATCCCGAGGCCTGGGGGACGGCGGTGGCCCGTCGCACCGGGCGGCGGACCGGCCTCCGCGGCGTCGGTGGCGCCGTGGTGTCGGTGGCGGAGGCCACCGTTCGACGGTACGCCCGGGGTGGGCGGCGGACCACTCGGGAGCCGGCCGCGCTCACCAGCCCCGGGCCGCGGGGTCACGCCTCCGGGTGCGGGGTGCCGACGCGCAGCCGGTTGCCGTCCGGATCGCGCAGCTCGACCTCCCGCGCCCAGGGCGCGTCCACCGGCTCGGCACCGAACTCCGCGGCGACGGCGTCCACATCGCGTACCCGCAGATAGACCAGGGTGTCGGGGCGGGCGTCGCCCAGGTGCTCGGAGAGGAACAACCGGACGGGCCCGCGGGCGACTTCGGCGAAGACCGGGAAACCCGGCTCGAAACGGTGCTGCCACTGCCGTACGAAGCCGAGCCGGGCGTACCAGGCGGCGGCGGTGGCGGCGTCGCGGACGTGCAGCACCGGGATGGCCTCCTCGCGCGGGGAGGGCTGCGGTCCGGTCATGTCAGGGGAGGTGGACGGTGCTGTCCGGGACGAAGGCGTGGCGCGCCCGGTGCTCGCGGGCCAGCTGCTCGGTGGTGAGCGTGGAGCGGCCCATGGCGCGGTCGCGGGCGGTACGGGCCTGGTGGTCCACGCACACCCGGCAGGTGGCGGCGTACCCCGGGAGCTCGGCGCGGTGCTCGGCGGCGATGTGCCGGGCGAGGCGGAGCTGCGCCTCGCCCTCGGCCGGTACGGCGGCCCCGGGCAGCGGGTCCCGCGCGGCCGGGTGCTTCATCTCGCGGTAGAGCCGGAAGCAGTCCTCGCACCCCCACATCCAGGCGGGCGGGAGGGGCCAGTCCTGCCCGTCCCCGGGGAGCACACCGTCGTCCATGCCGTCGTCCATGCCCGCACGGTAGCGCCGCGCGCGGACCGGGGGGCGGGGTTCGGCGGTTTCCCCGGGGCGGGACGGCCGGATCGTGCCCGCGAGGTGGATCGCGGGACCGGGAGGTGGTCCCCGGGCTCCGGGTCCGGTGGGCCGTTGCCCATGATCTCGCGTGCGTTGCCCGGGCCGGGCGGGGTGTTTCCCAGGCCCGGTAAGGGTTTCCCAGGACCCGGTGGGGGTTTCCCAGGCCCGGTGGGCGTTTCCCGGGCCCGGCGGGCGTCGTCTCCTCGGGGCGTTGGGCGTTTCCCGGGCCCGGCGGGCGTTTCCTTAGACTCGGGGGCGTGGAGCTGCGGCATCTGGAACATTTCGTGGCGGTCGCCGAGGAGGGAAACGTCACCCGGGCCGCCGCCCGGCTGCGTCTGGCGCAGTCCGGGCTCTCGGCATCGCTGCGGGCGCTGGAACGCGACCTGGGCGCCGAGCTCTTCCGCCGCACCGCGCGCGGGGTGCGGCTGACCGACGCGGGCGGGGCGCTGCTGGTGGAGGCGCGGCGCACCCTGGCCGGCGCGGCGGCGGCCCGGGAGGCGGTCGCGGCGGTGCGGGACGCGGTGGTCGGCACCCTGCGGGTGGGCACCGAGCAGTGCATGGGCGCGGCGGACCCGTTCGGCCTGCTGGTCGCCTTCGGGGCGCGCCACCCCTCGGTGGAGGTGCGGGTGGAGCAGGCCGGTTCGGCGGTGCTGCTGGAGCGGCTGCGGCGGGGCCGGCTCGATGTGGCGTTCACCGCCGGGCCCGGGGACGCGGCGGGGGTGCGGCTGCGGCCGCTGGCCCGGGAGCGGATGGTGCTGCTGTGCGCGCCGGGCCACCGGCTGGCGGACGGTACGCGGCCGCTGCCGCCGGCGCTGCTGGCGGGCGAGCCGTTCGTGGACCTGCATCCGCAGTGGGGTGCGCGCGCGGCGGCGGACGCGGTGTTCGCCGCGGCCGGGGTGGTGCGGACCGTCGCGATGCAGCTGGACGATGTGCACAAGCTGCTGGAGGTGGTGGCCGGCGGGCACGCGGTGGCGCTGGTGCCGCGGTCCGTGGCGGCCAAGGACCAGGCGCGCGGGCTGGTCCGGCGGGAGCTGGACCGGGACACCTGCTGGGAGGTCTCGGTGGCCCGCCCGGACGGGGTGCGGGCGTCCGCGGCGGTCCGGGCGCTGCTCGCCCGGCTGGACGCGGCCCGCGACGACGGCCCGGCCTGAACCGCCCGGCCCGGCGGCGAAGTGGTCACCGCCGCTGATCACCGCGGGCGGCGATCGCCACGGGCGATGGCCGCCATCAGCGTTCCGTGTTGGACAGGACCGCGCCCGGCACCGAGGCTGGAGCGGTGACTCAGACATCCCCACACTCCGCCCTGCCCACCCGCCGCATCGGAGAGGACCGGATCGGCGCCGTCGGACTGGGCGCCATGCCGCTCTCCGTGGAGGGCCGGCCCGACGAGCGGCAGGCCGTCGCCACGGTGCACGCGGCGCTCGACGCGGGCGTCACCCTGATCGACACCGCCGACGCCTACCACCTCGACACCTCCGACCCCGGCCACAACGAGCTCCTGATCGCCCGGGCGCTGCGGGAGTACGGCGGGGACACCTCCTCGGTGCTGGTCGCCACCAAGGGCGGCCACACCCGCCCGGACGGCACCTGGGCCCTGGACGGCTCGGCCGGCTATCTCCGCGAGGCGGTGGAGGGGTCGCTGCGCCGGCTGGGCGTGGAGGCGATCGGGCTGTACCAGCACCACCGGCCGGACCCCGAGGTGCCGTACGAGGAGACCCTCGGCGCGCTGAAGGAGCTGTACGACGCGGGGAAGATCCGCGGCGCCGGGATCTCCAACGCCGACCCGGAGCAGATCCGGCTGGCCCGGGACATCCTGGGCGAGCGGCTGGTGGCGGTGCAGAACCAGTTCTCCCCCGCGTTCCGCTCCAGCCTGCCCGAGCTGGAGCTGTGCGAGGAGCTGGGCCTGGCCTTCCTGCCGTGGAGCCCGCTGGGCGGCATCGGCGGGGCGTCCGCGCTGGGTTCGGAGCACCGGGCGTTCCACGAGGTGGCCGAGGAGGTCGGGGCGAGCCCGCAGCGGGTCTGCCTGGCCTGGATGCTGGCGCTGTCGCCGTGTGTGATCCCGATTCCCGGGGCGCGCCGGGCCGAGAGCGTACGCGACTCCGCGCAGGCGCCTTTCCTCACCCTGAGCGAGGAGCAGCTCGCCCGGCTGAGCACCGCGGCCTGACCGCGAGCGCCCCCGGCCCCCGGCTCATCGCGCGGCGAGCACGATCCACACCGGCCCGGGGGCGAAGGACAGCGGCCGCCCCTCCGGGGTGGTGAAGGTGGTGCCGCCGCCCGCCCCGGGGCGGCTCCACCGGGCCTCGTGGCTCCGGCCGTCGCGCAGCACCAGCGCCGTACCGGAGCCGGTGGTCTCGGTGTACGGGGAGACGCTGCCCCAGCGGTCGTGGAAGCGGGAGGGGCGTACCTCGGTGTCCTGCACCACGACGGTCGCCGCGGTCAGCGGCCCGCCGTCGGTGGTACGGGCGGGGCGGCCGTCCATCGCCACCCGCCAGCGGCGCTCGCCGGGCGACCAGGTGAAGGTGAACCGGGCGGCCGGGAAGCGGACGGTGTGCTCGGTGACCCGCTTCCCGCCGGGCGGCGCCGCACCGAAGCGGAAGCCGATGTCCCGCGCCCGCTCGGCGCGCGGGGCGGCGTCCAGGGCCGCCCGGGGCCGCAGATAGAGGTTGTGCGGCGCGGGCCGGGACGGTTCGCGCCGATAGGCGGCCGGGGCGGCCTCCGGCGGCAGCGGGTACAGCGGCGCGGCCTTGATCAGCGGGATCAGCGCGCTCTGCGCCCCGGAGTAGGCGAGCGCCGGCCGGCCGAACTGGCGCAGCAGCTCCAGGTCGGCCTCCCGGGCGCTGCGCACCGGGCCGACCCGCGGCGGGAGCCGGGAGGAGAACACCGCGAGCAGCCGGCTCTGCCCGGCCTCGACCTGCTCGGCGTAGACCAGGTCGGCCGCGCCCAGCCCGGTGTGCGGCCGGGCCGGCCCGACGTTGTCGATCTTGACGGCCAGGACCGGCGCGGCCTCGCGCGCGGGCAGCCCGGTGAGCGGTGACACCCCGCGGGCCGGGGCGCTGGGAGCGGTGCGGTCCGGGGCGGGGGCCGGGCATCCGGTCAGTCCCGCGGCGAGTACGGCGCACAGCACCCCGGCCGCCGCCGTGCCGGCCCGTCCGCGTCCGCGTATGGCACCCATCGGCCCGCTCCTCGCCCGTGCCCGCCCCGGGGCGGGCACGTCCTGCGTCCAGTGGAGCACGGCCGGCCGGGCCGCCGCCATGGCTCGCCGGCCGGGCTCCGCTGCGGGCGGCTCAGTACGGGGCGGCGGCGCCCCACACCGCGTAGGCCACCACCCCGGCGACGCAGAGCACCACCACCGCGGCGCTCAGGCCGGTGTGCCGGGACCTGCGGGCGGTGGGGCGACGCTCCCGCCGGGTGCGGCGGCGGGATCCGGCGGACGCTGCCGCCGGCCGTCCGGCGCGGGTGGCCGGGCCGGGGTCGGAGGCCGTCTCGGCGAGCAACCGGCGGCAGGCGGCGGCCAGTTCGGCGGAAGAGGCGGACCGGGGCATCAGCACCTCGGAGCGGGCCGGGGCGGTGGTGCCGCCGGCCAGGATGCGCCCGGCGCGCAGCCGGAGCTCGTCCCGTCCTCCGGTGGGCGCCAGGCTGATCCAGCGCCGCACATGCTCGCCGCGTATCACCACACCCCCGGAGCGCTCCCGGTACACGGTGTGCTCCCGCCACAGGACCTTCGCCAAGTCCTCCGCCACATCACGCAGTTGCGCGCTCATATCCCGCTCCCCCTCGCCGGTGCGCCGTCGACCGGCACCGCACTCTAGACGATGGGTCACCGGCGTCCGGCACCGGGCCGCGGCTGCGGGGGCGGCGCCTCAGACGTCGCGCCCGCGGGCGGCCAGCCACCGGTGCACGGCGGCCTTGTCGGACACGCCGATCCGCGCGGGCCCCTCGCGCCAGGGCCCCTCGTCCTCGTTGAAGGCGGTGTCGGTGACCCGGGCGGTCGCCCAGTCGGCCAGTTCTCGGGCGGCCTCGGCGGAGAGCGAGCGCCGCTCCCACTGGCGGCGCGCGTCGGCGGCGGCCGCCGGATCGTGCCGGGCGGCCTCGTCGAGCCAGAGCGGCACGAGCCGTTCGACGGTCTGCCGGTCCTCCTCCGGGGTGGGGTCGTCCGGGGCGGCGTCTGCGGATGAGTCCATGCCCCCATGTGTGACCGCCTCCCCCGCCCCGTATGCCTGGCCGGGGCGCTTCCGGTGGCCGGCGGGCCCCGCCCGTTGCGGCAAACGGGTGAAGTCCCGGGCAGCCGGGCGCCGGACCGTTACGTGATCGGGGCAGCGCGGTTACGCAAGCGAACCCGAACGCTCCGGGTCTACCGACGATAAGGAAGCAGCATGATCAAGAAGGTTCTGGCCACCGCCGGTGTCGCCGCCGCCGCCCTGGCCGCCGGTGCCCCGATGGCCGCGGCCGTGGGTGATGGCGAGATCAGCACCCAGAACGGCAACTTCTCCACGCAGAGCTACGGCAACACCGTCACCGGTGGATACATGAGCCCGCAGATCGGTCTGGTCCAGGGCTCGCTGAACAAGCTCTGCCTCGGTGTGCCGGCCCAGGCCGACATCCAGAACGTCGTGGGTCTGGTGAACGTCGGCATTCAGGACCTGGTCAACGACACCCAGAACCAGACCTGCACCGAGAACTCCACCGCCGTCAAGGGCGACAGCGCGCTGTCGCACCTGCTGGAGAACGTCATCTCCGAGAACCTCGCCGCGTCGGTCGAGGACTGAGCGGGGGCGGTCGCGGAGACGACCGCCGTCGCGATCCGGCCGGTCCGTGGGGCGTACGCGCCTCCGCGGGCCGGCCGGCCGCTTTCCCCGACCCCGCTCCTGCCGGCCGGGCCGCGTCCCGCCTCCCCCGAGGAGGCGGGACGCGTTCGGGTCAGAAGACCGCGCGTACGGCCCGACCGGGCACCGACAGGCTGGCCCAGACGGTCTTGCCCCGCACCGGGGAGATCTCCCAGGACCAGTCGTCGCTGACCGCGCCGACCAGGGCGAGGCCCCGGCCGCCGGTCTCCGAGACACCGGCCCGGCGCGGGCGGGGTGCCTCGGGGCTCGGGTCGGTGACGGCGCACACCACCGCCTCCGGATAACGGAACAGGCCCAGCCAGACCGGGTACTCGGCCGGTTCGCCCGCCGGGTGGCCCAGTCCGTGCCGTACGGCGTTGGTGACCAGTTCGCTGACGATCAGCGCCATGTCCGGGCCGACCGAGGGCAGCGACCAGCCGCGCAGGGTCGCCTCGGTGAACCGGCGCGCCCGGGCGGGGCTGCGCGGGCAGCCCTCCAGCGCGCAGGCGGCGAAGGAGCCGAGGTCCGCGTCGTCCGGCAGTCCGCCGGAGGGTTCGCCCGCCGGGTCCGCGAGGGCCGGGACGGTCGTCCGCCCTCCACCGCCGACGCTGGTCCGTAAGGCCGTCATGTGAACCGTCACTGGACATGTCCCCCTGAGGGCTTGGGAGTTGGGTGCTGCGACATCCGACCGGGAACGAGTATCGTCGGGTCCACCGGTAAAACGCAATTGCGTCCGGGATTGCATTCAGGCCGTCGTCGGTCCGTCCGGACAGGCGCGGCGGACACCATTGGAGGGACCATGGGCGAGCACGGGCTTCACGGGACACCGGCCGTTGCGGCACCGGCCAACGGCATTCCGGCCGGGGAACTGACCTCGGCGCACTGGATCAAGAGCAGTCACAGCAACCCCACCGGGAACTGCGTCGAGCTGTCCCCGCTGGCCGACGGCAGTGTGGCCGTCCGCAACTCCCGGGATCCGCAGGGTCCCGCGCTGGTCTACACCCGGGCCGAGATCGCCGCCTTCCTGGCGGGCGCCCGGGATGGCGACTTCGACTCGGTGCTCGGCTGAGACCAGGTCGGGATCCGGTCGCAGGCCGGTGGCCAGCCGGCCGGGTTCCCGGCGGGGATCCGGCCGGAAGCCGATCGGCCTTCCGGCCGGTACCCGGTCGGGCCCCGGCCCGCGGGGAGGAATCCCCGCGGGCCGGGGCCCGGCGCCGCCCCACCGCCCGCGTGCCCAACGGGCCCTGCCCGCAGGCGCATTCCGACCGGATCGCGCCGGGCGGGAGCGGCACCGTCTGGCCGCGCGGGCGCACTCTGGGTACCGTCGTACGTCCTTCCCCGTGAGCAGGAGCGCCCCCGATGACGTCGACGGAACCGCATCCACCGCTGTTCGTGAGACCTTTGGGGTCCGTCGAGCACAATCCGACGGCCCTCAAGCTGATCCTGGGCGCCAAACTCCGCGAGCTGCGGCTGCGGGCCGGGCTCGACCCGGCGGCCGTGGACTCCCGGCTCGGCTTCTCCCGCTCCAAGACCAGCCGGATGGAGCTGGGACGGCACGGCTGCAAGGCCGTGGACGCCCAGGCGCTGCTGCGGCTGTACGGGGTCCATGACGAGCAGGCGGTCGAGGAGTTCCTGCGGCTGGCGGCGCAGTCCCGGCGGCAGGACTGGTGGAGCACCTACCACGACGTCCTGCCGGAGTTCCTCGCCCCGCTGGTGGCGCTGGAGGGCGCGGCCGCCATCATCCGGGCGTACGAGCCGTTCTACATGCCGGGGTTGCTGCAGACGCCGGCGTACGCCCGCGCGGTGATCGAGTCCGGGCCGGCACGGCTGATGCCGCACGAGGTGCGCCGCCGGATGGATCTGCGCCATGAGCGGCAGCGCCAGCTCGACCAGCCGGACGCGCCCCGGCTGTGGGCGGTGCTCGACGAGTCGGTGCTGCTGCGCAGGGTGGGCGGGCCGCTGGTGATGCGGGAGCAGCTGGAGTTCCTGGCCGCCATGATGGCGCGTTCCCATGTGACGGTGCAGATCGCCCCGCTGGATGTGACGGCGGCGGTCGGGGTGGGCACGGGCGTGACCTATCTGCGGTTCGCGCTCACCGATCTGAAGGACGCCGTCTACATCGAGCATCTGACGGACAGCACCTTCAGCCAGAAGCCGCACATGGTCGAGCAGTACCGGGACATGATGGACCGGCTGGGCGCCTGCGCGCTGACCCCGAAGGAGACGCTGGCCCTGGTGCGCGAGCGGATCGCGGCGTACTGAGCCACTCGCACGGCACGGGCCGGGCCACCCCCGCGAGGGGCGGCCCGGCCCTTGCCGTTGCTGTTGCCTGAGACCGGGTGTCAGCCGAGCCGGGCGACCCCGCCCCACTCCACCCACTCGTCGGTCTGCTGGACGGGCGCCAGATCGTTGTCGGCGCGCCAGGTGGACACCTCGACCAGCCCGGGGTCCAGGATGCTCAGGCCGTCCACGCCCTCCAGGAAGCCGGCGAGCTCGTGCTCCTCGCGGACCCGGCCCCAGTGGCCGCCGGTCGCCTCCGCCATGAAGTCGGTGACGAACTTCCTGATCTCCGGCCGGTCGCTGACCAGTTGGCACACCACCAGGAAGCTGCCGGGCACCAGTCGGCGGGCCACGTCGCGGACCAGCGCGGCCGGGTCGTCCTCGTCCGGGATGCAGTGCAGCACCGAGACGAACAGCGCGGCGACCGGCTGGTCGAAGTCGATCAGCCGGCGGGTCTCCTCATGGCTGAAGATGCCGTCGGTGTCCCGCATGTCGGCCTGGATGACGGTGGTCCGCTCGTTCTCGTCCAGCAGGGCCCGGCCGTGGGCGAGCACGATCGGGTCGTTGTCGACGTAGACGACGGCGGCCTCGGGGTCCACGGCCTGGGCGACCTGGTGGACGTTGTCCTGGGTGGGCAGCCCGGATCCGTGGTCGATGAACTGGCGGATGCCGTACTCCTGGGCCAGCACCCGCACCACCCGGCGCAGGAAGTGGCGGTTGTTGACCGCCAGCGTCATGGTGCTGGGCACCTGCTCCAGCAGCTGCGCGCAGGCGGCGCGGTCGGACTCGTAGTTGTCGCTGCCCCCCAGGAAGAAGTCGTACATACGTGCCACGCTGGGGACATCGGTGTCGATGGCCTCAGGACTCCACAACTCGCGTGCTGCCATCCTCGCCTCATCCGCGTCGGGTGCCGGTTCGCCGCAGGCCGCCGCCCGCCCGGGCCGCACCCGGCGGCTGCGACCGGCGGTCCTGACGGTCGTACGAGAGGCTCATGCTAGGAAGAACAGATCGCGCCGGTACAGGAGTTGGCGATATCTCGCACAACCCCGCGCGCTTTTCGGCCATTTCCCGCCGGGTGTGCGCCGGGCGGCCGGGTGGATCAGCGGCGGGGCGGGAGCCGGTGCAGGGTGACCTCGGCGAGGCGGCCGCCGTGGAGTTCGGCGGTCATGTACGTGCAGTGCGGCTGGCGGCGGCGGTCCGTGGGGGAGCCCGGGTTGAGCAGGCGCAGCCCGCCGGGCGCGGTGGTGTCCCAGGGGATGTGGCTGTGGCCGAAGATGAGTAGGTCCAGGTCGGGAAACCGGTCCTCGCAGCGGCGCTCGCGCCCCTGGGCGCCGCCGGTCTCGTGGACGACGCCGACGCGCAGTCCCTCCAGCTCGGCGCGGGCCACCTCGGGCAGCCGGGCGCGCAGTTCGGGCCCGTCGTTGTTGCCGTACACGGCGATCAGCCGCCGGGAGCGGGCGGTCAGCAGGTCGAGGGTGGCGGTGTCGGTCCAGTCGCCCGCGTGCACCACCGCGTCGGCCTCCTCGACGGCCGCCAGCAGGGGCGCGGGGAGCTCCCGCGCGCGCCGGGGCAGATGGGTGTCGGAGGTGAGCAGCAGTCGCACGTGCGGTGTCCCTGTCAGCGGTGGTGGTCGTGGGGGCGGTGCCCGGTGAGGTGGGACCGCCAGGAGCCGGAGGGCGCGTGGGCGCGCCAGCCCCGGTCCCAGTGTGCCCGCCGGCGGCCGGGGGGCGGGGCGGCGGGGGGCTCGCCGGCCGGGGCGGCGGCCAGCGCGGTGAGGACGGCGGTGAGGGCGGCCAGCTCGGTGGGGGTGGGGGCGCCGCGGAGGATGCGCAGATGGTGGGGCATTCGCTCATGCTCGGCCGGTGCCCGGGAGGCGGGCATCCGCTGTACGGCCGTCCGGGTGAGCGGGGGCCCGGGCCCGGCGGGCCGGCGGGTGCGGCCGGTAGGGCGCGGGTGGCCGCCTCCGTACGGGTGAGATGGGCGCCCGCACGGCGTGGCGCTTTGTTGCGCGGCGCGCCGGGCCGCACATGGGGGCGGCCGGTCTCGCGCGGGCGGCCCCCGTGCGAGAAGGGGCGGCGGCCGGGGCCCGGGAGGGGGCCCCGGCCGTCCCCGGTCCGGGGCGGTCCGCGGGCCGCTCACCCTGGCGGCGCAACCGCGGCCGGATTTCTTCGCCGCGCGCCGCTGTCGGGCCGCTGGCGATGCTGTGGGGACGAAAGCGACGAAAGGGCTTGACTCATGGCCACGTTGTGCAGACCGGCGGTGTCCGTCCCCGAGCACGTGATCACCATGCAGGAGACTCTCGACCTGGCGCGCTCCATCCACGCGGACCATCCCCAGCTGCCGCTGGCCCTGCGGCTGATGGAGAACACCGGCGTCCAGAAGCGCCATCTGCTGCGCCCCATCGAGGAGACGCTGCGCCACGACGGCTTCGAGGTCCGCAACCGGATATACGAGGAGGAGGCGAAGGCCCGGGTGCCCGCGGTGATCAACCGGGCGCTGGAGGACGCGGAGCTGCGCGCCCAGGACATCGACGTGATCGTCTATGTCTCCTGCACGGGCTTCATGATGCCCTCGCTCACCGCCTGGCTGATCAACACCATGGACTTCCGCTCCGACACGCGGCAGATCCCCATCGCCCAGCTGGGCTGCGCGGCCGGCGGAGCGGCGATCAACCGGGCGCACGACTTCTGCACCGCCTACCCGGAGGCGAACGCCCTGATCGTCGCCTGCGAGTTCTGCTCGCTGTGCTACCAGCCGACCGACCTCGGTGTCGGCAACCTGCTGTCGAACGGCCTGTTCGGCGACGGGATCGCGGCCGCGGTGATGCGCGGCCGGGGCGGCACCGGGGTGGCGCTGGAGCGCAACGGCTCCTACCTGGTCCCCGAGACGGTGGACTGGATCGCCTACGACGTCCGCTCCACCGGCTTCCACTTCAAGCTGGACAAGCGGGTGCCGGGCACCATGGAGCCGCTGGCGCCGGCGCTGATGGAGCTGGCCGGGCAGCACGACTGGGACGCCACCGACCTGGACTTCTACATCATCCACGCCGGCGGCCCGCGCATCCTGGACGACCTCAGCAAGTACCTGAAGGTCCCGGCGGAGGCGTTCCGCTTCAGCCGGGCGACGCTGACCGAGTACGGCAACATCGCGAGCGCGGTGGTGCTGGACGCGCTGCGGCGGATGTTCGACGAGGGCGGCGCCGAGGACACCGCGCGCGGCCTGCTGGCCGGCTTCGGCCCCGGTATCACCGCCGAGATGTCGCTCGGCCGGTGGACGGTCGCCGAGCGCGTCCCGGACACCGCCTCCGAGCTCGTCTCCGATCTGGTGGAGGAACCCAGCCGTGTGGGATGAGACGACGACGACCGCGACGGCCGACGCTCCGGAGCGGGCCCCGGCGGAGGTGTGCCCGGTCACCGGGCGGAGCCTGCCGCCGGTGCGCAACTGGCCGGCCCTCGACCTGCACGGGACGGACTTCGACCCGGTGCTGGCCGAGCTGATGCGGGAGGGTCCGCTCACCCGGATCAAGCTGCCCAACGGTGGCGGCTGGGCCTGGCTGGTCACCCGGTACGACGACGTCCGGGCGGTCACCAACGACCCGCGGTTCAGCCGCAAGCTGGTGGCGGACCACGATGTGACCCGGCTGGCGCCGCACTTCATCCCGGTGGACGGGGCGGTCGGCTTCGAGGACCCGCCGGACCACACCCGGCTGCGCCGCTCGGTGGCGCCGGCGTTCACCACCCGGGGCGTGGAGCGGCTGCGGGACAGCGCCCGGGAGATGCTGGACGAGCTGGTCGCGGGGATCCTCGCGGACGGCCCGCCGGCCGACCTCACCGAGCGGCTGCTCGGCCCGTTCCCGCTGGCGGTGGTCTGCGAGCTGATGGGCGTGCCCGCGTCCGACCGGCCCAAGATGCACGAGTGGACCAATCTGATCCTCTCCTCCGCGCAGGGCGTGGAGCGCAGCCAGCGGGCCAAGGAGGACATGTGCTCCTCCTTCGCCGACCTGCTGGCTCAGCCGAAGGACAACGCCGACGAGGACAGCGTGCTGGGGCTGCTCGGCACGGCGATCGCCCACGGCGAGATCACCGCCTCGGAGGCGGTGGGCCTGTCGCTGCTGATCCAGATCGGCGGTGAGGCGGTCACCAACAACGCCGGCAACATGCTCTACCTGCTGCTGACCCGGCCGGAGCTGATGGAGCGGCTGCGGGCGGAGCCGGCGGCCCGGCCCCGGGCGGTGGACGAGCTGCTGCGCTACATCCCGCACCGCAGCGCGGTGGGCCTGTCCCGGATCGCGCTTCAGGACGTGGAGGTGGCGGGCACGGTGATCGCCGAGGGTGAGGCGGTGTACGTCTCCTACCTGTCGGCCAACCGGGACCCGGAGGTCTTCGCCGACCCGGAGTCGCTGATCCTGGACCGCTCCCCCAACCCGCATGTGGCCTTCGGCTACGGGCCGCACTACTGCGTGGGCGCGATGCTGGCCCGGCTGGAGTCGGAGCTGCTGGTGGACGCGTTCTGCGACCGCTTCCCCGGGCTGCGGCTCGCGGTGCCGCCCGAGGAGGTCCCGTTCCGGCGCGGTGCGCTGATCCGCGGCCCCGAGGCCCTTCCGGTGACCTGGTGATGGCGCACCAGCAGGCGCCCGCCGCGCTGCTGGCCGAGACCCCCGACGGGCTGCTGGTGCCGCGGGGGCAGGGCCGTACGCTGCGGGCCCCGGCGCACGAGGTGACCTTCAAGGTGACCGGGGAGCACTCGCGGGCGGCGTCCAGCTTCGAGGTGGTGGTGCCGCCCGGGTTCGATGTGGGCGCCCATGTGCACACCCGCAGCGAGGAGTTGTTCTACGTGCTGGAGGGCGAGCTCGATGTGCTCGCCTTCGAGCCCCGGGTGCGCACCCGGGAGGACTGGCGGGACTGGGAGTCCTCCTCGGGCCGGCGCACCGTGCGGGCCACGCCGGGCACGGTGATCGTGGTGCCGCCGGGCTGCCCGCACGCCTTCGCCAACCGCTCGGGCGAGCCGGCCCGGATGTTCTTCCAGGCCTCCCCGCCGCCGGACCACGAGCGGTACTTCGAGGAGCTGCTGGAGATCCTGGACGGCGGCGGGGAGCCCGACCACGCCGCGATCGCCGCGCTGCGGGCCCGCTACGACATCGAGCAGCTGACCCCGCTGCGCCACGACGCCGGCCGGGGCTGATCCGGAGGACCACTCGGGGCCCCGCCGTCCGTGACGGCGGGGCCTCCTCGCGTACGCGCGTACCCGCCGCTCAGCGGTCCAGGTCCCGGTGCGCGGTCTCCGGCAGCCGCAGGTAGACCAGCGAGGACAGCAGGCAGAGCGCCGAGACGTACCAGGCGAACAGCCCGGGGCGGTCGAGCTCCCGGAAGAGCGTGCCGAGGTAGGGGGCGGTGCCGCCGAAGAGGGCGACGGTGAGGGAGTACGGGAAGCCGATCCCGGCCGCCCGCACCCTGGCCGGGAAGATCTCCGCGTTCACGGCGGCCGAGACCGAGGTGAAGCCGGTGAGCAGCACCATCCCGGCGCAGGCGACCAGCAGCAGGGAGGTGAGGGAGTCCACCGCCCGCAGCAGCGCCACCGCGAGCAGGGTGAAGCCCAGGCCGAAGAAGAGCAGCGGCGGCTTGCGCCCGAAGCGGTCGGAGAGCAGCCCGCCGAGCGGTTGCAGCGCCGCGAAGAAGGCGAGCGCCAGGGTGGAGGCGAACAGGGTGTCGCCCTTGTCGACGCCGGACAGCTCGGCGTAGGTGGGGAGGTAGGAGGTCCAGGTGTAGTACGCGAGGGTGCCGCCGGCGGTGATGCCGCAGATCAGCAGGGAGGCGCGGGGGTGGTGGCGCAGCGCGTCGAACAGCCCGGGGCGGGGTGCGGCGGGGTGCTCGGGCATGCGCAGGGTCTCCTCCGCGCCCCGCCGGATCCAGAAGCCGACGAGGCTGAGGACGGCACCGAGGAGGAAGGGGACCCGCCAGCCCCACTCCCCCATCGGCCCGTCGCCGAGGGTGCTGACCAGGACGGCGGCGAGCCCGGAGGCGGCGAGCTGGCCGAGGGTGGTGGAGACGTACTGGAAGCTGGAGAACAGCCCGCGCCTGCCGGGCCCGGCCGACTCGACCAGGAAGGTGGTGGAGGCGGCGAACTCACCGCCCACGGAGAGCCCCTGGAGGAGGCGGGCGGTCACCAGCACCACCGGCGCGGCCAGTCCGGCCGAGGCGTAGGACGGGGTGAGGCCGACCAGTAGGCTGCTGCCGCCCATGAGCAGGATGGTGGTGGTCAGCGCCGCGCGCCGGCCGTGCCGGTCGGCGACGGCCCCCATCAGCAGCCCGCCGACCGGCCGCATGAAGAAGCCCACGGCGAAGACCGCGAACGTGGAGAGCAGCGGCACCAGGGAGTCGTCCGCGCTCTCGGGGAAGACCTGGGCGGCGATGTAGGTGGCGAGGAAGGTGTACGCGTACCAGTCGTACCACTCGACGGCGTTGCCGACCGAGGCGGCGAGCAGCTGCCGGACCGGGCGGCGGGGCGGGGCGGGTGCCTGCGTCTCCTGGGTCATGATCACGCCCCTCCCCCGCGGCCGGAGGCGGCACACCCCCGCCGTGTGACGTCTTCGTGTCGCCTCCCGTGCGGCGGTGCCGCGGGGGCGGGCGGTCAGGTCGCCGGGAAGGTCTTCAGCACCTTTCCGGCGCTGTCCGCGAGGAGGTAGCCGGCGGACCCGTAGGCGTTGGACAGATACACCCGCAGGCTCGGCTGGTCGTCGTTGAAGGTCCAGCGATCGACGATCACATAGCGCGTGTTCGGGTCGTCGACGGCCAGGTCGCGCTCCGCGCGCTCCAGCAGGGCCGGGAGGCGGTCCCAGGCGAGCTCCCCGGGGTCGAAGGACGGCCCGGACGCGCCGCTCGCGGTGGCCGTTCCGCCCGGGCCGATCCGCCGGGCGGTGCCGTCGCGGAACTCGTAGTTGTCGTAGGTGCGGGCCCCGGCCTTGGTGGGGATCCTGGCGAGGGCGTACTCCGGGTAGACGGTCACGCCGATGAGCTGGTCGCTGCCGCTGGCCTGGCCGAACGCCTTCAGCACCGCCCGGATGCCGGCCGGGGTGAGCAGGCTGCCCTCGGTGTCGGCGGTGCCGCGCCCGGCCGGGCTCCCGGCGGTGCTCGGTTCGCCCGCCGGGCGCGTTCGACCGGTGCCGGTGGGGTCCGCCTGGCCGCCGCCGTCGCGTGCTCCCCGGTCCGCCGAGCCGGTGGCCGTGGTCTTCCCGCCCCCGGTGGGGCGGTCGCCGGTTCCGTCCGGCGGGAGCAGGTAGACGCCCGCCAGGACGGCGGCCCCGGCGAGGAGGCCGAGCCCGGCCCAGAGCGGGGCCCGGCGGCGCGGGCGGGCGGTCCGGTCGGCCGGAGGCGGGCCGAACACCCCGTGCGGGGGTGTGGCGGCGGCCGGGTCCCCGCCCGGCGTCCAGCCGCCACCGGGCGGCGGGGTGTACGCGGGGTGGGTGTAGGCGGGCGAGGTGGTGTGGCCCGGGGTGTCCTGGGGGCGGGGTGGAGCGCCGTGGCCCGGCATGCCGTCCTGAGGGCGGGGTGGGGTGCCGGAGGTGAGCGGTACGGTGCCGGGGTCGCCGCCCGTTTCCCGGAGCGCCGCCTCGGCCAGCAGCCGGTCCAGTGCGGCGGCGTCCGGGCGGGCGGCCGGGTCGCGGACCAGCAGCCGGGTCAGCACCGGGGCGAGGGCGCCGGAGCGGACCGGCGGGGGGATCGGGTCGTCCAGGACGGCGACCACGGTGGCGAGGCTGGTGGCCCGGCGCAGCGGGTGGTGGCCCTCGGCCGCCACGTACAGCAGCATGCCGAGCGACCACAGGTCGGAGGCGGGGTTGCCCTCCTCGCCGCGCACCCGTTCCGGGGCGATGAACTCGGGTGAGCCGATCAGGTCGCCGGTGGAGGTGAGCCGGGAGGTCGACTCGTCCAGGACCGCGATGCCGAAGTCGGTGAGCACCGCGCGCCCGTCCGGCCGGAGCAGTACGTTGGCGGGCTTGACGTCCCGGTGCTGGATGCCGGCGGAGTGCGCGGCGGCGAGTGCGGAGAGCACCTCGCGGCCGAGCCGGATCACCTCGGGCACCGGCATCGGGCCGGTGGCCAGCCGGTCGTACACCGAGTGGCCGGCGACCAGTTCCATCACGATCCACGGCGGCGAGCCGTCCGGTGGTTCCACGATGTGGTGGATGGTGACCACATGCGGGTTGGAGAGCCGGGCCAGCGCCCTGGCCTCGCGGATCGCGCGGGCGCGGAACTGGGCGGTGAGTCCGGGCCGGGCCGCCTCCGCCGCGGGGTCCGGCGGGCGGACCTCCTTGAGGGCGACCTCGCGGTCGAGGGCGGTGTCGCGGGCCCGCCAGACGGTGCCCATGCCGCCGCTGCCGAGGGGGGACACCAGTCGGAAGCGCCCGTCGACCAGGGGTCTGCCGGCCTCACTCATGCTCATGGCCGGACATAGTAGGAGGCCCGTCGGACAGCGCGGACCCCGGCCGCCACCGAAAGGGCGGCGCGGCCCGTCCCGGGCGCGCGGAGCCCCGGCGCGCTCGGGGTGCGCCGGGGCCCGGCGGGGAGGTGCGAAACGGCTGCGCGGTACGGGTCAGCGGTCCCTGACCGGGCCGGGTGCGCCGCGCGTCCGGGAGCCGCTCCCGCGCCCCGCGGCCGCGGCCATGGCAAGGCCCAGCACCAGGGCCACGGCGCCGACGATGATGTTGTTGACCACGGTGCGGGTGGTGTCGACGTTCCCGGCGACCACCCACGGGGAGACGATGGTCCACGCGCCGATGGCGCAGGCCGCCCAGGCCATGGCGTGGGTGCGCTCGTACGCGGAGCCGAACCCGCCCATGCAGAGGGCGTAGGCGACGCCGGTGATGAGGTTGCAGACGGCGAGCGTGGTGAGGCCGCTGAACCCGGCGATCCATGGCGAGGCGGCCAGGTAGACGCCGGTCAGCAGGCCGAGGGTCTCGACCGCCTGGCTGCGGGGGGTACTGGTGGCCCGTTCGAACCGGGAACGCATCTCGGCAAGATCGGGGTGCTGCTCGATGCTCGGATGGGTGGTCATGACGGGCCGCCTCCTGTCGGAAGACCCTTATCTGCCCTTTATGCCCATAAAACCTCTCCTGGGCGTGGCGGTCAACCGCTCGGGATCCGGGGTTTCCCGGGTCAACGGGGGCGTTTCCCCGGAGGTCCGATGGTTTCCCCCGCCGGTGACCGACACCTGAGCGCACCGCGGTCGTTGGTCAACGGCGTGCCGTCGACCGACGGCGGCGCGGGCGCGCGGCGCCGAGGGGCGCGCGCGAGGCGCTTCGCACCGAACGGAAGGGCGATCCATGAGGCTTCGTACCACCACCACCGCGGCACTGGCCGCGGCCGCCGGCGTACTGCTGGGGATGGGCGCGGGGGTCGCGGCCGCCGCAGTCCCGGAGCACGGCACCGCCCCCGCGACCGGTCGGGTCGCGGGGGCGGGGGACGCCCACCGGGGCGACGGCGTGGCGCTGGTCCGGCATGACGCGCTGACGCCGTCGTCCGTGGTCGACTACGTGCTCGGCACCGACGGCGGCTGAGAGGGCGAGCGGGCCTCGCCCGGCTGGGCCGGGAGGTCCACGTCCACCGGCCCGGGCTGCGTCATCGGGACCGGCCCGGCCCCCGCGCCGTGGTGGCGCAGCGCCCAGTTCTCCAGGGCGGTCCGGCAGGCGTGGTCCAGGTGGCGCAGCCCGGTGAGGTCCAGCTCGATGGGCCGGTCCTTGGGCAGGGCCTCCAGTTCCTCCAGGATCTTCGGCAGCCGCAGGAAGGTGGCGTTGCCGCCGATGGCCACGATGAGCCGGCCGCCGGTGAGTTCGGTGACCTCCAGATGGACGTGGGAGGTCTCCCAGGCGGTCTTGCAGACCGCGAGGAGCAGACCGAGCACCACGCCCTCGAAGAGGTTGGTGGTGACCACGGCCACCGCGGTGACGGCGAGGATCACGGCCTCACCGCGGTGCCGGTGCCAGAGCCCGGCCAGCTCCCGGACCGGGATCAGCTTGCAGCCGGCGTGCACCAGGACGCCGGCCAGCGCGGCGAGCGGGATGACGCCGATGGCGGCGGGCAGCAGGGCGGCGAAGAGCAGCAGCCAGACGCCGTGCAGGACCCGGGAGAGCGAGGTGCGGGCGCCGGCCTGGACGTTGGCGGCGCTGCGCACGATGACGGCGGTCATGGGCAGCGCGCCGAGCGCCCCGCACAGGGTGTTGCCGACGCCCTGGGCCATCAGCTCCTTGTCGTAGTCGGTGCGCGGTCCGTCGTGCATCCGGTCCACCGCGGCCGCGCTGAACAGGCTCTCGGCGGAGGCGATCAGGGTGAAGGCGAGCACGGTGCCGATCGCGGCGGCGGTGCCGAGCCCGGTGAAGTCGTCCAGTCCGGGCGGCTGGACGGACTCCAGCAGCCCCTGCACCTCCACCTTGGCCAGCGGCAGGCCGAGGGCGGCGGTGGCGGCGGTGGCGAGGGCGACCGCCACCAGCGGGCCGGGCACGATCCGCACCCGGGCCGGCAGCCGGGGCCACACCACCAGGACGGTGACGGTGCCGGCGCCCACCAGGAAGGCGGTCAGCGGGGTGCCGCCGGACAGGACCGTGCCCGCGAGCTCGGGCAGTCCGGCGATCTTGCCGAGGCCGCCGGACGGCTGGGCGGTGTCGGCCATGGCGTAGACCTGGCCGAGGATGAGCACCAGTCCGATCCCGGCGAGCATGCCCTGCACCACGGCGACCGAGATGGCCCGGAACCAGCGGCCGAAGCCGAGGGCTCCGAGGGCGAGCTGGAGCAGTCCGGAGATCAGCACGATGGCGCCGAGGGCGGCCAGGCCGAACTCCTGGACGGCCTCGTAGACCAGTACGGTCAGCCCGGCGGCCGGGCCGCTGACCTGGAGTGAGCTGCCCGGCAGCATGCCGACGACCAGTCCGCCGACGATGCCGGTGACCAGGCCCAGCTCGGCCGGGACCCCGGAGGCGACGGCGACGCCGACGCACAGCGGCACGGCGACGAGGAAGACGACGAGCGAGGCCAGGACCTCGCGGCGGAGCGCGGAGGGACTCTTCAGCGCGTTGAGGTTGAGCATGAGGGTGGCTTCCTAGCGGTGCGGTCCGCCGACGGGGCGGAGGGGGTGGTCGGGAGTACGCGCGTGGGCGGGGGATGTGCTCACAGCGCGGCGAACTCGCCGTTCCCCTCCGGCCGGTGGACGCTCACCGCACCGGTGTCGATCTCGTAGTACCAGGCGTGCAGGGTCAACCGGCCGGAGGCCAGCCTCTCCTGTACGGCCGGGTAGCCGCCGAGGGTGGTCAGTTGGCGTACGGCGTGGCGCCGCACCGCGTCGGCCAGGTCGGTGGTGCCGGGCGGTTCGGGGACGGAAGTGTCGAGCCAGCCCCGTACGGCCGGGACCGCGGACAGGTCCTCGCCCCGCACCAGGGCGCCGACGGCGCCGCAGTGGGAGTGCCCGCAGACCACGATGTCCCGGACGCCGAGGACGCGCAGCGCGAACTCGACGGTGGCCATCTCGCCGCTGGGGCGGGACTCGTCGTAGCGGGGGACGACGTTGCCGGCGGTGCGGAGCTCGAACAGCTCCCCCGGCCGGGCATCGGTGATCAGGGAGGGGATCACCCGGGAGTCCGAGCAGGTGATGAACAGTGCCTCGGGCGACTGGCCGGCGGCGAGTTCTCGGAACTCCTCCACCCGCCCGGCGAGCCGGTCGGGGAACGAGCGGGCGTTGTCGATCAGTGACTTCATGGCGGCCTGCCTCCTGCGCCCGGGCCGTGGGGGCGGGGCGCGGTGTGGTCGGGTCAGTTCGGTTCGCGTGGGGGAGGAACGGGACGGGTTCGGGGCGCGGTCCGCGGGGTCGCCGCGGTTCGCCGGGCAGGACGCAGTGGTCCGGCGCCTCCCGATGGTGCACCATCCCGGTGCCCCCAACTTTGCCTGAACATTACCTTCTCGTGAAGGTCGTTTCCCGCCGCCCTGGCCGCCGTGACGGCCGGTTTGCTTCCCTCCCGTGTTACCGCCGCGTTTCGGTCGCCTTGGCGACCGTCCATTCGTTCGTTTCCACGCATGGTGAACTCTTGAACGATTCAGCCCAGGATCCACAGGACTGGTGACGGCCCCTCCGCCCGTACCGTTCCGGGCGCCGTGGCGGCCGGTTTCACGCCACCGCTTGAATACGTGACCATTCCGAAAGAGAAGGGTGAATGTGCGTCAACAGGCAGAGCCGTGCAGGGTGAGTTCCGCACCGACCGACCGGCAAAGTGCCGGCACGAGATGGAGAGGGTATTCCCATGCGGACTCTGGTAAAGCGCGTTGTCGTGAGCGGAATGGCGGCGGGGCTGATGATCCCGCTGGCCGCCACGAGCGCCGCGGCGGCCCCCGCCGCGCCCGAACCGGGGCTCTACGCACCGACCGCGCTGGTCCTGACGGTCGCCCCCGGCGAGGACGCCGGCACGGCGAACCCCGCCCGGGCGGTGACCCTGAGCTGTACGCCGACCGCGAGCGGAACGCATCCGGCGCCGCGTGCGGCCTGCGCGGAACTGAACGCGGTCCAGGGTGATTTCACGCGGCTCGGGGACGACGCCCAAGGCCGTCCCTGCGTCAAGATCTGGTCTCCGGTGACCGTCACCGCGCAGGGGATCTGGCAGGGCGAGCGGGTGAACTTCTCGCACACATACGGCAATTCCTGCGAGCTCCAGGCCGAGGGCGCGGTCTTCTCCTTCTGACCGGACACACTGGCGCGTTTCCGCCCACGCAGCCGCCCGCGCACCACCCGGACGACCCGGGTGGTGCGCGGGCGCTTCCCGAGCCCCGCCACGGCCGCCGGGCTCCGACACCCGCCGACCACCCCGCGCACCTTTCGGACGCCCAGGCCGAAAAGCATGGCAAAGGGGCGGCAAAGGGAGGGTCAGGCGATGCCCGGCGGCTCGGTGAGGGCCGGGTGGCACCCGTGGGGCGGCTCGGTGACGGCCGGGCGCGGGTACGGGGTTGCTCGGCCCGGGTGGCGGCCTGACGTTCGCCGCCCCGCACACCCTCCCGTCCTCCCACCCTCCGGCACTCCGGCCGGCAGGGCGGTCAGTGCCTGGCCCGGTCGCCCGCCTCGCGCAACCGGGCCAGGGCGCGGCGGGCCGGGCGGGTGGAACGCAGCGCGGCCCGGGCGGCGTTGGCGCCGGGGGCGCCGTGCACCCCGCCGCCGGGGTGGGCGGAGGCGGAGGCCAGGAAGAGCCCCGCCACCGGGGTCTCGGGACGTCCGGTACCCGGCACCGGGCGCAGGAACAGCTGCTGGTGCATCGCGGTGGTGCCGCCGTTGATCGCCCCGTCGCGCAGATTGGCGTCCATCGCCTCCATGGTGGGTGGGGCGAGCACCCGGCGGGCGCGCACCAGGGACCGGAAGCCGGGGGCGAACCGCTCGACCTGCTCCTCCACCCGGTCGGCGAACACCTCCGCCTCATGGGCGTCCCAGCGGCCGGTCAGGCCCGCGTCCCCGGCGTCTCCGCGGATACGGCGGGGCACATGGGTGTAGGCCCAGGCGGACTCGGTGCCGGCCGGGGAACGGGTGGGGTCGGCCGTGGTCATCTGCCCGAACAGCAGGAACGGCCGGTCCGGGACGCGGCCCATGGCGAGCTGCGCGGAGTACCGGGTCAGCTCGTCCACACCGTCGGCGAGGTGCACGGTGCCCGCACCGGCCGCGGCCTCCCCGGCCGTCCAGGGCACCGGGGCCGACAACGCCCAGTCGACCTTGAAGGTGCCCCAGTCCCACGCGAAGCGCCGCAGGTCGTCCAGGAGCCGGGCGGGCAGATGGCGAGGGTCGACCAGTCCGCCGTAGAGCGCCGGGGCGGTCACATCGGCGAGCACGGCCCGGCGGGCGGGCACGGTCTCCCCGCGAGCTGTGCGGACCGCGACGGCCCTGCCGGATCGGACCACCACCTCGGTGACCGGCTCCCCGCAGCGCAGTACGCCGCCGCGGCGCACCAGGCGCCGTACCAGGGCCGCGGTCAACTCCCCCGCCCCGCCGACCGGCACCGGGAAGCCGTGGAACTGGCCGAGCATCGACATCAGCCAGCCGAAGCCCCCGCTGCCCGCGGCCTCCGGCGCGAGGTCGGCGTGCAGGGCGTTGCCGGCGAGCAGCAGCCGCCCGCCCTCCCCGCGGAACTCCTCCTCGCCGAGCCGCCGCACCGGCAGCAGCAGCGCGCGGGCCGTCCGCAGTCCCCCGGCCGCGCGGGCCTGGGCGGCCATCCTGAGCGCGGGGCGCAGCGGTGGGAAGGGGGTGAAGAGGGCGTCCAGGACGGAGTCGCCCAGCCGGTCCCAGATCCCGCACAGCCGCTGCCAGCCGAGGGCGTCGGCGGCGGCGAACTGAGCCAGTGCGGCCGCGGTCGCCGCCCGGTCGCGGTCCAGTACGGCGCACCGGCCGTCGCCGAGCGGATGGGCGAGGACCTTCGGGGCGTGGCTCCAGCGCAGGCCCTCGTCCTCCAGCCGGAGCCGGGCCAGCACCGGGGAGGCGGCGGCCAGCGGATAGAAGGCGCTGAAGGTGTCGCTGATGTAGTCGGGGTGGACGGCCCGGTCGCTGCGGACCGCGCCGCCGGGTTCGTCCTGCGCCTCCAGCACCTCCACCGACCAGCCGGCGTCCAGCAGCAGATTGGCCGCCACCAGTCCGTTGGGCCCCGCGCCGACGACCACCGCGTCCGGGCCGCCGCCGTCCGGGGCGGGCACCGGTCCGCGTACCGCCCCGAAGGGCGTGGTCACCGCGGGGACCGTTCCACGAGCCGGGCCAGCCGGGCCAGCATCGAGCGGTGCCGCAGCTGCAGCAGGGCGTCGTCCAGGGTGTTGTGCAGCAGGCCGCCGGCGCCGCGCAGCGGGTGCTCGTCCAGGACGACCAGGGTCTCGTCCTCGCCCCAGGGGCGCAGCTCGATGGCGATCCGGGCGGTGCCGAGGGCTCCGGCATGCGCCTCCAGCTCCAGCCGGCGCCTCGGTTCACTGACCCGGACGACGGTGCGCCCCGATGCCCGGTACGGGCCGAGGCGGACCTGGTACTCGATCGCCGAGCCGGTCGCGGGCCAGCCGGGGGTCTTCTCCCGCGTCTCGGAGGTGCCGACCACCCACCGGTCGTAGCGCGATCCGTCCGCGAGTACCGCCCAGACCGCCTCCGGCGGCCGCTCGACGAGATGGTGGCGTACGGCCATGGGGCTCCTCCGTGGCTCAAGCGAGTGAGCGCCCCGGGTACCCACCCAAGCCACCCCGACACCGGGCCCCGGTTCCGGGCAGAACTCGGCGGCGCCGCCTGCGCCACCCCGCCTCGACCCCGGGCCCGTGCCGGGCTCCCGGCCGACGGGGGAAACGCCTGAGCCGCTTTCGACCTCCGGGCCCCCCGCCGGGCCCCCGGCCGGGCGGGGGTGGGCGGCGGGCCGCCGGCTTCCGGGCAGGTCCGGGGGGCGGGGGCGTTCGGCCTACCCATCGGGAGCCGGGTCGCGGGCCGCCACATAGACCGAGCTGCTGGGACGCGACCCGGCCCCGGGCACGGTCGCGGCGCCGCACTGTCCGGGCGCGGCCCGGGCGGGGCTGCGGTCGGGTCAGTCGGTGGGCTTCAGGGGTTCGGTGAGGGCGGCACGCCATTCGGGGCGCCGGTCGGAGCCGGGGCTTGTCCAGTACTCCCGGCCGTGGGTGACCAGCCCGGCCCGTACGGTCCAGAAGGAGGCCGCGCGGAACACCCCCACGCCCTCGTGCGGGACCTCGACCTCGGAGGCGACCTCCTCGCCGTCGGCGACGACCCGCAGCACCCGTATCGACCAGCCCTCCGGGTACTCGCGGTTCACCGCGAGGTAGGCGTCCCGACCCACGATGCGCTCCCCGGTGAGCGGCCACTCGACGACGGCGTCCTCGGCGACCAGCGCGGCGACGCCCGCCCAGTCGCGTGCCTGCATCCGGTCCCACAGCAGCGCGATCACTCTCGACGGTTCCATGCGTGCGACCTTGCCAGAGGGGTCTGACAGCGGGGCCCGGCGGAGACAAGGGAGGCCCCGACCGGAGGGGGGATCCAGCCGGGGCCGTCAAGGGGTGGGCGCGGAGGGCGGTCGCCTCTCGGCGGGGGGCTCCATGGGGCTTCAGCCGAACGATCTTCCCCATGGGCGGTGGGTGAGGCCCGGGGACACTGTCCCCTCCACGTCCACACCCGGTCCAACGGTGCGCGGCCTCGCCCTGTTCCCGGGGCGGCACCGCCAGGGGTGTGAGCTGTCCCACCGCTCGCGGCCTGGTCAGGGCCGGTAGACCACACCGGGCTCCGGCTCGGCCGGGGCCATCAGCTGGGGGACGGTGACGAAGGTGAAGCCCCGGGCCTTGAGCTCCTCGATGATCCCGGGGACGGCGGGCACCGTGCCGTCGTAGATGTCGTGCAGCAGGATGATGCCGTCGCGCTCGGCCCCGTCGAGCGTCCGCCGGGTGATCAGCTCGGAGTCGGTGGTCTCGTAGTCCTTGGCGGTGACGCTCCACAGCACCTGGGCGAGCCCCAGCTCGCGGCTGACGGAGGCCACCGCGTCGTCGGTGCGGCCCTGCGGCGGGCGCATCAGGGTGGGCTTGCGGCCGGTGATCCGCGCCACGGCGTCCTGGGTGCGGGACAGCTCCTCGCGTATCTCGTCGGGCTCCAGGTCAGTGAGTATCCGGTGGGTCCAGGTGTGGTTGGCGACCTCGTGCCCCTCGTCCGCGATGCGGCGAACCACGTCGGGATAGCGGTCCACGTGCTTGCGGCCGAGCAGGAAGAAGGTCGCCGGAACCTTCTCCCGCTTCAGCACATCAAGCAGGTGGGGGGTGTCCTTGCCCGGGCCCGCGTCGAAGGTCAGCGCGATGCACTTGGCCTGCCGGCAGTCCACCGGCCCCGCCTGGCCCTTGGCGTCGTCCCGGGCATCGGCCGGGGCCACCCGGTCGGCGCCGCAGCCGGTCAACGCCAGCAGCAGCGTCCCGGTGGCAAGCAGCGCCGCGGCGCGTCGCCGACCGGCGCGCCCGGTGGGCCGAGGACGGGTGCCGGGGACCGCCGCACAGGAGGTGGCGTCCAGCGCAGCGACAGGCCTACGGGGGGCGGGGGGCTGCGTGCCGAGCGGCGGCATGGGCGTCTCGCTTTCCGGTGGAGGGCGGGCGGACGCGACCGCCCCGGGCCGCGGCAGGCACCGCCGCGTCCAGGGAGGACGGTACACACGGTGTATACACGCGATTCATACCGGGTCGGCGTCCGGCGATGTTTCCGTCGAACCGCCAGGGGAACCCCCGGACCCATGGTGCAAATCGGATACACGATGATGACCGAGCAGGCCGGCCCCCGAGCCCTGGTGGACCATGTGGTCCAGGCCGAGGCGGCCGGGTTCGACTTCTCGGTGACCTCCGACCACTACTTCCCCTGGCTGCGCTCGCAGGGCCACTCCCCCTACGCCTGGGCGGTGCTGGGAGCGGCGGCGCAGGCGACGTCGAGCATCCCGCTGATGACGTACGTCACCTGCCCGACCTTCCGCTACCACCCGGCCGTGATCGCCCAGAAGGCGGCCACGATCCAGCTGCTCTCCGAGGGGCGGTTCCGGCTCGGTCTCGGCTCCGGGGAGAACCTCAACGAGCACGTGGTGGGCGGCGGATGGCCGGCGGCCGATGTACGCCACGAGATGCTGGAGGAGGCGGTGGAGATCATCCGGGCGCTGTTCGGCGGCCGCCATGTGAACCACCGGGGCACCCACTTCGACGTGGAGTCGGCGAAGCTGTGGGACCTGCCGGACGCTCCCCCGCCGATCGGGATCGCGGTCTCCGGCGAGCAGTCCTGCGAGCTGGCCGGCCGCCTCGCCGACCTGGTGATCGCGACCGAACCCAAGGCCGGGCTGCTGGAGTCCTTCGACCGGCACGGGGGCACCGGGAAGCCCCGGGTGGGCCAGCTGCCCATCTGCTTCGACCGGGACCGGGAGGCCGCGGTACGGCGGGCGCACGACCAGTTCCGCTGGTTCGGCAGCGGCTGGAAGGTCAACGCTGAGTTGCCGCACCCCGACTCCTTCGACGCGGCGACCCAGTTCGTCACCCCCGAGGACGTGGCCGCGTCCATCCCGTGCGGCGACGACCCGGACGACTTCGTGGCCGCCGTCCGGCCGTACGCGGAGGCCGGGTTCACCGAGATCGCCCTGGTGCAGATCGGCGGCGACTCGCAACCCGCCTATCTGGACTGGTCGGAGAAGACCCTGCTGCCGGCGTTGCGGGACGCGCTGGGCTGAGTCCGGTGACCAGCGCATCCCACGGCGGCACCGGCGGTGGCGGGGCCACGGGCACGCCGCACCGGGCGACCCATCAGGACGGTGACGGACGGGTGCCGTCCGGGAGCAGGGACCGCGCCCAGCAGCCGGCCCCGGCGAGCGGCGGCGACGGTGACGGCGGGCGCACCGCCCTGATCGTGGTCGACATGATCAACTCGTATGAGCACCCGGACGCCGACCTGCTGCTGCCGTCCGCCCGCGAGACGCTGCCGGTCCTGGTGGACCTGCTGGGGCGGGCACGGGAACGGGACGTGCCGGTGATCTATGTGAACGACAACTTCGGCGAGTGGCGCTCGCACCACGGCGAGATCGTCGAGACCGCGCTGTCCGGACCGCACGCCGAACTGGTGGAGCCGATCCGGCCGGACGACTCCTCCCTCTTCGTCGTCAAGGCCCGGCACTCGATCTTCTTCGAGACCCCGCTGTCGTATCTGCTGGGCCAGCTGGGCGTGCGCCATGTGGTGCTGTGCGGCCAGGTGACCGAGCAGTGCGTGCTCTACTCGGCGCTGGACGCGCACATCCGCCACTTCGAGGTGACGGTGCCGGTGGACGCGGTCGCCCATATCCACGCCCCGCTGGCCGACGCCGCGCTGGAGATGATGCGGCGGAACATGGGGGCGCGGACCGTGCTCGCCAAGGAAGTGGACTTCGAGCAGGCAGGCGTACGCCCCGGGTGACCCGGAGCGTACGCCCGCCTGCCGGCACGTACCTGCCGGCGAGAAGGCGGCGGCCGCCGGTCCCCCGCTTCCCGGGGGGGGCCGGCGGCCGTGCTGCCGTGCTGCCGTAGGACGACGGCGGTCAGCGTGGGCCGAGCTGGAGGCGCGCCTCGCGCTCGTGCTCACCGCTGACCGACTCGGTCGAGTGGACCTCGAAGATCCCGGCGAGCGCCTTCTCCACCTCGTCGACCGCGTGCGCGTCCCCGGTCAGCAGGGCCGTCACCCGGGTGCTGAGGGCGGGCGGCTCGCCGGAGGCCTCCCCCGACCCGGACTGCCGGGCGGACCCGCTGTCGAAGGTGGCCATCCAGACGGTCGGCTCGGCACCGCCGGAGGTCCCGGCGCCCGGATCGACCGGGTCGCAGGCGGCGAAGACCCGGTCCAGGGACGCGAACACGGCGTGGGCGTCCTGCCGGCCGCAGTCGCTCAGCTGCACGGTGACATCGCAGTCGGCCGCGTGGTTGCTGGTCTCGTTGCTCTCCACGTACTCCACTCCTCAGGTCCGGTGGGTCCGGGCGGGTCCCGCCGGGTCCGGTCGTTCCGGTGGCGGCCCGGCCGGGCGGCATGCCCGGCCGATGCCCGTACAGCCACGAATACCTCACCGCCCGCTCGCCAATCAGGATCGGCACACGCGCGTTTGCGGCGGTGGGGGGCAGGTACGAGGGTGTGAGGAAACCGGCAGGAAACGGACCGCAGCGCCAGGAGGACCCCCTATGCCCGCTGGATCGAGCGCCAAGCGTGAGCGGCAGTACGAGCACATCAAGGACAGCGCCAAGGACCGCGGCGCCGGCGAGGAGCGGGCCAAGGAGATCGCCGCCCGGACCGTCAACAAGGAGCGGGCCCGCGCCGGGGAGTCGAAGACGGCGAGCAAGACCTCCACGCAGGACATGTCGTCCGGCAAGCGGGGCGGGCAGCGCTCCGGCAGCGCCGGTCCCAAGGGCCCGACCTACGACCAGCTGTACCAGGAGGCGAAGAAGAAGGGCGTCGAAGGCCGGTCCTCGATGAACAAGGAGGAGCTGCGGCGCAAGCTCGGCAAGTGACGAACGGGCCGGCCCCCCGTCCACGGGGCGGAGGGCCGGGCCGGATCGGTCAGCCGAACGGGCCCTCCGCGAGGTGCGCGAGGAGGTCGGCGGGGTCGTCGTGGATCACGGCGGCCCCCGCCTCCGTCAGGGCGGCTCGCGGGATACCGCCGCACAGCAGTCCCACACAGGTGGTGCCCGCCTTGGACCCAGCCGCCATGTCCCACACCGTGTCGCCGACGAAGACCGAGCGCCCGGCCTCCGCGCCGGCCAGTTCGAGCGCCCGCTCGACCGGTTCCGGTGCCGGCTTGCCCCGCTCCACGTCATCGGCGCTCGCCGTGGCGGTGATCGCGTCGTCCGCGTCGATGGCCCGCCGCAGCGCGGACAGTTCCGAACCCCCGGCGGAGGTGGCCAGGACCACGGTCCAGCCGTTCGCCGCGAGCGTCCTCAGCAGCCGGCCGGCGTCCCGGAAGGCGGGCAGCCGCTCGTAGTAGGTGCCGTAGAGCGTCTTGTGCGCGGCGCTGATCCCGGCGTCCTGGTCCTGGTCCCGGTCCTCGCCGAGCAGATGGGCGATCAGATCGGTGGAACCGAGCCCGACGGACCGGTGGATCGCGTGCATCGGCGCATCGTGCCCCGCCTGGCGGAACGCCTCCCACCAGGACGTCACATGCAGGTGGTTGGTGTCGACGAGGGTTCCGTCGACGTCGAACACCGCGGCTCGGGTCATCGTTTCCTTCTCTCCGTGTCCTTGGTCGTCCGTCAGGCCGGCTTCTCGCGGCCGTTCAGTCGCTGCTGTTGCGGGTCCCCCGCCGACCGGACGGGTACGGCCGGTGCCGTCCACCCGGCCCAGTCGGTTCACCCGCACCGGGCGTACGGGCAGGAGTACCGGTGACCGCGTGCGGCCCGGGCAAACGGCGGACCGGGCAATCGGCGGGCCGGGGTGGATGCCGGGCGGAAGCGCTGGTTGGAGGGGCCGCCGCGGGTTAGAAGACCAGTGCGAGCGGATCGTGGGAGGATCGCATGACTGCACAGAGCAGTACGGGTGTGCCGGAGGGCGGGGCCGTCGGCAGAGGCGGGCGCAACGAGACCCAGGACGAGCGGGCCGACCGGCGCTGGACCGAGCTGATCCAGGAGATCAGGGTCGCCCAGACGGGGGTGCAGATCCTCTTCGGCTTTCTTCTCACCGTGGTGTTCACACCCACGTTCGAGGACCTGGCCGACGCCGACAAGGCCATCTACATCGTCACCGTGGTGCTCGGCGCGGCCACCCAGGGGGCGTTGATCGGCCCGGTGGCGTTCCACCGGGTCGTCTCCGGGCGCCGGATCAAGGAGCACGCGGTGGTCTGGGCCTCCCGGCTGACCTTCGCCGGGCTGGTACTGCTGCTGTTCACCCTGGTGTCCGCGCTGTTCCTGGTGCTCCGGGTGGCCACCCACGACGGCTTCGTGCCCTGGCTGGTCGCCGGCATCGTCGGCTGGTACCTGGTCTGCTGGTTCCTGCTGCCGATGTGGGCGCGGATCCGCTACACCACGGACGACTGACGGTCCGCTGGATCCATGTCGAAGCCCCGGGGGACTCCGAGTCCCCCGGGGCTTCCGCACGCGTCCGTCAGCCGTCCCGGAACCGTCATTCCTCCCGGGGAGCCGGGCCGAGGCGCAGCACCTGGTCGATGGTGTCCGCCTCGGCCGCGGTCTTGTCGGTGCGGTGGCGCAGCACCCGGGCGAAGCGGAGAGCGACTCCGGCCGGGTAGCGCGGTGAGCGCTGGAGGCCGTCGTAGGCGATCTCGACCACGAGCTCCGGCCGGACCCGCACGGTGAACCCGTCGTCCTCGACGGCGAGCTCCCGCAGCCGCTCGGTCTGCCAGCGCAGCATGGCGTCGGTGAGCCCCTTGAACGTCTTGCCCAGCATCACGAAGCCGCCCCCGCCGGAATCCGCCCGCCCGGCGCCGCCCGCCCCCACCGGCCCCTCGACGCCGGGGACCCGAGCCGCGGCGGCGCCCACCCCCACCGGCCCGACGGCGTCGGCCGGGTCCTCGGCAGCGGGCGCCTTGCCCTCCGCCGCCCGGGCGCCGAGGTGCAGGTTGGACAGCAGCCCGGTGCGGCGGCCGTGGCCCCACTCGGCCGCCAGCACGACCAGGTCCAGGGTGTGCACCGGCTTGACCTTGAGCCAGGAGCGGCCGCGGCGCCCGGCGCTGTAGGGCGCGTCCAGCGCCTTGACCATCACCCCTTCATGGCCGCGCGCCAGGGTGTCGGCGGAGAACGCCTCGGCCGCGCCGAGCGCGGCGGAGTCGGCGGGGTCCTCCACCACGGTGCGGCGCACCCGCATGGGTTCGGGCACCAGCCGGGTCAGCGCGGCGTGCCGCTCGTGCCCGGGCAGATCGAGCAATTCGGCCCCGTCGGCGGCCAGCACGTCGAAGAAGACCGGCGAGACCGGCAGCGCGGCCGCGGCGGTGGCCACGTCGGTCCGGGAGCCGACCCGGGAGGCGATGTCCTGGAAGGGCCGGGGGCGGCCGTCCGCGTCCAGCGCGATCACCTCCCCGTCCAGCACGAACAGGTCGCCCGCCAGCCCGCGCGCCGCGGCGGTGACCTCCGGCAGCCGGTCCGTGATGTCGTCCAGCGAGCGGGTGTAGACCCGCACCTCGTCGCCGGAGCGGTGCACCTGTACGCGCACCCCGTCGAGCTTCTCCTCCACGGCGCACGGCCCGACGGCGGCGACCGCCTCCGCCACGCTCTTCGCCGTGTGGGCGAGCATCGGCTGCACGGGGCTGCCCACCCGCAGGGTGAACCGCTCCAGCACGTCCGGCCCTTCGGCCAGCAGCGCCCGGGCCACCCGGGGCAGCGAACCCTCCAGCATCACCGCCCGCCGCACATCCGCCGGGGCGGCCCCGGCGGCCTTGGCGACCGCCTCCAGGGCGACCGCGTCCAGGGCGCCCTGCCGGATCTCGCCGGTCAGCAGCCGCAGCAGCAGCTGCTGTTCGGGCGCGGTCGCCGCCGCCATCAGCGCGTGGACCAGCCGCTGCCGCTCGGCCTGCGAGCCTGGCCCGGCCACCGCGGCCAGCTCGGTGAGCGCCGCGTCGGTGCCGGTCACGGTCAGCCCGGCCTCCTCGGCGGGCGGGACCCGCTCCTTGAGCGTGCTCCAGCCGATGCCGATCCGGCCCTGGGGCAGCCGCCCCGACAGGTAGGCGATGACGAGCGGCGCCTCCTCGGGGGAGGCGGCCGAGAACAGTTCCGCCAGGACGGCGGTCTTGCGGGAGCGGGCGGAGGTGGCGGCGACCTGGTCGGAGACCTCCGCGAGACGGGCCAGCAGCATGCCGCCATCGTGCCCGGCCCCCGGCCCTCCCGCACCTGGGTACGCCACCCGAGGCCCGGAATGCCCCGGGACCCGGAACGCCCCGAGCCCGGAACGCTCCGAAGCGCGGAACCGCGCGGCTGCCGGGCCATCCCCCTTCCGCCTCGCTCCGCCTGGCTCGCCTGGTCCGCCTGGCTCACCTGGTCCGCTTGGCTCGCCTGATTCGGCCTGGCTCGTCTTGCTCCGCCTTGCTCGCCTGGTTCCGCCTACTAGCTCGCCTTGCTCCCCCCGGCTCGCCTTGGTGCCGCCGCCCGCTGTGCGCCCCTTCCACTTCCTTCTTATGGGCAACGAGTCGAAGGGGTGCCGAAGTGCCCGGTTGGCGAGATGTCGCCAACCCGGGGTCAGTGGGCGCGGGTGGAGGGGGCGTGCCGGGTGGGTGGCGGGGCGGGGGGTGAGTTGGGGGCGTGGTCAGCGGGAGCTCTCCCGGGCGTCATCCAACTGGCCTAGTCTGCCCAGCGGTTCGCATTCGAGGCAGGGTGACGGAAGGGCAGGGGTCCGATGGGGATGGTGTCGCGTACCGCGACCACGGCCGCGCTGGCGGCGGCGCTGATACTGGGCGGTGCCCCGGGTGCGGGGGCGGGGGTCGCGAGGGCCGGGGCGGAGGCGGCGTACTCGGCCACGACCGGGGTGGGGGTGCACAACGCGTACGAGAAGTCGGCCTATCCGTACTTCGCGGACGCGCTGGACTCCGGGGCGGCCATGCTGGAGCTGGATGTGTGGACGAACGCGTTCGGGCGGTCGTGGCGGGTGTCGCACTCCAATCCGCTGGGGAACGACAACAACTGCGTGAACGCGGCGAACGCGGACGGGCTGCGGACGGGGCCCCGGGACCAGGACCTCGGCGGGTGCCTGGCGTCGGTCCGGGCCTGGCACGACGCCAACCCGGGGCATCGTCCGGTGGTCCTGAAGATCGAGCTGAAGGACGGGTTCCAGGGGAAGGCGGGGCGGGGGCCGGCGGCTCTGGACGCGCTGCTGACCGCCCGGTTGGGTGACGCGTTGTTCCGTCCGGCGGATCTGGTGGGGGGACATCCGGACCTGGACGCCGCGGTAAGGGCGGGCGGGTGGCCGGCGCGTGACGCGATGGCGGGGAAGTTCGTGGTGGAGATCATCCCGGGGACGGTGGAGAAGGACAACCCGCTGGACACCCTGTGGACGGACCGGGAGTACGCCCAGCATCTGCGGGCCCTCGCGGCGGCCGGGCGGCTGCGGGAGGCCGCGGCCTTCCCGGCGGTGCTGGGCGCGGCCGCGGGTGATCCGCGTACCCGGTACGCCGACGCCGGGCTGCGGCCCTGGTTCGTCGTCTTCGACGGTGACGCGTCGTTCTACGCGGGCGGCGGCTCGGTGGACACGGCCTGGTACGCCCGTAACGGCTATCTGGTGGTGATGACCGAGGCGCACAAGGTGGCGCCGGCGATCGACGGCGTCAGCCCCACCGAGGCGCAGGCGCGTGAGCGGGTGGCGCTGCTGGCGGCGCGGCACGCCAGCGTGGTGTCCTCCGACTGGCGTTCGCTGACGTCGGTGCTGTCGTCGGTCGTGCCGCGGGGCGGCGCCGGCCGGTAACGCCGGCAAGAGGGGCCGGCCCGGCCGCGGGTCAGTGTTCGGTGGCGGCGAGGTCGGCGGGGCGGCGGGTGCCCACGGCCAGGTGCTCGCCGACCCGGTTGACCAGCAGGGTCATCTCGTAGGCGACCTGTCCCACGTCGGCGTCGGCGTCGCTGAGCACGCAGAGGCAGCTGCCCTCGCCGGCGGCGGTGACGAAGAGCATGGCGTCGTCGAACTCCACCATCGTCTGGCGCGCCCGCCCGGCCTGGAAGTGCCGTCCGGCGCCGCGGGCCAGGCTGTGCAGTCCGGAGGAGACGGCCGCCAGGTGCTCGGCGTCCGCCCTGGCCAGGTCCGTGCTCGCGCCGGTGACGAGGCCGTCGCTGGAGAGCACCAGGGCGTGGCGTATCTGCTCGACACGCTTGATCAGGTCGTCCAGCAGCCAGTCGAGTCCCTTGTCGAGAGCCATGTCCGGTCCTCCCCGTAGCGGTCCATTCCCCTTCCGGTAAGACTTCCGTACGGATGTGAGCAGGGCAAGAACGCCTCCTGGCCAGTGTCGGCGGGCCGGTCGCGGGGCGGGTGGGGCGCCGCCCGGCGTGAAGCGCTCAGGGGGTTCGCACGGTTGGCGCGGGGCGCTTGGGCGGGGCGGGTTTCCCGCGCCGGGGAGGGCGGGGGCCCAAGGGGTGTCGCCGCCGGTCACGGTGTGGTCCCGGTCTTTGTCGACCTTGGTCTACCTGAGCTAGCCTTTTGCAGATTTGCCGCCCAAGTGAGTGACGGGTGAAGAAGCTGCCAAGGCCCCGTCCGCGGGGCCGTCGCGGTTTCCTCGCCCGGCCGCCCGCGCCGGCCTTGTGGTTCCCCGGACTCCAGTGAGGTTGACGATGACTGACACCACCGACTCGCGCCCGGTGGCCGGCACGGCGGTACGCACGGGCGGCCGGGTGAGCGAGCCGGAGCTGCGTCAGCTGCTGGCCGGTCTGACCGCGGTGCGTGACGGCGATTTCGGTACCCGGCTGCCCGGCGAGGGCGACGGGCTGATGGGTGAGATCGCCACCGTCTTCAACGGCATGGTGGACCAGTTGTCGCTGTTCACCTCCGAGGTGACCCGGGTGGCCCGCGAGGTGGGTACGGAGGGGACGCTCGGCGGGCAGGCGGAGGTGCCGGGGGTGTCGGGCACCTGGGCGGACCTGACCGACTCGGTGAACGCCATGGCCGGCAATCTGACCACCCAGGTGCGTGACATCGCCCAGGTGGCGACGGCGGTGGCCAAGGGCGACCTGTCGCAGAAGATCGACGTGGACGCCCGGGGCGAGATCCTGGAGCTGAAGAACACCGTCAACACGATGGTCGACCAGCTCTCGGCGTTCGCCGACGAGGTGACCCGAATGGCCCGCGAGGTGGGCAGTGAGGGGCGGCTCGGCGGGCAGGCGGAGGTGCCGGGGGTCGGCGGGGTGTGGCGTGAGCTGACCGACTCGGTGAACTTCATGGCGGGCAACCTCACCAACCAGGTCCGCAACATCGCCCAGGTGACTACGGCGGTGGCCAAGGGCGACCTGTCGCAGAAGATCACCGTGGACGCGCGCGGGGAGATCCTGGAGCTGAAGAACACCGTCAACACGATGGTCGACCAGCTCTCGGCGTTCGCGGACGAGGTGACCCGGATGGCCCGCGAGGTGGGTACGGAGGGGGTGCTCGGCGGGCAGGCGGACGTGCGCGGGGTCTCGGGCACCTGGCGGGATCTGACCGACTCGGTGAACTCGATGGCGGGCAACCTCACCAACCAGGTGCGCTCCATCGCCCAGGTGGCCACCGCGGTGGCCGGGGGCGATCTGTCGCAGAAGATCACCGTGCAGGCCCGGGGCGAGATCCTGGAGTTGAAGAACACCATCAACACGATGGTCGACCAGCTGTCGGCCTTCGCGGACGAGGTGACGCGCGTCGCCCGCGAGGTGGGCACCGAGGGCAACCTGGGCGGTCAGGCCGTGGTGCGCGGGGTCTCCGGTACCTGGAAGGACCTGACGGACAACGTCAATGTGATGGCGTCCAACCTGACGGGTCAGGTGCGCTCCATCGCCCAGGTGGCGACCGCGGTGGCGCGCGGTGACCTGTCGCAGAAGATCACCATCGAGGCGCGCGGTGAGGTGGCCGCGCTGGCCGAGGTGATCAACACCATGGTGGACACCCTCTCCGCGTTCGCCGACGAGGTGACGCGGGTGGCCCGCGAGGTGGGTACCGAGGGGCGGCTGGGCGGTCAGGCGCATGTGCCGAACGTGGCGGGCACCTGGAAGGACCTCACCGACAACGTCAACTCGATGGCGAACAACCTGACCAACCAGGTGCGCAACATCGCGCTGGTGACGACCGCGGTGGCCAACGGCGACCTGTCGAAGAAGATCGACGTGGACGCCCGCGGGGAGATCCTGGAGCTGAAGACCACCATCAACACGATGGTCGACCAGCTCTCCGCGTTCGCCGCCGAGGTCACCCGGGTGGCCCGCGAGGTGGGCAGTGAGGGCCGGCTGGGCGGGCAGGCCGAGGTCGAGGGCGTCTCGGGCATGTGGAAGCGGCTCACCGAGAACGTCAACGAGCTGGCCGGGAACCTGACCCGGCAGGTGCGGGCCATCGCCGAGGTGACCAGCGCGGTCGCCGAGGGCGATCTGACCCGCTCGATCACGGTGGACGCCTCCGGTGAGGTGTCCGAGCTGAAGGACAACATCAACGCGATGGTGGGGTCGCTGCGCGAGACGACCCGGGCCAACCAGGAGCAGGATTGGCTGAAGACCAACCTGGCCCGGATCTCGGCGCTGATGCAGGGCCACCGGGACCTGGCGGTGGTGGCGGAGACCATCATGGACGAGCTGACCCCGCTGGTGAACGCCCAGTACGGGGCGTTCTACCTGGCCGGGGACGGCGACGGGATGGTGGAGCTGCGGCTGGTCGGCTCCTACGGGCGGCCGGCCGGCTCCCCGGCGGAGGTGCGGTTCCGGCTGGGCGAGTCGATGGTGGGGCAGGCGGCCCGCAGCCGGCGGATGATCGCGGTGGACGGTGTGCCGGACGGGTACGTCACCCTGTCGTCCGGTCTGGGGCAGGCCGCGCCGTCCAGTCTGCTGGTGCTGCCGATCCTGGTGGAGGAGCAGGTCCTCGGGGTGATCGAGCTGGCCTCGTTCCGGCCGTTCCCGCCGGTGCACCGGGACTTCCTGGAGCGGCTGATGGACTCGGTCGGCGTCAATGTCTCCACCATCATGGCCAACTCCCGTACCGACGAGCTGCTGGTGGAGTCGCAGCGGCTGACCGCGGAGCTCCAGGCGCGCTCGGAGGAGCTGTACGTACAGCAGGAGGAGCTGCAGAAGTCCAACGCGGAGCTGGAGGAGAAGGCGGCGCTGCTGGCGGCGCAGAACAGCGACATCGAGGCGAAGAACCTGGAGATCGAGCAGGCCCGGGGCGAGCTGGAGGCGCGGGCGCAGCAGCTGTCGCTGGCGTCGAAGTACAAGTCGGAGTTCCTGGCGAACATGAGCCATGAGCTGCGTACTCCGCTGAACAGCCTGCTGATCCTGGCGCAGTTGCTGGCGCAGAACCCGACCCGCAACCTCACGCCGAAGCAGGTGGAGTACGCGGGGATCATCCACTCGGCGGGTTCGGACCTGCTCCAGTTGATCAACGACATCCTCGATCTGTCGAAGGTCGAGGCGGGCAAGATGGACATCAATCCGGAGCGGGTGTCGGTCCGGGGTCTGCTGGAGTACGTGGAGGCCACGTTCCGGCCGTTGACCACGCAGAAGAGCCTGGACTTCTCGATCACCACGGCGCCGGGCGCGCCGACGGATCTGCTGACCGACGACGCCCGGTTGCAGCAGGTGCTGCGCAATCTGCTGTCGAACGCGGTGAAGTTCACCGAGCGGGGCAGTGTGGAGCTGCGGATCGAGCCGGCCGCCGACGCGGAGCTGCCGGCGTCGATGCGCGGGGTGGGCCCGTCGGTGGCGTTCCGGGTGAAGGATTCCGGCATCGGTATCCCGGAGCAGCAGCTTGAGGTGATCTTCGGCGCGTTCCAGCAGGCGGACGGCACGACGAGCCGCCGGTACGGGGGGACGGGTCTGGGGCTGTCGATCAGCCGGGAGATCGCGTATCTGCTGGGCGGTGAGGTGATCGCGGAGTCCACTCCGGGTCTGGGCAGTACGTTCACGCTGTTCCTGCCGGTGCGGCGGACCGATTTCGAGTCGGTGGCGGCCTCGGCTCCGCTGGTGTCGGTCGGTGGCGGCGGGGTGCGCCGGGAGATCGCGGCGCGGCCGGTGTCGGCGGCGGTGCCGTTGGTGCCGGAGCCGACGGTGCCGCACCGGCGGCGGCTGCTGGTGATCGAGGACCGGCCGCGGGGTCTGATGTCGCTGGTGGCGGAGAAGGCGGTGGCGGAGGTGGCGGACAGTCCCGGCGGGCTGTTCGCGGACGGCGCCGTGGTGGTGGATGTGATCGGGGCGCTGGGGGCGCAGGAGGCGGCGACCGCGCTGGCGGCGGAGGCCTGCCACTGCGTGGTGCTGGACCTGGACATGTCGGAGGCGGAGACGCTGCGTTTCCTGGACGCGATGGACGGGGACGCGGGGGCGCAGAACGTGCCGGTGCTGGCGCACAACAGCCGCCGGATGGGCATCGGCTACGAGCGGGAGCTGCAGATGCGGTCCCGGATGCGGCCGTTGGAGCTGCTGTCCAGCCTGGACGAGCTGCGGGAGCGGATCACGCTGCACCTGTCGGCGGAGGAGCCGGGTGACGTGCTGCCGCTGATCCGCTCGGAGGAGGCGCCGGCCGGGCCGCCGCAGGACGCGGACGCGGCACTGGCGGGCCGTACGGTCCTGGTGGTGGACGATGACGCGCGCAACCTGTACGCGCTGAGCGGCATCCTGGAGCTGCACGGGATCCGGGTGCTGCACGCGGAGAACGGCCGGCAGGGCATCGAGGCGCTGGACGAGCACCCGGATGTGGATCTGATCCTGATGGACGTGATGATGCCGGAGATGGACGGCTACACGGCGACGGCGGAGATCCGCCGGATGCCGGAGCACAGCGCTCTGCCGATCATCGCGGTGACCGCCAAGGCGATGCCGGGTGACCGGGAGAAGTGCCTGGCGGCGGGGGCCAGCGACTATGTCACCAAGCCGTTGGACGCGGACGATCTGATCGCCTGTGTCCGCCGCTGGGTGGCGGCCCCCTAGGTGCGCCGGGCGGCCGTACCTCCCGACGGCCGCCCGCCGCCCGCCCCTTCGAGCTCGCCCGCGCACGACCGTCGAGGAGCAGTCACGGTGAACAGCCCCCAGCCCTTTGGGGCTTCCGTCCCGGACGACGGGCCGCCGGACCCGGTGCGGTCCGCGGCCGGGGAGAGCGCCGCCCGGCCGGTCGAGGTGCCCGAGCCGCGGGAGGCCGCCGAGCCGGTGGGCGGGGAGGCGGCCGCCCTCGTGCCCGGGGCGGAGCCGGCGCTGCCGGTGGCCGGTGGGGAGGCGGCCGGGACGGTGTCCTCGGTGGGCCGACTGGCGGCCACCGTGGAGCGGCTGCGGCGGGAGGTGGCGAGCGCGCACGCCGCCGCCGACGGCCGGGCGCTGATCGAGCTGGCCAAGGGCATCCTGGTGGAGCGGTTGCAGTGCGGCCCGGGTGAGGCGGCCCGGCAGCTGACGGCGCTGGCCGAGCAGGCGGGGGTGCCGGCGCTGGAGCTGGCCGCGGACATCCTCAACCGGACGGCGGCGGACCGGCTGTCGGAGGCGGCGGGTTCGTTCCTGTCGCTGGCCGCCGCGGAGGACCGGCCGGAGCCGGCGCGCGGCGAGGTGTCGGTCGGGGTGCGGCTGCGGACCGCGGAGAGCGGCACGCTGGCGGCGGACGACACCCAGGCGGCGGCCGAGTCGCTGCTGGAGCACGCGCTGGCGCCGCTGGGCGCGACCGGGGTGGCCATCTGGGCGGCCGGGCACGACGCCTCGTTCACGCTGGCCGGGCACGCCGGTTTCCCGGTGGAGGAGGCCCGCCGGTGGCGGTATGTCCCGCCGGGGGTGGCGACGGTGGCGCAGGCGGCGATGACCGAGCGGCGCACGGTGTGGTTCGAGACGCTGAGCGCCGGTTCGCTGCCGTCGATCGGCGGCCGGGACGAGAGCTCGCGCGGCGGGCGGGCGGCGGTGCCGGCCGGGACCGGCGGCCGGATCGTGGGGGTGCTGGAGATCTGCTGGCCGCACCGGCTCGATCCGCAGCCGCCGGCGATCCAGCGGCAGGTGGAGGCGCTGGCGGAGCTGTGCGCGCACACCCTGGAGAACCGGCCGCGGTACACGGCGGGGCCCTCGGGCACGTCGAGCGCGCTGGATCAGGACGTGGCCGAGCTGGTCGATGTGGTGGACAGCCTGTACGACCCGGCGCTGCTGCTGCTTCCGCATCTGGACGCGGAGGGGCGGCTGGCGGACTTCCGCATCCACCACGCCAACCGGCGGTTCCTGGATCCGGCGGGGCGGCCGCGCTCCGCGGTGAGCGGGGCGCTGTTCCTGGAGGCGTACCCGGTGTCGGCGGGCCGCAGCGAGCTGTTCGACACCATCGCCCGGGTGTACGCGACCGGTGAGCCGTTCCGTGCCGAGCGGATGACGCTGACGGCGCTGGTGGACCAGGTGCCGCTGGAGGCGGTGGCCGATCTCAGTGTGAGCCGGTACGGCGGGGCGCTGCTGTTCATCTGGCGTACCGAGGACGAGGCGGCGCGGCTGGCGAGCCTGCTGCAGCACGCCCAGCGGCTGGGCCGGATCGGCGGGTTCGAGGAGAACGTGCTGACCGGGGACATCACCTGGAACCAGCAGATGCACCATCTGCACGGGCTGCCGCTGACGGCGCCGCCGATCCCGTTGGAGCAGCTGCCGGCGTACGCGCATCCGGATGACGCGGTGGCCATCGGCCGGTTCCTGCGGGCGCTGCTGCGCCATCGGCGTCCGGCGTCGACGGCGTTCCGCCTGCAGCGGCCGGACGGGGTGACCCGGCATGTGCGGGTGATCGCCGAGCCGGTGCTGGACGCGGACGCCCGGCTGCTGATGATCCGCGGCGCCTACCAGGACATCTCGGCGCAGCACTGGACGGAGGTGGCGCTGGCGGCGACCCGGGACCAGTTGGCACACACCGAGCAGGAGTCGGCGGAGCGCAACCGGCTGGCGCTCCAGCTCCAGCACGCCATCATGCCGCCGGCGCGCGGGCCGCTGGACGCGCCGGGGCTGCGGGTGGGGGTGCGCTACCGGCCGGCCGAGACCGAGCATCTGGTGGGCGGCGACTGGTACGACGCGTTCGTGCTGCCGTCGAAGCAGGTGCTGGTGTGCGTCGGCGATGTGGCCGGACACGGCATCAAGGCGGCCACCAGCATGATCGTGCTGCGGAACGCGCTGCGCGGGCTCGCGGTCACCGGTGCGGGACCGGCGCAGCTGCTGACCTGGTTGAACATCGTGGCGCACCATCTGACGGACCAGGTGACGGCGACCGCGGTGTGCGGGCTGTTCGATCCGGGCACCCGGGTGCTGCGCTGGGCCCGGGCCGGCCATCTGCCGCCGGTGCTGGTGACCGGTGAGGAGACCACCACGCTGCCGGTGATCCAGGGGATGCTGCTGGGCGCGGTGGCGCACACGGAGTACGAGGAGGGCGTGGTCCGGCTGGATCCGGGGGACACGCTGCTGATGTACACCGACGGGCTGGTGGAGCGGAAGGACGCCTCGCTCCAGGAGTCGCTGGAGCTGCTGATGGGCACCGCCCGGCAGTCGGCGCCGTCGCTGGAGCAGCGGCTGGACCGGCTGCTGACGCACAGTGCGGCGGACACCGACGACGACACCTGTGTGGTCGGCATCCAGGTCGAGTAGCGGGGCCGGGCGCCCGAGCCCCGGGAGACGGCGGCCGGGTCCGGCCCTCGCTCGTGCGGGCGGGGGCCGGACCCGGTGGGGGGGATGAGTGCCGGTCGGGGCGGCTCTCAGGCCGCCGGTGGTGGAGCGCCGGTCACCCGGTGCCGGTCACCAGGCGTTGTCACCCGGTGGTGAGCATGCCCTCGCGGAGCCGCTTCAGGGTGCGGGACAGCAGCCGGGAGACGTGCATCTGGGAGCAGCCGAGGCGCTCGCCGATCTGCGCCTGGGTCAGCTCCTCGACGAACCGCATGTGCACGATGCGCCGGTCGCGCTCGCCCAGTTCGGCGATGAGCGGGGCGAGGGCGTGGAAGTCCTCGACCAGTTCCATCGCCGGGTCCTCGGCGCCGATGAAGTCGGCGAGGGCGGCCTCGCCCTCGTCGGAGTCGTTGCCGACGGCCGCGTCGAGGGAGGTGGAGTTGTAGCCGTTGGAGGCGAGCCGGGCCTCGATGACCTCGTCCTCGGACAGGCTCATCAGCGCGGAGAGCTCGGCGACGGTGGGGGTGCGGCCGAGCCGGGTGCGCAGCTCCTCGGTGGCGCGGGCGAGTTCGACCCGGGCCTCCTGGAGGCGGCGGGGGACGTGCACGGCCCAGGAGGTGTCGCGGAAGAAGCGCTTGATCTCGCCCACGATGTAGGGGACGGCGAAGCTGGTGAACTCCACCTCGCGGGTGAGCTCGAACCGGTCGATCGCCTTGATCAGGCCGATCATGCCGACCTGGACGATGTCCTCCATCTCGTCGCCGCGGCTGCGGAAGCGGCCGGCCGCGTAGCGGACGAGGGACATGTTCATCTCGATCAGGGTGTTGCGCGCGTACTGGTATGCGTGGGTGCCCTCTTCGAGCACCGCCAGCTGTTCGAAGAACAGCTTCGACAGGGCGCGGGCGTCCCTCGGGGCGATCCGCTTGGGATCGGCCACCTGAGGCAGGTCGGCGATGCCGCTGTCGGTGATCGCCGTCGTGTGCCGCAAGGCCGTCGCCGCCGTCGTCATTGCTTCATCCCTCCCTTGCCGGTACGGCTCCACTGTCCCCCGTGGAAGCCGATGAGGCGCGGTTACCCCGGCATCGCCGCTTCATGCACGGCGATTTCCGGCCGGTTGCCCCGCGCGGGGCAACCGGCCCGGTGACCGGCCCGTCCGCCGGGCTGGCCGGGGAGGATTCGCGGGTGGTGCGGGGCCGGGCACGACGGCCGCGGTCGACTCGGGGCCCTACCGCGGCCGTGCGTTCCCTTTCCCTCTCCCACCGGGCGGTGCCTGGAGGATCACCGCCCGGCGGGGGTCCGTCTGCCCGGCGGCCGTCGGGCCATGCTGGTCCGGGCGGGTGACAGGGCGTCGGCCGGTCCGGGGGGGTGGAGGGCCGGAACGGTGCGGCAGCATGGCGGTATGAGTGACGACCACCGCCCGCCGGGCGACGGCCCACGGGGGCGCGAGCGGGACCGGGTGCGGGAGTTCTTCGCGGCCCGGGCCGCGCGCTGGGACAGCCGCTTCCCCGACGACGGGCCCGCGTTCGCGGCGGCCGTCGCGGAACTGGGCCTGCGGGCGGGGGACGCGGTGCTCGACGCGGGCTGCGGCACCGGGCGGGCGCTGGCCCCGCTGCGGGCGGCGGTCAGCCCGGCGGGCACCGTGCTCGGTGCGGATCTGACGCCGGACATGCTGGCGGCGGCCGTCCGCGCCGGGCGGGACACCGAGGCGCGGCTGCTGCTCGCCGACGTGGCCCGGCTGCCGCTGCGGGACGGGGTGCTGGACGCCGTCTTCGGTGCCGGGCTGATCTCGCATCTGGCACGTCCGGTGGAGGACCTGCGGGAGTTGGCCCGGGTGGTACGGCCCGGGGGCCTGCTCGCGCTGTTCCATCCGGTCGGCCGGGCCGCGCTGGCCGCCCGGCAGGGCCGCCCGCTCACCGGCGACGACCTGCGGGCCGAGCCCCACCTGCGCCCGCTGCTGGCGGCTTCCGGCTGGCGGCTGCGCTCGTACGCGGACGAGGACGCCCGTTTCCTCGCCGTCGCCGTACGGTCGGAGGGCCCTCCCCCGCCGCCGGGGTGACGGAGACCGGTCGGCGCCCCCTGGTGGCCGGGAGCGCACCGGCGCCCTTCTGCCCGGTCGGCGCGCGGCCTACGGTGGAGGGAGCGGCAGACCCGACGCGGCCAGGCCCGTTCGGCGGCGCCCGGCCGAGAGGAGGCCCCATGTGGCACCAGCTCCGCGGTTTCCTCGGGCCCCGGACGCCCAGCCGTGGCGGCGGACGCCCGTCCCGCCCGGCGGCCCCGCGGCCGTACAACCTCTTCGAGGCGGCCGCCGCCAGTGTGGCGGCCGGAGCGGAGAACGATCCGGTGGCGGCGGCCGAGGCCGAGGAGTGGGTCTCCCCCGAGGCGCTGGCCTTCGGGGTCCGCGAGCTGGCCTGCCGCGCGGTGCTCGCGCTGGCGCGTGAGCGCGGCCGGTCCCCGCGGTCGGTGGCCCGGGAACTGCTCGGCCTGCCCTCGGCCTGACGGCGTCCAGGGTCGGGCCCCGCCGCCCATCGGAGCCGATCGGAGGCCGCCCGGCTCTCGACGCGGAGGTTACCCGCTGGTTAAGGTGCGCCGACGAACCACGGGCCGAGCGGAACGCGGAGGGCGCCATGGCCGAGATGGAGCAGGTGGAGGCGGCCGAGGCGGATGACACCCTGTTCATCCTCACCGCCGCGCTGCTGACGCCGGCGCAGTTCCCGGCGGTGCTGGGTGACGACTACCCGGAGGCCTGCGCGGCCCTGGGTCTGGGCCCGCATCCGGTCGGCTACGGGCTGGTGTTCGGCCAGGACGGGGACGGGGCGCGGTGGACCGTGGTGGTGGACGACGTGTCCCTGGTGGCCGTCGCCATCGCCACCTGGGACTGTGGGATGGAATACGACCTCTCCCCCGACGAGCACACGGTGGTGGCCGCGCTGCCGGGCTGGCCGCTGGAGCTGACGGTGACCGCGCCCGGAGTGCCGGAGCCCCATGATCCGCCGGCCGGGCCGGACGACCCCGCTCCGCTCGCCCCGCCGGACACCGGTGCCTGGGGCCCGGCGCAGCGCCGGCTGGGCGCCGACGCGGTGGCCCTCCAGTGGGCCGTCTGGCGTGAGCAGTTCGACGCGGACGACGCCGGGGGCGACGGGGAGACGCCGAGGGAAACCGCCCGGGAAACGGCCGGCACCCCCGTACCGGGGACAGCCGTCGCGGAGGAAACGGCCGCCGCCCGGGAAACGGCCGGAGTGCCCGTACGGGAAACGACGGCGCCCTCCCGGGAGAGGGCAGGTGCTCCCGTACGGGAAACGACCCCCGCGCAGGAGGTGCCCGCCGCACGGGAAACAGCGGCGCCCGCCCGGGAAACGGCCGGGGCAACCAGCGCCCATCCCCCCGTACCGCCCTCGGGCAGCGAAGCCCCGGACGGGCACGCACGGTTGCGGCGGGTCCTGGACGACCTGCGGGGGTATCTGGTGGAGCCGCCGCCGCCCGGGCGGGTGCGCTCGGCGTTCGCCCCCGGCGGGGCCCGTACGCTCCGGGCGGACGGCCCGGGCTGGTCGCTGGTGGCCCGGACGGACGACATCGCCTTCGTCCTGCTGGACGACATGCCCGGGGAGGTGCTCCCGGTGGGCCGGGGACCGAACCTGCCCGGGCTGCTGGCCGCCCTGGACCAGATGGCGGTCCGCCCCGCCTGACGGCCCGACGCCTGACACTTGACGCCTGACACGGCGGTACGCCCCGCCCGGCCGCGGACGGCGGGGCAGGGCGTACCGGGGTGGGGTCAGCCGCTCGGCTCGTCGGCGGCGCCCTCCGTGGCGTCGTCTCCGGCGGGCGCGTCCTCGGCCGAGGGCTTGGCGGTCTCGCCGGAGCCGCCGTCGCTGTCGGAGGCCTCCGAGCCCTCGGAAGCTTCCACCAGGTCGGCGTCCCAGTGGTCCGACCCGGAGCCCGCCTGCTCGTCGGGCATGTCCCTCGGGATCGGGTCCTCACTGGTCTCGCCGGCTCCTTCGAGCCGCTTGTCGTCCATGTCCGTCCCCTTCAGTCCGGTGGCGGTCGCCCGCTGATCGTTTCGCAGCGGCGGGTACCCCGGGGTGGTCGGACTCAGACGTACGGGCCGGCCGTCGGCGCGCCCGGTCGGCCGGCGCACGGTCGGTACCGCCGAAACGGCCCGGCGCGGTCAGCGGCCCGGCGCCGTCAGCGGCCCAGCTCCCTCCGGTTCACCCGGCGCAGCCGGCGCCGCTGGCCGGGGTCGAGCGCCAGATAGGCGATGACGGGCACGCCGAGGACGACCAGCAGCGCGAACCAGAAGCCGATGAGCGGCCAGAGGAGCAGGCCGACGGCCACTCCCCCGATGACGACCTTCGTTCTGACCGACATGGCGGAACCTCCTTCACGGCCGGGCCGGCAGGGCCTGGCCCGCGCCGCCGGGCCCGGCGGCCCGGCGGTTGTCTGCTCCGAGAACGCGCAGCCCGTGCCTCCGGTTCCCCTCCGCTCCCTCCGTGCCGCGATCGACGTGTCCCAGCTCACACCGGATCGGGAGCTTCCGCGCGACTCCATGCGGTACTGTCGGCGACTCCCATCCATCTAGTCAAGTTTGAGGAGTGCGCCAGCCCTTGCCGAACCTCGCCCGCTGCTCCGCCGTGTTCCTGCCCGGTGACCCCGCCCGTACCGGACGGTTCGCCTTCCACCCGCCCATGGACGGCGAACCGGTCCCCGCCGTCCCGCCCGGTGGGGACGTCCGCGCCGAGCAGTTGACGCTCGTCGGTCCGGACGCCTGCCCGCACCGCGTAGCCGCCGCGGTGCTGGACGTCGGCGCCGCGCTGCCCCTGCTGACCCGGGGCCGCCGGCATCCGGACGCCTCGCCCTCGGTCGCCTTCTGGGGCGCGGCGGCACTGACCGCACTCGGGCTGACGGCCCGCGGACTGCTGCTCCCCGGCCTCTCCCCGGCCGGCCATGACGCCTGGCGGGCGGGTCCGCTGACCGCCGAGGACGTGGAGGGCCTGCGCCGGCTCGCCGCGTCGATGCCGCCGGAGGCCCACGCGTTCCCCACCGGCACCGCACCGGACGGCGGGGCGCTGCTGCCGGAGCCGGAGCGGCTGCTGCGCGGCTTCCTGGACGCGGTCGCCGACACCCTGCCCCGGGCCCCCGCCGCCGCACTGGCCGCCGGGGGCCCGGTCCTCACCGCGCCGGAGCCCCGGCAGGCGCCCGGGCTGCGCGCGTGGGCGGCGGATGTGGCGGCCGGCCATGACGCCGGGGTGCGGCTCTCGCTGCGGATCGAGGCCGTCGGCTCGGAGGGGCCCGCCGCCGGAGCGGAGGCCGTGACCGCACCGGCGTTCCGTGCCGTGCTCCAGCTGCACCCGGCCGGGGACCCCACCCGGGTGGCCGACGCCGCCGAGGTGTGGGCGGGGCGTGCGGAGGGCTTCGGACTGCGGGCCCGGCTGGACGCGCTGCCGGCGCTCCACCGCGCCGCCCGGGCCTGGCCCGCGCTGTCCCCGCTGCTGTCGGCGGCCGTGCCGGACGCGGTGGAGCCGGCCGACGAGGAGCTGCTGGAGCTGCTGGGCGAGGCGGGCCGGGCGCTGGCCGGAGCGGGGGTCGCGGTGCACTGGCCGCGCGATCTGGCGCGGTCGCTGACCGCACGCGTGGTGATCGGGCCTCCGGCGGAGACGGGCGGGGCGCCCGTCGAGGAGGCGGCGTCCGGAGGCGGCGGGGGTTCGGCACCGCCTCCGCTGCTGTCGGCGCACGCCCTGCTCGGCTTCGACTGGCGGTTCACCGTGGACGGGATGGAGCTGACCCGGGCGGAGCTGGACCGGCTGGCCGAGTCCGCCCGCCCGGTGGTGCGGCTGCGTGACCGGTGGGTGCTGGTCGACCCGGAGGAGGTGCGGCGGGCCCGGGAGCGGCAGCCGCGCAAGGTCACCCCGCTGGACGCGCTGGGCGCCGCGCTGACCGGGAGCACCGAGGTGGACGGCCGGCAGGTGGCGGTGGAGCCGTCGGGCTGGCTGCGTACCCTGCGGGACCGGCTGGCCGAGCCGGAGGGCGGGCATGCGGAGCTCGCGCAACCCGCCGCGCTCGCCGCCACCCTGCGCGACTACCAGTTGCGCGGTCTGGGCTGGCTGGACCGGATGACCTCGCTCGGTCTGGGCGCCTGCCTCGCCGACGACATGGGCCTGGGCAAGACCATCACCCTGATCGCGCTCCATCTGCACCGTCAGGGCGATCCGGCGACGGCCGGGCCGACGCTGGTGGTCTGCCCGGCGTCGCTGATGGGCAACTGGCAGCGGGAGGTGGAGCGTTTCGCCCCCGGCACGCCGGTGCACCGCTTCCACGGCGCCGGGCGGGGGCCGGCCGGATTCGCCGATGGCGAGGGCGGGGCCGGGGGCTTCGTGCTCACCACATACGGGACCATGCGGCGGGACGCGGCGCGGCTGGCCGGGGTCCCCTGGGGGCTGGTGGTGGCCGACGAGGCGCAGCACGTCAAGAACGCCTCCTCGGCGACGGCCCGTCAGCTGCGGAGCATCGGCGCCAGGGCCCGGGTGGCGCTCACCGGCACCCCGGTGGAGAACAACCTCTCCGAGCTGTGGGCGGTGCTGGACTGGGCCACCCCGGGACTGCTGGGCCGCCTCGGTACGTTCCGCCGCCGGTACGCCCGGGCGGTCGAGGGCGGCGACCCGGTGGCGGCGGAGCGGCTGGCGGCGCTGGTGCGGCCGTTCCTGCTGCGGCGGCGCAAGTCCGATCCGGGGATCGCGCCCGAGCTCCCGCCGAAGACGGAGACCGACCACCCGGTGCCGCTCACCGCCGAGCAGACCGGGCTGTACGAGGGGGTGGTCCGCGAGGCACTGGCCGGGATCGCGGCGGCGGACGGCATCGCCCGGCGCGGTCTGGTGGTGAAGCTGCTCACCGGGCTGAAGCAGATCTGCAACCACCCGGCCCAGTATCTGAAGGAGGACGACCCGGTGCTGGCCGGGCGCTCGGGAAAGCTGGAGCTGCTGGACGAACTGCTGGACACGGTCCTCGCGGAGGGTGCGAGCGTGCTGGTGTTCACCCAGTACACGGCGATGGCCCGGCTGCTGCGGCGCCATCTGGCCGGGCGGGGGGTGGACACGCAGTTCCTGCACGGCGGCACTCCGGTGCCGGAGCGCGAGGCGATGGTGGACCGCTTCCAGCAGGGCGCGGTGCCGGTCTTCCTGCTGTCGCTGAAGGCGGCGGGCACCGGGCTGAACCTGACCCGGGCCGAGCATGTGGTGCACTTCGACCGCTGGTGGAACCCGGCCGTGGAGGCCCAGGCCACCGACCGGGCCTACCGGATCGGGCAGACCCGTCCGGTGCAGGTGCACCGGCTGGTCGCCGAGGGCACGGTGGAGGACCGGATCGCGGCGATGCTGGCGCGCAAGCAGCGGCTGGCCGACGCGGTGCTGGGGCCGGCCGAGGACGCGGTGACCGAACTGACCGACGCGGAGCTGGCGGAGCTGGTGTCCCTGCGAGGAGGCGCGCGATGAGCGACGGATACGAGGCGGACCCCTCCATGACCGAGGAGTACGGCACGGGCGGGGCCGGGGCCTCGGAGGAGCGGACCTTCGCTCCGCTGCCACCGGCGCCCGGCGGGGCCTTCGCCCGCAGCTGGTGGGGGCAGGCGTGGCTCAAGGCACTGGAGGACTCGGCGCTCGACCTGCAGCAGGTGAAGCGGGGCCGCCGGCTGGCGCGGGCCGGGGCGGTGGGCGCGGTGTCGGTACGGCCCGGCCGGATCACGGCGGTGGTCCGGGACCGGGACGGTACGGCGCTGCGCAGCGATGTGCTGCTGAGGGAGCTGGACGGGGAGGAGTGGGACCGGTTCCTCGCGGTGGCCGCCGAGCGGGCCGGGCATGTGGCCGCGCTGCTGGAGCGGGAGATGCCGCCGCACCTGGTGGAGGACGCGGCCACGGTCGGGGTGGAGCTGCTGCCCGGGATCGGGGACCTGGAGGCGGAGTGCGCCTGCGGTGCGTGGGACCACTGCCCGCACACCGTGGCGCTCTGCCAGGCCCTGGCCCGGCTGCTGGACGAGGACCCCTTCGTGCTGCTTCTGCTGCGCGGCCGTGGTGAGCGCCGGTTGCTGGCGGAGGTGCAGGCGCGGGTCCCGGTCGGCCCCGAGGCGCCGGAGGACCGGGAGGGCGTCCCGGGAGTACGGGCCGACGAGGCCTTCGCCGCCCGGGACATCCTGCCCGCGCTGCCGCCGGAGCCGGTGCTCCCCGAAGCCCCCGGCGGGGCCCTGTCGCTGGCGGTGGAGTCCTCGCCGGGGGACGGCGTCGACCCGGCGGCGCTGGAGGCCCTGGCGGCGGACGCGGCCGGTCGGGCGTACCGGATGCTGGCGGAGGCGCTGGCCCCGGGCCATGGGGAGCGCCCGCCGGCCGAGGTGCTGACGCCCGCTCAGGACGCGGTACGGCTGGTGGCCGAGGCGCGGCAGCCGCTGCCCGAGGAGATGGCGGCCCGGCTGGCGGCGGGTTCCGGCCGTCGGCGGGAGGAGCTGGCGGCGGCCGTGGCGGCCTGGCGCTCCGGCGGCGGGGTGGACGCGCTGCGGCTGCTGGAGGAGGAGTGGGCCCCGACTCCGGTCGAGTCGGCCGCGGCACAGGAGCGGCTGGCCTCGGCCATGCAGGACGCCGACCGCCCCCTACCGCGGCCTGCCGGGCCCGGCCGGTGGTCGGTGCCCGGCGGGCGGCTGCGGGTGGACCGGGCCGGCCGCTGGTGGGCGCTACGGGAGGTGGACGGCCACTGGATCCCGGCCGGCCCCCCGGACCCCGACCCGGCCGCGGCGTCGGCCCTCCTGGCGGAGACCGACGGCTGAGGGGCCCGGGCTGGGCCGGGGTGGACCGGGGCGGGGCCCGGGCCCGGGCGGGTACTGGCCAGGCGTCGGCGGCCCGACGAGGCTCGGGCCGGGCCCGGCTCGCGGAAGCGGAGCCGGGCGCGGTGCCGAAGGGGGTCCGGGCGCCGCGTGCGGCCCCGAGACCCGGACGGGGACCGGACTCGGCCCTGGGCCGCTCCCGGCCCGGAGCGGCCGAAGGCCGCGCCCGGCGTGCGCAGGGCTCGACGACCCGGCCTCGGGAACTCGGCCTTCCGTACCACCGAACCGGTGCTGCCACGGCCAGGCGGCGTGGCGCCCGGACGGCTTGGCCGCAGGCCCGGGGCCCGGGCTGGTGTGAGGCAGGCGTCGGCGGCCCGACAAGGCTCGGGCCGGGCCGGCTCGCGGGAGTGGCACCGGTCGCGACGCGGGGGTGGGACCTGACACCGGGCCCGGCCCCGGGCTGGGCAGGTGCGGGGCAGGTGGCCGAGGCCTGACGGGGCGGCCCCTGGGAGTCCGGCCGCGCGCTGCGGACTCAAGCCCACCCCGCGGGCGCACAGTTGGAGACCCTGCCCACCTGCGACTTCGGTCGCACGGGCGGGGTGCCGGGATGCGACTGTGGTCGGATGCGAGGGCGACCCGGGGGCGATGTGGCCGGGTGTGCGCCGCCGTGAGGATGACCGGGTGACCGAGATCATCGCGGGGCTGTACATGTCCCCTCTGGAAGTCGTAGCCGTACTGGGTGCCGTCGCGCTGGTGGTGGCGCGCTGGCTTCCGCCCGCCGTCCGCCCGCGGGTCGCGCTCGCGGCGGGGGCGGTTCTCGTGGTGTCCGTGATCGCGCTGATGGTGGCGGTGGGGATCAGGTGGCAGCTGCTGCCGGTCCTGGTGGGCGCCGCCCTCGCGTCGCCGTTCGCCCTCGCTCCCCTGCTGCGGCGGCACCGTACCGGGCGGCCGGCGTGGCGGGCCCGGTGGTGGCTGGCCCTGCCGGGGTCGGTGCTCTGCGTCGGGCTGATCGCGTCGGGCCCGGTGGCCGCCTGGGCGTTTCCGGTGCCCGAGTTCCCGGAGCCCTCGGGCCGTTTCGCGGTGGGTACGCGGGTGGTGCAGTGGACCGACCCGGGCCGCGCCGAGAGCTTTACGGCCGATCCGGACGACCGGCGCACCGTGGTGGTGCAGCTCTGGTACCCCGCGCGGCAGAGCCCGGCGGGCACCGGGCGGGCCCCGTACCTCGGGCGGACGGAGCAGGAGGCGCGCACCGTGTCCGACGCCCTCGCCGGCGGGGTCGGGCTGCCGGGCTTCCTGGTGGACGGCGTCACGGAGGCCCGTACCCATGCCGTGGTCGACGCCCCGGTGGCCGAGGGGGGTGGACGGTTCCCGGTGGTGCTGTTCTCGCCCGGATCGAACGGGGTGCGGACCCAGAACACCGCCTGGGCGGAGGAACTGGCCAGCCACGGCTATGTGGTGGTCGCCCTGGACCACCCGTACGACTCCGCCGCCGTGGTCCTCGCCGACGGGCGGACCATTCGGGCCAGGACCACCTCCAGCGGCAGCCGGGAGAAGGACGCGAAGCTGGCGGTCGGCTGGACCGCCGTACGCGCCGCCGACCTCCGCTTCGTCCTGACCCGGCTGGAGCGTCCCGGGCGGGAGACGACCGGTCCGCTGACCGGGCGGCTGGACACCGGCCGGGTCGCGGTCACCGGCCACTCCATGGGAGGCGCCGCCGCCTTGCAGGCGGCCCGGCAGGACCGCCGGTTCGACGCGGTCATCGACCTGGACGGCTTCCCCCACGGCCCCGCCTCGCCCTCCCTCCACCAGCCCGTGCTGGCGCTCACCCAGGCCCTCACCCCCGCGACCGACCCGCAGTATCCGCCGCGTCTCACCGAGGCCTTGGAGCGCAGCACCGCGCCGAGTTACCGGCTCACCGTCCCCGGCGCCGCGCACCTCACCTTCATGGACGGCCCGCTGTATCTGCCGCCGGTGCCCTCGATCGTCGGCTCCGTCGGCCGCACCGAGAGCCCGCGGATGGTCGCCGCGACCACGCTCGCCTTCCTGGACTCCACCCTGCGGCAGAAGGCCGGTGACCTGGCCGGGGCTCTGTCGGCGCACGGCGATCTCACGGTCCACCGCCCGGAATAGGCAACCGGCCGGTTCGGGCGGCTCGGTGGCGGGCGGTGGGCCCCTACCATGGCGCGGGTGACGGTCACAGGGGCCCCGATCCATACCGAACGCCTGCTCCGGGCGCGGCTGCGCGCACTGGGGGTGGAGCGGGGGGACGTGCTGCTGGTGCACTCCTCGCTGCGGGCCGTCGGACCGGTGGCGGGTGGCGGTGCGGCGGTGCTGCGCGCGGTGCTCGGGGCCCTCGGCCCGTCCGGGACCCTGGTGGTGCCCACGTTCACCGCGCGGAACTCGGACACCTCGCCCGCCTACCGGGACCGGGTGGGCGGTCTGACGCCGGAGCAGGTGGATCAGGTGCGGGAGGCGATGCCGCCGTACGACGCGGAGCGGATGCCCTCGGACGGGGTCGGGGTCTTCCCGGAGCTGGTGAGGGGCGCCCCGGGGGCGCTGCGCAGCGCGCATCCGCAGACCTCGTTCGCCGCGCTCGGCCCGTACGCCGAGAAGGTGGTCTCCGGCCACCATCGGGACAACCACCTCGGTGAGGACTCACCCCTCGCGCGGCTGTACGAACTGGGCGCCCGGGTGCTGATGCTGGGCACCGACTGGGAGGCGTGCAGCGCCTTCCATCTGGCCGAGTACCGGGTGCCGGAGCCGCCCCGTCGGAGCTACCGCTGCGTGGTGCGGGACGAGCGGGGGCGGCGGCGCTGGTGGGAGTACGAGGATGTGGCCCTGCGGGACGGGGACTTCGGCGCGCTGGGGGCCGATCTGGAGCGGTCGGCCGGGGCGGCGGCGGGTGTGCGGAGCGGGCGGGTGGGGTCGGCGCCGGCCCGGTTGGTGGAGCTCACCACGGCGGTGGACTTCGCCCGGGAGTGGCTGGTCCGCCATCGCTGAGGGGCTGTCAGAAGGGGGATGAGGGGCCGCCGGACGGCTGAAGTTCGTCCGCTGGTTCGCCGGTCTTCGGTTCCCGGGGGTCCGGGCCGGGCAGCTCTTGCCCGAACCCGCCCGGGCGGCCTGCCGCCGGACCGGGCCCGCCGCCCGACCTCGGGGGTCCCCATGACCGTACCCTCAGCGACCGCGCTTCCCGGCCGACGGCCGTGGCACCGCGCGACTCCCGTCCGTCCCCTGAACCTTGTGCTGGTCGTGCTGTCGCTGCTGCTCGCCGGGGTGGCCGGGGCGCCGCCCGCGCGGCCGGCGGCCGCCTGGGCGAGGGTCGCGGAGGGGGTGGAGTACCGGTGGCTGGATCTGGCGTCGCCGCGCGGGACCGCGCGGGCGCATCTGCTGTCGGTGGAGCTGGACCGGGCCGGGGTGTCGCTGGGGCTGCTGTACCCGGGAAAGGTGGCGGCCCGCTCGGCGCTGTCCTCGCTGGCCGACGGGGCGGCGGCGGTGGGCGGGGTGAACGGTGACTTCTTCCATCTGACGGAGAGCCAGCACCCCGGCGTGCCGGCGACCGGAGCGCCGGTCGGGCCGGCGGTGGCCGAGGGGCGGGCGCTGAAGGCGGCGGTGCCCACGGCGCAGCGGTACGGTCCGGCGCTGCCGCGCGGGGCCGACGCCCGCCAGGTGTGGGGGGTGGGCGCGGACGGTACGGCGCGGCTCGGGGAACTGGTGCTGGACGGCGCGGTGTCCTCGGCGGCGGGCGAGTGGCCGCTCGGCGGGCTGAACCAGTACGCGCTGCCGCAGGGTTCGGTGGGGCTGTTCACCGCCGACTGGGGGGCGGCGTCCCGGGCGCGGGCGGTCTGCGGCTCCGACACCCGGCGGGACGCGCCCTGTGTGGAGGAGGCGTACGAGGTGACGGTGCGCGCCGGGCGGGTGGTGTCGGTGGCCGGGGCTCCGGGGAGCGGGCCGATCGCCGAGGGCACCTCGGTGCTGGTCGGGCGGGAGGCGGGGGCGGCCCGGCTGCGGCGGCTGGCGGTCGGGGACCGGGTGAGGCTGCGGTACGGGCTGGTGGCCGCCGACGGCGGGGCGCCGTTCCGGTTCGCGGTGGGCGGCTTCCCGGTGCTGCGCAGCGGGGTGCCGGTGGCCGGGCTGGACGGGGCGGTGGCGGCGGTGCGCACCGCGGCGGGGATCGGGGAGTCGGGGCGCCGGGTGTGGCTGCTGGCGCTGGACGGCTCCCCGGAGTTCCGCCAGGGGCTGACGCTCGCGGAGCTGGCCCGGGTGACGGCGGAGCTGGGCGCCGCCGAGGCGGTGAACCTGGACGGCGGGGGTTCCTCGACGCTGGTGGCCCGTCAGTCCGGCGCGGCGGGGGTGCGGGTGCTGAACCACCCGAGCGGCGGAACCCAGCGTCCGGTGCCGAACGGGGTCGGTGTCTTCGCTGCCGGATGAGCCCGGGCGGCGCAAGCGACGCTCAGGGCTTGAAGCCGCTGACCACGTCGGCGGTGGCGGCCACGCCGTTGTAGATGGTGGGGGCGAGGCTGGTGCTCGCCAGGAAGAACCCGAGCAGTCCGCAGACCAGCGCGTGGGAGAGCTTCAGCCCGCCGCTGCGCAGATAGACCACCGCCAGGATCAGCAGCAGCACCACCACGGAAATGGATACGGCCATGTGTCGCCTCCTCGGCCCGCCGCACGGAGTGTGCGTTGCGGCATTCGGCGGCCAGTCTGGCGGAGGCCGTTCGCCGCCCGGGGGTACGGCATGTCGGCCGAACGGGTATTACCGGGCCGCGGACCGTTACGCCCGGGCGGGCACCCGGTGGGCGGTACGCGGGTCAGGCGCCGGATCAGGTGCCCGGCTCGGCGCAGCCGGCCCACTCCACGGTGCGGTCGCACCAGCGCTCCAGCAGGACCCGGTCGTGGCCGACGGCGAGCAGCCCGGCGCCGTGCTCGGCGCGGTACTCCTCGACGGCGGCGACCAGGGCGGCGGTGGTGGAGGCGTCGAGCATGGCGGTCATCTCGTCGCAGACCAGCCAGCGGGGCCGCAGCACCAGGGCGCGGGCCAGGCAGGCGCGTTGCAGCTGGCCGTCGCTGACCTCGTGCGGGCGGCGGGTGAGCAGGTCGCCGGTGAGGCCGGTGGCGGCGGCGAGTGCGGCGACCCGCTCGGGTGCCTCGGTGCGGCGGCCGGTGGCGCGCAGTGGTTCGGCGATCAGGTCGTGCAGGGTGAGGCGGGGGTCGGCGGAGAGCCGGGGCTGCTGGAAGACCACGCCGATGGCGGTGCGCAGCCGGCGCGGGGCGCGGTGGCGCCAGCCGCGTACCGGCTCGCCGTCCACGGTGACCCGGCCGGCGTCGGGGCGGTGCAGCAGGGCGGCGACCCGGGCGAGGGTGGACTTGCCGCAGCCGCTGGGGCCGAGCAGGCCGACGGACTCGCCGGGGGCGAGGGTGAGGGAGGCGGCCCGGAAGACGGGGGCGCGGCGGTCGTAGCCGGCGGTGACGGCGTCGAGTTCAAGCACGGGCCGGCTCCTCGGCGTGGTGGCAGGCGACGCCGTCGGCGAAGTCGGGTGCGGTGGCGCAGCGGTCGGTGGCACGGGGGCAGCGGGGGGCGAAGGCGCAGCCGGTCGGGAGGTCGCCGAGCTCCGGGGGCAGCCCGGGGATGGGGCGGAAATCCCGTTCGGGCAGGGCGGCGAGCAGCCCCCGGGCGTAGGGGTGGCGGGGGCCGGGTGCGCCGAAGAAGGCGGCGGCGTCGGTGAGTTCGACGATCCGGCCGGCGTACATCACGGCCACCCGGTCGGCGATCCGCTCGGCCGCGGCCAGGTCGTGGGTGATCGTCAGCAGGGCGCGGCCGTCGTCGGTGTGGCGGCGCAGCTCGTCGGCGGTGCGGTGGACCAGGTCCCGGTCGAGTCCGGTGGTGGGTTCGTCGGCGAGCAGCAGCGGGGCGTCGCCGACCAGGGCGAGGGCGGTGGCGGCGCGCTGGGCTAGGCCGCCGGAGAGTTCGTGCGGGTAGCGGTCGAGCAGCCCGGTGGGGAAGGCGGCGCGGTCGGCGGCGGCGGTCACGGCGGCGGGCAGGGCGCTCCTGGGGGTGCGGTCCAGTGCCCGCAGGGTCTCGGCGAGCTGGGCGCGGATGGTGCGGACGGGGGTGAGGTGGGCGGCCGGGGACTGCGGGATGAGGCCGATGCGCCGGCCGCGTACGGTGCGGGCGAGGGTGCGCTCGGAGGCGGTGAGCAGGTCGACGGCGTCCGTACCGCCCGTGCCCTCGATGACGGCGCTGCCGGCGGTCTGGGCGTTGCCGGGGAGCAGCCCGAGCAGGGCGGAGGCGAGGACGGACTTGCCGCAGCCGCTCTCGCCGACCAGGGCCAGGCACTCCCCCGCCGCCAGGTCGAAGCTCGCTCCGGTGACGGCGGCGATGTGCCGGCCGCCGCGCATCCGGAAGCGGACGGACAGTTCGCGCACGCTGAGGACGGGGGCCACGGCACCGGGCCGCACGGCGTCGGACGTGGCAGCGTCCGGCTTCACGGTGTCCGGTTTCACAGCATCAGCTCCGATCGGCGGCGCGGGTTGATCCGCTCCCGCCAGGCGCCGGCCAGTCCCGCGATGGCGAGGGTGGGGACGATCAGGAAGAGGCCGGGGAAGAGGGTGGGCCACCAGTCGCCGGCCAGCAGCGAACCGCGGGCGGTCTGCACCAGGGTGCCCAGGCTGGCCTGGTGGGTGGGCAGGCCGAGGCCGAGGAAGGAGAGCGCGGACTCGTGCCACATGGCGTGCGGCACCATCAGCACGGCGGCGAGCCCGGCCTGCGGCAGTACGGCGGGCAGCAGATGGCGGGCGGTGACCCGCCACCGTGAGGCCCCGCCGGAGATGGCCGCGTCCACGAAGGGCCGGGAGCGCAGCGAGAGCACCTCGGAGCGGACGATCCGGGCGGTGGAGAGCCAGTGGGTGAGGGCCACGGAGACGATCACGGGCCAGACCCCGGGGCGGAACATCGCCACGATGAAGATGCCGAGGAGCAGGTGCGGCACCGACGAGAAGGTGTCGACCAGCCGCATCACGATCCGGTCGGTCCAGCCGCCGAAGGCCGCGGCGGCGGCGCCCACGGCCGTGCCGATGACGGTGGCGACCAGGGCGGCGACCAGGCCGACGAGGAGGGAGACGCGCAGCCCGTAGACGCAGCGCAGCAGCAGGTCGCGGCCGACGTCGTCGGTGCCGAAGGGGTGGGCGGGGGACGGCGGCCGGAGTTTGAGGGCGAGGTCGATGGCCTGCTCGTCGAGCTGGACGATCGGCGGCACGACGAGCACCGCGAGCACGGTGGCGGCCGTGATGAGGGCGGAGGCGGTGACCCGTACGGTGCGGGTGGAGCGCCGGGTGCGGCCGTGCGAGCGCCACTGCCGGGAGATATCGGTCTTCGTGGTGAGGTCAGCCATCGAAGCCCACCCTCGGGTCGGCGAGTCCGTACAGCAGGTCGGAGAGGAGGTTGCCGAGCAGCACCGCGGCGGTGGCGAGCACGGTGAGCGCGGCGAGCAGCGGGAAGTCGACGGAGACGGCGGCCTGCACGGTGGCGGCGGCGATGCCGGGCCAACTGAAGACGGTCTCCACCAGCAGGGCTCCGGTGATCAGTTCGGGGACGCGGGAGCCGATCAGGGTGAGCATCGGCAGCATGCCGGAGCGCAGGGCGTGGCCGAGCAGCACGGTGGGTTCGGCCAGGCCGCGGGCGCGGGCGCCGCGTACGGCGTCCTCCTCCAGCGCGTCGGCGACCCCCTGGCGTACGTAGAGGAAGAACCAGGGCAACTGGGAAACGCCCAGGACCAGGGCGGGCAACACCAGGTGCCTGGCGACCTGGTCGGGGGAAACGGTGTCGCTTCCGGTGTCGGTGAGGCCGCCGGCCGGCAGGGCGCCGAGCTTGAGGGCGAAGAACCAGATGGCGAGCAGCCCGAGCCAGAAGGCGGGGGCTGCTTCCAGGGTGTACGCGGCGGAGCTGGTGATCCGGTCCAGCCAGCCGCCGGGGCGGCGGGCGGCGAGGACGCCGAGGGCGGTGCCGAGCAGCACGGCGACGGTGAAGGCGGTCGCGGCGAGCAGGGTGGACCAGCCGAGGCGTTCGGCGATGACGTCGGCGACGGGCTGGCGCATCACGCTGGAGTCGCCGAGGTCGCCGGTGGCCGCGGAGGTGACCCAGTGCCACCAGCGGGGGACGAGCGGCTGGTCGACGCCGAGGTTGGCGCGCAGCTGGTCCAGGTTCTCCTGGGTGGCGGTGAGTCCGGCGGTGCCGGCGTAGGCCTTGACGGGGTCGAACGGGGAGGCGGCGGCGACGGCGAAGACGCCGAAGGTGACGAGCAGCAGGACGGGGACGGCGAACAGGGCCCGCCGTCCCGCCATCCTGGCCATCGCCCCGAGCGGGACGCGGCGGCTCACTTCCCGGCGTCCTTGGGGGCCCAGTCCTCCACGTTCCACCAGGGGCCGGAGGCGAGGCCGTGGTCGTGCGGCTCCACCTGGGTGGACAGGCCCTTCCAGCGGTCGTCCACCACGTACACGTGGTCGATGTGGGTGAGGAAGGTGTAGCCGGGGTTCTTCACCAGTTCGCGCTGGACAGTGTCGTAGGCGGCCTTGCGCTCGGCCTTGTCGTCGGTGGTGCGGCCCTGCTCCAGGGCCTTGTCGACGGCCGGGTTGTCGTACCAGGCCATGTTGTTGAAGCCGTCGCCGCCGAGGCTGGACTTCAGCAGCAGGTACTGGTCGAAGTCGGGGTCGCCGGGCGAGCCGCCGCCGGCCAGGACGGCGTCGGTCTTCATCCGGGGCTGGATGACCTCCCAGGTGCCGGCCTGGGTCTTGACGTCGATGCCGGCCTTCTTGGCGTCGGAGGCGTAGGCGAGGGCGTGGTCCTGGCGGAGCTTGTCGCCGGAGAGGTACCACAGCGGGAAGGAGGCGCGGACGCCGTTCCTGACGCGGATGCCGTCGGGGCCGGGCTTCCAGCCGGCCTGGTCCAGGGTCTTCTGGGCGGCGGCCAGGTCGTGGCGGCGCTCGGTGCCCTTGGTGAACCACTCGCTGTCGGTGGGGACAGGGCCGTAGGCGGGCTTGCCGGCGCCTTCGAGGATCTTGTCGACCATGGTCTGCCGGTCCACGGCGGTGTCCAGGGCGCGGCGGATGCCGGTGTCCCCGGTGACCTTGTTGTGGGTGGGCAGAGTGACCAAGCGGTAGTCGTAGCTGGTGGCCTGGTAGGTCTTGCGGCCCTTGTCACCCTGGAAGCCCTTGGCGAGGTTGGGCGGCAGGATGGCGCCGTCGAGGTCGCCGGAGCGCAGCCGGGTGGCGCGCACGTCGTCGTCCTTGATGATCGCCATGGTGAACTTCTTGACCTCGGGCGCGCCGCCCCAGTACTTCTCGTTGGCGGCGAAGCTCAGCTTCTCGCCCTTGGACCACTGGGTGAGGACGTAGGGGCCGGTGCCGACGGGCCTGGTGGTGAACGGGCCGGTGTTGACGTCCTGCTTCGCGGCGATGTGCTCGGGGGCGATACCGAGGACGGTGCGCTCGGCGAAGGCCGCGTAGGGGTACTTCAGGGTGAAGACCACGGTGTCGTCGCCGGTGGCCTGGACGTCCTTGAGGGCGTCCAGGTCGCCCTTGGAGGCGCTGTTGGTCTTCGGGTCCAGGATGGTGCGGTAGGTGTAGACGACGTCCTTCGCGGTGAACGGCTTCCCGTCGCTGAAGGTGACGCCCTTGCGGAGCGTGTACGTGTAGGTGAGGCCGTCGGCGCTCACCTTCGGCAGCTCGGCGGCGAGCGCGGGCTTGAGCTTCATCCCGCCGTCGAAGGCGAGCAGCCCGTCGAAGATCTTGGAGTTGCCGTCCTTACCGTAGCCGAGGAGCGGGCTGAGGGAGTCGGGCTCGTAGGCGATGCCGACGACCGCGCTGTCCTCGGCGGCACCGCCCTTGCCGTCCGCCCCGGAGCCGGGGTTGGAGCAGGCCGCCGCCGTGAGGGCCAGGGCCCCGGCGAGTGCGGCCGCGGCGGTGCCGCGTATGGATCGGGCGGCGGTCATGGATCTCCACACCCCTACTGTCGGGACTCGGCTGTCGTCGTGGGCACAGGCGATGCGCTGTTGCGAACGCTTGGCAATTAAACAGCATGTAGAGGAGTGGATTCCCTTTGCGGTCCTTACCTGGCCGCTGGGGTGGAGGGCAGGTCGTATCTAAGGGCCGCGGGCGCCGTCCGCGGCCTTCCGTACGACGGCGCCCGCCAGGTCACCCGGGGCTGACCGGCGCGGGCAGGTCGGCCAGGCGGGCGATCGTGTCCTTGTGCCGGCCGGGTGAGCCCAGGGCGGTCTGGTCGGCCTTGGCGCGTTTGAGGTACAGGTGCGCGGGGTGCTCCCAGGTCATGCCGAGACCGCCGTGCAGCTGGACGCACTCCTCGGCGGCGTGCACGGCCGTCCGGGAGCAGTGGACCTGGGCGACGGCGGTGAGCAGCGGGGCGTCCGGGCTGCCGGTGGCGAGCGCGTCGGCGGCGGCGCGGGCGGCGGCCCGGGCTCCGGCGATCTCCAGCCAGAGCTCGGCCATCCGGTGCTTGAGGGCCTGGAAGGAGCCGATGGGCCGGTTGAACTGGTGGCGGGTGGCGGTGTGCCGGACGGTCTGCTCCAGGCACCATTCGGCGAGGCCGAGTTGCTCGGAGGCGAGCAGGGCGGCACCGGCGAGCAGTCCGCGCTCCCAGGCGGCGCGCCCGGTCTCGGCGTCGGCGACCTTGGCGCCCGTGCCCTCGGGCAGGTCCACGGTGGCCGGCGGCCGGGTGAGGTCCAGGGCGGTGAGCGGGGTGCGGACGGCGTCGGCGGCCTCGGCCGCGTACAGCCCGTCGGGGCGCAGCACCAGCAGCACGTCGGCCAGGGCCGCGTCGGCGACCGCGGTGACCGGGCCGGGCGGGGGCGGCGGGTCGCCGGGGGCGGTGGAGAGCGGGGTGAGGAGTACGGCGGTCCGCTCCCCCGCCGCGAGTTCGGCGAGCAGTCCCTCGGCGGCGGGTCCGGCGGCGAGCAGGGTCTCGGTGGCGATGACGGAGCTGGTGAGGTACGGCAGCGGGGCGACGGCGCGGCCCAGCTCCTCGCAGACCACGGCGGCCTCCCGGTGGCTCGCGCCCTGGCCGCCGAGCTTTTCGGGGACGAGCAGTCCGGCGGCGCCGATGGAGGCGGCCAGGGCGCGCCACAGCTCCGGGTCGTGGCCGCCGGCCTGCTCGACGCGGGCGGGCAGCGCGGCCGGGTCGGCGCGGTCGGCGAGCAGGGACCGCACGGCGGAGCGCAGGTCCTCCTCGTCACGGCTGTAGAGGAGGTCGGGGTCAGCCACCGGCTTCGGGTCGGTTGCCGGCTTCGGGTCGGTTGCCGGCTTCGGGTCGGTCATCGCGCGAGGTCCTTCCACGGGACGTCCTTGTCGGTGCGGGGCTCGGCGGGCAGGCCGAGGACGCGTTCGGCGACGATGTTGAGCAGCACCTCGCTGGTGCCGCCCTCGATGGAGTTGCCCTTGGCGCGCAGGTAGCGGTAGCCGGCGTCGCGGCCGGTGAAGTCGACGTACTCGGGGCGGCGCAGGGTCCAGTCCTCGTACAGCAGGCCCTCGTCGCCGAGGAGTTCCGTCTCCAGGGCGCTGATCTGCTGGTTGAGGCGGGCGAAGACCAGTTTGGCGCCGCTGCCCTCGGGGCCGGGCGCTCCGGCGGCGAGCTGCTGGCGGAGCCGTTCGCCGGTGAGCCGGGCCACCTCGGCGTCCACCCAGAGGTCCAGCAGCCGCTGGTGGAGTTCGGCGGTGCGCAGCTCGGGGCGCTCCCGCCAGGTGGCGGCCGCCTTGGCGATCATGCCGCCCTCGCGCGGCTGCCGGCCGCCGCCGATGGAGACGCGTTCGTTCATCAGGGTGGCCTGGGCGACCCGCCAGCCCTCGCCGACCGCGCCGAGCCGGTGGGCGTCGGGGATGCGGACGCCGTCCAGGAAGACCTCGTTGAACTCGGCCTCGCCGGTGATCTGGCGCAGCGGCCGGACCTCCACGCCCGGGTCGGTCATATCGCACAGGAAGTAGGTGAGGCCCCGGTGCTTGGGGGCGTCGGGGTCGGTGCGGGCGACCAGGATGGCCCAGCGGGCGAGATGGGCGCTGGAGGTCCACACCTTCTGGCCGGTGACCGCCCAGGAGTCTCCGTCGGCTACCGCCCGGGTGGCGAGGGCGGCCAGGTCGGAGCCGGCGCCGGGCTCGCTGAACAGCTGGCACCACACCTCCTCCCCGGTCCACAGCGGCCGCAGGAAGCGGTGCTTCTGCTCCTCGGTGCCGTAGGCGAGGATGGTGGGCGCGGCCATGCCGAGGCCGATGCCGATCCGGCGCGGGTCGTTGTCGGGGGCGCCGGCGGCGGCCAGTTCGGCGTCCACCGCGGGCTGGAGGGCGCGGGGCGCGTCCAGTCCGCCGAGCCCGGCCGGGTAGTGCACCCAGGCGAGGCCGGCGTCGAAGCGGGCCCGCAGGAAGTCGGCCGGGGGGGGTGGTGGCCGGCGGGTGGGCGGCCAGCAGCTCCCGCGTACGGGTGCGCAGTTCGTCGGCGCCGAGAGGCCGGGGGCTCATGCGGCGGCCCCCTCGGGCAGGACGACCAGCCGGCCGGTGGTGGTGCCCTCGGCGACCCGGCGCACGGCGTCGGCGGCCTGGGCGAACGGGACGCGTTCGCTGATCAGCGGCTTGATCAGCCCCTTGGCGGCGTACCCGGTGAGGGTGTCGTGGCAGTGCCGGACGGCGGCCGGGTCGTGCTGGTTGTACAGGCCCCAGTGCAGCCCGAGGATCGCGTAGTTCTTCACCAGGGCGTGGTTGAGCGCGGGCGCGGGGATGTCGCCGCTGGCGAAGCCGACGACCACGATCCGGCCCTCGAAGGCCACGCACTTGGCGGACTGGGTGTAGGCGGCGCCGCCCACCGGGTCGTACACCACATCGGCGCCGCGTCCCCCGGTGGCCTCCTTCACCGCGGCGACCACGTCCTCGGAGCGCCGGTCGACGACCAGGTCGCAGCCGTTGCGGCGGGCGGCCTCGGCCTTCTCCGGGCCGCCGGCCACGCCGATGACCCTCGCCCCGGCTGCCTTGCCCAGCTGGACGGCAGCGCTGCCGACACCCCCGGCGGCGGCGTGCACCAGCAGGGTCTCGCCCTCCTTCAGGGCGGCCCGCCGGTGCAGGGCGAACCAGCCGGTCTGGTAGCCGATGTGCAGGGCCGCCGCCTCGGCGTCGTCCAGCGTCTCGGGCGCGGGCAGCAGGGCGGCCTCCTCGGCGAGTACGTACGCGGCGAGTCCGCCGTGCGGCAGGACGGGGGTGGCGATGACCCGGCGGCCGTCGGCGGTCTCGGCGCACACCTCCACGCCGGGGGTGAACGGCAGCGGCGGGCGGATCTGGTACTGCCCGCGGCACAGCAGCGCGTCGGGGAAGTTGACGTTCGCGGCCCGCACCTTCAGCAGCACCTGGCCCGGCCCCGGTTCGGGACGCGCCACCTCCTCCCGACGCATCACCTCGGCCGGTTCGCCGTTGCGGTGTACTCGCCATGCCTGCATCCGGGGCCTCCGTGGGACGGGTCAACCGTTCTCGGTCGCATACTAAGCGGTCGCTTGGTGAAGCGGAAGCGACCTCGGCGCCGGGTGCCGGGGCCCGTGGCGGCACGCCGTGGCGGGTTTGAGACACTGTGGCCGATCATCCAGGCCGCGCGGGCCAGGAAACCGGTGCGAACCCGGTACGGTCCCGCCACTGTGAACGGCCCCCGCTCCCGGGGGCCGTGAGTCAGACACTGCCGCGCCGCCTGCCCAGCTTCGACTCAGGGGACGAGGACATCCCCGGAGAGGCGACATACGGCCATGGCCCGATCCCGCGCCGCGCTGCGCGCACTCACCGCCGCAGCCCTGCTGCTTCCGCTGGCCGCCTGCGGCGGGAAGGACGCCGACGACGGCGCCGCCCCCGCGAAGAAGGCCGCCGGCTTCCCGTACACCGTCACCAACTGCGGGGTGAAGACCACCTTCGACGCGCCGCCCGAGCGGGCCGTGGCCCTCAACCAGCACGCCACCGAACTGCTCCTCGCCCTCGGGCTGAAGGAGAAGATGGCCGGCTCGGCCTATCTGGACGACGCGGTGCTGCCCGCGTACCAGAAGGACTACGACCAGGTGAAGGTGCTGGCCGAGGAGTACCCCTCCAAGGAGGTGCTGCTCGGCGCGAACCCGGACTTCGTCTACGGCGGCTACGACAGCGCCTTCGACAAGGCCCAGGGCCGCGACCGGGCCGGACTGGAGAAGTCCGGCATCAGGACCCGGCTGAACACCGAGTCCTGCGCCGACCGCCCGGTGGGGATGGCCCAGTTGCGCACCGAGATCACCGAACTGGCCCGTACCTTCGGCGTCCCCGAACGCGGCGCGCAGCTGATCGCGGACGAGGAGAAGCAGGTCGGGGCGGTGCGCGCCCGGCTGGCGAAGACCGAGCCGCTGAAGGTGTTCGTCTACGACTCCGGCGAGGCCAGCGCCTTCACCGCGGGCGGCCAGGGCATCGGCAACGAGCTGATCTCGCTGGCGGGCGGTCGGAACGTGTTCGCCGATGTGAAGAAGTCCTTCGCCGATGTGTCCTGGGAGCAGGTGGTCGAGCGCAAGCCCGAGGTGGTCGTCATCTACGACTACGGCGGCACCACCGTGGAGCAGAAGAAGCAGCGGCTGCTGAAGGACCCGGCGCTCAAGGACGTACCGGCGGTGAGGAACAAGCGGTTCGCCGTGCTGCCGCTCTCCTCCGCGGTGCTCGGTGTGCGGGTCGGCGAGGCGGCGGACGCGCTCGCCGGCCAGCTCCACCCCGACGCCCGGTGACCGCCCCGGCGACGGCGGCCGAGGCCCGCCGGGCGCCCGCCCGTTCGGCCGCCCGGCTGCCGCTGACCCTGGCGGTGCTGACACTCGCCCTGCTCGCCGCGGCCGTCGCCGGGCTGGCCCTGGGCCCGGTGCGCATTCCGCCCGGCGAGGTGCTGGACATCGTGGTGCGCGGGGAGCGGCTGGGCGCGTACGCCTCGATCGTCTGGGACGTGCGGATGCCCCGGGTGCTGCTCGCGGTGCTGGTGGGCGCGGGGCTGGCGCTCACCGGCACGGTGCTCCAGGCGCTGGTGCGCAATCCGCTGGCCGACCCCTTCCTGATGGGGGCCTCCTCGGGGGCCTCCTCCGGTGCGGTGCTGGTCATCGTGCTCGGCATCGGGACGGGGGCGCTGGGCGCGGTGGCGCTGCCCGCGGCCGCGTTCGCCGGTTCGATGGCGGCGCTGGTCACGGTGTACGCGCTGGCCCGCCGCGGCGGGTCGATGACCACCGGGCGGCTGGTGCTGGCCGGGGTGGCGGTGCAGTACATCCTCCAGGCGTTCACCAGTCTGGTGCTGGTGGTGGCCGCCGAGGCCGAGCATGTCCGCCAGGTGATGTTCTGGACCCTGGGCGGTCTGGGCGGGGCGCGCTGGGACGAACTGGCGGTGCCTGCGCTGGTGCTGGTGGCCGGGACGGCGGTGCTGCTGGCGCTCGCCCGGCCGCTGGACCTGCTGCTGGCCGGTGAGGAGGGGGCGCACACCCTCGGGCTGGACCCGGGGCGCTTCCGCGCCTGGGCGTTCGTGCTGGTGTCGCTGGTGGTCGGGGTGCTGGTGGCGTACAGCGGGGCGATCGGCTTCGTGGGATTGATGGTGCCGCACGCGGCCCGGATGGTGGTCGGCGCGGCGCACCGGCGGCTGCTGCCGGTGGCGGCGCTGGGCGGGGCGGTGTTCCTGCTGCTGGCCGATCTGGTGGCGCGGACCGCCGCGGCACCCGAGGAGATCCCGGTGGGGGTGGTGACCGCGCTGGTCGGCGGGCCGTTCTTCCTCTGGCTGCTGCGCCGGTCCCGCCGGACGGAGGAGATCGCATGACGGCGGTGGACGCCGGGGAGCGGACCGGGGCGGCCGCGCTGACCGCCACCGGGGTGCGGTACGCGATCGGCGGGCGCACCGTCCTGGACGGGGTGGACGTGTCCGCCGCGCCGGGCGAGACGGTCGGCCTGGTCGGGCCCAACGGCAGCGGCAAGACCACCTTTCTGCGCTGTGTGTACGGCACGGTCCGGCCGTCCGCGGGCCGGGTGGAGCTGGACGGGGTGGACGCGGCCGGGCTGACGGTACGGCAGCGGGCCCGCCGGATCGCGGTGGTCGCCCAGGACGCGGGGGTCGCGGCCGGGCTGACGGTGCGGGAGGTGACGGCGATGGGCCGCGGCCCGCACAAGCGCTTCTGGGAGCAGGACGGGCCGGACGACCTGCGCCGGGTGGAGCGGGCGCTCACCGAGGTGGACGCCGGGCACCTGGCCGACCGGGCGTTCACCGAGCTGTCCGGCGGGGAGCGGCAGCGGGTGCTGATCGCCCGCGCGCTGGTGCAGGACCCGGGGCTGCTGGCGCTGGACGAGCCGACCAACCATCTGGACGTACGCCACCAGCTGGAGATCCTGTCGCTGGTACGCCGGCTGGGCACCACCAACGTCCTGGTGCTGCACGACCTCAATCTGGCCGCGGCCTACTGCGACCGGCTCCATGTGCTGGACGGCGGCCGGGTGGTGGCGAGCGGCACCCCGGCGGAGGTGGTGACGGCCGGGCTGCTGGCCGAGGTGTACGGGGTGCCGGCCCGGGTGGAGCCGCATCCGGTGACCGGCGCCCCGCATGTGCTCTACCTGCCGTTGCCGTGACGGGCGACCTGACGCCCGGGGAGTGGACGCCGGTGGAGCGGGGGCCGCGCTGGCGGGTGGCGGTCGGGGTCCCGCCGGCCGCCGAGGCGGACCAGTGGCTGGCCGCCGACCGGCTCGCGGACCCGGACGGCCCCGGGCTGGGCGTACTGCTGGCGGCGGAGCGCGACAGCAGCGGCCACCGCACCGAGCACGCCGCCGCGCTGACCCTGATGGCGGTGTACGCGGGCTGGGTCACCGCCGCCGCGGTGCTGCACTGGGCGCTCACCGACGAGGTCCCGGACCTGCGGGCCGGCAATGTGCTCGTCCGGCCCGGGACGCACGGGATCGCCGGGGTGCGGGTGCGCCGGGCCCGGCTGGCGGTGGCCGAGCGCGGTGAGCCGTCGGTGGCGCTGCTGCACCGGGTGGTGCTGGAGGGGCATCTGCTGCCGGTCGCCGAGGCGCTGCACCGGCGCACCCGGGCCGGGCGGCGTCAGCTGCGGGGCGGGGTGGCGCACGGCTGCGCCACCGCGCTCTGCGCCGTCGACGGGCCGGTGGACCTGCTGGAGGAGCGCTGGCGGCTGCTGGTGCGGGACGCGCCGGGCGGACTGGCGGCGCTCGGGGAGACGGCCCGGGTGCGCGGGGTGCGGGACGGGCGGGAGCGGCTGGTGTATCTGCGCCGGACCTGCTGCCTGTTCCACACCAGCACCGAGGCGGTGCGCTGTGCCAGCTGCTGTCTGACCGATCGGGCGGAGCGGCTGCGGGCCTACGCGGCGGCGCGCTGAGACCGGGCCCGACCCCGCCGCGCCGCCGCCGCGGTCATCGGGGAAAGAGCTCGAAGGCGACCGCGGGCCGGCCGCCGAAGCGGGGGGCGAGGGCCTGGGCGGCGGAGGTGAGGAAGGAGCGGGCGTACTCCTCGGGGTCCTGGTCGGTCAGGCCCTCGATATAGGCGCGGTGTGCGAGCAGGGAGGCCACCGCCCGGTCGAGTCCCGGTCCGGCGTCCACGGCGTGGGTGGGCCGGTCCGAGCCGGCCACCGCGACCCAGCGGACCCCGTCCCACGGCTCCAGTCCCTGGGCGGCGAGTTCGGTGAAGATCCAGCGGTTGCCCGCGTCCCCGGCGGCGTCCAGGGTGGCCCGGCCGACGGCGACATGGTCGGGGGTGTTCCAGACGGTGCCTCCCCAGGTGTCCCGGTGGTTGAGGGTGACGACCAGCTCGGGGCGGTGGCGGCGGATGGCGGCGGCGATGTCCCGGCGCAGCCCGATCCCGTACTCGATCACCCCGTCCCGGTGGTCCAGGAAGTCGACGGTCGAGACGCCCACGGCGGCGGCACCGGCCCGCTGCTCGCGCTCGCGCAGCGGACCGCACTCGTCCGGTCCGAGGCCGTCGATGCCGGCCTCGCCGCGGGTGGCCAGGACATAGGTGACCTCGCGGCCCCCGTCGGTCCAGCCGGCGACCGCGGCGGCGCAGCCGTACTCCAGGTCGTCGGGGTGGGCCACCACGGCCAGCGCCCTGGTCCAGTCCTCCGGCATCGGCTCCAGCGGCGCCGCCCCGCTCTTCTCCTGATCATCCATGGCCGCAGGATACGACCCGGTCCGGTGCCCCGTCCCGGCCTCGGTTTCCGGTAGGGGCTCCCCGGTCGGTCGCGGAGCGTGTGCGGGGCGGGACGGGGGCTCCTAGCGTGGTGCCATGATCCGGTTCGAGCAGGTCGGCAAGGTCTATCCGGACGGCACCACGGCCGTGGACGACCTCTCCTTCGAGGTGGCGGAGGGTGAGCTGGTGACCCTGGTCGGCCCCTCGGGGTGCGGCAAGACCACCACCATGATGATGGTGAACCGGCTGATCGAGCCCACCTCGGGGCGGATCCTGGTGGACGGCTCGGATGTGGCGGCCACCGACCCGGTGAGGCTGCGGCGGCGGATCGGCTATGTCATCCAGCAGACCGGGCTGTTCCCGCACCGCACCGTGCTGGAGAACACCGCCACCGTGCCGGTGCTGCTCGGCTGGCGGAAGGCCAGGGCCCGGAAGCGGGCGGCCGAGCTGCTGGAGCTGGTGGGGCTGGACCCGGCGGTCTACGGATCGCGGTATCCGGCGCAGCTCTCCGGCGGCCAGCGGCAGCGGGTGGGGGTGGCCCGGGCGCTGGCGGCCGACCCGCCGGTGCTGCTGATGGACGAGCCGTTCGGCGCGGTGGACCCGGTGGTGCGGGAGCGGTTGCAGAGCGAGTTCCTGCGGCTCCAGGCGACCGTGCGCAAGACGGTGCTGCTGGTCACCCATGACATCGAGGAGGCGGTGCGGATGGGCGACCGGATGGCGGTGTACGGGCAGGGGCGGATCGAGCAGTTCGACACCCCGGCCGCCGTGCTGGGCGCCCCGGCCACCCCCGCGGTGGCTCGGTTCGTGGGGGCGGACCGGGGGCTGAAGCGGCTGTCGGTGACCGCGATCGAACCGGACGACCTGGAGGAGCCGCCGGTGGCCCGGCTGGGCGAGCCGGCGGCGGGTGCCTCGGCGCGGCTGCGCGCGGAGGGCGCCCGCTGGGCGGTGGTGCTGGGCGAGGCCGGGGACCTGCACGGGTGGGTGTCCGCCGACGACCTGGCCCGGGCCGGTGACGGGGGCGCGGTCGGGGACCTGGCGCGGCGGATGGAGGCGTGGGTGCCGGTGGGGGCGCCGCTGAAGCAGGCGTTCGGGGAGATGCTCCAGCATGACGCGGGGTGGGTAGCGGTGCTGGACGGATCGCGTTTCCTCGGGGTGCTGACCCCCTCGAAGCTCCATGAGGCGCTGCGCCGTTCGGTGGACGCGGACGCCCGGGGAGTGGGACGCGGGGAGGTGTCCTTCGACTCGGTGGCCGACGCCTGAGGGAGCGTCCGAGGGGGCGGACGCCCGAGGGAGCGTCCGAGGTGGCCGGACGTCAGAGGGGGCGTCCGAGGGGCCCGCGCGTCAGCGCAGCAGCCCCTTGGAGCGGAGGAAGTCCTCCGCCACGTCCTCGGGCAGCCGGCGCCAGCTGTCCACCCGCTCGTTGAGGTCCGCCAGGTCGGCGGTGGTGAGCACCGGGCCGAGCGGGGCCAGTGCCCGGGCCACGCGCGGGGAGCCGGCCCGGGCCCGGTTGGCCACCGGCACGATGTAGTCGGCGTTCTGCAGCCGCTTGTCGTCGGCGAGCAGGACCAGCCCGAAGTCGTCCAGGGTGGCGTCGGTGGTGGTGGTCAGCACCAGCTGGTCCTGGCCGCGCTGCACGGCCTGTTTGGCCTGGGTGGTGCCGACGCCCTTGGGGTCGATGCCGGTGATGTCGATGCCGTACACCTTGCGCAGCCCGGGGGCGCAGTAGGGCCGGGAGACGCACTCGTCGCCGGCCGCCAGCCGCACCGGCAGCTTGGCACGGCCCAGGTCGCTGAGGGTGCGCAGCCGGTGCGCGCGGGCGTATCCGGCGGTGACCGCGAAGGCGTTCTGGTCGACGGCGAGGCCGGGCGCGAGGACGGTGAGGCCCCGGGGCGCGGCGAGGGCGCGCAGCTCCTTCATGGTGGCGGCCAGGTCGGGTGAGCCGACCGGTGGGGCGTCGGGGCCGTTGGCCTTGGCGTTGAGCCAGTCGGCGAAGGTGGCGGCGTACTCGGGGACGAGGTCGATCCGGCCGGACTCCAGCGCCGGTTCGTAGATCTCCCGGTTGGTGACGGAGAGGATCCTGGTGCGGTAGCCGGCCTGGTCGAGCAGGAGCGCGTACATCCGGGCCAGCAGGTCGCTCTCGGTGAAACCGGCCGAGCCGATGGTGAGCTCCCGGCTGTCCCCCGGTGGCCCGGTGACCTCGCCCTGGTTCTCCAGGGACGGTCCGAGGGCGCAGCCGGTCAGCAGCAGTACGGGCAGGACGGCGGCGGAACGCAGCGCCCGTCGCACGCGGCGGCCGGTCATCCGGCGCGCCCGGGGCCGGGGGGCCTTCGGCATACGGCGGGTCATCCGGCGCGCCCGGGGCCTACTGCTCGGAGGGCCGGCCGCAGGGCCAGCACGAAGACCGCCTCCACCAGCAGGGCGAGGACCGCGACCAGCACCGCCCCGGCGACCACCTGCGGGGTGGAGGCCAGATTGAAGCCGGCGGTGATGATCCGGCCGAGCCCGCCGCCGCCGGCCAGCGCGGCGACGGTCGCGGTGGCCACCAGTTGCACGGCGGCGATCCGTACCCCGGTGAGGATCAGCGGCAGGGCCAGCGGGAGTTCCACCCGGCTGAGCAGCTGCCATCCCGTCATGCCCATGCCCCGGCCGGCCCGGACCACGTCGCGGTCCACCCCGCGCATGGCGGTGTAGGCGTTGGTGAGCACCGGAGGGACGGCGAACAGCACCAGCGCGATGACGGTGGGCCAGCTGCCCCAGGTGCCGATCGGGCTGAGCAGCAGGAGCACCAGGACGGCGAAGGTGGGGACGGCCCGTCCGGCGTTGGAGAGGTTGACCGCGAGCGCCCCGCCGCGTCCCACGTGGCCGAGGACCAGGGCGACGGGCAGCGCGAGGGCGCAGGCGATGGCCAGGCAGACGCCGGTGAGGTAGAGGTGTTCGAGGAGACGGTGGGCCACCCCGTCCGGGCCGGACCAGTGGGCCGCGTCGGTGAGCCAGTCCCAGGAGGCGGTGAGCGTGTTCATCCGCCCGCCCTCGTCCGTCGGGTGCTCATCCGCCCGCCCTGGTCCAGGGCGTGAGCAGCCGCTGCACCAGCAGCAGCACCAGGTCGGCCGCGACGGCGATCACCACGCACAGCGCCGAGGCGGTGAGCACCTGGGCCTTGAAGTAGGTGTTCATCCCGGCGTAGATGAGGTTTCCCAGCCCGCCGTAGCCCACGATCGCGCCGATGGTGACCAGGGAGACGGCGGAGACGGTGGCGATCCGCACCCCGGCGACGGTGGCCGGCAGGGAGAGTGGGAGTTCGACGGTGAGCAGGGTCCGCAGCGGCCCGTAGCCCAGGCCCCGGGCGGCCTGCCGGGCGTCCTCGGGCACATCCCGCAGCCCGGCCAGGATGTTGCGGACCAGCAGGGTGAGCGAGTAGAGCACCAGTCCGGCGACGACCAGCGAGGCGGACAGCCCGTACAGCGGCAGCAGCAGCGAGAACATCGCCAGCGAGGGGATGGTGTACAGGATGGTGGTGACGCCGAGGACGGTGCCGCCGGCCCAGTGCCGGCGGCGGGCGGCGAGCGCCAGCGGCAGGGCGAGGACGAGGGCGATCAGCACCGAGACGAAGGTCAGCCGCAGATGCTGGAGGGAGGCGTCCAGCAGGATCTCCTGGCGGGTGGACAGATAGGCGCCGCACAGCCAGTCGTTGCGCGCGAGGCAGTCGTCGGGGGGCGCGGTCACGGCTCCATTGGAGCGCGGCGGACGGGGAGGCGCGCGGGATGGGCGGCCGTCCGTGGGATGGGCCGTCGCCCGGGACGCCGGGTGGCGGCCGTTGCCGGGGAGTGCCTGCGGAACCGTTTCGGCGGGACGGCATACTGACCGCGGGCGCGATCACTCGCACGATTGAGGAGCAGTCATGGCCGATGTGAGCGCGACCGGAGCGACCGGGAAGGCCACCTTCCGGACGGTCTTCGCGGTGGAGGGCGCGGCGGCGGAGTCGGCGCGCGAGGTCGAGGCGCGTTTCCAGCACGCGATCGCCCCGGCGACGGTGGACTTCAACTTCGGCGAGATCAGCCGGGCCGCGGCCGCCGTCCCGGACGCCACCACGGTGAAGATCGTGCGCGGCTGGGGGCTCCAGGAGACCGCTCCGGTGAGCGTGATGGTGCTGTCACTGCGGGAGGCCCTCCGGCAGTCGCTGCCCGAGGGCGCGGGCGACCCGGTGTTCTGGGAGCGGGCCGAGGCCGCGCTCACGGAGGTGTTCACCGGTCCGGCCGGGCAGCGGGGCACCCTGCCGTCGTTCTCCCAGGAGGAACCCGACCGGACGAGCTACTACGACGATCTGCTCTTCGCCCTGCCGGACGCCGAGCGTCCGGACGCGCTGCTGGCCGTCGCGTTCTGCGTCCATGTCTCGGTGGCGCTCGGCCCGGCCGGGGTACGGGCCCTGACGACCGGTGACACCGCGCGGTTCACCCTCCGGCTGAACGCCCTCACGGTACGCCGGGAGCAGGCGGCAGTCCTGTCCTGACGGCGCTCCGGAACGAGAGAAGCCGGGGCCACCCGTCGTCGGACGGGTGGCCCCGGCTGTCCGGGGAGGCGGGCGGGAGGGGGGCCCGGCCTCTCCGGAGGATCGGGGTTCGCGGTCGGGTACGCCGCTCAGCGGCGGCGCAGCCGGCCCAGCAGGGTGCGGGCCTGGGCCCGCTTGCGGGGGTCCGCCGCGGCGCGGCGCGCGGACGCGATGGCCCGCTGCCCCTGCGGACTGCGGGCGAACTGCTTGATCCTGTTGATCACGCCGGCCATGGCAACCTCCTGGATTCCGTCTGCGGTCCGTCTACCCCGGGACCCGCCCGGGATGCCCCCGCCCGCCGTCTTCTCCCTCGCCTTCTCCCCCGTCCTCTCCCTCATCCAGCAGGCGCCGCATGGCCTCGGCCGCCCGGACGGCGGCGTCGGCGCAGCAGTTGTTGAAGAGCACATGCACCCGTTCGGCGCGGTCGGCCATCGCGCGCAGCCGCGGCAGCCACTCGGCGAGTTCGGCGTCGGTGTAGGTGTGGCGGTAGGCGTCCTCCTTCCCTCCGGTCCCCCAGCTCGGGCTGCGGCCGTGGAAGCGGACCACCGCGTGGCGGGCGGTGACCGGGGCGGCGGGCGGCATCGAGGTGGGCAGGCCCTGGGCGGTGTCCACCGCGACGGCCGCCGCGTCCAGGTCCCGCAGCAGCGCCTCGGTCTCGCGGTGGTGGTCGGCCGACCACCAGTCGGGGTGCCGGAACTCCACCGAGACCGGCCACTCCGCGGCCCGCTTGCGGGCGTCCTCCAGGGCGGTGCGGGCGGCCGCGCCCGGCGCGAACCGGGGCGGGAACTGCAGGAGCACGGAGCCGATCCGGCCGGTCTCGCGCAGGGGCCGCAGCGCGGCGGCGAACCGGCGCCACACCTCGTCCAGCAGTGCGGGGTCCATGGGAGCGCCACCGCGTCCCCCACCCCGGCCGCGCGCCCGGGCGTAGGCGGAGCGCAGATCGGCCGGGAGCGCGGCGGCCGGGGTCGGGTGCCCGGTGAGCAGCGAGAACGCCTTCACATCGAACCGGAAGCCGGGCGGGGTGCGTTCGGTCCACCGCTCGCTGTTGCGGAGCTGCGGCAGCGCGTAGTACGAGGAGTCCACCTCCACCACCGGGAACTGCTCGGCGTAGTGGCGCAGCCGCCCCTCGGCGTCCCGGCGCCCGGGCGGGTACCAGCCGGAACGCACCAGTGCGGGGTCCGTCCAGGAACACGTGCCGACCGCGATCCCCGCCTGCGCCGCCGTCGGTGCTGCCGCTTCTGCCATGCGGCCGCGTCTACCCCCGACCGAGGAGCTGAGGCCACCGGCGTTTGCGCGGCGGCGGTGTGACGGAAAACCAGGTCCGGGCGGGGGTGGGGGCGCCCGGGCGGGGCATGGTCGGGATGGTCCCGTACGAGCGCACGGCGGGACGGGACGGCCGTCACGGGCGATCATGGCCGGGGGGCCGAGCACGGCCGGCGGCCGGCGGCCGTCCGGACGGCACCGGGCGACCGAGCCATCGGGCGACCCGAGGAAGCGACAGCGAGGAGTGGAACAGATGCCCAACGAGCGCGCGGGCGGGCCGACCCGGCCCGAGGACCTGGTGGACGTGGCCCGGCTGGTGACCGCGTACTACACCGTGCATCCCGACCCGGCCGACCCGGCGCAGCGGGTCGCCTTCGGCACCTCGGGGCACCGCGGCTCCTCCCTGGCGGCGGCGTTCAACGAGGACCACATCGCCGCGACCAGCCAGGCGATCTGCGAGTACCGGGCCCGGCAGGGCACCGACGGGCCGCTGTTCCTCGGCGCGGACACCCATGCGCTGTCCGAGCCGGCCCGGGCGACCGCCGTGGAGGTCTTCGCGGGCAACGGGGTGCGGGTGCTCGTCGACGAGGCCGACGGCTACGTCCCCACCCCGGCCGTGTCGCACGCGATCCTGACGTACAACCGCGGCCGTTCCACCGGCCTGGCGGACGGGGTGGTGGTCACCCCCTCCCACAACCCGCCGGCCGACGGCGGCTTCAAGTACAACCCGCCCAGCGGCGGTCCGGCCGGCTCGGACGCCACCGGCTGGATCCAGGAGCGGGCCAACGAGATCATCGCGGGCGGGCTGACGGAGGTGCGCCGGATCCCGCTGGCCCGGGCGCTGGCCGCGGAGACCACCGGGCGGTACGACTTCCTCGGCGCGTATGTCGCCGACCTGCCGTCCGTGCTGGACCTGGACGCGGTGCGGGAGGCGGGGCTGCACATCGGCGCGGACCCGCTGGGCGGGGCCTCGGTGGCGTACTGGGGCCGGATCGCCGAGCAGCACCGGCTGGACCTCACGGTGGTCAACCCGTACACCGACCCGACCTGGCGGTTCATGACGCTGGACTGGGACGCGAAGATCCGGATGGACTGCTCCTCGCCGTATGCGATGGCCTCGCTGATCGAGGGCCGGGACCGGTTCCGGATCTCGACGGGGAACGACGCCGACGCCGACCGGCACGGCATCGTCACCCCGGACGGGGGCCTGATGAACCCCAACCACTATCTGGCGGTCGCCATCGGCTATCTGTTCCGGCACCGCGAGCGGTGGCCGGCGGGCGCGGGCGTCGGCAAGACGCTGGTGTCCTCGGGGATGATCGACCGGGTGGCGGCGGACCTGGGCCGGGAGCTGGTGGAGGTGCCGGTCGGCTTCAAGTGGTTCGTGGACGGGCTGGCGGACGGGACGATCGGCTTCGGCGGCGAGGAGTCGGCCGGGGCGTCGTTCCTGCGGCGCGACGGCTCAGTGTGGACCACCGACAAGGACGGGATCCTGCTGGCGCTGCTGGCCTCGGAGATCCTGGCGGTCACCGGGCGGACGCCGAGCGAGCACTACGGGGAGCTGGCCGGGCGGTTCGGGGAGCCGGCGTACGCCCGGGTGGACGCACCGGCCACCCGCGAGGAGAAGGCGGCGCTCGGCCGCCTCTCCCCCGCCCAGGTGACCGCCGGCACGCTGGCCGGGGAGCCGGTCACCGCCGTGCTGAGCGAGGCCCCGGGCAACGGTGCGCCGATCGGCGGCATCAAGGTCACCACCGAGAACGCCTGGTTCGCGGCCCGCCCCTCCGGCACCGAGGACGTCTACAAGGTGTACGCGGAGTCCTTCCGCGGCCCGGACCACCTGGCCCAGGTCCAGGAGGAGGCCCAGACAGTGGTCGCGGCGGCCCTTCGGGGGTGAGCGGCCGGGCGGGGGCCCGGGGGTGCCGGGGGGTCGGTGGACGCCCCGTCTTCGGTCGCCGCCCCGGGTGCTCAGTGCTCCTCGGTCGATGATGCCGGGGCCGGGGAGTCCGGTGCGGGCAGCGGGTGCGTACGGCGCCCGCCGACCGGCCGACCCCGGGCAGCCGGGCTCAGTCGCGGGTGCCGGGAGCTGGGGCCGGGGGCGGTCTGCGCGGCCGGGGGGCGGGGGGCGCGGGCTCAGTCGCGGGTGCGGAGGCCCGGGGGCGGCCGACCCCGCCGGGGTCCGGGGCGGTCGCGGGCTCGGGCGTCGGTGCGGGGGCTGAGGGACGGTGGGCGGGGCTCAGTCGTGGGTGCCGGGGGCCGGGGGGCGGTCGGCCGGGGCGGGGTCCTCGGAGGGGTCCGGGCGGCCGTCGGTGGGGCTCTCCACGTCGCCCTCCTCCCCCGGATCGGGGTGCGGGGCCTTGTTCTGGTCGGTGGGGTGCTTCTCCTCAGTGAGGTGCTTGCGGATCTCTTCCGGCTTGTCTCCCAGCTGGTTCACGGCTGCTCCCCTTCGGGTCGGCGTGGCTGCTCGTGGCGCCGGGGCGGCACCGGCGCCAGCGTCACACGGCCGCCCCCGGCCCGCACGCCCTGGGCCCGGACCGTCCGAGTGGGGGTGACCGGTGGCCGCCTGGGGTGGTCAGGCGGTACGGCCCTCCCGGGCGTCTTCCCGAGCGCCCTCGCGCAGGCCGAGGGCGCTGCCCATCCGCTCCAGCCGTCGGCGCTGCCGACCCCCCGCCCAGGTGATCCAGAAGAGCGCCCCGGCGAAGATGAGCCCGTAGACGATCAGCGAGGGTCCGCCGCCGTCCAGCGCGATCACGGCGAAGATGACGCCGAACATCGCATAGAGCAGGACGAGCGCCACAGGGCGCCGGCGGGTGGCCTCCAGACGCTGCTCGACCACACGGGACAGCGCCGCCCGCTCCCGGGGCTCGTCGGGCACCTCCTCACGGACCAGCGCCTCCTCCACCCGCACCAGGCCCTCCGTCGTACCGCCGACCAGTTCCTTCTGCCGGCGCCGCTGGGAGTAGAGGACGACGCCGGTCCCGATGGCCCCGGGGATGCCGTAGAGCCCCCAGCCACTGCCCGGATGGGTGGCGTGCAGGAGCAGCAGGACGGCGGTGGCGGCGGCCACCGACAGTGCCAGCTGCACCCAGAAGTGTCTGATCAGCCACCGGTTGAGAGCACTCATCGGCGGGCAACTCCCCTCGTGAGAAGCTAGGTTGACTTCTCGTCGGTTGCCCGCTGGACGCCCGGCCATGACGCCGCATCTGCCGTCACCCTCCGTGTCCGCGCATAAGCGATGCATCGCTCACCGAACCGGGGGAAGTCGGCAGGAACAGCGCAAGAAGAGAGCCGACGGACAGGAAGGCGACATGTCCAGCGACCCCCTGTGGGGCGACCCCCTCTCCGAGGCGGCCGACAGCGTCACCGTGCCCTTCCCCGGGGAGTTGGGCGATGTGACCGCGGCACGGCTGGCCGCGGCGGGTTACCTGGGCACGCTCGCGCTCGGTCAGCCGCCCGCCTCCGCAGAGCACCGCGACGACATCCTGCTGGCGGTGAGCGAGCTGGCCGCCAACGCCATCCAATACGCGCCAGGCCCCTTCGTGCTCTCGCTGCGCAGGACCTTCGACGGCATCCATGTGGTGGTCGCGGACACCAACCCGAACCCTCCGGAGCCGCGCCGCTACCACCCGTCCAAGGGCGGCGGCATCGGCTGGCATCTGATCCAGGCACTCGCCGACGAGGTGAGCGTGGTGCCGGGGGACGACGGCAAGGAGATCCACCTCTTCCTGCCCTGGTAGTCCGCGACCGTCCCCGCCCGGGCCCGCGGTCCGTCAAGCGCTGGGTGGCGGGGGTGTACGGGGGTGCAGCGAGCGGGCCAGCAGCGGCCCGACCCGGCGCTTGAGCCTCCGCAGCGCCTCCAGCCGCTCGGCGGCCCGGTCCAGCCGGTGGTACAGCCGGGGCGGCAGATACGGCAGCAGCGGCGAGTGGCGCTGCCCGAGCAGGGCGAACATCTCCTCCGGCGGCAGCGCGGTGTAGCGGGGCAGTTCCTCGTACCAGCGTGCGCTGTAGCGGGCCGCGCTCTGCACCGGCAGCAGGACCGAGCGGCGCTGGCGCCCGTAGCGGCTCAGAGCCGCCTCCAGGGGGCCGGGTGCGTCCAGGGCATCGGCGAGGGCGATGGCGTCCTCCAGGGCCAGCGTGGTGCCCGCGCCGATCGAGTAGTGGGTGGTGTGCGCGGCGTCCCCCGCCAGGACCAGGTTGCCGTGGTGCCAGCGGCGGTTGGTGACCGTGCCGAAGGTGAGCCAGCGGGCGCCGCCGCGGCCGCCGTCGGCGCGGCAGGAGAGGGGGTGGCCGTCCAGGACGTGGGCGAAGAGCCGTTCCAGCAGGGCCAGGCCCTCGGCGGGGGCGGCCCGGTCCAGGCCGAGTCCGGTCCAGGTGTCCGGGGAGCACTCGACCACGCAGGTGCTGCGGTCGGTGTCGTAGCGGTAGGCGTAGCACCAGATCCAGCCGTGCTTGGTGGGCACGAAGGCGAAGGTGAAGGCGTCGAAGACCTTGCTGGTGCCGAGCCAGACGTAGCGGTTGCGGCCGCCGGTGACGGCGGTGCCGAAGTGCTCGGCGTGCGGGGTGCGCAGGGCGCTGTGCACGCCGTCGCAGGCGACCACGAGGTCCGCGCCGTCGAGCTCGGCCCGGTCGGTGACGGTGCGGCGGTGCTCCAGGCGCACGCCGAGGGCAGCGGCCCGCTCGGCGAGGACGGTCAGCAGGGTGTGGCGGCCGATGCCGAAGCCCTCGTCGCCGTGGTGGGAGGTGGTGCGGCCGTGGATGTGGGCGACGCCCTCGTTCCAGCGCACCGAGCGCTCGCGGACGGCGCGGGCGGACTCGGGGTCGCCCTGTTGGAGCCGGTCGAGCAGCCCGCCCCAGTAGGTGACGCCCCAGCCGTAGGTGGAGCCTGCCGGAGCGCGTTCGTAGACGGTGACCTCATGGGCCGGGTCGCGCCGTTTCATCAGGATGGAGAGGTAGAGGCCGGCGGGTCCACCGCCGACACAGGCGATCTGCACGGACACACCTCCGATGCGTTGCGCGGTCAAGGGGTGACGCACCGTAGCAGGGGATAAAGACGAGATCAACAATCCTCGACTCCACCGGTTTGCGACGCCGTTCGGCGGACACTCGAAGGTCAGTCACGGTGCGCGAACGGAGGAAAAATGATCATTCTCGGGCTCATCCTGCTCATCATCGGTGCCATCACTGGCATCAGCATTCTGTGGACCATCGGTGTCATCCTTCTGGTGATCGGGGCGGTCCTGTGGATCCTGGGGGCCGTGGGTCACGCGGTGGGTGGTCGGAAGCACTACTTCTGACCCGATGACGCCCTGGGGACACCCCACCGCCTCCGGCGGTGGCCCCCGGCGCCGGTGCCCGGTACACGCCATGTGCCGAACACCCCTTAATCCGATCGATCCGTTCGATCCGTATCGGGCCGACAGCCCCGTGGCATCCCGACCGCCGTTCCGACGGCGCGGGGGTGGCACGGGGCTTTCTCGGTTCCGTCCCCCGCTCCGCCGCCGTTCCCGCCGCGCGTTGTCCCGTCCTCGGTTCTCTCCGGCTGCCGGGGCCGGCGTCAGGGGCGGGCCATGTCCAGCCGGTACATCCGGGTGTTCAGCGCCGCCCGGAGCGCCCAGGGCAGGCGGGTGACGACATGGCCGACGAGGCCCGCGTCGAGGCCGAGGCTGTGTCTGAAGCGAGGCCTGGGCCGGTCGACGATCCGGTACAGCCGGTGGGCGGTCTTCTCGGCGGTGGCGAAGACGGACGCGCTCTCGGCCTCGGCGCTCATGGTCGCGTAGTGGCCGAGCAGGCCCTCGTACCGCGCCCGTCCGTCCGCCGGCATCGCCTCCAGGGCCGCCGTCCCGCCCCGGGTGGTCTTGCCGAGCAGCGGCGTCCTGGTGATGCCCGGTATGGCGAGCACCGCGTGGATGTCCAGGAGACGCAGGTCGTAGTACATGGACTCGGTCAGTCCGATGAGGGCGAACTTCGAGGCGTTGTACGCCGAAATGTACGGCGATGCCACCAGCCCCGCCCATGAGGCCACGTTGACGACCCGGGCCTTCACCTCATGGCCTCGGTTGTGCACGAGAAGCAGCGGGATGAAGGTCCGGGCGATGCGGTAGGGGGCCATGACATTGACCTCCATGACCTCTCTGAACCTCGACTCCTCGGTGTACTCGAAGGGCGCGGAGTAGGTGATGCCGGCGTTGTTGAGGACGGCGTAGAGACCGCTCTCGCCGACTTCCGCCGCGATGCGCGCGTACGCCCGTCGCAGGTCGGCGGCGTCGGTGACGTCCATCCGGACCGGATGGACGCCGGTGACGGCGGCGAGCTCCCGCCGCTGGGCACCGGTCCGGTGGGTGGCGAACACCCGGTAGCCCCGGGCGGCGAACTCGGCTGCCGCGGCGCGTCCGATGCCGGAGGTGGCACCCGTGATGAGGATCGATCTGCCTGTCTTCTCCATGACCTGTGGCCGTTCTGTCTCTTGTCGGATCCCGTGCCTCTCGCCGGGTCCCGGGTCAGGGGGTGCAGACGAACCGGATGGCCTGGCGCATCCTGTCGAGATAGTCGGGCACCGAGGAGGCGATCCGCTTGAGCCCGGCGGAGGTCGCGTAGAGCACCGTGGCGGCGGATTCGGCGGAGTCGCCGTTGCGCCGCCAGGGGCTGGACGCCTCGGTGCGCTCCAGCGCCCCGGCGAACTCGGCGATGATCTGCCGCTCCAGATCCGCGGCGGTACGGCCGGTGAGCCGTTCCGCGGTCTCCAGCACCTCGTCCAGCCGGGAGGCCAGGGTCTCGCCGGCCATGGCGGCGAACGCCTTCAGGATCCGGTCCTCCAGCGCGACGCCCGGCTCCGCCAGCGCGGTGCGAGTGGAGGCGGTGCTCGTCTCCAGCAGATGGTCGATCGTGGCGGTGAAGAGCGCGTCCTTGGTGGGGAAGTGCTGGTAGAGCCCTTGGCGGGAGATCTCCGCCCGCCGCGCCACCTCGTCCACCGAGGCTTTGCGGAACCCGTGCCTGAGCAGGACCGCCGCGGCCGCGTCCAGGATCGCCGTCCGGCGGCCCCGCCCGACTCCGGGGGGCGGGACCGCGGCAGCCTTGTGTCCGTCCGTCATATATACATAGTTGACACTCAGCGACAAACTTGTCAACCATCGATGTACCGACCGGCGGCCGTTGTCCTTTCCTTTCCGCCGTCCTCCGGGGTCAGCGCCCGGCGCTGTCGTCCGGGCCGGCTCCGGGGCGGCCCTGACGGTGGCGGGTGCCGGGCAGGAACTCCTGCACCTTGGCCTTGATGCCCTGCTTCAGTACGGAGGCGGTGTCGCTGTCCCCCTGGAGGACGGCGGCCGCGGCGGCCTCGATCTGGTCCAGCTCGGCGTGCGGCGGGATCGGCGGCACCGCCGGGTCGGTGCGGAAGTCGATCACGAACGGGCCGTCGGCGGCCAGCGCCCGGTCCCAGGCCTGCTCCACCTGCTTGGGCTTCTCCACCCGCGTTCCGTCCAGCCCGATGCTCCGGGCGATATCGGCGTAGGGCAGGTCCGGAAGGGCCTGCGACTCCTCGAACTGCGGGGCGCCCGACATGGCGCGCATCTCCCAGGTGACCTGGTTGAGGTCCCCGTTGTTGAGGACGGCGACCACCAGCCGCCGGTCGGACCACTCATGCTGGTACTTGGCGGCGGTGACCAGCTCCATCATCCCGTTCATCTGCATCGCGCCGTCCCCGACCAGGGCGATCACCGGGCGGTCGGGGTGGGCGAACTTGGCGCCGATGGCGTACGGGACGCCCGGTCCCATCGTCGCCAGCGTGCCGGACAGCGAGCCCCGCATCCGTCCGCGCAGCCGCAGATGGCGGGCGTACCAGTTGGCGGCGGAGCCCGAGTCGGCGGTGATGATCGCGTCCTCGGGCAACCTGCCGTCCAGGGCGTGCACCACGTACTCCGGGTTGACCGGGTCGGCGTCCACGGCGGCCCGCCGCTGCATCACCTCCCACCAGCGGACGACGTCCTTCTCCACCTTCTCCCGCCAGGTGCGGCTCTCCTTGCGGTGCAGCCGCGGCAGCAGCCGCTGGAGCGTCTCGCGGGCGTCTCCCACCAGGTTGACCTCGAAGGGATAGCGCAGCCCGATCATGTGCGGGTCGATGTCGATCTGCACGGCCCGGGCCTGGTCCAGCTCGGGCATGAACTGGGTGTACGGGAAGCTGGAACCGATCATCAGCAGGGTGTCGCACTCCCGCATCAGCTCGTACGAGGGGCGGGTGCCCAGCAGGCCGATGGCGCCGGTCACATAGGGCAGGTCGTCGGGGAGGACGTCCTTGCCGAGCAGCGCCTTGGCCACGCCCGCGCCGAGGACGTCGGCGAGCCGCTCCACCTCGGCCCGCGCTCCCCTGGCTCCCTGCCCCACCAGGACGGCGACCCTCTCGCCGGCGTTGAGCACCTCGGCGGCCCGCTCGACGTCCGCGTCTGCGGGGACCGGCGCGTAGCGGCCGGTGCCGATGCTGGAGGGGACCATCTTGAAGGCGTGCTTCGGCGGGGTGTAGTCCAGCTCCTGCACATCCGCCGGGATGATGACGGCGGTCACCGAGTGCCGGGCGTAAGCGGTGCGGATGGCCCGGTCGATGAGGTTGGGCAGCTGTTCGGGAACGGTCGCCGTCTCGCAGAAGTCCGAGGCCACGTCCTTGAACAGGCTGTGCAGGTCGACCTCCTGCTGGTAGGAGCCGCCCATGGCGCTGCGGTTGGTCTGGCCGACCAGGGCGACCACCGGCACATGGTCGAGCTTGGCGTCGTACAGGCCGTTGAGCAGATGGATGGCGCCCGGGCCGGAGGTGGCGGCGCACACCCCGACCCTCCCGGAGAACTTGGCGTAGCCGACGGCCTGGAAGGCGGCCATCTCCTCATGGCGTGCCTGGACGAACTTCGGCTGGTTCCCGGCGCGCCCCCAGGCGGCGAGCAGGCCGTTGATGCCGTCGCCCGCGTAGGCGAAGACCTGCTCGACCTCCCACTCGCGCAGCCGGTGGAGGATGTAGTCGGACACCTTCATGCTGGCCATCGCCACTCCGTTTCCGCTGGTCGGGGCCGGCCGGCCCCGGCAGGCCCCCGCCGGACCGGCGGAGGCGGACGCACTGCCGGGTGACCCGTGGGCGGCGGCGAAAACGCGGACGGCCGGCAGGGCGTGGCCTGGGGCGGAGATGACCTCGTCGGCCGTGAAGCCGCCGCCCCGGCGGTTGTCGCGTATCAGGAGGCGGGGCGCGTGCTTCCCGGGCGCCCCGGCGGCGGGAGCCTGCGGGACGGCCTGTCCCAGCCGCTACGGCGCAGCCGCTACGGCGGTCCGGCGATCCGGGACGCTGGAACGCGGAAGGCACCCCGGACCAACCCACCCGCGTCCTGCCTGGAACGCCGCGCCGGGACGCGGGCGTGTGCCGCGCCGGGGCTGTTCTCACGGGCAGGTGGGCACTCCGGGGAGCCAGGCCGGGCCCTGGAGGTAGATGTTGGTCACCCAGGCCCGGTAGTCCGGCAGATAGGACCAGGCGTCGTTGGTGTACCCCTCGGCGGTGACCTGTTCGGCGTGTGCCTGGCATCCCACCCGCACCGTGGTCGGGCCGGGGAAGGCGTAGACCCGCGCGGCGGTGAGCGCGGGCCGGGCCTTGGTCCACACCCCGCTGCCCCAGGTGCGGAAGAGGTGGCCGTCCACCGGGTCGGTGGTGACCCGCACCGCGCCGAGGTAGCCACCGTCCAGGCGGACGTCCGAGACCATCACCTTCGTCCCGGACTGGCGGGCCTCCACCATCCGTCCCTCGCCCAGGTAGATCGCGATGTGGTGCGGGTGCTGGGAGGTCCCCCAGGCCAGGAGGTCGCCGGGGAGCAGCGGGGCGAGCCCGTCGGCGGCGGTGAACCGGGCGGCGGTGCGATGGGTGTAGTGCTGGACGGCTGCGGTGCCGTTCAGGATGTCGGCGCCGGCGGCCCGGGCGTAGGCGTGCCGGACCAGGCCGGAGCAGTCGAAGCCGAGCCGCTCGGGGTCGTGTTCGCTGGCCGGGTCGCTGGGATCGACCTGGCCGTAGGTCGGGCCGGGCTGCGTGCCATGGCCACCGCCCCAGGTGTACCAGGTGCCTGCGGCGACATGCTCGCAGGCGGCGGCGATGGCGCTCTCCGCGAGGGCGGAGCCGCCCGGGGCCAGGGGGCCGCACTCCGCACGGGCGGCGGTGGTGCCGGTCCCGGGCGGGGTGGCGGAGGCCGGTGCGGTGGAGAGGGTGGTGAGGAGGCAGGCCAGCAGTGCGGCGAGTACGCCGAGCGGGCCGGTGCGGCGGGGCGGGGTCACGGTCGGGACGCTCCTTCGGAGACGGAGACGGAGACGGGGGCGGGGGTGGGGAGGTGGGTGGTCGGGGGCGGTGGAGGGGGTCGGGTGGTGCGGGCGGGCGGGGTGGGGTCGGTCAGGGGGTGGGGCAGGGGGCGGGGGCGGGCACGGTGAGGAGCGTGGTGAGCGCCCGGCGTTCGGCGGGTGGCAGGGCGTCCAGGGAGCGGCAGACCGCGGTGAGCCGGGTCGCCGGGTCGAGGGTCCACAGCCGGACGCTGCCGTCGCTGCCGCTGCTGGCCGCCGTGCGGCCGCCGGGGGCGAAGGCGACCGCCCAGACCGCGCCGGTGTGGCCGGTGAGCGCGGCGCGCGGGGTGCGCCCGGCGAGGTCCCAGAGCCGCACCGCGCGGTCGCTGCCGCCGCTCACCAGCAGCCGTCCGTCCGGGGAGAAGGCGACCCCGCCAGCCGAACCGGTGTGGCCGGCCAGCACGGCGAGGGCGCGCCGCTCTGCCGGGTCCCACAGGCGTACGGCGCCGTCGTTGCCGCTGCTGGCCAGGGTCCGCCCGTCGGGTGAGAAGGCCACCGAGCGGACGGCGCCCCGATGGCCGGTCAGCACGGCGAGCGCCCGGCGGCTCGGCACGTCCCACAGCCGCACCGTCAGATCGTCGCCGGCGGTGGCGAGCAGCCGCCCGTCCGGGCTGAACGCCGCGGCGTTGGCGAAGTCGGTGTGCCCGGGCAGCTCTCCGAGCGGCCGGCGCCCCGGCACGTCCCAGAGGCGGACCACGCGGTCGACGCCCGCCGAGGCCAGGGTGCGGCCGTCGGGGGCGAAGGCCACGGCGAACAGGGCTTGGCGGGAGGCGGGGAGGGCGCCCAGGGGGCGGCGGGCGGGGACGTCCCACAGATGGACGGCGCCGTCGGTGCCGGCCGAGGCCAGGGTCCGGCCGTCCGGGGCGAAGGCGACCGCGTTCACGGCGCCCCGGTGGCCGGTGAGGGTGGCGGCGCCGCGGCGGCGGGCGACGTCCCAGAGGCGGACCGTGCGGTCGGTGTCGGCGGTGGCGAGCAGGGTGCCGTCCGGGCTGTAGGCGAGCTGGCGGATCTCGGTGAAGGGGCGGGAGGCGAGCGTGGGGCCGCTGAGGTCCCAGACCACGGCGGACTGGTCGAAGCCGGCCGTCACCAGGAAGCCGCCGCGCGGGTCGACCGCGACCCCCAGCACATAGTCGGTGTGCCCGGCCAGACTGGCGGTGGTCCGGCCGGTGCGGACGTCCCACAGCCGGGTGGTGCCGTCGCCGCCGGCGCTGACCACGGTGGTGCCGTCCGGGGTGTACGCCAGGGCGTTGACGTCGTCGCTGTGGCCGGTCAGCACCGCGGTCGTCCGCCCGTCGGTGGTGTCCCAGAGGCGGACGGTGCGGTCGGCGCCGCCACTGGCGAGGGCACGGCCGTCCGGGGCGAGGGCCAGTCCCAGCACGGTGTCGGTGTGGCCGTGCAGCACCGCGCGCGGGCGGCCCAGGGCCGTGTCCCAGAGGCGGACGGTGTGATCGGCCCCGGCGGAGGCGAGGTGGAGGCCGTCGGGCCCGTAGGCGAGGGCGTTGACCTCACCGGTGTGGCCGGTGAGCACGGCCTGGGGGCGGGGACCGCCGCGCGCGGGCCAGATCCGGATGCGGCCGTCCGCGCCCGCGGTGGCCAGGGTGCGGCCGAGCGGGTCGAAGGCGAGGGCGCGGGTGGCGGTGGTGGCCGGCAGGACGCCCGCCGTGCGGCGGCGGGCCGTATCCCACAGCCGGACCGGTCCCCGGGTGGAGGTGGTGGCGAGCAGGCGGCCGTCGGCGCTGAAGGCGACGGCCCGGACCCGGCCCGGCACCGGCAGCACCGCGGCGGGCCGGTGTTCGGTGGTGCGCCACAGCCGCACCGTGCCGTCCGAGGAGGCGGTGGCCAGCAGGCTGCCGTCGGGGCTCAGGGCGACCGCGTTGACCGGGCCGCGATGGCCGGCGAGGCGGGCGGAGAAGGGCTGCGACTGGGTGCTGAGCAGCGCGCCCAGTGCCTCCGGGGTGCCGGCGGCGCGATAGGCGGCCGCGGCGAGCAGCATGGACGCCTCGGGGCGGCCGGCGGCCAGCGCGGCCGACTCCAGGGCGAGGGCGCGGGAGCGGGCGGTCCGCTCTTGGTGCAGGGCGTCGGAGCGCTGCCGCTGGGCGGCCGTGCCGGCGGCCAGGGCGACGGCCAGCAGGACGACCAAGGTGGCCAGCAGCCCGCGCCGCAGCCAGGTGTGGCGCCGGGCCTGCCGCAGACGGCGGTCCTCTTCCAGCTGCCCGGCGGTGAGGAAGTCGGCCTCCACCGGACCCAGCCGGCCGGTGGCGCCGGGGTCGGCGGCCCAGGTGCGGGCGGTCTCCAGCCGGCTGCCGCGGTAGAGCAGCGAGGGGTCGCGGTCCTCGTGCTCCCATTCGGCGGCGGCCTGGGCCAGCTGCTGGTGGATCAGGAGTCCCGCGCGGTCGGCGGCGAGCCAGCCGCGCAGCCGGGGCCATGCGTGCAGCAGCGCCTCATGGGTGAGCTCGACGGTGTCCCGGTCGACGGTGACGAGACGGGCGCGGGCGAAGCGGTCGAGGACGGCGGCCGCCGCGGGCCGGTCCTCCAGCGCGGCGCGCTCCACCCTCCGGCGGCTGGCGCCCTCGCCGTCGGTGAGATGCGCCAACCGGGGCAGCAGGCGCCGGGCGGTGCGCTGCTCGTCGGGGTAGAGGGTGGCGAAGGCCTCCTCGGCGGTGCGGGCGACCGCGCCCTGGATGCCCCCGGTCCGCTCGTATCCGATGACGGTCAGCATGGTCCCCTCCCGCTGCCGCCAGGTGGCCATCAGGGCGTGGGACAGCAGGGGGAGCGCCCCGGCGGGGGCGGGGGCGGCGGTCCGGTGCGGGGTGGTGGTGCCCAGCCCCGCGTCGCGCAGCAGGAGTTGCTCCAGGCCGGCTTCGAGCCGGAGGCCGGCCAGCCGGGCGGGGCGGGTGATGGCCTCCCGCAGCTCGGTGCCGGTCATCGGGGCCAGCGCGAACAACCCGTCGGTGAGGGCCGGGGCGAGCTCCGGCAGACCCAGGCACCGGCCGATGAAGTCCGCCCGGACGCCGAGCACCACGATGGCGGGCCGGGGCCCGCCCTCGGCAGCGCTCTCCTCGGCCGCGTCCGCCCCGACCGATCCCTCTGTGGCGGTGGTGGCCAAGGCGCTCAGCACCCGGGCGTAGGTGCGCCGCTCGGCCTCGTCGGGACAGAGGGTGAAGAGCTCCTCGAACTGGTCCACGATCAGCACCGGGTGGACGGGTGGGCGGCGGCGCCCCCGGGAGGTCGTCGCCCGGTGCGGGCCTTGGCCCCGGTCCGGTGCGCCGGGGACACCGGAATCGGTGGGACCGGAGTCGGTGAGATACGAGTCGGTGAGCCGGCGGAGGGCCTGGGACAGGGCGGCGGGGTGGTCCCTCAACCGGGCGGCGGTGACCCCGATGTCGGTGCCCAGCGCCTGGGCCGTGCGCTCCAGCAGTTCTTCCAGGGGCCGGGCGGTGGGGGTGCACACCACCACCGGCCAGCGGTCCGCGCCCGGCATGGGGAAGCCGCCGGGCCGCCGCAGGGTCGGCAGCAGACCGGCGCTGAGCAGTGAGGACTTGCCCGCGCCGGACGGGGCGACCAGCAGCAGCGGTCCGCCGCCGATCCGCTCGAAGACCCGCTCGACCAGTGCGCTGGTGGCCTGCTCGCGGCCGAAGAACCAGCCGGACTCCCCCGCGGTGAAGGGCCGCAGCCCGCGGTAGGGGCAGCCGGTGTCCTCGGGGGCGCCGGACCCGGGCGCCGGCGATGGCCCGTCGGACGGGACGCGTGCCGCCGGGACGAGCCGCAGCAGTCTGCCGTGGGCGCGCAGTGCGTCGTCGCAGCTCCGGGCCACCTCGTCGGTCACCGGTTTGGCGCCGGTCTCGATCTTGCTGAGATAGCCCTTGCTGTAGTCGTGCGGCGGGCGAGGTCGGACAGTGACAGCCCGCGCCGCATCCGCAGCCGGCGCAGCTCGGCCGGAAAGTCCCCCGGCGAGGCGCCGGCCGGTGCGGCCGGGACCCGCCGTGCTCGGTACTGCTGGTGCTCCCCCATGGCGTCCCCCAGGGCTTCGCGTGCGCTCCGTGAGCGCTCGGTAACAGAAGCGACACGGCAGACGTTACCCTGAGTGACGGACATGGGGGCCACCTCTCACCCACTGTGGCGAGAACACGCCATCGGGGTCGCCGATCGGCGACCCCGGTGGCTTGACGGGAGATCAGGGACGGTTGAGCCGGAGGGAGTTGATCGGCGTCAGATTGGCGTAGACGCCGGCCTGGGCGGCGATCGGATTGCCGCAGCCACCGCCGTTGAGCTGGGTGCACAGGTTGGCGGTCGCCCCACCGGTCTGGTTGTTCAGCACCCAGTGGTTGCCGAACTGGTTGCTGAGGTTGTGGGCGCCGTACCGGTAGAAGACGTGGGTCGGCCGGACCGCGGGGTTCTGGTTCTCGGGGTAGACGCACACCGCGCCGGAGGGGCAGCCCGCCCAGTCGGCGGCCGGCCGCGCCTCGGCGGGTGCGTTGAGGGTGAGGACGGCGGCGGTGGCGGTGGCGAAGGCGGCGAGGCCGCGCAGGAGCTGGGAACGCATGGTTCTCCCCTTGTGGGCAGTGGTGCCGGAGTTGACGGCTTCAGCGTGCCCAGACCCCGGGGCAGGATCGACGGGTTGCCCGTCGCCCTTCCGCGACTGGCTTGGGAAACACCCTGTGAGCTGCGGTTTCCCCCGACCATGGGCAACCCCCGCGCGGGTGTGCGGTCCCGCATGCGCGGCCCCGTATGAGCGGCGGTACGGCGGGTAGGCGGGCAGCATGCCGGATTCAGCCCAGGATGTGGTGGCCGTGGTGGTCGAGGAAGCGATGAGCGCACGTGAGGAGTTGGGTGAGACGGTGGCGGAGGCCGTCGAGGAGACCCGCGGGGGGCTGTCGGCCATCGCGGCCGGAGGCGCCTGCGGGCTGCTGGCGGCGCTGACCGCGCACTCGGCCGTCCAGCAGCGGCTGGCCAAGGCGTGGTCGCCGGAGCTGGCGGCGGGGGCGCTGACCCTGGCGTACGCCACCGGCGCCACCGCGCTGTTCCGTTACGGCCAGGTCCGGCTGCGCCGGGCCCGCGAGGCGTCCCGCGACACCCTGGAGGTGACACGGGACACGGTGGCGCGGACCGTGGAGGAGATCGCCAACAGCTGATCCGCGCCCCTGTGCACGGGCGCACGGGTGCACGGCGGATCCGGCCGGAGACGGCCGCGGAGACGGAAACAGGAACGGGAACACGACGGACGCCTCCCCCGGTCGAGCCGGTGGAGGCGTCCGTCGTGTGTGCCGGGCGGGGTGTGCGCCGGGCCGGTGTCCGGGGTCAGCGCACCCAGACGTCGATCACCGGGGAGACGACCCGGCGGCGGCTGTCGACCAGGCGCAGCTTGTTGTGGCCCTTCATGCCGAGCACCACGCGCATGCTGTAGGCCGAGCGGGAGTTGGTGTTCATCGACGCCGGCAGGGTGACCCAGCGGCGCTCGCCCAGCTTCTGCTGGAGGGTGACCCGGCTGCCGGGGCGCACGTTCTTGGCGATGCCGCGGACCCGGAACTGCTGCCAGGCCCGCACGCTCTTCGCGGAGGACTTGGCCGAGTAGGCGGGGGCCGCGGCGGCCGGACGGTGCTGCGCGGGGGCCGGCGAGGCGACGGCGACCGCCGTGCCGACCGAGCCCGCCACCACGGCGGCGGCGGCGATTCCGGCACCCCAGGTACGTACGAACTGACGCATGCGCTGTCTCCCAGGTGAGGAAGGGGAAGGGCTACACCGGAAACGTAAGCACATGGGGCGATAACCGGATTATGCGACACGGCGCGGTTGTTTCGGTGTACCCCGTCCAGCCGTGCGGTCTCCCCCTCGCCCCTCAGCCCCAGCTCTGGGCGTAGGAGGTGCGCAGTTCGTCGCGGTCGGCGCGCTCGGTGAGCAGCCAGCGGACCGCTCCCAGCCCGATCAGACTGACCCCGATCACCACCAAGCCGGTGAGCAGCAGGGGGGTTTGCACGATCGAGGTGACCGCCGGACGGGCCGGGCCGGCCTCCGGCGGAGCGCCGGCCGCCGCACCGCCACCGGTGCCGCCCCCGGCGGGCGCGGAGGGGTCCCGGGACGGGACGGCGGTCGGGGACGAGGTGGGAGCCGGTGAGGTGGACGGGGGCGTGCCGGGCGGCAGCCGGCCGTCGATGATCCGCACCCCCAGCCGGGACAGGGCGCTGGTCACCGGCTGAAAGAACGTCACACCGCCCTGGGCGCAGTCCCCGTTGCCTCCCGAGGTGATCCCGAGCGCGACGCCCTGGGCGAGCAGCGGACCGCCGCTGTCCCCGGACTCGGCGCAGACGGTGGTCTGGATCAGACCGGTCACCGTGCCCTCCCGGTAGTTGACCGTGGCACCGAGCGCGGTCACCCGGCCGTTGCGCAGCCCGGTGGTGCTGCCGCTGCGGAACACCCGCTGCCCGACGACCGGATCGGCGGCGCCCACCACGGCGACGGTGCGGCCCTGACCGACCTCCACGGCGTTGGTGCCGTCGAAGGCGGCCGGGTCCTCGTACCGGACCAGGGCGAAGTCCGCCCCGGGGAAGGTTCCGGCGACGGTGGTGCCCAGCGGGCGGCCGGTGCCGCGGACCGCGCGGAACCAGGGGGTGCCGACCGCGCCGCAGTGCCCCGCGGTCAGCACGAAGTTGTCCCGTCCGTCGGTGACGTTGAACCCGGCCGAGCAGCGCCCGGTGCGGCCCAGCATCGGGGCTCCGCCGTCCAGCCGGAGGGTGAACTCCCCCGCGGTCCGCCGCATCCGCACGGCCTCGCCGGCCCGCCGGGCGGTGTCCGACATCCGGTCCCAGTCGGCGGCCGAGACGGTGCGATCGGCGTACACGGTCACCTGGTTGGCCGCGTAGTCCAGCGACCAGGCGGTGCCGGTGATCCGAGGCGCCCGTCCGAGCGCCTCGGCGGCGGCGCGCAGCTCCCGCAGGCTGTGCCGCTTGACCTCGGCCCTGGCTCCGGCGCGGCGGACCTCGGCGGCGGCCTCCTGGTCCGTCACCGCGACCACCGGTCTGCCGTCCCGCCCGGTCCAGCCACCCGCCGTCCGGGCCGGGCCGAGCCGCCGCATCGTGTCGGCCACCACCTCACCGGGCGCGCGGGGCACCGCCGCGTCCGATCCGCCGGGTTCGCCGGCCATGGCGTCCGACACCATCAGCGCCCCGCAGAGCAGCCCTCCGACGGCCGCCGACCGGATGGCCCGTCGGAGTGTGCGCCGTGCGTGCCTCATGGTGAGCTCCCAAGCGGTCCGTTGGTCCAGGGCGGGTCCCATCTCCATACGTACGGGCGGGCGGAGTGGTTCAGCCGTGGTGCGGTGGTGAACGGGCGTGCGGGGCACGGGAGTTTTCCCGTCCGGCGGGGGCATCAGGTACGCGTGGAGACCTCCGACGAAAAGCTCCCGCGCGCCGAGCCCGCGCGCCGCAGAACCCCGTGGTGGTTCACCGTTCCCGCGGGCCTGCTGGTGCTGGTGGTGCTGTTCACCGTCGCCGCGCGGTTCGATCTCATCCCCGGCTGGGACGATCTGCTGGGCGAGGAGACCCGGGACCGGTCCGGGCCCGCGCTGCTCCAGTCGATCCAGGACCTCAGCCGCTACGAGGGGGCCGCCGGCTCCTACCAGATCGTGGTGGACCTGGAGAAGGACGCGAAGTTCCTCCCGGACGCCGTCCGGGGCACCCGCACCCTGTACGTGGGGGCCGGCACCGTGGGCGCCTATGTGGACCTGGGCAAGACCGGGCCCAAGGACGTGACGGTGAACGAGGAGCGGACCTCCGCCTCGATCCGGTTGCCGCGCGCCGTGCTGGGCTCGCCCGCCCTGGACCCGGAGCGGTCCTACGCGGTGTCCAAGCAGCGCGGGCTGCTGGACCGGCTCGGCGACATCTTCTCCGACAACCCGAACGACGAGCGCGCGGTGCAGCGGCTGGCGGCCAAGCACATCGGGGAGGCGGCGGCGGAGAGCGGGCTGACCGCACGCGCCGAACGGAACACCACCACGATGCTCAAGGGGCTGCTGGGTTCGCTCGGCTTCGAGCAGGTGACGGTGGTGTACGCCTGAGCCCGGGAAACCCTGTCAGGAATCACGGGAAACGGCGAGGGAAACGGCCCGGTGGCACGCGCGCGGCCGCCGCCGGCCGGCGGGGCTCCGGGCGTAGGCTGCGAACGGTTCCGGCAGGACGGCCGGACCGGATCGACCGAGGAGGAACAGCATGTCCAAGCCCCCGCTGCCCGAGGAGGCCGTCGCCCTGCTGCGCAAGCCGAACCCGGCCGTGCTCTCCACGCTGCGGTCGGACGGCCAGCCGGTCTCCACGGCCACCTGGTACCTGTGGGAGGACGACGGCCGGGTGCTGGTCAACATGGACGAGGGGCGCAAGCGGCTGGACCATGTCCGCAGGGACCCGCGGGTGACGCTCACCGTGCTGAACGAGGACTCCTGGTACACCCATGTGAGCCTGATCGGCCGGGTCGTGGAGCTGCGTGAGGACGAGGGGCTGGTGGACATCGACCGGCTGGCCCGGCAGTACAGCGGCAAGGAGTACCCGCGGCGGGACCGCGGCCGGGTCAGCGCGTGGATCGAGGTGGAGCGCTGGCACGGCTGGGGCTCGATGAAGGACAGCGACCAGGTGGGCTGAGAGCCCTCGGGACGTCGGGGCGGACGGGAGACGGCTCCCGTCCGCCCCGGTCCGCGTTTCCGGGCCCGTCCGCGACCGAGGTCAGCCGAGCGGGGCCAGGGGGGTGCCGTCCGACTGGTAGCCGGTGACCCGGACCGGTGCGCCCGGGGCCGCCCGGACCGCCGCGACCGGGCCGCGCGCCTCGGCGGAGACACCGCCGGAGAGGCGGATCCGGGCGATATGGCGGCTGCCCGCGGCCAGCGCGTACCAGGGGCCGCGCGGCGAACGCCAGCGGGTCCCGGCCACCACATGCTGGCCGAACCGGCTGCAGGCGGCGGTGGACCGCCGCTCGGCCACCACGGTGCCGGGGCGCGGGCGGCCGGCGGCGGGCGGCTGGAACTGCACCCGGACACTGCCCGGCCCGCTCCAGGTGTCGGCCCGGGTGCACACCCAGGCGGCGGCGCCCGCCCGGTCGGGCAGCGTCTGGCGCGCGTACACCCAGTCGTTGACGGCGCGCACCCCGTCCCCGCGCAGGTCGGCGAGGAGGCATGCGCTGCGCGCCCAGCTGTCCAGGGCCGAGCGGCCGACCGCCTCGCGCGGCTGGCGGGAGGGAGCACCGCCGCCGGGTGGCGGGGTGTGGGTCAGATGGGCCGGGGACGGCTCGCCGAGGTCGGTGACCAGGAAGGCGTGCCGCTCCACGATCTGCGCGGAGGAGCGCAGGCTGAGCACCGGCCAGGAGGTGCACGGTCCTTGCGCGGCGGGCACGGGCAGCGGCGGGGTGACACCGTCGGCGGCGGTGAACGGGCGGGTCGCCTCGGCGGGGCGCAGCAGGTCGCGGGTGCCGGACTGGGCGATCCAGGGGGCGAGGAGGTAGCGGACGGCGGTCGGGGTCCGGGTGAGGACGAGGGCGGCGGCGGTGGTCACCGAGGCGTCGTCGGCACGGGCGATGTCCAGGGTGGGCCGGGCCGCTCCGGCCGCCTCCGTGTAGCGGGCGACCCGGTCGGTGGCGGCGTCGTGCAGCAGGACCACGGCGGTGCCGTCCACGTCGGCGGCGAACAGCAGTTGGGCCGGGCCGGTGGGCGGGGCGGCCGCGGTGCCGGGGGTGGTGGTGAGGGTGCGGGCCCGGCGGCCGTCGGCCCAGGTGCTCAGAGCGCGGCCGAGCAGTGCCTGGTCGCCGCGCCGGCCGCCGCGGGCGGGCCAGGCGGTGAAGTCGAGCCGGGTGGTGTCGGCCCAGCGGCCGGCCGGGGTGGTGCGCAGGGTGCCGGGATCGGTGAGGAAGGTGGCTGCGGCCGTCCGTGCCGGGGCCGCGGGCTTGGCGTCGTCCGGCAGGCCGTCCCGGTCGGCCGAGGCCAGGACCGCGGTGAGGGCGGAGACGGCGAGCAGGGCCGCGACGAACGCGGTGGCGGCGGTACGGGCGCGGTAGCGGCGGCGCAGCAGATCGGTGGGGTGCAGCCGCACCCGGTTGGGGTCGAACTCCTCGGCGTCCAGCAGGGCGCGGGCGGAGCCGTCGGACAGCCCGGGCAGCCGGCCGGCCGCGGTGATCGCGGCGTCCGGGTCCGCCACGCCGGCCGCCGACAGCACCGCGGCGGTCTCCGGCTCGGCCAGCCCTTCCAGCAGCCGCAGGGCCAGCGCGGCCCGCGCGGCGGCGGGCACCTGGGCCAGCGCCCGGCCGAGGGCGAGCTCTCCGGCGCCACCGGTGTGCGGGGAGAGGCGCAGTCCGAGGACGAGCGGCAGCCGCGGGGGGTACGGGCGGGCGCGCCGGGTGCGGCGCTCATGGCGGAGGGCGGCGCGCAGCACCCGTTCCCGTACCCAGACGTATCCGTCGCTCCGCTCCCCCTCTCCCTGCGCACGGGCCGGGCCCGGGGTGTGCGGCAGCGCGTCCTGGACGACGGCGTGCGCGGCCACCACCCGGCGGTGGCGGCCGAGGGCCGGGGGCAGGACCAGGTGGGCGAGGCGGACCAGCCGCCCGTAGTGCTCGACGAGGACGGCTTCCGCCTCCTCGATGCCCGGGCGCTGACCGGCGGGGGCGGTGGGGACCTTCGGCGACGGTTCCCGCGGTGTGGGCATGGGACCTCGGCTCGTTGCACGTGCGACTCGACTGGTGTGCACAACGAGCGTCCGTCGTCGCCGTCACATCGACGGGTGCTCCGACGGGAGTCCCACCGCCGGGAAACGGGGTGGGAAGCAGGGAAACACGGGGGGAAACCCGGGAGACACGGGGGAAACCCCAGGCTCTCGGTGTCGGGTCAGCGGGGCACCGTCGACCCGACACCGAGGGCGCCGGGAGTCAGGCGGCGCCACCGGCTCCGGAGGCGGGGCCGAAGGCGGGCTCGGGCACCTCCGAGGGCTCCAGCAGCACCGAGGCGCGGCCGTCGGGGCCGACCGGCACATCACCGTCGACGGTGACCCGGCGCAGGGTGCGGACATGGTCGTCGGAGTCGTCGGTGCCGTAGTGCTGGGTGGCGCGGTTGTCCCAGATGGCGACGTCGCCCACCTGCCACTGCCAGCGCACGGTGTTCTCGGGCCGCTCGATGTGCGACTGGAACAGGTCGAACAGGACCCGGGAGTCCTGGCCGGTGAGTCCGGCGATCTTCTGGACGAAGTTGCCGAGCAGCAGGTTGCGTTCGCCGGTCTCGGGGTGCACCCGGACCACCGGGTGCTCGGTGCGGAACTTCACCGCGGTGAACACCTCGCGGTACTGGGCCAGCGCCTCGGGCAGGGCGTCGGGGCGCAGGGCCGCGTAGTCGTAGTCGTTGGAGTGCACCGCCCGCAGGCTGTCGGCGAGCACGCGCAGCGGCTCGGGCAGCCCGGTGTACGCGGTGGCGGTGTTGGCCCACAGGGTGTTGCCGCCGTACGGCGGGATGGTGACGGCCCGCAGGATGGAGAAGGCCGGGTAGGCGGGGACGAAGGTGACGTCGGTGTGCCACTGGTTGGCGCGGGCGCCGTGGTCGGAGTCGATGCCCAGGGCGTAGCGCCCGTCGGCGGAGGGCACGGTCGGGTGGGCGACGGGGGTGCCGAGCACTTGGGCGAAGGCCTCGTGGCTGTCCTCGTCCAGATGGCCCTGGTCGCGGAAGAAGACGACCTTGTGCTCCAGGATCGCGGCGCGGACGGCGGCCACGGTCTCGGGGGCCAGGTCGCCGCCGAGCCGTACGCCGGTGAGGACGGCCCCGATCCGCCCGCCGAGCTTGCGGACCTCGGGCAGCGGCGCGGCGGGCGCCGGGGCGGTGGCGGGGGCGTCGGTGGTGACCGGAGAAGCCATGGTGGGGCCTTTCGGTGAGTGTGACGGGTGCGGTGAGTGCGGTAGGTGCGGTAGGTGCGTTGAGTGCCGGGTGCCGGTGGGTGGCTGCGAGGAGCCTGGTGGCCGCTTCGGGTGTCCGGCCGGGCGCCAGGGGTGGGAACGCATTACTTCCGGAGCGGAAGAAAGGGCGGCGGCGGAGGGCCGGTGCCGCGGGCCATGGCCAGGAGCGTGGCAGTGCGGCCGGGGAGCGTCAAGGCCGTACCGGGCACCCGCGAGGCCGCAGGGCCTGCTTGAATCGGGGCCGGACGCGTCCGGCCCCGGCCTCCCCCGGAGCTCCTCTGTCGCCGCGCTGACCTGCGGTTTCGCGGCGATGGTGGAGATCCAGGGATGACCGGCGGCCCGGGTGACGGCTGCGCGCCCGCCGCTTCGCGCATTTCACGGCGCCGCAACACGGCGGTTGCCGCGGGCAACGCGGCCGTACGGGGACGGGCCGGCCGTCCGTCCGGAGTCGGCACCCCTGGAGGGCGCCCGGAAGAGGGGTCAGAGGGATGGTGTGGGAGCCGGTCGGTTCACGGATGACGGGCGACGGGCGGCGGGACGCCAACGCCGCCGCGGTGCTGCGGGCGGTACTGGACCGGGGCCCGGTGTCCCGGGGTGCCGTGGCGGCGGCGTCGGGGCTCAGTCCGGCCGCCGTCTCCCGGCAGTGCGCCGACCTGATCGCCCTGGGACTGGTGCGGGAGCTGCCGGCGACGGCGGCCGCCGGTGGGGTGGGGCGGCCGCAGACCCCGCTGGACCTGAACACCGGTGAGTCGGGCGGGCCGCTGGCGGCCGGGGTGCACATCGGGGTGCCCCTGTCCACCTTCGGCCTGATGGACCTGCGGGGCCGGGTGGTCCATCGGCGGTCGCTGCGGCACGACGGGGTCGGCCCGGACGAACTGCCCGCCCGGGTGGCCGACGGGCTGGGCCGTTTCCTCGCCGAGGCGGGCCGGGGCCGGCCGCTGCTGGGGGTGGGCTGCGCGGTCGGCGGATGGGTGCGGCCGGACGACGGCACGGTGGTGCGGCACGAGGCGCTGGGCTGGCACGGCCGGCCATTGGCCGCCGAGTTGTCCCGGCGCACCGGTCTGCCCGTACGGCTGGACAACCACGCGCGGGCGGTGGCCCAGTCGGAGATCCTGTTCGGCGCTCCGGCGGCCCGGCGCAGCCTGGTCCATCTCTTCGTGGGGAACGTGGTGGACGCGGCCCTGGGCATCGCCGGGGTCGTCCACCAGGGTCCGGGGTCCGCCGCCGGGGATGTGGCCCATCTGCCTGTGCCGGACTCCACGGTTCCCTGCGAGTGCGGGCGGCTCGGCTGCCTCCAGGCGGCCGCCTCGGACACCGCGCTGGCGCGGACGGCGGTGCGGCGCGGCATCGTTCCGGAGCCGTCCACCAGCCTGCTGGTGGACGCGGCGGCGGCCGGGGACGGGCGGGCGGACCGGCTGCTGCGGGAGCGGGCCAGGGCGGTGGGCCGCGCGGTGGCGCTGCTGCTGGACGTGCTCAACCCCGAAGTGCTGCTGGTGACCGAGCAGTCGAGTCTGCTGGAGCCGTCCTATCTGGAGGAGATCCGGGGCGCCGCGGTCGACGTGTCCCATGTCTGCCAGGACCCGGAACGCATCGTCAGTCCATATGCCGGACCGGCGGTGCTTCCGGTGGCAGGCGGTACCGTCCTGGTGAACCCCCTGTTCAGCGCGCCTTTCAGCGGTCTGGCAGGGCTGCTTCCGACCGGCCGCCGGACACTGACAGTGCGTCAGTTCTGAGACAGAGCGTTGACCGTTCCGCCGGAGCGCTGACATTCTGCTCGACGTGAATCCGGACATGCGCCTCACCTCTCGCAGGCACGTCGACCTCTGTCGGCAGGCCAGCGCGGTCTGTGCGGTCCGCGGCTGTTGACGCCGCCGGCCGCGCGCCCTCGGCCGCGGCCCCGTTCCCTGTGATCACATCCCGATGACCCGGTACGCCGCCGCCTGCTCGGCGGGGCGGCGCGCGGTCATCGCCTGATCTTCCACGCCCCTCCCCCGTTTCCCGGGCGACGCCTTTCCGGGCGACGGTGTCCCGGGAGACTCCCGCGTGCGCCCTCGCCCACCCTCGGGCTTCTTTTTCCCGCAGCGAGATAAATCCATCGGAAGCCGTTCCGCTCGGCCGACGGCTGCCCGTCCCGTACCTCCGCCCCCGCCGCGCGCCCGCGCGCCCCCTTCCCACAGGCAGGCTCAGATGACCGCGTCCCACCCGTCCCCCTTCTCCGCCGTCACCCGCAGAGCCACCCTGCGGGCGGCGGGCGCCGGTACCGCGCTGCTGGGACTCGGCCTGGCCGGCTGCCGTTCGGCGGTCTCCTCGGAGGGCGACCCGGTCCCCGCCGGTGACGCCAAGCCCCGGCGCGGCGGCACCCTGCGGATCGCGATCGGCAACGACTTCACCCCGGCGCTGCTGTTCGCCCAGAGCGCCCAGTCCCTCCAGCAGGGCCTGCTCTTCAACACGCTGACCCGCTACGACGACCGGCTCCGCCCGCAGCCCGAGCTGGCCGTCTCCTGGACGTATCCGAAGGACGGGCGCAGCATCACGCTGAAGCTGCGCGAGGGTGTGGCCTTCCACGACGGGCGGCCGTTCACCGCGGACGATGTGATCTTCGCCGTGCAGAACCTCCAGAACCCGGTGCGGGCCGCCCAGTTGCGGGCGACCGCCTCGGCGGTCACCGGCTTCGAGAAGCACGGCGACCATGAGCTGACGCTCAGGCTCACCCATCCGGTGGCCAACCTCTTCGACCTCTTCGAGTTCATGATCATCACCGATCGGCACACCGTGGCGGACGCGGTCGCCGGGCGGAAGCTCAACGGCACCGGGCCGTTCCGGTTCGTCAAGTGGAGCCCCGGCACCGGCCTGGACCTGGTGCGCAACGACCGCTACTGGCGCGCGGGGCGGCCCTATCTGGACGCGGTGGAGCTGCGGGTGGCCGGGCAGGCGGACGCGCTGGTCTCCTCGCTGCGCACCGGCCAGTCCCAGCTCTCCTTCGATGTGCCGGGCAAGAGCATGGCGCTGGTCAAGAGCACCCCCAGCCTGAAGATCACCGACTACTCCACCGGCGCGGGCGCCTACTACGTGGGCGTCAACACCACGGTGAAGCCGCTGGACGACAAGGCCGTGCGGCAGGCCATCGCCTGGGCGGTGGACCGGGACCGGCTGCTCGCCCAGTCGCTCGGCGGCTACGGGCTGGCCTCGGCCGCTCCCTGGCCGCGGTCGTCCCCGGCGTTCACCGAGGCCAGGCGCACCCACTACCGCCACGATCCGGCGAAGGCCCGGGAGCTGCTGCGCTCGGCGGGCCACCGCTCGCTGAAGCTGCCGCTGCTGCACTCGGCCACCCCCGGGGACACCTCCATCGCCGAGGCCGTGCAGTACGACCTGGCGCAGGTCGGCATCGACGTCACCCTGGAGCCCACCGACCCGGCGACCGCGCAGAAGAAGCTGATCTCGCAGTCCATGCCGGCGCTGTGGACGCTGAGCCACGGCTTCGCCCAGGTGCACCCCTCGACCCTGGCGGTCAGCGCGTATCCGTTCAACGAGGCCAAGAACACCAGCCGCTTCCGCTCCGGGACGTACACCCGGATCGTGAAGGAGGCCTGGACCACGCCCGACGACGGCCCGGCCGGGCGCGCCCGCTACGCCCGGATCACCGAGATCCTGCTGGACGAGGCGTTCATCATCGACCTGGTGGTGCGCGGCCAGGTGCAGGTGGCCTCCGAGCGGCTGCGCGGGGTGAGCCTCAACAAGTTCTCGCAGGCCCGCCTCGACGACGCCTATCTGGTGTGACGGGGGCTCGGATGCGGAGCCATCTGCTGAGAAGGCTGCCGTCGGCGGCGCTGGTGCTGCTGCTCGCCTCCTTCCTCGTCTTCGCCGTGCTGCGGCTGGTGCCCGGCGATCCGGCCACCACCCTGGCCGGGCCGGACGCGAGTGAGGCGACCGTCGCCGCCATCCGGGACCGCCTCGGTCTGGACGAGCCGCTGCCCGTGCAGTACGCCGCCTGGATCGGCGCCCTGGTCACCGGTGACCTCGGCCCGTCCTATGTGATCGGCGGCGAGGTCGCCGACCTGATCGGCGACGGGCTCGGCGCCACCGTGGAACTGACCCTGGGCGCCCTGCTGTTCGCGCTGCTGCTCGGCGGTGTGCTGGGGATCCTGGGCGCCACCGCGCGGCGCGGCTGGACCCGGGCGGCGGTCCGCGCGGTGACGGCCGGGGCGCTCGCCGTACCGCCGTTCGTCACCGGGGTGCTGCTGGTGCTGCTGTTCTCGGTGACCCTCGGGGTGCTGCCGCCCGGCGGTCGGGTGCCGCTGCTGACCGCCCCGGACCTGGGGGTGCAGTACCTCCTGCTGCCGGCGCTCTGCCTGGCGCTGCCCAGCGCCGCGGTGCTGGGGCGGTACCTCCAGGAGGGGCTGCGGCAGGCCCTCGCGGAGGACTACGTCCTTACCGCCACCGCCGCCGGGATCGCGCCGCGCCGGCTGCTGTGGCGGCACGCCCTGCCCAACGCGCTGCCCCCGGTGGTGACCCTGGTCGGCATCCAGACCGGGCATCTGCTCGGCGGGGCGGTGCTGGTGGAGGCGATCTTCGCCTGGCCGGGCCTGGGGCAGCTCGCCGAGCAGGCGCTGAACCGCCGCGACTACCCGGTGGTGCAGGACCTGCTGCTGCTTCTGGTGGCGGTGTTCGTGGTGGTGCAGCTGCTCACCGACCTCGCCTACGCCTGGCTCGACCCGCGCATCCGGTGGGAGTGACCCGAGATGACCACGTACACCCCGGAGAAGCGGGCGGCCCGGCCCCGGCCGCCGTATCTCGCCCTTCTCGCCACCTGGCGCGGCCGGATCGGACTGGCCCTGGTCGGGCTGGTGGCGGCCGCCGGGCTGCTGGCGCCGCTGCTGACCGGCCATGATCCGACCGCGCAGAGCGGGCAGGGGCTGCTGGGCCCCGGGGCGCCCGGCCATCCGCTGGGCACCGACGAGCTGGGACGCGACCTGCTCAGCCGGCTGCTGTACGGCATCCGCACCGATCTGGGCCTGATCGGTCTTGCGGTGCCGCTCGGCGCGGTGCTCGGCTGCCTCGCGGCGCTGGCCGCGGCCGCCCATCCGGCCGCCGACACGGTGGTGCAGCGGGTCTTCGACCTGGTGCTCGCCTTCCCGGGGCTGATCCTGGCGCTGCTGGTGATCGCGGTGGCCGGGCCGGGGTGGCTGCCGGTGGTGCTGGTGATCGCGCTGGCCGAGATCCCGGTGTTCGGACGGCAGTTGCGGGCCGGGATTTTGGTGCAGCGCGGCCGGGAGTATGTGACCGCCGCCCGCGTCGGCGGGACCTCCCGCACCCGGCTGCTGGTCCGCCACATCCTGCCCAACGCCGCCGAGCCGCTGATCGTGCAGTTCGCGGTGTCGCTGACGGTCGCGGTGTTCCTGGAAGGGGCGATGAGCTTCCTCGGGGTGGGCGTGCGGCCCCCGGAGCCGACCCTCGGCAACGTGCTGGCCCAGGCGATGCCGTATCTGGCCCAGTCCCCGCATGTGGCGGCCGGACCGCTGGTGGTCATCACCGCGCTGGTGGCCGGGCTGTCCCTGCTCGCCGACGCCCTCAACCGGGAGATACGCCGATGACGACGACGCAGACGACCGACGGGCAGCCCACCGGGCCGCCGCTGCTGGAGGTCCGCGACCTGTCCGTGGAGTTCGCCGCGCCCGGCGGCGGGGCGCTGCGGGCCGTACGGGAGGTGTCGTTCACCCTGCGCCGGGGCGAGACACTGGCCGTGGTCGGCGAGTCCGGCTCGGGGAAGTCCACCACCGCGCTGGCGGTGCTGGGGATGCTGCCCGGCACCGGGCGGATCGCCTCCGGTCAGGTGCTGCTGGACGGCGAGGACCTGGTCACCGCCGGTCCGGCGGCGCTGCGCGCGGTGCGCGGCGGCCGGATCGGGATGGTGTTCCAGGACCCGATGACCGCGCTCAACCCGGTGCTCACGGTGGGCCGCCAGTTGGACGAGGTGCTGCGGGCGCACGGCGCCGGCGGCCGGCGGGCCCGTACCGAGCGGGCCGCGAAACTGCTCGACCTGGTCGGCGTCCCGGACCCGCGGCGCCGGCTGGCCGACCATCCGCACCAGTTCTCCGGCGGGCAGCGCCAGCGGGTGCTGATCGCGATGGCGCTGGCGGGCGGGCCGGACCTGCTGCTCGCCGACGAGCCGACCACCGCGCTGGACGCCACCGTGCAGGACCGGATCCTCACCCTCCTCGCCGACGTCGGCCGGGAGACCGGCACCGCGGTGGTGGTGATCACCCACAACATGGGGGTGGTGGCCCGCTCCTGCGAGCGGGTGCTGGTGATGTACGGCGGATCGGTGGTGGAGGACGGCCCGACCGCCCGGGTGCTCACCCGGCCCTCCCATCCCTACACCGCCGGGCTGCTGGCCGCGGTGCCGCGGCTGTCCTCGCCGTCCGGCACCCGGCTGACCGGTATCCCCGGCGCCCCGCCGGACCTGGCGCTGCTCGGTGACGGCTGCGCCTTCGCCGACCGCTGCTCCCGGGCGCTGGAGGTCTGCCGGGAGAGCGTGCCGGTGCTGCTGCCGGCCGGGCACGGGGTGCGTACGGCTTGCGCCCCGGCGACCGCGCTGGAAGGGCCGCTGTACGATCCGGCGCCGCCCGTTCCGCTGGACCGGCCGACGCCCGGGCCGGTGGTGCTGGAGGCGGTGGACCTGGTGAAGGGCTACCGGTCCCGGCGTCGCGGCCCGGCGCGGCCCGCGCTGGACGGGGTGTCGCTGACCCTGGCGGCCGGGGAGACCCTGGGCCTGGTGGGCGAGTCGGGCTCGGGGAAGTCCACCCTGGCCCGGGTGCTGGCGCACGCCCACCCGGCGGACTCCGGCACCCTGCGGCTGCGCGGCGAGGATGTCACCCGGCCCTCCCGCGCGGCCCTGAACGGGGTGCGGCGGCAGGTGCAGATGGTGTTCCAGGATCCCTACGCCTCGCTCAACCCCCGGATGACGGTGGGCGAGATCGTGGCCGAGCCGCTGCTCGCCTTCGGTCTGGGCGACCGTACGGCCCGGGAGCGGCGGGTCGCCGGGCTGCTGCGGCAGGTCGGGCTCGACCCGGCGGCGGCCGGCCGGCTGCCCCGCTCCTTCTCCGGGGGCCAGCGGCAGCGGATCGGCATCGCCCGGGCGCTGGCGCCCGAGCCGTCGGTGCTGATCTGCGACGAGCCGGTGTCCGCCCTGGATGTGTCGGTGCAGGCCCAGATCACCACGCTGCTCACCGACCTCCAGCGGGAGCTGGGCCTGGCGCTGGTCTTCATCGCGCACGATCTGGCGGTGGTACGCCAGGTCAGCCACCGGATCGCGGTCATGCACCAGGGGCGGATCGTGGAGAGCGGCCCCGCCGACGAGGTGTGCGAGCGGCCCCGACACGCCTATACCCGGGCGCTGCTGGCCGCCGTACCCTCGCCGGTGCCGACGGGAGCGCCGCCGGCGCGGGAGACCTTGGCGAGCGGGGTGGGCGTGTGACGGGGAACGGACTGCCGCGGGCCTCCGGGCGATCGTGCTGCGCCCCGGGGCGTACGGGGACGGGTACCGCCGTCGTCCCCTCCCCGGTCGCCCGGCCCACCGGGGCGCCGGGCCACCGGATGGCCGAACTGCCCGGCGGGGCCTTCCTAATGGGCGACCCCTTCGGGGAGGGCGTGCCCGAGGACCGCGAGGGGCCGGTGCGGGAGGTGGTGGTGGCGCCGTTCGCCATCGACACCACCGCCGTCAGCAACGGGCAGTTCGCCGCGTTCGCCTCCGCCACCGGCTATGTCACCGACGCCGAGCGGTTCGGCAGCTCCTATGTCTTCCAGCTCCTGCTGCACCCCGGGGCGCGGTTCCGGGTGCTCGGCCGGGTGGCCGGGGCGCCCTGGTGGTTGGCGGTCACCGGGGCGGCCTGGCACCGCCCCGAGGGGCCCGGCTCGGACGTCGGGGACCGCGCGGACCACCCGGTCACCCATGTCTCGCACCGGGACGCGGAGGCGTACTGCGCCTGGGCGGGGCTGCGGCTGCCCACCGAGGCCGAGTGGGAGTACGCGGCCCGGGGCGGTCGTGAGGGCGCGCGCTACCCCTGGGGTGACGAACTCGCGCCCGGCGGACGGGAGATGTGCAACACCTTCACCGGTGACTTCCCGGTGCGCTCGGAGCGGCCCGGCGGCCGGACCGGGACGGTGCCGGTCACCGCGTACCGGCCGAACGGCTTCGGGCTGCTCAACACCTGCGGCAACGTCTGGGAGTGGTGCGCCGACCCCTGGCAGCCGGGGTCGGGCGAGCGGGTCATCCGCGGAGGCTCGTACCTCTGCCACTCCTCGTACTGCAACCGCTACCGGGTCGCCGCCCGGTCGCACAACACCCCCGACTCCTCCACCGGTCACGGCGGCTTCCGCTGCGCCCGCGACCTGCCCCGCACCTTCCAGGAAAGCGAACCCGGATGACCCAGACACCCGCCGCCCGCCGCGACCCCTACGACGGCTTCCAGGGGAGCGTCGGGCGGACCTTCGCCGACTCCCGTCCGGCCTGGCCGGCCGAGCGGCGGGCCGCCGACGGCGCGCCCAACATCGTCGTCGTGCTGGTGGACGACATGGGCTACAGCGACATCGGGCCGTTCGGCGCGGAGATCGCCACCCCGGTGCTGGACTCGGTCGCCGAGAGCGGGGTGCGGCTGACCAACTACCACACCATGCCGCTCTGTTCACCGGCCCGGGCCGCCCTGCTGACCGGGCTCAACCCGCACCGGGTGGGTTACGCCATGGTCGCCAACGCCGATCCCGGCTTCCCCGGCTACGGGATGGAGATCGCCGAGGACATCCCCACCCTGGCCGAGACCCTGCACGGCGCCGGGTACGCCACCTACGCGGTCGGCAAGTGGCACCTGGCCCGGGACTCCTCGTCCAACGCGGCCGACGACCGCCGCAACTGGCCGCTGCAGAAGGGCTTCGACCAGTACTACGGGGTGCTGGAGGGGCTGACCAACCTCTTCCACCCGCACCAACTGGTGCGGGACAACAGCCCGCTGGACATCGACGCCTTCCCGGAGGGCTACTACTACACGGACGACATCACCGACCAGGCGATCGGCATGGTCAAGGGGCTGCGGGCGCACGACGCGGACAAGCCGTTCTTCCTCTATCTGGCGCACAACGCGGTGCACGCCCCGCTCCAGGCGAAGCCGGCGGACATCGACCGGCAGCGCGGGCGGTACGCGGACGGCTGGGACGAGGTGCGGCGGCGCCGGTTCGCCCGGCAGCTGGCCGACGGGCTGTTCCCCGAGGGCACCGCGCTGCCGCCGCGCAACCGGGAGGCCGGGGAGGAGGTGGACGCCTTCGAGCAACTGCCCCCGGAGCAGCGGGAGCTGGCCGCCCGCTATATGGAGGTGTACGCGGCGATGGTGGCCAACATCGACGAGAACCTGGGCCGGCTGCTGGCGGTGATCGAGGCGTACGGCGAACTGGACAACACCATCGTGGTGTTCACCTCGGACAACGGCGGCAGCGGCGAGGGCGGGGCGGAGGGCACCCGCAGCTACTTCAGCCGGTTCGCCCACCATCCGCGGCTGCCGGAGGACTGGCGGCCGGATGTGGAGCGCGACCCGGAGCTGATCGGCGGGCCGCGCAGCATGGTCCACTATCCGCGCGGCTGGGCGATGGCCTCCAACACGCCCTTCCGGCTGTACAAGCGGCACACCTACGCGGGCGGGGTGCGGGTGCCGTTCCTGCTGTCCTGGCCGCGCGGGCTGCCCCGGACGGAGGGCGACGGCGGACTGCGGCACGCCTACCAGTACGTGACCGACCTGGCGCCCACCCTCCTTGAGCTGGCCGGGGTGGCGCGGCCGGCCGAGCTCCACGGGCGGGCCGTGCAGGAGGAGGACGGCACCGCCTTCGTATCGGTGCTGCGCGACCCGGCGGCGGCGAGCACCCATCCCGAGCAGTACTGCGAGATGACCGGGAACCGCAGCTACTACCGAGACGGGCACAAGATCGTCACCGTGCACCGGCCCGGTGCGCCGTACGACGACTCCGAGTGGGCGCTGTACGACATCCGCACCGACCCCACCGAGGTGCGCGACCTGGCGGCGGCGCGGCCGGAGGTGGTCAAGGAGCTGGCGGCGGCCTGGGAGGAGGCGGCCTGGCGCAACGGCGTCTTCCCGCTGCCCGGTCCGGGCGGCGCGATGGTGCGCCGGGGCCCCGGCGAGGACCGGCTGGAACGGCCGGTGACCCTGCTGCCGGGCACCCCGGAGCTGGAGCGCTACCGCTCCTCGCGGCTGACCGCCTTCCGCTCGTTCACCGTCACCGTGGAGCTGGCCCGGCACGGGGCCGGCGATCAGGGGGTGCTGGTCTCGCACGGCGACCAGGGCGGCGGCTACAGCCTGTACGTGGAGGAGGGCCGGCTGCGCCTGGCCTACAACGAGTACGGCGCCCTGCACGAGGCGGACGCCGGGCCGCTGCCGGCCGGGGCCCGGACGGTGGAGCTGTCGGCGGCCGCCGAGCCGGGGCTGCGCTGGCGGTTCGCGGTACGGGTGGACGGCGAGGAGCGGCCCGCGCTGCCGGGGAGTGTGCACCAGCTGATCGGGATGGCCCCGTTCCAGGGGATCAGCGTGGGCCTGGACCGCAAGTCGCCGGTGTCCTGGCCGGTGCACCTGCGGCACGGGGTCTTCCGCTACTCCGGGGAGCTGGCCTCGGTCACCTACCGGCCGGGTGAGCCGGGTCCCGACGCGCCGGAGGTGGTGGCGGCGGCGCTACGGGAGGCTGCGGCGGCCTTCGAGTAGCGCGGCCGCGTCCCGGGGCGGGGCTCCGCTACCGCCTTAGGACCGGTCCGGGACCGGCTGCGCACCGCGGTGCCGGCGCAGCCGACCACGGCGAGGCCGCCGAGCACGGTGGCCCAGGTGATCGGCTCACGCAGCAGCAGGGCGGCCCAGCCGATGCCGAGCACCGGCTGCACCAGCTGGATCTGGCTGACCCGCGCCATCGGGCCGATCGCCAGTCCGCGGTACCAGGCGAAGAAGCCGAGGAACATGCTGACCACGCCGAGGTAGCCGAAGGCCGCCCACTCGGCCGGTGTCCCGGTCGGGGTGTGCCGGGCGGCCGCCACGGCGGTGAGCGCGGCCATCGGCGGCGCGGAGAGCACCAGGGCCCAGGAGATGGTCTGCCAGGCGCCCAGTTCCCGGGCGAGCAGCCCGCCCTCGGCGTAGCCGACGCCGGCCGCCAGCACCGCGCCGAGCAGCAGCAGGTCCGACCAGGCCGGGCCGCTCGCCCCGCCGCCCTGGAACGAGGCGAAGCCGACGGCGGCGACGGCTCCGGCGGCCGCGGTGAACCAGAAGGCCCTCGGTGGCCGCTCCCGGGTGCGCAGCACCGCCAGGACCGCGGTCACGGCCGGCAGCAGGGCGATCACCACGGCGGCGTGCCCGGCCGAGGCGGTGGTGAGCGCGTAGGAGGTCAGCAGCGGGAAACCGGCGACCACCCCGGCGGCCACCACCGCGAGCCGGGCCCACTGGGTCCCGCGCGGCAGCCGCTGCCGGGTGGCGGCCAGGGCGACGGCGGCGAGCAGCGCGGCGACCACGGCGCGGCCGGCGCCGACGAAGAGGGGCGACATCGCGCCGCCCTCCACGGCGATCCGGGTGCAGGGGACGGTGAAGGAGAAGGCCGTGACCCCCAGCAGTCCCCAGCCGATCCCGGAGCGGGCGGCCACCGGGGCGGACGCCTCCGGTAGCACCGGGGCGACGGAGTGAGTAGCGCTACTATGTATCGTCATGGACAACGATAGCAGTGGTCGGATCGTCGGAGGGTTGCGGGAGTGGATCGCGCGGGCCGCGCCCGGGGCCCGGCTGCCGGCCACCCGGGCGCTGGTGGCCGAGTACGCGGCGAGTCCGGTCACCGTGCAGAAGGCGCTGCGGACCCTGGCGGCGCAGGGCCTGGTGGAGAGCCGCCCGGGGGTGGGGACCTTCGTCCGCGCGGCCCGGTCGGCGCCCCGGCCGCATGACTACGGCTGGCAGACGGCGGCGCTCGGCTCGCCCCGGGAGCGGGGCCCGGCGGTGTCCGCGGCGCTGCGGACCGTGCCGAACGAGGTGATCGCCCTCCACTCGGGCTACCCGGACCGGGAGTTGCTGCCCGAGCGGCTGGTGCGGGCCGCCTTCGCCCGGGCGGCCCGCGCGGAGGCCGCGGTGGCCCGGCCGCCGGTGGCGGGACTGCCGGAGCTCCAGGCGTGGTTCGCGACCGAGCTCGGCGCGGTGACCCCGCTGGGCGCGCAGCCTCCGGCCCCGAGCGATGTGCTGGTGCTGCCGGGCAGTCAGAGCGCGCTGGGCACGATCTTCCGCACCCTGGTGGGAGCGGGCCGGGCCGTGCTGGTGGAGTCGCCCACGTACTGGGGCGCGCTGCTGGCCGCCGCGCAGGCGGGGGTGCGGCTGGTGCCGGTGCCCAGCGGCGCGGACGGACCGGACCCGGAGGCGCTGGAGCGGGCCTTCCGGCAGAGCGGGGCGCGGGTGTTCTACGCGCAGCCGAGCTTCGCCAACCCCACCGGCGCCCACTGGGCGCCCGAGCGGGCCGACCGGGTGCTGGACACCGTACGCGCGCACGGGGCGTTCCTGGTGGAGGACGACTGGGCGCATGACTTCGGGATCGAGGCGGCCTCGGTGCCGCTGGCCGCGCGGGACGAGGGCGGCCATGTCGTCTATCTGCGGTCGCTCACCAAGAGCGTCTCCCCGGCGGTCCGGATCGCCGGGGTGGTGGCCCGCGGCCCGGCCCGCGCGAGGATCCTGGCCGGTGCGCAGGCGGAGTCGATGTACGTCAGCGGTCTGCTGCAGGCGGTGGCGCTGGACGTGGTCACCCAGCCCGGCTGGCGCACCCATCTGCGGGGCCTGGGCCGCCGACTGGCCGCCCGCCGCAACCTGCTGGCCGGGGCACTCGCCGAGCACGTACCGGAGGCGCGGCTGGAGGCGGTGCCCCGGGGCGGGCTCAACCTGTGGGCCCGGCTGCCGGACGGCACCGACCCGGAGCGGCTGGTCCGGGACTGCGAGGCCGCCGGGGTGGCCGTCGCCTCGGGAGACGCCTGGTTTCCGGCCGAGCCCGCCGGGGTCCACCTCCGCCTCAACTACGCCGGTCCCGACCCGGGCGCCTTCCCGGAGGGCGCCCGGCTCATCGGCCAGGCCCTGGCGCTGCAGCGGACGGCCTAGCGGCGGCGGGGCTGCCGGGGCCGGGACCGGGGGCACGCTCGGGCGGGGTCACTCGCCGCCGGAGGTACGTGGTCGCCTCGGGCGGGCAGGTCACCCGTTCTCGCCGTCCGGGGTGCCGTACATCCGGGTCCGGCCTTCAATGGCGGAAGTCCGGTGCCGTCCTGCCCGGGGCCGGTTCGGTGCGGCTCGGGGCCGACGGCACTCGTGCCCGTGGTTGCCCGGAGGCTCCATGACCGCGACCCCGCCGCCCGCTCCCCGCCGGACCGCGCTGCGACGCACCGGCGAGTGGTGCGCCCGGCACAGCGTCCTGGTGATCGTGCTCTGGCTGGCCGCGCTGGTCGGGGTGCAGGTGCTGGATCGGGCCTACGGGGGCGACTACTCGGACGACTTCACGCTGCCCGGCTCGCAGTCGGACGACGGTCTCGCGGTCCTGCGGTCGCACGATCCGGCGGCCGGGGGTTATGGCGCACAGATCGTGCTCAGAGACGGCAAGGCGCCGCTCAATTCAGTCGGCGGGCAGCTGAACACCGCCGTGAGCGACCTGGGGAAGCTGCCGCATGTGCTCAGCGCGCAGAGTCCGCTGCCGCCGCCCGGTACGACCCCGCCGCCGGCCGGCTCCGGGCCGAACACCGGCCCGCTCTCCTCCGACGGCCGCACCGGCTACATCACCGTGCGGTTCGACGTGCAGCCCTCCACCCTCGGTGAGTCCTATCTGGACGGGGTGGACCAGGCGGTGGAGCCGCTGCGGGCGGCCGGGGTGCAGGTGGAGTACGGCGGTCCGCTCGGTGAGCTGGACCGGCCCCACACCGGCGACCGCACCAGCGAGGCGATCGGCTTCGCGGTGGCGATCGTGGTGCTGCTGATCGGTTTCGGCAGTGTGGTCGCGGCGGTGCTGCCGCTGGTCACCGCGCTGATCGCGGTGGTCTGCGGGCTGGCGCTGCTGGGGCTGCTGGCGGCGGCCGCCACCTTCGCCACCGTCTCCCCCACCCTCGCCACGATGATCGGCCTGGGGGTGGGCATCGACTACGCGCTCTTCCTGGTCACCCGCCACCGCCAGCTGCTGTTGGACGGGGTGGAGCCGGCGGTGGCGGCCGGGCGGGCGACGGCGACCAGCGGCAAGGCGGTGCTGGTCTCCGGCTGCACGGTGATCATCGCGCTGTCCGGGCTGTGGGCCTCGGGCATCTCCTTCATCGGCAAACTGGGTCTGGCGGCCGCGGTCACCGTGGTGACGGCCGTGCTGGGCGCGGTGACCCTGGTGCCGGCGCTGCTGGGGCTGATCGGGCGGCACATCGACCGGCTGAGGGTGCGCCGCCCGGTGGCCGAGACGGCCGCCGAGCCGGGCGCGGAGGCGCACGGGATGTGGCACCGGTACGCGCTGCGGGTGGAGCGGCGGCCGTGGTGGTTCCTGGTGCCCGGGGTGGTGCTGCTGGCGGTGCTCGCGGTCCCGCTGCTGTTCATCCGGCTGGGGCACATCGGGGACGGGGCCGATCCGGAGTCGTTCACCGACCGGCGCGCCTACGATCTGATGACCGAGGCGTTCGGCCCCGGTTCCAACGGGCCGCTGACCCTGGTGGTGGACCAGTCGGCGGTCCCGCAGGCGGACCGCTCGGCGCTGGCCTCCTCGGTGAACGGGGCGCTGGCGAAGGTCCCGGGGGCGGTGAAGGTCACCCCGCTGACGCCGACCCAGGACGGGGAGGTGCTGCTGGCGACCGCGTACTCCGCGAGCGCCCCGCAGGACCAGGGGACCACCGACCTGGTGAACCGGTTGGTGGACGATGTGCTGCCGGAGGCGGTGGCCGGGACCGGGGCACGCACCTATGTGACCGGGACGACCGCCGCCCAGGTGGACTTCCTGGACATCGTCTCCAGCCGGCTGCTGCTGATCATCGCGGTGGTGGTGGGGCTGGCGTTCCTGGTGATCCTGGTGGTGTTCCACGGGGTGCTGGTGGCGGTGAAAGCGGCGGTGCTCAACGTGCTGTCGATCGCCGCCTCGTACGGGGTGGTGGTGGCGGTCTTCCAGTGGGGCTGGGGCGGTCCGGCGCTCGGTGTCTCGGGCGAGGTGCCGATCGAGAGCTATGTGCCGATGATGATGTTCGCCATCGTCTTCGGGCTGAGCATGGACTACGAGATCTTCCTGCTGTCGCGGGTGCACGAGGCCTGGCTGCGCACCGGCGACCCCAAGGCGAGCGTGGCGCACGCGCTGGAGATCACCGCGCGGGTGATCGCCTGTGCGGCGCTCATCATGGTCAGCGTCTTCGCGGCCTTCGTGCTGAGCGACCAGATCGTGGTCAAGATGCTGGGCCTGGGGCTGGCGGCGAGCGTGCTGATCGACGCCACGGTGGTGCGGCTGCTGCTGGTGCCGGCCGCGATGACCCTGCTGGGCAGGGCGGCCTGGTGGACGCCGCACTGGCTGGAGCGGCTGCTGCCCCGCGTGGACGCGGAGGGCGGCGGCGCCGAGGGCGGTCACGGCCGGACGCCAGCCTCTCGGGCGGAGTGAGACGGTGGGTCGGTTACGAAGCCCGGGCCTGGAACTCGAAGAGCTCCAGGCCGGGGCGGTCCAGCCGGCCGGGGGCCGGGTCGGCCGTGCGGCTCAGCTGGCGCCGGGGCGGATGCGGCCACGCCAGCCGCCGGACTCGCCGCTCTGGGTCTCGATGTAGTCCTTGAACCGCCGCATGTCGCCCTTGACCCGCCGGTCGAGGATGCCGACGGCGTCGGCGGCCTTCTCGGCCATGCCGCTCGGCTCGACGTCCATCACCAGCTCCACCCGGGTGTGGCGCTCGTCCACCTTCCGGAAGGTGACCACGCCCTTCTGCCGGGTGTCGCCGGCGACGGTGCGCCAGGCGACCCGCTCGTCGGGCAGCTGGTCCACGATCTCGGTGTCGAACTCGCGGTGCACCCCGCCGATGCTGGTCTTCCAGTGGTTGTGGCGGTCGTCGATCTGGCGGATCTCGTCGACGCCCTCCATGAACCGGGGGAACTCCTCGAACATCGTCCACTGGTTGTAGGCCGTGTGGACAGGGACGTCCACCTCGATCGTCTCCTTGACGGTGCTCACGCTCTGCCTCCTCGTCGCTCGCGCGTCGGTGCCCCCGAGGGGGCCGGGCCGCGCCCCGGGTACCCCCGCACGCGCCGCGCTCACCCGCCGCACGGCGGCCCCCGGGCGTCAGCCCGCGGTCACCTGGGTGAGGAAGGACTCCAGGTTGGCCAGCAGCCGGGCTATCCGCTGCTCCTCGGTGAGGCTCTCCTCGTAGCGGGAGCGGCCCGGGTCGCGCTTGCCGCGCACATAGAGCGAGCAGGCCAGATCGGCGCACATATAGGCGCCGACGGTGTTGCCCTGCCGGCCGGCCGGGCCCGCCTTGGGCGCGGCCAGCAGGGCCGCGCCGGAGCTGGGGTGGCCGGTCAGGCAGAGGTTGCACAGGGTGGTCTTGGTGAAGCTGCGGTTGCGGTGCTGCGGGGCGCGCAGCACCACCCCGGTGGGGCGTCCGGCGCGCTCGGCGACGAGATAGGCCCGGTCGGGGGCGCCGGGGTCGCGCCAGCCGAGGAAGTCCAGGTCCGGCCAGGGCCGTTCGGCCAGGTCGCGCGGGAGGTGGAGGCGGCCGGCCTCGCCCTTGGAGCAGTTCACGAAGGAGGCGCGGATCGCCTTCTCGTCGAGCGGGTTCATGACCGCACGGTAACCGGTGGCCCGGTCCCGCGTCGCCCGGTTTTCCGGGGCGGATCGGTCCCCACTGCCGTCGTTTTCGCAGGTGGGGGTAGGTTGGACGCCCCGACCGCGAGGAGTCCCGGTGTCCGCCCGCCCCCGTCTGCTGTATGTCTCCGATCTCCTCTACCCGGCCCGCGGCCGGCGGTACGGCGACGAGGACATGGCGCTCACCGCCGCCCTGCGCGACGAGTTCGCGGTGGCGCTCTGCCCGCCGGGCGACGCGGCCGCGCTGCTGGACGGTTTCGACGCGGTGGTGGTCCGCAACAGCGGCCCGGTGCTGCACCACCGCGACGCGTACGACGCCTACCGGTCCCGCGCGGTGGAGCTGGGCGTACCGGTGTACAACCCGCTGACCGGGCGCGGGGACATGGCGGGCAAGGGGTATCTGACCGAGCTGACCGCGGCCGGGCTGCCGGTGATCCCCACCGCGGCCGGGCCCGAGGACCTCGGTGCGCTGCCGGACAGCGCGTGGTACGCGGTGAAGCCGGTGGCCGGGGCGGACTCGATCGGTCTGGAGTTCCGGCCCGCCGAGCGGCTCGGCGAGGTGGCGTGGGACGGGGTGCTGGTCCAGCCGAGGATCGACTTCCGCTACGAGGTGTCGTTCGTGTTCGTGGACGACGCCTTCCAGTACGCGGTGTACGCGCCGGACCCGGAGCGCCGCTGGGAGCTGGAGCCGTACCGGGCGTCGGCGGCCGATGTGGAGTTCGCCCGCCGGTTCGTCGCGTGGAACACCCTGGAGCACGGGGTGCAGCGGGTGGACGCCTGCCGCACCCGGGACGGCCGGCTGCTGCTGGTGGAGCTGGAGGACCTCAACCCCTATCTCTCGCTGGACCGGGTGGACCCGGCGGTGCGGGAGCGGTTCACCGCGGCGCTGAAAGGGTCGCTGCACCGGTACCTCGGCCGGTAGCGGGCGGGGTACCGGCGGCGGGTCAGGCCTTGAGGACGCGGCCCGAGATGGCGAGGGTGACGCGGCGCGGGGAGAGGGTGGAGGCAATGGAGGAGATCCGGTTGCCCAGGCCGATGACGATGCTGGGCGGGGTGGTGCGGCGCTCCAGTGCGCGCCGGGCGGCGGTGACCACCTGCTCGGCGGTGGCCATGGAGCCGACGGCCGCGTCCCGGGTGCCGACGACGTCGAAGAACTCGGTGCGCACCGGACCCGGCGAGACGGCCAGCACCGTGAGGGCCGAGCCGCGCACCTCGTAGCCGACGGCCTCGGTGAAGTTGAGGACGAACGCCTTGGTGGCGCCGTAGACCGCCATGGCGGGGGTGGGCTGGTAGGCGGCGGCGCTGGCGATGTTGACCAGGGCGCCCCGGCCGTCGGCGACCAGGTCGGGCAGGAACGCCCGGGTGAGCTCGGTGACGGCCATGACGTTGAGCTGGACCATCTCGCTGACCCGCGCCGGGTCCGCCTCGGCGAGCGGGCCGTGGCTGCCGAAGCCGGCGTTGTTGACCAGCGTCTGCACGGTGGTGCCCAGGCCGTCCAGTTCGGCGCGGAGTGCCGCCGCCGCGCCGGGCTTGCCGAGGTCCTTGGCGATCACCCGGGCGCTGACCCCGTACCGCTGCTCCAGCTTCTCCGCGAGCTCCTCCAGCCGGTCCTTGCGCCGGGCCACCAGCACCAGGTCGGCGCCGCGCTGGGCCCACTGGCGGGCGAACTCGGTGCCGAGGCCGGAGCTGGCCCCGGTGATCAGGGCCGTGGTGCCCCGGTAGGTCATCGTCATGGCCGCCTGCTTTCCTCTCCGTACACGGACTGGCACCCTCGAATGTAGACACTGCCACCTTTGTAGTCAATGCCAACATCACTTAGGAGTACGGACACCGTGACCGACAGCCCATACCACCACGGCCATCTCCGGACCGCCCTGCTGGAGCGCGCGGAGAGCGTGCTGGCCCAGTCCGGGGCCGACGGGCTCTCGCTGCGCGCCCTCGCCCGCGACCTGGGGGTCAGCCATGCCGCTCCGGCCCGCCACTTCCGCGACCGCCAGGCCCTGCTGGACGCCCTGGCGGTCAGCGGCTTCACCCGGCTCAACGCCGCTCTGCGCGGCGCGGCCGCGGCACCCGGCCCGCCGTCCGCCCGGCTGACCGCGCTGGGCCGGGCCTATGTGGAGTTCGCGGTGACCCATCCCCCGCTGCTGGCGCTGATGTTCACGGCCAAGCACGCCGAGGACTCCAGCGCGGAGCTGCGCGAGCTGGGGCACGCGGGTCTGGGGGTCGCCGCCGGGCTGATCGCCGAGGCCCAGGCGGCGGGCACCGCCCGCCCCGGCGACCCGGCCCGCCTCGCCCAGGTGGCCTTCTCCACCCTGCACGGGCTGGCCACCCTCTCCCTGGGCGGCCTGCTGGACGACACCCCGCTGGACGAGGCGCTGGACCTGGCCCTGGAGGTGCTGCTCGCCGGGATCGCCCCCGCGTCCTGAGCCGGACGGGGGGTGTGCCGACGGCCGCGACACCGGCGCGCGGGGTTCCGGAACGGCGGCCTCCGGTCAGGGATGATCGGTGGGCCGTGCGGTCTTTGACGGCCGTACCCGGACGGCCCCGGCTCCCCGGCGGCCACCCCTCCCCCACCGCCGGAGCCGCCATGACGCCGCCCCCTCCCCCCGACGACGGAGTCCCCCCGAGGCCCGAGGGCCCCGGGGGGCCGCCGCCCGGCCCCTGGCACGGATGGCTGCCGCGACCGGCCCGGCTGCTGCTGCCGCTGGTGCTGCCGGCGCTGCTCATCGGGGCCGCCGGCAGCCTGGTGCTGCTGGCGGTCACCTGGGTCGCCGACCGGCTGGAGGGGGTGCTCTGGTCCACCGTCCCCCGCGCCCTCGGCCTCTCCGGCACCTCCGGCGGCTGGACGGTGGCGGTGCTCACCGCCGCCGGGCTGGCGGTGGGGCTGGCGGTGTGGCGCTTCCCGGGCGGCACCGGCCCCGATCCGGCCACCCGGGGCCTGGTGGACCCGCCGCTGCCGCCCTCCGTGCTCCCCGGGGTGCTCGTCGCCGCGGTGATCGGGCTCGCGAGCGGGGTGAGCCTCGGCCCGGAGAACCCGATCACCAGCGTGAACGTGGCCCTGGCGGTGGCGCTGGGGATGCGGGCGCTGCCCAAGGTGCCCGGCACGGCCTGGGCCGCGCTCGCCGCGGCCGGGACGGTGGGGGCCATGTTCGGCACCCCGGTCGCCGCCGCGCTGCTGCTCTCGGAGGTCGCCGGCCCACCCGATCCGCGCCCGCTGTGGGACCGGCTGTTCGCCCCGCTGGTGGCGGCCGGGGCGGGCGCCCTGACCACGGTGCTGGCCGCCGCGCCCACCTTCGCGCTGGACCTGGGGCCGCGGCCGGACCTCCGCCCGGTGGACGGGCTCACCGCGATGGCCGTCGCCTCGGTGTGCGCGCTGGTGGGACTGGTGGCGGTCGCCCTCCTCCCGTACAGCCACCGGCTCTTCCACCGGCTGCGGCACCCGGTGGCGGTGCCGGCCTGCGGGGGGCTGGTGCTGGGACTGCTCGGGGTGCTGGGCGGGCGGATCACCCTGTTCAAGGGCTCGGAGCAGATGCGGGAGCTGACCGGCGACCCGGCGGCGTACACGGCCGCCGGGCTGGCGCTGATCGTGGCGGTGAAGCTGGTGGCCCTGGTGGTGGCGGCGTCCTGCGGGTTCCAGGGCGGCCGGATCTTCCCGGCGGTGTTCATCGGGGTGGCGCTGGGCATGCTGGCGCACGCGGTGGCGGGGTCGGTGCCGTTGGCGCTGGCGGTCCCCGCCGCGGTGCTCGGGGTGCTGCTGGCCACCACCCGGCAGGGCTGGCTGAGCCTGTTCATGGCCGCCGTGGTCGGCTCCGACATCGCCCTGCTGCCGCTGCTGTGCGTGGCGGCGCTGCCCGCCTGGCTGCTGGTCACCGGCCGGCCCCTGATGCAGGTCGTCCCCGGGAGGGCGCCGGCCGGAGCCGGCTGAGGGCCGCGGGTGGTCCGTTCAGACCGTCCCGGCTGGTGGGGGGCGCGGGGCGCGCATAGCTTCACGCTGACGGAGTGCCACGGGCCGAGCCGTGCTCGCCGGTCTCCGGTGCCGCCGAAGCGGGCGGCCGCACCCCGACGCGAGAGAAGGACCCCATGCGTTCCATATCCCTGCCGGCCGGCGCCCTCGCCGGCGCGCTGTGCCTGGCCGCCGCGCCCCTGGCGTGGGCGGGCGGCAGCACCACGCAGACCGCGACGGTGACCGTCTCCCCGTCCAGCGTCGCCCCCGGGGCCACCGTCACCGTCAATGTGACCTGCCCGTTCACCCGGAACTCGGGCGGCAGCCGCGGCATCACGGCCTCCTCGCGGGCCTTCGAGGGCGGGCGGACCACCCTCACCAGCTCCTCGGGCGCCGCCCCCGGCGGCACCCGCTACACCGGCACCGCCCGGATCGCCCCGCGGTCCACCTTCGTCACCGGGAGCGGCACCGGGCAGCGCACCCCGTACAGCGTGGACGGCGACTGCGGGAACGGCAGCCGCTTCCGCGGCACGGTGACCGTCGATCCCCGTACGCCCAGCGGCGGCACCACCGGCGGCCTCGGCGGCAGCCAGGGCCCCACCACGGTCGAGATGGTGGCCGGCGGCTCACTCGCCGCGGCCGGCGCCGCCGGGGGCGTGCTGCTGCTGCGCCGCCGGATGGCCCACGGCACCCGCTGATCCCGCGCGGGGCGATCCGGGCCCCCCGGCCCGTACGGGTGTCGCCCGAGGGGCGGGCGGACCGACCCGGTGATTACCTGAAACCCGCGCAGCCTCACGCTAGGAGCACCACGTGGCATCGCAGAAACCCTCCCTCTCGTACACCATCCCCGGTCTGTCCACCGAGACGGGCGCCGAGATCATCGGCCTGCTGCAGATGCGTCTGCACTCGCTCAACGACCTGCATCTGACGCTGAAGCACATCCACTGGAACGTGGTCGGGCCGCACTTCATCGCGGTGCACGAGATGATCGACCCGCAGGTGGACCAGGTCCGGGCGATGACCGACGACCTGGCCGAGCGGATCTCCACCCTGGGCGGGGAGCCCAAGGGCACCCCGGGGTCGCTGGTGGCCGACCGCGCCTGGAACGACTACTCCATCGGGCGGGCGGAGGCGATCGAGCACCTCGGCGCGCTGGACCTGGTGTACACCTCGCTGATCGAGGACCACCGGGCCGCGATGCAGGCCACCGAGGAGCTGGACCCGGTCACCCAGGACATGCTGATCGAGCAGCTGCGCAGCCTGGAGCTGTTCCAGTGGTTCGTCCGGGCCCATCTGGAGTCCAGCGGCGGGCGGTTGAGCACGGCCGGCGCCTCCTCGGAGAAGGCCGCCGCGAGCGCCGCCGCCGACCAGGCCAGGAAGCAGCCCTGAGCCGTCCCGCCCCCGGCTGTCCCCGGGCGTCAGCACCGGCCGTGCCCGTACCGCACGCCGGTGCTGACGCCTTCCCCGAGAGGAGCCCGACATGGCGACCGAGCCCAGTCCCCTGTACGGCCGTACCGCGGTGGTGACCGGCGCCGCCCGCGGCCTGGGCGCGGCGATGGCCCGGACGCTCTCCGAGCGCGGCGCCCGCCTCGCGCTGCTCGGCCGCGAGGAGGCGACGCTCGCCCGGGTGCGGGACGTCCTGCCCGGCGAGGCCCGCTGCTGGGAGGTGGACATCACCGACGACGCCGGGATGGCGCGGGTGGCGGCCGAGGTGGGTGAGTCGATGGGACCGCCGTCGGTGGTGGTGGCCAACGCCGGGATCGCCGAGGGCGGTCCGTTCGGCACCTCGGACCCGGCGGTGTGGCGCCGGGTGGTCGAGGTCAACCTGGTGGGCAGCGCGATCACCGCGCGGTCCTTCCTGCCCGCGCTGCTGGCCAGGCGCGGCTACTTCCTCCAGATCGCCTCGCTGGCCGCGATCGGCGCCTCGCCGATGATGAGCGCCTACTGCGCCTCCAAGGCCGGGGTGGAGTCCTTCGCGCACGCGCTGCGGGCCGAGTACGCCCACGAGGGCGTCGGCGTGGGCATCGCGTACATCAACTGGACGGACACCGACATGATCCGGGACGCCGACCGGTACGCGGTGCTGCGGGAGCTGCGCGGCCATATGCCGCGGCCGGCGCGGAAGGTCTATCCGGTCGGGGTGGTGGCGGAGCGGATGGTCCGGGCGGTGGAGCGGCGCCGGCCGGCGGTCTATCTGCCGTCCTGGCTGCGGGCGACCCAGCTGGTGCGGGCGGCGATGCCGCCGGTGGTGACCGCGGTGTGCCGGCGGGAGCTGCCCCGGCTGGCCGCCGCGGAGCCGTTCCGGGCGACCGGGCTGCTGGGCGCGGGCGGCCGGGCCGCCGCGGTGAGCGACGCGGCCCCGCGGTGACCGGGCACGGGGCGAGAGGGGCACGGGCCGTCCGGGTGGCCGGCGGATTGCGGCCCCCGGACGGTGGAACCCGGTCGGGACGCGGCATGGACGGACGGCGTACGCGCCGCAGCGATGGGAGGCCCTGGTGAGCGAGCGGAACGCGGACGGGCGGAAGCCGGACGACCGGAGGGAACGGGCCGGGGAGGGGCCGCTGTGCCTGGTGACCGGGGCGACCGGGTACATCGGCGGCCGGCTGGTGCCCGAGCTGCTGAAGGCGGGCCACCGGGTGCGCTGCCTGGCCCGCACCCCGAGCAAGCTCCGGGACCAGCCCTGGGCGGGGGACGTCGAGACGGTCCGGGGCGACGCCACCGACGAGGCCTCGGTGGCCGAGGCGATGCGGGGCGTGGAGGTGGCGTACTACCTGGTGCACGCCCTGGGCACCGGCAGCGGCTTCGAGGAGACGGACCGCCGGGCGGCCCGGATCTTCGCCCAGCAGGCGCACGCGGCCGGGGTGAAACGAATCGTCTACCTCGGCGGGCTCACCCCCTCGGCGGTGCCCGAGCGGGAGCTGTCGCCGCATCTGCGCTCGCGCGCCGAGGTGGGCCGGATCTTCGTCAACGGCCCGGTGCCCGCCACCGTGCTCCGGGCGGCGGTGATCATCGGTTCGGGCTCGGCCTCCTTCGAGATGCTGCGCTATCTGACCGAGCGGCTGCCGGTGATGGTGACCCCGAGCTGGGTGCACACCCGGATCCAGCCGATCGGGGTCCGCGATGTGCTGCGCTACCTGGTGGGCTCGGCCGCGATGCCCGAGGACGTGAACCGGACCTTCGACGTCGGCGGCCCCGATGTGCTGACCTACCAGGACATGATGCTGGGCTACGCCCGGGTGGCCGGGCTGCGCAAGCGGCTGATCCTGCCGGTGCCGGTGCTCACGCCCACGCTGTCCAGCCACTGGGTGGGGCTGGTGACACCCGTCCCGGCCTCCATCGCCCGCCCGCTCACCGAGTCGCTGCGCCATGAGGTGATCTGCCGGGAGCACGACATCACCCGCTACATCCCGGACGGGCCCGGGCAGCCGCTGCCCTACGCCGAGGCGGTGCGGCTCGCCCTGCGCAAGGTGCGGGACGCGGAGGTCGCCACCCGCTGGTCCTCGGCCGCGCTGCCCGGCGCGCCGAGCGATCCGCTGCCCACCGACCCGGACTGGGCGGGCGGCAGCCTCTACGAGGACGAGCGGGAGCTGGAGGTGCCGGCCACCCGGGATGCGCTGTGGCGGGTGATCGAGGGCATCGGCGGCGACAACGGCTGGTACTCCTTCCCGCTGGCCTGGGCGGTACGGGGCTGGCTGGACCGGTTCGTCGGCGGGGTGGGGCTGCGCCGGGGCCGCCGGGACGCCGAGCGGCTGCGGGTGGGCGACTCGCTGGACTTCTGGCGGGTGGAGGAGATCGAGCCGGGCCGGCTGCTGCGGCTGCGGGCCGAGATGCGGCTGCCGGGGCTGGCCTGGCTGGAGATGCACGCCGAGCAGGACGACGGCGGGCCGGTGCGCTACCGGCAGCGGGCGCTGTTCCATCCGCGCGGGCTGTTCGGGCACGCCTACTGGTGGTCGGTCTCGCCGTTCCACGCGGTGGTGTTCGGCGGGATGGCCCGCAACATCACCCAGGCCGCCGCGAAGGGCATGGCCGCCCGGCCCGGCGACCCGCCCGCGCCCGGAGCCGGCGGGCCGCGGGAGCCGCGGGAGCCTCGGTACGAGAGGAGCACCCCCGGCTGACCCTTCCACCGGGCCGCCTCACCCGTACGACACCCATCCGGCGGCCCACCGGGGCCGAACTCCTGCCGGGGCCCGCCCCGCACCGACCACCAGCACCACCAGCACAGCCCGGGAGCACCACCATGACCGCAGCGGTCGTCCTGTTCACCGCGGACCTGCGTCTGCACGACCATCCACCGCTGCGGGCGGCCCTGGACGCGGCGGACGAGGTGGTGCCGCTGTTCGTCCGGGACAGCGGGGTGCACGCGGCCGGGTTCGACGCGCCCAACCGCTCGGCCTTCCTCTTCGACTGCCTGGCCTCGCTGGACGCCGGGCTGCGCAAGCGGGGCGGGCGGCTGGTGGTGCGCTCCGGGCCGGTGGTACGGGAGGTGGTGGCCGTCGCCCGGCAGTGCGGGGCGTCCGAGGTGCACCTCTCGGCCGGGGTGAGCCGGTACGCCCACCACCGCGAGGAGCGGCTGCGCGAGGAGCTGGAGCACCATGGGGTGGAGCTGCGGGTGCATGACGCGGTGGTGACGGCGGTGGCGCCCGGGGCGGTGGCGCCGTCCGGCGGCGGGCACCACTTCGCGGTGTTCACCCCGTACTTCCGCCGCTGGTCCGATCTGCGCCTGCGCGAACCGCTCGGCCCGCCGCGGAAGGTGCGGGTGCCGGAGGCGGTGGAGTCCGAGCCACTGCCGGCCCGCTCCGAGGTGGAGGGCGTCTCCTCCGATGTCCCCCGGGGCGGCGAGGAGGCCGGGCGGCGGCTGTTCGGGCGCTGGCGGCGGGACGGTCTGGACGCCTACGAGGAGCGGCACGACGATCTGGCGGGCGACGCCACCTCGCGGCTCTCGCCGTACCTCCACTTCGGCGCGCTGTCCTCCGGCGAGCTGGTGCATCTGGCACGCGAGCGGGGCGGCCCCGGGGCGGAGGCCTTCGTCCGGCAGCTGGCCTGGCGGGACTTCCACCACCAGGTGCTGGCCGCCCGGCCGGAGTCGGCGGAGAAGGACTACCGCACCCGGCACGACTCCTGGCGGCGGTCGAAGGAGGCGGAGGAGGACGTGGCCGCCTGGAAGGAGGGCCGCACCGGCTATCCGATCGTGGACGCGGCGATGCGCCAGCTGCGCGCCGAGGGCTGGATGCACAACCGGGCCCGGCTGCTGGTGGCGAGCTTCCTGGCCAAGACGCTGTACGTGGACTGGCGGGTGGGGGCCCGGCACTTCCTGGACCTGCTGGTCGACGGGGACCTGGTGAACAACCAGATGAACTGGCAGTGGGTGGCCGGCACCGGCACCGACACCCGTCCGCACCGGGTGCTCAACCCGCTGGTGCAGGCCCGGCGGTTCGACCCGGAGGGCGCGTACGTCCGCCGGTACGTCCCGGAGCTGCGGGAGGTCGCCGGACGGAAGGTGCACGAGCCCTGGCGGCTGCCGGCCGAGCGGCGCGCGGAGCTGGACTACCCGGAGCCGATCGTGGATCTGGACGAGGGGCTGCGGCGGTTCAAGCAGGCCCGGGGCAGGGAGTGACCATGGCGACCGGACAGGGCACCGCGTACCACTGGCTGTTCGGGGACCAGCTCGGCCCGCACTTCCTCGACCCGGACGGCGGACGCGGGCCCGGCCGGGACACCCCGCTGGTGATGATCGAGGCCCGCTCGGTGTTCCGCCGGCGGCGCTTCCACCGGGCCAAGGCCCACTTGGTGCTCTCCGCCATGCGGCACCGGGCCGCCGAACTGGGCGACCGGGTGCGGTACATCAAGGCCGACACCTACCGGGAGGGGCTGGCGAAGGCGGTCGGCAAGCGGGACCGGGTCACCGTGCACCACCCGACCTCGCGGGCGGCGCTGGGACTGGTCACGTCGCTGGAGCGGGTGGAGGTGGGCCCGCCGCGCGGCTTCCTGGTAGACCCGGCCGACTTCACCGCCTGGGCGGACGGCCACGGCGGCGGGGCGAGGCTGCGCCAGGAGGACTTCTACCGCTGGGTGCGGCGCACCCATGAGCTGCTGATGGACGGCGACCGGCCGGCCGGCGGGAAGTGGAACCTGGACCACGACAACCGGGAGCCGCCGCCGCGCGGGGCGGACGCCCTGGAGGTGGACCGGCCCTACCGGCCGCGCGAGGACTCCGTCGACGAGGAGGTCCGCCGGGACCTGGACCGCTGGGAGAAGGACGGGGACGTCTCCTTCGTGGGCCGGGACGGCCCCCGGCTCTTCCCGGCCACCCGCAAGGAGGCGCTGGCCGCGCTGAAGCGGTTCACCGAGCACCGGCTGGCGTCCTTCGGGCCGTACGAGGACGCCATGCTCGCCGGGGACCCGGTGATGAGCCACAGCCTGCTGTCCTCCTCGCTCAACCTGGGCCTGCTGGACCCGGCGGAGTGCGTGGAGCGGGCCGAGGCCGCCTGGCGGGCCGGGGCCGCGCCGCTGAACAGCGTGGAGGGGTTCGTCCGGCAGATCGCCGGCTGGCGGGAGTACGTCTGGCAGCTGTACTGGTACTTCGGCGAGGAGTACCGGGGCTCCAACGCGCTCGGGCACACCGCCCCGGTGCCGGAGTGGTGGGACGAGCTGGACGCCGTCGACGTCCGCGCCCGCTGCCTGTCCACGGTGCTGGCGCAGGTGCGGGACACCGGCTGGACCCACCACATCCCCCGGCTGATGGTGCTGGGCGGGTACGCGCTCCAGCGCGGCTGGGACCCGGCGGCGCTGACCGACTGGTTCCACCGCAGCTTCGTGGACGGCTACGACTGGGTGATGCTGCCCAATGTGGTGGGCATGTCGCAGTACGCGGACGGCGGCCGGATGACCACCAAGCCGTACACCTCCGGCGGGGCGTATGTGAACCGGATGAGCGACCTGTGCAGGCCGTGCGCCTACCGCCCGGGCGACCGCACCGGCGACCGGGCCTGCCCGTACACGGTCGGCTACTGGGTCTTCATGGACCGGCACCGGGCCCGGCTGGAGCGCAACCAGCGCACCGCGCGGCCGGTGCGGGGCCTGGACCGGCTGGGCGACCTGGACGAGGTGCGCCGGCGGTACGAGGAGGTGGACGACGGCCCGCCCTGAGGCACCGCCACCGGCTCCCCGTCGGAACGGGCCGGCCGGCGGCCGGAAGGGGACGGCCCGCTTAACGGGAATCGTTTTCATGTAGGGTGGCGGGCGTTCCGATCCCGCGACCCCTGGAGTCCGTCATGGCCGTCCCCAAGCGGAAGATGTCCCGCAGCAACACCCGCCACCGCCGCGCCCAGTGGAAGGCGAGCACCCCGGCGCTGGTCCCGGTCACCGTGGACGGCCGGACCCTCCTCGTACCGCAGCACCTGCGGCGGGCGTACGAGCGGGGCCTGCTGCGCCCGGAGGACTGAGCGCCGCCGTACGGAAGGGGGCCGACGGGCCGAGGCCGCTGCCGCACCGCCTGCCCGGCGGAGCACCGCCGTGGCGGCGGGGCGGCGGGGCGGGCGGGTCAGCGGTGGCCGACGCGGCCGGCCGGGTGCGGCTCCGCCCCCAGTCCGCTCCACTCCAGCCGGAGGATGGCCAGGTCGTCGGTGTGCCGGTCGGCGTTGAGCTTGCGCACCTCGGTGATCAGCTCGTCCAGATGGCTGTCGGCGTCGGCGGCCGGGATGCGGTCCACCAGCTGGATCAGCCCCTCCACCCCGAGCCGTTCGTCCTCGTCGCCCTGGTGGCCCTCGATCAGGCCGTCCGTGTAGATCATCAGCGCCCCGTTGGCGGGCAGTTCGACCTCGCTGGGGTGCCAGTTGGCCAGCCCGGGCGCGATACCGAGCGCGATGCCGTGCGAGGCCCGCACCTCGCGGGCGGAGCCGCCGCCGGTGAGCAGCGGGGCGTGGTGCCCGGCGAGGTAGACGGTGGCCCGCCGCCCGGCCTGGTCCAGGCAGACCAAAGTGACGGTGGCGAACAGGTCGGCGTGGGTGCGCTCGGCCACCAGCATCCGCTCCAGCAGCCCGAGCAGTTCTCGGCCGCGGTGGCCGCCCAGGGTGAGGGCGCGCCAGGCGATGCGCAGGCAGACCCCGAGGGCCGCCGCGTCCGGGCCGTGGCCGCTGACGTCGCCGACGATGGCGTGCAGCAGCCCGTCGGGGGTGTGCACCACATCGAGGAAGTCGCCGCCGAGCAGGGCGCGTTCCCGGCCCGGGAAGTAGCGGCTGGCGGCCGAGATCCGGGAGGCGCCGAGCATCGGCTGCGGCAGCAGACCGCGCTCCAGCCGGGCGTTCTCCTCGGCGCGCAGCTGGCCAGCCTGGATGGCCGCGCTGACCCGCTCGGCCTGCTTCCGCTGGGCGGCGTAGCGCACGGCGCGGTGCAGCAGGTCCGGCTCGACCCGGCCCTTGACCAGGTAGTCCTGGGCGCCCGCGGCCACCGCGTCGATCCCCGCCTGGGACTCCGCGAGACCGGTGAGCACGATGATCGCCGCGTGCGGGGCCGCCTCCTGGATGGCGTCCACCGCTCCGATGCCCATGGCGTCGGGCAGGTGCAGGTCCAGCAGGACGCAGTCGGCCGGGTGGACGGTCAGCTCGGCGCGGGCCTCGGCCAGGGTGGTGCAGCGGGTCAGCTCGTAGCGCAGCCCGGTGTCGATCAGCAGCTCGTCGACGAGCAGCGCGTCACCGTCGTCGTCCTCGACCAGGACGATCCGGTACTGCGGTTCGGCGGCGGTGGTCATGATCTGGCCCCGGCCCGGCCGGCGCCGGCCGCGCTCGTCTCCGCGACCGCCTCCGCCTCCGGCTCGGCGGGCTTGCCGGCCGCGAGGGTGAAGACGAAGCGGGTGCCCGGGGAGTGGTCCGGGTCGATGGTGATGGTGCCGCCGTGGAACTCCACGATCTTCTTGCACATGGCCAGCCCGATACCGCTGCCCGGGTAGGCCTCCTTGGTGTGCAGGCGCTGGAAGATGACGAAGACCTTCTCGGCGAACTCCGGGGCGATGCCGATGCCGTTGTCGCTGACCGCGAACCGCCACCGCTCGCCCTCGCGGGCCGCCTCGATCCGGATCTCGGGCGTCCGGTCGGGGTGGCGGAACTTCACCGCGTTGGAGATGAGGTTCTGCCAGAGGATGCCGAGCTGGGTGGTGTCGCCGACGATCGTGGGCAGCGGGTCGTGGACGACGGTCGTCCCGGACTCCTCGATGGCGACGCTCAGCGCGTCCACGGTCTGGTCGACCACCGTGCCGAGGTCCACGGCGCGGTGTTCGTTGTGGACGCGGCCGACCCGGGAGAAGTTGAGCAGGTCGTTGATGAGGACCTGCATCCGGTTGGCGCCGTCCACCGCGAAGCCGATGTACTGGTCGGCGCGGGCGTCCAGCTGGCCGGCGTAGCGGCGCTGGAGCAGCTGGGTGAAGCTGGAGACCTTGCGCAGCGGCTCCTGGAGGTCGTGCGAGGCGACATAGGCGAACTGCTCCAGCTCGGAGTTGGAGCGGCGCAGCTCGGCCGCCTGCTCGTCCAGCTGCCGGCGGGCCCGCTCGGTGAAGGCGAGCTCGTCCAGCAGCCGCCGGCGCATGGCGTCCACGTCGTCGCCGAGCCGGCGCAGGTCGGCGGGGCCGGTGGCGGCGACCTCGTGGGTGAAGGTGCCGCCGGCCACCTGGCGGGCGTCGGCGCCGAGCCGGGCCAGCGGGACGGTGATGCCCCGGCGCAGCCCTTCGAAGACCAGCGCGGCGAGCAGCACGATCAGTACGGCGATCGTCGCGAGCACCCCGTCCCGCAGCCGGGTGGCGCCGTCCAGGTCGTCCACCGCGGCGACCCGGGCCTGAAGCAGGTGGTCCTGCTGGGCGTCCATCGCCGCGCGCAGGGCGTCGAAGGCGGCCTTGCCGTCGGCGGCCCGCTGGGCGGCCTGCGGCACGGCGTCACCGGGCGGTGCGGCCGCGACGGGCTTGGCGATGTCGCCCTGCCAGGCCTCCGCCTTGGCGAGGACGGTGCCGAGGTCGCCGCGCTCCCGGCCGGTGTCCGGAAGCAGCCGGCGCAGCTCGCCGACGGCCGCCTTCTCCTGGGTCAGCCCCTCCCGGTACGGCTGGAGGAACACCTCCTCGCCGGAGAGGCCGTAGCCGCGGATCCCGGTCTCCTGGTTGACCAGGGCGGTCTCCAGGCGGACGGCGCTGTTGAGCGCGGGGCTGCGCCGGTTCACCAGCTCGTCGGTGATGGTGGCGGCCCGGCTCAGGGTCCAGACGCCGACACCGCCGAGCACGGCCAGCACGGCCAGGGACACGGTCACCCCCACGCGCAGCCAGCGCCGGGTGGTCCAGTTCGCCAGCGGGCTCCTGGACGGCGTCGGCGTACGGTCGGTTGCCATGGGTGGTGTGCTCCTCGGGTGTGCGTCCCAGCCGCCCGCTCCGGGCGCGCGGCGAAGATACTGTAGCCGCCTTTCGACAAGCCGTGTTGTCGATCGGCAGTGGGATTGCCTACAGTGGTGCGCATGCCTGGCATTCACTTCTCGCTGCGTATGAGTGAGGAGGAGATCGCCGCGCTGGCGACCGGCGCGGTCGACGACCTCGTCCGCCGCCTCGTGCTGCGCGCCTTCCAGCCCCTGCCGTCGAACGGTGAACGGGCCGAGGCCCAGACCGAGGCACTGGCCACGCTGCATATGCTCTTCCATCTGAAGGGCGCGATCGAGCGCCTGGAGGAGCAGGCCGCCCAGGACGCGGCGGACGCGGGCGCCGGCTACCCGCAGATCGGCCGGGCCTCCAGCATGACCAGGCAGGGTGCCCGGAACCGCTGGCCGGGACTGATCAGCAACCCTTCACCGAACCAAGCCGACCACACCACCGGAGCCAGTGATGATGACCGCCCCCGCTCGGCCCTATGACGTCCTGCTGGTCGAGGACGACGTCGCGGACGCCATGCTCATCCAGGACGCCCTGACCGAGCGCGGAACCCGCAACCTCACCCAGGTCGACGACGGGGTCGCGGCCCTGGAGTACCTGCGCGACCCGGAGAGCACCCGGCCCGACCTGATCGTGCTGGACCTCAACATGCCCCGGATGAACGGCCGGGAGCTGCTGGCGGTGCTCAAGGCCGACGAGAAGCTGCGCACCATCCCGGTGGTGGTGCTCACCACCTCCTCGGCTCCCGACGACGTGACCGGCGCCTACCGGCAGCACGCCAACGCCTATGTCACCAAGCCGGTGAACCTGGAGGACTTCGAGCGGGCGGTGCAGAGCATCGACGCGTTCTACCTGGACACCACCACCAAGCTGCCCCGGCAGTAGCCGCCCGCCGGGCGGGGAGGCGCCCTACGCCTCCGCCCGGGCGGTCAGGCCTGCCCGGTCCGCCGCGGGGGCCCATCCGGGCGGGCCGAAGCCGTAGTTGCGGTCCAGGTAGACCTGGTTGGAGCCGTGGTGGACGCGGTGGTGGGACGGGGTGTTGAAGACCCACTCGACCGGCTTCCACAGGGTTCCGACCCGTTCGGTGTGCAGGAAGAACTGGTAGACCAGGCTGACCGACTGCTGGAGCAGGATCATCCAGGGCGGGATGCCGAGCAGCGCCAGCGGCAGCCAGAACGGCAGGGTGGTCATCGGGGTCCAGCTCTGCCGCAGCGCGGTGGAGAGGTTGAACCGGACGCTGGAGTGGTGCACCACATGGCTCGCCCAGAGCACCCGCACCCGGTGGTGGGCGCGGTGGAAGGCGTAGTACGCCAGGTCGTCGGCGAGGAACAGCAGCACCCAGGTCCCCACCGAGGCCGCTGACAGCCGCACGGGGGCGAGGGTGTACAGGCCGGCGTAGGCGAGCAGGGCGATGGCCCTCCAGGGCAGTCCGACGACCTGGCTGCCGGCGCCCATGGTCATGCTGGTGGCGGTGTCCCGCAGTTCGTAGCCCCGCTCCTCGTCGTCGGGGGCGAAGCGGTAGGACAGCGCCTCGACGGCGACGAGCAGCACGAACGCGGGTATGGCGTACATCACGGCGGGGATCACGGTCGGTTCACCGGCCTCTCGGGGCGTTCGGCCGCCGGGGTGCCCTCGGCGGACGGGGGGATGCTGCGGGAGAGCAGTTCGCGGGCCAGCCGCTCGGCCGCCTCCGGCTCGCGGTCCGCGATGTGCGCGGCCAGCCGCAGATGGGCCGGTACGTCGAGGAGTTCGGCGGTGCGCAGGCTCATCGGCACCTCGGCGGTGGCGGGGGTGCCGCCCACCAGGGTGTTGAAGGCCAGCAGATAGGCGAGGTTGCCGGAGCCCTCCACGATCAGCCGCCACCAGGCCACGTCGGCGGCGCCCAGGGCGGTGAGGTCGGGGCCGGCGGCGGCGTACCGCTCGGCGGCCGCCAGCACGGCCCGGGCGGCGGCGTCCGAGCCGCGGGCAGCGCACAGCCGGGCCGCGTCGGCGCCGACGCAGGCGCGCATCTCCATGGCGTCCGGGCCAGTTGCGGCAGGCCGAAGCCCTGCCCGGACTCGGCGAGGCCCACCGCCAGATCCAGCCCCGCGGTGTGCCGCCAGTCCAGGACGAGGGTGCGGCCGCCGTGGCTGACCTCCACCAGCCGGGCCTGCTGGAGGCGTTTGACGGCCTCCCGGACGGCGTGCCGGTTGACGCCGTACGCGGCGGGCCTCTCGCGTTCGGCGGTCAGGGCGGAGCCCGCGGGCAGCACCCCGCCGAGGATGCGGTCGCGCAGCCGCGCGTACAGCTGGTCGGAGACCGTCTCACGACGGAGGGGTGGTCCGGTCACGGCGGACAGACTGGGGCCCGGGGTGCCACTGGTCAACTGGTTGGACCAGATTCGCTCAGGCCGATGAACGCTGCGGGGCGCGGGGTGCTCAGGGGTGGCTGTGGTGCCAGATGAAGGCCATCGCGCCGGAGCCGGGGCGGTAGCCGGGGGCGTCCCGCCAGAGCCGGACCAGCCCGGCGGTGACCTGGGCCTCGGCCTCCTCGGGGGTGGCGCCGCGGGCGCGGCGGCGGCTGAGCAGCAGCGGGGTGAGGCGGTCGTAGAGGTGGCCGAAGGCGGTGCGGTCGCCGCGGCCCACCCGTACCAGCAGCTCGTCCAGTCGGCCCGGAGCGGTGCGGGCGCTGTCCTCGTTCGTCACAGCGGCCGACTGCCCCGCCGGGCCGGTCCCATGCCCCGGCGGGGCCCGCGGGTGGTCAGGGGCGGTCGGCCGGGTCGGGCGCCACCGGGTAGGGGACGAAGGTGCTGCGGTTCTCGTCGACGTCGAGGCGGTGGCCGAGGGCGGGTGCGGCGCGCTGGGGGCAGTCCAGCCGCTCGCAGACCCGGCAGCCCATGCCGATCGGGGTGGCGGCGGATCCGCTGCCCAGGTCCAGGCCGTCGGAGTAGACCAGCCGTCCGGCGTGGCGCAGCTCGCAGCCGAGGCCGACGGCGTAGGTCTTGCCCGGCTCGCCCCAGCCGCCGCGGTGGCGGGTGATGGTCCGGGCGATCCAGAGGTAGCGCTGCCGGTCCGGCATCTCGGCGACCTGGACGTCGATCCGGCCGGGTGAGGCGAAGGCCTCGTAGACGTTCCACAGCGGGCAGGTGCCGCCGCCCCGGGAGAAGTGGAAGCCGGTGGCGGACTGCCGCTTGGACATGTTGCCGGCCCGGTCGACCCGGACGAAGGAGAACGGCACCCCGCGCAGCCGGGGGCGCTGGAGGGTGCTGAGGCGGTGGCAGACCGTCTCGTAGCCGACGCCGTAGCGGTCGGTGAGCCGCTCGATGTCGTAGCGGACCTCCTCGGCGGCGGTGTGGAAGGCCCGGTACGGGAGGATCAGCGCCGCGGCGAAGTAGTTGGCGACGCCGATGCGAGCCAGGGCGTGCGCGGCGGTGCCGGGGGCGAAGTCGCCGCCCGCCTCCTGGTCGAGCCCGTCGCCGTACTCCAGCAGGGCGAGCTGGGTGGCCATCCGGAAGGCCCGCTGGCCGGGGCGGAGCCGGCTGGAGAGGTGCAGGGTGCGGGTGGAACCGTCGTAGTGGTGGAGGTGCTCGCCGGTGTCCGTGGAGAGCCGCACGCCGTGGGCGTCGGCGAGCCGGGCGCTGAGCGCGCCGACGACCTCGCCGGGCCGGATGCCGATGGTCGCGGCCAGCTCCTCGGCGGCCAGGTCGGTGGCGTCCAGGTAGTTCTGGCGGCGGTAGAAGAAGTCGCGGATCTCCTCGTGCGGGGAGCGGGGCGGCCCGGCGCTCCGGCCGGGCCCCCGCTCCCGGCCGTCGGCGGTGCCGGACACCCGCTCGGCCAGCGCCTGGTTGCGGCGGCCGAGGTCGACCAGCACCCGGGCCACGGCGGGCATCTTCGAGGCGAGCTCGGCGAGGTCGGAGGGGGCCACCCGGGCCTCGGCGAGCTCCCCGGCCAGGGCCTCGCGCAGATCGGCGACCAGCCGGGTGGTGTCCCGCTCGGAGAAGAAGCCCGGGTCCACGCCGAAGGTCTCGGTGAGCCGGAGCAGCACCGGCACGGTGAGCGGGCGGGAGTCGTGCTCCATCTGGTTCAGGTAGCTGGGCGAGATGGCCAGGGCGCGGGCCAGCTCGGCCTGGCTCATCCGGCGCTCCTCGCGCAGCCGGCGCAGCCGCGCCCCCGCGTATGTCCTGCCCACTGTCGCGCTCCTCCGTGGCCGTGCGTCCGTCCCTCGCCGTCGGCTGTCAGCGTACGGGCCGTAAGGGGCGTCGGAGCCTTGGCAAAGTTGGCAGATCGGGACGGAAAGATTCACAGAAGTTGGCAGGTGTCCATAGTTGATGGCACTCAGTGCCAGTGCCACAGTCGTCTCACGGCCCGCCGGACCTCCGGCGGCAAGGGCGGGACACCGGGCGCGATTCATGCCCTGACGTCGGGGATCCGGGGTCCTGCGAGGTGCCGGTCCGGGCAGCATTGCTCAGCTCATCCGGTGGGGGTGCGGCGGGCCGCGCAGGGAGATTGCGACACGGAGTGCCACCTTCGCGGACAGCAGCCGCGAGGTTGGCATCAGGGATACCCGAGGAGACGGTGAAGGCCATGGCAGAGGCGAAGACGACGGCGGCCGGGGAACTGGCGCGGCGCTGGGCCACCGACCCCCGGTGGCAGGGCATCGAGCGCACCTACGGCCCGGAGGAGGTGCTGCGGCTGTCCGGCAGCGTCCGCGAGGAGCACACCCTCGCCCGGCGCGGAGCGGAACGGCTCTGGCGCCTGCTGCACGAGCGCGACTACGTCCACGCGCTGGGCGCGCTCACCGGCGGACAGGCCGTCCAGCAGGTGAAGGCCGGGCTCCAGGCGATCTACCTGTCCGGCTGGCAGGTGGCCGCCGACGCCAACCAGGCCGGGCACACCTACCCCGACCAGAGCCTCTACCCGGCCAACTCGGTGCCGCAGGTAGTACGCCGGATCAACAACGCGCTGCTGCGCGCCGACCAGATCGCCACCTCCGAGGGCGATGGCGACACCACCGACTGGCTGGCGCCGATCGTCGCCGACGCCGAGGCCGGGTTCGGCGGCCCGCTCAACGCCTTCGAGCTGACCAAGGCCATGATCGCGGCGGGCGCGGCCGGGATCCACTACGAGGACCAGCTGGCCTCCGAGAAGAAGTGCGGCCACCTCGGCGGCAAGGTGCTGGTGCCCACCTCCCAGCACATCCGCACCCTCAACGCGGCCCGGCTGGCGGCCGACATCGCCGATGTGCCCACGGTGGTCATCGCCCGCACCGACGCGCTCGCCGCCACCCTGCTGACCAGCGACGTGGACGAGCGGGACGCCGAGTTCGTCACCGGCGAACGCACCGCGGAGGGCTTCTACCGGGTGCGCAACGGGATGGGCCCGGTCATCGCCCGCGGCCTGGCCTACGCCCCGTACGCGGACCTCATCTGGGTCGAGACCGGCACCCCGGACCTGGCGCAGGCCCGTGAGTTCGCCGAGGCGATCCACGCGCGGTACCCGGACCAGATGCTGGCCTACAACTGCTCGCCGTCCTTCAACTGGAAGGCCGCGCTGGACGACGACCAGATCGCCACATTCCAGCGGGAGCTGGGCGCGATGGGCTACCGCTTCCAGTTCATCACCCTGGCCGGCTTCCACTCGCTCAACCACGGCATGTTCGACCTGGCCAAGGGCTACGCCGAGCACGGGATGACCGCCTATGTCGAGCTCCAGGAGCGGGAGTTCGCCGCCCAGAAGGACGGCTTCACCGCCGTGAGGCACCAACGGGAGGTCGGCACCGGGTACTTCGACCTGGTCTCCACCGCCGTCAACCCGAACTCCTCCACCACGGCGCTGACCGGCTCCACCGAGGAGGAGCAGTTCCACTAGGCCGGCCGCCCCCACCCCGTAGGAGAGACCGATGACCCTCAGCGCACTGGACAGCCGCGTCCGCGTCCTCGCGGCTCCGGGCGACCGCCATGACGAGATCCTCACCCCGGCCGCCCTGGACTTCGTCGGCCGGCTGGCCGCCGCCTTCGCCGAGCGCCGCCGCGAACTGCTCAAGGAGCGCCGGCGGCAGGCGATCCGGCTGGCGGCGGGCTCCCCGCTGGACTTCCCGCTCGCCACCCGGGCAGTGCGCGCGGACGCCTCCTGGCGGGTGGCGCCGCCCGCGCCGGGACTGGTGGACCGGCGGGTGGAGATCACCGGCCCGCCGACGCCCGGCACGGCCGAGCGGGCGGCGGCCTCCGGGGCCGATGTCTGGATGGCGGACTTCGAGGACGCCACCGCGCCGACCTGGGAGAACATCGTCGCCGGGCAGCTCTGCCTGCGCGATGTGACCGGCCGGGCAGCGGCCCCGGGCGGCCGGCCCACCCTGATGGTCCGGCCGCGCGGCTGGCATCTGGACGAGGAGCACCTGGAGTTCGACGGCCGTCCGGTGCCGGCCGCGCTGGCCGACTTCGGGCTGTACTTCTTCCACTGCGCCCGGCGGCAGATCGGGGCCGGGCAGGGACCGTACTTCTACCTCCCCAAGCTGGAGAACCGCTACGAGGCCCGGCTCTGGAACGACGTCTTCCTCCTGGCCCAGCGGCTGCTGGACATCCCGCGCGGCACCGTGCGCGCCACCGTGCTGATCGAGACCGTCACCGCCGCCTTCGAGATGGAGGAAATCCTGTATGAGCTGCGCGAGCACGCCGCCGGGCTCAACGCGGGCCGCTGGGACTACCTGTTCAGCCTGATCAAGACCTTCGGGCACCGCACCGACTTCCTGCTGCCGGACCGGGACCGGGTCACCATGACCGCCCCGTTCATGCGCGCCTACACCGAGCTGCTGGTGCGCACCTGCCACCGGCGCGGGGCGCACGCCATCGGGGCGATGTCGGCCGAGGTGCCGGGCTCCGATCCGGCCGCCCGGGAGGCCGCGTCGGCCGCCGTGCGGCGCGACAAGGAGCGCGAGGCGGAGGACGGCTTCGACGGCTCCTGGGTCGCCTCCCCGGAGCTGGTACCAGTCTGCCGGGAGGCGTTCGGCACCGTCCTCGGCGGCGACCCGCACCAGCTGGGCCGCACCCGGGAGGATGTGGAGGTCAGTGCCCGGGACCTGCTGTCGGTGCGCCGGATCAGTGGACGGCCCACCCCGGAGGGGGTGCGCTCCGACATCGCGGTGGCGCTGCGCTACTACGCCGCCTGGATCGGCGGGCGGGGCGCGGTGGTGCTGGACGGCCTGATGGAGGACGCGGCGACCGCGGAGATCGCCCGCACCCAGGTCTGGCAGTGGCTGCGCCACCGGGTGGTGGAGCGGGCCGAGGTGGTCCGGCTGCTGGACGCGGAGGCGGCGGCACTGCTCGCCGAGGACCCGTCGGCCCCGGTGGCCGAGGCCCGACAGCTGTTCGCACGGACGGCTCTCGCGCAGGAGTTGCCGCTGTTCTTCACACCGGGGGCGTACCGCGAGCACCTGGTGCTCCACCCTGACGTGGACTGAGACGACCGGGCTGAGGGGCCCGGTGGGCGCCGGTCGAGGGACCGGCCGCTGCTGCCCGGTGGCTGAGGGGCCGCCGGACACGAGGACGGTACGGGGCGGTGCGCGGCCGGAGAGACCGCGGCCCGCCCCGTATCCGTACCCGCTTGCCCGAACTTCGCTTGTGCGTAAGGGCGTTCTGCTTAGGATGCAGCCGCTCGGGCGCCCGACCCGAACCCTCCGGTCCGCCGGAGGGGCCACCGTCATCAGCTTCCGGAGGTTCCGCCATGCGCACCGCTCTCGTCCGCCGCGCCGTCATACCGTCCGCCGTGCTCGGTCTCGCCCTCACCGGCGCGCCCGCCACTGCGCACGCCAAGCCCGCCCCGAGGACCAACGCCCCGATCAAGGTGAGCCTCACCGTGCAGGGGCCGGACGGCACCCTGTTCACGGGCCGGATCAGAACCAAGGGCCATGAGGTCACCACCGCCACCGGCGGCACCCACAAGTGCGACGGCACCAACGGCGGCGCCCACCCGTCGGCGGTGCCCACACCCACGGCGGCGCTGGACGACGCGGCCCGCAAGCGCCACTTCACCTGGGACGGGACCTGGTATCCGTCCTTTGACGACTTCTCGGTGGACACCATCAAGAACGTGAGCGGCGGGGCCTCGGCGTACTGGAACATCTCGGTCAACGGGGTGTCCACCCCGGTCGGCGGCTGCCAGTTCCAGCTGAAGGCCGGTGACCAGGTGGCCTTCACCTGGACCTCCTTCTAGCCGTATCCAGCCGTAGGGCTTGGGGGGCCGGGCGCGGGTGCCCGGCCCCCGGACGGCCGCCGGTTCAGGAGCCGTAGCGCAGGGCGATGGTGTCTCCGGCGTTGATCACCTTGTTGCGGGCGGCGGCGGCGAAGGCGGAGCCGTCCACGCTGACCTTCCAGGTGGAGGAGCCGCTGTTCGCGGTCCCGTTGACGGCGGTGACGGTGCCGGTGCCGGAGGACGGGATCACGCTGGTGACGCAGCCGGCGGGGGTGGCCGCGGTGGTGGCCGCGTTCAGCACGTCCCCGAGGGTGGTGGTGGTCCCGGTCGGGGTGATCGACACCGAGCAGACCCTGAGGTTGCCGGTGCCGTCGTCCACGGTGAGCCCCAGCTTGGTGGCAGTCCCGGCGGTGAAGGCGCTGGTGGCGGCCCACTGCGGGGCGCCGGAGGTGACCGGCACCGGCGGGGCCGCGGTGAAGCCGCCGGCGGCCACCGCGCGCAACGCGTCGATGGACGAGTAGGCGGACGGCGAGGTGTCGGTGGGCAGGTACTTGAAGCCGCCGCCGGGGGTGAGCTGCTGGGCGCGCAGGAAGTCGATCGGGGTCTTGCCGGCCGGGGTGAGGAAGTCCCCGGTCTGCGGGTTGATGCCGCAGGCGTTCAGCCCGGAGACGGCCCAGGCGTTGGAGCTGGTGTTGACTCCGAACATGGCGTTGAACGCACCGGTGTTGTTGACCAGCTTGGACTTGAGGAAGTTCTTCGCCTGGACGATGTCGGTGTCGGTGTTCGGCACCCCGGAGACGCAGAGCGCGGCCATCGAGGCGCCGGTCATGTCGATGTCGCCGGGCTGGTTCAGGGCGGTGGGGTCGCCCTCGGCCTTGCTGTGGTTCCAGCCGCCGTCGTTGTGCTGGTTGGCCCGGATGCGGGTGACCATCTTGTCGGTGAGCGCCTGCGGGACGCGGACGGTCCCGGACTGGGTCTTGGCGCCGCGCAGCGCCAGGGCGGCGAAGACGGTGCCGTTGTAGGTGGCGGACGGGCCGAAGTAGCCGGCCTCGGCGGTCTGCCAGTAGCCGTAGATATGGGCGATCAGATTGCGCGAGGCGCTGACCCGGGCCGGGTCGATCCCGGCCGCGTACGCGTTGAGGGCGGCCCGCTCGTAGTCGGTGACCACCGGGGAGCCGGACGGCCAGCCGGCGGTGGAGAGCAGGTTGCGGTAGACGGTGCGGGCGTTCTTGCTGGTGTCACCGCCCGGGGTGACGTCCACCGCGGCGGTGCCCGCGGCGGCGAAGGCGCTGAACGCCCACTCGTTGGACAGTCCGGAGCCGGCGTAGGAGCCGTCGGCGGCCTGGAGGGTCTTGAGGTAGGCGACCCCGTTGGCCTTGGAGGTGGCGATCTGCGCCGGGGTGGAGGTCGCGGCGGCCGGCAGCACGGTCAGCGCGAAGGCGCCGAGGGCGGCGGGCAGTGCGAACGCCAGGCGTCTGGCGGCGCGGGGACGGGACGCGGGGTGCGGACGGGACATGGCCTGCTCCTTGGTGGGGGACGCCGGCCGGGCGTGCCGTCGCCGCCGTGGGCGGCCGGGCACGGGTGGGCCGCCGTCCGAGCGCGAGGTACGGCTTCCTGGTGGTGCACCGCCCATGGGCATTCGGGCTCGGTGCGGCCTTCCGGCCGCCCCACACCGCTGCGCGTCAGCCCCGGATTCGCACCGGGTTCCCCCATGTGGCAGCTCTGGGACGGTACCGCCGGAGCGCGGCCCTGGCCACGGGGACCGGTGGGCGAGCGGTGAGAGCCATGCCACCTTGACGGCCGTCGCGCCGCCGTGTGTAATCCGGCTGACAGCCAGAGGAGTTGGACTGACTGTCACAGAGTCAGACAGTAAGCCAGTAACAGCCAGTACCAGGGGAAGCCGGTCGGAATCCGGCGCTGACCCGCAACCGTAGGCCCGCGTCCTTTCGCGGGCGAGCCGGAATGCCTGGGCTGGGAGCAGTGTCGTGAAGAGCACTGTTGCGAGAAGCGCCGTCGCGGACTACGGCGTGGTTCGACCAGCCCCGGTGCCCGTTTCGGCCGCCCGGGGCCTCCTGCCACGTTCGCCACACCGCACGGCCGACCTTGAGGGGCCGGGGTGGGGACGGGAATCGGATCGGGGCGGCGCGCCCGGAGACCGCTGTCGCTGGTGTCGGCGGCGCTGCTCGCCTTCGGCGCCTGCCTGGCGTACGCGACGGGGGCGGGGCAGGCGGTCGCCGCACCCGTGGAGGAGTGCAGCGCGGTCAAGGGCGCGGTCGTCGCGGTGGACTTCGGGCCCTTCGGCGGCAAGGTCGAGCGGGGCTGCGACCCCACCCCGACCACCGGCTACGAGCTGCTGCGCGAGGCCGGGTTCGGCACCGAGGGCACCCAGCACGACGGGCCCGGGTTCCTCTGCCGGATCGGGTACCAGGGCTTCCACGGCGGCAAGCGGTACCCGACCCCGGACAAGGAGAAGTGCGTCCTCACCCCGCAGGCCACCGCCTACTGGTCCTACTGGGTGGCGCCCCGCGGCCAGGACCACTGGTCGTACAGCAACAAGGGCGCCATGGCGCGTGAGTTGAAGCCGGGCGAGGTGGACGCCTGGGTGTTCGGCGGCACCGATGTCGCCGGCACCACCGGCAAGCCGACCTTCACCCCGGACGACGTACGGGCCAAGGGCGGCGAGGAGCCGGACCCGGGCGGCGGCGACCCGCAGGTGCCGCCGGGCCGGGTGGATGTGCCCAAGGCGGCCCGCTGGCTGCTCGGCCGGCTGACCGACGGCGAGCGGGTCGTCGACCCGGACGCCGAGGACCCCAATCTGCACGCCACCACCGAGGCGGCCTTCGCCCTGGCGTCCGCCAAGAGCCAGTCGCCCGAGCTGAGCAAGGTCACTGCCTTCCTCTCCTCGCCCGCCACCACCACCGGCTACGGCTGGCCGGACGGCGCCGACCAGCCGCCGAACGCGGCCGCGCTGGCCCGGCTCGCCCTGGTGGCCCAGACCTCCGGCGGCGACCCCCGGGCCTTCGGCGGCAAGGACCTGATCGCCACCCTGTCCGCCCAGGTGTGCGCCACCGGACCCGGGGCGGGCTGCACCGCCCCCGGTGACTTCGTCAACGCCTCCTCCGCCGAGGGCCAGGCCCACGCCCTGCTCGCCCTGGAGCGGGCCGGTGTCCGGCCGCCCGCCCCGGCGGTCCGGCGGCTGGTGGCCCAGCAGTGCCCCAACGGCGGCTTCTCCTATGTCCTCATCCGGGAGGGCGAGAACTGCGACCCGGACCCGGGCACCAGCGCTCTGGCCGCCCTGGTGCTGAAGCGGGCCGGCGGACAGGACGCCACCGTGGCCAAGGCACTGGCCTATCTGAAGAAGGAGCAGCGGCCGGACGGCTCCTACCTGGGCTGGACCGGGGCGCCGAGCGGCAGCTCGCCGGTCACCGCGGCGGCCGCGCAGGCGCTGCGCGCCCTCGGTGAGAGGGCCAGGGCCGAGGCCGCGGTGGCCTGGCTCTCCCGGCAGCAGCGCCCCGAGGGCGGCTTCGGCTTCGAGGACGGGGCCGACACCACGGTCAACGCCACCGCTCCGGTACTGCTGGCGGACGCCGGCACCAGCCTGGTCGAGCTGACCGCGAGGAAGCCGGGCCCGGGACCGAAGCCCACCGAGCCGGGCCCCGAGCCCACCAAGCCCGGCCCGAAGCCGACCACGCCCGGGCCCAAGCCCACCAAGCCGGCCCCGCTCCCGGGGCAGGGGCCGGACCTCGCCCGGGGCGTGGCCTATCTGACCAGGCCGGCCAACCTCCAGCGGGGCGTTTACTACTTCGACATCTCGCGCACCGTGGCGGACCACGGCCTGACCATCGACGGCGCCTTCGCCCTCGCCGCCACCGGCGAGGACCCGCAGACGCTGCGGCGCATCGTGGACTTCCTGGACGGGCTCGGCAAGGACCCCAACGGGAAGACCATCCGGAACTACACCGGTCTGGGCACCGAGTACCCGATGAGCGGCAAGACCGGAAAGACGGCGCTGCTGGCCGAGGTGGTGGGCCGCGACCCGCGGAACTTCGGCGGGCAGGACCTGATCGCCGGGCTCGGCAAGCTGGTGTGCGAGGCCCGTATCGAGTCCGACCCCCGCAAGTGCGCGGGCCCGGGCGCCTACACCTATGTCGACTCGGTCTTCGGCCAGTCGCTGGGGATCATGGCCCAGCTGCGTGCGGGTGAGACGAAGGCAGCCGAGGCGCCGGTGGCGTATCTGCTCGGCATCCAGGACCGGAAGACCGGCGCCTGGCCCAGCATCATCCCCAGCACCGGCAACTCCGACGTGGACTCCACCGCGATGGCCGCGATGGCCGTGGACCTGGCCGGGGGCGAGCGGGCCGAGCGGGCGGTGGACAAGGCGCTCGCCTTCCTGGCGGGCAAGCAGCAGTCGGACGGCGGCTTCCTGGGCGCCTCGGACACCGGCTCCTCGGTGAACTCCACCGCCCTCGCCATCCAGGGATTCGCCCTGGACGCCGGGAAGTACCGGGACCAGATCATCAAGGCGCGGAAGTTCCTGGCCGGCCAGCAGAACAAGGACGGCGGGTTCACCGTGGCCGCCGGGGAGCCCGGTTCGGACATCCGGGCCTCCGCCCAGGCGGTCAGCGGCGCCGAGGGGATCTCCTTCGCCACCCTGACCGGGGACCTGACCGGCACCGTCGAGCAGCCACCCGGCCCGGCGCCCTCCACCGCCGCCTCGGCCCCGGTGATCGTCACCCCGGGTGACACCGGGGGTACGGCGGCCACGGGCGGCGGCACCGGGGCCACCGCCCAGGGCGGCAGCGGCTCCCTGGCCGCCACCGGCGTCCGGGTCGGGGCGCTCGCCGCCCTGGCCGCGCTGCTGTCGCTGGCCGGCTGGTGGACCGTGGCGTACGCCCGCCGGCAGCGCACGGCGCACGGGGAGCGGTGATGGGCTCCCCCCGTACCGTCCGGGCGCTGGCCCGGGGCGCGGCCGCGCTGGCGGTCACCGCCGGGGCGCTCACCGCGACGGCGGCCCCCGCCTCGGCGGCCCCGCAGCCCATCGGGACGTGCACCACCTCCGCCGGGGTGGTGCTGGCGGTGGACTTCAGCCACTGGGGCGGCCCGGTCTACCGCTCCTGCGGCACCACCCCCACCACCGGCTTCGAGCTGCTCAACCAGGGCGGCTGGCGCACCACCGGCACCGGGCACGACGGTCCGGCGTTCATCTGCCGGATCGGCTACAGCGGGCACCAGGGCGGGCGGCAGTACCCGACCTCCGCCGACGAGGACTGCGTCCTCACTCCCCCGGCCACCGCCTACTGGTCGTACTGGCACGCCGACCCGGGCGAGAACAGGTGGGAGTACAGCCGGCTCGGCGCCATGGCCTACCGGCCCAAGCCGGGCAGCGTGGACCTGTGGATCTTCGGTGGGACGGACATCGAGGGCACCGAGGGCCGCCCCAGCGTCACCCCGGACCAGCTGCGCGCCCGCAACACGCGCCCCACCGGCGGGAGTCAGCCCCGGCCGCCCGCGCCCCGGCCTGCCGACGGCGGCGGCCAGGACCAGGCCGCCCGGCCCCCGGCCACCCGTACCCCCGCCGCCACACCTCCGAAGAAGCCGGAGAAGCCGAAGCAGCCGGAGAAGACGCCGGCGCCGACGGCCACCCCGTCTGCGTCGCCTTCGGCATCCGCCTCGCCCTCGCCGTCCGCCTCGGTCGCCACCGCGCCGAAGAAGACCCCGACCGACGGAGCGAAGGTGGTGGACGCGGCCCCGGCCGCCGAGGCGGCCCACGATCCGGGGTCGGTGTGGCCGGTGGTGGCGACCGCCGCGCTGGTGCTGGTGCTCGGCGGCGGTGCCGGGTACGCGGCCAGGCGCCGGCGCCGTACCGAGTAGGCGGCCCGGTGTCCCGTACCACCCCGGCCACGCCAAGTACCACTGCGGCCCCGGACGCCCGGGGGCGCCGGCTGCCCCGCCAACTGCACCCGGTGGCCTGGTGGATCTGGGCGCTGGCGCTGGCCACCGCGGTCAGCCGCACCAACAACCCGCTGCTGCTCTTCCTGGTGCTGGCGGTGCTCGGCTTCGTGGTCACCGCCCGCCGCACCGAGGCGCCCTGGGCCCGGGGGTTCCGCTACTACCTGTGGCTGGCGCTGGCGGTGGTGGCGGTCCGGGTGGTGTTCCGGGCGGTGTTCGCCACCGGGACCACCCCCACCGACCACTTCCTCTTCGCCCTGCCGCGTATCCCCACCCCCGACTGGTACGCCGGGATCCGGCTCGGCGGGCCGGTGTCGCTGGAGGCACTGCTGTCGGCCGCCACCGACGGGCTGCGGCTGGCCTGCATGCTCTGCTGCATCGGCGCGGCCAACACCCTGGCCAATCCCAAGCGGGCGCTGCGGGTGCTGCCCGGGGCGCTGTACGAGCTGGGGGTGGCGGTCACCGTCTCGCTGAGCGTGGCCCCGCAGCTGGTGCAGAGCGTGCAGCGGGTGCACCGGGCCCGGCGGCTGCGGGCCGGTCGCAGCAAGGGACTTCGCGCTCTGCGCGGGATCGTGGTCCCGGTGCTGGAGGACGCGCTGGAGCGGTCGCTGCGGCTGGCGGCGGCGATGGACTCGCGGGGGTACGGGCGGGCCGGTACGGTGACCGCACGCTCCCGGCGGGTGACCGGGGTGCTGATGCTGTCCGGAATGTGCGGGCTGTGCGCCGGGGCGTACGGGCTGCTGGACGCCACGGCGCCCGCGCCGCTGGGTTTCCCGGCGCTGGGCGCGGGGGCGCTGCTCTGTGTGGCCGGGCTGCGGCTGGGCGGCCGCCGGGTGACCCGTACCTCCTACCGGCCGGACCCCTGGCGGGCGGCGGAGTGGGCGGTGGCCGGATGCGGGGTGGTGTCGGCGGTGGTGCTGTTCGCCGGCACCGGCTTCGACGCGGCCGACCTCAATCCGTCGATCTACCCGCTGGGTTGGCCGGCGCTGCCACCGGTCCCGGCGGCCGCGATCCTGCTGGCGGGGGCCGCCGGACTGGCCGCGCCGCCGCCCCGGGCGCACCGCCCCGCCCCCGTACCGGACCACCACCGAACCACCAGGGACCGCGGATGATCGTCTTCGAGCAGGTGAGTGTCGTCTACGACGGGGCCACCGAGCCGGTGCTTCAGGGTGTGGACCTTACCGTCGAGGAGGGCGAACTCGCCCTGGTCGTCGGGCACACGGGCGTCGGCAAGTCCACCCTCCTCGGCGCGGTGAACGGACTGGTGCCGCACTTCACCGGCGGCACCCTGTACGGGCGGGTGACCGTGGACGGCCGGGACACCGCCGCACATCCGCCGCGCGAACTCGCCGATGTGGTGGGGGTGGTGGGGCAGGACCCGCTGGACGGTTTCGTCACCGACACCGTCGAGGAGGAACTGGCCTACGCCATGGAGCAGTTGGCGGTGGCCCCGGCGGTGATGCGCAAGCGGGTGGAGGAGACCCTCGATCTGCTGGGGCTGGCCGATCTGCGCCATCGGGCCCTGTACGAGCTGTCCGGCGGCCAGCAGCAGCGGGTGGCGATCGGCTCGGTGCTGACCGCCCACCCCCGGGTACTGGTGCTGGACGAGCCCACCTCCGCGCTGGATCCGACGGCGGCCGAGGAGGTGCTGTCGGCGGTGACCCGGCTGGTGCACGACCTGGGGGTGACGGTGCTGCTGGCCGAGCACCGGCTGGAGCGGGTGGTGCAGTACGCGGACCGGGTGATCCATCTGCCCGGCGGCGGCCGGGTCGAGTCCGGGGTGCCCGCCGAGGTGTTCCGTACCTCCGCCATCGCCCCGCCGGTGGTGGAGCTGGGCCGGGCGGCCGGCTGGGAGCCGCTGCCGCTGTCCATCCGGGACGCCCGCCGCTCGGCGGCCCCGTTGCGGGAGAGGCTGCGGGGGGCGGAGGTGCCCGCCGTACGGCCGCCCGCCGAGCGGCCGCGTCCGGTGCTGCTGACCGCCCGCGGGGTGTCGGTCGCCTACCAGGGGGTGCCCGCGGTACGGGAAGTGGGGCTGGAGCTGCGCGGCGGTGAGGTGACCGCGCTGATGGGGCGCAACGGCTCGGGCAAGTCCTCGCTGCTCTGGGCGCTCCAGGGCTCGGGGCCGCGCCGGGCCGGGCGGGTCCGGGTGGTGGCCGGCGCCGAGGGCGGTACGGCCGATCCGCGCGAGCTGCCGGCGGCCGGGGCGCGCCGGCTGGTCGGGCTGGTGCCGCAGACCCCGACGGACCTGCTCTATCGGGAGTCGGTCAAGGAGGAGCTGGAGCAGGCGGACGCGGACGCCGCGGTCCCGGGCGCCGAGTCGGGCGGTCCGTCGGCCCGGGAGATCCTGGACCGGCTGGCGCCCGGCATCCCGGACGCGATCCATCCACGGGACCTCTCCGAGGGGCAGAAGCTGGCGCTGGTACTGGCGGTGCAGCTCTCGGCGGCGCCCGGGGTGCTGCTGCTGGACGAGCCCACCCGGGGCCTGGACTACACGGCCAAGGCCCAGCTCATCGGGATCGTGGACGCGCTGGCGGCGGAGGGCCGGGCGGTGGTGGTCTCCACCCATGATGTGGAGTTCGCGGCCCGGGCGGCGGACCGGGTGGTGGTGATGGCGGAGGGGGACATCGTGGCGGACGGGCCGACCAGCGAGGTGATCACCGCCTCGCCGGTGTTCGCCCCGCAGGTGGCGAAGGTGCTCGCCCCGCTGCCGTATCTCACCACCGGCCAGGTGTCGGCCGTGCTGGACGGCGGTGGGTCGGCGTGAGGACCGTGGCGGTGCGGATCGGCCCGCGCGCGGGGGTGGTGATCGTGCTGGCCTCCTTCCTCGGGCTGGTCGCCTTCTTCTGGCCGTTCGTGGTCGCCCCGGGCACGTTCGGCTCGAACTACGCGCCGCCGCTGATCTTCGGGGTGCTGCTGGTGCTGGTGCTCTGCGTGGTGGTGTCGGAGATCGCCGAGGGCGGGGTGGACTCCAAGGCGCTGGCCATGCTGGGGGTGCTGTCGGCGGTGAACGCGGCGCTGCGGCCGCTGGGCGCGGGCACCGCGGGCATCGAGACGGTGTTCTTCCTGCTGGTGCTGGCGGGGAGGGTGTACGGGCCGGGGTTCGGCTTCACCCTGGGCTGCACCTCGCTGTTCGCCTCGGCGCTGATCACCGGCGGGGTCGGGCCCTGGATGCCGTACCAGATGTTCGGCTGCGCCTTCGTGGGGATGCTCGCCGGGCTGCTGCCCCGGGCGACCGGGCGGGGCGAGGTGCTGATGCTCGCGGTGTACGGCTCGCTGTCCGGGTACCTCTTCGGCTTTCTGCTCAATCTGTCGTTCTGGCCGTTCTCGGTGGACCCCGGCAGTTCGCTCGCCTATCTGCCGGGGCTGCCGTTCACCGAGCAGTGGCAGCGGTACCTCGCCTTCGATGTGGCGACCTCGCTGGGCTGGGACACCGGGCGGGCGGTGACCAACTTCGTCTGCGTACTGCTGGCCGGCCCGGCCGTACTGGCGGTGTTCCGGCGGGCGGCCCGCAAGGCCCGCTTCCAGGCCCCGGTGCGGTTCAGCCCCTCCCCGCCGCCCGCACCGGAGCTTCCGGAGAACGGGGAGATCAGACCACGGTGACCCGGGCCAGTGCCCAGGAGGTGTGGTCGAAGCCGGAGTTGCCGTTGGCGTCCAAGACCACCAGGCGCAGCACCCGCACCCCGCGGACGTCCAGGTCCACGGTGGCCGGGCCGCCGGCGGCGGTGAGCACCGGGCTGGTGTGGAGCGGCCGGTCGTCGCCGTATACCAGGGCGCGGGTGGCACCGGTGGCGGACTGCCGGGCGGAGAAGTCGTCGATGCCGACCAGGGCGGTGAACCGGCCGCCCTTGCCGCCCAGGTGGTAGGCGATGTCGCTGGGCGCGTGGACGCCGAGTCCCTTGGCGTACACCGTGGAGCCGAAGGCGATGGGGGTGCCGTCACCGGCCGCGTTCTTGCCGTTGGAGGCGTCCTTCTCGACCGGGCCCCAGCCGTTGGCGGCGGAGATCCAGAGAAGGTCGGAGAGGTAGGAGTCCCGGGTCGGGGCGGGCGGCGGGGTGGTGACGGTGGCGCGGTCGGTGTACGTGAGGGGGCCGCCGGGGGCGGTCGCGGTGCCGGTGGCGGTGAGCGGCCAGCGGGTGCCCGGGGCGGCGCCGGCCGGCGGGGTGACCTGCCAGCTCGCGGTGAGCCGTCCGCCGGGGGCGAGCCGGTCGGCGGTGGTCGGTCCGGTGGCGGTGACGGTCCAGCCGGCCGGGGCGGCGAGGGTGAGCCGGGCGCCGGTCCAGGGCCGGGTGGAGCCGTTGGCGAGGGTGGCGGTGACGGTGGCGGGCCGCCCGGGGACGGCGAGGGCGGGGGCGGTGAGCCGGGTGCCGAAGGGGGCGCGGGGGTACTGGTCCTGCCAGGAGGAGCGCATCAGCGCCACCAGGGCGGCCGCGGTGGAGGGGTGCCGCCCCGCCACGTCGCTGCGCTCGCCGGGGTCGGTGGCGAGGTCGTACAGCTCCACCTGCCACTGCTCGTCGGGGAGGTTGTGGTCGCGTACGGGGGCGAAGCGCACGGCTTTGAAGTTGTCCCGGCGGACCGCCTCGGCGAGCCAGGTGGCCCGCCCCTGGTCCTCCTTGTCGGCCCGGCTGGTCACGCCCTTCTCGTCGCGGAACCAGTAGAGGTGGCCGTGGCGGGCCGCGTCCGCGCCGCCGGCCAGCAGCGGGGCGGCGGAGAGCCCGTCGGTGTCGGCGGGTGCGGGGGCGCCGCCGAGTTCGGCGAGGGTGGGCAGCAGATCGGTGAGCGGGGTGGGGCGGGCGGTGGTGCCCGCGGCGACCCGGCCGGGGCCCCAGGCGAGCAGCGGGACCCGGATGCCGCCCTCGTAGAGGTTGCGCTTGTAGCCGCGCAACGGGCCGTTGGAGTCGCAGAGTTCCGGGTCGGCGCCGCCCTCCTCGTGCGGGCCGTTGTCGCTGGTGACCAGCAGCACGGTGTCCCGCTCCAGGCCGTGGGCGCGCAGCCGGTCCACGACCCGGCCGACGAGGGTGTCCAGGAAGGTGACCTGGGCGGCGTGGCCCTGGTTGGCGGCGGACCAGCCCCGTCCGGCGTAGGCCTCGGAGCCGGGCACCTTGTCGCTGGGCGCGTGCGGGGTGTTGGGGGTGAGCAGCAGCAGGAAGGGCTCCGCGCGGTGGGCGTCGATGAAGTCCAGGGCGCGGCGGGCGAACAGCTCGGGGGCGTAGGCGCCCTGCTTGCCGCCCGCGTTGGCGGGGATGGTCTCCCTGGTGCCGTTGTGCCAGAGGTACTCGGGGTAGTACTGGTGGGCGTGGCCGTGGGTGAGGTAGCCGTAGAACTCCTCGAACCCCCGGTCGGTGGGGTGGCTGGCCTGGCCGGGGGCCTCGGGGCCGAAGCCCCATTTGCCGATGACGGCGGTGCGGTAGCCGCGGGCCTTCAGCACCTGGGCGAAGGTGGTGTCCTCGGCGGTCAGCGCGCCCTGGGCGCCGGAGGGGTTGGCCCGGACGGTGGCGTGCCCGGTGTGCAGCCCGGTCAGCAGGGAGCAGCGGGAGGGGGCGCAGACCGCGGCGGTGGAGTAGGCGTCGGTGAAGCGCAGCCCCTCGGCGGCCAGCCGGTCCAGGCGCGGGGTGGCGATCAGCTTCTGCCCGTAGGCGCCGAGTTCGCCGTAGCCGAGGTCGTCGGCGAGGACGAGGACCACATTGGGCGGGCGGACGGCGGAGGCCGGGGTGGTGGCGGTGGCCGGGGGCTGGTCGGGCAGGGCGGTGAGGCCGAGCGCGGCGGCCGAACCGGCGAGGACGGTGCGTCGTCTGGGCATGGCGGGCTCCTCTGTGGGGCGCTACGCGGTACGGGTACGGGCGGCGGGCGCCGGGTCTCCGGCCGCGCGGACCAGCTCGGTGACCCGGGCCCGCAGCGCGGTGAACTCCGGTGCGGTGCGCAGCTGTTCGGTGGCGAGGTCCCGGAACGGCACGGTGACCTCGGCCACCACCCGGCCCGGCGCCGGGGCCATCACCAGGACCCGGTGGCCGAGCAGGACGGCCTCCTCGGCGGAGTGGGTGACGAACAGGACGGTGGTGCGGGTGGTGGCGGCCAGCTCGCGTACCTCCTCCTGGAGCCGTTCCCGGGTGAGGGCGTCCAGCGCGGAGAAGGGCTCGTCCATCAGCAGGATCTCCGGTTCGGTGGCCAGTGCCCGGGCGATGGCCACCCGCTGCTGCTGGCCGCCGGACAGCTCCCAGCTGCGGCGGTCGCCGAGCCCCGCCAGGCCCACCCGGGCCAGCAGGGCGTCGGCCCGGACGGCCCGTTCGGCGCGCGGGACGCCGTGGCGGGCCAGTGCGTAGGAGACGTTGCCACGGGCGGTGCGCCAGGGGAAGAGCCGGGGCTGCTGGAAGACCACTCCGGTGGAGCGGCGCACCCGAACGGTGCCGGCGGTGGCGGTCTCGAAGCCGGCGACGGTGCGCAGCAGGGTGGTCTTGCCGCAGCCGGAGGGGCCGGTCAGCACGGTGAACTCCCCGGCGGGGACGGTGAGATCGACCCCGTCCACGGCGGCCACCGGCCCGTACTCCACTCGTACACCATGCAGTTCGATGTCGGCCGGCTGGTCCTCACTTCGCGGCACGGGCCAGCTCCTCGACGGCCAGGGCCTGCTGGAAGGCGGAGAGTTCGGGGACGGCGTCCACGGCCTGCTGGGTCTTGAGGAAGACGGCGGCGTCGCGCAGGTTCCCGGCAAGGGCGCCGGGCTTGCCGGGGGTGCCCAGGTACTCCGGGCCGGACTGCTGTTCGGCGGTGAGCAGCACCAGCTGGCCGAGCTGCCGCTGGGCCTCGGCGGGCGGGAGGTTCAGTTCGGCGCCGATGGACTTCGCCGCCTTCTCCGGGTCGCTCTTGGCCTGCCGTACGGCGGTGTCCTGCGCCTTCACCCAGGCGTCCACGATCTCGGGGTGCTTGGCGGCGAAGGCGTCGGTGACCACCCCGAGGTCGGCGGTGGGCTTGCCGTCGGCGGCCACCTGGCGGCTGGTGGTCAGCGGGTGGCCGTCCTTGAGGAGTTCGGTGAGCGAGGGCGTCCAGACATAGGCGGCGTCGATGTCGCCGCGCTGCCAGGCGGCCAGCGCGTCCGGCGGCTGGAGGTCGAGCAGGGTGAGCGAGGAGGGGTCGACCCCGGCCTTGTCCAGGGCGGCGAGCAGTGAGTAGTGGGCGGTGGAGCCGAACGGGGCGGCGACCTTGCGCCCCTTGAGCTGGGCGAGGGAGGTGATCTCCTTGCGGGCGGCCAGGGCCTCGTTGTCGCCGATCACATCGTGGATCCAGAGCACCTGGTAGGGGATGTCCAGCGGCGCGGACAGCCCCTTGGTGACGGGGCTGGAGCCGGCCAGGCCCAGATCGACGGCGCCGCCGATGACGGCGGTGTTGACGTCGGCACCGGAGTCGAACTTCGTCCAGGTGATCTCGGCGTCCGGCAGGGCCTTCTCCAGCAGCCGCTGGTTCTTGACCACCAGGTCGGCGTTGGGGATCGCCTGGTAGGCGATCCGGACCCGGGTCTTGCCGGAGCCGTCGCCGTCGGCGGACCCGCCGGCGCAGGCCGTGGCGGCCAGGGCGAGGGCGGCCAGGGCGGCGGCGAGCCGGAGGGTGCGGGGACGTGCGGACATGGCGGTACTCCTGTGAGCAGGGGTGGTACGGGAAGGGTGGGGGCGCGGGCTCAGGCGCGGCCGCGCCAGGGCACGGCCGCGTGCTCCAGAGCGCGCAGGGCGGTGTCGAGCAGCACTCCGGAGAGCCCGATGGCGAGGATGCCGACGATGACGACATCGGTCTGGTTGTAGCGCTGGGCGTCGCGGATCATGCCGCCGATGCCGGGGACGCCGTTGACGGTCTCGGCGGCGACGACGGAGGTGTAGGCGATACCGACGGCGATCCGGACACCGGTGAAGATCTCCGGCAGGGCCGCCGGGAGGCGTACGGCGAGCAGCAGGTTGAGCGGTGAGGCGCCCAGCGCCCGGGCCGCTTCCAGGAGTTGGCCGGGCACGGTGCGGACGGCGGCGGCGGTGGCCGCGGCGATCGGCGGGCAGGCGGCGATGACCAGCAGCCAGATCTTGGGCGACTCGTCGATGCCGAACCAGATGACCAGCAGGGAGAGATAGGCCAGCGGAGGAAGCGTGCGGAGAAAGGAGACGGCCGGTTCCAGGACGACGGCGAGCGGCTTGACCACGCCGATCAGCAGCCCCAGCGGGATGCCCGCCAGAGCCGCGTACCCGGTGCCGATGCCGATCCGGCGCAGGCTGGTGCCCAGGTGCTCGATCAGCAGATGGCCGCTCTGGCCGCGGACGCCGTCGTGCACGGTGGAGGTGCGCAGCAGCGCCGCCCAGACCTCGCCGGGCGAGGGCACCAGCACCCGGGGCCACAGCTCGGCCCAGACCGCGCACTGCCAGGCGAGCAGCAGCACCGCGAGGGCCAGCGCCCGGAGCGCCGCCTGGCGCAGTACGACCGGCCACCGGCTCCGCTTCCTCGCCGGGGACGTGGCGGACGCGGCAGGTGGTTCCTTGACGGGCGTACGGGTGGCGGTGGCGCTCACGCGGCCGCCGCCTTCCGGGTGGCCAGGGCGCGCAGCCGGGGCGCGACCTCCTCGCCGACCCGCCAGGCCTCCTCCAGATGGGGGTAGCCGGAGAGCACGAACTCACCGACCCCCAGGGCCCGGTACTCCTCAAGGCGCTGGGCGACCTCGTCGTGCGAGCCGACCAGCGCGGTGCCGGCGCCCTCGCGGACCAGGCCGATCCCGGCCCAGAGGTTGGGGGCGACGGTGAGCGCGGCGGCGTCGGTGGAGCCGCCGTGCAGCGCGGTCATCCTGGCCTGCCCGGTGGAGTCCATCCGGGCGAACCGCCGCCGGCTGGCGCGGACCGCCTCGGGGTCGAGACCGGCCAGGATCCGGTCCGCCTCGGCCCAGGCCTCCTCGGCGGTGTCCCGGCTGATGATGTGCAGCCGCAGGCCGTAGCGCAGTCGCGGGGCGCGGGAGCGCAGCCGGGCGATCCGCTCGGCGATCGCGGCCGGGGGCTCGCCCCAGAAGAGCTGGACGTCGGCCCGGCGGGCGGCCACCTCCTCAGCGGCCGGGGAGGCGCCGCCGAAGTAGAGCGGCACGGGTGACTCCACGGCCGGCCGGTGCAGTTCGGCGCCCTCGATGTCGAGATGGGCGCCGTGGTGGTCGACCCGCCGGCCGTCGAGGAGGTCGCGCAGTACGGCCATCACCTCGTCGGTGCGGGCGTAGCGCTGGTCGTGGTCGAGCCGGTCGCCGTAGGCGCGCTGCTCCACCGGGTCGCCGCCGGTGACCACGTTGAGGGCGATCCGCCCGCCGTGCAGCCGGCGGAAGGTGTCGGCCTGCTGGGCGAGCAGGGTGGCCCCGGCCAGCCCGGCGCGGAAGGCGACCAGGAAGCCGATCCGCTCGGTACGGGCGGCCAGCGCGGAGGTGAGCACCCAGGGGTCGACGCAGCCGAGGCCCACCGGGGTCAGCAGGGAGTGGAATCCGGCGAGTTCGGCGGCGCGGGCCACCTGGCCGAGGTAGTCCAGACCGGCCGGGCGGCGGGTGGCCGCGGAGGTCCTGGCCTGGGCGGCGGTGACCCCGCCGGGGTCGCGGCCGTCTCCGCCGGTGGGCAGGAACCAGTGGAGCAGCGGAGGGGATGCAGACATGACACCTCGTCAGGGCGGCGCGCCCGGCCCCGGGCCGGCCAAAGGGCGCGCGGCGGCGCCCGGGCGGGACCGGGGACGGCGGTGATCAGGGAAGGAGGGAGAGAAGACGGGTGACCGGGCGGCGCGGACAGCGGGCGGCCCGCCCGTCAGGAGCGGATCAGATCGCTCGGGCGGCCCGACACAGCATCGTCGACACACGCAGCAGATCCACGTGGCGACGGGAGACAAGGGCGGAGGCCATGGCCGCATCCTGGCCGGAAGGCCTCCTCCCCCACAACCGTCATCCGCATGGTGGACCACCCGGTCTCGCCATACGGGACCCGGCGCCTGTCCTCCGCGCTCCCCCGTACGCCGGCTGACCTGCCGTGCGGGGTGGTCGAGCCGTGCACCGGGGCCCGGTCCGACCCTATGAGCGGGGGTCACAGCATCAACGCCTGTCTGGCTGCCCCGCCCGGCCCGGGACCACGCTGGGCGGGCCGGGCGGCCCCGACCTCCCGCCGGAGCCGTCCACCTGCTCCCGCCCGGCGGGTCCGCGGCTTCCCGCGCGGACGGCGGTCTCCGGCTCCCCGACGCTCGACAAGGTGGTGATCCGCGTGAGCGGCATCTCCGACGCCCCCGCCGACCAGACCGGCCCCCCGGCCGAGGCCCGGCAGGGGTGGGACCGGCTGCGCTATGCGGGCGTGTTCACGCTGCTGTTCCTCTTCGGTACCGAGACCTTCCTGGTCTCCCCGCTGCTGCCGACCATCTCCGATGACATCGGGGTGAGCGAGGCGGCCGCCGCCTCCAGTGTCACCGCGTACGTGCTGGCGTACGCGGTGACCGCGCCGTTCCTCGGGCTGCTCAGCGACCGGTTCGGGCGGCGCCGGGCGCTGCTGGCCGGGACCGTGCTGTTCCTGGTGTCCAACGCGGCGGCCGCGCTCTCCGGCGGGCTGGCGCTGCTGGTGGTGTCCCGCGCGGTGGCGGGCCTGGCGGCCGCGGCGGCCGGTCCGGCGATCTGGGCGCATATCGCGGAGACCGCCCCGGACCGGGTGCGCGGCCGGGCCCTGGGCCTGGGCATGGCGCTGTTCTCGCTGGGCCAGGTGATCGGGGTGCCGCTGGGCGCGCTGCTGGCCGGGGCGGCCGGGTGGCGCTCGGCGTTCTGGGCGCTGGCGCTGGGCACCCTGGCCGCCGTACCGCTGCTGCTGCGCCAGGTGGCGCCCACCGCGGCCGCGCCCGGAGGCTTCGGCGGGGCGGGCGCCGTCAAGGGGGTGGTGGCCGCCTGGGGCGTGCCGTCGCTGCGCAACGCCCTGCTGGTGAACACCGCCTTCCACGCGGCCAACCTCGGCGCGTACACCTTCCTGGGCGCGCTGCTGGTGGCCCGGTTCGGGCTGTCGGTGGAGGCGCTGGGGCTGGTCGGTGTGCTGGTGGGCGCCGGAAGTGTGGCGGGTTCGCTGCTGGGCGGCCGGCTCGGCGACCGGGCCAGGGCGGCCGGCCGGACCGACCTGCCGCTGCTCGCGGTGTGGGGGGTGCTGCTCGCGGTGGGCGTGGCGCTGGCCGCCACCGGGCCGGGGCTGGTCCTGGCACTGGCCGGGGTGGTCGTCTGGTTCGTCGCCAGCGGCGGCTTCGTGACGGACCAGCAGACGCTGGCCGGGACCGCGGCACCGGAGCTGCGGGCCACCTCCAGCGCCTGGCTGACCTCCACCATGTACGCGGGGACCGGCGTCGGCGCCTGGGCGGTCGGCGCGTTCACCGCGGTGGCCACCGGCACGCTGGTGATCGGGGTGGCCCTGGCGGTGGTCGCCGCGCTGGGCGGGCTGCTGCTCAGCACCGGGCTGCGGCGCGGGTCGGCCCCGGCCGCCGGCCCGGAGCCGACCGGCCCGGAGCCGGTGAGCGGCGTCGATCCGGCGGCCGGCTGACCGGGGGCGGGGTCAGCCCACCGGCACGGCCCGCGGCGCCCCCTGGGCGAGGCGGGCCATCGCCGTGCGGTCCTCCTCGGTGCCGGGGGTGAACAGCAGCACCAGTGCGGTGGGGTCGTCCACCGGGTGGAAGGAGGAGAGCGCCAGCGAGATGCGCCGGCCCTCGTCCGGCTCCACGGTGACGCCGCGGGCGGTGAGCTCGGCCACCGAGTGGCAGCCCCACCAGTGGCTGAGCTCCGGCACGTCCTCGCCGAGGTGGCGGTAGACCTCGCTGGTGCGCGGGTCGGCGAGGGCGGGCCCGGCCTGGGCGCGGAAGTGCTGGAAGACGTTCATCGCCAGCGGCTCCCAGTCGTGCAGCACCCGGCGCAGCCGGCGGTCGGCGGCCATCAGCCACATCAGGTTGCGGCGTTCGGCGGGGACCGTGTCCGGGTCGCCCCACAGCGCGGTCCAGGGGGCGTTCCAGGCGAGCAGGTCGAAGTAGCGGTCCACCAGCACGGCGGGGCTGGCCGGCCAGGAGTCCAGCACCGGGCGGACCGCGGCGGCCAGCGCCGAGCGGTGGCCGTCACCGGCGGTGGCGGCGCTCTCGTGGTAGCCGGCCAGCCGCAGGGCGTGCCGCAGTCCGGCGGCGTCCAGCCGCAGCGCCCGGGCGACCGCCTCCAGGACCTGCCGGGAGGCGGTGACCCGGCCCTGCTCCAGCCAGGTGTACCAGGCGAGGCCCACCCCGGAGAGCGAGGCCACCTCCTCGCGGCGCAGCCCGGGGGTCCGCCGGCGGGCGGTGGGCACCAGGCCCACGTCGGCGGGCTTGAGCAGTTCGCGGTGGGCGCGCAGAAAGGCGCCGAGTTCGGCGCCGGCGGTGGGAGGTGGCATCGGTGGTGGCTCCTCGGTGCGCAATGGGCGGGGCCCGGGCCGCGAGGCGGCGGCCGCCCCCGTGGGATGCGGCCGCCGTGCCCCGGTCCGGCGCGGGCGTTCGGCTCCTCAGCGTAGGCGGCCGGTTCAGTCGGCGGGGGCCAGCTGCCAGAGCCGCACCGGCATGGAGCTGATGTGCCCGCGCTGCTCCTGGCGGCGGGCGGCCACCTCGCCGACGGCCCGGTAGAAGTCGGGGCGGCGGGCGGGTTCGACCAGCCGGCCGTAGTAGTCGCCGAAGGTCGCCGCGTGGAAGTGGGTGTAGCGCTCGGCGGAGTCGGCGGTGACCACGGCGTCCCGCTCGTCCACGGCGGCGACGGTGAAGTGGCGGGCCAGCAGGTGCCCGAGGTCGTCGGTGGTGCGGGTCCGGGTGCCGATCGGGACCACCCCGCCGGCCCGGAAGAGACCGGGTACGGTGCCGGGGCGCAGCCCCAGTTCGCCGAGCGCCGCGCGGACGATGTCGTCCTCGCCGCCGAAGCCGTGCTCGTCGCGGTCCGGGTGGTAGGTGGTCAGCAGGAACCGGCCCCGGGGAGCGAGGTGTTCGGCGACCCAGCTGAGGATCCGCTCCTCCACCGGGTAGAGCCAGTGCAGTACGGAGGTCATGGTGACCACGTCCGCGCGGTAGGGCAGCGGGGCGGGCCGGGTGAGGTCGGTGGGGCGCAGTTCGACCCGGGCGCCGTGCCGGGCGAGCCGTTCCTCGGCCTCGGCGATCCGGTGCGGGGAGCGTTCCAGGCCGACGGCGCGGGTGAGCGAGGGGAAGCGGTCCAGGGCGGTGTCGAGCAGCTGGCCGATGCCGCTGCCGAGGTCGAACAGGGTGGCCGGTGCGCCGGGTATCCGGTCCAGCACCCAGTCGCGGTCGTGCTCCTGGCGCAGCCGGCTGGCGTCGGCGTATCCGGCCAGCCGCCGGGCCTGGGTCTGGACGTCGGGTGCGGCGGTCATCGTGCTGCCTCCTCGTGCGGGGCGCCGCCGAGGAGGCCGGTGAGCCTGGCGCGGGCCTCGCTGTTGTCGTAGCGCTTGAAGACGTTGATGCGGTTGCGGGTCAGGTCGCCCCGGTGGACGTACTCGTAGAGGTCCTGGCGCTGCCCGAAGCCGTCGCCGGTCAGCTCCCAGGCGAGCCGGAACAGCCGGGACTTGTAGTCGGCGTCCACCCCTCGGCCGCGCATGTAGCGGTCCAGGTGCGGGCGGAGCCGGGGGTGGGCGAGATCCTTCTCGGTGGGCTGCATCAGCAGTCCGGAGGCGCCGATGCGGCGGACGATCCCCACCGCTTCCCCGGCCACCTCGGCGGACCAGACGCGGCTGGCGGCGGTGTCGCCGGGGGCGAGCAGCCCGCTGTCGGTGCGGCGGGCCCGGGCCTCGGCGGCGTCCAGGAAGTACTCGGCCATCTCCGCGTAGCCGGCTAGCCGGCCCAGGTCCTCCTGGACGTTGCGGAAGCCGTCCACGCCGATGGACTCGGCGACCAGGGTGGCGGTGGCCAGCAGGGTGCGCAGCCGTTCGCGGAAGCGGATGTGGCCGATGTACGCGCTCCAGGCGTTGATCCGGCCCAGTCCCTCGCGGGCCAGGTCGGCGTCGCGCAGCAGGAAGACCCGGTCCCAGGGGACGAGGACGTCGTCGAAGAAGAGCATGGCGTCCTGCTCGTCGAAGCGGGCGCCGAGCGGATGGCCGTGGCCCCAGGGTTCGCTGCCGAGCGGTTCGCGGCACAGGGTGATCAGCCCGGGGGCGTTGAGCGGCAGCGCGAACCAGACGACGAACTGCTCCCCGCGGCCCTGGGTGAAGGAGGCCGAGAGGTAGACCAGCACCTCGTGGGCGAGCGGGGCGAGGGTGGTGAGCTGCTTGGCGCCGCGCACCACGATGCCCCGGTCGTCCTCGGAGAGCACCCGCAGGGCGAGGTCGGGGTCGTCCACCGGGTCGGCGGAGCGGTCGACCTGCGGGTCGCCCAGGGCGTGCGAGAGGACCAGGTCGTTCTCGGCGACATGGCGGTACCAGGCCTCGGCGTTGGCCCCGAACTCGGGGCGGCCGGCAGCCAGTCGGTGCCGGAAGTCGTACACGCCGAGGGCGATGGAGGCCATGAAGGCGGGTGAGCGGCCGTGCTGGCCGAAGGACTGGGCGTGCCAGAACTCGGCGCTGCGCCGCTGGACCCTCAGCTCCTCCGGGGTGCGGGTGGGCTGGTGGGCGCGGGCGAGGCGGTGGCCGGTGGCCGGGTCCTTCCAGGTGAGCAGCTCCCGGTGCTCGGGGTCGTGCTGGAGGTCGAGTTGGCGGGCCAGTTCGCGGGCGGCCGGGGCGAAGGCGGGGTGGCGGGCCGGGTCGGTGACGCGGTCGCCGTCGAGGTAGAGCTCTCGGCCGTCGTCCAGCGAGGCCCGGTAGCGGTCACCGGTGAGCAGGGTCATGCGCGGGCTCCCGTAGCGGTGGTGGTCGGAACGGACAGGGGCGTGGGGGCGGCCGGGCGCAGGGTGCGGTAGCGGCCGGCGTGGTAGAGCAGCGGCTCTCCCCCGTCGCCGCCGGCCGCCGCGACCCGGCCCACCAGCAGCAGGTGGTCGCCGCCGCCGAGGACGCCGTCCAGCCGGCAGTCGAACCAGCCGGGGCAGTCGGCGAGGACCGGCGCGCCGGTGGCCAGTGGGGTGAGCGGTACGCCGGGGAAGCAGCCCCGCGCCCGCCCGGCCCCCCGGGCGGCGAACCGCCGGGCCAGCGGCTCCTGATGGGCGGCGAGCACACTCACCGCGTACCGCCCGGTGCGGCGCACCGCCTCCGCCAGGGGGCTGCGCCGGTCCACGGCGACGCTCACCAGCGGCGGGTCCAGGGAGAGCGTGACCAGCGAGGACACCGTCTTGGCGTACACCTCCTCGCCCTCCCCGGCGGTGAGCAGCGCGACCCCGGTGCTCCAGGCCCGGGCGGTGCGGCGGAAGAGGTCCGGGCCGGGGGCGCCGGGGAGGTGGCCGGGCGCGCCGGCGGCTGGGCTCATCGCAGGCCCACGCGGTAGGCGCGCAGCCACTCGTCGAGCTGGACCAGGTGGTCCAGGCCGCCGACCGGGTTGGGGGCGGTGCGCGGGCTGGGCAGCGGGCGGCCCTCGGCGAGGGCGCGGCGGACCGCGGTCCGGTCGACCAGGTCGAAGACGGGCGCGGCCGGGTCGGCGAGCAGGGCGTGGGCGCGCTCGGTGAGCACCTCGGTGTAGCGGACCGCCGGGGTGGAGGGGTAGCCGCTCTTGGGCCGGTCGGCCACCGAGGGCGGCAGCAGATCGCGTACCGCGTCCCGGAGCAGCCCCTTGGGCCGGCCGCCGGGCGCCTTCAGCGACCAGGGCACGTTCCACAGGTAGGAGACCAGCCGGGGGTCGCAGAACGGTACGCGGACCTCCAGGCCCACGGACATGCTGACCCGGTCCACCCGGTCCAGCAGCGGCGGCAGCCAGCGGGTCAGGGCCAGGTGGAAGATCTCACGGATGCGGCGGTCGTGCCCCGACTCGCCGTCCAGCCGGGGGGTTTCGGCGAGCGCGGTGGTGTAGGCGTCGGCCGCGTACTCCTCGGGCCGGACCCGCTCGGCGACGTCCGGGCGGAGCAGCGCGGCCGGGGTGGTGCGCCCGTGCAGCCAGGGGAAGGCGGGCGCGGCGAGCGCGGCGGGGTCGTGGAAGTACGGGTAGCCGCCGAAGAGTTCGTCGGCCGCCTCACCGGAGAGGGCGACCGTGGAGCGGCGCCGCACCTCGCGGAAGAGCAGGTGCAGGGAGGCGTCCATCTCGCCCCAGCCGGGCCGGTCGCGGGCGCGCAGCACGGCGTCGCGGGCCGGCAGCAGATCGTCGTCGGGCACGATGACGCTGGTGTGCAGGGTGCCGATGTGGTCGGCGGCGGCGCGGGCGAACGGGGCGTCATGGGCGGTGCGCCAGTCGTCCGGCGCGCGCTCCGAACTGCCGGGAAAGTCCACCGAGTACGTGGTCACCTTGCCCTGCCCGGCGCGCTGGCGGGCCCGCGCGGCGAGCGCGGTGACGGCGCTGGAGTCCACGCCGCCGGAGAGCAGGCTGCACAGCGGGACGTCGCTGACCAGCTGGCGTTCCACCGCCTCGGCGAGCAGGGTACGCACGGTCCGGCGGGTGGTGTCCTCGTCGTCGGTGTGCGGCCGGGACTCCAGGGTCCAGTGGCGCTCCTCGCGGAGCCCGGCCGCCGTGACCCGCAGCAGCCGGCCGGGGCGCACCTCGCGCAGCCCGTACAGCACTCCGTGCCCGGGGGTGGGGGCGGCGGGCAGCGCGAACAGCTCGGCGATCCCCTCGGCGTCCAGCTCGGCCCGGAACAGCGGGTTGGCGAGCAGCGCCTTGGGCTCGGAGCCGAACAGCAGACCGCCCGGGTAGGCGTGCCAGTACAGCGGCTTGATGCCCAGATGGTCGCGGACCAGGGTGAGTTCGCCCTGACGCTCGTCCCAGACGGCGTAGGCGAAGATCCCGTCGAACCGCCGGGGCGCCTCGCTCCCCCACTCCAGATGGGCGCGGAGCACCACCTCGGTGTCGGAGCGGGTGCGGAACCGGTGCCCGAGGGCGGTGAGTCGGCCGCGTAGCTCCTGGTGGTTGTAGAGCTCGCCGTTGTAGGCGAGCACGGCGGCGGCGCGGTCGGCGGCGGCGCGGTCGGTGCCGGGGTCCCCGCCGGTGAGCGGCTGGGCGCCGCCCTCCACGTCGATCACGGCGAGCCGCCGGTGGCCGAGGGCGGCCCGCCGGGAGAGCCAGACGCCGTCGGAGTCCGGGCCCCGGCAGGCCAGGGTGGCGGTCATCTCCCGTACCGTCGCGTGCTCCTGGCGCAGGTCGCGGGTGAAGTCGATCCAGCCGGTGATCCCGCACATCTCAGGCCTCCTCGGGGGTGTCGGCACCGGTACCGGGGTCGGCGGCCTCCCAGCGGCAGCCGTGCCCGGTGGGTCCGGCGATCAGCCGGTGCGCCGGGGTGTAGCCCTTGGCGCGGATGTTGGCCGACAGCGCCTCGGTGCAGTAGGTGCACGGGGAGGCGAGGGTGAGCCGGACCCCGGTACGGCGGGCCTGCTCGCGGTAGTCCCAGATGGCGCAGTGGGTGATGGTGACCGCGGCCCGGTCGGCGGCGGGCGGCTGCTCGTCGTCGAACTCGTACTCCGATCCGTACAGTTCGGCCTGGCGGGCGATCCGGTGCACGGTGTCGGCGGCGCCCCGGCCGTGGTCGGGTTCCACCTCGCGGTGCACCTCGGCGTTGGAGCGGGCCCAGTCGGCGAGGACGGCCTCGCCGTAGCGGTGGACCAGGAAGCGCTCCATCAGGGCCTGGCCGCGGAAGAAGATCCGCTGCCACGCTTCCGGTCCGGCGCCGTCCTCGGGGAGGTCGGCGAAGATCTCGGCCTGCAGGGCGAACCACTCGGTCAGCCGGACCTCGTCGCCCCGGGAGACCAGATAGCGGGTGAGCCCCGCCTCGGCCTCGTGCAGCCGCTGCCGCCACAGGGCGGACCGCTCGGTGGGCGGCATGGCCCGGTACGGGGATCTGGGCGGGGCGGAGGCGGCCGGGCCGCACCCGGTCGGCGGGGCCATCAGCAGGGCCGTGCGCGGGGGCCCGGCAAGGGGCCGCTGGGAGGGGTCGTGCCCATCGCTCATCGAAGCTCCTCGGGGCTCTGCTCCGCGGGGTGGTGGTGGGGAGGGGCCGGGGCGCGGTACGGGGGTGCCGCTCCGCGGCGGCTCCGGCTCCGGCTTCCGGTTCTCGCGTTCACGCTAGGGAGCGGGTGTACGGGCCCGGAACCTCCGTTCGGAGCCGTCCGGGGCGACGAACAGCGCCCCCGGATGCTCCGAAGGTCGCCCCCGCAGGTCAGCGGCGGGTCGCGGAGACGGCACGGGGCGGGCCCCGATGCTGGGGCCCGCCCTGCGGGACTGCGGATCTGTGGAACTGCGGAATTGCGGAGGATCTGCGGATCTGTGGATTCGCGGAGGGTGCGGCGGTCAGCCGGCCAGGCCGTGGCGGACGGCGTAGAGGGCGGCGCGGAGGCGGTCGGGCTGGCCGGTCTTGCGCATGGCCTGGGTGAGGTGCTTCTTCACGGTGGCCTCGGCGAGGGCGAGTTCGCGCCCGATCTCGGCGTTGCTGAGACCCCGGCCGAGCTGGGTGAGCACCTGCCGTTCGCGGTCGGTGAGCCCGGCCTGCTGGGGCTGCGGCTCGGTGGCCTCCCGGTCGAGTCCGGCGGCGGGCAGCCGGGCCGGCGGCGGCGCGGGGAGGAAGACGGTGCCGCCGGCCGCGGCGAGCGCCACCGCTCCGGCGATCTGGTCCTCGTCCAGGTCGAGCGGGAAGCAGCCGCCCGCGCCGGCCAGCAGCATCCGGGCCGCCTCGGCGGTGGACTCGGCGCGGCGCAGCAGCAGCACCCGGGCGCCCGGGGCGGCCCCCGGGGCGCGCAGCCGGGTCACGGCCGAGAGATCGGTGCCGAGGTCGGGGCCGGTGCCGAGCAGGATGACGTCCGGCCGGACCCGGCGGACCGCGCCGAGCGCGCCGTCCGGCTCGGTGGCGCTGCCCACCACGGCGAAGTCGGGGACGGCGGCGAGCAGGGAGCGCAGCCCGGCCCCGGCGACCCGCTGGCGGAGCACCAGGAAGACCCGGACCGGGTCGCTCTGCGGGGCGGCGGTCCGGCACACCGGGTGGTCGCAGGGGCAGGGGGCGGGCGCGGTCGGAGCCGGGGTCGCGGCGGCTCCCCAGGGCTCGCGCAGCAGATGGTGGCCGGCGACCAGGTCGAGCGGGTTGTCGATCTCGGTGTGCAGGGCGCGCACGGTGGCGGGCGCCGCGGTCCTGCGGATGACGGGCGGGCCGGGCTGGGGTCTCGCCCGGTCGGTGCCATGGCCCGGCAGTCCGGTCAGCGCTCCCATGGGGCGCCTCCGGCCGGGCGGAGGGTACGGCGGGTGTACGGCATGGTGCGTTTCCCCTCGGAGGAATGCGTGCCGCCGCCGCGCGCGCGGGCGGGCTGGGCGGCCAGGGTGGTGGAGGAGAGGGGGCGCTGCCCGGTGACGGCTGTTCCGGTCACCTCATCGGGTGACGGACGGTCACTCGGCGCCCGGCGCGCGGAGACACAGCTCGTCGAAGCACCTGCGGTGCCAGGAGCCGCCGATCCCGACCAGGGTGAAGTCGGTCCGCCGATATGCCATATGAGCAGCCTAATTTGAGCCATTGAGGGGGTCAAGACGGTCCTCCCCGTACGGGGAGGGGGTCCGGCGCTGCCCGGTGGCGCCGGTCCTATGACCCGGAGTATCAGCATCAACGCCTGACTGGCTGGACCGGGCCCCGGGACCGCACTCTTCGTCCCACGGCCCGCCGCACTCGTCGCCGGGCGGCCCGTGGCCGGTACGCACCGGGCGGGTGCCCTGCCGCGGCCCCGTCGCGGTCCGGCCGCCGCCCGGTGCCTCACCCGGTGGCCGCCCGCCCGGTCCCGGAGGCGCCGTCGGCCTCCGCCGCGCCGGGCGCCCGTCCCGGCCCCTGTGCGTATCGCCGCCACCCGGCCGCCCAACGCCCCCTCGCCCCCTCGCCCTCTCCGGAAGGACCGTGTATGTCCGCCGCCACCGCACCGCCGGTGCGCCGCCCCGCCGGCGCCCGGGTCAGCGCCCGGGCCCTCGGCGAGGGCGGCATCGGCCGGTTCCTGCTGCGCCGGCTCGGGCTCGCGGTGCCGACGCTGCTGGGCGTCACGGCGGTGGTGTACGCCACGGTGGCCCTGGTGCCGGGCGACCCGGTGAGCGTGTTCCTGGGGCCGGGGGCGCCCGCCGAGGCACGGGCGGCGCTGGCCGAACGGCTGGGCCTGGACGAGCCGTTGCCGGTGCGCTATCTGACCTGGCTGGGGCACGCGGCCACCGGCGACCTGGGGGTGTCGGTGGCCGGGCAGCGGCCGGTGACCGAGCTGCTGGCCCCGGCGCTGGGGCAGACCCTGCTGCTGACCGGGGCCGCGTTCGTCCTGGTGCTGGTCGCCGGGGTGCTGCTGGGCGCGGCGGGCGCGACCCGGCCGGAGAGCCCGCTCGGCCGGCTGTGCGGGGCGCTGTCCACGCTGTCGATCTCGGCGCCGCAGTATTCGGTGGCGCTGCTGCTCATCGCGGTGTTCGCGGTGAAGCTGCGCTGGTTCCCGGCGGGCGGCACCCACTCCGCGTTCGGCGCGGGCGGTCCGGGTGATCTGCTCTCCCATCTGGTGCTGCCCGCGGTGGCGGCCGCGCTGGTGCCGCTGGGGCTGACCGCCCGGGTGTTCCGGGCCGCGCTGGCCTCGGTGCTCGCCGGGGAGCTGGCGGACGCGCTGCGCGCCCGGGGCCTGGGCCGGCTCGCCGTGTGGCGGCACTGCGCGCACAACGCCTCGCCCGCGCTGCTGACCATCGCCGGGCTGCAACTGGCCTATCTGCTCGAAGGAGTCGTGTTCGTGGAGACCCTGTTCGCCTGGCCGGGACTGGGACGGCTGCTGTACGACGCGCTGGCCGCCCGGGACCTGCCGCTGGTGCAGGGCGGGGTGCTGGTGGTGGCGGTGGCCTTCGTCGGCATCAACATCCTGGTGGACACCGCGCACGCCTGGATCGACCCCCGGGTGCGGGGCTGAGATGGCCGTCCCTGTCCTCGATCCCCCGCTCGACCGCCCCGTTCCGGCCGTGACGCCCCGCCGCCGACCGGTCCGGTGGCCCGGCGCGGCGCTCGCGGTGCCGGCCGCGCTGGCGGTGCTGCTGCTGGTGGTGGCCACCGCGGCGCCGCTGCTCGCGCCCCACGGGGCGGCGGACGGCTCGCTGACCGGGCGGCTGCTGGGCCCGGGCGCCCCCGGCCACCCGCTGGGCACCGACGGCCAGGGGCGCGACCTGCTCAGCCGGCTGCTGCTGGGCGCCCGTCCGTCGCTGGTGGGCGGCCTGCTGCCGGTGCTGGCGGCCACCGTCCTCGGTACGGCGCTGGGCATCGCCGCCGGGCTGGGCGGCCGGGCCACCGAGCAGGCCCTGTTGCGCTCGCTGGACGTGCTGTACGCGTTCCCCGGCATCCTGCTGGCGATCGCGGTGGCCACCGTGCTGACGCCCGGGCTGACCGCCACCGTGCTGTCGCTGTCGGTGGTGCTGACCCCGGCGGTCACCCGGGTGGCGCACACCGAGGTGCGGCGGATCCGCGCCGCCGAGTATCTGGAGGCGGCCCGGGTGAGCGGCGCCGGGCGGGGCGCCGTCGCGGTGCGGCAGGTGCTGCCGGTGGTGGCGCCGGTGGTGCTCGCCTACGCCTCCTCGCTGGTGGGGCTGGCCGTGGTGTACGCGGCGGGGCTGTCGTTCCTCGGTCTGGGCGTCGCCCCGCCGGCCCCCGAATGGGGCGCGATGCTCGACGAGTTGCGGCCCGCGCTGCTGACCCGGCCGGAGCTGGCGGTGCTGCCCGCGCTGGCGATCCTCGCGGTCTCGGTGGTGTTCAACGCGCTCGGCGAGGCGCTGCGGCGGCGCGTCGGGGTACGGGAGGAGCTGCGATGAGCCTGCTGAGGATCAGCGGTCTGACGGTGGAGCACCAGGGGCCCGGCGGCACGGTCCGGGCGGTGGACGGGGTCTCGCTCGCGCTGCCGGCGGCCGGGACGCTGGTGCTGCTCGGGGAGTCCGGCAGCGGCAAGAGCACGGTGGCCCGCGCGGTGCTGGGGCTGGCCCGGCGCGCCACCCGGACCTCCGGTTCGGTCCTCTTCGAGGGTGCCGAGCTGGTGGGCGCCGGGGAGCGGGCGCTCGGCCGGATCCGGGGCCGCCGGATCGGCTACGTCGCCCAGGACCCCACCGCCTCGCTGGATCCGCTGCGTACGGTGGGCCGCCAGATCGCCGAGGTGCTGCGGCGCCATGGCGAGGCGGCCGGGCGGCGGGCGGCCCGGGCGGCGGTGCCCGCGCTGCTGGAGGCGGCCGGGGTGGCCGATCCGGAGCGGGTGGCGGCGAGCCTTCCGCACCAGCTCTCCGGCGGGCAGCGGCAACGGGCGGCCATCGCCCTCGCGGTGGCCTGCCGTCCCGCGCTGCTGGTCGCCGACGAGCCGACCACCGCGCTGGACGTCCTGCTGCGGGCCCGGGTGCTGGAGCTGTTCGCCCGGCTACGGGACACCCAGGGCACCGCCCTGCTGCTGGTCACCCACGACCTGGACGTGGCCCGCCGGGCGGGCGGCGAGGTGGCGGTACTCTCCGCCGGCCGCCTCACCACGACCGGCCCGGCGAGCCAGGTGCTGGGCGCGGCCCCGGAGTTTCCGCATGTGCCGACGAGCGGCCAGGGCGGCGGGGGCCCACGGGTCGAGGGACCGGGCGGCGGGGGGCCGGGAGGCGGGGGCCCGGGCGGCGGAGGCCCGCGTCACGAGGGCCCGGGCGCCGGGGGCCCGTACACCGCCACGTCCTCCTCCGCCGGGCGTGGAGCACATGACCCGTACGCCGAGGACCCGCCCGTCGCGAAGGAGGCGGCCCGATGAGCCCGAGCCCGAGCCGGGGCAAGCCGCTGCCGTACGAGGGCGGGGCACCCGCGCCCGTACGGAGTCGGGGCCCCGTACCCGGCGCCCCAGCGCCCGTACGGCATCGGAACGCCGCGCCCGACCCGCCCGGCGCCCCCGCGTCCGACCCGGTCGGCGCCCCCGTACCCGTACACGACGGGCTCCCCGGGCGCGTACCGCACCGGCCCTCCTCCCCCGTACCGCATCCCGCCCTCGTCCCCGTCCCCGTCCCCGTACCGGAGCATTCCGCCGGGCCCGGACCGCATCCGTCCGACAGCCCTGCGCTCCTCCACCTCAACCGGGTCACCAAGTCCTTCGGCGCCCATGGGCCCGCCGTGGACGGGGTGACGCTCGGGGTGGCGGCCGGGGAGACGGTGGGGCTGGTCGGCGAGTCCGGTTCGGGCAAGTCCACGCTGGCCCGGCTGGCGCTGGGGCTGCTGGCCCCGGACACCGGCACCGTCCGGTTCGCGAGCGCCGATCCGTACCGGCTGCGCGGCCGGGGCGGGCGGGCGGTGCGGGCGCGGCTCCAGTTCGTGCCGCAGCACCCCGGCGGCTCGCTCAATCCGGCGCTGCCGGCCGGCGAGGCGATCGCGTTCAGCCTGCGGGCGCACGGCGTGCCGCGAGCCGAACGACGGGACCGGGTGGCCGAGTTGCTGCACTCGGTCGGACTCGCCCCGGGGCTGGCCCGGCGGCGGCCGAGCGGGCTGTCCGGCGGGCAACTCCAGCGGGTGGCCATCGCCCGGGCCCTGGCCACCGGCCCCGCGCTGGTGGTCTGCGACGAGCCGACCTCCGCACTGGACCCGGACACCCGGGACCGGGTGCTGGACCTGCTGGTGGAGCTGCGCGAACGGACCGGCCTCGGCTATCTGTTCATCACCCATGACCTGGCCGTGGTGGCCAGGATCGCCGACCGGGTGGTGGTGCTGCGGCACGGCCGGGTGGTCGAGGAGGGGCCGTCGGCCCGGGTCTTCGACGCCCCCGCCCACCCGTACACCCGGGCCCTGCTGGCCGCCGCCTCCGGGCGGCCCCTTCCCGGCGACACCATCCCATCCCCGTAACACCCACGACCCCGATCGAGGAACCGCCATGACGCACCACCGCCGATCCCCCCGGCTCGCCGCGCTGCCGGCCGCCGCCGCCCTTCTGCTGACCGCCTCCGGCTGCGGCCCGTCCGGTACGGCGGCCTCGGACGGGGCGGCCAAGGGCGGCACCCTGGTCATCGGGGCCACCGGGAAGCTCCCCAACACCGACACCGTGATCGGCGGTGCCGGGTTCGAGGGCAAGCGCCTGGTCAGCTTCCAGATTTACGAGGGCCTGACCCGCTACGACCTCTCCGGAGGCGACGCGCCGCCGGAGATCACCGGGGCGCTGGCCACCTCCTGGAAGGTCGCCGAGGACCGCCGCACCTGGACCTTCGAGCTGCGGGACGGGGTGGAGTTCCAGGACGGGACCCCGTTCGACGCGGCGGCGGTGGTGTTCAACCTGGACCGCTACCTGAACGAGAAGAGCGCCTACTGGACCGAGGCGCTGGGGGCGGCCGCGGGCGAGTACGCGGGAGGCATCAAGAGCTACCGGGCGCTCGGCGGCGACCGGGTCGAGCTGGTCACCGCCGAGCCGAACGGCCACTTCCCCGAGGACCTGGCCCATGTGCTCATCGCCAGCCCGGACGCGATCAGGAAGACCGGGACCAAGGACTTCGCCCGCAAGCCGGTGGGCACCGGGCCGTTCTCCTTCGTCTCCCAGCGGGAGGGCCAGCGCGTCGAGCTGAAGGCCAACAAGGCCTACTGGCGCGGCGCGCCGAAGCTTCAGCGGCTGGTGGTGACCGCGCTGCCGGACGCCGCGGCCCGCACCGCGGCGCTGCGCTCGGGCGACGTCAACTGGATCGAGTACCCCAACCCCGACGACATCGCCTCGCTGCGCGCGGACGGGGCGACCATCGCCACCAACAGCTACGACCACCTCTGGTACTGGATCCTGGACACCACCAAGGGCCCCTGGAAGGACGCCCGGGTCCGGCGGGCCGCCAACTACGCGATCAACCGGGACGCCATCGCGAAGAACCTGCTGCACGGCACCGCCGACCCGGCCCACCAGGCCGCGCCCCGCGCGACCTTCGCCTACGACAAGGCCGGCGACACCTACGGCTACGACCCGGACAAGGCCCGCAGGCTGCTCGCCGAGGCCGGGCACGCCAAGGGGTTCAGCACCTCGGTGACCGTGCCGACCGGCGGCTCGGGCAATCTGCTGCCGGTGCCCATCGCCGAGGCGGTCCAGCGCGACCTGGCCGCGGTCGGCATCCGGGCCGAGATCCGGACCACCGACTGGACCACGCTGATCAGCGCCGAGGCCAAGGGCAAGGTGGCGCTCGGCTCGCAGGCCATCGCGCAGTCCACCACGCTCTTCCAGTCGGAGGCGCTGCTGCCGCTGTTCATCGGCACCGGCAGCCCGTTCTGGACCGGCGGCTACAGCAACAGGAAGGTGGACGCGCTGCTGGCCTCCGCCTCCGCCTCGCCCGACCGGGAGCGGCGCCGGGCCGACTACCGCGAGGCGCTGTCGCTGGTGACCGAGGACGCGCCCTGGCTGTTCGTGGTCAACGACCGCAACCCGCGCGCGCTGGCCCCGCAGGTCAAGGGGCTGGTGCAGCCGCAGTCCTGGTTCCTGGACCTCACCGGCGTCTCGGTCGGCTCCTGACCTCCGCCCCCTGGCCCCTCCTGGAAAGGACGCCGCCATGAGCGCGCCCCCGCACCACCTCGCCCATCCCGGACCGGCCGACCCGCCCAAGTGGGGGGTCACCCTGCCGCTGCCCGGACTCACCATCGACCGGCACCGCTTCATCGTGGACCGGCTGCCCGACCTCGGCTACACCGACGTGTGGAGCGCGGAGGGCGGCGGCACCGACGCCTTCACCCCGCTGGCCACCACCGCGGCCTGGTCGCCGACGCTGCGGATCGCCACCGGCATCGTGCCGGTGCACACCCGGGGGCCCGCGGTGCTCGCCCAGACCGCCGCCACCCTCGCCCAACTGGCCCCTGGGCGGCTGCTGCTGGGCATCGGGGCGTCGGTGCCGGCGCATGTCACCGACATCAACGGCATCCCGTTCGACGAGCCGTTCAAGCGGACCCGGGACGTGCTGCGCTTCCTCACCCGGGCGCTGCGCGGGGAGCATGTGGCGGGCGACTTCGACACCTTCTCCATCTCCGGCTACCGGCTGCCGCATCCGCCGAGCGAGCCGGTCAAGGTGATCCTCGGCGCGCTGCGGCCCGGGATGCTGCGGCTGGGGTTCACCGAGGGGGACGGGGCGATCAGCAATCTGCTCTTCCCGGAGGACGTGCCGAAGGTGCTGGACGCGGTCGGTCCGCAGCCGCCCGGCAAGGAGCTGGTGGTGAAGGTGTTCGTCTGCCCCACCGAGGACACCGGGTATGCCCACCGGGCCACCCGGCCGTTCCTCGCCTGGATCCTCAATCGGGAGCCGTACCGGAAGTTCCACGAGTGGCTGGGGCACGGGGAGTTGCTGCGCGAGTGCCATGAGCGGTGGGCGGACGGCGACCCGGAGGGGGCGCAGAAGGCGCTGCCGGACGAGGTGGTCGACGGGCTGTTCGTCAGCGGTTCCCCGGAGGAGTGCCGGGAGCGCATCCTGCGCTACCACCGGCCCGGGGTGACCACCATCCAGCTGTATGTCTCGCTGCCGCCCGAGGTGTTCGTCAGCCGGGCCCGGGTGCTGGACACCCTGGCCCGGCTGGGGCCCGCGGGCGCCTGAGGCCCGGTGGTGGCCACCGTGGAGCTGGACATACGCGGCGGGGTGCGGGCGGCGCCGGTCGCCGGGGACACCCCGGAGGAGCGCAGCGCGCTGCGGTTCGCCCCGGACCCGAGGGAGCGCGCCGCCGACCCCGGGTATGTGGCGCGCACCGCCCGGGAGAACGAGGAGGACGGCCTGGACAGCGCGCTGGTGACGCAGTCCAGCTCCTGGCCGGACCCCTGGCTGGTGGCCGCCTGGGCGCTGGCGGCCACCAGCCGGCTGCGGATCGCGGTGGCCCACCGGGCCGGGACGACCGCGCCGACCGCCGCCGCCCGGGCGCTGGCCACCCTGGACCGGCTCTCCGGGGGCCGGGCGGCCGCCCATGTCATCGTCGGGTCGAGCGACGCCGATGTACTGCGGGACGGCGATGTGCTCGGCAAGGCCGACCGCTACCGGCGCGCGGACGAGTACCTCTCGCTCTTCACCCGGACCCTGGCCGCCCGTGAACCCTTCGACCACGACGGGGAGTTCTACACGGTCCGGGACGCGTACTGCGGGCTGGTGCCCGAGCCGCGCGGGGAGCTGATCAGTTTCGGCGGCTCCTCGCCGGAGGGTCTGGAGCTGGCCGCGCGGTACGCCGAGGTGTACGCGGTGCCGGCGCTGCCGGTCCCGGCCACCCGGCGGCGGATCGCCGAGGTGCGGGCGGCCGCCGCCCGGCACGGCCGCCCGCTGCGGATCTGGCGCCATCTGACCCTGGTGCTGGGCAAGGACGACGAGGCCGCGCAGGAGCGGGCCCGGGTGCTGGGCCGGGAGGCGCTGCGGCTCACCGGGGCCGCGGACGGCGGCGGTGACCGGTTCACCGGTGCGGTGCAGCTGGACCGGGACCGGGAGCGGGGCCGCTCCGACCCGGCACACGGCCGCCGCCAGACCGAGGCCTATGTCCGCCGCTCGCTGGCCGCCGCGTTCGTCGGCTCCCCCGCGACGGTCGCCGACCGCATCGGGGTGCTGCGGGCCGCCGGGGTGGACGTGGTCCAGCTGGACATGGCGGTGGAGCGCGCCCAGGACCGCGAACTCCGGCGCGACCTGGTACGGCGCCTCCGCGACCCGTACCGGGCGGGCCGGCGCGGCGCCTGGTGAGGGCGGCTCGGGACGGCGGGAGCGGGTGGAGGTCGCCGAGGGACAGCCGCCCGAGCGAGGGCGGCCTCCGGGGCGGTGCCATGCGAACGAGGGCCCGGGTGGTGTCCGGACCGCTGCTCCCTCTCGCCGCCTCGTCCCGGGGGCTGACCGGGGCTCAGCCTGGTGCGCGGGTGGGGCGAAGTCGCCCCCGATTGGCTGCCGTTCGTCGGCGGCAGGCGCCTCGCCCCCTTCGCGGTGATCATCCCCGCCGTCCTCGGCGGCCTGGGCGCGACGGCGTTCTGGGCCCCTGTGCCGCTGAGCTGGTTCGGCGTGGGTGGCAGCGCCGCCTTCAGCAGCGGCGGCTGGGAGATACTGGCCCGCCTCTGCGTCTTCCCCGGGATGCTGTGGGGCCCGCTGGTGCTCGCGCTGACCTGCGCCTACTACCGGCGCCGCTGCCGCCCGGGAAAGCGGTACGCGGACGGAGAGGGCTCCCTGGCCGCGTAAGAGCCCGCCTCGATCCCGGCTCCCCCGCCGCGCCGGCCGGGTGCGCCCCCGGGGGTGCGTCCGCGCGCGGGGGTGTGCGACTGCCGCGGGGCAGGGCGGGCGGACCAGCCTGTGGTGCCCGCCGTCCGCACCGGCCCCTGACCACTGGAGCCCGCCATGCCCTCGTCCGCGTCCCCGGTCCGCGCCCGCACCGCCGCAGCCGCCCTGATCTGCCTGACCGCCGCGGCGGCGCTCACCACGGCCCCCACCGCGGCGGCCGCCCCCGCCACCGCGCAGGGGGTCACATCCGTACAGCTCCAGTGGGCCGACGCCCAGCCCGCCAACCCGCCGTTCAACAGCGGCACCCTGACCGTGGGCGGCGTGTACACCTGTACCGAGCCGACCGGCACCAGCGTGACCGTCACCTTCAACGCCCTGCAGATCCTGCCGATGGCCATACCCTCGGGCTCCGGCGTCCTGCCCTGCGGACCGGGTGTCGTGGACGCGCCCTGGCAGGTGACCAGCTACCCGAACCCGGACGTGCACTCGGGCTACACCTCCGTCTTCCTCACCTTCGACGGCCAGGACCAGCCGCCTCAGCAGTTCACGGCCTGAGCGGCCCGAGCCGCCTGAGCGGCCCGAAGCGGTGCGCCGGGGCCGCGGTACGGACCCCGGCGCATCCTCCCTTGCGGCGTCCCGGCCGGAACCGTATAACGTTGCAAGCCCGCTCCGAGCCCTTTCGCGGCCCTTCCCGCGGGCAGGTGCCGGGCCGGCCGCGCCCGGCCTTCGACCGGAGGGAACGCCGTGCGGGTCAGTCTCAAGGACGTCGCGCTCCGCGCGGGCGTGTCGATCAAGACCGTCTCCAACGTGGTGAACAACTACCAGCACGTCACCCCGGCGATGCGGGCCCGGGTGCAGCAGGCCATCGACGAGCTGGGCTACCGGCCCAACATGACCGCCCGCCATCTGCGCAAGGGCCGCACCGGGATCATCGCGCTGGCGCTGCCGGAGCTGGGCAACCCCTACTTCGCGGAGCTGGCGGCCGCGGTGATCGACGCGGCGGCCGAGCACGACTACATCGTGCTGCTGGACCACACCGGCGGCCGGCGCGAACAGGAGCTGCTGGTGAGCCAGGGCTTCCGGGCCCGGGTGATCGACGGGCTGATCCTCAGCCCGCTGGAGCTCCAGACCGAGGACCTGGAGGGCCGCACCGAGCCGGTGCCGCTGGTGCTGCTCGGCGAGCGCCACTACGACCTGCCGTACGACCACATCGCCATCGACAACGTGGCCGCGGCCCGCGCGGCGGTGCGCCATCTGCTGGACCTCGGCCGCCGGGAGGTGGCGTTCCTCGGCTCGCGCCCGCGCCGCAACCAGCCCGCCGAACTGCGGGTACGCGGCTGGCGCGAGGAGCTGGCCGCGGCCGGGCTGCCCGCCGACGAGGGGCTGGTGGGCGCGACCGACGGCTGGGGGCACGAGGACGGGGCCCGGGCGATGGCGCGGCTGCTGGACGCGGGGCGGCGGCCGGACGCGGTCTTCGCCTACAACGACCTGGTCGCCATCGGCGCGATGCGGGTGCTCTCCGAGCGAGGGCTGCGGGTCCCCGAGGACGTGGCGGTGGCCGGCTTCGACGACGTGGTGGAGGGCCGGTACGGCGCGGTGACGCTGACCTCCGTCTCCCCCGACAAGGCGGCCATCGCGCGGATGGCGGTGGAGTCGGTGCTGTCCCGGCTCGGCGGCGAGCCCCGGCCGGGCGGCCGTCCGGGGGGCGAACCGGGCGGCGAGCAGCAGCCCCCGCGCCGGCTCACCGCGGGTTTCTCGCTCATCGAGCGGGAGAGCACCCTCGGGCGGGCGAGCACGCCCGGGCGTTAGGGCACCCCTCCCGGGCGGCCGGCGCCCGACAGCGAACGCGTACGTGCCTCGTTCGTCTTACGGGACCCTCTTACATCGTTGTAACGTCGCGGCGTCCGGTCCGTCGCCGCCACCGCCGCTCCGAGGAGACCCATGTCCGCATCCGCCGTCCCACCCGCCGCGCCCGTACCCCAGCCGTCCCCCTCCCCCGTCGGGGCCACGGCCTTTGCCCCGGGGTGCGCCGTCCGGCGGGAGGACTTCGGCCGCACCCCGGACGGCGTGCCGGTCGAGCGCTTCGTGCTCACCTCCCCGAGCGGGGTGAGCGCCGCCGTGCTCAGCTACGGGGCGGTGCTCCAGTCGCTGCGGGTGCCGGGCCCGGGCGGAGGCGGTGCGGCCGAGGTGGTGCTCGGGCTGCCGGACGTCCCGGCGTACGCGGGGCAGGGCGACTACCTGGGCGCGGTGGTGGGCCGGTACGCCAACCGCATCCGGGGCGGGGCGTTCACCCTGGACGGGACGGTGCACCGGATACCGGTCAACGACCGGGGCAACGCGCTGCACGGCGGCCCGGAGGGCTTCGACCGGCGGGTGTGGGCGGCGGAGCCGGTGCGGCGGCCGGACGGGGCGGCGGCCGTGCGGCTGAGCCTGGTCAGTCCGGACGGCGACCAGGGCTTCCCGGGCGCGCTGTCGGTGGCGGTGGAGTACCGGCTGGACCGGGACGGCACCCTGGCCGTCGACTACCGGGCGACCACCGACCGGCCCACCGTGGCGGCGCTGACCCAGCACGCCTACTTCAACCTCTCCGGCCGGCCGGGGAGCCGGGTGCTGGACCATCTGCTCACCGTGGACGCGGACGGCTACCTCCCGGTGGACGACGGCGGGGTGCCGCTGGCCGGGCCGCCGGTGCCGGTCGCGGGGACGCCGTTCGACTTCACCGCGCCGCACCCCATCGGGGAGCGGATCGCCGCGGCCGACCCCCAGCTGAGCACGGCGGGCGGCTACGACCACTGCTGGGCGCTGCGCGGCCGGGCGGCCGGGCGGGGGCAGGTGCTGCGGCGGGCGGCGCGGCTGGAGGACCCGGGCAGCGGGCGGGTGATGGAGGTGTGGACCGGGGAGCCGGGGCTCCAGGTGTACAGCGGCAACCAGTTGGCCGGGGGCGGCCCCCACGGCCGTCACGCGGGGGTGTGCCTGGAGACGCAGGCGTTCCCCGACGCGCCGAACCGCCCGGACTACCCCTCCGCCGTGCTGCGGCCGGGCGAGGTGCTGCGCAGCCGCACCGAGCTCGACTTCCCGCATCTGGCGCCGCGTACGGGGCCGTGACGGCGGGACGTCCGCGCGATCAGCTGTCGCACAGGGGGTTTACAGCGGTCTTCCAACGATGTAAAAACCTCCTGCGGATGACGTCCTGAGCGGCACTCCGGCCCGGCCCCGAGTGGGCCCGGGCCCGGCGCTCTCCCCCGCCGCCTCACCTGTCCCATGCCTGCCGTCGCGCCACCGGATCGGGGTCAGCCATGAACTTCACCTCCCACCGCCGCCACCCGCTCGCCCGACCGGCGGCCGCCGCCTCACTGGCGCTGGCGGTGGCGCTCACCGCCGCCGGCTGCGCCAAGTCCGAGGACGACGCGGACGGTGCGGCCAAGCCGTCGGCCACCGGCGCCGACGCCGACGCCGGCCAGAAGGTGGCCGCCCCCAAGCCCGGCGGCAAGGGCTGCACCCTGGCGGCGTACGGCGGGGACACGCTGGACCTGAAGGGCGCGACGGTCGGCTTCTCGCAGTCCGAGAAGGAGGCCAACCCGTTCCGTATCGCCGAGACGCGGTCCATCAAGGACGAGGCGGCCAAACGGGGCGTCAAGCTGCTGACGGCCAACGCCCAGTCGCAGTTCTCCAAGCAGATCAGCGATGTCCAGGACCTGCTGGCCAAGGGCGCCGACGTGCTGGTCATCGCGCCGCTCAACTCCGACGGCTGGGAGCCGGTGCTGCGCGCGGCGGCGGCGCGTAAGGTGCCGATCGTCACCATCGACCGGCAGATCAACGCCGACCCCTGCAAGGACTATGTCAGCTTCATCGCCTCGGACTTCGTGGAGCAGGGCAAGCGCGCGGCGGACCAGATGATCGAGGCGACCGGCGGCAAGGGCAAGGTGGCCATCCTGCTCGGCGCGGCCGGGAACAACGTCACCACCGAGCGGACCAAGGGCTTCAAGGACCGGATCGCCGAGAAGGCCCCCGAGCTGGAGATCGTCTTCGAGCAGACCGGCGACTTCGCCCGGGAGAAGGGCCAGCAGGTCACCGAGCAGCTGATCCAGTCGCAGCCGGGCATCAACGGCGTCTACGCCGAGAACGACGAGATGGGCCTCGGCGCGGTGGGCGCGCTCAAGGGCGCCGGCAAGAAGCCCGGCGACGTCAAGATCATCACCATCGACGGCACCCGCAACGCGGTCCAGGGCGTGGTGGACGGCTGGATCCAGGGCGTGATCGAGTCCAACCCGCGCTTCGGCCCGCTCGCCTTCCGGACCCTGGACGCCTTCACCCGGGGCGAGGAGGTGCCCCAGGAGATCGTCATCGAGGACGGGGCCTATGACGCGGACAACGCCGAGCAGGACCTCGGCCGGGCGTACTGAACGCCCCGCCGCGGACCCCTCACCCCCTCTCCCACCTCGCCCCCTGGAGGCATCCGGTGGCCGCTCCCCCCGCCCGTGAACCCTGCCCGGCACCCTCCGCCGGGGACACCCCGCCCGCCGAGGTCCTCGCCCTGCGCGGGCTGACCAGGACCTTCCCCGGGGTGCGCGCCCTGGACGGGGTCTCGCTCTCCCTGCGCGCGGGCGAGGTGCGGGCGCTGGTCGGCGAGAACGGCGCCGGCAAGTCCACCCTGATCAAGGTGCTCACCGGCGTGTACCGGCCGGACGCGGGGAGCATCGAGCTGCACGGCGAGCCGGTCCGCTTCGGCACCCCGCTGGAGGCGCAGCACGCCGGGATCTCCACCATCTACCAGGAGGTCAACCTCATCCCGCTGATGAGCGTGGCCCGCAACCTCTTCCTGGGCCGCGAACCGCGTAACCGCCTCGGTCTGATCGACTTCGGCCGGATGCACCGGGAGGCGGCCGGGACGCTGAGCGGCTACGGGGTGCGGGCGGACGTCCGCCGTCCGCTGCGCAGCCTGGGGGTGGGCGCCCAGCAGATGGTGGCGCTGGCCCGCGCGGTGTCGGTGGACGCCCGGGTGGTCGTGATGGACGAGCCCACCTCCTCCCTCGAACCCCGCGAGGTGGAGACCCTGTTCGGGGTGGTCCGGGGGTTGCGCGAGCGGGGTATCGCGGTGGTCTACGTCAGCCACCGGCTGGACGAGCTCTACGAGTTGTGCGACACCGTCACCGTGCTGCGCGACGGCCGGCTGGTGCACGACGGGCCGCTGGCCGGGCTGGACCGGCTGTCACTGGTGGCCGCCATGCTCGGCCGGGAGCTGGGCGAGGTGCGGCGCAAGGGCACCACCGAGTTCAGCGGCTCCCACCAGGCGGCCGAGGGCGAACCGGTGCTGAAGGCCGAGGATTTGACGGTGCCGCACAAGCTGCACGGGGTGTCGCTGTCGATCCGGCCGGGTGAGGTGGTCGGCCTCGGCGGGCTGCTGGGCTCGGGCCGCACCGAGACCGCGAAGGCGGTGGCGGGCGCGCTGGCGCCGGGCTCGGGCACGGTGGCGGTGGCCGGCGTCCCGCTGCGTACCGGCTCCACACCGGCCGCCATCCGGGCCGGGATCAGCCTGCTGCCGGAGGACCGCAAGAGCGAGGGGATCGTGCCGGGCCTGTCGGTGCGCGAGAACATCGCACTGGCCGCGCTGCCCCGGCTGTCCCGGCTGGGACTGGTCTCCGAGGCGCGGATCGACTCCGTGGTGGAGACGTTCATGCGGCGGCTGCGGATCAAGGCCTCCGACCCGCACCAGAAGGTCGGCGAACTCTCCGGCGGCAACCAGCAGAAGGTGCTGCTGGCCCGCTGGCTGGCGATGAACCCCAAGGTGCTGCTGCTCGACGAGCCGACCCGGGGCATCGACGTCGGTGCCAAGGCCGAGGTGCAGAAGCTGGTCGACGAATTGGCCGAGGACGGTCTCGGCGTCCTGCTCATCTCCTCCGACCTGGAGGAGCTCATCGAGGGGTCCGACCGGGTGGTCGTGCTCAAGGACGGTGCGGTGGTCGGGGAGTTGACCGGTGACGAGGTCACGGAGGACCTGCTGATGCGCACCATCGCGGGCGGCGCCGAACCGGCGTTGCCGGGCGGCACCGCCCCCGGCGGGGAGGTGGCGGGCCGATGACCGGGATCGCGGTGCGCCCGGCGGCCCCGGACCGGGCCCGGATCGGGCACTGGCTCCAGCGGTACGGGGTCTACGCCGGGGTGGGGCTGCTGCTGGTGGTGAACACCGCCCTCACCCCGCACTTCCTCTCGGTGGAGAACTTCCGCACCCAGGCGGTGCAGGTGGCCCCGGTGCTGATCGTGGCGCTCGGCATGGCGCTGGCCATCGGCACCGAGGGGGTGGACCTGTCGGTGGGCGCGGTGATGGCGCTGTCCGCCTCGGTCACCGCCCTCTACCTGGGCTACGGCCTGCCCGGCGCCCTGCTGGTGGTGGCGCTGTTCGCGGCCGCCGTCGGACTGGCCAACGGGGCGCTGGTGGCGCTGGTCGGGGTGCAGCCGATCGTGGCCACGCTGGCGCTGATGGTCGGCGGCCGGGGCCTGGCGCAGGTGCTGCTGCCGCAGCTGGAGGACATCCGCAACCCGGCGATGGCCTCGCTGGGTTCGGGCGATCTGCTGGGTGTGCCGTATCTGATCCTGATCGCCGCGGGGCTGGTGCTGCTGGTGGCGTTCGCGGTGCGGCGCACCACCTTCGGCCGGCAGCTGCTGGCGATCGGCGACAACCGGACGGCCGCCCAGCTGGCCGGACTGCCGGTGAAGCGGGTGCTGATGGTGGTGTACGTGTGCTCCGCGCTGCTCGCCGCGGTGGCGGGGGTGCTGGCCACGGCCCGGCTCCAGGCCAGCGACCCGACCTCGCTGGGCAATCTGATGGAGCTGTCGGCGATCACCGCGGTGGTGGTCGGCGGCACCCCGCTCAGCGGCGGCCAGGTGCGGATCGCCGGCACGGTGGCGGGCGCGGTGCTGATCCAGCTGCTCACCGCCACACTCATCAAGCACGATCTGCCGCCCTCGTGGACGCAGATGGCCCAGGCGGCGGTGATCGTGCTCGCGGTCTACGCGGCACGCGGACGGGGAAGGCGATGACGACCATCCACGGCACATCGAAGGGGGCGCCGCCCCCGGCGCCCGAGGAGCTGCTCGGGGACGCCCCGGGCGGGGCGGCCGCGGAGGCGCGGGCGCCCGGCACCGGGCGGGGCGAGCGGCTGAGCGCGCTGGCCCAGCAGCACGGTGCGCTGGCCGTGCTGGTGGTGCTCACCGCGGCGGCGTCCCTCGGCTTCGACTCCTTCGCCACCGGCGACAACTTCTCCAACATGGCGGTCTCCTCGGCGTTCCTGGCGATCGTGGCGCTGGGGATGACCTTCGTGATCATCACCGGGGGCATCGATCTGTCGGTGGGTTCGCTGTTCGCGCTCGGCGGGGTGCTGGCCGCCTGGGGCTCCCGGTACGGGACGGTGGTGGCGCTGCTGTTGCCGCTGGCCGTCTGCGGCACGATCGGGCTGGTGAACGGGTTGCTGATCGCCCGCGCCCGGCTGGCGCCGTTCATCGTCACCCTGGCCGCGATGCTGGCGGCCCGCGGACTGCTGCTGACCCTCACCGACGAGGGCGCCGAGACCTATCTGGTCGCCGAGGGCTCGTTCCTGGCGGAGCTGGGCCAGGGCAGCACCCTGGGCGTGGCCCACCCGGTGTGGATCACGGTGGCGCTGTTCGCGGCCGGGGCGGTGGTGCTGCGCCGCACCCGGTTCGGGCAGCGGGTGTACGCGATCGGCGGCAACGAGGACGCGGCGGCGTTGATGGGCGCCCCGGTGGCCCGTACCAAGATCACGGTGTACGCGGTGTCCGGACTGCTCGCGGGGCTGGCCGGGGCGCTCAACGCGGCCTGGCTCGCCTCCGGGGTGACGATCCTGGGCGCCGGCATGGAGCTGGAGGCCATCGCGGCGGTCGTCATCGGGGGCACCCTGCTCACCGGCGGGCTGGGCTTCGTCAGCGGCTCCCTGGTCGGGGTGCTGCTGCTGAAGGTGATCCAGAACGTCATCAACCAGATCGGTTCACTGGACTCGGCGTACCAGCAGGTCGTCAGCGGGGCGTTCCTGGCGGTCGTGGTGGTGGCGCAGACCTGGCTGGGCCGCCGGCGCCGAGTGCTCTAGCCCCGTCCCTCTTTTCTTCGGAGCCCACCGGCCGCCGCCGGTCGGCGAGACCCACGGGGACGGTTCCACCCGTCCCCGCGACCCCGCACCTCCCCGTCGTCGAAGGAGGATCGATGCGCACCTCGCCAACCCCCGGGCACCGCGGCCGATGGCAGGCCCTGGTGGCCGCCCTCACCGGCTGCGCGCTGCTGCTCGCCGGACTGGCCGCCACCGGCGGCACCGCCCAGGCCAGGACGGCCGCCTGGTCGCCCAAGCCGTCCCCGATGACCACCCCGTGGACCGACCGGGTCCCGGTCGGCAACCCGCTGCCCGAGTACCCGCGCCCGCAGCTCACCCGCTCCGACTGGCTGAACCTCAACGGTATCTGGGACTTCGCGGTCACCGGCCGGGACGCCGGGCAGCCGGGCGCCTTCCCGGAGCAGATCCGAGTGCCGTTCCCCGTCGAGTCGGCGCTCTCCGGCATCAAGCGGCGGGTCACCCAGAACGACAGGCTCTGGTACAAGCGCGCCGTCACCGTGCCGTCGGACTGGAGCGGGCGGCAGGTCCGGCTGCACTTCGGCGCCAGCGACTGGCGGACCACGGTGTGGGTGAACGGCCGCCAGGCCGGGGCCGTGCACGACGGCGGCTTCGACGCCTTCTCGTACGACATCACCCCGCTGCTCACCAGCGGCTCCCACACCCTGGTGGTGTCGGTGTGGGACCCGACCGAGACCGGCGGCCAGGCGGTCGGCAAGCAGCGCATCCGCGGCGTGGACCCGCAACCGGGCGGCGGCATCTTCTACACCGCCTCCTCCGGGATCTGGCAGACCGTCTGGCTGGAGCCCACCGCGCCCGCGCACATCGGCCGGCTCGACCTGGTGCCGGACCTGGCGAACAGCACCCTGAAGGTCACCGTCCGCGGCGACGGCACCGGCTCCGGCCACCAGGCCCGGGTGACCGTCTCCGCCGGCGGCGCCCCGGTCGGGCGGGCCACCGGCCCGGTGGGCGCGGAGTTCGCGGTGCCCGTGCCGAACCCCCGGCTGTGGACCCCGGAGGATCCCTTCCTCTACGACGTGCGGGTCGAACTGCTCTCCGGCGGGCAGGCCGTGGACACCGTCGGCTCCTACGCCGGAATGCGCTCCATCTCCGTCGGCCGGGTCAACGGCGTGCAGCGGATCCTGCTCAACGGCCGGTTCGTCTTCCAGAGCGGCACCCTGGACCAGGGCTACTGGCCGGACGGGCTGTACACCGCGCCGAGCGACGCGGCCCTCCGCTTCGACCTGCAGAAGCACAAGGACATGGGCTTCAACATGGTCCGCAAGCACATCAAGGTGGAGCCGCAGCGCTGGTTCCACCACGCCGACCGGCTGGGGCTGCTGGTGTGGCAGGACATGCCCTCGATGGACCCGCGCACCCCCGACGGACCGGCCCGGGTCCAGTGGGAGGCCGAGTACGACCGGATCATCGACCAGCACCGCTCCTCCCCCTCGCTGGTGATGTGGGTCGATCAGAACGAGGGCTGGGGCCAGTACGACCAGGCCCGGATCGCGAACGAGGTCAAGGCCTACGACCCGTCCCGGCTGGTCGACAACATGAGCGGGGTCAACTGCTGCGGCTCGGTGGACGGCGGCAACGGGGACGTCATCGACCACCATGTCTACGTCGGCCCCGGGGTCACCGACCCGACCGCGACCCGGGCGGCGGTCCTCGGCGAGTTCGGCGGGCTCGGCATCCGGGTGCCCGGCCATGAGTGGTACCCGGGCGGTGGGTTCAGCTACGAGAACCAGGCGAGCCTGGCGGCGCTGGACAACCGGTTCGTCGGGCTGATCGACGGCATCCGCCGGACCCGGATGCCGCTGGGCCTGTCCGCCTCGGTCCACACCGAGATCACCGATGTGGAGAACGAGGTCAACGGGCTGCTGACCTACGACCGCCAGGTGGTCAAGACGGACGAGGCCCGGGTACGGAACGCCAACCGGGCGCTGATCGACGCCTCCCGCACCGCCCCCTCGGTGGCCGCCCTGCCCACCGGCAACAGGTCGCTGCGGGTCACCACCCCCGGCCACACCGACCGCTACGCCCGCCACCAAAACGGCTTGGGCTTCACCGAGGTGGTGAACGGCGCCGGCAGCGCCCTGCTGAAGAACGACGCCACCTGGCGGATCGTCCCGGGCCTCGCCGACGACCGCTGCTACTCCTTCGAGTCCCGCAACTACCCGGGGGAGTATCTGCGCCACCGCGAGTTCCGCGTCCGCCGGGAGGGCGGCGGCGACGCCCTGTTCCGCGCGGACGCCACCTGGTGCGCGGTGGCGGCGCCCGGCGGGGTGCGGCTGGCCTCGTACGACTTCCCGGACCAGCTGCTGCGCCACCACGACGCGCAGCTGTGGCTCGCCACCCCGGGCGGGCCGCGGCCCTACGACGACCCGGCGCTGTTCACCGAGGACACCACCTGGGCGATCGAGAACCCCTGGGCGCCCTAGGTACCGCGGCGGGGCGACCCGGCTGCCGCTGATCATGCGTTCGATGCTGCCAGGTGCCACTGACAGCGCCCCGCCGGACCCTGGGTGAAGGCGGGCGTCAGTAGCGGCGGCGGGGCAGGCGGACCACGCTGACGAAGAAGTCGTCGATCCGGCGGACCGCCGCGATGAACTGGTTGAGGTCCACCGGCTTGGTCACATAGGCGTTGGCGTGCAGCTCGTAGCTGCGCAGGATGTCCTCCTCCGCCGAGGAGGTGGTGAGGACGACGACCGGGATCAGCGCCAGCTCCTCGTCGGACTTGATCTGCTCCAGCACCTGCCTGCCGTCGTACTTGGGCAGGTTGAGGTCGAGCAGGATCAGGTCGGGGCGGGGGGCCTCGGTGTGCGGGCCCCGGCGGAAGAGGAAGTCCAGCGCCTCCTCGCCGTCCCGCACCACATGCAGGTCGTTCTGGATCTTGTTGTCCTCGAACGCCTCCCGGGTCATCAGCTCGTCGCCGGGGTCGTCCTCCACCAGCAGGACGGTGATCGGCTCCAGGGGACTCGACACAGGGCGCTCCAGAACGTGTTTCGGCTCCGCCATCGCCCGCCCGGTCGGGCGCGGATGGACCGGGTCCACGGTAGCGGGCCCGGACGCCGGTCCGCGCGCCGGCCCGTACCGCGGCGGTCGGGGCGGCCACGGAGCCCGCCGTCCGGAGGGAAGAAGTTGGGTTAGGCTCACCTAACTGAACGACAGGGAGTGGCGTGATGGGACACGGCTGGCAGGGCACCGTGCTGAAGCTGATGCGCGGCAAGGACTTCACCTTCACCGTGCGCTCGGTGGAGCGGGTCTCGGAGCGGCTGCACCGCCTCTCCTTCACCGACGGCGGGATGCTCACGGCCACCGGTGTCCACCCGACCATGTGGGTGCGGCTGTGGTTCCCCCACGGCGGCAAGCCCCACCAGCGCGCCTACACCCTGGTGGACCCGGACGCCTCGGCGGGGACCTTCACCATGGACTTCATCCTGCACGAGGGGGTGGCCAGCGACTGGGCCAGGGCCGCCCGAGTCGGCGACACCATCGAGGCCACCGTCCAGGGCTCCGCGTTCACCGTGCCGGCGCCGCCGCCGTCCCGGCTGCTGGTGGTCGGTGACCCCGCCTCCCGGCCCGCCATCGACTCGCTGCTCGCCGCCCTGCCGGCGACCCCGGCCACGGTCTGGTACGAGACCGCGCACACCGCCGACACCGACCACCCCCCGCAGGGGGGCTCCGCGGCCCGCGAGGTGATCCGGGTGGAGCGCCGGGAGGGCGGCGCCCAGCTGGTGGAGACGGTCCGCGAGGCGCTGCCCCCGCGGTGGGACGAGAACGCCTATCTGTGGATCGCCTGCGACACCGCCACCACCCGGACGCTGGCCGGCTTCGCCCGCAAGGAGCTCGGGGTGCCCAGGGACCGCCTGCACGCCCTCGGTTACTGGCGGGCCGCCTGACCGGTCGGTACGGGGCCGGGGGTCAGCCCATCGCCCGGTCCAGGTTGACCGCGGCGCTGATCAGCGCGAGATGGGTGAACGCCTGCGGGAAGTTGCCCAGTTGCTCACCGGTGACCCCGATCTGCTCGGCGTACAGGCCGACATGGTTGGCGAAGGTGAACATCTTCTCCAGCGCCAGCCGGGCGTCCTCGATCTGCCGGGTCCGGGTCAGCGCCTCCACCCACCAGAACGAGCAGATGGAGAAGGTGCCCTCGGTGCCGTCCAGTCCGTCCCCGGAGACGGTGGCGTCGTAGCGGAACACCAGGGAGTCGGCGACCAGTCCGGAGCCGATGGCCCGCAGCGTCGAGCGGAACCGCTCGTCCTGCGGGGAGAGGAACTTGACCATCGGCATCACCAGCAGCGAGGCGTCCAGGATCTCGGCCGGCGGCTCGCCGTCCTTGCCGAGCCGCTGCACGAAGCTGCCCAGCCCCGGGTGCCAGCCCTCCTCCATCACCTGGCGGTAGATGGCGTCCCGGACCGACATCCAGCGGGCCAGGTCGGCGGGCAGCCCGCGCTGGCGGGCCATCCGCACCATGCGCTCCACCGCGACCCAGCACATCACCCGCGAGTAGGTGTGCCGCTGCCGTCCCGCCCGGGTCTCCCAGATCGACTCGTCGGCGCTGTCCCAGTGGTCCAGCAGCCAGTCGACCACGTCCACCAGGTCCGACCAGGTGTCCCAGGAGATGCCGTCCCCGTACTTGTTGAACAGGTAGATGGAGTCGACCAGTTCGCCGTAGACGTCCAGCTGGAGCTGGTCGGCGGCGCGGTTGCCGATCCGGACCGGGGCCGAGCCGCAGTAGCCCTCCAGGTGGTCCAGCACCTCCTCCGGGAGGTCGGCGTGGCCGTCGATGGAGTACATCACCCGCAGCGGGCCCAGCTCCCCGTCCCCGCGCTGCTCGCGCAGGCAGCGGGCCAGCCAGCCGACGAACGCCCCGGCCTCCTCGGTGAAGCCCAGCCGCAGCAGCGCGTACAGCGAGAAGGCGGCGTCCCGGATCCACACATAGCGGTAGTCCCAGTTGCGGCCGCCGCCCAGCTCCTCGGGCAGCGCGCAGGTGGGCGCGGCCACCACCGCGCCGGACGGTTCATGGGTGAGCAGCTTCAGGGTGAGCGCCGAGCGGTGCACGGTCTCCCGCCAGCGGCCGGTGTAGGAGGAGCGGCTGAGCCAGCCCCGCCAGAAGGAGACGGTGGAGCGGAACAGCTGCTCGGCGGCTTCCCGGGAGACCTCCTCGCCGGGGCAGCCGGTGGCCGGGTCGCTGGTCTCCAGCACGAACAGGACGCTGTCGCCCTCCTGGAGCTCGAACTCCGCCTCGGCGTCCCGGCCGTCCTCGCCGCTCGCGGTGAGCGGGACGTCGGAGTGCACGGTGACCATCAGCGCGCCGGTGGTGAACACGGCGGCCTCCGGGCGCACGTCCAGCTCGTGCCGGTCGCGGCCGTAGTTCATCCGGGGGGCGATCACCGTCCGGAGCCGCATCCGGCCGCGGACCGCGCCGACCCGGCGGACCAGCCGCTGGCGGTGGTCCGGGTCATGGCTGCGCAGGACGGGCATGAAGTCCTGCACCTCGACCATGCCCTCCTCGGTGAGCATGCGGGTGACCAGGATGTTGGTGTCGGGGAAGTAGAACTGCTGGCGGGAGGCGACCGCGCAGACCGGGTCCATCCGCCAGCAGCCGCCCTCCGCGGCGTCCAGCAGGGCCCCGAAGACGCTCGGCGAGTCGAAGCGCGGGGCGCAGAACCAGTCGATCCGCCCGTCCGTGCCGACCAGGGCGGCGGTGCGCAGGTCACCGATCAGCCCGTGCTCGGCGATCGGCAGATAGGCGGCCGGCTGCTCGGCCCCGGGGGCCGCCGCGGCGTGCCCGGCCCCGGCTTCGTCCGCGCGGTCGGAGCCGGGGGCGGTGTCCGGTCCGGTGTCCGGTCCGGCGTGCCGGGTGGCGTCCCGCTCGGTGTGGGTCATGCCCCGCGCACCCGCCATCCGTCCGGTCCGGCCAGGTCCAGCGCGGCCTTCGGCCCGTAGGAGCCGCGGGCGTAGGGCTCCGGCTCGGGCGGGTCCTGAAGCACCGGGGCGCAGACCTCCCAGAGCCGTTCGACCTCCTCGGCGCCGGTGAACAGGGTGGCGTCCCCGTGCAGCGCGTCCAGCAGCAGCCGCTCGTACGCCTCCAGCGGCCGGGCGCCGCCGAAGGCCTCGTCGAAGCGGAGGTCGAGTGCCGCGCGGCCGACCTCAAGGCCCCGGCCGGGCACCTTGGCCCGTACCTCCAGGCGTACCGAGGGCTCGTCGGACAGCTCAAGCACCAGCGCGGGCGGGCCCTCGCCGTCCCGGTCGCCGAGGCCGGCGAAGGGCCCCTTGCGGCAGTCCCGCAGGGTGAGGGTGACGGTGCGGGCGCCGGAGCCCATGGCCTTGCCGGTGCGCAGCAGGAAGGGCACGTCCCGCCAGCGGTCGTTGTCGACGAAGGCGCGCAGCGCGACGAAGGTCTCGGAGCGGGAGTCGGCGGCCACGCCCTCCTCCTCCCGGTAGCCCTCGTACTGCCCGAAGACGGTGTCGGCCGGGTCGAAGGGCCGCAGGCAGCGGTACAGCTCCAGCTTGGCGGCGCGCAGCGAGGCGGCGTCGAGGGTGGCGGGCGGTTCCAGGGCGACGAAGCCGAGGATCTGGCTGAGGTGGGTGGAGACCATGTCGCGGAAGGTGCCGGTGGACTCCATGAAGGAGGCCCGGCCCTCGATGCCGATCTCCTCCGGCACGTCGATCTGAACCGAGGCGATGTGCTCGCGGTTCCAGAGGGCGGCGAGCCACTCGTTGGCGAAGCGCAGCACCAGGACGTTCTGCACGGCCTCCTTGCCGAGGAAGTGGTCGATGCGGAAGACCCGGTCCTCGGGGACCACCTGGTGCAGGACGGCGTTGAGCGACCGGGCGCTGGCGGTGTCCTCGCCGAACGGCTTCTCCAGGATCAGCGAGGCGTCCTCGGCGAGCCCGGTGTCCCCGATCATCCGCAGCAGCCCCTCCATGGTGGCGGGCGGTACGGAGAGGTAGAGCAGGGTGCGGCAGTCGCCGCCGAGCGCGGCACGGGCCTCCCGGACCGCCTCGGCGAGCCCGGTCCCGTCCTCGGCGGAGGAGGTGCGGAAGCGTGCCGCCTCCCGCAGGGCGGCCAGCGCCTTCCCGTCCGGGTCCTCGGCGCCGAACTCGCGCACGGCGTCGGCGACCAGCTCGCCGTACGGGCCGTCCGGCTCATGGCGCCCGGTGCCGACGACGGCCAGGCCGCCGGGGAGCGAGCCGGTGGCCAGCAGCCGGTGCAGCCCCGGGTAGAGCTTGCGGCGCGCCAGGTCGCCGGTGGCCCCGAAGATCACCAGCAGCAGCGGCCGGTCGTCGGCGGAAGGGGATACGGCCTGGCCGGGGGCCGTACGGGGTGCCGTGTCGGATGCCATGCGGGGTGCCCACTCTCGTACCGGATGCAGCGACCGTCATCGTGTGCTCAGCCCGGTCGAGGGCAAACCCGCCCCGCCGGGCCCTCCCCCGTACGCCGCACCGCGCGGCCCGGTCGCGGGGCCCCCCGATTGACCCACCCAGGTCAATTCTCCCCCCGGGTCCGGCGCCCCGGCGGTGTGGCCGGGCCCTCGGGCCGGCCGGCGCTGAACCATGTGGAGCGGTCCGGCGCGCCGGTGGCGCCGACGGGAGGATGGAGGAGCGGGATGGGCGACCTGTACATCGACGGGGCCTGGGTCGGCGCAGCCGGCGGGGAGCGGCGGGAGGTGGTCAACCCGTTCGACGCCTCGGTGGTGACCACGGTCGACGAGGCCGGGGCCAAGGACGTGGACCGGGCGGTGCGGGCGGCCCGGCGGGCGTTCGAGGAGGAGGAGTGGGCCTCGGCGCCGGTGCGGCGCCGCTCCGACCTGCTGCTGGAGGTGAGCCGGCTGCTGCTGCGGGACCAGGAGGAGATCGCCCGGATCGAGACCGCCGACACCGGCAAGACGCTCACCGAGGCGCGGATCGACGTGGAGGACGTCTCCAACGCCTTCCGCTACTTCGCGGAGATCGCCGGCAAGGACGGCGGCCGGGTGGTGGACGTCGGCCCGGACGTGCTGAGCCGGGTGGTGTACGCGCCGATCGGGGTGTGCGCGCTGATCGCGCCGTGGAACTACCCGCTGCTCCAGGCCTCCTGGAAGGTGGCGCCGGCGCTGGCGGCCGGGAACACCTTCGTGCTGAAGCCCAGCGAGACCACCCCGCTGAGCACCATCCACATGCTCCGGCTGATCGAGGAGGCCGGCGCCCCGCCCGGGGTGGCCAACCTGGTGCTCGGCTCGGGCGCCACGGTGGGCGCGGCGATGACGGAGCACCCGGAGGTGGACCTGGTGTCGTTCACCGGCGGGCTGTCCACCGGGCGGCGGATCATGGCGGCGGCCGCCGAGGGGCCGAAGAACATCGCCCTGGAGCTGGGCGGCAAGAACCCGAACGTCGTCTTCGCGGACTGCGACTTCGAGGCGGCCGTGGACAACGCGCTGAACGCCTCCTTCCTGCACTCGGGGCAGGTCTGCTCGGCCGGCTCGCGGCTGCTGGTCCAGGACACGCTGCACGACCGGTTCGTGGCGCGGCTGGCCGAGCGGGCGGCGCGGATCCGGCTGGGCGACGGCACCGACGAACGGACCGAGAGCGGACCGCTGAGCTCCGCGGAGCACCGGGAGAAGGTCGAGAGGTACCTGGAGATCGGCCGCTCGGAGGGGGCTCGGGTGGTGTGCGGCGGGAAGCGGCCGGACGACCCGGCGCTGGCCCGGGGCTTCTTCCTGGAACCCACCGTCTTCGCCGACTGCGACCGCTCGATGCGGATCGTCCAGGAGGAGGTGTTCGGCCCGGTGGTGACGGTGGAGCGGTTCCGGGACGAGGAGGAGGCCGTCCGGCTGGCCAACGACACCCGCTACGGGCTGGCGGGCGCGGTGTGGACCTCCGACGCGAGCCGCGCCCAGCGGGTGGCGGGCCGGCTGCGGCACGGCACGGTGTGGATCAACGACTTCCACCCCTATGTGCCGCAGGCCGAGTGGGGCGGCTTCGGGCTGTCCGGGGTCGGCCGGGAGCTGGGACCGACCGGGCTGCGGGAGTACCAGGAGGCCAAGCACGTGTACCAGAACCTGCGGCCGGCGGTCTCCGGCTGGTTCAAGGGCTGAGCGGGCGGAACGGACGAGGGAGGCGCAGATGGCGCAGGCAGACGGGATGAGCGGGTCCGGTGACCGGGCCGACGAGGTGTACGACTATGTGATCGTCGGCGGGGGGACGGCCGGCTGTGTGCTGGCCGACCGGCTGACCGAGGACCCCGGGGTGCGGGTCTGCGTGGTCGAGGGCGGGCCCAGCGATGTGGGCGACGAGCGGGTGCTGAAGCTCCGCAACTGGATCAACCTGCTCGGTTCCGAGCTGGACTACGGCTACACCACCACCGAGCAGCCGCGCGGCAACTCCCACATCCTGCACTCGCGGGCCCGGGTGCTGGGCGGCTGCTCCTCGCACAACACCCTGATCAGCTTCCTCCCGCTACCCGAGGACCTGGACGAGTGGGTGGCGGCGGGCTGCGCCGGCTGGGGCCCAGAGACGGTGCTGCCGTACCGGGCGCGGCTGAAGAACGAGATCGTGCCGGTGGCCGAGCAGGACCGCAACCCGATCGCCCGGGACTTCGTGACGGCGGCCCGGCGGGCGCTGGGCGTGCCGGTGGTGGAGGACTTCAACGCCGAGCCGTTCCTGGAGGGGGTCGGCTTCTTCTCGCTGGCCTACCACCCGGAGGGCAATCTGCGCTCCTCGGCGTCGGTGGCCTACCTCCACCCGGTGCTGCACCGCCCCAACCTGACCCTGCGGCTGGAGACCTGGGCGCACCGGGTGGAGGCCGACGAGGCCGGGGCGCTGACCCGGGTGCGGGTGCGGGGCGCGGACGGCACCGAGGCGGTGCTGCGGGCGGAGCGCGAACTGCTGCTCTGCGCCGGGGCGATCGACACCCCGCGGCTGCTGATGCTCTCCGGCATCGGGCCGGCCGACGAGCTGCGGTCGCTGGGCATCGAACCGGTGCTGGACCTGCCCGGGGTGGGCGAGAACCTGCTGGACCACCCGGAGTCGGTGATCGTCTGGGAGACCGGCGGGCCGCTGCCGCCGGAGTCGGCGATGGACTCGGACGCGGGGCTCTTCCTGCGCCGGGACGCCTCGGCGCCCCGCCCGGACCTCATGTTCCACTTCTACCAGGTGCCGTTCACCGTCAACACCGAGCGGCTGGGCTATCCGGCGGTGGAGCACGGGGTGTGCATGACCCCGAACGTGCCGCGGGCCCGCTCGATCGGCCGGATGTGGTTGACCAGCGCCGACCCCACCGTTCATCCCGCCCTGGACTTCCGGTACTTCACCGATCCGGAGGGCCATGACGAGCGGACGGTCGTGGAGGGGCTGAAGATCGCCCGTGAGGTGGCGGCGACCGATCCGCTGCGGGGCTGGCTGCGCCGCGAGGTGGCGCCGGGCCCGTCGGTGGTCTCCGACGCGGACCTCTCGGAGTACGGGCGCAGGGCCGCGCACACCGTCTACCACCCGGCGGGCACCTGCCGGATGGGCGCGGCGGACGACCCGGCGGCGGTGGTCGACCCGGAGCTGCGGCTGCGGGGCACGGACGGGCTGCGGATCGTGGACGCCTCGGTCTTCCCGACCATGCCGACCATCAACCCGATGGTGACGGTGCTGCTGGTGGCGGAGCGCGCGGCCGACCTGGTGCGCGGCCGGGACGCGCGGGTGGAGCGGTGAGCGCCCCGGCGGCCCCCTCGGCCGCGGGCGGTCCCGGGAACGGCGGGGCGGGCGCACCCGGGTCGGAGTTCCGCAAGGAGATGGGCCCCTGGGCCAACTTCGCACTCGGCTTCACCTACCTCTCGCCGGTGGTCTCCACGTACACCCTCTTCAGTACGGCGCTGGCGACCGGCGGCCCGCCGATGATCTGGGCGTTCCTGCTGGCCGGGCTGGGGCAGTTCCTGGTGGCGCTGGTCTTCGGCGAGGTGGTGGCGCAGTACCCGATCGCGGGCGGGGTCTACCCGTGGGCGCGGCGGCTGTGGGGCAGGCGGTGGGCCTGGCTGACCGGCTGGGTCTACATGTGGGCGCTGCTGGTGACGATCACCTCGGTGGCGTACGGGGCCGGGCCCTTCGTCGCCATCCTGTTCGGCTTCAGCCCGTCCGTGCACACCACGGTCGTCTGCACCGTCATCCTGATCATCGTGGCGGTGCTGATCAACTACTGCGGCACCAAGGTGCTGTCCTGGGCGGCGGTGATCGGCTTCGGCGCCGAGCTGGTCGGGGCGCTGGTGGTGGGCGTCTACCTCCTGGTCACCCACCGCTTCCACGGTATCGGGGTGATCGTGGACACCTACGGCACCCAGGGCGGCGGCAGCTACGCGCCGGTGTTCCTGGCCGCCGCGATCATCGGCTTCTACCAGTACTACGGCTTCGAGGCGTGCGGGGACACCGCGGAGGAGGTGGACCGCCCCGGCCAGGTCATCCCCAAGGCGATGCGGCGCACCATCTACGTCGGCGGGGCGGCGGCCACCTTCACCTGCCTGTCGCTGCTGCTGTCGGTCGCCGACTACCAGGCGATCATCGACGGCCGCGACCCCGACCCGGTCGTCAACCTGCTCTTCGACGCGATGGGCGAGGTGGGGGCCCGGCTGGTGATGGCGGTGGTGCTGATCTCGTTCCTGTCCTGCACCATCAGCCTCCAGGCGGCGGCCGGGCGGCTGATCTACTCCTACGCCCGCGACGAGATGATCGCCGGCCACCGGCTGCTGCGCCGCTTCTCGCACGCCCGGGCGGTGCCCGGCTACGCGCTGCTGGTGTCGGCCGTCGTCCCCGGCCTGATCGCCTTCGGCTCGCTGATCTCCGAGGACGCCCTCACCAAGATCGTGTCCTTCGCGATCCTCGGGATCTACGGGGCGTTCCAGATGGTGGTGCTGGCCGCCCTGCGCGCCCGCCTCAAGGGCTGGCGCCCCAGCGGTGAGTACACCCTGGGCCGCTGGGGCCTGGCGGTGAACGCCGCGGCCCTCGCGTACGGGATCTTCGCCATCGTCAACATCTGCTGGCCCCGCACCCCGGACGTGCCCTGGTACGAGAACTGGATCGTACTGCTGTGCGGCGCGGTCGTGGTGGGCTCCGGGGTGCTCTACATGGTCACCACCCACCACTACGGCCGCGGCGAGGCCCCGGCCGGGGACGCGATCCCGGAGCGGGACCCGGAACGGAAGGCGACCGGGAAGGCGTGAGCCCGCGCGGCCCGGTGCTCACAGTCCCGCGAGGGCGTTCCAGCGGCGGGCGAACTCGGTGCGCTCGTCGCCGGTGATGTCGCGGGCGATGGCGAGGCGGGAGCGCATGGCGTCGTCCGGGAAGATCAGCGGGTCCTCGGCGAGGGCGGCGGTCTCCTCGTCGCCGGAGGAGGCGAGGACGTCCCGGGCGGCGGGCACCGGGCAGACGTAGTTGACCCAGGCGGCCAGCTCGGCGGCGACCTCCGGCTGGTAGTAGTGGTCGATCAGGGCCTCGGCGTTGGCCTTGTGCCGGGCTTGGTTGGGGATCATCAGGCTCTCGGCCCACAGTTCGCCGCCCTCCTCGGGCACCACGAACGCGATGTTCGGGTTGTCGGCCTGGAGCTGGATGACATCGCCGGAGTACGCCTGGCAGGCCAGCACATCGCCCGTGGAGAGGTCCTTGATGTAGTCGTTGCCGGTGAAGCGGCGGATGTGCCGGTCGCGCACCAGCCGCTCCACCCGGTCGCACATCCGGTGGAAGTCGTCCGCCCGCCAGCGGGTGACGTCCACCCCGTCGCCCTGCATCAGCAGCGCGAACGCCTCGTCCAGACCGGACAGCAGGGTCACCTTGCCGCGCAGGTCGTCGGCCCAGAGGTCGTTGGTGGAGCGGATCTCCCGGCCCAGCCGCCGGCGGTCGTAGGCGATCCCGGTGATGCCGCTCTGCCACGGCACGGTGAACCGGCGCCCCTCGTCGAACGCGGGGGTGCGCAGCAGCGGGTCCAGCTGGCGCTCCACCTGCGGCTGGCGGTCGCGGTCCATCTCCTGGACCCAGCCGAGCCGGACGAAGCGGGCGGCCATCCAGTCGCTGACCACGATCAGGTCCCGGCCGGTCTCCTGGTGGTTGATCAGCGAGGGGCTGATCTTGCCGAAGAACTCGTCGTTGTCGTTGATCTCCTCCCGGTAGCGCACCGAGATCCCGGTGCGCCGGGTGAAGGCGTCGAGGGTGGGGCGGCGGGAGGTGTCCTCGTCGGTGTCGATGTAGAGCGGCCAGTTGGCGAAGTCCACCCGCCGCTCGCCCCGGGAGAGGTCCGGGCGGGTCCGGTCCGCCGGGGAGACCCGGGCCGGCGGCACACCGCAGCCGGCCAGGGCGAGCCCGGCCCCGCCCGCGCCGAGGGCGCGCAGCAGGGACCGGCGGGAGGGGATGGGGTCGCTGGTCGCCGTCACCTCCGCAGGATGGCGCCGCCCGCGGCGCACCGGCAATCGGCGTTGCGTCGAGCGCTGCCGCCGGGGCGCGACAGGCTGTCGACCGGAAGACCAGGGCCTGCACCACGGCTTCCTGGCCGCCGGGCTGGTCCGGGGGCTCCTCGCGGACGATCCGGTCCGCTTCCCGGTACGGGTGTTCCTCCCGGTCTGCGTGGTGGTGGCGGGTGTCCACGGCGGGCCGGCGGGGTGAGCGACCGGCGGGCGGGACGCACCCGGGCGCGGCTGCGGACGGAGTGGGCGGGGCGGTGGCGGAACTGGCCGGTGCCCGGCGCCCGACCTGGTCGCCTCGGCGGTGGCCGCCACCTTCGCGGCGCCGCGGACGGAGTGGACGGGGCGGTCACCGGCGGAGACCAGCGTCGCGGCAGTGGTGCGCCGCGCCGAGGTCGGCCGGGCCGCCTTCTCTCTGCACTGCCCCGACCTTGAGGCGCTGGCCGTGGACGCCTGCGCGGAGGTGGTGAGCGAGGCCGTGGAGGCGCTGCGCGCCTGGCGGGGCGTACCGAGTCCGGCGCGCCGCCCGAACCGCTGACGGCGTTCTTCCGGCAGCTCGGCGAACACGCCGAGCTCCATCGCGGGCTGCTGCGCGAGGGCGGCGGCCCCTCGGCGACCGGCTGCACCGGGAGCCGCGGGCCCGCAGCCGCCGGGAGCGCGAACTCGCAGCCGGACAGGCTGCCCCGCCTGACCAGGGCTGAGCGACCCGTCCCCGTACCGCGGGCCCCGGAGCCCGTCGGCTGCGGGGAGGCGGCGGGTCAGTGGGGGGTGCCCGGGCGGCGGGCGGGGGGCTGCGGGGGCATCAGGACCAGGGTGGTGCGCACACCCATCCTGCGCAGCAGGGCGACCATGGCCGCGTTGGCGTGGGAGTCGGTCACCACGGTGTGCACGGCGGAGAGGTCGGCGATCTTCGCGCGGTGCGAGCGGCCCATCTTGGAGCTGTCGGCGACCACGATCCGGTGCTCCGCCTGCTCCAGCATGATCCGGTCGATCTCCGCGCCCTTGACGCTGTGGCGGGTCAGTCCGCCGTCCAGGCTGAGGCCGTCCACGCCGACCACGGCGAAGTCGAAGCGGTAGGAGCGCAGCGCCTTCTCCGCGGCCTTCCCGACCAGGTCGTTGGAGAGCGACCGCACGGAGCCGCCGGTGACGACCACATGCACCTGCTGCCGAGTCACCAGGGAGGTGGCGGTGTCCAGGCCGTTGGTGACCACGGTCAGCCCGGAGCGGCCGGAGAGGCTGCGTGCCACGCAGCCGACGGTGCTGCCGCCGCCCAGGGCCACGGTCAGCGGGCGGCCCGGTATGAGCGAGGAGGCGAGGGCGCCGATCCTCCGCTTGGCCTCGGCGTTCTGCGAGTGGCGCAGGCTGACCGGCAGCTCGCTCCCCCGCCGAGCGGCGGTGATCTTGCCGTAGGAGCGGTGCACCAGGCCCTCGGCCTCCATCGCCGCGAGGTCGCGGCGGACCGTGGCGCCGGACACCCGGAGCAGCTCGGGCAGGGTGCGGACCTTGATCTCGCGGTGCTGGGCCAGCAGGTTGAGGATGACCGACACCCGCTCGTCGCGCTTGCGGTCGCTCACCGGCCGCCCCGCCGCCGCAGGGAGGTGGTGGACGGGCGTGCGCCCGCCCTCGCGGGGGCGCCGCCGGTGTGGCGGCGGGGGGCTGCCGCGCGGCCCGAGGTGCCCGGACGGACCGGCCGTCCCATTTCGTTACCCGAGGTCATGGAATTTCCGTGTGGCTGTACCGGCGGATTTCCCCGCCGTGAAATCAGAAAAGGCCGTGCGGTCAGAGCGGTGACCCGGAGTCCGGATGATTCCTGTGCGTTCCACCGGGAAAGGCGAAGAAATGCACGGGAGGCGGTTCCCGTCTGCCGGGCGCCCGCGCTACGCGCGTTGCGCCGACGCCGACCGCCGGGATTCCCGCACGCCGGAACCAGCACCGTGCGGAAGGGGGCGATCACCGCAGTCACTGTAGGTCGGTCCTCTCACACGGCCGTACCCTTTCCGTGAAGTGGTCATGGCGGCTGAGCATTCGCCGTGTTCCGCCGCGCGATGCCGGGAAATCCGCTCGGACCCGTCATCGGGTCGACGCCTCCAGCCTGGCCGGTTTCCGTCCCCGGGGGATCAGGGAGTCTCCCTAGTCGCCCGCGGTGCCGGTGGCCGTCGTCTGCGATCCGGGCGCGTCCGGCCGAGGCCGCGCGCGGGAGAATGGAGGGATCACCGGCGCGGAGCGCGGGCCGGCGGAGAGTGAGTGCGGCGAGGTGGTGGCATGGGCGGAGGTGAGCCGCGCCCGTTCGTCGGCCGGGCCGCTGAGCTGGACCGGCTGCGGCGTGCGGCCCGGGACGCGGCGGCGGGCCGCCCGGTCGTGGTGGTGGTCTCCGGCCCGTCGGGGGTCGGCAAGACGGCGCTGGTCGAGCGGTTCGCCGACGAGGTGGGCGGCACCTTCGGGGTGCTCCGCGCGGAGGGCAGCCCCCGGGAGGCGGACCTGCCGTTCGCGGCCGCCGGGCGGCTGCTGGGGCGCGGCGGTCCTTCCGTGCCGGAGATGGGCGGCGGCTCGGTCCTGGAGGTGGGTGGCCGGCTGATCGAGGCGCTGGACCGGGCGCAGGCGGCCGCCCCGGTGCTGCTGCGGCTGGAGGACGCCGCGCAGATCGACGCCGGGTCGCTCCAGGCCTGCGGTTTCGCGCTGCTGCGGATGCGCGGGGACCGGGTGCTCACCGTCGTCACCACCGACCGGCCGGCCCGGACCCTCGCGGAGATGGGGCTGGGCGGGCGCGGCGCGGGGGTGGAGCAGCTGCCGCTGGGCGGGCTGACCGTCTCCGAGGCGCGGGCCTACGCCCGGCTGCGGCTGGGCCGGGCGCCGTCGGAGTCGCGGGTGCGGACCCTGGTGGAGTGGAGCCAGGGCAACCCGCTCTACCTGGAGGCGGCGCTGGGCGCGCTGCCCGGTGGGCTGCCGGACGATCCACGCGCGCTGCGGGTGCCGGCGACGCTGGGCGAGGTGGTGGCCGAGTGGGCACGCACCTTCGCTCCGGCGAGCCGGGCGGTGCTGGATCTGCTGGCGGTGCTGGACGCCCCGGCCCCGGTGCCGCTGCTCGGCCGGCTGCTGGACTCGCGGGCGGTGGCGGCGGACGCCGAGCCGCTGGTGCAGCGGGGCGCGGCGGTGTGGGTGCGGGAAGGCGGCCCGCCGGCGCTGCGGCTGCTGCACGCCGCCCAGCGGCAGGCGCTGTACGCGGCGATCCCGCAGGCGGAGCGGGCCCGGACGCACCGCCGGATCGCCGAGGTGCTCCAGCCACCGGCGAGCTGGCGCCACCGGGTGGCGGGCGCGGAGGTCTACGACGGCGGGCTGGCCGCCGGGTTGCGGGCGGCGGCCCGGCAGGAGGAGGCGGTGGGCCAGTCGGCGCTGGCCGCGGAGTACGGGCTGGCGGCCGCGCAGATCGACCCGGACGACCGGGGCCGGCGGGAGGCGCTGCTGCGGGCGGTGCGGCTGCTGGTGGTCACCGGGCGGTACGGGGCGGCGCTGGAGCACCGGGAGGCGGTGGCGCGTACGGCGGCCGGGCCGCCGCGGACCGAGGTGCTGGGGCTGCTGGAGTTCGCGGACGGCCGGGACACGGCCGCGCGGCTGCGGCTGCGGGAGGCGTGGGACGGCTATGCGGAGCGCGGTGCGCTCGCGGAGGGGGCGGGTGCGGCGGCGGAGTTCGGGGTGGCCGCCTGCTCGCTGGGGCTGGCGGACGAGGCGCTGGAGTCCGCCGCCTTCGCGCTGCGGCACACCCACTCGGAAGTGGTGCGCGGGATGGCGCATGCCAACGCGGCGTACGCCGAGGCCCTGCGCGGCGGCCCGGCCGCCGGGCTGCGGCGGCTGGGGTGTCTGCCGGCGGACACCGGGGCGGTGCCGGACGCGGAGACCGACGCGCTGACCCACCGGGGGACGCTGCGGATGCTCGCCGGCGACCTCACGGGGGCGCTCGGCGATCTGTCGGCGGCCGCCCGCAGACGCCATCTGGGCATGTCCCGGATCAGTGTGACGGCACCTCTGCTGTACGCGGTCTGGTGCCACTTCCTGCTCGGCGAGTGGCGCGAGGCGGCCCGTACCGTGTCGGTGGCCTTCGATGTGGCCCGGACCGCGGGCCGTTCGGTGGACTTCTTCGCCCTGCACTGCCTGGGCGCCATGCTGCACTCCTTCTCCGGGCGGGCGGAGGAGGCGGCGGCCGATCTGCACGAGGCGGCGGAGCTGGCGCTGTCGGCGGACATGGCAGGCCCCTCCTTCCACCTGGCGGCGTCCCGGGCGGTACGGGAGTTCTGCGCCGGGGACGACGAACGGGTGGTGGCCCTGCTGGGCGGGGCTTACCGGGAGGCGGTGCACCAGGGGCGGGCCCGGGTGTACGGACCGCGCCATCTGCCGCTGCTGGGCGTGGCGTACGCCCGTACCGGGGAGGCGGAGCGCGCCGAGGAGGTGCTGCGGCTACTGGAGGGCGCGGAGGGGTACGGGACGCTGGCCTCGCTCTCGCTGGGCTGGGTCCGGGGGGCGGTGGCGGCCGCCCGGGGTGACGGCGAGTCGGCGGTGCGCGCCTACCGTACGGCCCTGTCGGCGCCCCGGGACGGGGGCGACCCGCTGCCGGTCCGCTCCCTGGTCCGCCTCGACCTCGGCACCCTGCTGCTGGAGCGGGGTGAGACCGGGGCGGGCCGGGCGGTGCTGGGCGAGGCGGAGGCGGCGTTCACGGCGATGGGCGCCGTGCCGTTCGCCGCGCGCTGCCGGGCGCGGCTGGGCGACGGGACGGCACCGGCCGCGGGCGCCGCCGGGCCGGTGGCGGAGGTGTGGCGGAGCCTGTCGGAGCGGGAGCGGGACATCGCGGAGCTGGTCGCCCGGGGCTGGACCAACCGGGAGATCGCCCATGAGCTGTTCCTGAGCGCCAAGACGGTGGAGTACCACCTGGGCAACGTCTACGCCCGCCTCGGCATCGACGGGCGGCGCCGGCTGCGGGACCTGGTGCAGCGGGAGCAGGGGTGAGCGGGCCTCCGGGCCGCCTCCCGGTCGTCCGTCAGTCGCGGCGGTCGACGGCGGCGCGGAAGGCCCGCGCGGTACGCGCCCCCCGTTCCGGCTCCTCCTCCCTGGCCCGCAGGACGTCCCCGGAGGTGGAGGCGTCACTCCACCGGCACAGGACGGCCGCGTCGGCCCCGGTCCCGCCGACCCGGCCGCTGTCGAGGCGGCCGGGCGGCGGCCCGTCGTCGAAGGAGGCGGTGTCGCGGGCCTTCGAGGCCGCGAGGAAGGCGGCGAACTCCCGGCTGAAGGAGTTCAGCCGCTTCTCGTCGGCCAGCTCCCCGGCGGCCGGGGCCGTGGGAACCCGGGGCCGGGTGGGCTCGTTGCCAGGACGACGGCCACCCGCACATGCCCGGGTGGCGACGGAACCGACACCGGGACGAGAAGCCGAGGTGGCAGCAGTGGCGATGTGGGACCGCATCAAGGACCAGGCCAAGAACCTTCAGCAGCAGGGCAGAGGGACCGGCGGCCAGGGCGCGTACGGGCGCCCCGGAGCCGGTTCCTCCGGCCACGGCACTGGCTCCGGCTCCGGTTCGGGCTCCAAGGCCCAGCTCGTCGGGCTGCTCAAGTCGCAGCTCGGCTCGCTCAAGGCGGAGCTGAAGAGCGGCGCGTTCCGGGACGCCAGCATGGCGGTGTGCGCGCTGGTCGCGGCGGCGGACGGGCATGTCGACCCGGCCGAGCGCCAGCATGTCGAGTCGCTCGTCCTCTCCGACGAGGTGCTGCGCAACTTCCCGCCCGAGCAGCTGCGCGAGCGCTTCGGCCGGAACGTCGACCTGCTGACCGCCGACTTCGCCCGTGGCCGGGCGGAAGTGCTGCGGGAGGTGGCCAAGGCCGCCAAGAAGCCGACCGAGGCCCGGGCGGTGGTCCAGATCGGCATCGTGATCGCCGGGGCCGACGGCTATGTGGCGCCCGCCGAGGAGCAGGTCCTGCGCGAGGTCTGCGCGGAACTGGGGCTGTCCCCGGCGGAGTTCCAGTTGTGAGGCGGTGGAGAGCCGGCTGCGGGCGGTAGGGCCCGGGCCGGGCGGCCGACGGGCCCGTCCGGAGCCTTGACCGCGGCCGTGGTCCCGGCCGGAGCACCGGCTCCGGCGGGCCCGGCCGGATCCCTCTACCGTGCCCCTCCCCCGGCGTCCCCGTCAGGTGGGCGGGGCGTCGCGGACGGCGAGGGCTGCCCAGTGGCCCTCGGGGACCAGGACGTCGCGCAGGGACCAGCCGGGCGGCTGGGCCGGATCGGGGCCGGCGCCCACGTAGTCGGTGGAGGGGTCGTCGGAGAGCCCCACTCCGAGGCCCTTGAGGTAGGCCTCCTTGCGGGTCCACACCCGGGTGAAGGCGAGCGGGCGCTCAGTGGCGGGGAGGAGGGCCAACTCGGCGGCCTCGGTGGGGTGGAGCACCTCGGCGGTCTCGGCGATGGCGGCGGGGGCCACCAGCTCCTCGACGTCCACCCCGACCGGGGCGGTGGCGAAGGCCAGCAGGCTGATCCCGGTGCAGTGCGAGAGCGAGAAGTGCAGGGCGCCGCCCGGCAGTACGGGGCGGCCGTGCGGCTCGCGGCAGTGGGCGCAGGGGGCCCGCTCCACGGTCACCCGGCGCGGGGGCATCCCGAGGTACGCGCCGAGCAACCGCCGTAGCGCCACATGGGCGCACACATAGCTGTCCCGGTCCGCGGCCCGGACGAACTCGGCGGCCCGGGCCAGCTCCTGGGCGTCCAGGGTGCCGGGGGCGTGCCGGTGGGCGTGCGCCCGGTACGCGGTGGTGTCGACCAGCCAGAGCCCGGGGGCCGCCGCCGTCACGGTCGCCCGGGCCGGTCCGGGGTCGGACAGCCGCTCCGGTACGAGGAGGCGGCCGGTGGTGAGCGTCATGGGCGTCCTCCTCAGACGGCGGCCGGGACGGGGGTCTCGGCCGCGGGGGCGGGCTCCTCGGCGGCCCGGGCCGGGTGGCGCAGGGCGAGCACGGCGGCGACCGGTGAGACGAAGGCGATCGCCCCGCACACCAGCCAGGTGGTCTGCACGCCGAGGAGGAGGGAGAGGGAGCTGAAGACGGCGAGGGAGATGGGCGCGGTGCCGATGCCGGCCAGGGCGAGCGTGGACATCGCGGCGCCCATCCGGTTCTCCGGCGCGGCCTGCTGGTAGAGGGTCACGATGGCGGGCCCGTTGAGCCCGGAGAGCAGTCCCACGGCGGCGGCGACGGCGGTGAGCGAGGCCGTGGAGGGCATCAGCGCCATGACGAGGATGCCGGCGGCCAGCCCGGCCCCGGTGACCACCAGCCGGACGAACACCGGGATGCGGTGGGCCAGTACGGCGCCCAGCGCGCTGGAGCCGAGCGCCCCGGCGCTGAACGCGGCCAGCACCAGTCCCACCGCGCCGACGCCCCAGCCCCGTTCGGAGACCAGCAGCGGCAGCGCTACCTCGGCGGGCCAGCTGAAGGCCATGTCCAGGCAGAGCGAGGCGACGAACATCCAGCGCAGCCGGGGGTGGCGGGCCAGCAGCCGGAAGCCGTCGCCGGACCGCCGGACCAGCGAGGTGCCCGGTTCGGCCTCGGGACGGGTGAAGCCATGGGTGAGGTGCAGCAGGCAGCCCAGCCAGACCGCACCCGTCACCGCGCCGACGGCCATCGCCAGCCACAGGTCCCCGACGGTGATCAACCAGGCCCCGGCGGGGGCGCCGAGGATGGGGGCGACCCGGAGCACCATGGCGTACAGGGAGTTGGCGCGGGCCAGGTCGTCGCCGCGGGCGAACATCGGCAGCAGCACCCCGGAGGCCGGCCCGGCCAGGCCCAGCAGCACCCCCTCGACCAGCGCGATGGCGACCAGCGGCCACAGCTGGTGGGTGGTGGCGGTGACCAGGGCGCCGCCGGCCAGCAGCAGCACCCGGGCGGTGGTGGTGCGCAGCAGCACGAAGCGCGGCCCCAGGGTGTCGGCGACGGCACCGCCGAAGACCAGCATCAGGGCGCGGGGCACGGTGGCGGCGAGCATCAGCACGGTGACCGCGGCGGTGCCGCCGAGCTGGACGGCGGTCCAGTTCATGGCGATGAGCAGGGCGAAGCTGCCGAGCTGCACGGCGGCCTGGCCGCCGACCAGTGAGCCGACCCGGCCCCACTGGACGGGCGGCGGGGAGCCTTCGGTGCCGGGTGGCGGGGAGCTGTTCACAGTGCACCTTCTCGGGGAGGTCGGAGGACGGGGGAGGGTGAGGTCAGGGGGCGGGTGGGCGGCGCAGGGCGGCGGTGACCGCGCGCCGGGCGGCCCGTACCACCGCGGCGGGGCGGGGCGGCGGACCGGTCACCCGCAGCTCCAGCCGCCCGCCGTACTGGCCCCGGCCGGCCCGGGCCAGGGTGCGGGCGGCGGCCGCGGCGGCCGTACGGTTCCGGCGGCGCGCGCCGCGCCCGGGGCCGCCCGCCACGGTGACGCCCGGCAGCTCGGTGAGGGTGAACCGACCGCGTACCGCGCCGTCGGCGGCAGCGGACCACCGCCCGGGCCCGCGATGAGCCGGGCGCGGTCCCGGCGGCGGGGCGGCGCTCACCGCGGGCCGCCGGAGTGGACGGGCGGGGGCGGGGCAGGGACCGGGTCAGCACAGGGACGGGGCCAGAGGTCCTCGGGGGCCAGGTCGGCGGTGCGGTACTTGCCGAGCGCGCTGGTGAGCAGCCGGGCCTCCAGGGCGAGCGCCTCCACCAGCCGTACCAGTCCCGCCTCCGGGTCCTCGTCCACCGCGAGCAGCGCCGCCCGGCCGAGGCCCACCGCGCGGGCGCCGAGGGCCAGCGCGCGGACCGCGCGGGCGCCCTCCCACATCCGGCCGGAGGCGAGCAGGCAGCCGCCCTCGGGCCGGACCGGGCCGATCCGGCGCAGGCACTCGGCGAGCGGCAGCCCGACCTGGTCCAGGAAGGCGCGCGGCGCCCAGCCGGTGCCGCCCTCGGCGCCGTCCACGGTGACCGCGTCCGCGCCGGCCGCCCAGGCGGTGGCGGCGGCCTCGGCGATGTCCCGGCCGGGGTGGAACTTCACCCAGGTACGGGCCTCGGGGAAGTTGTTCCGCATGAAGCGGAGCTGCTGGCGGACGATCTCCCGGGTGAAGGTGCCCGGGGTGGCGCAGCGCAGCCGCCGCCCGTCCGGACCCTCCTCCAGCGGCTCGCCGAGGGTGAAGCGGCCGCGCAGGGCCTCGGCCTCGGCCGCGTCGACCACGGTCATCCCGCCGAGACCGGGCTTGGCGCCCTGGCCGGCCTTCAGTTCGAAGCCCAGGCGGCCGGAGTCGCGCAGCGCCCGGGTGCCGGGGTCGCTGTAGAGGAGGTTCCACACCTCGCAGTCGGCGTCCTCGGTGGACTGCTGGACGACGACCCCGCCGAGGCCGTCCGGGACCGCCTCGGCGTACGCGGCGACCCGGGCGAGCAGCGCGGTGCGGTAGCCGTGCACCGGGACCATGTTCTCGCCGATGACCAGGGGGATGCCGAGCCGGGCCGCCTGCCGGGTCAGGGCGGGGCCGAGGCCACCGCCGCCGGCCCGGGTGGAGCCGACGGCCGAGAGGTACAGCGGCAGCGGGGCGGCGAAGCCGCCGACGGCGGTGGTCAGCTCCACGTCCTCGTGGGTGGGCTCGCGGCCGAGGTCGATCAGCTTCTCCAGCCGGCGGGGCATGAAGATCGGCGGGACGAGGCGGATCCGGTCCAGCTCGTCCGGCCCGTCCGGTACGCCGGTGGAGGGCGCGGCGGCCCCGGGCGGGTCCCCGGCCGCGTACCCCGCCGCCGCCCCGGCCCCGTACAGCCGGCTGCCGTACTCCCCCACCGGCGGGAAGGCCTCGGCGGCGCCGCGCCGGGCCCTGGCCCGTACCGCCTCTTCGGGGAAACCAGCCGCCGTCAGTGCGCGCTCGGTGCTCATGGGGCGATCACTCCGGGCAGCTTGGGGTAGGCGCTGACCTGCCAGAGCGCGTCCAGCCCGGTGAGGAAGCGGACCAGGCGCTGGAGCCCCATGCCGAAGCCGGCGCTGGAGGCGATGCCCTCGCGGGCCAGCTCCAGGTACCAGGCGTACTTGGCCGGGTTCTCGCCGCTCTCCCGCATCCGGGTGACCAGGGCGGCGTAGTCGGCCTCGCGCTCGCTGCCGCTGGCCAGCTCCCCGTAGCCGCCGTGCGCGATCAGGTCGAAGTTCCGCAGCACACCCGGCCGTTCGGGGTCCTCCCGGTCGTAGAAGCCCCGGGAGCCCTTGGGGTAGTCGTCGATGAAGAAGGGCCGGTCGGCGGCGAGCGAGAGTACCTTCTCCCCGGCCCAGTCGATCTCGGCGTCCGGGGACTGGGTGTGGCCGTGGCCCGCGAGCCGGGCGACCGCCTCGGCATGGGTGCAGGAGTCGAACTTCCCGCCGGAGAGCAGCTCGGCGAAGTCCATCTCCTCGCGGCCCAGTTCGCGCAGCACCTCGGGCACCGCGCTCCAGACGTGCTCGACCACATGGGTCAGCAGTCCGGCGGCGACCGCCTGGGCGTCCTCCCGGGAGGCGCCGGCCAGCTCCACGTCGATCTGGTGGAACTCCACCAGATGGCGGCCGGTGCCGGCCGTCTCCGGCGGCTCCACCCGGACGTTGGGGGCGATGTAGAACAGCTTCGGGAAGCCGCGCAGGGAGGCCTGCTTGTAGAGGATGGCGCTGGTCATCAGCTTGTAGGGCTGTCCGTAGTAGTCCACGTCGAGCGCCTTGGCGCCGCGCCCGCCCGGGTCGGTGACCGGGCCGACCAGGGGCGGCAGCAGCTCGGTGAAGCCCTGGCCGCGCAGGAACTCCCGTACGGCGTACAGGGCTTCCTGCTGCACCAGCATCGCCGAGCGCAGGGTGGGCGAGGCGAGGTGGGTGCCGAGCGGCGGCGGGGTGTGTTCCATGTCTGCTCCCTCGGGTGCGGGCGGGTCGGAGTCGTAGCGGGAGGAGGTGGTGAGGAGGGCGCCGAGCAGCCCGTCGGCGGTCAGCGGGGTGCGGCGGGAGGAAGTGGCGTACGGGGCCACCGGCATGGCGCCGGTGTCGGACCAGCGCAGCCGCCCGCCGGGGTCGAGGAAGCTGCGGGAGCGCCCGGCGTTGTCCGGATGCAGGCAGTACGGGACGTCCAGCAGGCCCCGGGCGAACGCGGTGCGCAGGGCCCGGCCGAGGTCGTCGCCGAGGTCGAGCACGGCCTCCACGAAGCGGCGGGCCTCCTGGTAGACCTCGCTGTCGCCGCCATCCGCCTGCTCCGGTGTGGTACGGGCGGCGGCAGCGGCGGCGGTCTCCAGGGCGCGGACGTTCTCCTGGACGGTGGGGATGCGGTGCGCCTCGGCGGCCGTCTTGACGATGAGCCGCTCGGCCCCGGCGCGTACCGCGAGGCGGGCGGAGTCCTCCAGCAGGCGGGTGGCGCCGTGGGCGGTGCGTGGATAGACGCCCATGTAGGTGTAGAGGACAAGGTGCCGGTCCACCCCGGCGGGCAGGAACTCCTCGGCCAGCCGGCGCAGCGCCCGCAGCGCCTCGGCGTCCTGCCCGGGGTGGGTCTGCTGGGCGTAGCTGAGCGAGACGCTGCGGATGCCGTGCCGGACGAAGAACAGCCCTTCCAGCAGGCTGAGCGCCACCAGCAGCCCGGGCGGGGCGAGTTGGCCCAGCATGCAGCCGCCGAAGGTCTCCAGATGGGCGGTCCTCGGCGCGGGGGCCAGGGTGGCCAGCAGTTCGCAGCCGCGGGCCCAGTGGGCGACGGACTCGGCGAGCGGGGTACGGTCGTAGGGCAGGCAGTAGGAGACCGGGCCGCCCTCGGTGGCGTCCAGCCCGGCGGCGGTCAGCGCCCGGATGATCGCCTCCGGGCGGGCCGAGCCGTGCCGCACCTGCACCGGGAAGCCGGCGTCGGCGACGCCCGCGAGCAGCGCCCGGGTGCGGGCGGCCGGGTGGGCGGCGATGGGGTAGCCGTTGAGCGGCGCGCCCTCGGCGAGCGCGGCCCGGGCGGCGGCCCGGTCGCCGACCCGGGTGTAGCTGTCGATGGTGAGGGTGCCCGCGGCGGTGGCCGCCGCCGCCTTGGTGCGCCGCAGCCCGTCCCGCATCCGCTCCGGGTCGGCGAAGCCCATCCGGGGCTGGACCACCAGCTGCCCGGCGGCGGCGCAGCGGGCCACGAACGCCCCGAAGGAGCCCGGTCGCGGGTCGGGCCCTCCGGTCGCCGGGGGCGAGGGCGCGAGGGCGGCGGCCGCGGTCATGCCGCGGCTCGGGTCTCGACGGCCGCGAGGGTGTCCAGATAGGCGCCGAGGGCGTGGGTGTCGCCGTCGTCGAAGACCCGGTCGCAGCCGGCCTCCAGCAGCAGGGCGCGCTGGGCGGGGTCGGCCTCGCCGGCGGTGCCGAGCTTGCCACCGATGACGACCGGCAGGGTGTGTCCGGCGCGGCGCAGGGCCCGTACGGCGCCGAGGCCGTCGCGGTAGCCGTGGCCGTTGACGCTGGCCAGGACCAGCAACTGGGGCCGGCGCGCGGCGCACTCGCGGACGAGCAGCGGGTCGGGGACGCAGGGGCCGAGGTTGCCGACCCGGTGGCCCCGCTCCTCCAGGAACAGCTGGAGGTAGACCAGGTTCCAGGTGTGGGAATCCGAGGCGGTGCCCGCCAGCAGAATATCGAGACTCCGTCGTCGCATGGAGAGAACAATAGAAAGCGGAATGGCCTCCGGGCGGCAGTTGGAGGGGGAAGTACGGCGGCAGTGCGGACACTCCATGAAATAGGGCGGAACGACGGAAGGCCGCACCCCGGGAAATGGGGTGCGGCCTTCCGCCGGAAATTGCGCTACGAGGCGTCAGCCGAGGCGGTCGAGCAGGCTCTTGGGGCGGATGTCGGTCCAGTTCTCCTCCACGTAGGCGAGCGCTTCCGCGCGGCTTCCCTCGCCCCAGACCGCCTCCCAGCCTGCGGGGATGTCGGCGAAGGCGGGCCACAGGGCATGCTGCCCCTCGTGGTTGACCACCACATGGAAGGTGCCGTCGGCGTCGTCGAAGGGGTTGGTCATGACAGGCTCCTCAGTTTCTCGGAAAGGATGCGGCCTATTTTGGCGAGTGGTTCCGGCTCGCCCATTCTGGTGTGCGGAACTCCGATGACATGGTTCTCGGCTCCCCCGTCGACATACGGAATCCAGTTCCGGATGAGTACGGTCTCCGTCTCCCCGTCCTCCGTCTGCCCGTCCTCCAGGGCGGCGAAGAAGAGCAGTTCGGTGCGGACCGGGCGCGGGGCGTAGAGGTTCATGATTTCGGCGTGGTCGATGGAGGCGCCGATCACCGAGCGGATCTCCTGGTCGGTGAGGGCGCCCAGCACCGGGTCCTTCAGCCGGACCAGGGCGATCAGGACGTCCGCGTCGAAGGGGGCGTCCTCGGATTCGGCGGTGGCGTCGCCGACGAGCATGTCGCGCTTCTGCGCGGGGGTCATCCGGCGGCGTACCGGCTCGGTGGGCAGCAGATGGACGTCCATCATGGCCAGCAGGTCGGTGTTTTCGCCGAGTTCGGCGAGGCGGACGGCGAGAGCGTGGGCCAGGGTGCCGCCGAAGGACCAGCCGAGGAAGCGGTACGGGCCCTGCGGCTGCACCTCGCGGATGCGGGCCAGGTAGTCCTCGGCCATCTGCTCGACGCTCTGTGGTGAGTGGCCCGGTTCGGCCAGCGCCCGGGCCTGGAGGGCGTAGAGCGGCTGGTCGGGGCCGAGGTGCCGGGCGAGGCCGGCGTAGGGCCAGCCGACGCCGGTACCGGGGTGCAGGCAGAACAGCGGGGGCCGGGAGCCCTTGGTCTGGAGTGGCAGCAGCACGCCCATCGGGTCGAAGCCGGTGGGCTCGTCGCCGAGCAGCCCGGCGACGGTCGGGGTGCGGAACAGGTCCCGGACGCCGCGTTCCAGGCCGAGGACGGTGCGCATCCGGCTGACCAGGCGGACGCCGAGCAGCGAGTGGCCGCCCAGGGCGAAGAAGCCGTCGTCGACGGATACCTTGTCCACGCCCAGCACCTCGGCGAACAGCCGGCAGAGGATCTCCTCGCGCGGGTTGCGGGGCGCCCGGCCGGTGCTGGGGGCGGCGGTGGGCGCCGGGGCGGGCAGGGCGGCCCGGTCGGGCTTGCCGTTGACGGTGAGCGGGATGGCGTCGAGCAGTACGGCGGCGGACGGCACCATATGGGCGGGGAGTTCGCCGGCCGCCCAGCGCAGCAGCTCCTCGCCGGTGAGCCGGTGCCCGGCGCGCGGGACGGCGTAGGCCACCAGCCGCTTGCCGGCCGGCCCGTCGTCGAGGACGGCCACCGCGCTCCGGCCCACGCCGGGGTGGCGGGCCAGGGTCTCCTCGATCTCGCCGGGCTCGATCCGGAAGCCGCGCAGCTTGACCTGGCCGTCGGCCCGTCCCAGGAAGCGCAGTTCGCCCTCGCCGGTGAGGTGGACCAGGTCGCCGGTGCGGTACATCCGGCCGCCGTCGGCGGTGAACGGGTCGGGCAGGAAGCGCTCGGCGGTGAGCCCGGGGCGGCCCAGGTAGCCGCGGGCGGTCTGGGTGCCGGCGAGGTACAGCTCACCGGGGACGCCGAGCGGGGCGGGGCGCAGCCGCTCGTCCAGGACGTAGGCGCGGACGCCGTCCAGCGGGCGGCCGAGGTACACCCCGGGCAGGGTGCGGGTGGTGAGGTCCAGACGCTGCTGGTGGGAGGCGAAGGTGGTCTCGGTGGGGCCGTAGGAGTGCACCAGCACGGTGTCCGGGCAGTGGGTCAAGACCCGTTGCAGGGCGGCCGCTGAGGCGGTGTCGCCGCCGGTCCACACCTCCTCCAGCAGTTTGAGGGTGTCCAGCCCCTCGTCGGCGAGCACATGGAACAACCCCATGGTGAAGTAGGCGCAGGTCACGTCGTGTTCGCGGATGGTGTGGTCGAGCTCGGCGAGGTCGGTGCCGTCGCCGGGGGCGATGACCAGCCGCCCGCCGCCGAGCAGCGGCACCCACAGCTCGTAGGTGGAGGCGTCGAAGCCGATCGCCGAGTGCACCAGGGTCCGGCGGTGGGCGCGGCGGCCGAAGCAGCGGTCCCCGGCCAGCGCCAGCACATTGCGGTGGGTGACGCCCACGCCCTTGGGGCGGCCGGTGGATCCGGAGGTGAACATGACGTAGGCGAGGGCGTCCTCGCCGACCTCCACCCCGGGGTCGGTGCGCGGATATCCGGTGACCGGGGTGTCCACGGCCAGGGCGCGCACCCCGGCGGCGACCTGCCGGGCCACCGGGGCGGAGCCGGCCTGCGCCTCCTCGGTGAGCAGCACCCGGGCCCCGGTGTCCTCCATGATCATGGCGACCCGGGCCTCCGGCAGCCGGGGGTCCACGGGCACATAGGCGGCCCCGCACTTGAGTACGGCCAGGTAGGCGACCAGCAGGTGCGGGGTGCGGTCGAGCAGCACCCCGACGGCCTGGTGCGGGCGCACCCCGGCCTCGATCAGCCGATGGGCGAGGGCGTTGGCCCGGGCGTCCAGCGCGGCACGCCCGATCCGCTCCTCCCGGTACGCGACGGCGGTCTCACCCGGGGCGCGGCGCACCAGTTCGGTGAACCGCCGATGCAGCAGCCGCGCCCCCTCCGGGCGTTCCGGGGCGTCGGTGCGCCCCGCCCCGAGCAGCCGCTCCCGTTCCTCCTCGGCCAGCAGCGGCAGTTCGGTGATCCGCAGGGCCGGGTCCTCGGCCACCGCCCGCAGGGTGCGGGCCAGATGGGCGGCCAGTACCCGGGCGGTGGCCGGGTCGTAGAGGTCGGTGGCGTACTCCAGCACACCGTCCAGCCCGTCCGGTGCCCCGGCCGCGTCCCGCCGCTCGCGCAGCGCGAGCGTCAGATCGAACTTGGTGGAGCCGGGGCCGGGCCCCACCGGCGTACCGCTGAGCGGGGATCCGGGCGGCGGGCCGTCCTCGGCGGGCTGCACCTGCACCATGATCTGGGTCAGCGGGTGGTGGGCGGTGGAGCGGGCCGGGTTGAGCCGCTCCACCACCAGGTCGAAGGGGACCTCCCCATGGGCGAAGGCGGCCTGATCGGTGTCGCGGACCCGGTCGAGCAGTTCACCGAAGCGCGGGTCGCCGGAGGTGTCGGTGCGCAGCACCAGGGTGTTGACGAAGAAGCCGACCAGGTCGTCCAGGGCCTGGTCCTCGCGTCCGGCCACCACCGTGCCGAGCGGCAGGTCGGTGCCGGCGCCGTGCCGGGTGAGCACGGCGGCCAGCGCGGCCTGGGCGACCATCAGCGGGGTGGCTCCATGGCGCCGGGCCAGCGCGGCCAGCCGGGCGTGGACGGCGGCGTCCAGGGTGAGCGGGACGGCGGCGCCCCGGTGCGAGGCCTCGGCCGGCCGGGGGCGGGCGGCGACCGGCGCCACCACGGCCGGCGCCCCGGCCAACTGCCTTTCCCACCAGCCGAGATGCCTCTCGACCTCCGGACCGGCCAGCGACTCCCGCTCCCAGAGGGTGTAGTCGGCGTAACTCACCGGCAGCGGGGTGAAACGCGGGGCGTGCCCGTCGGCACGGGCCCGGTAGGCGCGGCTCAGATCGGCGAGCAGCGGCCCGGTGGACCAGCCGTCGGCGGCGATGTGGTGCACCAGCAGCACCAGCACCTGGCCGCCGGCGTGACCACCGTCCGGAGTGTCCAGCAGCCAGGCGCGGAACGGCAGTTCGTTCGCCAGGTCGAAGGGGCGGGCGGTGGCCGCCGCGATCGCCGCGTCCAGCTCCTCCGCCGGCACCGTGACCCGCTCCAGCACCGGCCGGGTGCCGGCCGGCACCCGCTGGTACGGCTCCCCGTCCACCGCCGGGTAGACGGTGCGCAGCACCTCATGCCGGGCCGCGGTGTCGGCCAGCGCCTCGGCCAGGACGGCCGGGTCCACGGGGTGGTCCAGCCGGGAGGCGAAGGGGATGTTGTAGGAGCCGCTCGGCCCCTGGAGCTGGTCGATGAACCACAGCCGCCGCTGGGCGTACGAGAGGGGGACCCGCTCGGGCCGGTCGGCGGCGGCGACCGGTACGGGTCCGGGCCGGGCGGGCTCCCGGCCCGTACCCCGGTCCGGGTCGGTGAGCCGGGCGGCGAGCCGGGCCGGGGTGGGGGCGAGCAGCAGATCCCGGACCCGGGCGGGCAGGCCCAGGGTGGCGCGGACCCGGTTGACCAGCCGGACCCCGGTCATGGAGTTGCCGCCGACGGTGAAGAAGTCGTCCTCCGGGCCGACCGCGTCCAGGCCGCCCGCCAGTCCGATCACCTCGGCGAAGAGCCCGCGCAGGGTGCGTACGGCGGAGGCGGGCGCGGCCGGGGCGGGGGGCCGGTCGGCGGCCCGGGCCCGGGCGGCGGCGAGCCGGGCCCGCCGCTCCTCGAAGGAGCGCCGCTCCTTTTCGGTGACCAGGTCCTCGGCACATCCCGGGCGGCCGCCCGCGAACCACTCCAGTGAGCGCAGGAAGACATCCAGCAGCAGCCGGGCGGTCGGGGCGTCGAACAGGTCCTCGGCGTAGTTCCACCAGACCTCCAGACCACCGCCACCGGGGTGCTCCACACAGCTGACGTCCAGATCGAACTTGGCCTGCGCCACGCCCGGATCGGCGAAGGCCGCGCTGAGCCCACCGCCGAACTCCCTCGCCTCCTCCCCCTCCTGGGCCTGGGTGGCCAGCATGACCTGGAAGAACGGATTGGCGGAGAGGTCGCGGGCCGGGCGCAGCCGGTCCACCAGCAGGTCGAAGGGCAGCTCCTGGTGGGCATAGGCGGCCAGGGCCGAGTCCCGGGCCCGGGCGACCAGTCCGCCGGGGGTGAGCCGGTCACCGGAGACATCGGTGCGCAGCACCAGGGTGTTGACGAAGAGGCCGACCAGCTCGTCCAGCGCCTCGTCGGCGCGCCCGGCGACCGGGGTGCCGAGGGCCAGATCCGACCCGGCGCCGACGGCCCGCAGCGCCAGGGCCAGCGCGGGCTGGAGCACCATCAGCGTGCTGGCGCCGTGCTCGGCCGCGAGGGCGATGAGCCGCCGGTGGGCGGCCGGTTCCAGGGCGGCGCGGAGGGTGGCGCCGCGTCCGGTGGGCTCGGCGGGCCGGGGCCGGTCGGCGGGCAGGTCCAGCATGGTCGGCATCCCGGCCAGCGCGGTCCGCCAGTGCTCCGTGGACTCCGCCGAGGCCTCCGAATCCTCCAGCAGTTCCCGCTGCCAGAGGGTGTAGTCGGCGTAACTCACCGGCAGCGGCTCCCACTCCGGCGCCGCGCCTCCGGCCAGCCGGGCGGTGTAGGCCTCGCGCAGATCGCGCAGCAGCGGGCCCAGCGACCAGCCGTCGGTGGCGATGTGGTGGGTGAGCAGGGCGAGCACGGAGGTGCCGTCACCGGGCAGGAACAGCCGGGCGCGCAGGGGCGGTTGCCCTGCCAGGTCGAAGGTGGAGCCGGTGAAGCGGGCGACCCGCTCCGCCGTCTCCCCCGGGGCGCACTCCACCACCGGCAGCGGTACGGGGAAAGGGTCCAGCACATGCTGGTACGGCTCGCCGTCCGCCAGCGGGTAGACGGTGCGCAGCACCTCGTGCCGGGCGATGACATCGCTGAGCGCGGCGGCCAGGGCCTCCCGGTCGGGCACGCCGTCCAGCCGGAGCACCACGGGCAGGTTGTAGGTGGCCGAGGGTCCTTCGAGGCCGTCCAGGAACCACAGCCGCCGCTGGGCGTAGGAGAGCGGTACGCGCTCGGCGGGCGGCAGCACGGCCCCGTCGAAGACCGCCCCGTCGCCGTGCCCGTCATCCCGCCCCTCGGTCCCGCCGGGCCGCTCGGACACGGCGCGCAGCCGCTTGCGGTCGATCTTGCCGGAGGACGTACGGGGCAGGGCGCCGGCCAGCAGGAACGCGGCGGGCACGGCGGCGGCCGGAAGCCGGTCCCGTACCGCCTGCCGCAGCTCACCCGCCCACCCGCCGGAAACCGGAACCGCCCCCTCGGGATCCGCCCCGTCCCCCCCGGCCCTGACCGCCCCGCCCCTGTCCGCCCCCTCCGCCCCCTCCGGGACGATGAAGGCCACCAGGTGCTTGGCTCCGTCCGGGCCGCGCCGGGCGATGACGGCGGCCTCGCGGACCCCCGGGCAGCCGGTGAGCACGCCCTCCACGGAGGCCGGGTCCACCCGATGGCCGTTGATCTTGACCTCGTCGTCGGCGCGGCCCCAGAAGGCGAGTTGCCCGTCCGGCAGGACCTCCACCAGGTCCCCGGTGCGGTAGGCGCGGGCGCCGTCCAGCCGGGTGAAGCGGCGCTCGTCCAGTGCGGGGCGGCCCAGATAGCCGTGGGCCAGGCCGCCGCCGAGCAGCCACAGCTCGCCGTCGACCACGGCGGCCCGCACCCCGGGCAGCGGCCGCCCGATGGGCACCGGGCCGCCGGAGTGGTGGGAGAGGTCGGCCACGGTGGCGACCACGGTGGCCTCGGTGGGCCCGTAGGTGTTGAGCAGCCGCACGCGGTCGCCATCCACGGCCCGCCGCCACTGGGCGAGCCGTTCCGGCAGGGCGGCCTCGCCGCCGATGATGACCGTGCGCACGGCCGGCGGCAGTTCGGCGAGCCCGCCGGCCAGGGCGTGCGCCAGCTCGTGCCAGTAGGCGGTGGGCAGGTCCAGCACGGTCACCCCGTGCTCCGCGCAGCCGGCCAGCAGGCCCGGTACGTCCAGCATCTCGTCCTCGCGCAGAACGAGGGTGGCGCCCGCGCCGAGGGTGCAGAACACCTCCTCCACGCTGGCGTCGAAGTGCAGCGGGGCGAACTGCAGGACCCGGTCCTCGGGCCCGATGCGGTAGGCGGTGGTGGCGCCCGCCAGGAACTGGGCGAGTGCCGGCTGCCCGACGACCACGCCGTTGGGGGTGCCGGTGGAGCCGGAGGTGTAGAGGACGTACGCGGTGTCCTCGGGGACGCCCGGTCCGGGCAGCACGGTCTCGCCGTCCGTCGGCGCCAGTTCCCGGCCGGTGCAGTCGGCGAGGATGGCGGCGTTGCGGGCGGCCGGGGCGGCGGGGTCGAGCGGGAGGCAGGCGGCGCCGGTGCGCAGGGCGGCGAGCATGCCGACGACCGCCTCGACGGAGCGGGGGCGGTGGAGGGCGACCAGCCGCCCGGGCCCGGCGCCCTGGGCGGCCAGTTCGTCGGCGCGCAGGGCCACGGCGAGGGCGAGCTGGCCGTAGGTCACCCGCCGTTCACCGTGCACCAGTGCGGTCCGCCCGGCGCTCTCGGCGGTCCGGGCGTCGATCCGGGCCAGGGCCCGGGGCGCCGGGTGGTCTGCCGGCCCGCCGTCCAGCACGGCGGAGGCGGTGGGGGCGGTCGAGGGCATCGCATGGCCTCCAGGGCGGGCAGGCGGTGGCAGAGGGCGGGACCGGGGGCCGCTTCGCTCCTCGCCCCTGATCCGCCCACCACGCTAGGAGCGCCCACCCGCCCCGGCGGGCAGTCCCTCCGGCAGCTCCCCCACCCCCCACTGCCGCCGCCAACTGCCGCCGGCGGCCTGGCTTCCGGGCCGGGTCCGCCGGCCTGCACCGGTCCGGCCCCGGCCGCTCAGCCTCTCGTCCCGCACACCTTGGACAGCCTCGCCTCGGAGGAGGGCATGCGCCGCGGTGCGGGCTCAACGCCCGCCGGGAAGGCACACCTGCCGCGAATGCCCCGCCGCGCCGCTTCGGTGGCGGGTAGTCGCCATGTCACGGCCCTCCGCGCGACGCGGAGGATGAGCGACCCCGGCTACGGGCTCCCCTGCCGTCGGCCGCACCCGGGAGGGCGATTCACGGGCCGCGTCCCGGACCGGGCTCACGCCGCAGGGCGGCCGAAGGCTCCGCGTACCTCCCGCCCGAGGCGCCGTCCCTGTACCGCATCCCTGGACACAGCCCGCGTGGCGACCGCCGGTCCTGCGTTCGCCCAGCTCGGGAGGGCGACTCCGGCCCGCGCGCCCGGCCAGGCGCCGCCGGGCCGCTTCAGGGACGGGTACTCGCCCCACGTCACGGCCCGCAGCGCGGGCAGGAGGACGAGCGGCACCGGCAACGGGCTCCCCAACCTCAGGCAGCCCTCCGGACGGCGGCACCCGGGCTCGGTCCATCCGCCCCCCAGGCCGGGCTCAGACCCGACGCGGCCGCCGGTCCCCCGCGTCCCCGCGGCGGGCTCAGGACCCGGTGCGGTGCGGGCCGTCGGTGCCCTTGGGGGCGTCCCGCAGCCAGTGGGGGGCGGTGGTCCAGCCGAGGAGGCGGCGGGCGCGGCCGTCGTCGGCGGTGCCGTCGGGGCCGAAGGTGCCTCCGGCGGCGACCAGGCGCAGGCCGGCCAGGGCCGGTGTGAGGCGGGCCGCGACCTCGGCGGGGTGGCGGGCCGCCCGCTCGGGGAGGGCGGCTATCAGGGCGGCTTGGCGGGTGTCGGTGCACAGGGAGAGGTGGAACACCAGCTGCCGCCAGGCGTAGGCGGCGTCCTTGAGGGTGGCTAGCGGGCGGTCCATGCCGCGGGCCCGGGAGACCAGTCGGCACACTTCGTCGAAGCAGCGTTCGGCGAGGGCGTCGAAGCCGGGCTCGGGGGCGATGCCCACCCGGGCGACCAGGGTGGCGAGGTTGTGCGTGGTGAGGATCTGCGCCTGCTCGATGACCGTGCCGTTGGCGGCGACCGAGGTGGACGGGGTGGAGCCGGACCGCTCGGCGCACAGCCGGGCGAAGGCGGGTGCGGTGCGTGGACGACGGGAGCGGCGGGCGTCCCGGTCCGGGCTCGGAGCCGGGGCGGCCTCGACGGCCGCCAGGTCGCGGACGGCGGCGTAGTCGATGCCGTAGTACCGCTCGTAGAGGGTGCCCTGGAGCAGTTCCCCCGCGACGGCGGCCGCGGCCGGGAACTTGGGGCTGAACTCGCCCATGAAGATGTCGGCCGCCAGCTCCTCGGTGAGTGGGGCGCCGAGAGCGGACTGCCGGGCCAGTACGGAGAGTTCGCGGACCAGCGGATTGGGCAGGATCGTCGCCGGGAAGGCGGTGACCGCCAGCTCGGCCAGCTCCCGCAGGGCGGCCCGGGCCGCCTCCCGGGTGGCGTCGCCGTCCCCGCGCTGCCCGGCCACCGCCCGTACCCAGGGCAGTTCGTCCATCCGCACCTGCCGCTCCAGGTTGAGCAGCAGCAGGGAGCGGCGGCTGCGGAACGCCCGGTAGGCGGCGGCCATCAGGGTGCGCAGCGACTCGTCCCGGTAGGCCTCCGCGGTGGTGGCGGCGACGAGTTGGGGGACCAGTTCGGCGAGCACCTCCGCGGAGGGCACCACCCGGCGGTCCACCAGCACGGCGAGCGGCGCGCTGAGCGCGGAATCGACGGTGGCGCGGACCGCGGGCGGGATCTCCGCGCCGGCCGGCAGCCCGGTGGAGGCGGCCTCGGCCTCGGTCACCGGGGCGACCAGCGGGGCGGTGTCCGGTATGCCGCTGCCCTGGGGCAGGACGGACAGCCGGGCGGCCACCAGCCGGGCCAGCCGGTGGTGGGCGGGCAGGGCGGCCTGCCGGGCCTGGGCGGCGCGCAGGGCGGTGTGGCCGGCCGAGCCGGGCACCCCGCGCTTGCGGACCATGGACGCGATGGCGTGCCGCAGCAGTCCGGCCCGCCGGGCGTCCAGGGGGCGGCCCGCCACGGCCTCCTCCAGCGCGGCCCGCAGCAGGGCGGGGTTCTCCCGGGGGCGGCGGTGCTTGGTGCAGCGGGTGTGCTGCTCGGCCAGGTCGCGGTAGCGGCGCAGCAGGGCCGCCCCGTGCTCGCGCCAGGCCGGGTCCTCGATGGTGGGGCCGTCCGTGCGGGCGGTGCCGTCGGGCTTCCGGACCCGGAGCCAGTGGGCCAGGAGTTCGTCGGTGAAGGGCTGCCAGACCGTCAGCGACTCCCGCTGGGCCTCGATCCGGTCGTTGGGGCCGCGCCCGGACAGGGCGGTGCCGGCGTCGTCGGCGGTGATCCGGTGCACGGCGCGGGCGTCGGGCACCGGGGTCTCGCTGGGGCGCGGCAGGAACCGCAGCCGGTCGGCGTACGGGCGCACCTCCTCCACCAGGGCCAGCGCCGCGGCGACCTCGCCCGCCCGGACCAGCCAGGCAACGGTGGGCAGCACGGCCTCCTCGGGCAGCGCCACCTGGTAGCGGCCGGTGTCCAGCAGCTCCCACAGCTCGGTGAGGCCGGGTTCGGTGAGATGGTGGTCGAAGAGGGCGAGCCGGTCGAGCCGGTCGTCGGGGATGCCGGCCCGGCGGGCCGCCTCCCGCTCGTACGGGAGCAGGGGGCCGCCGGCGGCGGGCTCACCGGTGGCGAAGCCTCCGCGGACGACCTCCGGGGTCACCCAGGCGGGCAGTCCGGCAACGGGGGTGCGGCTGCCGATCCGCAGCCGCCCGTCCGCCATGCCGGACAGCACCGAGCGCCAGCGCTCGACCCGGGTCTCCGCCCGGGCCCGGGTGTCCGGATCGCGGTGGCCGAGCGCGGTGGTGAAGGCCCGGGCCAGCTCGGCGCGGGCGTAGGCGGTGGATGCGGTCGGGGGCTGCTGGTCAGCGTGTGCGTCCATAAGCCGGCGTGGCGGGATCCGCCCCCGCGCCCTCCGGGTCCCGAGCCCGGTGCTCTGACTTGGCTGAGCTACACGCCGATGATCGGGACGGTAGGCGGCCCGCGCCGCCGGGGGCAACGGATTTCCGCGACGGGCCGGACCGCTCAGCCCGCGTCGCGGGCCACCTTGCGGGCCCAGAGGATGAGCGGCAGCTGGAGCGGCATCCGGCCGTAGGCGACGGCCCGGGCGGCGGTGGAGCGGTCGCGCCAGTCGTACGCCATCTGGAGGTGGGCGGGGAAGATCCCGGCGAAGAACAGCGCGGTGGCCCGGGCACCGGCCCGCCGGGTGCGGGGCGCGGCGACGGCGGCCGCGAGGGCGAATTCGGCGGCTCCGCTGGCCCGGGTCCAGGTGCGGGCGCTGCCGGGCAGCACGCGCGGGACGATGGTGTCGAAGTTCTTCGGCCGGGTGAAGTGGGCCACTCCGGCCCCGGCGAGCAAGGCGGCCAGCAGCAGGGGCGAACGGGAGGATCGTTTCATCGGGGGCTCCTCGGGTTCCTCGGGACGCGGTGGTGCGGAGGGTGGGCTCCGTGAGGTTACCTGGGAGTAAGTAGTGGGGCCACCGGGCTGGCCTGCGACGCCTGTACGGCCGCCCCGCGCCGAGGGCGGTCAGCCGGGCTCCAGGGCCTCCGCGAGCAGGACGGCGGGCTCGCCGTCGGCGGCGCCGGCGACCGTCTTCTCGTAGAGCTCGTCGCCGACCAGCTCGCGGGTGGTGCGCTCGCACCGCTCCCGGACCGGGCCCAGTTCGGGGGTGCCGCGCTGGGGGTGGCCCACCGCGCGCCAGTACGTCAGCCCCGCCCCGTACACCCGCGCCGCCCGCAGTCCCTCGCCGTGCGCGGCGAGCGAGGCGGCCAGCAGGTCGAGGCCGAGCGCTGTCCCGAAGCTGTCGCCGATCCGCTGCTTGGCGCCCAGCATCGCGCGGGCGTGCCCGGCCGCGTCCGCCGGCCGGCCCTGGAGGAGGGCGATCAGGGCGAGTTGGTAGTCCAGGTAGGAGCGGGTCCAGAACTCGCCGTGCCGTCCGCAGACCACCAGCAGCCGCCCGGCCTCGGCCCGGGCCTGGTCCAGCAGGCCGAGTCCGGTCAGCGCGAAGATCCGCACCAGCCGGCACATCATCCGGGGGCCGAGGCCGCCGCCCGGCCGGCACAGCGCGCGCTCGGCCTCGGCGCGGGCGGCAGACGGGCGGCCGCACAGCAGATGGACCAGGCCCCTCAGATAGGCGGTGCGCAGCCGGTCGTCGGCGTCTCCGACGGCCGCCGCGGCCTGCCCGCAGTCGCCGGCCAGCAGTTCGGCGGCCTCGTGGTCGCCCTGGAGCGCGCGGACCACACCGAGCGCCCACAGCGCGGCCGGGCGGGCGGGCGCGTCGTCCGGGGCGTGCCGCAGGGCGCGGCTCAGGTGCGCTCCGGCGTCGTGCAGATGGCCGCAGCAGGCCCAGTGGAAGCCCAGCCCGGCGGCGAGTTCCAGTGCCTGGTGCGGGCGGGTGCCCAGCAGATGGTCCAGGGCGGCGCAGAGGTCGGCGTAGGAGCGCTCGACGGTCCGGTAGCCGTCGAGCTGGTCCGGGCCGAACCACTCGCGCCGGATGCGCCGGACCCGGCCGAGGAAGTGGCGGGCGTGCCGTTCGGCGAGGGTGTGGGTCTCCCCGAGCTCGGCGAGCCACATCGCCCCGTACTCGCGCACGGTGTCCAGCATGCGGTGGCGCACCCCGCCGTCGGGTCCGGGCTCCCGGATGACGACGGACTTTGCGGCGAGTGCGGCGAGCACCCCCGGCACCGCGCCGGATGGCAGCGCCGCCCCTCCCCCGCACACCTCGGCGACCGTCTCGGTGTCCACCGGCCCGCACAGCACCGACATCCGGGCCCAGAGCAACCGCTCGGCGGGGGTGGCCAGTTCATGGCTCCAGCCGACCGTGGTGCGCAGCGTCCGGTGGCGGGCCGGGCGGGTGGCGCGGTCCCCGGAGGGCAGGTCCAGCCGGTGGACCAACTCCCGCTCCACCTGGCCCACCGGGAGGTGGCGCAGCTGGGCGGCGGCCAGTTCCAAGGCCAGCGGCAGCCCGTCCAGCCGCCGGGTCAGGCTGCGGGCGGCGGCCCGGTCGCCGGGCAGCAGCAGCGGGGCGCCGGCCGCGGCGGCCCGGTCGGCGAAGAGCGCCAACCCGTCGGAGTCGGGCGGCAGCGGGCGAACCTGGTAGGCGTACTCGCCGTCCAGGCCGAGCGGTTGCCTGCTGGTGGTGAGCACGGTGAGTCCGGGGCACTCCGCGAGGAGCCGCCGGACCAGGGCCTGGGCGGCGGGGAGCAGGTGCTCGCAGGAGTCGAGCACCAGCAGCAGCCGCCGGTCGGCCAGCCAGGTGGTGAGGGTCTCCTCGGGGGAGCCTCCGGAGTGGTCGGCGAGGTCCACGGCGTCGGCCACGGCCGCGGTGAGCAGCCGGTCGTCCCGGAGCGGCCAGAGGTCGGTCCAGCACACCCCGTCGCTGCCGGAGGGCGGGGTGCGGTGGGCGGTGCGCAGGGCCAGTCTCGACTTGCCGACGCCGCCGGGCCCGGTCAGGGTGACGAGCCGCCGGGCGGCGAGTGCGTGGGCGATCAGCGCGGGTTCGTCCGCCCGTCCGACGAATCCTGGGGGTTCCGTGGGAATGTTCCTCAGCACGGGATCAGTCTGCTGCCTTTCGCCGCCCGGGGGCGGGCGATCGTCCGCATTGCGCCGTGGTCCGGGGCCGGGGACGCGGATGGCGCCGCGCCGCCCGGCCCGCGCCGGGCGGCGGGCGCCCGGGGGCCGTTGGGGGGTGGTCGGCGGCCGGCGGTAAGGGAGTTGGGGCGCGGGTTCGGAACGTCGGGTGCGGGTGCGGGAGTTCGGGCACCGGCTCGCTGCGGGCTCGGGCGACGGTACGAGTACGGGACCCCGGGCGCGGGTCTGGAACGCCGGGCGCGGATGAGGGAATTCGGGCACCGGCTCGCTGCGGGCTCGGGCGGCGGTACGAGTACGGGACCCCGGGCGCAGGTCCGGGCGCCGGGTACGGCAGTTCGGGCGCCGGGGCGTGGGCCCTGGCCCCGCGACGGAGTCCAGGCGTCGGGAGGTGGTCGGCGGGCGCCGGTACGCGACGCCGGGTGCGGGTCCGGGAGTTCGGGCGCCGGCTCGCCGCGGGCTCGGGCGGCGGTACGAGTACGGGACCCCGGGCGCGCGTGAGGCAGCTCGGCCCGCCGGTATGCGAGTCCGGGCGTGGGTACGCCGGTTCGGGCCCCGGCGCGCCCGCGAACCCCGGCCTCGCAACGGAGCGCAGGGCGCCGGGGCGCGTCCGAGGGCCCCGGTCCCGGCACGGGTTCAGGGGCCGGTGCGTCCGGGGTGCGGGTGGTCGAGGGCGGCCAGCACCTCGGCCGCCGTGGTGCGGCCGTCGCCGGGGCCGTCGGCCGCCGCGCGCAGTGGCTCGGGCAGGGCGGCCAAGCCCAGGGCGGCGGCCGCGCCCAGTCCGGTGAGCCGGTGCCAGGCGCCGGCGTCGCGGAGCATGGCGTGCCGTCCCTCCGACATCACGATCCCGGCGCCGTGCGCCCCGGCCGCCCTGGCCCGGGCCAGGTACGCCCAGGAGCGCCGGGCCTCGGTGATCCGGTCCCGCTCGTCGTGGAGCACCAGCAGGGTGCGGCCGTCGAGTTGCTCGACCGGTTCGCCGGCCGGGATCCAGGGGGCGAGCGCCACCACCCCGGCCACCCGGGGGTCGCCGGCCACCCGCAGGGCGGCCCGGCCGCCCATGGAGTGGCCGACCAGGACCACCGGCAACTCGGGAGCGGTGAGGTCGCGCAGTTCGTCCAGGGCGCGGCGGGCGTCCCGGGCGGCGTCCCCGCGCGGGCCGTTCCAGCCCCGGTGGCGGTAGCGGACCTCGGCGACCAGCAGCGGGTGCGGCCGGGCGGCCCGCCGGACGGCGGAGGCGAACGGCCGCATCCGGCGCCCTGGCAGGTTCAGCCAGGTCGGGGCGGTCAGCCCGTCGGCGCGGCCGCCGTGCAGCAGCAGCACCGCGGCCTGCGGGGCGCCGGGGGCGTGCCGGAGCACCAGGGCGCTGCCGCCGTCGGGGGCGGTACGGGTCTCGGGAGCGGTCATCGGGCGGCCTCCTCGGTCCGCTTGGGGGGCAGGGGGAAGAAGCCGCTGGTGCGGGCGGCGTACTCCCGGAAGCCGGGGCGCTCGGCCATGTGCCGTTCCAGCAGCCGCTTTCCGCTGCCCTGGGTGAGCAGCAGCGACATCACGACCGGGGCGATGAGGGTCGCGGCGGCGGACTGCCAGCTGCCGCAGGCGGTCAGGAACAGCCCCCACCAGACCAGGAAGTCGCCGAAGTAGTTGGGGTGCCGGGTCCAGGACCACAGGCCCCGGTCCATGATCTTCCCCTTGTTGGCGGGGTCGGCCTTGAAGCGGGCCAGCTGCTGGTCGCCGACGGCCTCGAAGACCAGCGCGGCGGCCCAGACGGCGAGGCCGGCGGCGAGCCAGACCGGGGCGGGAGAGGTGACGTACATGGCGGCCTGCACGGGGAGCGAGACCAGCCACACCAGGGCGCCCTGGAGCAGGTAGACCTTGCGCAGCGCGTAGGCGTCGCGGCTGCCGGGGGCGCGGGCCAGCATCTTCTCGTAGCGGGGGTCCTCGCCGTGGCCGCGTCCGCGCCGGGCGATGTGCACGGCCAGCCGCACCCCCCACAGCGCGGTCGCCAGGGCCACCAGCAGCCGGGTGGTGCCGTCGGCCCCGCCGGCCGACAGCAGGGCGCTGACCACGGCGACGGCGGCGAAGGCGGCGCCCCAGGCGATGTCCACGATCCGGTGCAGCCCGCGCCTGACGGCGAGGGCGAAGGTCACCAGCATCACCGCCAGCGCGGTCCCGGCGGCGGCGCCGAGGTTGACCGCGAAGGCGCCCCAGGCGAAGCCGTTCGTCATGGCCGGAGCTCCCCCGCGTACCAGGATCCGGGTGTGCCGGGCATTCCCGAGTCTCCCTCCAGGGTGGGCCGGACGGCGAGGACCTGGTCGACGCCCATCCGGTGCTCGGCGAACGCCAGGGCGCTGCCGGCCAGGTAGAGCCGCCAGACCCGGGCGGTGGGCTCGCCGACCAGCGCGGTGAACTCCTCCCAGCGTCCTTCCAGGGTGTCGCTCCAGGCGTCGATGGTACGGGTGTAGTGCTCGCGCAGCGCCTGCACCGAGCGGACCTCCAGACCGGCGTCCTCCAGGAGGGCGACGGTCCGCCCGACCGGGCGCATGTGCATGTCGGGGGCGATGTAGTTCTCGATGAACGCCCCGCCGCCGGGGGCGTGGGCGCCCCGGGACATCTGCTGGACCAGCAGCCGGCCGCGCGGCCGCAGCAGCCCGTGCAGCTTGGCAGTGAAGTCCGGGTACTCGGCGTCGCCGACGTGCTCGCCCATCTCCACGGTGCTCACGGCGTCGAAGCCGCCGCCCTCGATGTCCCGCCAGTGCCGCAGCTGCACCTCGACCAGGTCGGTCAGGCCCTCCTCGGCGACCCGGGCGGCGACGAAGTCGCGTTGCTCCTGGGCCAGGGTGACGGCGGTGACCTGCGCCTTGTGCTCGCGGGCGGCGTACAGGGCGAGCGAGCCCCAACCGCAGCCGACGTCCAGCAGCCGGGCCCCGCCGGTCAGTCCGAGCTTGCGGCAGATCAGCTCCAGCTTGTCCCGCTGCGCGTCGGCCAGGGTGTAGCCGGGGTCGTCGGGGCGGGTCCAGTAGCCGCAGGAGTAGGCCATGGACTCGTCGAGCAGCAGGGCGTAGAAGTCGTTGGACAGGTCGTAGTGGTGGCTGATCGCGGCGCGGTCGCGGGCGGCGCTGTGCAGCCGTCCGCTGAGCTTGGCGCGGGCGGCGCCGGGGGCGGGCGGCCGGGGCCCGAGCGCGCCGAGCCGGGCGGCGGTGGCGGCGGCCCTCGCCAGTTCGCGGGGACCGGGCTTGGCGGTGCCCTGGCTGCGCATGGCCCTCCAGACGTGGCTGAGGGCGGCGGACAGGTCGCCCTCGATGTCGAGTTCACCGGCGATGTACGCCTCGGCGAGGCCGAGTTCGCCGGGCTGCCACAGCAGCCGGCGCAGTGCGGCGGGGGAACGCAGCGCCACCAGCGGGGCGCCGGCGGGGCCGGACTCGCTGCCGTCCCAGGCGCGCAGCCGCACCGGCGGCGGCCCGGAGAACCAGTGGCCGAGCAGGTCGGTGAGCCGGTCGGCGGTGGTCATCGGCAGACTCCCTGGTGGTGGTCATCGGTGGTGGGCCCGGGGGCGGCGCCGGAGCGCGCCTCCTCGGCAGCGGACTGCGCCGGGACCGCGGCGGGCCGCTCCCCTCCGGCGTCCGGCTGGGCCGGGATGGTGGCGGGGGCCAGGCGGAACTGCCGTACGTCGAGGTAGCGGGCGCGGAACCCGGCCTCGGAGTAGGCGAGGTACAGCTCCCACATCCGCTGGAAGACGGTGTCGAAGCCCAGTTCGCGGACCCGGTCGGCGCGTGCGGCGAAGCGCTCCCGCCACAGCCGCAGGGTCTCCGCGTAGTGCTCGCCGTAGCCGTGGTCGGCGGTGACCTTCAGCCCGGCGCGGGCGGCCTCGCGGGTGACGGCCTCCGGGGAGGGGATGAGCCCGCCGGGGAAGACGTACTTGCTGATCCAGGTGTGGGTGCGGCTGGTGTGGAGCATCCGCTGGTGCTCCATGGTGATGGCCTGGAGCGCGACCCGGCCGCCGGGGGCGAGCCGCTCGCGCAGGGTGCGGAAGTAGGCCGGCCAGAACTCGGCGCCCACCGCCTCGATCATCTCCACGCTGACCACGGCGTCGTAGGCGCCCGCCACCTCGCGGTAGTCGCAGAGCCGCACGGTGACCCGGTCGGCGTACCCGGCCTCGGCGATCCGGCGGACGGCGAGGTCGCGCTGCTCGGCGGAGAGGGTGATGGTGGTGACCGCGGCCCCCCGGGCGGCGGCGCGCAGGGCCAGTTCGCCCCAGCCGGTGCCGATCTCCAGCAGCCGGGTGCCCTCGCCGACGGCGGCCAGGTCCAGCAGCCGGTCGATCTTGCGGGCCTGGGCCCCGGCCAGCTCCTCGGGGCGGGCCGGCAGCGCGCCGAAGACCGCCGAGGAGTAGGTCATCGTCGGATCGAGGAACTCCGCGAACAGCTCGTTGGACAGGTCGTAGTGGCGCCGGATGTTCTGCCGGGCGCCGCTGACGCTGTTGCGGTCGGCGGCGGGGCGGCGGCGCACCCAGGCACCGCGCAGCGTCCGCAGCGGTCCGGGCACCAGCTCGTCCACATGGGCGGCCAGCACGGTGAGCACACCGGGCAGGTCGTCGCTGTCCCACTCGCCCGCCATGTACGACTCGCCGAAGCCGATGAGCCCGCCGGTGCCGATCCGCCGGAAGAAGGCGTCCGGGTCGTGCACGGTCAGTGCGGGGCCGGTGCCGGCCGCGGGTGCGTCACCGAGCCGTATCCGCAACGGCAGCCGGGCGAAGGCCCGCTTCAGCAGCGTCCGGGCGATGGCGGCGCGGAGAGGGGCGGGCGCCGGCAGCCGGGCCACGTCCGGCCAGCGGTCCGGGTCGGTGGTGGCCCGGGAGGCGGGGTGGCGGGCGTACGCGGCGGAGTGCGGTCCGCCGAACGGGAGGTCGGGAGCGCCGGGGCCGCCGTCCGGGCTCGGGGCGCCGGGGGCGGCGGGCTGGTCGGTGGACCGCGGTGCGGAGAGGGTCACGTCATGCCTTCTTGCGTCGGGTGCGGGGGCCGGGGCTGGACGGGCAGCCCCTTCAGGTACAGCCGGATGCCGTGGTGCCGGATGCCGGCCGACACCCGGGCGGTGGACCAGGGGTGGCGCAGCGCCGCCGCCAGCAGCGCGCGCGGGGTGGCCCGGCGGCGGGTGCCGCGCACGGTGGCGGTGAACGGCCGCTCGGTGCCGCGCCGCAGCTGGACGGTGAGGTCGAGCCGCCCGCCCGGTTCGGGGACCCGCATCCGGTATCCGCCGTCCACCGGGAAGAACGGGGAGACGTAGAAGTCCTTGTCCACGTCGGCCCGTCCGTCGGCGTCGGGCCGCAGCAGGTAGCAGTGGCGTTCGCCGTAGGTGTTGTGCACCTCGGCGACCGTGCACAGCGGGGTGCCGTCGGCGGCCCGGACCCAGTAGAGGGTGAGGGGGTTGAACACGTGTCCGAGGACCCGGGCGTGGGCCAGCATCAGCACCCGGGCGCCGGGGTCCAGGGATATGTCCTGCGCCGCCAGGTAGTCCGCCAGTCCGGCGCGGATGGTGGGCGCGGTGCCGGCGAAGTGGTCGCGCGGGTCGAAGCGGGCCAGCGGGCGCAGGGCGCGCGGGAGGCGCGGCGGGTGGTCGGGGTCGATCAGCCAGAGGTAGGTGCGCTGGCGGAAGGAGTGGACCAGCGGCGCGGTACGGGCGTGGCCGACCACGCACGCGTACAGCGCCGCCGGTGTCGGTGCGGCGGTCACCAGGTGACCCCCAGCGCGGCGGCGGCCTCCACCCCGGAGCGGCAGCCGTCCTCGTGGAAGCCCCAGCCGTGGTAGGCGCCGGCGTAGGCGGTGACGGCGGTGCCGAGGCCGGGCAGCCGGCGCTGGGCGGCGACCGAGGCGGGGGTGTAGACGGGGTGCTCGTACACCATCCGGGCCCGGACGGCGGCCGGGTCGACGCGGTCCCCGGCGTTGAGGGTGACCACGTAATCGGCGCCGGCCGGCAGCCGCTGGAGCCGGTTCATGTCGTAGCTGACCCGCACCGCCTCGGGGGGCGCGGCGCAGGCGGGGAGGTGGTAGTTCCAGGAGGCGCGGGCGGCCGGGGAGCGCGGCAGCAGCGAGGTGTCGGTGTGCAGCACGGTGGGGTTGCGCGAGTAGCGGAACGCGCCGAGCACCTGCCGCTCGTCCGCGGTGGGGTCGGCCAGCATCCGCAGCGCCTGGTCGGGGTGGGTGGCCAGGACGACGGCCGCGTAGTCGGCGGTGTCGCCGTCCGCGGTGCTGACCTCGGCCCCGTCGGCGTGCCGCCGGACCGCGGTGACCGGCGCCCCGGTGCGGACGGTGCCGATGTGCTTGGCGGCCCGCTGCACGTACTCGGCGGAGCCGCCGGTCACCGTCTTCCACTGCGGGGAGCCGGTGACGGACAGCAGCCCGTGGTGGTCCAGGAAGCGGAAGAGGTAGGCGGCCGGGTAGTCCATGGCGGTGCGGGCGTCGCAGGACCAGACCGCCGAGACGAGGGGGGTGAGGAAGTGGGTGGTGAAGTAGGCGGAGAAGCGGCCCTCGCGCAGGAAGCGGCCCAGGGTGTGGCCGGTGGGCGCGCCGGCCGCGAGCAGCCGGCGGGCGGAGCGGTGGAAGAGCGGCACCTCGGCGAGCATCCGCAGATAGCGGGGGCGCAGCGCGGCCCGCCCGGTGAACAGCGCGGCCGGGCCGCGGGCGCCCGCGTACTCCAGTCCGCAGCCGTCGCACCGCACCGACATGCTCATCTCGGAGTCCTGGGTGGTGACGCCCAGTTCGCGGAAGAGCCGCAGCAGCCGGGGGTAGGTGCGCTCGTTGTGCACGATGAACCCGGAGTCCACCCGGACCGTCCGCCCGCCCGGTCCGGGCAGGTCGTGGGTGTGGGCGTGGCCGCCGAGCCGGGGGTCCGCCTCGTAGAGCACGACGTCGTGCGCCCGCCCGAGCACATAGGCGGCGGTCAGCCCCGCCACCCCGCCGCCCACGACGGCTATCTTCCGCTGGTGCACAGTCCTCCGCCCGCAGTGGCCGAACCGCCGGAGGGTGCTCCGGCGGCCTGTCACCGGTGGTTCGGAGCCGGTGCGTCCCCGGATTGGTCGGGATCCGCGGGTCGTGACGCGTGATCCGCCGGTTCCGGGCCGGTGTCCGGCAGGGGGAGTTCGGCCCAGACGGTGTGGCCGGCGGGGCCGGGGACGACGCCCCAGTCGGCGGCGAGGGCGTCCACGACGACCAGTCCTCGTCCGCCGGTGGCGACGTCGTAGGACGGATGGCGCCAACGGGCCCGCACCCGGGCGGGATCCGGCCCGGGGCCGCGGTCGGCCACCTCCACCCGGAGCACCGGGCGCCCGCCCGCCGGGGTGCGGACGGTGAGGGTGGCACGCAGCGGCGGGATGCCGTGGCGGACGGCGTTGGCGAGGAGTTCGGTGAGGATCGCGGCGACCGCGGCGGGCAGCGGGTCCGGGACGGCGACCCGGGGACGCGAGGAGGTACGGGGTGGTGGAGGCGGCGCGGGGCAGGGCCCGGGCGGGCCGGAGGCCGGGGGCGCGGCCGAACCCTTACCGCGCCCCCGTCCGTTCCGGCCCGCGACCGAGCCCTGTCGGCACACGACGGTGCTCCTTTCCCGCGCCGCCGTGGCCCGACCCCGCCGGTTCGCCCGTCCCCGCCGGGCCGACCGGTGCCGGGGTCAGCTCTTCGGCATCAGCACGGTGTCGACGATGTACACGGTGGCGTTGGCGGTCGGGACGTTGCCGCAGACGACCTTGGAGTTGTCGTTGACGGTGTAGTCCTCGCCCGAGCCGGAGGTGGTCAGCTTGCTCTTCTCCAGGGTGTCGAAGCTGCCGTTCTCCAGCTGCTGCGGGGTCAGCTTCTGGCCCACCACGTGGTAGGTGAGGACCTTGGTGAGCATCGCCTTGTCGTTGAGGACCTTGTCCAGGTCGGCCTTCGGGATCTTGGCGAAGGCGTCGTTGGTCGGCGCGAACACCGTGATGTTCTGGGCGTTGTTGAGGGTGTCGACCAGGCCGGCCTTCTTCACCGCGGTCACCAGGGTGGAGAGCGCGGGGTTGTTGGAGGCGGCGGTGGCCACCGGGTCCTTCGCCATGCCGTCGAAGCTGCCCGCGCCGTCCTTGGGTACGGAGGAACAGGCCGGGCCGAACGGCCCGTCAGCCGGCATCGCGGCGCTGGAGGACTCCTCCATCGGGGCGGAGGCGCTGGCAGAGGCGTCGGAGCCCGCGCCGGAGTCGCCCTTGTCGTCCATCCCGCAGCCGGTGAGGACCAGCGGGAAGGCCGCGGCCACGGCGGCGGCGGACAGGGCACGGCGGGTGCGGGTGGTGAACATCGTCGTTCTCCTTCAGGGGATTCGGGGGTGTGGTGCGTCGGGGAAAAGCTGCGAAAGCGTCGTCGCGCCGTGGGGCGCCCGACAAGGGGGGCGGCGGGCCGGTCCGGTCCGGCGTCGGTCGCGTTCCGTCCGCCGGCGGGAGCCTCGGCTGCCCTCTCACGGCTCATTCGGGGCGCACGGCGCGGCGGATTGGCCGGTTGGGTAACGGAGCGATAACGGTGGGACGCGGCGGCATCCGCTCCCCCGATGCCCCCCGAACGGGGACAGGCGGGTCACACAGACGGGCGGGCGCCGAACCCATCCGCGAGCCCGGCGGCTACGAAAGACTGGCGTAGTACCCGTACGCAGGCAGTACCGACAGGCAGTACCGAGAAGCACCGGACCGCAGGCGGCGCCCACCCGGCCCCCGCCCTGCACGAACGCTGGAAGAGGGTTGGGCCGCATGGGCGACCGGATGGCCGCTGCGCACGCACCGTGCCGCGCTGGTGGAGTGGGTGAACCGTGAGGGAGATCGCGCACATCGGCGGAGCGCAGCAGCGTGAGCCGGACCTGGCCGAGGTCCTGGGCCAGGTCGCGGGCGGGGACAAGGAGGCCTTCTCCACCCTGTACGACGCCCTGGCCGGGCCCGTGTTCGGGCTGGTGCTCCGGGTGCTGCGGGACCCGGCGCAGTCCGAGGAGGTGGCCCAGGAGGTGATGGTGGAGGTGTGGCGCGGTGCCGCCCGCTACCAGGCCGACCGGGGCTCCGTCATGAGCTGGGTGATGACCATGGCGCACCGCCGGGCGGTGGACCGGGTCCGCTCCGAGCAGGCCGCCACCGACCGCGAGCAGCGCAGCGCCCAGCGGGAGCGGATGCCCGCCTACGACGAGGTGAGTGAGGAGGTGGCGGTGCGGCTGGAGAGCGAGCAGGTGCGCCGCTGCCTGGGGTCGCTGACCGATCTCCAGCGCCAGGCGGTGACACTGGCGTACTACCAGGGCTACACCTACCGGGAGGTGGCCGCGTCGCTGTCGGCCCCCCTGGGCACGGTCAAGACCCGTCTGCGGGACGGGCTGATCCGTCTGCGCGACTGCATGGGAGTGAGCGCATGAGCGAGGAACACCTGCACGCCCCCACGGGTGCCTACGCGCTCGACGCCCTCCCCGAGGACGAGCGGGAGGCGTTCGAACGCCATCTGGGCAGCTGCCCGGCGTGCGCCCAGGAGGTGCGCGAGCTGACCGCCACGGCCGCCCGGCTGGGCGTGGCCGCCTCGGCGGCGCCGCCGCCCGGGATGAAGGCGGCGGTGCTGGCGGGGATCGACAGCGTGCGCCAGCTGCCGCCGCTGGTCCCGCCGGACGGGGCCGCGCCGGTCGCCACCCACCGCCGCACCAGGGGGATCGGCCGGCTGGTGCTGGCCGCCTGCGTCGCGGCGGCGGTGGGCTTCGGCGGGGTGGCGGCCTGGCAGTACCAGCGGGCCGACGACGCCCGCCAGGAGGCCCGCCAGGCCCGGGAGCAGGCGGACCGGATGACCGCCGTGCTGTCCGCGCCGGACGCCCGTACGGTGTCCGGCGCCACCCCGGACGGCACGCGGGCGACCGTGGTGGTCTCCCGGGAGCGCAACAGCGCGGTGTTCGTGGCCTCCGGGCTGCCGAAGCCGCCGGCCGGCAAGACCTACCAGCTCTGGTTCGACGACCACGGCACGATGCGCCCGGCCGGTCTGGTCGCGCGCGACGGGGCGTCGGTGATGCAGGGCGGGGTGGACGGCGCGAGCGGCGTCGGTGTCACCGTCGAACCGGCGGGCGGCTCCCCCGAGCCGACCAGCGGGCCGCTGATGGTGATGTCCTTCCCGGCCTGAGCGGCCGGGGCGGCGAGGTCGG
>NZ_JALPTH010000068.1 GCF_023218175.1 Streptomyces lichenis | reverse complement strand
TCCAAGGTGGACCGCTCGGCCGCCTACGCCATGCGCTGGGTCGCCAAGAACGTGGTCGCCGCCGGACTCGCCTCGCGCTGCGAGGTCCAGGTCGCCTACGCCATCGGCAAGGCCGAGCCGGTCGGCCTCTTCGTGGAGACCTTCGGCACCGAGAAGACCGACGTCTCCCGGATCGAGCAGGCCATCACCGAGGTCTTCGACCTGCGCCCGGCCGCGATCATCCGCGACCTGGACCTGCTGCGGCCCATCTACGCCCAGACCGCCGCCTACGGCCACTTCGGCCGCGAGCTGCCCGACTTCACCTGGGAGCGCACCGACCGCAC
>NZ_JALPTH010000067.1 GCF_023218175.1 Streptomyces lichenis | reverse complement strand
TCCTGGCCACCCTCGCCGCGATCACCCACGCCGACAATCCGGACGTCGGTGCCATACTGAAAGCCGTCTCCAGCACCCTGGGAACACTCCCGGAAAAGCTCTCCATCCCTCTGAGCGAACTCGTCACCCAAGGCTTGGGCAAGCGCCCCGTACGCGAACAGTGGAGGAACCTGATGGCCGTCGACACCTCCTTCTACAAGTCCTGGATCGTGGAGGAAATCCGCGACGAGAGCCGCGAGGAAGGCCGCGAGCAGGGCCGTAGCCAGGGCCTGGCACAGGCGCTGCTACTCGTCCTCGAAGGACGCGGCATCGCCCTCTCGGAGCAGGAGCGGGAGCGCATCACCGCCTGCGAGGACAGCGAGCG
>NZ_JALPTH010000066.1 GCF_023218175.1 Streptomyces lichenis | reverse complement strand
GCGGGGCAAGATCCTGGAGATCGGCTACGACTCCTCCAAGAAGGGCTTCGACGGCGCGTCCTGCGGCGTTTCGGTCTCCATCGGCGCCCAGTCCCCGGACATCGCCCAGGGCGTGGACACCGCCTACGAGAAGCGCGTCGAGGGCGACGAGGACGAGCTGGACAAGCAGGGCGCCGGCGACCAGGGGCTGATGTTCGGCTACGCCTCGGACGAGACCCCCGAGCTGATGCCGCTCCCGATCCACCTGGCCCACCGGCTCTCCCGCCGGCTGACCGAGGTGCGCAAGAACGGGACCATCCCCTACCTGCGCCCCGACGGCAAGACCCAGGTGACCATCGAGTACGACGGCGACAAGGCCGTCCGCCTGGACACCGTGGTGGTCTCCTCCCAGCACGCCTCCGACATCGACCTGGAGTCGCTGCTCGCGCCCGACATCCGCGAGTTCGTCGTGGAGCACGTCCTCGGCCAGCTGCTGGAGGACGGCATCAAGCTGGAGACCGAGGGCTACCGGCTGCTGGTCAACCCGACCGGGCGGTTCGAGATCGGCGGCCCGATGGGCGACGCGGGTCTGACCGGCCGGAAGATCATCATCGACACCTACGGCGGGATGGCCCGCCACGGCGGCGGCGCCTTCTCCGGCAAGGACCCG
>NZ_JALPTH010000065.1 GCF_023218175.1 Streptomyces lichenis | reverse complement strand
TTGAGAACTGCACAGTGGACGCGAGCATCTGTGGCCAAGTTTTTAAGGGCGCACGGTGGATGCCTTGGCACCAGGAACCGATGAAGGACGTGGGAGGCCGCGATAGGCCCCGGGGAGCTGTCAACCGAGCTGTGATCCGGGGGTGTCCGAATGGGGAAACCCGGCAGTCGTCATGGGCTGTCACCCGCTGCTGAACACATAGGCAGTGTGGAGGGAACGAGGGGAAGTGAAACATCTCAGTACCCTCAGGAAGAGAAAACAACCGTGATTCCGGGAGTAGTGGCGAGCGAAACCGGATGAGGCCAAACCGTATGCGTGTGAGACCCGGCAGGGGTTGCGCATGCGGGGTTGTGGGAGTGAGCTTTCATAGTCTGCCGGCTGTGAGGCGAGTCAGAAACCGTTGATGTAGGCGAAGGGCATGCGAAAGGCCCGGCGTAGAGGGTAAGACCCCCGTAGCTGAAACATTGACGGCTTGCTTGCTCATTTCCCAAGTAGCACGGGGCCCGAGAAATCCCGTGTGAATCTGGCGGGACCACCCGCTAAGCCTAAATATTCCCTGGTGACCGATAGCGGATAGTACCGTGAGGGAATGGTGAAAAGTACCGCGGGAGCGGAGTGAAATAGTACCTGAAACCGTGTGCCTACAAGCCGTGGGAGCGTCGCA
>NZ_JALPTH010000064.1 GCF_023218175.1 Streptomyces lichenis | reverse complement strand
CCGGGCCAAGATCCTGGAGATCGGCTACGACACCTCCAAGAAGGGCTTCGACGGCGCCTCCTGCGGGGTTTCCGTCTCCATCGGCGCCCAGTCCCCGGACATCGCGCAGGGCGTGGACACCGCCTACGAGAAGCGGGTCGGAGGCGCCCCTTCCCCCGGGACGGACGACGAGCTGGACAAGCAGGGCGCCGGTGACCAGGGGCTGATGTTCGGCTACGCCTCGGACGAGACCCCCGCGCTGATGCCGCTCCCCATCCACCTCGCCCACCGGCTCTCCCACCGCCTCACCGAGGTCCGCAAGAACGGCACCGTCCCCTACCTGCGCCCGGACGGCAAGACCCAGGTGACCATCGAGTACGACGGCGACAAGGCCGTCCGCCTGGACACCGTGGTGGTCTCCTCCCAGCACGCCTCCGACATCGACCTCGACTCCCTGCTCGCCCCCGACATCCGCGAGTTCGTGGTCGAGCACGTCCTCGACGGCCTGGTCCACGACGGCATCAAGCTGGAGACCGAGGGCTACCGGCTGCTGGTCAACCCCACCGGGCGGTTCGAGATCGGCGGCCCGATGGGCGACGCCGGGCTCACCGGCCGGAAGATCATCATCGACACCTACGGCGGGATGGCCCGCCACGGCGGCGGTGCCTTCTCCGGCAAGGACCCA
>NZ_JALPTH010000063.1 GCF_023218175.1 Streptomyces lichenis | reverse complement strand
TTCACGGCCTTAGCATCAGAGGATTCGATATTGGGCGCTTCAAAGCGGGTACCGGAATATCAACCGGTTGTCCATCGACTACGCCTGTCGGCCTCGCCTTAGGTCCCGACTTACCCTGGGCAGATCAGCTTGACCCAGGAACCCTTAGTCAATCGGCGCACACGTTTCCCACGTGTGTATCGCTACTCATGCCTGCATTCTCACTCGTGAACCGTCCACAACTACCTTCCGGTGCTGCTTCACCCGGCACACGACGCTCCCCTACCCATCACAACACCCGTTAGGGCTCATGCTGCAATGACACGACTTCGGCGGTACGCTTGAGCCCCGCTACATTGTCGGCGCGGAATCACTTGACCAGTGAGCTATTACGCACTCTTTCAAGGGTGGCTGCTTCTAAGCCAACCTCCTGGTTGTCTCTGCGACTCCACATCCTTTCCCACTTAGCGTACGCTTAGGGGCCTTAGTCGATGCTCTGGGCTGTTTCCCTCTCGACCATGGAGCTTATCCCCCACAGTCTCACTGCCGCGCTCTCACTTACCGGCATTCGGAGTTTGGCTAAGGTCAGTAACCCGGTAGGGCCCATCGCCTATCCAGTGCTCTACCTCCGGCAAGAAACACACGACGCTGCACCTAAATGCATTTCGGGGAGAACCAGCTATCACGGAGTTTGATTGGCCTTTCACCCCTAACCACAGGTCATCCCCCAGGTTTTCAACCCTGGTGGGTTCGGTCCTCCACGAAGTCTTACCTCCGCTTCAACCTGCCCATGGCTAGATCACTCCGCTTCGGGTCTTGAGCGCGCTACTA
>NZ_JALPTH010000062.1 GCF_023218175.1 Streptomyces lichenis | reverse complement strand
CTAGGGGGTGTCTTTCCGATCATCGGATCGTTGGTCCGGTGGTGAGGGATGGGGAGATTTCTGACGCGGCCTGGGCGGTGATCGAGCCGTTGCTGCCGCCCGTGGGCAAGGCCCGGGGGCGGTGGCGGGATCACCGCCAGGTCCTTGAGGGCATCGTGTTCAAGTTCCGCACCGGGCTGCCCTGGAGGGACCTGCCCGAACGGTTCGGTCCCTGGCAGACCGTCCACGGACGCTTCGCCCGATGGGCCGCCGACGGCACCTTCGACCGGCTTCTGACCGCCGCGCAGACACGGGCGCAGGTGGACTGGCTGGTCGCGATCGACTCCACGATCGTGCGAGCCCACCAGCACGCGGCCGCCAAAGGGGGCTCGAAGAACGAGGCCTCGGACGCTCCCGCGGCGGGCTGACCACCAAAATCCACCTCGCCTGCGACGGACAGGGCCGGCCTCTGGCGTTCCTGGTCACCGCGGGCAACCGCAACGACTGCACCCAGGCCGAGACCGTCATCAGCCTGATCCGCGTCCCCGGGCCGGGTCCGGGAAGACCCCGGACCCGGCCCGACCACGTCGTCGCGGACAAGGGCTACTCAGCCCGCACCTTCCGGGCCTACCTCCGCCGACGCGGGATCAAGACCACCATCCCCGAACGCGTCGACCAACTCGCCGGCCGCAGACGCCGCCGCGAACGGCCCTGCGAGTTCGACAAGACCGTCTACCGGCGCCGCAACGTCGTCGAACGCTGCTTCCACCGCCTCAAACAATGGCGCGGCATCGCCACCCGCTACGACAAACGCTCCGACCGCTACCTCGCCGCCATCACCCTCGCCAGCACCCTCATCTGGCTCGACCAATGATCGACAAGACACCCCCTAG
>NZ_JALPTH010000061.1 GCF_023218175.1 Streptomyces lichenis | reverse complement strand
CGCCCGGCCGGGGAGCGGTTCCCGGCCGGGCGTCGCGGGGTGGTTCACATGGACGTCAGAGGATGTCGACGAGGACCTTGCTGATGTCGATGGGGATCGACAGCTTGTTGACGTAGGTGTCGACGGTGGCGACGGCGAGGTCGACCTTCTGCACGAGCACGGAGGTGCCGGCCTTGACGTCGGCCACGTCCTCCAGGGAGGTCTCCAGGATGTCCAGGTCGTTGTTGGACAGCACGTTGACGTCCTTGACGTCGATGTCCACGTTCTTGACGACGTTGCCGATGCCGGTGACGGTGCCGATGCAGTTGACGATGTGCAGCGAGCCGCTGCCGGAGTTGGAGCAGGTGTAGGGGTGGGTGGTGGTGGCCGTGCCGGTGCCGGCGGCGGAGGCGGGCAGGGCGCCGGCCAGGAGCAGGGCGCCGGTGGCGGAGGCGACGGCGAGAGCGGGCTTGATGCGCATGACGGGACTCCCGGGTGCGTTCGATGGGGACGTGTGCGGAAGATGTGTGCGTTCGGTGCGTTCGGTGCGGTGATGAGACTGCCGTGGCCGGTTCCCTCTCCGCGAGCCCCCTTCCGGTCCCCTGGCGCGTGCCGTCCGTCCGGCTGGATATCGCCGCTGTCCAATGTGGAAGGGTGCACACCGCACCGATGGGCGCCCTCCCGCCCCTGTCCTGCGCGGGCGTACGCCGGAGGCCCGGCGGGCTGGTGCGCGCCGGGCGCGGGGGCGGGGTTCAGGTCGGTGGCATCTGCCGAGTGGCAGTGCCGTGATCCGGTCACCCGGGCCGGCGGCGGCTTCTCATGCTTCGTCCTCTCCCGCCCGCCTCCCCGGTGCCCTGGGGCACGTCCGCCCCAGGCGCCCCGTGCTGAGCGATTTCGCGGCCGGTAAACGAGGCGAAATCCGCCGCGC
>NZ_JALPTH010000060.1 GCF_023218175.1 Streptomyces lichenis | reverse complement strand
AACACAGTGGACGCGAGCAACTGAGGACAAGCCCTCGGCCTATTAGTACCGGTCAACTCCACCCATTACTGGGCTTCCATATCCGGCCTATCAACCCAGTCGTCTACTGGGAGCCTTACCCCATCAAGTGGGTGGGAACACTCATCTCGAAGCAGGCTTCCCGCTTAGATGCTTTCAGCGGTTATCCCTCCCGAACGTAGCCAACCAGCCATGCCCTTGGCAGGACAACTGGCACACCAGAGGTTCGTCCGTCCCGGTCCTCTCGTACTAGGGACAGCCCTTCTCAATATTCCTACGCGCACAGCGGATAGGGACCGAACTGTCTCACGACGTTCTAAACCCAGCTCGCGTACCGCTTTAATGGGCGAACAGCCCAACCCTTGGGACCGACTCCAGCCCCAGGATGCGACGAGCCGACATCGAGGTGCCAAACCATCCCGTCGATATGGACTCTTGGGGAAGATCAGCCTGTTATCCCCGGGGTACCTTTTATCCGTTGAGCGACGGCGCTTCCACAAGCCACCGCCGGATCACTAGTCCCGACTTTCGTCCCTGCTCGACCCGTCGGTCTCACAGTCAAGCTCCCTTGTGCACTTACACTCAACACCTGATTGCCAACCAGGCTGAGGGAACCTTTGGGCGCCTCCGTTACCCTTTAGGAGGCAACCGCCCCAGTTAAACTACCCATCAGACACTGTCCCTGATCCGGATCACGGACCCAGGTTAGACATCCAGCACGACCAGAGTGGTATTTCAACGACGACTCCACCATGACTGGCGTCACAGCTTCACAGTCTCCCACCTATCCTACACAAGCCGAACCGAACACCAATATCAAACTGTAGTAAAGGTCCCGGGGTCTTTCCGTCCTGCTGCGCGAAACGAGCATCTTTACTCGTAGTGCAATTTCACCGGGCCTATGGTTGAGACAGTCGAGAAGTCGTTACGCCATTCGTGCAGGTCGGAACTTACCCGACAAGGAATTTCGCTACCTTAGGATGGTTATAGTTACCACCGCCGTTTACTGGCGCTTAAGTTCTCAGCTTCGCCCCACCGAAATGGAGCTAACCGGTCCCCTTAACGTTCCAGCACCGGGCAGGCGTCAGTCCGTATACATCGCCTTACGGCTTCGCACGGACCTGTGTTTTTAGTAAACAGTCGCTTCTCGCTGGTCTCTGCGGCCACCCCCAGCTCACCGAGTAAATCGGATCACCAGAAATGGCCCCCCTTCTCCCGAAGTTACGGGGGCATTTTGCCGAGTTCCTTAACCATAGTTCACCCGAACGCCTCGGTATTCTCTACCTGACCACCTGAGTCGGTTTAGGGTACGGGCCGCCATGAAACTCGCTAGAGGCTTTTCTCGACAGCATAGGATCATCCACTTCACCACAATCGGCTCGGCATCAGGTCTCAG
>NZ_JALPTH010000006.1 GCF_023218175.1 Streptomyces lichenis | reverse complement strand
CGACGCGCTGCGCACCGCCGCCACCCGCTGACCCACTGACCCATCTCGTACGCCCCACCCACCGACCGAGAAGAGGTACCCCATTGAACGCGGGCAGGCCGCAACTGGCCGGAACCTTCGGCGCCGTCTCCTCCACCCACTGGCTGCCCTCCGCGGCCGCCATGTCGGTCCTGGAGCAGGGCGGCAACGCCTTCGACGCGGTCGCCGCCGCCGGCTTCGTGCTCCAGGTGGTGGAACCGCACTACAACGGCCTCGGCGGTGACGTGCCGATCGTCTCCTACCAGGCCTCCACCGGCCGGGTGCAGGTGGTGTGCGGCCAGGGCCCCACGCCCCAGGCCGCCACCACCGAGGCCATCACCAAACTGGGCCTGGACCAGATCCCGGGCTCCGGGCTGCTGCCGGCCGTGGTGCCCGGCGCCTTCGGTGCCTGGATGCGGCTGCTCGCCGAACACGGCACGCTCCCCCTGGACCGGATCCTCGACCACGCCATCGGCTACGCGGAGCACGGTTTCCCGCTGCTGACCAGCACCGCCGACGCCATCGAGGTGCTCGCCCCGCTCTTCGCCTCCGAGTGGACCGAGTCCGCCCGCGTCTACCTCCCGAACGGGCGTCCGCCTGCCGCCGGTTCGCGGTTCCGCAACCCGGCCCTGGCCGGCACCTACCAGCGGCTGCTACGGGAGGCCAAGGCCGCCGGCGGTGACCGCGAGGCCCAGATCGCCGCCGCCGAGCGGGCGTTCTACCAGGGCTTCGTCGCCGAGGCGGTGGACGCCTTCGTGCCCCGCACCGAGGTCCTGGACTCCACCGGCCGCCGCCACAAGGGCCTGCTGACCGGGCAGGACATGGCCGACTGGCGGGCCACCGTGGAGGACTCCGTCTCCCTGACCTACCGGGGTTACGAGGTCCACAAGCCCGGCATCTGGTCCCAGAGCCCGGTCTTCCTCCAGCAACTCGCTTTGCTGGAGGGCTTCGACCTGGGGCGGATGGACCTGGACAGCGCCGAGTACGTGCACACCGTGGCCGAGTGCGCCAAGCTCGCCTTCGCCGACCGCGAGGCCTGGTACGGCGACCCCGACCACAGCGACATCCCGCTGACCACCCTGCTCAGCCCCGCGTACACCGCCGAACGCCGCGCCCTCCTGGAGGCCAAGGCGGCCGGCACCCTGCGCCCCGGCTCCCCGGACGGCCGCACCCCGCACATCCCCGCCCAGGTGGCCCAGGAGCCGACCGAGGCGCTGGAGCACTGGGAGCGGCAGATCCGCAACGGGCTGCCCACCGTGGTCAAGGCCACCGCCGCACGGAACGACACCTGCACCGTGGTGGTCGCCGACCGGTTCGGCAACATGGTGGCGGCGGTGCCCAGCGGCGGCTGGCTCAAGTCCAGCCCCGTCGTCCCCGGCACCGGCATCTCCCTGGGCACCCGGGCCCAGACCATGACCCTGGAGCCGGGCCACCCCAACTCCTTCGGCCCCGGCCGCCGTCCGCGCACCACGCTCAGCCCGAGCCTGGTCCTCAAGGACGGCCGCCCGGTGCTGGCCTTCGGCACACCCGGCGGTGACCGCCAGGACCAGTGGACCCTGGGCTTCTTCCTCGCGGTGGCCGACTTCGGCCATGACCTCCAGACCGCGACGGAGACCCTGGCCTTCCACACCGACCACTTCGCCTCCTCCTTCACCCCGCACGAGTCCCGCCCGAAGACCCTGGTGGTGGAGGAGACCGTGGACCCGGAGGTGGTGGAGCAGCTGCGCACCCGCGGCCACGAGGTCGAGCTGGCCCCCGCGTACACCCTCGGCAAGGTGTGCGCCGTCGGCCACGACCCCGACCAGGACCTGCTCCTGGCCGCCGCCAGCCCCCGAGGCCGCCAGACCTACGCCATAGCCCGCTGACCCGCCCCGCCCATCCGCCCCGGGTGGACGAACGACGGAGGGAGGACCCGGACCGACAGTGTCCGGACCCTCCCTCCGTTCCCCTCCGTCCAGGCCGGGGGCCGCCAGGACCTCGCGGGTCCCGGCCCAGGACCCCTCAGTCCCGGTGGCCGAAGACCCCCTGCCCCGGGGTCAGCACCCCGTCCGGGTCGTACCGGCGCTTGGCCGCGCGCAGCTTCGGCCAGACGTCACCGAAGTGGGCCCGCCAGTCCCGGGCGGTCATCGGCACCGAGCCGATCGGGTACAGCGTCCCGCCGTACTCGTCCCGGGTACGGGCGTACAGCCGCTCGTTGCGGGCCAGCATCTCCGCCACGTACCCGGGCTCCACGTCCGGACCCTCGGCGACCGTGTTGATGTCGATCACGAACATCCACGGCGAGGCGCCGGCCTCCGGGACCCGGGGCAGCGGGCGGCCCTTCTCGGAGCGCCGCTGCGGGTAGAGCAACCCGGCGCCCAGCGGCCCGATGTCCTTCGGGGTGAGCGTCTTCAGCACGTCCCCGAGGTAGCGCTCCACGGTCTCGCCCGGCAGCCAGACGTCGAACCAGGGCTTGACCAGCCGGTCCCAGCCCTGGGTGGCGCGCACCTCGTCGATCAGGGTGTCGATCGAGAAGACGTACTCCAGGTACCCGGTGTCCTGGATCTCCGGGGTGGCCGACACCCCGGCGAGCAGCGGGCCGTCCTTCGGCGGGGCGGCCGGCTCGTGGAAGACGGTGGCGTGGATGGTGTACGTGGGTGAGGTGCCGGCGCTGGTGAACTCCGCGTACACATGGTCGATGCCGGGGCGCTCGATGAGGATGCGCAGATCGCGGAAGAAGCGCGCGTTGTCGTCGTAGCCGAGCAGATAGGTGCGGGCGCGCTCCTTGGCCGGAACGAGGTCCAGGACCGCCTTGGTGATGATCCCGCACTGGCCGAGCCCGCCCAGTACCGCGTCGAACAGGTCGCTCCTGCGGCGGCGGGAGCAGCGCACCACCTCTCCCGTCCCGGTGACGACCTCCAGTTCGCGGACATGGTCCACCTGGAGTCCGGAGTCCAGGCCGCCGACGATGCCGCCGATGCCTCCGACGGACAGGGTGCCGCCCACGGTGAGCTGGGTGTAGCCGGTGAGCACCGGCGGGGTGCGCCGCGGGGTGCGTGCGAAGGCGGCCTTGGCCAGCTCCATCCAGTGGATGCCGGCGTCCACCTCGGCGCGGTCGGCGGTGAGCGCGTGAATGCGCCGCAGCGAGCGCATCTCGATGACCAGCCCGTCGGCGAGGCCCTGCCCGTAGGTGGTGTGGGCCTGTCCGCGCGGGGCGACCGGGACGCGGTGCTCGCGGCAGAAGCGCACCATCCGGGACACGTCCCGCACCGACCCCGGGCGGAGCACCGCGCGCGGTCGCTGGTGGACGATGTTGCCCAGGTCGGTGGTGACCGCGTCGCGGGAGGCCGCGTCGAGTGCCAACTCGCCGTCCAGCTCCGGCACTCGGGCGAACGACGACCGCTCGGGGCGGGCCGCCGCCTCGGCCCGGGTGACCCAGCCGCCGCCGAGCGGGTCGAAGCCCACCACGACCGCGGCGGCCCCGGCTCCGGCGCCGGTGAGAAAGGCACGGCGCCCGATCATCCCGCCACCCCCCTCGTACCCGTCGTCCCTGCGCACCTGCTGGGCATCGGCCGGCTCCTCTCCCCGCGTCAGCGGTGGCGCGATCCTGTCGCTCTCACGCGTCCGCGCCCTCGACTCGCTCTCCTGCTCATGACGTGCCTCCGACCGTAATGAGCCCCCAACGCCCATTCAATGCAGCCAGTTTCAGATCCCCGTAAGCCCTGTCAGGGTTTCTTCAACCCCACCGGTCACCTGGGACCTCAGCGCAGGCTGAGCCAGTGCGGGTCGGGCACCACGGTGAGCACCGCCGAGACCGCCACGACGGCCGCCAGCGCCACCAGTTCGGCGCGGGCCGGGGCGGCGGCGCCGTCCGGGTCGCGGTGGCGGCGCAGCCGGCGGTGGGCGGCCAGGGCGTAGGCGCTGACCACGGCCATCAGCAGCAGCTTGGCCATCAGCACCCGGCCGTAGGCGGTGGAGAACACCACGTCGGCGGGGAGCCTGCGCAGGGTGGAGCAGAGGCCGGTGGCGGCCAGCGCGGCGTACAGCCAGCCGGCGAGCCGGGCGTACCGGGTGAACATCCGCCACCGCCCGTCGCCGTCCGGGCGCAGCCGCAGGGTGCGCAGTACGTACAGCAGCCCGCCCACCCAGAGCGAGGCGGCGGTCAGATGGACGACGGTGAGCGCGGCCCCGTACTCGGGGGTGTACGCCTCGGGGTGGGCGCGCCAGGCCTCGGCGACGACCACCAGGGCCAGCGGCGCCACCGCCCAGGCCGGCCGGCGCGGTCCGGCAGCGGCGGCGGCCAGGGCGAAGCCGTTGGCGGTGGCGAGCAGCAGCCCGCCTTCCCGCGTGCTGTACGCGGCCATGAGGTCCAGGCGGCTGACCTGGGCCAGTACGGCGATCTGGCCGAAGCAGGCGGCGGCTCCGAGGAGCGCGGCCCCTCGTCCCCAGGGGTGGGGCAGCGGCCCGGGGCCGGCGATCCGGGCCCCAGCGAGTTCGCCGAGGTGGACGGCGAGGGTGGCGAAGACGGCGGCTCGCAGCAGGGTGGTGGCGCCGCCGCCGGGGATGCTCAGCTCACCGGTGCCGTACCCGGCGAGGGCCGCCCCACCGTAAGCCAGGGCGGCCACCGCGAGCAGGGCGCCGAGGACCGGCACCCTCCGGGCGCCCCGCCGGCGCTCCGGCCGCCGCCGGGTGCGGGCGGCGTGCCGGGGCCGGGCGGGCGCTGGCAAAGCGGTCAGGCCTGGCCGGACTTGTCGAGATGCGCCCAGAACTCGTCAAAGCTGAGCTGGCCGTCCTTGTCGCCGTCCCGGGTGTTGATGACGGCCTGGGCGACCGTCTCGGTGACGTTGAAGTCGCCGAGCTGGGCCATGACGCTCTTGTACTCGGCGGCCGTGATGTAGCCGTCGCCGTCCACGTCGTACCGCTCGAACGCCCTGCGGGCCGCCTCGATGTCCGCCACTGGGTCCCACCCTTCTTGGTGCCTGACTGATGACGGTCAGATTATCGGCCCTCCTCCGCGCCCCACGCCGGACCCCTCCCTCACCCCACCCCGCCCTCCACCATCGAGGATTCAATCCTCCACCTCCATATTTATTCACAGATTACAAGGTCAGTGACCGACCTCACCTGCGATCCACCTCCCCTTCGCCCCTTTTATCCCTCAATCCACCCCTTCGCCGCTTGGCAACCGGGGCGCCCCTCTGCCATAGTCGGAGCCACGACCCCCTCTGACCCGGGCCAGGTCGACGACGTACGTGGAAACACCCCTTATGTCCACGACGTACCACGCAGAAGCCCCCGCGGCGCCGCACTCCGGCGCGACGGGGGCTTCTGGGGTTCGTACAGGCCGCTGCGGGCCGCCGGCTCAGCGCTCGGAAGTCCCGCCCCCCGGCCGTCCCCCCTGATCCCCCACCCGCATCTCGAACCAGGTGGTCTTGCCGCGCGGCAGCAGATCCACGCCCCAGCGGTCGGAGAGCGTGTCCACCAGGAACAGCCCCCGGCCGCTGATGTCCGTCTCCCGCACCGGGAGCAGGCAGGGCAGCCCGCGCGAGGGGTCGCGGACCTCCACCCTGATCGAGCCGCGACGGCGATGCATCCGCAGCCCGAAGACCCGGGCGCCGGTGTGGCGCACCGCGTTGCCGACGAGTTCGGAGACGAGCAGCACCGCGTGCTCGGTGGTCTGCGCGCCCAGCGACCACTCGCAGAACACCGCGTGCTGGGCGAGCAGCCGGGCGGTACGCGCCGACTCGGGCAGGGACGGCAGCTCCACCTCGGCGTCCGCCGGGCTGCCGAAGGCCTCGACCGCCGCGAGCGCCCCCTCGTCGTCGGCGGCCGGCACCCACTGGGCGGCGGTCACCCCGCCACTCCGCCGTGGTTGCCGCTCCGCGCCCTCCAGCCCCGCCATGCCCCCATCATGGCCGCCCGCCCGGCCCCACGGGGCCGTTCCACCGGATTGGGCGGCCGCCGCCACCGGCCCCCAGCACCCCCGCCCCGGCCGGCCGCCCCACCTCCCTCCCTCCCCACCACCCCCCTGAACTGCGGCAACACCCCGCAGCCCGGCGTGACTCGGATGCCCGGGCGGGCGACCGGCCCCCGGCAGCCTTAAGCCCCCGTCAAGGCGCCAAACCACCCGCACGGATGACGCCCGCCGCCCCCACCCTCCAGCAACAACCCCTACATCACACGAACTTGGCCTTGCCCGGCCCCTCCTCCACAAAGCTCCGCATCCCGATCTCGCGGTCCTCGGTGGCGAACAGCCCGGCGAACCAGTTGCGTTCGATGGTGAGCCCGGTGTCGATGTCGGTCTCCAGCCCGGCGTCCACGGCCTCCTTGGCGGCACGCAGCGCGATCGCCGGCCCCTTGGCCAGCTTCGCCGCCCAGGCGTGCGCCTGCTCGTACACCTCGCCGGCCGGGACGACCCGGTCCACCAGCCCGATCGCCAGCGCCTCCTCGGCCCTCACCTGGCGGCCGGTGAAGATCAGGTCCTTGGCGCGCGAAGGCCCGACAAGCCGGGCCAGGCGCTGGGTGCCGCCCGCGCCGGGGATGAGCCCGAGCAGGATCTCCGGCTGCCCCAGCTTGGCGTTGTCGGCGGCGATCCGGATGTCGGCGCAGAGCGCCAGCTCGCAGCCGCCGCCGAGCGCGTACCCGGTGACGGCCGCCACGACGGGCTTGGGGATGCGGGCGACGGCGGTGAACGAGTCCTGGAGCGCCTTGGCCCGCAGCACCATCGCCGCGTGGTCCATGTTCTGCATCTCCTTGATGTCCGCCCCGGCCGCGAACACCTTCTCCCCGCCGTAGATCACCACGGCCCGCACATCGTCCCGCCGACCCGCCTCCTCGGCGAGCTCCTTCAGCCGGTCCTGGGTCGCCACATCGAGCGCGTTCATCGGCGGACGGTCCAGTCGGATGGTGCCGACACCTTCGGAGACTTCAAGCGTTGCGGTCATACCCGGCAGATTAGCCCCCGGGTTAGCCGGCGTTAACAGCGCCACCAGACCACACGGCGGTGCCACTCATGGCAGCGACGCCCCTGGTCCGACCCAGGGGCCTTCTCGTGCCGGTCCTCCTCCGATCCGGTGTACGAGCGCGGACTTGCGCTCCTCAGCCAGACCGTGACGGCTAAGGTCACGAACCCACCGACCACCAGGAGGTACGAGCCTTGGCAGCGACCCTGACGCCCTACGAGATCATCGAGGAGCTTCCGACCGACGCGGAGTTCCGGGCCTTCACGGACGGTCTGCGTGAGCGGCTGCTCGAAGCGGCCGAGGACCTGAACCTCAAGCCGGTCGAAGAGTTCGTCCAGCGGTACAGCGACATGATCACCGAGCGGCTTGACGCCGGGAAGGCCTCGACAGCGGACGGGGGCGGCGCCTGATGGCGACCTACACGATCCGCTACACCAACCGGGCGGAAGCGAAACGGGACCAGGTCCTGGCGGGGCCGCGTCGTACGGCGTTCCTGTCGGCGATCGACGGCTTACGGCAGGACCCGCGCCAAGGCGCCACCGACCTCGGTGACAACTCGTGGGCGAAGAAGTTCTCCGGCGGCCAGATCGTCTACGTCATCGCGGACAGGTACATCACCGTCAGCGTGATCGACATCCGCTGAGGCGCCCCACCCGCCCCCACCCCCTCCGGACACACACGGGCCCGGTGCCGTCTCACACGGCACCGGGCCCGCCCGTACACAACTCCCCACAGCCGTACGACTCCGTACAGCCGGCGGCTGCTACGCCTTCCACTCCGACCAGGACATGTTCCAGCCGTTCAGGCCGTTGTCCGGGGCGATCTCCTTGTCCTTGGAGTTCTTCACGATGATCACGTCACCGATCAGCGAGTTGTCGTAGAACCACGCGGACGGCATCCCCGGGTCCCCGCCGCCCCGGACGTCCCGCAGCCCGACGCAGCCGTGGCTGACGTTGGAGGACCCGAAGGTGTCGGCCGACGCCCAGTAGTTGCCGTGCACGAAGGTGCCCGACTGGGACAGCCGCATGGCGTGCGGCACGTCCTTGATGTCGTATTCGCCGCCGAAGCCCACGGTGGCGCCGTTCATCCGGGTCACCTTGTACTTCTCGCTGATCACCATCTGGCCGTTGTACGTGGTGGTGGAGGGCGCGCCCGCGGTGATCGGGACGTTCTTCAGCAGCTTGCCGTCCCGCACCACCTTCATGGTGTGGGCGCCGGCGTCCACCGTGGACACCTGGCTGCGGCCGATGGTGAAGCGGATGGTCTTCGCCTGCTCGCCGTAGACCCCCGGGCGCCCCTCGACGCCGTCCAGGTCCAGCCGGACCGTCACCTTGGTGCCGGCGGCCCAGTACTTCTCCGGCCGGAAGTCGAGCCGGTCGTTGCCGAACCAGTGGCCCTCGATCGGCACCGACGGCTGGGCGGTCACCTTGACCGCCTTCTCCACGGCGGCCGGGTCGGTGATCCCCCGGTTGAACTTGATCGACACCGGCATGCCGACGCCGACCGTGGAGCCGTCCTCGGGCGTGTAGGTCCCGATGAAGGTGTTCTGCGGCACCAGCGTGGTGAAGACGGTGTCCTTGGCGGACTCCCGCCCGGACTCGTCCTTGGCCACCGCGTGCACCTTGTACTTGGTGGACGCCGCCAGATGCCGTACGGGGGTCCAGCTGGCGCCGTCCCCGGCGAGCTTCCCCTCGACCTTGTTGCCCTTGGAGTCGGCGACCTCGACCTCGGTCAGCTTCCCCTGCTCGGCGGTGACCTTCAGCGCCCCGCTGGTGGCGACCGACTCGGCACCGTCCTTGGGGGACACGGTGACCACGGCGTCGGAGGGGCCGTCGGCCACCTGCCCCGCCTGGCCTTTGCCCTTGCCGCCCTCCCCGCCGGTCCCGGCGCCGGAGTCAGAACCCCCGCACGCCGTCACCAGCAGCAGCAATGCCCCCAGCAGCACCGCGAGCAGTCCTCTGCCCGTACGCCCCGCACCCGCCCCGGCCGACGCACCGGATATCGGCGACCCGTTCACTTCGGTGTTCTCCCCTCGCACGGCCCGATCCCAGGGCCCGCACTCCCCCAGCGCTCAGAATTGCGCGCTCGGCGATAGATAATCACACCGGGAGCGACGCGAAGAGTGCACGCATGTCACCGTTCAGTCCCGAATGTGTCCGCGCCGAGCGGAGATCATGCGCGCAGGCCGCGGAGGCGGCTCCAGGCGCCCGTCACCGCAGGCGGGGGCCGCAGGGGCCGCCCCACCCCAACGTCCAGCAACCAAGGGACGGCCCCCGCCCACCACTCCCCCCCCATCCCCCCACCCCCTCACCTCAGGGCCGACCCCGCCCTCCACCTCCCCCAGTCCAGGTTCCAGCCGTTCAGCCCGTTCCCCGGATCGACCGTCCGGTCCGCCGAGTTGACCACCTCCACCACGTCCCCGACCAGCGTGCGGTCGAAGAACCAGCCGCCCGGGGCGTCGGCGCTGCCGCCCTTCACGTCCCGCAGCCCCACACAGCCATGGCTCACGTTCGAGGAGCCGAACACATCCGGCCGCGCCCAGTAGTTGCCGTGCAGAAAGGTGCCCGAGTCGGTGAGCCGCATCGCGTGCGGCACGTCCTTGATGTCGTACTCGCCCTTGCCGTCCGCGTCGGTGAAGCCGACCGTCGCCCCGTTCATCCGGGTCACCTCGTACATCTCGGTGACCACCATCTTCCCGTTGTACGTGGTGCTCTTCGCCGCCCCCGCGGTGATCGGCACGGTGGCGAGCAGCTCGCCGTCCCGCCGCACCTCCATGGTGTGCGCCCTGGCGTCCACCCGGGAGACCTGGTGGCGGCCCACCGTGAAGGCGATCCGCTTGTCCTGGATGCCGTACACCCCCGGCGCCCCCTCGACGTCCCGCAGCCGGACGTCCACCGAGACCTTCGTCCCGGGCCGCCAGAACTCCCTGGGCCGGATGTCCAGCCGGTCGTCGCCGAACCAGTGCCCGGCCGTCTCCACCGCCGGGTCGGCGGTCACCCGGATGGCCCGCTCCACGGCCGCCCGGTCGCGGACCGGATGGCTGAAGGAGAAGGACACGATCATGCCGGTGCCGACGGTCGAGCGGTGCTCGGGCTTCCCGTAACCGATGAAGCGGTGCTCGGGCACGGCGGTGGCGAACGAGGTGTGCCGGGCCGAGCGGCGGCCGTGCCCGTCCAGCGCCACCGCCTCCACCCGGTACGTGGCCGAGGTGGCCAGCCGGGTGCCGCGCGCGGGCCGCCAGCGCAGCCCGTCCTCGCTGACCGAGCCGGCCACCGGCTCCACCCGGGCGTCGGCCACCTTCACCACCCGCACCCGCTCCAGGCGCCCACTGGGCACCCGTACCTCCAGCCGGTCGTCCGGGGCGACACCGGTGGCCCGGTCGGCGGGAACCACCCGGATGGCGTCATCCGGCCCCCGCCCCTTCGCCCCGCCGGCCCCCAGGTCCCAGCCGCCGTCGGTGGTGCAACCGGCCAGTGCCACGGCGGCGACCAGCAGCCACGCCCTCGGCACCCTCGTCCACAGTCGTCTCATGCCCGGCCAACGACGACCCTCCGGCACGGGAAACGTGACCTCCACGGATGTTGGGAGCCCTGGCCGCCCGGGAATGAACACAGAGCAAACCCCGACCGGCGGGGGCGTACGTGGAGCACATCGCACGAACAACAACCGGAACAGGCGGGTGCGGGAGGCGCGGCAGGGACGCCGCGCCTCTCGCGCACGTCCGACCGGACGAGCCGCGGGAGGCCGGCAGGTGTCGAGCGCAGCCGAACAGCAGGCAGTGCAGCGTGCGGGAGCAGGGCCCGCCCCCGCGGCGGCGCGGCTCCTCGGGCCGGACATGACCGTGGCGGACGCGACCGCGGCCCGCACCGGTGCCTCGCCGACCCCGGTGTGGCCCGGGGCGCCCACCCCCCTCGGCGCCCGCTTCCGCGCCGGCCCGCGCGGCGCCGAGGGCACCAACTTCGCGCTCTGGGCCGGGGGCGCGGAGGCCGTCGAGCTGTGCCTGTTCGGCCCGGACGGCACCGAGACCCGGCTGCCGCTGACCGAGCTGACCCACCAGATCTGGCACGGCTTCGTACCCGGGGTGCGGCCCGGCCAGCGGTACGGCTACCGGGTGCACGGCCGCTGGGACCCCTGGACCGGGGCCCGCTGGAACCCGGCGAAGCTGCTGCTCGACCCGTACGCGCGGGCGGTGGACGGCGACTTCCGGCTGCCGCCGGAGGTATACGGGCATGTCCGCGACTGGCCCGACCAGCCGGTGGCGGACACCGTACGCGACACCCGGGACTCCGCCCCTCACGTCCCCAAGGGCGTCGTCGTCCACGATGACGACGACTGGTCCGACGACCGCCGCCCGAAGACCCCTTGGGCCGACTCGGTCATCTACGAACTCCACGTCCGCGGCTTCACCAAACGCCACCCCGGCATCCCCGAGCACCTGCGCGGCACCTACGCGGGCCTGGCCCACCCCGCCGCCATCGACCATCTCACCACCCTCGGCGTGACCGCCGTCGAACTGCTCCCCGTGCACCAGTTCGCCCACGAGGACCACCTCCTCCGCCGCGGCCTGAAGAACCACTGGGGCTACAACTCCATCGGCTACTTCGCCCCGCACGCCGCCTACAGCGCCTCCGGCACCACCGGCGGGCAGGTCGGCGAGTTCAAGCGGATGGTGAAGGCGCTGCACGCGGCCGGGATCGAGGTCATCCTCGACGTGGTCTACAACCACACCGCCGAGGCCGGCGAACTGGGCCCGATGCTCTCACTGCGCGGCATCGACAACCGCGGCTACTACCGCCTCCAGGGCGACGCCCGCCGCTACGCCGACTACACCGGCTGCGGCAACACCCTGCACGTCGTCCAACCCCACGTCCTGCGCCTCATCACCGACTCGCTCCGCTACTGGGTGACCGAGATGGGCGTGGACGGCTTCCGCTTCGACCTCGCCGCGGCCCTGGCCCGCTCCATGCACGACGTCGACATGCTCTCCCCCTTCCTCGCCGTCATCGCCCAGGACCCGGTACTCCGCCGTGTGAAACTCATCGCCGAACCCTGGGACGTGGGCAGCGGCGGCTACCAGGTCGGCGCCTTCCCACCCCTGTGGGCCGAGTGGAACGACCGCTACCGGGACGCGGTACGGGACTTCTGGCGCGGCGCGCTGCCCGACGTACGCGACCTCGGCTACCGCCTCTCCGGCTCCAGCGACCTGTACGCCTGGGGCGGCCGCCGCCCGTACGCCTCGGTCAACTTCGTCACCGCGCACGACGGTTTCACCCTGCGCGACCTGGTCTCCTATGAGCAGAAGCACAACGAGGCCAATGGCGAGGGCAACCGGGACGGCACCGACGACAACCGCTCCTGGAACTGCGGCACCGAGGGCGAGACGGACGACCCCGCTATCAACACCCTCCGCAACCGCCAGATCCGCAACCACCTCACCACCCTCCTCCTCTCCACCGGCGTCCCGATGCTGGTCGCCGGCGACGAGATGGGCCGCACCCAGAACGGCAACAACAACGCCTACTGCCAGGACAACGAGATCGGCTGGCTGGACTGGTCGCTCCCCGACGACCCCGGCCGCCGCGCCCTCCTCGACCTCACCACCCGCCTCCTCACCCTCCGCCACACCCACCCCGTACTCCGCCGCCGCGTCCACTTCTCCGGCCGCCCGCAAGCGGTGGACGGCCTACGGGACCTGGCCTGGTTCACCCCGCACGGCACCGAGATGACCGACGCCGACTGGTGGGCGCCCACCGCCACCCTCGCCATGTACCTCTCCGGCCGCGACATCCCCGGCCGCGACGCCACCGGCGCACCCGTCACCGACGACAGCTTCCTCGCCATCCTCCACGCCGGCGCCGACCCCACCCCTTTCCACCTCCCCGGCACCCCCTGGGCCCGCTCCTACGAGCTGATCGTCGACACCTCCGCCGAAGACCAGTCCACCGCCCCCGCCACCCTCCACCCCGCCGACCACCCCCTCACCACCCCACCCCGCTCGGTCCTGCTCCTCAAGGTGCACGGCTGAGTCGCGAGGCCACCGCGCAAGGCCCGCGGTACCGCGTCCTTCTCGCGGGCCCGTCCCCCGCCCCGGCCGAAAACCACATGAGGCCTGTCAGCCGCAAACCGTAGGCTCGGTGCTGATGGCCACCTCACACTCCCCCACCGCGCCCAAGGCCGCCAAGCGGTCCGCCGTCCGTTCACTGCTGCGGCTGTGGCCGTACCTCCGCCCGGTGCGGGCGCGGATCGGCGTCGCGGCGGTGGTCGCGGTGGCGGCCTCGTTGCTCAGCCTGGTCATTCCGCTGGTGCTCAAGTGGCTGGTGGACGGGCCGGTGGCGGACGGGGATCCGGGCGGGGTCTGGCTGGGCGCGCTGGTGGTGCTGGTGCTGGGCATCGCCGAGGCGCTGCTGTTCGGGTTGCGCCGGTGGCTGGTGGCCCGGCCGCTGGCGTCGGTCGAGGCGTCGATGCGCGGTGCGCTGTACGCGCGGTTGCAGCGGCTGCCGATCACGTTCCACGACCGCTGGGCGTCGGGGCAGTTGCTGTCCCGGGCGACCACCGATCTCGCGCTGATCCGGCTGTTCTTCGCCTTCCCCATGACGTTCCTGTTCGTCAACGGGGTGACCATCCTGATCGGTTGCGTCCTGCTGCTGGCGCAGGACTGGGTGCTGGGGGTGGTGGTGCTGCTGCCCGCGGTGCCGCTGGTCATCGCCTCGTCGATGTTCGAGACCCGGTACTCCACGGTGGCACGCCGGGCGCAGGACCAGGTGGGCGATCTGACCACGCTGGTGGAGGAGAGCGTCCTCGGCATCCGGGTGATCAAGGGCTTCGGCCGACACCGCAGCCAGGCCGAGACGTTCCGGGCGCTGGCCGGGCGGCTGCGGGGCACCGAGTTGCGCAAGGCCAGGCTGCTGGCATGGATCTGGACGATCATCACCCTGATCCCCGAACTGGCGATCGGCGCGGCCCTGGTGCTGGGCTCGCTGCGGGTGGCCGACGGCGGGCTGTCGGCGGGCACCCTGGTGGCGTTCCTGTCCCTCGCCCTGGCGCTGCGCTGGCCGGTCGAGTCGATCGGCTTCCTGCTGGCGATCAGTCAGGACACGGCGACCGCGGCGGACCGCTTCTTCGAGGTGATGGACGAGCCCGAGGAGGACGCCGGGGACGCGGCGGCCAGGGACCGGCCGGCCGGGGGAGGAAGGACCGACGGCGGCGGGCTGCGCTTCGACAACGTCGTCTTCCGGTATCCGGACGCCCCCGCGGACGCCCCACCCGTGCTGGCCGGAGTCGATCTGCACATCCGCCCGGGCGAGACCATGGCGCTGGTCGGCGCGACCGGCTCGGGCAAGACCACGCTGACCGCGCTGGTACCCCGGCTGCACGAGGTCTCCGGCGGGCGGGTGCTGCTGGACGGCGAGGACATCACCGCGATGGACCGGGAGCGGCTGCGCGCCCTGGTGGCGGTGGCCTTCGAGGAGCCCACGCTCTTCTCGGCGACCGTCGCGGAGAACGTGCTGATGGGCGCGGCGGAGGGCGCGGGCGAGGCGGAGTTGCGGCGGGCGCTGGAGGTGGCGCAGGCCGGTTTCGTCCACGAGCTGCCGCAGGGCGCCGCGACCGAGGTCGGCGAGCAGGGGCTGAGCCTGTCGGGCGGTCAGCGGCAGCGACTCGCGCTGGCCCGGGCGGTGGTGGGCAGGCCGTCGTTCCTGGTGCTGGACGATCCGCTCTCCGCGCTGGACGTGCACACCGAGGCGCTGGTGGAGGCCGCGCTGCGGGAGGTGCTGCGGGACACCACCGCGCTGGTGGTGGCGCACCGCCCCTCCACCGTACTGCTGGCCGACCGGGTGGCGCTGCTCTCCGGCGGCCGGATCGCGGCGGTCGGCACCCACCAGGAACTGCTGCGGGAGAGCGTGGAGTACGCCTGGCTGATGTCGGGCGCGGAGTCGGCGGACGCGGCCGAGGCCGCCGGCGGGGTGCGGACGGAGGGCGTGCGATGACGGATACGACGACGGGGCCGGGTACGGAAGCGAGTACGGGTCCGGGCGCGGGCGCCGGCGTGGTGGACGAGCAAGCGGTCCGGCCGGCCGAACCCACCCGGGTCCAGGTCCCCGGTGACGACTTCGACCGGGACGAGCTGCCGGTGGCCAAGGGGGCGACCGGCCGGCTGCTGCGGTCGCTGCTGGCCCCGCGGCGCCGCTGGGTGGTGCTGTCCGCACTGCTCCTGCTGATCCAGCAGGCCGCCGTGCAGGCGGGGCCACTGCTGGTGGCGTACGCCATCGACCGGGCCGTACCGGCGCTGCGGGCCGACGACAGCGGGCCGCTGGTACTGGTGGCGGTCGGCTTCGCGCTCTGCGCGGTGACGGGCGCCGGGTTCCACTACGCCTTCATCCGAGCCGCCGCCCGGGTCAGCCAGGACGTACTGCTGGACCTGCGCGGGCGGATCTTCCGGCACGCCCAGGCGCTGAGCGTGGACTTCCACGAGCGCTACACCTCGGGGCGGCTGATCTCCCGCTCGACCGCGGACGTGGAGTCGCTGCGCGAGCTGCTCGCCGAGGGGCTGCAGGAACTCCTGGGTGTGGTCCTCTCCTTCGCCTACATCTCGGCCATGCTGCTCTGGCTGGACCTGGGCATCGGCGCGGTCGCGGTGGCCTCCTTCATCCCGCTGTACCTGTTGGTGCAGCTCTACCGGCGGCGGGCGGAGGTGGCCTTCAGCGCCCGCTCGACGGCGATCGCCTCGGTCATCGTGCGGCTGGCGGAGACGGTCAACGGGATCCGGCCGGTGAAGGCGTTCCGCCGGGAGCGCGCCGACGAGGAACGCTTCGGGCGGCTGAACCGGGGCCATGAGCGGCGCAACGGGGACGCCATCCTGGAGATGGCCCGCTATGTGGTCGGCTCCCGGCTGACCGCCAACACCGCGGTGGCCGGGATGGTGCTGTGGGGCGCCTGGCGGGTCGCGGACGGCACCCTGGCGCTCGGGGTGCTGGCGGCGGCGGTGCTCTACATCCGCCGGCTGTACGACCCGATCGACCGGCTGGGGATGTTCCTCAACTCCTGGGAGTCGGCGGCGGCCTCGCTGGCCAAGATCGCCGGCCTGCTGGCCCAGACGCCCTCCGTGCCGGAGCCGGCCTCGCCGCGCGAGCTGCCGCCCCTCCCGGCCGAGGCCCCCGGCCGCGAGATCGTCTTCGAGGCCGCCGGCTTCGCCTACCGCACCGGCGGTGAGGTGCTGCCCCGCTTCGGTCTGACCGTCCCGGCCGGCCAGACGGTGGCCGTGGTCGGCTCCACCGGCGCCGGCAAGTCCACCCTGGCGAAGCTGCTGGCCCGCTTCTACGACCCGACCGGCGGGCGGGTGCTGCTGGACGGCGTCGACCTGCGGGACCTGTCGGTGCCCGAACTGCGGCGCGGGGTGGTGATGGTGACCCAGGAGGCGTTCCTGTTCTCCGGCACGGTCGCCGAGAACATCGCCATCGGCCGGCCCGACGCCACCCGCGAGGAGATCGAGCAGGCCGCCAAGGCCATCGGCGCGCACGACTTCATCATCTCCCTCCCGGACGGCTACGACACCGACGTACGCAAACGGGGCGGCCGGATCTCCGCCGGCCAGCGCCAACTGGTCGCCTTCGCCCGGGCCCTGCTCGCCGACCCCGGCGTGCTGATCCTGGACGAGGCGACCAGCTCCCTGGACATCCCCGGCGAACGGGCGGTGCAGCGGGCCATGGACACCGTGCTGCACGGCCGCACCGCCCTGGTGATCGCCCACCGCCTCTCCACCGTCGAGATCGCCGACCGGGTGCTGGTGATGGAGCACGGCCGCATCATCGAGGACGGCGCCCCCGCCGACCTCATCGCCGCCACCGACGGCCACTTCGCCGGCCTGCACCGCGCCTGGCGGGAGAGCGTGGTGGGCTGACACGGCCACGCAGGACGCGGCTTCGTCCGAGTCCTGCCCGGCGCGGTGTGCTTCGATGAACTGCGGCCGTACACACGGGTCGCGTGCGGGCTTCTTGAGGCGTTCAACGCCATGTGCGGGCCCGCCTCACAGGCGGGCCCGCGCTGAGATGAAGCACCCGGGGTGCGTGCCACATGTCAACTCGGGACACCAGGGATTCACTCTTAAATCTCGGGCAACTCCTTCCGTTCGGCAGGTCGTGCTTCAAGAGGGAAATCCCTTACACCATAAGAGATTTGATTCTTTTTTGAGTGCAGAATCAAGCTTGCGACTGCTCCTGCGCTGGAGGCATGCCACCCATCACGCGAAGTACCACTCACATGAGCCGTTACCTTCGCGTCAAAGCGACAGGGGAAGTGATGGTTCACAAGACGTACTTGCTGTCCAGCGCACGACAGCTCGACGAGTTGGCGCGCTACGACGCCCGGCTGGTGAGCGAGGCGGTCGAGGGCGTGCGAGCCGCTCAACTCCATCTGGAGCAGGTGACGCTGCGTGCAGACGCGTCACAGAGAGCCCTCACTGCCGTGCGTAAGCGGTTGCACGACCTGACCCCAGCCGCGGGCGGCGAGCAGGACGAGCTGTTCCGCACCCCCCCGAAGGGTGACGAAGCAGAGGCGGCCAGGACGACGTTCGCCGTCGCCATCCGGGACTTCGTGCGCTCCCAGAAGCGCACTACACGGAGCGACATCATCCGGCATGTGCAGGAGCTCCACCCCGGTTCCAAGACCACGAGCATCAGCTCCGAGGTCGCCCGCCTGGCGCGCAGAGGGCGCCTGGTCCGGCTCCAACGGGGCGTGTATGTGATCGGCGACGACCGGCCGGAGAAGGACTGAGCGGAGCGACCCCGGACGAGCCGGGAAATGCGAGCACCGCCGGCTTCGCCCGCCGACGGTGCTCAATGCGCCGAACAAGCTCTCAGCCAGAGACTTCCACTTACTCCGCGCGTCGTCACTATAGCGAGGCGTACGACGGCGACTCTTCCCCATAGTTCCTCGATCGAGAAACAGGACTGATGTTCCCCTTGCCAGTTGCCACGCCCCCGTGCCGAAACCCTCGAGGTGTCGCATGACGACTCACAACACCAGGGAAGGCGGCGCCGAGCGTGTTCTTCCGACCAACCGCACCGCTTTCCCGCATCAGCTGACCATTCTCTCCGCCGCCGTCCGGCTGAGCGGCCCCGAGCTGTTGACGATCAGGAGTTCACAGGTCGCCACCGAGGTGGACCTGGGTGCGGAGACGGTCACCGAGTGCCTGCGCTTCTTCGGGACCGTGGGCCTCGTGACGGGCGCGCGGGGCCGGTACGCGGCCACTGTCGCCGGCATCACGTGGGCAGAGGTGCACCACGTGGACACCACCCGAGGGCGACTCGCGTTGCACGGACTGTTCAGGAACCACTGGTCGGCCAAGGCCGCCCTCACGGCGCTGACCGACGGGCCGGTGAGTTCGGAGGCGCTGGCCCAGTATCTGGGGGACGGGCTTCCGGGGGCGCCTCGGCGCGCCTCGTTCCTGGTGGACTGGCTGGTGGAGGCACTGGTCATCCACCGCGACCGCTTCGGCCGAGTGCACGCACCGGCCAACGGAGAGATGCCGGACTCGCTCACCCTCCCACCGCTGACCACCAGAGAGCCCGTACGCGACGACAACTTCCTGCTCGGGATGAGCACACAGGACCTCAAGCACCTCAGTCACGCGAGGTACGTGTCACTGCTCGACACCTTCGTCACGATGCTGGACGAAGTGTCCACGGACAGCCCCCACTGACACGGCGGCCGCTGCAACTCCGTCTCACCATCTCGCAGTCGTCAGCCGCTTCTCCCTGCCGGTCGGCCCGGATGAACCGCGTCAGGCGGTCCACTCCCGCATCCGACCGCCAAGCGCCGCGTGCCACCGGAAACGCACCGAGCCGAGCGGGAGAAGCCCGTATCAGAAGGTTCACACCCATGAAGCCCGACACTCCACCTGGAGCGCATCCGCGCGCCTGGGTGACCATCGTCGCCGCCGCCGTATCCGGGGTTCTTCGAGCCGTCGTCGGATGGCTGCTCCGATCCTTCGGCGGCGAAGGGGGTCCTCTCCGCTAGAGCGTCCACACCCCTGCGGCGCGTGCAGAACCACCTCTCTTGATGCCGGTCCGGGCACCGCCCCGGGCCGGCATCGCGGTTCGCGCCGGCACGCCGACGCGTCCGGAACGTATGCCTCCGGGTGCGGGATCCGGCCAGCCGTGGAGGTGCGGAACGATCACCTCCGAGGGGGTGTGGTAGCGGGCGGAGGGGACGGCCGGTGCGGCGGAGGGGCCTGGAGTGACGGGTGACGTGGTGTCGGGGCGGGGTGGGCGGCCACACCGCTGAAACGTTCGCTTAACGAACACGAGGCTGCGGGCAACGGACGAATTTTGGCCAAGTTCTTGACGCGCTCCTGACAGGGATGGCGGACGGCTGCCACTCTTTCGCCGTTCCACGCACCACCCGTTCGACCCGCGTTCGCCTGTTCGTCCACGGGTCGTCGAACGGGTCCGCTCCGCCCGGGCCGGCCACCCCAGCCGCGCTCGGTAACCCCCCATCGCACGAAGGAGTCCGCGTGAGACCCACGCCAAGCCGTCGCGCCACCGCGACGGGCGCTCTGATCGCCGCCGCGGCCATGCTCGCCGTCGGTGTCCAGACCGGATCCGCCACCGCCGAGGCGCCCCAGGCCGCGCCGAAGGCGCAGGTCGCCGGCAACGCCGACCCGGGCGCACTGCCCGCCGTCCTCTCACCGGCCCAGCGCGCCGCGCTGATCAAGGCCGCCGACGCCGACAAGGCGGAGACGGCCAAGGAGCTGAAGCTCGGAGCCCAGGAGAAGCTGGTCGTCCGGGACGTGGTCCAGGACCGCGACGGCACCACCCACACCCGCTACGAGCGCACCTACGCCGGGCTCCCGGTGCTCGGTGGCGACCTGGTCGTCAGCGAGAGCAAGGCCGGCCGCACCGAGGGCGTCTCCAAGGCGTCCCGGGCCGAGCTGAAGAACGTCGACACCACCGCGGACATCGCCCCGGCGGCCGCCGAGAAGCAGGCCGTGGGCGCCGCCAAGGCGGAGGGCTCCAAGGCCAAGGAGGCCTCCCAGGCCCCGCGCAAGGTGGTCTGGCTGGCCCAGGGCAAGCCGGTGCTGGCGTACGAGACCGTGGTCGGCGGCCTCCAGCACGACGGCACCCCGAACGAGCTGCACGTGGTCACCGACGCGGCCACCGGCGCCAAGCTGTTCGAGTGGCAGGGCGTGCACGAGGGCACCGGCAACACCCAGTACAGCGGCCAGGTCACCCTGGGGACGAGCGGCAGCGGCTCCTCGTACAGCCTGACCGACACCGGGCGCGGCAACCACAAGACGTACAACCTCAACCGGAGCACCTCCGGCAGCGGGACGCTGTTCACCGGCCCGGACGACGTCTGGGGCGACGGCACCCCGCAGAACGCGGAGACCGCCGGCGCGGACGCCCACTACGGCGCGGCCCTCACCTGGGACTACTACAAGAACGTGCACGGCCGCTCCGGCATCCGCGGTGACGGCGTCGGCGCGACCTCCCGGGTCCACTACGGCAACAACTACGTCAACGCGTTCTGGCAGGACAGCTGCTTCTGCATGACGTACGGCGACGGCGACGGCAACGTCAAGCCGCTGACCTCGATCGACGTGGCCGCGCACGAGATGACGCACGGCGTCACCTCGGTCACCGCCAAGCTGGTCTACAGCGGCGAGTCCGGCGGCCTCAACGAGGCGACCTCGGACATCTTCGCCGCCGCGGTCGAGTTCAACGCCAACAACGCCCAGGACAAGGGCGACTACCTGGTCGGCGAGAAGATCGACATCCGCGGCAACGGCACGCCGCTGCGCTACATGGACAAGCCGAGTAAGGACGGCTCGTCCAAGGACGCCTGGTACTCGGGCATCGGCAACATCGACGTCCACTACTCCTCCGGCCCGGCGAACCACTGGTTCTACCTGCTCTCCGAGGGCAGCGGCGCCAAGACCATCAACGGCGTCAACTACGACTCGCCGACCTCCGACGGCCTGCCCGTCACCGGCATCGGCCGCGACAAGGCGGCGCTGATCTGGTACAAGGCGCTGACCACCAAGTTCAACTCCACCACCAACTACGCGGGCGCCCGTACCGGCACCGTCGCGGTCGCCACCGAGCTGTACGGCGCGGGCAGCGCCGAGGTGAAGGCCGTGGAGAGCGCCTGGGCCGGCATCGCGGTCGGCGGACGCCCCGGCGGCGGCGACCCGGGCACCGGCAAGGTGTTCGAGAACTCCGCGGACGTGTCCATCCCGGACAACGGCGCGGCCGTCACCTCGGCGGTCAACGTCACCGGCATCGCGGGCAACGCGCCCTCCGCCCTCAAGGTGGACGTGGACATCGTCCACACCTGGCGCGGTGACCTGGTCGTGGACCTGGTGGCGCCGGACGGCTCGGTCTACAACCTGAAGCCGTACAGCTCCTCCGACTCGGCCGACAACGTGAAGGCCACCTACACGGTGAACGCCTCCAGCGAGGTCGCCAACGGCTCCTGGAAGCTCCGCGTCCAGGACAAGGCCGCGCAGGACACCGGCTACATCAACAACTTCAAGCTGACCTTCCCGTAAGGGGAGGGAGCCGGAAGGCCGGATACGAAGCGAGCCGCCCGGGGACCTGGTCCCCGGGCGGCTCGCCCGTTTCCACGACGGATCGCGTCAGCGCATCAGCACGCCCGCGCCCTCCCCCGTCGCCTCGGTCGGCAGGGCGACCAGGCCGAGGTCGGCGCCGGCGGGCAGCAGGCGGTGGGTGGGCAGTATCCGGACGGTGTAGCCGAACGGGCCGGTACGGTCCAGGGTGAGCGGGCCCTCGTAGACCCAGCGGCCCTGCTGGTCGGGGCCGCCGGCCGGCTTCAGGGGGACGCTCTGGGCGTCGGCCAGCCGGTCGCTGGTGTCCACCCGGCCGGCGACCGCCTGCACCTCCACGTCCTCGGGGGTCAGCTCCCCGAGCGCGACCCGGACCCGCAGACCCAGGGTCGCGCCCAGCTCGGCCACCCCGGACGCCTCGTCCACCTCGACGTGGTCCACCGCGACCTGCGGCCAGGCGGTGCGCACCCGGGTCTTCCAGGCGGCCAGTTCGGCGGCGCCGGGGACGTCCAGGGCCCGGTGGGCGTGCGCGGCCGGGGCGTACAGCCGCTCCACGTACTCCCGTACCATCCGCCCCGCGAGCACCTTCGGCCCCAGGTCGGCGAGGGTGGAGCGGACCATCTCGATCCACCGCTCGGGCAGCCCGTCGGCGTCCCGGTCGTAGAAGCGGGGCGCGACCCGCTGCTCGATCAGCTCGTAGAGGGCGCCTGCCTCCAGGTCGTCCCGGCGGTCCTCGTCCAGCCCGTGGCCGTCGGCGGTGGGGATGGCCCAGCCGAAGTCGGGCTGGAACCACTCGTCCCACCAGCCGTCCAGCACCGAGAGGTTGAGGCAGCCGTTGAGCGCGGCCTTCATCCCGGAGGTGCCGCAGGCCTCCAGCGGGCGCAGCGGGTTGTTCAGCCAGACGTCGCAGCCCGGGTAGAGCTTCTGCGCCATGCCCATGCCGTAGTCGGGCAGGAAGACGATCCGGTGGCGGACCCGGGGGTCGTCGGAGAACCGGACCAGCTCGCGGACCAGGCGCTTGCCGCCGTCGTCGGCGGGGTGGGCCTTGCCGGCGACCACGATCTGCACCGGGCGGTCGGGGTCCAGGAGGAGCCGGGTGAGGCGCTCGCGGTCGCGCAGCATCAGGGTGAGCCGCTTGTACGACGGGACGCGGCGGGCGAAGCCGATGGTGAGGACGTCGGGGTCGAGCACCCCGTCGATCCAGCCGAGCTCGGCGGAGCCGGCGCCGCGTTCGCGCCAGGAGGCGCGCAGCCGGGTGCGGACCTCGATGACCAGCTGCTCCCGGAGGTCGCGGCGCAGCTCCCAGATGTCGGCGCCGGGGATGTCGGTGACCGAGTCCCAGCGCAGTGAGCCGCCGACGCTCAGGGCCTCCTCGGCGCGCTCGGCGCCGATCTGCCGGGCGCCGAGCGCCCGTACCTCGGGCGCCACCCAGGTGGGGGCGTGGACGCCGTTGGTGATGGAGGTGATGGGCACCTCCTCGGGGTCGAACCCGGGCCAGAGGCCGGCGAACATCTCCCGGCTGACCGCGCCGTGCAGGGTGGAGACGCCGTTGGCGCGCTGGGCCAGCCGCAGTCCCATCACGGCCATGTTGAAGACGTTGGGATCGCCGCCGGGGTAGGTCTCCCGGCCGAGGGCGAGGATGCGGTCGGTGTCGACGGCGGGCAGTTCGGCGCCCTCGCCGAAGTGGCGGGCGACCAGGTGCCGGTCGAAGCGGTCGATTCCGGCCGGGACCGGGGTGTGGGTGGTGAAGACGGTGCCGGCCCGTACCGCCTCCAGCGCGGCGTCGAACTCGGTGCCGTCCTGCTGGAGTTCGCGGATGCGCTCGAGGCCGAGGAAGCCGGCGTGGCCCTCGTTGGTGTGGAACACCTCGGGGGCGGCGTGACCGGTGAGGGCGCAGTACGCCCGTACGGCCCGGACACCTCCTATCCCCAGCAGCATCTCCTGCAGGAGCCGGTGCTCGCTGCCGCCGCCGTAGAGCCGGTCGGTGACGTCCCGCTCGGAGGGGCCGTTCTCCTCCACGTCGGAGTCGAGCATCAGCAGCGGGACGCGGCCGACCCGGGCGACCCAGATGTGGGCGTACAGGCTGCGCCCGCCGGGCAGCGCGAGATGGACGCGGACGGGGGTGTCGTCGGGCTGCCGGAGCAGGGTGACGGGCAGCTCGTTGGGGTCGAGCAGCGGGTAGTGCTCCTGCTGCCAGCCGTCCCGGGAGAGGGACTGGCGGAAGTAGCCGTGCCGGTAGAGCAGGCCGACGCCGATCAGCGGGACGCCGAGGTCGGAGGCGGACTTGAGGTGGTCGCCGGCGAGGATGCCGAGGCCGCCGGAGTACTGCGGCAGCGCGGCGGTGACGCCGAACTCGGGCGAGAAGTAGGCGATGGCCGCGGGCAGCTCGGCCGCCTCGCCGCCGCCCGAGGACTGCTGCTGGTACCAGCGGTCGCCGCTCAGGTAGTCGTCGAGGTCGGCGGAGGCGGCGCTGAGCCGGGCCAGGAACTGCTCGTCACGGGCGAGTTCGGCGAGCCGCCCGGCCGGGACGGAGCCGAGCACCCGGACCGGGTCGCCGCCGGCGGCACGCCAGCCGTCGGGGTCGACGGACCGGAACAGCTCGCGGGTCTCGGGGTGCCAGGACCAGCGCAGGTTGCGTGCGAGGTCGCTGAGCGGTCGGAGGGGTTCGGGGAGGACGGGGCGCACGGTGAATCGACGGATTGCCTTCACGTGTTCCACCTTCGCAGGACAGGTACGGATCCGGGTGGACGCACCACGCTGTGCGTCCGCCTTCACCCCCCGCACGGTAGTCGGCGGTGGTCCGCCGGGGCCACGGCGCACTGGGCGGCGCGCGCCCGCCGAATGACGGGGTGGCAGGTGGACGCCTTGCCGGGCCCGCGGTGGGGGCGGTGGGGGCCGTACCCAGAGAGACCGCGGGCGCGGGGGAAAGCGGCGGCTGACGGCGTGTCGGCCACCGGGCGGGGACGGTGGCCGATTCCGTACGGGCCGGGCGGGTGGTCCGCCACCGGACCGGCCGCGCCCCCCGCCGTCCAGCGGGGAGCATCCCGGCAGCCCCGCCGCTCACCTGAACGCCACCGGACACACCCGAGCGCGAACCGGTGGGTGAACTTCACCCGAACGGGGCTGGTTATCGCCCCTCCGTATCAGCCAAAAGAGTTAACAAATCACCGTGTTGAACATCCGGAAGGTATGGGAAGGCTCAACCGGTACCCGCCCACCCGAGTGAACGCGTCCGGGGGCGACCCTGCCGGCGACGTCCCCCTTGTCAACGGAGCGGCTACAAAGAGCGCTACCCCGCAAGCAACCATCAGGTGATGCCGTGAACCCGCAGATCGGTCGCATTCCCGTCCTCGACGTCTCCCCGCTGGTCGACTGCGGGAGAAGGCCCGCCAAGGCGGTGACGGGCGAGACCTTCCAGATCACCGCCACCGTGTTCCGCGAGGGGCACGACGAGGTGGCCGCCAATGTCGTCCTGACCGACCCCTCGGGGCGGACCGGGCCGTTCACCCCGATGCGCGAGCTGGCACCGGGCACCGACAGATGGGGTGCCGAGGTCACCCCGGACAGTGAGGGGCGGTGGACCTACGCGGTGGAGGCGTGGAGCGACCCGCTCGCCACCTGGCGCCACCACGCCGCGATCAAGATCCCGGCCGGGATCGACACCGAGCTGGTGCTGACCGAGGGCGCCGAGCTGCACGAGCGGGCCGCCGAGGGCGTACCGAAGAGCGAGGGCCGGGAGGCCGTGCTCGCCGTGGTGGACGCCCTGCGGGACGTCCGGCTGGCCCCCAGGGAGCGGCTGGCGGCCGCCTACGCGCCGGAGGCGGTGGCGGCGCTCGCCGCCCACCCGCTGCGCGAACTGGTCACCTCCTCGCGCCCGTTGCCGCTCCAGGTCGAGCGGGAGCGGGCGCTTTTCGGTTCCTGGTACGAGTTCTTCCCGCGCTCCGAAGGGGCCCGCGAGGAGGGCGGGCGACTCATTTCGGGCAACTTCCGCACCGCCGCCGAGCGGCTGCCCGCGGTGGCCGCGATGGGCTTCGACGTGGTCTACCTGCCGCCCATCCACCCCATCGGCACCAGCCACCGCAAGGGCCGCAACAACACCCTCACCCCGGGGCCGGACGACCCGGGCGTGCCGTGGGCGATCGGCTCGGCGGAGGGCGGCCATGACGCCATCCACCCGGAGCTGGGCACCATCGAGGACTTCGACGCCTTCGTGGCCCGGGCCCGGGAGCTGCGGCTGGAGGTGGCGCTGGACTTCGCGCTCCAGTGCTCCCCGGACCACCCGTGGGTGGCCAAGCGGCCCGCCTGGTTCCACCACCGGGCGGACGGCTCCATCGCGTACGCGGAGAACCCGCCGAAGAAGTACCAGGACATCTACCCCATCGCCTTCGACCAGGACATGCGCGGCATCGTCCGGGAGACGCTGCGGGTGCTGCGGTACTGGATGGCGCACGGGGTGCGGATCTTCCGGGTGGACAACCCGCACACCAAGCCGGTGGTCTTCTGGCAGAAGGTCATCGCGGCGGTGAACAAGAGCGACCCGGACGTGATCTTCCTGGCCGAGGCGTTCACCCGGCCCGCGATGATGCGGACCCTGGCGGCGGTCGGCTTCCAGCAGTCGTACACCTACTTCACCTGGCGCAACAGCAAGCAGGAGCTCACCGAGTACCTGACCGAGCTGTCCCGGGAGACGGCCGCCTACATGCGGCCCAACTTCTTCGTGAACACGCCCGACATCCTCCCGGGCTACCTCCAGCACGGCGGGCGGAACGCCTTCATGGTGCGCGCGGTGCTGGCCGCCACGATGTCCCCGACCTGGGGCATGTACGCCGGCTACGAGCTGTGCGAGAACACGCCGCTGAAGCAGGGCGGTGAGGAGTACCTCGACTCGGAGAAGTACGAGATCAAGGTGCGGGACTGGGAGGCGGCCGAGCGCGAGGGGCGCACCATCACCCCACTGGTCACCGACCTCAACCGGATCCGCCGGCGCAACGCCGCGCTGCGGCAGCTGCGTTCGGTCCACTTCCACCACGCGGACAACGACGCCGTCATCGCGTTCAGCAAGCGTTCGGGCTCGAACATTGTTCTGACGGTCGTCAACCTCGACCCGCGCCACACCCAGGAGGCGACGGTGTCGTTGGACATGCCGGAGCTCGGCCTCGACTGGCACGAGTCCGTGCCGGTGCGCGACGAGCTCACCGGCGAGACCTATCACTGGGGCAGGGCCAACTACGTGCGCCTAGAGCCGGGCGTCACGCCCGCGCACGTCCTCGTCCTGCGACCGTCCCCGCCGATCGGAGGGTCACCCACATCATGATCGTCAACGAGCCCGTCCACGACACCTTCGAGGACACGCCCGCCAAGGACCGGGATCCCGACTGGTTCAAGCGCGCCGTCTTCTACGAGGTACTGGTCCGCTCCTTCCAGGACAGCAACGGCGACGGCGTCGGCGACCTGAAGGGGATCACCGCCAAACTGGACTATCTGCAATGGCTCGGGGTCGACTGCCTCTGGCTGCCGCCGTTCTTCAAGTCCCCGCTACGAGACGGCGGTTACGACGTCTCCGACTACACCTCGGTGCTTCCCGAGTTCGGCGACCTGGCCGACTTCGTGGAGTTCGTGGACGCCGCCCACCAGCGCGGCATGCGGGTGATCATCGACTTCGTGATGAACCACACCAGCGACCAGCACCCGTGGTTCCAGGAGTCGCGCAACAACCCCGAGGGCCCCTACGGCGACTACTACGTCTGGGCCGACGACGACAAGCAGTACCAGGACGCGCGGATCATCTTCGTCGACACCGAGACGTCCAACTGGACCTTCGACCCGGTGCGCAAGCAGTACTACTGGCACCGGTTCTTCTCCCACCAGCCCGACCTCAACTACGAGAACCCGGCCGTGCAGGCGGAGATCATGTCCGCGCTGCGCTTCTGGCTGGACCTGGGCATCGACGGCTTCCGGCTGGACGCGGTGCCGTACCTGTACCAGGTGGAGGGCACCAACTGCGAGAACCTCCCGGCCACCCACACCTTCCTCAAGCAGGTCCGCAAGGAGATCGACGCGGCCTACCCGGACACCGTGCTGCTGGCCGAGGCCAACCAGTGGCCGGAGGACGTCGTCGACTACTTCGGCGACTTCGCCTCCGGCGGCGACGAGTGCCACATGGCGTTCCACTTCCCGGTGATGCCGCGCATCTTCATGGCGGTCCGCCGGGAGTCCCGCTACCCGGTCTCCGAGATCCTGGCCAAGACCCCGGCGATCCCGGCGGGCTGCCAGTGGGGCATCTTCCTGCGCAACCACGACGAGCTGACCCTGGAGATGGTCACCGACGAGGAGCGCGACTACATGTACGCGGAGTACGCCAAGGACCCGCGGATGCGCGCCAACATCGGCATCCGGCGGCGCCTGGCGCCCCTCCTCGACAACGACCGCAACCAGATCGAGCTGTTCACCGCGCTGCTGCTGTCGCTGCCCGGCTCGCCCGTCCTGTACTACGGCGACGAGATCGGGATGGGCGACAACATCTGGCTCGGCGACCGCGACGCGGTGCGCACCCCGATGCAGTGGACCCCGGACCGGAACGCGGGCTTCTCCTCCTGCGACCCGGGCCGGCTCTACCTGCCGACGATCATGGACCCGGTCTTCGGCTACCAGGTGACCAATGTGGAGGCCTCCATGGCCTCCCCGTCGTCGCTGCTGCACTGGACCCGCCGGATGATCGAGATCCGCAAGCAGAACCCGGCCTTCGGCCTCGGCTCGTACAACGAGCTGCCGTCGTCCAACCCGGCCGTCCTCGCCTTCCTCCGGGAGTACGGCGACGACCTGGTGATGTGCGTCCACAACTTCTCGCGCTTCCCCCAGCCCACCGAGCTGGACCTGAGCGAGTTCAACGGGATGCACCCGGTGGAGCTGATCGGCGGGGTGCGCTTCCCGGCCATCGGCGAGCTGCCGTACCTGCTCACCCTCGCGGGTCACGGCTTCTACTGGTTCCGGCTGCGCAAGGACACCGTGAAGAAGACCGCCACCGGCCGGAAGGTCACCGGGACCGGGGCGGCGCTGCCGCCGGGTCCGGTGCCGCCGACCCCGGGCGTGCCGCCGGTCGGCGCGGCCCCGGGTGCCGCCGCCTCCCCGGGCGCGGCCCCGGCGGCGGCCACCCAGCGGCCTCCCGGCTCCCCCGGCTCCTCCGGCGAGGCGGTCACCCCGCTGCGCAAGCCGGCGTAGCCCGTTCGGCCGAGCCCGGTGCCCCTTCCGGAGGGGAGTGGCGCCGGGCCGTCAACTCGGCGCCTACCGTCACCCGATGGGGGTAGGAGGAGGGCGGGGCGTACGCACGCAGGGCCATCGGCTCGCTTTCCTGCATACGTCGATTCGGGTCTATCTGGACTGTCCCCCGCCCGACACGTCCCGCACATCCGGACAGCAATCGCCGCATTCCGGGACACTCTGCACGTTATGTGCATTTCGTAGTGCCCGGGGAAAGGACGCGCTGCCATGTCGGAGACCGCATCCACCGCCCGGGCCCCGGTCGCCCTGCTCCCCTCCCTCGTCCCGCTGCTCCACGAGTGGCTGCCGCGCCAGCGCTGGTTCGCCGGCAAGGGGCGGCCGGTGACCGGCTTCCAGCTGGTGTCGGCGACCGAGCTGCTGCCGGTCGACACCGCCGGGCCCGGACTGGTGCACCTGCTGGTGCGGGTGCAGCAGCCGGGGCCGTCCGGCGGCGCCCAGGGCGACTGCTACCAGCTGCTGCTGGGCGTACGCGGCCAGCTGCCGCCGGGGCTCGCGCACGCCCGGATCGGGCGGGTGGCGGACGGGCCGCTGGCCGGCCGGATGGTCTACGAGGGGCTGAGCGATCCGCGCCTCGCGTCCCTGCTGATGGAACGATTGCGCACCCCCGGACCACTGGGTCCGCTGCGCTTCGCCCGCACCGCCGTCATCCCGGACGGACTGGCCCCCCGGGTGCTGGACGCCGAGCAGTCCAACTCCTCGCTGGTGTACGGCGACACCTACATCCTGAAGGTGTTCCGCCGGGTCTGGGCGGGCGCCAACCCGGACCTGGAGCTGCCGCTGGCGCTGGCCCGGGCCGGCTGCGGCCGGGTGCCGGCGCCGGTCGCCTGGTACGAGACGGGGGGCGGCGGGCGGGGCGGCGAGGCCAGCACCCTGGGCGTCCTCCAGCCCTTCTTGCGCGGCTCCCAGGACGGCTGGAAGCTGGCGCTGGAGGCGCTCGCCTCGGGCCGGGAGTTCACCGAGGAGGCCCATGCGCTGGGCCGGGCCACCGCCGAGGTGCACACCGCGCTGGCCGCCGCGCTGCCCACGGTCGCCCTCGGCCGCCCGGCCACCGAGCACCTGGTGGAGGGGATGAACCGCCGGCTGGACGCGGCCGCCCAGGCGGTGCCCGCGCTGATGCCGTACGTCCCCGGGCTGCGGGCCGCCTTCGACGCGGTCGGCGACTGCACCGAGGACGACCTCGCCTGCCGGGCCCAACGGGTCCACGGCGACCTCCACCTGGGCCAGGCCCTGCGCTCCCCGGACGGCCAGTGGTCGGTGATCGACTTCGAGGGGGAGCCCGCCAAGCCGCTCGCCGAACGGCGCCGCGAGCAGCCACCGGTGCGGGACGTGGCCGGGATGCTGCGCTCCTTCGACTACGCGGCCGCCTCGCACCCCGGCGCGAAACCCGAGTGGGCCGAGCGGTGCCGGGACGCCTACTGCTCCGGCTACGCGGAGGCCTCCGGCTCCGATCCCAGGTCCGCACCGGCGCTGCTGCGGGCCTATGAGACGGACAAGGCGGTGTACGAGGTGCTGTACGAGGCACGGCACCGCCCCGACTGGCTGCCGGTGCCGATGGCGGCGATCCGCCGGCTGGCCGGGCAGACCGCCCACCCCTGACCGGCCGCACCCGCACCCCCTGTGAACCGAGCATCCACGAATGAGAAGACGCCCCTGAAGGAGGCACTTCCCCGTGACCCCCCGTCGCCCCACCCGCAATCCCGCTCCCCTGGCCGAGCAGCCCGCCAAGGGCGCCGAAGCCGTGCCGCCCCGTACGGCGCCGGCCGAGCAGCCGCCCGCCAAGGGGCCGGTGGCGTCGGACGCGAAGGCCCCGCTGCCCCAGTCCGCACCGCTGACCGCGCCGCCCGCCGGGGCCCCGCCCCAGCCCCGTAGCAGCGCCGAGTCCACCGCCCCGGCGCCCCGGCTCGACGGTGCCGACCGGGGGCGGCTGCTGGCCGGCGAGCACCATGACCCGCACGGGCTGCTCGGCGCCCATCCGGTGGCCGGCGGGCTCGCGGTGCGGGTGCTGCGCCCGCACGCGGTGGGCGCGGCCGTGGTGGTGGACGGCCACCGCACCGAGCTGCACGACGAGGGCGACGGCCTGTTCTCGGCGGTGCTCCCGGGCCTCGCCTCCGTACCCGACTACCGGCTGCACATCGCGTACCCGGACGGGCAGACGGTCGAGGCCGACGACCCGTACCGCTTCCTGCCGGCCCTCGGCGAGCTGGACCTGCATCTGATCGGTGAGGGCCGGCACGAGGAGCTGTGGAAGGCGCTGGGCGCCGAGCCGATGGTCCACCAGGGCGTGGCCGGCACCCGCTTCACCGTCTGGGCGCCCAACGCCCGAGGGGTGCGCCTGGTCGGCGCCTTCAACTACTGGGACGGGGCCAGCGGGCTGCCGCTGCGCTCGCTGGGCTCCACCGGGGTGTGGGAGTTGTTCGTGCCCGGCCTGGGCGAGGGCGAGCTGTACAAGTTCGAGGTGGTCGGCCCGGACGGCGGCCACTCGCTGCGCGCCGACCCGATGGCCCGGCGCACCCAGTGCCCCCCGGAGACCGCCTCCATCGTCACCGCCTCGCACTACAGCTGGCAGGACGAGGAGTGGATGGCGCACCGCGGCGACCGCCCCGTCCACGAGGCCCCGTTCTCGGTCTACGAGCTCCATCTGCCGTCCTGGCGCCCCGGGCTGACCTACCGCGAGCTGGCCGAAGAGCTGCCCGCGTACGTCAAGGAGCTCGGCTTCACGCACGTCGAGCTGATGCCGGTCTCCGAGCACCCCTTCACCCCGTCCTGGGGCTACCAGGTCACCTCCTACTACGCGCCGACCGCCCGGCTCGGCTCCCCGGACGACTTCCGCTTCCTGGTGGACGCCCTGCACCGGGCCGGCATCGGGGTGATCGTGGACTGGGTGCCCGCGCACTTCCCCAAGGACGACTGGGCGCTGGCCCGGTTCGACGGCACCCCGCTCTACGAGCACCCCGACCCGCGCCGGGCCGAGCACCCCGACTGGGGGACGCTGGAGTTCGACTACGGCCGCACCGAGGTGCGCAACTTCCTGGTCGCCAACGCGGTCTACTGGTGCCAGGAGTTCCACATCGACGGGCTCCGGGTGGACGCGGTCGCCTCGATGCTCTACCTGGACTACTCGCGCGAGGGCGGCGAGTGGCTGCCCAACGAGCACGGCGGCCGGGAGAACTACGACGCGGTCGGCTTCCTCCAGGAGATGAACGCCACCGTCTACCGCCGCTGCCCCGGTGTGGTCACCATCGCCGAGGAGTCCACCGCCTGGGAGGGCGTGACCCGCCCCACCGACTCCGGCGGCCTCGGCTTCGGCCTGAAGTGGAACATGGGCTGGATGCACGACTCCCTCGTCTACGTCTCCAAGGAGCCGGTGCACCGCAAGCACCACCACAACGAGATGACCTTCTCGATGGTGTACGCCTACAGCGAGAACTACGTGCTGCCGATCTCGCACGACGAGGTGGTGCACGGCAAGAGCTCGCTGGTCACCAAGATGCCCGGGGACTGGTGGCAGCGGCGCGCCAACCAGCGCGCCTACCTGGGCTACATGTGGGCCCACCCCGGCAAGCAACTGCTCTTCATGGGTCAGGAGTTCGCCCAGGGAGCCGAATGGTCGGAGGCGCGCGGCCCCGAGTGGTTCCTCACCTCCGACGACTACCACTCGGCCGGTGACCACCGCGGGATGCAGGCCCTGGTGGCCGAGCTGAACCGTGTCTACGCGGCCACCCCGCCGCTCTGGGAGCGGGACACCGACCCGCGCGGCTTCCAGTGGTCGCTGGGCGACGGCGCCGAGGACAACGTCTTCGCCTTCCTGCGGTACGACGCGCAGGGCGCCCCGCTGCTGGCGGTCAGCAACTTCTGCCCGGTGGTGCGCGAGGAGTTCCGCCTCTGGGTTCCGGAGGACGCGGCCGCGCAGTGGGTGGAGGTGCTCAACACCGACGAGGAGCGGTTCGGCGGCAGCGGGGTGCGCAACTCCGAGCCGGTGAAGACCGAGGGCGACGGCATCCGGCTGACCCTGCCGCCGCTGGCGACGGTGTGGCTGCGGCCGGCGTGAGCTGAGGCAGCCTGAGTCTTCGGGACGTAAGGGGCGGTGACCGGTGAGGACCGGTCACCGCCCCTCCCGCTTCCCGCGTGGAAGCGCGATTCGAGGCGTTGTCAGTGGGTGCCTCTAGCGTTTTCCCCATGAGCCGATCCGTACAGGCATTCGCCTACGCACGCCCTTCCGCCCTGGTCGCCGGGGCCGGCAGTACCGCCCTGGGCCTGGAGACCGCGGGCGGGCTGACGCCGGTCGGCGCGGAGGCCCATCCGAGCTTCTTCGCCGGGTTCCTGACCTCGCCGCAGGTGGCCGCCAAGGGGCTGCTGGCCGTGGCCGACGTGGCCGCGGCCCGCTACTACCAGCGCACCCTGCGGGCCTCGCTGGACCCGGTGGTCACCGGCAACGGCGACCGGCTGCGCTTCGAGTCCTTCTCCGGCTGCTGCGGGGTGTACGCCCGGCTGGACATCCTCCGGGAGGGGCTGGACGGCGCCGACACCGGCCACGGCACGACCAATGTGGACGTCAACAACCCGCTGCGGGAGGCGCTGTCCCGGCTGGCCGGGGACGAGCCGATGCATCTGCGGGTCGGCCCGGACGAGTTGGCGGTGACCACGATGGACGGTCCGGTGGTGGAGAAGAAGGTGCCGCTGCCCGACCGCTGGCTGCGCGGCTTCGCCGAGTCCCAGGTGGTCTCGGCCGGCTTCGACCTGCGGGCCGAGCTGAGCGCCGCCGAGGCGGTGCGCTTCCTGCGCTCGCTGCCGCGCTCCTCTTCCGGTACGGGACGGGGCCCCATGTGGGTCGTCCCGGCCGGCCGCACCCTGCGCCCCACCACCCGGCCGGCCCCCGGCGCGGTCTGCCTGCCCGGCCCGGAGCGGCTGGTGGCCCTCCAGCGGGTGCTGCGGCACGCCACCGCGCTGCGGGTGTACGGGCCGCCGGCCGGCGGGGCCGACGGGGCGGGCGTGTCCGCCGCCTGGGAGGTGGCGCTGCCCGGGATGCGGCTCACCCTGACCCTGTCGCCGGACCCGGCGCGCGGCTTCTCCGGGGAGGGCGGGGTGCTGGAGGCGCTGGCCACCGACGAGGCGGCCGCCGACGCGGAGCTGATCTCGGTGCTGCTGGCCTGGGAGCCGCGGATCGACCCGGCCGAGCTGGCCGAGCAGTCCGGGCTGAGCACGGCCCGGGTGCGCGCCGCGCTGACCCGCCTCGGCACGGCCGGCCGGGTCGGCTACGACATCGCCGACGCGGCCTACTTCCACCGCGAGCTGCCCTACGACTCCGGGCGGGCCGAGCGCCACAACCCCCGCCTGGTGAACGCCCGCGCGCTGCTCGCCGAGGGGGCGGTGACCCTGGGCCCCGAGGGTGTCGCCCAGGTGCGCTCCGGCGAACTGCGCTACCAGGTACGGGAGTCGGCGGGCGGGGTGCTGAGCTGCACCTGCCCCTGGTGGGCCGACTACCGCGGCCGGCGCGGCCCCTGCAAGCACGCCCTCGCCGTGCGCCTCGCCCGCCGGGCCGCCACATCCGGCACGGTCACCGACACCTCCGCCGGAGCCACCCGATGAGCCAGACCACCGAGACCACCGCCACGGACGACGCCCCCGGCGCGCTCGGGTACGTGATCGATGCCATCCGGGCCGGCCGCCACGCGTCCATCGCCTCCCTGGTCGCCCGCCTCTCCCCGGCCCGGCGCCGGGAGCTGTCCGGCGAACTGCCCGCTCTCCGCAAGGAGCTGCGCGACCTCGGCTGGAACGACTGGGAGCGGCGGGACGGGATGCGTGTCGCGCTGCTGCTGGCCGGTGCCGGATGCCACACCGGCGCCGCGACCGCCGCCTCCTGGCTGGGCTCCCGGGTGCTGCGGGACTGGAACGGCCTGCCCACCGAGCGGCTGCTCGGCGTCCTCGCCGACCGCGACCCGGCCTGGCTGGGCGATGTCGCCCACCGGCTGGCGGCCAGGACGAGCACCGCCGAGGAGGACTACCCGCTGATCCGTGCCCTGGTCCGGCTGGCCGGCTGCCCGCTGCCCACGAGCAGCGACGGCTTCGTCCACGGCTGGGCGCAGGACATGGCCTGGCTCAACGTCAGAGACCGTCCTCGGGCCCGGCGGCTCAGCGAGGCGCTGCGCGCGGACCCGGCCGCGCCGGAGCTGGTGGCGCGGCTCTTCGAGACGGTGGAGCCGGCCGACGCGCTGCTCCGCTTCGGCGACCCGGAGCAGCACGAGCACTGGCCGGCCGTGCTGGCCCGGCTCGCCGCCGACGGCACCCTGGACCGGTCCATGCTGGTCCGGGGGACCGTCTCCCGGCTGGTGCGCGGCGGCCGCCCGCAGCACCTGCGGGTCTTCACCGCGCTGCTGCGCACGCTGGACCTCACCGCGGAGGAGGAGCGGGAGCACACCGCCGACTGGATGGCCCTGGCCGCCGACGGCCCCTCCCCGGTGGCCGCCGACGCCCAGCAGGTGCTCACCCGCCTCTGGCAGTCCGGGGAGCTGCCCGCCGAGCGGCTGGCCGAGCTGGCGGAGGCGGTGCTGTTCCGCCCGGAGAAGAAGCTGGTCCGCGCCCAACTGGTGCTTCTCGGCAAGGCGCTGCGGCGCGACCCGAAGGCCCGGCACGTGCTGCTCCCCGCCACCGCCGCCGCCTTCAGCCACCAGGACACCGCCCTCCAGGAGCGCGCACTGGCCCTGGCCGCCCGGTACCTCCGCCCCGAGGACACCGCCCTGCGGGAGGAGCTGGCCGGGCAGGCGGAGCTGCTGAGCCCGACCCACCAGGCGGCCGCCGCCGAGCTCTTCGGCACCCGGCCGGACGGAGTTGCCGACGACGAGCCGTACGAGGAGGTCCTGCCGCCTGCCCCGGTGACCCGCCGACTGCCGCCCGCGCCGGACACGGTCGCCGAGACGGTGGAGCTGGTGGTGGCACTGGTGCGGGCCGGGCAGTCGGACGCCGCCGAGTTCGAGACCGCCCTCGACGGGCTGGTCCGGCACGCCCACCGCGACCGGCCGGCGCTCGCCGAGGGCCTGGCCGGGTTGCTCGCCGACGGCTGGCGCTGGGAGACCGGCACGCACGGCATGGTGGACATCGACCGGCTGGACTGGCTGGAGGTGGTGGCCGCGGCGGTGCTCGGCCGGTTGCGGCCGACGGACCTGCCCGACCGCCCCGCGCCGCGCAGCCACCGGCGCGGGGGCTGCGTGCACGAGGCGCGGGATCAGGTGCTGCGGGCCCGGGTCTACGAGGCGGCGCACCGCGTGCTGACCGCTCCGCTGCCCTTCCTGCTCGCCACCCCGACCTGGGAGACCGGGACCATCGACCCGGAGGAACTGGTCGGGCGGCTGGCCGCCTACGCCCGCGAGGGCCTGGAGCCGACCCCCGCCGATTTCGCCCAGGCCCTGCTGCGGGTCCGCCGCGACCCGGCCGCCGCGCCCTCGGCGGCGGGCCTCGGCACACCGGCCGGAAAACGCCTGGCGGAGTGGCTGGCCTCCCCCGCCGAGGCGGGCGACCGGCTGGTGCGCCAGACCAGGGAGCCGGCGGTGGACAATGTCCGTCCATGGAACCGCGCCCGCGAGGGGGTCCGCCGACTGGTGGTGGAGATCGGCGGGTGGCTGGCGCCGCAGCATCAGTTCCCCCCGGGGTTCCATACGCTCGCCCGCCCCCGGAGTGGCACCATCGAGCGCTGCTGGCACTGGCACCGGATGGACGGCGTACACCGGGCGATGCTCCCGGAGGACCGGGAGACCCAGGCCGCCTGGGCCCTGCCCGAGGTGACGGCCTGCGCCACCGCCGACGAGTCGGGCGGCTGCGCCATGCTGCCCCCGCTGGCCGAGCTCGGCGGCGAGGCGGGCCCGGTGCTGCATCTGGCCGTCGCCACCGGCCTGGGCGCCCGGCACACCGAGGACCGGCTGGCGGCGGTGGACGCGCTGCTGGTGCTGGCCGCCCGGGGCGACCTGGACACCGACAGGATCGGCCGGGACCTCGCCGAACTGCTGGGCCTCGGCACGGTCAAGCCCACCCGTCTGGCCGACGCGGCCCGGACGGCGGCCGCCACCGGCGCGTACGCCACCACCTGGGCGGTGCTGGCCCCCGCGCTGCCCGCCCTGCTGACGGACCCGGCCGCCGGTCCGGCCCCGCGCGGGGCGGGCGAACTGCTGGCCGTGGCCGCCGACTGCGTCGAACGCTGCGGCACCACCGGGCCCTACCCGGAGGGTTTGGACGCCGCGGCGGACCGCAAGGGCTCCTCGCAATACGTCAGCCAGGCCCGGCGACTGCGCACGGCACTGGGCGGGGCGGTGGGCGGGGCGGGGTGAGCGTCGGTCGGCGGCCGGGGGGTGGTCGGGCGAGGTGAGGCGGGGAGGGGTGAGGCGGGGCGTCAGTCGGTGGCCGGGGCCCGGCTCGGGCGGGCTCGGGCTGAGACCCGGACGCCGGGCTCGTCAGCCGTCGGCCGCGCGGATGACGCCGAGGCGCTGGGTGGCGCGGGTCAGGGCGACATAGAGGTCGTTGACGCCGTGCGGGCCGGCGGTGGCGATGGCATCGGGGTCGCAGACCAGCACGGTGTCGAACTCCAGTCCCTTGGCCTGGCGGGGTTCCAGGACCACCACGGCCCGGGTCAGGTCGGGGGCGGCGCCGTGGGCGGCCTCCGGGAGCGCGGCGGTCAGGGCGGGGACCCGGGCGGGTGGGGCGATGACGGCGAGGCGGCCCTCGGCGGGCAGGTCCCGGCGTACGGCGGCCGCGGTGTCGGCCACCGGGTCCTCGGAGACCGTCTCCCAGGGCGGCACCCCGGTGGAGCGGACCGAGCGGGGCGGGGTGAAGTCCGGGTCCTGGGCGCGCCGCAGCTCCGCGGCGACGGCCATGATCTCGGCGGGGGTGCGGTAGTTGACGCCGAGCACCACATGCTCGTAGCGGTCGCCCACGTACGGTTCCAGGATGTCCTGCCAGGAGCCGCAGCCTGCCCCGTCACCGGTCTGGGCCGGGTCCCCGACCAGGGTCATCGAGCGGGTGGGGACGCGCCGCATCAGCAGCCGCCAGGCCATCGCGGACAGCTCCTGCGCCTCGTCCACGATGACATGGCCGAAGGCCCAGGTGCGGTCGGCGGCGGCCCGTTCGGCGGCGCTGCGGTGGTCCTCCTCCTCGTGGCGCTCGGCGAACCGCTCGGCGTCAATGACGTCATGGGCGGAGAGCAGCTCGGACTCCTCGTCCTCGAACTCGTAGGTCCGCGAGGCGTAGGAGACGTCCAGCACGCCCTGCGCGTAGGCGATCCGTTCGGTGCGGGCGCGTTCGGCGGCGGCCCGGGCGGCCGAGTCGTCCTCGCCGAGGATCTCGGCCGCCTCGTCCAGGAGGGGGACATCGGCCTCGGTCCACGGCCCGCCGGCCGGGCCGGGCGCGGGCTCCCGGCGGACGAACTCGGCCTCGCCGTCCGGCAGATACCGCTCCGGCTCGGCCAGGAAGGCCGCCACCAGGTCCTGCGGCGCGAGGCTCGGCCACAGCTCCTCGATGGCCGCGTGCACCTCGTGGCTGGCGGCGACCTCCTTGCCGATCTGGGCGATGTCAGAGGCGTCCAGCAGATTGGGGCCGCCGTAGGGGTCGGCGCCCAGCCGCTCCGTCAGCTGCACGGTGAGGGCGTCGATGATCCGGGTGGCGAACCGGGGCCGGGCCAGGTTGTGCGGCAGCCCGGTGCCACGGGCGTCCCAGCGCGCGTCCTCGGCCATGTTCCGGTCGAGCAGCAGGGTGCCGTAGTCCTCGTGGTCGATCTCCAGGGGATGGGCGGTGGCGGGCACCGTCTGGTGGTCGCGCAGCACCTGCCGCAGCACCTCGGCCATCCCGGCCCGTCCCTTGATCTCGGCGGCCTCCGGGGTGTCGATGGCGGTGACCGAGACGCCTGGGAACAGCTCGCCGAGGGTGGCCAGCAGCACTCCGGTCTCACCGAGCGCGGGCAGCACCTCGCCGATGTAGCCGAGGAAGGCCGGGTTGGGGCCGACGATCAGCACGGCCCGCTTGGCCAGCTGCTCCCGGTGGGCGTAGAGCAGATAGGCGGCGCGGTGCAGTGCGACGGCGGTCTTGCCGGTGCCGGGGCCGCCCTCCACGACCAGCACCCCCTGGTGCGGGGCGCGGATGATCCGGTCCTGCTCGGCCTGGATGGTCTGCACGATGTCGGTCATCCGGCCGGTCCGGGCGGCGCCGAGCGCGGCCAGCAGTACGGCGTCGGCGTCCGGGTTCTCGTGGCCGGTGCGGGTGGGGTCGCCGAGGTCGAGCAGTTCGTCGTGGAGGGCGGTGACCTCGCGGCCCCGGGTGGTGAGGTGGCGCCGGCGGCGCAGCCCCATCGGGTGGTACCCGGTGGCCAGGTAGAACGGCCGGGCCACCTCGGCGCGCCAGTCGATGACCAGCGGGGTGCGCTCGGCGTCGTCCTCCCGGATGCCGACCCGCCCGATGTGGTGGTCCCGCCCGTCGCGGAACTCCAGCCGCCCGAAGCACAGCCCGTGCTCACCGGCCTCGTACCCGGCGAGCAGCGCGGACTGCTCGGCCACCAGCACATCCCGCTCCTGCCGCGCCTGGAAGCTGCTGCCACCGGCCTTGAGCGCCGCCTTCAGCGCGTCGGCGGCCTGCTCGCGGAGCCGGTCCAGCCGCGCGTACAGCCCGTCGGTGAACGCCTGCTCCGCCCGCAGCTCGTCCGTCCTCGCCGTGTCCCCCGCGGTCGGCGTTCCGGCCGTCTCCGACTGCCGCATCTCCGGCTCCTGCGCTTGCGTTGACAATCCCACTCCCGGCGCGGTATGTTCCGTGAACTGAACTTCCGTGTGCGGCTTCGCCATGCCTGCGCGCACCCGTACACGAACCATGAAGCTTACGCGAAGGGGAGCCCCCGCCGCCACCGCGGCGGGGGCTCCCCTTTCCCATGCCCGTCCTCAGGGGCCGGTGGCGGACGCGGGCCACCTGCGGCGTGCCGCCGAGTCCTCGGCCAAGCGGCTGGCGCCCACCCCACCCCGGGTGCCAGCCGCCCCGAGGCGGCCCGCGACTCGGCGGCGGGCCGTCGATCTGGTGCTGGACGAGCGGGAGTTGGCACTGCTGAAAGGGCAGGTCAGAGGTTCTTGGCGCTGTGGGGTGGCAGGACCGCGTGGGCGGCGCGGTGCTCCTGGAGCACGACCACGGCGTCCGGGCTCGCGCTCCGGGCGACCGCGCGGGCGATCGACTGCCGACGTTCGGCGCAGGAGGGGCAGTCCGGCTCCCAGTCGGGCAGCAACTCCTCGTGCGCCATGGCCATATGGCGGATCATGGCGATCATGGAGCCGACCTGGCTGTCCATCGGGTCGTAGTCGACGCCCTTCTCCCCGGTGAAGTGCATCTCCCACATCATGTCGGTGATGCGCTTCATCCGCCCGTACAGCCGGACGCAGTCCTCGCAGTCGAACATCCAGGCCGGCGGCAGCGGCCACTGGACTCGGGGGTCGCACTGGTCATCGCTCATGCGGCGGACGGTACCGCCGCGGCGGCCGCGGCACCGGAGGGTTCACCGAACTTTGAGCAGAGGGGGCGGGCGGACGGTGGTGAACGGCCCCCTACACCTCCGGTTCGTCGGCGAGCCTGAGCAGCCAGCGGGCGGCGTCCGGGGCGCCGGTGGCGGCCTCGGCGGGGAAGAAGCGGCCGTAGGAGTGGGCGCGGTGCAGAGGGGCGAGGCGCCAGGCGAGGGTGGCGGCGCGGCGGAGGCTGGGAGCGGGGAGGTGGGGGGAGGTCCAGGGTTCGAGGTAGGCGTCGCGCAGGCGGGGGAGGGCGGCGGGGCCGTGGAGTTCGGCGGCGCGGCGGAGTGGGACCAGGAGGCAGCCGAAGGGGTGGGAGACGGCGGCGTCGCCCCAGTCGAAGAAGGTGAAGTGCGGCGGGGCCCCGGGGGTGGCGCGGTGGAAGAGCTGGCCGTCGTGGAGGTCGGTGTGGTCCAGGGTGTCGGGGACGCCCACGGCGGCCAGTTCCTCGGACCAGTCGAGGAGTTGGGGGCGGAGTGCCCGTAGCCGCCGGCGGCCCTCGGGGAGGAGGGCCGGGTTGTCGGCGACCAGCCGGTCGAAGAGGGCGGGGAGTTCGAGGGTGCGGGCGCTGGGGACGCCGAGGGTGAGGAGGGAGTCGGCGTACGGGACGAGAGCGTGCTGGGTCTCCGCGTACTGGTGGAGGAGCCGCTCCCAGGCGGCGAGGGGGACGGGGCCGCGGGCCAGGACGTCGCGGAAGAGGTCGCCGCCAGGTGGCAGCAGGGACCAGCCGCGGTCGGCATCCAGGGCGAGCGGGGTCAGGACGTGACCGGGGACGCGGCGGGCGAGGGCGGCGGTCAGCGGGCCCTCGAAGCGGCTGCCGGGCGGGTTGGCCTTGAACCAGCGGACGGCGGAGTCCTGGACGGGCAGGCGGAGGAGGACCGACCAGGGGCGGAGCCGGATGCGGTCCGGGCCGGGGGTGCGCAGGCCGTGCGCCGCGAGGCTCGTGGTGATCCAGTCGAGGGCGGCGGCCCGCCAGTCGGGGTCCTCCCAGGGGGTGACCGCGTCCGGGTAGCCGGTCCGGTCGACGGTGGCCGTCTTCACGCTGTCCATGGCGCCATCCCAGCACCGCGGGCCCCGGGACGTCATACCGTTTTCCCGGGGCCCGCGGGTGTGGAGGGGGCGTGGTCAGACGCCGGCCGGTTCGCGAGGGTGCTCGGTCTTCCGGACAGGCGCCGGGGTGGCGTCCGGGCGGGGGCGGCGGGGCAGCAGCAGCGCCACCAGGAGGGTGCCCGCGCCGAGGACGATGGCGCCGACCAGGCTGGTGTGGGCGACCGCGTCGGAGAAGGCGGCGGTGACGGCGTCGGCCATCTGGCGCGCCCCGTCGGAGAGTTGCGCGGCCTGCGCCTTGAGCTGGGCGGCCTGCTCGGGATGGGCGGCGGCCTGCTGGAGCAGGGCCTGGGCCTTGTCGCCGACGCCCTGGGCGACCGCGTAGCCGGCGCCGACCGAGTCCTGGGCGGTGTCCAGGGCGGAGGCCGGCAGCCCGCTGCCACCGGCGGCGTCGGCGAGGTGGTCGGAGTAGGAGGAGGCGAGGACGGAGCCGAGTACGGCGATGCCGAGCGAACCGCCCAGCTCCAGGGAGGTGTCGTTGACCGCGCCGCCGACGCCGAGTTCGGACTCGGGGAAGGCGCCCATGATGGCGTCGGTGCAGGGCGAGAGGGCCAGCCCGATGGCGGCGCCGAGGACGATCAGCGGGGCGACCAGGTCCCCGTACCCGCTGCCCGCGTCCACCCGGGTCAGCAGCGCCAGCGCCAGCGTGCCGAGCGCCATGCCCGCGGTGACCGTCACCTTCATGCCGAGCCGCGGGGTGAGGTAGCCGGTGAGCGCGGAGCCGACGAAGACGGCGCCGGCCAGCGGCAGCATGCGGACACCGGTGTCCAGCGGGTCGTAGCCCAGGACGAACTGGAGGTGCTGGGTCAGGTAGTAGAAGGCGCCGAAGACGGCGAGGAAGAAGAGCGCCACGGCCAGGTTGGACCCGGCGAAGGCCCGGTTGGCGAACCGGCGCACGTCCAGCAGCGGGCGCGGGTGGCGCAGCTCCCACAGGGTGAAGGCGAGCAGGGCGACACCCGCGACGACCGCCGAGGTGACGGCCTTGGCGTCCCAGCCGAAGTGCGGCCCCTGGATGATCGCGTAGACCAGCGCACCCGCCCAGACCACGGACAGCAGCCCGCCGACGTAGTCGATACGGCCGTGCCGGGCGGCCTTCGACGGCGGTACGAGGGTGAGGGCGCCGACGAGGGCGAGCGCGGCCACCGGCACGTTGATCAGGAAGGTGGAGGCCCAGCCGTGGTTCTCCAGCAGGGCCCCGGCGACCAGCGGCCCGGCGGCGATGGCCAGCCCCGCGGTGGCGGTCCACAGCACGATCGCCCGGGCGCGTTCGGCGCGCGGGAAGGTGGCGGCCAGCAGGGAGAGCGTGGCCGGCATGATCATCGCGGCGCCGACGCCCATCGCGGCCCGGGCGGCGACCACGCCGGAGGAGGAGTCGGTGAGCGAGCCCGCCACCGAGGCGGCGCCGAAGACGACCAGGCCCAGGACGAGTGCGCCGCGCCGGCTGTACTTGTCGCCGATCGCGCCGAGCAGCAGCATCAGCGCCGCGTACGGGACGGTGTAGCCGTCGATGACCCACTGGAGGTCGGAGCTGGTCAGCCCGAGGTCCCGGGTCATGTCGGGGGCGGCGACGGTGAGGGCGGTGTTCGCCATCACGATGATGAGCAGGCTCAGGCAGAGCACACCCAGCGCCCACCAGCGCTGGGGATAGGGCCGGGACTCGGACTCCACCGGCTGGTTCCTGATGAGGCGCATGGCCTGAACACCCTCCGTTTCGCTTCTCACCCAGCCACTTGCACATGGGTGTGTAAATGCACAGCACTGTGCAAGTTACGTGACTGCACAGCCATGTGCAAAACGAGGTGCAGAATGAGGGGGTGACTTCTTCGGATGTGACTCCTTCCGGCGCGACGCCCGCGGGCGTGGCTCCTTCTGGCAGGGCGGACGCCAATCGGCGCCGTATCGAGCAGGTCGCCCTCACCGAGCTGCTGCGCGACCCGGACGCCTCCATGGACCAGATCGCCCGGGCCGCCGGGGTGGTCCGGCGCACCGTCTACGGCCACTTCCCCAGCCGCGAGGCGCTGATCGCCGCCCTGGTGGACAGCGCGGTGGAGTCGGTCGCCCAGGCGCACGCGGCCGGACGGGACGGGGTGGACGACCCGGCGGAGGCGGTCGCCCGGGCCACCCTGAACGCCTGGCGGGTCGCCGACCGCTACCGGCTGCTGGTCGCCCTCGCGCAGCGGAGCGTCACCATGGAAGGGATCAGGCAGCGGCTCGCCCCGGTCCGGCGCAGTTGCGCGGACCTGCTGCAACGAGGCCTGAACGAGGGGGTGTTCAGCTCCCCGCTGCCCGCGGCGGCGCTCGCCTACGTCCATGAGCAGGTGCTGTTCGGGCTGATGGAGGCGGTCAACGCGGGCACCCTGCCGCCCGGCAAGGCCGGCCGCTCCGCCGCGGTGACGGTACTGATCGCGGCGGGCGTCCTCCCGGAGCGGGCCACCGAGCTGGTGGCGGGGCTGGTGGAGTGAGACGGCGACGGCTCAGGGCGTAAGCGGCTCACCGCGCGCCCGGACATCGGCGCCGGCGCCGGAACAGGCGTGAGCGGCCGCGCGGGAGGGGGGATCCCGCGCGGCCGCGTATCGGGGCGGGGCCCGCGGCCCGGGGGGCCGTCAGCCCGGCGGCCGCAACCCTCGGGGCCGTACCCCCGAGAGGTGGCGTCGAGCCCCGGCCGGACCCCCGCCGGGCGGCGTCGGGCCTCGGGGCCGTACCCCGGCGAGGTGGCGTCGGGCCCGGGCCCGTACCCCGGCGAGGCGGCGTCGAGCCTCGGGGTCGCCCCCGCCGGGCGGCGTCGGGCCCCGGGGCCGTACCCCCGAGAGGTGGCGTCAGGCCCCGGGGCCGTAGAACCGCAAGGTGGCGTCGGACCCCGGCCGGACCCCCGCCGGGCGGCGTCGGGCCCCGGGGCCGTACCCCGCCGGGTGGCGTCGGGCTCCGGCCAGCTCCCCCGCCGGGGTCAGACCTTGGCCGGCTCTCGGCGGTCGGGGGTGCCGCCCTCATCGTCGGGGGCGGGGGCCGTGTGGGGTGTGTCGCCGTGTTCGTCCATCAGGGTGCGCTCGTCGAAGGGCACCCGGCCGGCCAGCACCTCGGCGGCGCGCTCCTTGTCGATCTCCTTGGTCCAGGTGCCGACCAGCACCGTGGCCACCGCGTTGCCCGCGAAGTTGGTCAGCGCGCGGGCCTCGCTCATGAAGCGGTCGATGCCGACGATCAGGCCCACCCCGTCCACCAGGGCCGGCTTGTGCGACTGGAGGCCGCCGGCCAGGGTGGCGAGCCCGGCGCCGGTGACGCCCGCCGCGCCCTTGGAGGCGATGACCATGAAGACCAGCAGCGAGATCTGCTCGCCGACCGAGAGCGGGTCGCCCATCGCCTCGGCCACGAAGAGCGAGGCCATGGTCAGATAGATCGCGGTGCCGTCCAGGTTGAAGGAGTAGCCGGTCGGGACGGTGATGCCGACCACGGGCTTGCTGACGCCCATGTGCTCCATCTTCGCGATCAGCCGCGGCAGCGCCGACTCGGACGAGGAGGTGGAGAGGATCAGCAGGAACTCCCGCCCCAGGTACTTCAGCAGCGCGATGACGCTGATGCCCGCCACCAGCCGCAGCAGCGTGCCGAGCACCAGGAAGACGAAGATCGCGCAGGTGGCATAGAAGCCGATCATGATGATGGCCAGCGACTTCAGGGCGTCCACGCCGGTCTCCCCGACCACCGCCGCGATCGCGCCGAACGCGCCCACCGGCGCGGCCCACATGATCATGGCGAGGATGCGGAAGACCAGCCGCTGGATGTGCCCGATCCCGCGCAGCACCGGCTCACCGGAGCGGCCCATCGCCTGGAGTGCGAAGCCCGCGAGCAGCGCGACCAGCAGGGTCTGGAGCACCTCGCCCTCGGTGAACGCCGAGACGATGGTCTTGGGGATCACCCCGAGCAGGAAGTCCACCGTGCCCTCGCTGGCGCCCGCCGCCTGCTGCTCGCCCACCTTCGCGGCCTCGTCGGTCAGCTTCAGGCCGGCGCCCGGCTCCAGCAGGTTGCCCACCACCAGGCCGATGGCCAGCGCCACCGTGGACATGACCATGAAGTAGCCGAGGGCCAGACCGCCGACCGCGCCGACCTTGGCGGCCTTGCGGACCGAGCCGACGCCCAGCACGATCGTGCAGAAGATGATCGGTGAGATCATCATCTTGATCAGGTTCACGAAGCCGGTGCCCAGCGGCTTGAGCTCCACCGCCACCCCGGGGGCGAGGAAGCCCACGGCGATGCCGAGGACCACCGCCGCGATGACGGCCAGATAGAGATAGTGGGTACGGTCCCGTCGTGCGGCCACGGGGTCCTCCTACGGATGAGTCGCTCCACGTCCCGGTGGATCCCGGAGACCATCTCTCACCTTGTGCGGCCGGTCACCGTTGCGTACGTTTCGTTCACGCCGCCCGTACTCCTCCTCTCCCGTCTGCGCTATGCACCTTTCCCTTCGCCCCCTCCGCCGAGGCACCGGCCGCCGCCCGCCGCGCAGCCTGGCCGGCCAGCTGTTCGCCATGCAGGTGGTGCTGGTGGCCGCGATCGTCGCGGGTTGCGCGGTCTTCGCGTACCTCACCGACCGCGGGCAGGCCGAGGAGACCGCGCGCCGCCAGGCGACCGCCACCGCGACCGCGGTGGCCCGCTCCCCGGCCGTGGTGGCGGCGATCCGCTCCGGCGAGCCGACCGCCGCGCTCCAGCGGTACGCGGTGTCGCTGACCGGGCAGGAGGGGGTCGACTTCGTGACGATCATGTCGCCGGACGGCATCCGCTGGACGCACCCGGACCCCGCGCAGATCGGCCGCCCCTACCTCGGTCATATCGAGCAGGCGCGGCAGGGGCGGACGTCCTCGGAGACCTACCCCGGCACCCTCGGCCCCTCGGTGCGGACCCTGGTGCCGGTGTACGACGGGCAGGGGGTGGTGGGCCTGGTCAGCGCGGGCATCACCATCGAGCGGATCAGCGCGCAGATCCGGGGCCAGCTGACCGCGCTGCTCGGGATGGCGGGCGCCGCCCTCGCGCTCGGCGGCCTCGGCACGTATGTCATCAACGCCCGGCTGCGGCGGCACACCCATGGGATGAACGCGGGCGAGCTGAGCCGGATGCACGACTACCACGAGGCCGCGTTGCACGCGGTGCGCGAGGGGCTGGTGATGCTGGACGGGCAGCGCCGGATCGCGCTGGTCAACGACGGGGCGTGGGAGCTGCTGGGGCTGGCCGGCCGGGAGGTGGTCGGGGCCCGGGTGGACGAGCTGGGGCTGCCGGCCTCGCTCACCGGGGCGCTGCTGAGCGGCGGGCCGCGGGTGGACGAGCTGCATCTGACCGCCGACCGGCTGCTGGTGGTCTCCACCCGGCCGGTGGTCGGCGGTGAGCGGCGCGGCACGGTGGTGACGCTGCGGGACCACACCGAGTTGCAGGCGCTCTCCGGGGAGCTGGACTCGGAGCGCGGCTTCACCCAGGCGCTGCGCTCGCAGGCGCACGAGGCGGCGAACCGGCTGCACACCGTGGTCTCGCTGATCGAGCTGGGCCGGGTGCAGGAGGCGGTGGAGTTCGCCACGGCGGAGCTGGAGCTGGCCCAGGCGCTCACCGACCGGGTGGTGGACGCGGTCGGCGAGCCGGTGCTCGCGGCGCTGCTGCTGGGCAAGGCGGCGGAGGCCAACGAGCGGGGCGTGGAGTTCGTGCTGACCGAGGACAGCCGCATCGACGACGGCCTGCTGCCGCCGACCCTGCCGTCCCGGGACCTGGTGACCATCCTGGGCAATCTGGTGGACAACGCGCTGGAGGCGGCGGGGCGCTCCGAGGCCGGCTCCCGGGTGACGGTGACCGCCCGCGCCGACGCGGACGAGCTGCTGCTCAGCGTCGCCGACACCGGCCCGGGCATCGGCCCCGGCGACCGGGACGCGGTCTTCGAGCGCGGCTGGTCCACCCGGGGCGCCGGCCGCGGCCTCGGCCTCGCCCTGGTCCGCCAGGCCGTACACCGCGGCGGCGGCACCATCGAGCTGGGCGCGGACACCGGTACCAGGTCGGGCTCCGGTACGCGTACGGGTACGGGCTCCGGCGCGCGGTTCACCGTACGGCTGCCGCTGCGGACCCCCGAGGCGGCCGCCGCCCCGAGCGCCCCCTCCCCGGAGGCCCGCCCATGACCGGTACCCAGGCGCCGGGGCCCATCCGGGTGCTGGTGGTCGAGGACGACCCGGTGGCCGCCGACGCGCACGCGCTGTACGCCGGGCGGGTGCCGGGCTTCTCCGTCGTCGGCACCGCCCACTCGCGGGCCACCGCGGCCCGGCTGCTGGAGCGGACCCCCGTGGATCTGATCCTGCTGGACCTCTACCTGCCCGACGGCCACGGGCTGCACCTGCTCCGCTCGCTGCGGGCGGCCGGGCACCACGCCGATGTCATCGCCGTCACCTCGGCCCGCGACCTGTCCGTGGTCCGGGAGGGCGTCTCGCTCGGGGTGGTCCAGTACGTGCTGAAGCCCTTCACCTTCGCCACCCTGCGGGACCGGCTGGTGCGGTACGCCGAGTTCCGGGCCGCCGCCGGGGAGGCCTCCGGTCAGGAGGAGGTGGACCGGGCGCTGGCCGCCCTGCGCACCCCGCGGCCGGCCGCCCTGCCCAAGGGGCTGAGCGCCCCGACCCTCACCGCGGTGACCGGCGCCCTGCGCGCCTCGGACACCGGGATGACCGCCGCCGAGGCCGGCGCCGCCGTCGGCATCTCCCGCATCACGGCCCGCCGCTATCTGGAGCACCTGGTCGACGCCGGCCGCGCCGACCGCAGCCCCCAGTACGGGCAGGTGGGCCGCCCGGAGTTCCAGTACCGCTGGGTCAGCGGCACCCCACGGCCATGAGGGAGACCTCTTTCCGGCGTCCGCGCTGGTTCGAACGAGCCGGTGGATTACCGACAGGTAGGCGACAGGTGGGGCGTTCTGGACGTTCCTACGACTTCCGGCCTTGGGTGAACACACCGTAGCCAGCTGTCACCGTGCGCTCCTACCGTGTGCGCGTGCACCCCTCCCCACCTTCACCACCGTTCAACGCCCTCGCCGCGCGTCGGCTGCGCGAGGCGCTGGGTATGGCTCCCGCGCATGTGGCGTACGGGCTTCGGGCGCAGTACGGACTCGGTGTCGCGCCCGAGACCGTGATCGCCTGGGAGCGCGGCCACGCCTCGCCCGACGCCCGGGAACTCAGCGCCCTCGCCGGAGTGCTGTGGTGTTCACCGGGCGAACTGCTGGCCGCCGCGACCACCCTGCGGGAGCACCGGATCGCCCGCGCGGTCGCCCCCGCGGACCTGGCGCGCCGGCTGGGCATGGACCTCAAGGCATACCTCCGGGTGGAGGAGACCGGCCGCTGGCGCGGCACCGAACGCCAGACCGCCGCGCTCGCCGAAGCCCTGTCGCTCGGGCCGCGCGAGCTGCTGGAGGCCACCGGCCGCTCCGAGGAGCTCTCCGACCTGCTACGCAGCGCGGCGACCACCCGCTGGCAGGCCTATGTGAAACCGATCGCCAAGCTGCTGCCGATCCCCCGCCACCGGCTGGAGGAGGTGCTCCAGCGGCTGCACGCCGACTACCAGGCGCGGATGGTGTCGACCAACAGCTGGGGCTCGGACGTGACCGGTGGCAGCGGCGGCGAGGCCGGCCGCGAGTATCTGGCCCGGGTGGTGGACCACTTCTGGGAGCACGCGCGGATGTGATCCGGGGAGGGGCGCGGACGGCACCGGGCTCTCCGGGGGCACCGGATGACCGGCCGCGTCCCCCAGGACGTACAGCACGACGGTGGTGACGGCTATCAGCAGCGCGACCACGGCCAGCACCGGTATCAGCACGGTGTCCCACCGGCCGGGCTCCGGCGGGATCCCGGGCACCCGGTCCACGTCCTGGTCCTGGTCCGGCGGCCGGAGTGGGAGGTCGGAGAGGTCCCAGACGACCGGCCCCGGTCGATCCTCCGGAATCAGTTCCTCCTGGTCGCCGGAGTCCGCGGCGGAGGGGTGGCTTCGACCGGGCTCCCCGGCCTCGGGGCCCTGCCCGGGGCCGCACCCGTCCGCTCGTCCACCGGCCATCCGCCCGCCCCTTCAGCCTCCGCCCCCGTCCGGCACAGCCTGCGACCGGGGCGGGCCGCGCTCAAGAGGGGAACGCGCCGATTCGGCCACCGGAAACGGGCCGGTCACCGCCTTGCGGACACCCGGAACGGGACCCCCGGCGTACGGACACGGAAAGACGGCCTCGACCGACCAACCACGGACCGAAAGCCGGCCCCGCGAACACGCACGCCCCACCACGAGGGGCCCGCCCCCCCCATCGCGCCCGCGCGACGAGGCACGGCCGGAAGCCAGACCGGCCCCCGCGGACACGCGCACCCCGCGACGAAACCCCACGGACCGGCAACCGACCCCTGCGAACCCCCACACGCCCGGACCCCGCAAAGCCCACCCGCACGGCCCCAAGCCACCGGCACGGGCCCGCCGCCCCGCACGCCCAAACCCCGCAAGCCCGCAGGCACGGCCCTGTCATCCCGCACGCCCGGACCCCGCAAGCCCGCGCGCCCTGGCCCCGCAAGCCCACAGGCCCAGGCCCGTCGCCCCACACGCCCTGGCCCCGCAAGCCCGCACGCCCTAGCTCCGCAGGCCCAAGCCCCGCCAGCCCACAGATACGGGCCGCGCAAGTCCCCAGGCACGAGCCCGCCGCCCCGCAAGCCCCAGCCCGGCAAGCCCGCAGGCCCCACCGCCGTCCCGCCCGCGCTATCCCGTCCCCCGTCGCGCCCGCGCGACCCCTCAGAAGACCGACTCGGCCTCGTACATCCGGTCCTCCGGCACCGTCTTCAGCCGGGTCACCGCGTGTGCCAGCGGGGCCATGACGACGTCGGTGCCGCGCAGTGCCGTCATCTTGCCGAACTCGCCCCGGTGCGCCGCCTCCACGGCGTGCCAGCCGAAGCGGGTGGCGAGGACGCGGTCGTACGCGGTGGGAGTGCCGCCGCGCTGGACGTGGCCGAGGATCACCGGGCGGGCCTCCTTGCCGAGGCGCCGCTCCAGCTCCTTGGCCAGCCGGTTGCCGATGCCCTGGAAGCGCTCGTGGCCGAACTGGTCGATGGCGCCCTTCTCGTACTCCATCGAGCCGCTGGCCGGGTGCGCGCCCTCGGCGACGCAGATGACCGCGAACTTCTTGCCGCGGGAGAAGCGCTCCTCCACCATCTTGACCAGGTCGTCCACCTGAAAGGGCCGCTCGGGCAGGCAGATGCCGTGCGCGCCGCCCGCCATCCCGGACTCCAGGGCGATCCAGCCGGCGTGCCGCCCCATGACCTCGACGACCATCACCCGCTGGTGGGACTCGGCCGTGGTCTTCAGCCGGTCTATGGCCTCGGTGGCCACCATCACCGCGGTGTCGAAGCCGAAGGTCCGGTCGGTGGCGGAGATGTCGTTGTCGATGGTCTTCGGCACCCCGACGACCGGCATCCCGGCCTCCGAGAGCATCCGGGCGGCGGTCAGCGTGCCCTCGCCGCCGATCGGGATCAGCACGTCGATCCCGTACCGCTTCTGCAGCTCGTCGCAGTTCTCCGCGGCCTCGCGCAGCCGGGCCCGCTCCAGCCGGGCGGAGCCGAGGATGGTGCCGCCGCGCACCAGGATGCCGCTGACCGCGTTGAGGTCCAGCGGCCGGTAGTGGCCGTCCAGCAGCCCCTTGAACCCGTCCTCGAAGCCGATGACCTCGTCGCCGTGGCCGGTCATGGCGCGGTGCACGACCGACCGGATCACCGCGTTCAGACCGGGGCAGTCGCCGCCTGCCGTGAGGACTCCGATGCGCATCGTGCGTCTCTCCCGCTGGGTAGGGATCGGGTGGGGATGATCAGTAGGAACACAGGGATCGCGGGCGCGTACGGCCTCGGTTGGGGAACGTACGGGCCTCCCCGAATTGTCCCACGGCGGGCGGGCGGGCCGTGCCCCCGGACCCCCGTGTCCGGCCGCCCGGCGGGGCCCCGGCGACCGCCCTGGCCAGGGCGCGCCCTACTCAGCGCCAGGGGTATTGTCAAGGGGGTATTTGCCCTCCGAAGCCTCCGCAGGCCGCGTACGGCGTCCTTCCGGGCGTCCGGTGACCGGGTGCCGCCGGGCACCGGCCGGGGCCCGGGGTAGCCGGCCGGGCCCCCGGGTACCCGGGTCCGCCGGAGCGCTTCGGGAGGCGCATCGAGAGACGCGACGGGAGAGCTTGCGTGGCGCGCAGCGTGTACGTGACCGGGATCGACCGCGGGGACGGCCGCCAGGTCGTGGAGCTGGGAGTCATGGAGCTCCTGACCCGCCAAGTGGACCGGGTGGGGGTGTTCCGGCCGCTGGTGCACGACGGGCCGGACCGGCTGTTCGACCTGCTGCGGGTGCGCTACCGGCTGTCCCAGGACCCGGCCACCGTCTACGGGATGGACTACCACGAGGCCACCGCGCTCCAGGCCGAGCGGGGCATCGACGAGCTGGTGTCCACGCTGGTGGATCGGTTCCACCGGGTGGCGCGGGAGTACGAGGTGGTGCTGGTCCTCGGCACCGACTTCGCCGGCACCCAGCTGCCCGAAGAGCTGGCGCTCAACGCCCGGCTGGCCAACGAGTTCGGCGCCGCGGTGATAGCCGTGGTCGGCGGCAAGGGGCAGAGCGCGGAGTCGGTGCGGGCCGAGACCCGCAACGCCTTCCGCGCGTACGAGAGCCTGGGCTGCGACGTCATCGCCATGGTCGCCAACCGGGTGGCCGCCGCCGACCGGGCCGCGATCGCCGAGCGGCTGGAGTCGCAGCTGCCGGTGCCCAGCTACGTACTGCCGGACGAGCCCGCGCTCTCCGCGCCGACCGTCTCGCAGATCGCCCACCATCTGGGCGCCGAGATCGTGCTCGGCGACGACTCGGGGCTGGCCCGGGACGCGCTGCACTTCGTCTTCGGCGGCGCGATGCTGCCGAACTTCCTCAACGCGCTGACCCCGGGCTGCCTGGTGGTCACCCCCGGCGACCGGGCCGATCTGGTGGTCGGGGCGCTCGCCGCGCACTCGGCCGGTACGCCGCCCATCGCGGGGGTGCTGCTCACCCTGGACGAACGGCCGCCCGCCGAGGTGCTGACGCTGGCCGCGCGGCTGGCGCCGGGCACCCCGGTGCTGTCGGTGAGCGGCACCAGCTTCCCGACCGCCGCCGAGCTGTTCTCGCTGGAGGGCAAGCTGAACGCGGCCACCCCGCGCAAGGCGGAGACCGCGCTCGGGTTGTTCGAGCGGCATGTGGACACCGGGGCGCTGCTGAAACGGTTCTCGGTGGCCAGCAGCGGCCGGGTGACCCCGATGATGTTCGAGCACACCCTGCTGGAGCAGGCCCGGGCGGACCGCCGCCGGGTGGTGCTGCCGGAGGGCACCGAGGAGCGGGTGCTGCGCGCGGCCGACGTCCTGGTGCGCCGGGCGGTGTGCGATCTGACCCTGCTCGGCCCGGTGGAGGCGGTCCGCAAGAAGGCCGCGGACCTCGGGATCGACCTGGGCGCCACCCAGATCATCGACCCGGCCACCTCCGAGCTGCGCCAGCGCTTCGCCGAGCGGTACGCGGAGCTGCGCGCCCACCGCGGGGTCTCGGTGGAGCTGGCGTACGACGTGGTCTCGGACGTCAACTACTTCGGCACCCTGATGGTGCAGGAGGGCCTGGCCGACGGGATGGTGTCGGGCTCGGTGCACTCCACGGCGGCCACCATCCGCCCCGCCTTCGAGATCATCAAGACCAAGCCGGGGGCCTCCATCGTCTCCTCGGTCTTCTTCATGTGCCTGGCCGACGAGGTGCTGGTGTACGGCGACTGCGCGGTCAACCCGGACCCGAACGCCGAGCAGCTGGCCGACATCGCGGTGCAGTCGGCGGCCACCGCGGCGCGCTTCGGGGTGGAGCCGCGGATCGCGATGCTCTCGTACTCCACCGGCACCTCCGGCACCGGCGCGGACGTGGACAAGGTGCGCGAGGCGACCGAGCTGGTGCGCGCCGCCCACCCGGAGCTGCGGATCGAGGGCCCGATCCAGTACGACGCGGCGGTGGAGCCCTCGGTGGCGGCGACCAAGCTGCCGGACTCGGAGGTGGCCGGGCGGGCCACGGTGCTGATCTTCCCGGACCTCAACACCGGCAACAACACCTACAAGGCCGTGCAGCGTTCGGCCGGGGCGGTGGCGGTCGGGCCGGTCCTCCAGGGTCTGCGCAAGCCGGTCAACGACCTCTCGCGGGGCGCGCTGGTGAGCGACATCGTCAACACGGTCGCCATCACCGCGATCCAGTCCCAGGCCGCCTCATGAGCGCCCCGACCTCAGAGAACGGCACCCCCGCCCCCGTACCAGAAGGCCACCGAACCGTGACTGACTCACCCTCCTCCCCCACCCGCGTCCTCGTCCTCAACTCCGGCTCCTCCTCGCTGAAGTATCAGCTGCTCGACATGGGCGACGGCACCCGGCTGGCGGCCGGACTGGTGGAGCGGATCGGGGAGGGCTCCTCGCGGATCGCGCACACCCCGCTGGGGCCGGACGCCGGGGAGAAGCGGGAGCGGACCGCGCAGGTGCCCGACCATGAGGCGGCACTGAAGGCGGTCGCCGAGGAGCTGTCGGCGGACGGGGTGGGCCTGGACTCCCCCGAGCTGGCGGCGATCGGCCACCGGGTGGTGCACGGCGGGCTGAAGTTCTCCGAGCCGACCGTGGTCACCGACGAGGTGCTGGCCGAGATCGAGCGGCTGGTGCCGGTGGCGCCGCTGCACAACCCGGCGAACATCACCGGGATCCGTACCGCGATGGCGCTGCGGCCGGACCTGCCGCAGGTGGCGGTCTTCGACACCGCCTTCCACACCACGATGCCGGAGTACGCGGCCCGGTACGCGATCGACACCGAGACCGCGGACGCGCACCGGATCCGGCGCTACGGCTTCCACGGCACCTCGCACGCGTATGTCTCGGCCCGTACCGCGAAGCTGCTGAACCGGGACCCCGCCGAGGTCAACGTGATCGTGCTGCACCTGGGCAACGGCGCCTCGGCCTCGGCGGTGGCGGGCGGCCGGTGCCTGGACACCTCGATGGGGCTGACCCCGCTGGAGGGGCTGGTGATGGGCACCCGCTCCGGCGACCTGGACCCGGCGGTCGTCTTCCACCTGGAGCGCAACGCGGGAATGTCCAACCAGGAGATCGACGCCCTTCTGAACAAGAAGAGCGGCCTGGTCGGGCTCTGCGGCGACAACGACATGCGGGAGATCCGGCGGCGGATCGACGAGGGCGACGAGCGGGCGCGGCTCGCTTTCGACGTCTACATCCACCGGCTGAAGAAGTACATCGGTGCCTACTACGCGGTGCTGGGGCGGGTGGACGCGGTGGTGTTCACCGCCGGGGTCGGGGAGAACGCGGCGGAGGTGCGGGCGGCCGCGGTGGAGGGCCTGGAGGAGCTGGGGCTGGCGGTGGACGCGGGGCTGAACGCGGTGCGCTCGGGCGAGCCGCGGCTGATCTCCCCGGAGTACGCGCGGGTCGCGGTGGCCGTGGTGCCGACCGACGAGGAGCTGGAGATCGCCCGGCAGAGCTACGCCCTGGTGCGCGGCGGCGGCGACCTCCGGGACCGAGGCGCCCGGCACGGCAAGGAGTGAGTTCCCCGGGCGGCGGACAGCAGCATCAGCAGAACCGGATAAAGGGAAGAGGGCACGAGTGAGCGACCTCACGCCCATTTGTACATTCCGCTAGACGGAATATTCCGCGCTGAAACAAACCGATAGGATCCGCCTTATGCGCCGTTCCAAAATCGTCTGCACACTGGGCCCCGCCGTCGACTCGTACGAGCAGCTGAAAGCGCTCATCGAGGCCGGTATGAACGTGGCCCGCTTCAACATGAGCCACGGATCCCACGCTGAGCACGAGGAGCGGTACCACCGCGTCCGGCAGGCCGCCGAGGACACCGGCCGCGCGGTGGGCGTGCTGGCGGACCTCCAGGGTCCGAAGATCCGCCTGGAGACCTTCGCCGAGGGCCCGGTCGAGCTGGTGCGCGGTGACGAGTTCACCATCACCACCGAGGACGTCCCCGGCGACAAGTCGGTCTGCGGCACCACGTACAAGGGTCTGCCGGGGGACGTCTCCAAGGGCGACCAGGTGCTGATCAACGACGGCAACGTCGAGCTGCGGGTGGTCGAGGTCGAGGGCCCGCGGGTGAAGACGATCGTCGTGGAGGGCGGCGTCGTCTCCGACCACAAGGGCATCAACCTGCCCGGCGCGGCGGTGAACGTCCCGGCGCTGTCCGAGAAGGACGTGGACGACCTGCGGTTCGCCCTGCGGATGGGCTGCGACCTGGTCGCCCTCTCCTTCGTGCGGGACGCCAGTGACGTCAAGGACGTGCACAAGGTGATGGACGAGGAGGGCCGCCGGGTCCCGGTCATCGCCAAGGTGGAGAAGCCGCAGGCCGTCGAGAACATGGCGGACGTGGTCATGGCCTTCGACGGGGTGATGGTGGCCCGCGGCGACCTGGCGGTGGAGTACCCGCTGGAGAAGGTCCCGATGGTGCAGAAGCGGCTGATCGAGCTGTGCCGCCGCAACGCCAAGCCGGTGATCGTGGCGACCCAGATGATGGAGTCGATGATCACCAACTCTCGGCCGACCCGCGCCGAGGCCTCCGACGTCGCCAACGCCATCCTGGACGGCGCCGACGCGGTGATGCTCTCCGCCGAGTCCTCGGTGGGCGCCTACCCGATCGAGACCGTCAAGACGATGTCCAAGATCGTCTCCGCGGCCGAGGAGGAGCTGCTCTCCAAGGGCCTCCAGCCCCTGGTCCCCGGCAAGAAGCCGCGCACCCAGGGCGGCTCGGTCGCCCGCGCCGCCGCCGAGATCGCCGACTTCCTGGACGGCAAGGCGCTGATCGCCTTCACCAAGTCCGGCGACACCGCCCGCCGCCTCTCCCGCTACCGCGCGGGCCAGCCGATCCTGGCCTTCACCACCGAGGAGGCCACCCGCAACCAGCTCGCCCTGAGCTGGGGCGTGGAGTCCTTCGTCGTCCCCCACGTCGACAACACCGACGCCATGGTCGACCTGGTCGACGCCGAGCTGCTGAAGCTCCAGCGCTACAACCAGGGCGACACCATGGTCATCACCGCCGGCTCGCCCCCCGGCGTCCCCGGCACCACCAACATGGTGCGGGTGCACCACCTGGGCGGCGAGAAGCAGGCCTGACCCCTTGCAGTGATGGGGTGGTGCCCCGGTCCGGTACGACCTCGCGTACGGGACCGGGGCACCGGCCTGTCCGGTCATACCATCAGGGCCGGCGAACACGTTCACATCGCCGCGGGGAGGCAGAAGGCCGATGGCGGACGCCGTCACCCCTGTCCCCCCGTGCACCCCGGAACTGCGGCAGGCCCTACGAGACCTGGCCCAGGAGCTCGGAACCCCCCTCCCGCCCGGCCTGGACGACGGCCATGCCCGCTGGGAGCTGTACCGCGCCGCGCTCCGCTCGGAGACGGCCCGCCCCCTCCTGCCGGCCGCCGTCCGCGCGGAACCGGACGGCGCCCTCGCCTCGGGGGTGGTCGGCGAGGCACTGGAGCGGCTTCCGCGCCCCGAACGGGACACCTGGGTGGCCGCGCTGCCGCCCGCGGTACGCGCCTTCAGCGAGCGCCGGGCCCGCGAGCTGGCCACCCTGGAAGCCCTCCGCGCCGGGACTCCCGTACAGGTGACCGACGTGTCCGACTGGAGCGACTGGCTCCAGCTGCGCGCCGCCACCGAGGTACGGCACCCGGAGGTGCTGAGCGCCCTCGCCGACGCGGGCCGCACCAAACGGATCCGGCGCACCGCCCGGGAGTCGCTGGGCTGACGCCGACGGCGGCGGCCTCCCCGCTTCCCCGGCGGGGAGGCCACGGTCCCTCACGGGCCAGACCGACGGCTACTCGGCCTGAAGCGCCCGCGTGATCCGCCCGAAGTCCTCCAGCAGCGCGTCCAGCCGGCCCGGCGGGAGCACGGCGACCATCCGGCTCTCGATCGCGTACACATCGGCCTGCGCAGCCCGCAGCCGCCGCACCCCCTCCTCGGTGAGGGTGGTGGGCCGCGAGCGACCGGTGGCGGCCGCGTCCGGCCGGGTGAGCAGCCCTTCGCCCTGCAACCCGCGCAGGACGACGTTCATGGACTGCCGGGTGACGAAGGTGGCGCGGGCCAGCTCCGAGTTGGACAGGCCCGGTCGGGCGGCCAGCACCTCCAGACAGGAGTACTGGGGCACGGTCAGGCCGTGCTCGCGCAGCGCGGTGTCCATGGCGCCGCGCAGCGCGGCATGCGCCTGCTTGAGCCGGTAGCCCACGTGTTCGAGGACGTCTGCGGCCGGGTGGGGCGGTTCGACGTGCGGAGCATCTCGCATGTCCACATTTTGACACCCAGGATGACTGGCCGTACCGTCGGAGATGTCAACACCCTGACATGTATCTCCAAGGAGGGACCCCATGTCCATCGGTATCGACGGCCCGGACTTCATCGCCCTGCAGGTCCGCGACCTGGAGGCCGCCGCCGAGTTCTGCGAGCAGCACCTCGGCCTCCGCCGCACCCCCGCCTCCCCGCCCGGCGCGGTCGTCTTCGACACCAAGCCCTGCCCCCTCGCGGTGCGCGAGCCGCTACCCGGAACCGACCTGGACGCCGGCCGCCCCGGCCTCGGCGTCGCCCTCTGGTTCTCCACCCCCGACGCCACCGCCCTGCACGACCAGCTCACCGCGGCCGGGATCCGCATCCTGACCCCCGTCAACGACGGCCCCTTCGGCCCCTTCTTCTCCTTCGAGGGCCCCGAGGGCTACGTCCTGACCGCGCACGGAGCCTGACCTGGCGGGCGGGCGCCTGCGGCAACGGCGGCCGACTAGTCGACCTGCCCCGACTGGACGGGGAACCCAGGTGGCCAGGGCGGATTGCCGCCCACGACGAAGCCGTCCCCGTCCGGTTCCAGGCGAGCAGAAAGGTGCCCCACCGCTTCCGGTGGGGCACCTCTCCTGTGCGTACGCCGTGGACTCGGCCCCTGGTCAGCCGTCGACGTAGTTCCGCAGTCCCGGCACGGTGAGATTGCCGCCGAACTGGCCGGCCTGGACGACCTCCACGTCGGTGAAGATAGCCAGGGGGACGTTGAGCGGGGGCGGGGTCTCGGGGCTGAAGGTGACCGGGATCAGCCCGAAGAGGTTGCCCTTCAGCTTCTCCGTGTACATCGTCACGGTGCCGCCCTCAATGGTGGACGTCTTGCCGGGGGTGGACTTCACATGGCCGGTGTGCCCCTCGGAGTGGACCGTGAGCTGGTGCAGGTCCTTGATGCCCACGTAGTCGGCGGTGAACTTCAGCGCCTTCTTGATCTTGCCGCTGTAGGTCTTGACCTCCACGATGCCGTGGTAGTCCAGGCCGGTGAGGGTGAGCTTCGTACTCTCCAGGCGCCAGGGGTCGTCCGGCAGCAGCGGGATGCCCGGCTCCAGCTCGGCGGCGGCCAGTGCCTCCGGGTCGGCGGTCGGGCAGGGGAAGCGCGGCTTGGCGCCGTCGGGTATGTCCTCGTCCTTCGTGGGGTCGAGTCCCTTGGCGTCCTCGGGCAGTTCCTCGGTCTCGGCGCCGGCCTTCTCGGCGGCGTCCTTGATCGCCTGCTTGGTCTTGTCGGCGGCCGTGTCCTCCTCGTCGCCCCTGTCCTTCGAGGCCTCCTCGGCGGGCTTGTCCTCGGGCTTCTCGGGGGACTTGTCGGGCTTCTCGCTCGGCTTGGTGGAGGACTCCGAGGGCGAGGGGGTGTCGCTCGACGGGGTCTTGGTCGGCTCGGCCTTGTCCTTGCCGCCGATGCCGCCGAAGAGGTCCTCCAGAGCGTTGCCCACGCCCAGCGGGTCCAGCGGGTGGCGGGACTCCGACTCGGTGGGCTCGGGGGACGGGGCCTTGTCGGGCTCGGTCGCGCCCTGCTCACCCTTGCCGTCGGGCTCCTTGGCCGACTCGTCCGCGGAGGGGCTCTCGGCGGGGGTGGGCTTCTCGTCCGCCTTGCCGGGCCTGGCGGTGTCCTCCGCGGGCTTCTGCGCCGCGCTCTCGCTCTCCGAGGGCTCGGGTGAGGGTGAAGGAGAGGCGGTGTCGGAGGGCTTGGGGGACTGCGACTCCGAGGCGGACGGGGACGGGGACTCGGACGCCTCCGGCTCGTCGGAGCGGGTCACACAGGGGCCCGGCGCGAAGGGGATGTCCTTGTCGTCGGCCATCGCCAGCTTGGGCGTGAGGCCGAACCCCACGAGTACGGCGGTGGGCATCGCCGCCAGGGCCATCGCCTTGCCGGCCGGCGCCTGGAGCTTGCTCAGCAGCGACTTCCGCGGAGCCGCGTGGCGCGGCCTCCTTCTCGTCGCGGGCTGGTTCTCGTCACCCCGCACTGTTCCTCCCGCCATGGGCGTCGGTGGTGTTGGTGGGGGCGGCCACGGCCGACAGCTCGTCGTCGGTGCGGGGCCGCTCGGCTACCGCGTCGTCGTCATCGGACAGCGGCTCGCCTGCGGGCAGTTCCTCCGCCGGTACGCCCGGTGCCCAGGAAACGGACAGGGCTCCTCCGATCAGCGAGAAGAGGAAGCCGATCAGGAATCCGCCGATGTTGGACATCGGCAGGGACACCAGGCCCAGGATGATCGCCGCGATACCCGCGAACACACGGGTGTTGGGCTGGAACCACATGGTCAGACCCAAGGTGATCAACAGCACGCCGATGATCAGCGAACCCGCCCCCGCCGTGGTCTGCATGGCGAGGGTCATGTTCCCGAGCCGCATGTCGGCGTAGGGGAGGTAGGCGATCGGCACTCCGCCGAACATGGTGAACAGCCCGCCCCAGAACGGCCGGTTGCCCCGCCACGCACAGAAGCGAAGCCGCCAGTGGGTGAATCCGCGGGAACCAGTGGACTCGGCGCTCATGGAAAACAGCTCCCTGGAAGCGGTGGTGCAGAAAGAGGGTGAGCGAAGCCCGGGCGGGCGGGACGCACGGTGATCCGGCACCCCACCCGCTCGGTCGCTGCTAGTCGACGAAGCACTCCTTGCCCTCACCGCTGCCGCGGAGGAGCTTCAGGGAGAGGTCCGGGAGCTTGAAGGAGGCGGCCGTGGTGGCCCATGCCTTCTGCTCCACATTGCTCAGCGTCGCCTTCTTGGCCTGCTGGGCGAACCCGAAGGGGTTGGCCTTGGTACCGGGCTGGATGCCCGGCTTCTTCGTCTTGCCCGCGGCCACACCGATGTCGATGTTGTCGAACTTGGCGTCGGCCTTGAGGTCCGAGACATCCAGGTAGATGTCGTCGGCGACGACCTTGTCCTTACCGGTGCCCGCCGTCAGGCGCAGCGTGATGGTGCCGACCAGCGGCACGTTGGGCGTGACCACCGACTGGCACATGTTGGAGATCGTGGCGTGCGTGAAGCCCGACACGGCCACCGGTGCGGCGAAGTCCTCACCCTTGAGGTTCTTGCCCTCGGCGTAGCTGCCGTACTGGACGAAGTCATCGCCCACCAGCGAGTCGGCCTTGACCTTGAACTCCTGGCCGGAGATGGCGAACGACGCCGCCAGCGCTCCCTGGGCCAGGCCGATGCCCACCGCGGCCGCGGCGGCCACGCTCGGCACCATCACCACGGCGAACCGCTTCCATCTGGTCCCACCGCGAACCTGGGACTTCATAGGATTCCTCCTTCTCGGACGTACATCTCCGGAAGGGGCGTCAGGCCCCGTCCTTCAGATGGGAGAAGTGCTACGTCCTCGGGAAGGAGAGCGCCGTACGGGCAGGCGCGACGTGCGTCCGAACCACCGGCGATCACCCCCGAGCGACAACCACTGGCCGCGCGTCGACGCGGCCCTGGGGTGGACAGGCCCTGCCGGCTGGGCAGGAACCCCCCTGTCCGCGGCCGGCGTTGTGATCGCCGGCCGGCTCGGTGGGGACCCTCGTCCGACCGGCGCGGCTGGTTTGCCGGGCTGGTGCGGAATCGGACCGAGCGTGGCCGATCGTGGTCCATTCGCCGCCGCCGCACAAGGGGTTCGTTACTGGCTAGTAACGGCCAGATAACCGGGCCGCGACAGACCGGCGTCGACCGGACACACAGGGTGTTACCGGCCGGTTCGGCGAAGAAGGAAATGTGGGGAGAAAGCCGGACATTAACGCGGCGTTCATTTACTGCAAGTAACAGCGGCCGCGTTTACCAAGTTTTGGTAAAGCGCGGCCGCGATTTGTCACTGTGTCGCCAAAACGCTCAGCGGGCGGGCCGTCGATCGCGCGTCAGGCGAGTGTCCCGTCGGGCGCCCGGCAAACCAGGCACTCATACCGACGTGTGCCGGGCGCTGGCGCTCATGCCGAGACGTCGGCTGCCCGGCTCGGCTCGGTCAGAAGAGCACCCGGGCGAGGGCGCCGCGAGCCTTGACCACCCGCGGGTCGTCGGCGCCGACCACCTCGAACAGCTCCAGCAGCCGCAGCCGGGCCGTGTTGCGGTCGTCGCCCGCGGTCCGGCGCACGGTCTCCACCAGGCGGCCGAAGGCGTCCTCCACATGCCCGCCGACCAGGTCCAGGTCGGCCGCCTCCAGCTGGGCGCGGACGTCGGACGGGTCGTCGGCGGCGGCCGTGCGCACCGCCTGGGCGTCCAGTCCGCCCACCCGGCCCAGCAGCTCGGCCTGGGCCAGGCCGAGGGTGGCCTCGGAGTTGGTCGGGTCGTCGACCAGCACGTTCTTGTACGCCTGGACGGCACCGGCGAAGTCGCCCGCGTCCAGCGCCTGGACCGCCGCCTCCAGCAGGGCGTCGTACGGGCCGGCCGGCTGGACCGGGGCGGCCGGCTGCTCGCCGGGCACCGCCTCGCCGTCCACCGCGATACCGGTGAGGCCGAAGCGCTCCTCGGCGACCTGCACCAGCTGGTCCAGCGTCTGGCGGATCTGGGCCTCCGGCGCCGCACCCTGGAAGAGCGGCAGCGCCTGCCCGGCGACCACCGCGAACACGGCGGGGATGCCCTGGACGCCGAACTGCTGCATCAGCAGCTGGTTGGCGTCGACGTCGATCTTGGCCAGCACGAAGCGGCCGCTGTACTCGGTGGCGAGCCGCTCCAGCACCGGGCTGAGCTGCTTGCAGGGCTGGCACCACTCGGCCCAGAAGTCGATGACGACGGGCACCTCGGTGGAGCGCTGGAGGACGTCGCGCTCGAAGCCGGCCTCATCGACGTCGATCACCAGGGCGGAGGGCGAGACCGCCGGCGTACCGCCCTGCCGGGCGGCATCGGCGCGGGCCTGCTCGGCCTTGGCCTTGGCCTCTCCGGCCGCCTTCACCGCGGCGAGGTCGACAACGCCGCTCATGGACATGTTCCTAGGCTGCATGGGTACATCCTCCCCCCTCCGCGCGCGTAACCGGTAAGCCGCAGCCGGTGGGCCACGACCGGTGGCCGACGCCGCCGTCCTTCATATGGCTCGGGGTCCCCACCCGGGCCGTGCACCGGGGTCCCCACCCCGGACGTGCGTGGTTGTCGCGCAGAGCCCGTACAGGTCTTCGTACAGAAGCACCGGGCTTTCGCTACGGGTCGTAGCGTAACTGGACGGAGGAGCTCCCGGGGCGGCAGGGCCCGTGAACTGGCTCACAGCCACACGCCTGCGGGCCGAGGCGGCGGACGAAGGACGGCGCCCCGGGGGTGAGTCCCCCGGGGCGCCGTCCTTCTCCGTCGTACCGTGCTCGGCACGGTTCTCTAGTACCGGGTCAGGTACTCCACGTCGGAGACATGGAAGCGGCCGTAGCCGAACGCCGACCCCAGGCTCTCGTACCGGTCGTACTGGCCCTGCGAGATCGGCACCCGGCAGGCGCCGAGCACCCGCAGGAAGAGCCGGAAGCCGAGGTCGGGATCGACCTGGGTGGCGACCAGCTCCAGGCCGCGGACCACCTCGCCGGCCGGTTGGCCGTGGTACGTGGCGGCCTTGGCCTCCAAGGCGGGCGCCGCCGACCTGATGGCCTCCACGACGGCGCGCACCGACTCTCCGGACACGGTGACCGGCTCGACGGTTGGCAGCGAGGCGCCACCGGTCCGCTCCGATCGCCCGGCACCGGCGCAGACCGCCGCCACCCGGCGCAGCCAGTCCCGTGCGTCGACCCCGAAGTAGGCGAGATCGTACCCACCGTCCGAGGCCACCGCCCACAGCGTGGCGATCACCTCGGTGGGCAGGGACGACTCCTCCAGGCGGACCGCGTCCGCCAGGATCACCGAGGCCGCCGCTCCGGGCGGCTCGTCGGTGTGCCCGGCGGCCGCGTCCGCGATGGTCTCCTCGACGGTCCGCTCGTGGGACCACGGCCCGGCGAAGAACTTCGTCAGCCGGCTGAGACCGAAGTCCCAGTCCGATCGGTGCGCTGTCATGGCTGCTCTCAGGTTGCTCTCATTGCGGATAGGCGGTGTACACGACGAAGCCACCGCGTCCCTTGTGGGACCACTTCTTGAGGAGGACCGTCACCTGGTTGCCGGCTGTCGTGATGGTGCGGCCGTCAGGATGGTACGTCTTGCCCAGCGACGGATAGGCGTCCCACTTCCCCGCGATGTCGAAGTAGTCGCCCGGACCCGCGGTGCGCCGCCAGCTCTCCAATTTGGCGAAGGCCGAGTTGCTGCGGACACCTCTGGGGTAGAAGTAGTCCGACACCACCCGGTCCACCGCCTGCTGGGCTATGTCCGCGTTGGTCCACACGGTGTTCGGCCTGCCCGTATCGGCAGCGATCTCGAACGCCCTGGCCGCGTCGGGCTGGACGTGTTTGCTCAACGTGTGCGCCCCGCTGGCGGGCAGGGCCGCCTCGTCGGAGAGGCTCATGCAGTTGTGGACGAGGACGTCCCGGCTGCGCGAACCCCGCGTGCTCACATAGAACGTGTGCAGGTCGTCCACCGTCAGGTCGAACACCAGGCGCGGTGTCAGGCCCGAGCGGTCACGCAGGCCGCTCACCGTGCGCTCCGCCCCGTCGGGACCGCGCAGCCGGTCGCCCGGCCGCAGGTCCGAGACGAGCGTCCAGCCCTCTCCGACGACGTAGATCTTGTGTCCGGCGGTGCTGGTGAGGGATTCACCGGGGCGGAACGAGACGGTGACCAGGCGGTCGGTGTCATGGCGGAAGGTCGCCGTGACCCGCTGCGCCCTCCGTTCCCCGTCGGCGGGGTCGGTCGCGAGCACCCGGTCACCGACTCGCACGGAACTGATCGCCCGGTGTGTCCCGTCCGCCATCAGCACCTGGGTGTCGGCGGGGAAGCTGTTCCTGGCGCAGGAGGTGAACAGGTCCTCCGCCGTGTCGGCCTGACGCTCCAGGTTGGCGAGGACCGCCGGGTCGAGGTCCAGGTTCTTCAGGGCCCGGTAGGCGTCGCCGACGCCCACCCCGGTCTTCATCGCCGCGTCGAGGGCGCGTACCGCGTCCACCGCGTCGGCGATCTTCTTGCCCGGTACGAAGTTGCTGGCTGCCCAGAGGCAACCGCTCACACTGCCCTTCGAGCACTCGACGAAGTCGTCGACGAGCATGTGCCACAGGGTTTGCAGCACCATCTTGTCGAAGATCATCGTGATTTCGAGGCGGCTGAAGTACTTGTCGACGTACGCCGTCTGGTTCTCGTGCTTCTCGCTTCCGAGCCACACGATGGAGTCCGCCGGGCAGGTCGCGGCGGTGACGTCGGCGCCGGCGTCCTCGTCCGCGCACAGGTAGAAGTCGACGGTGACGTTGAAGCGCAGCTTGTACTTCACCGTGCAGCCTTCGAAGCCGATGTCCAGTACGCAGTCGTTCTGCGGCGTCGGCTCCCCGATGTGCTCGATCTTCTGCTTGGTGAACATCTGGCCGATGCCGGTGGCACCGCCCTTGGTCACGGTCTCCCGTTCCTTGGCCTTCTCCGTGCGGACGGCGGCCTCCTGCGCCTCGCGAGCCAGGTCCTGAGCTCGGGCGGCGGACGCCTCGGCGGCCGTGGCGTCGCGTTCGGCCTGGTCGGCGACCCCGCGTGCGTTGGCCGCGTCGGCCTCGGCCGCCGTGGCCGCGCCGCGTGCCGAGGCCGCGTCCAGTTCGGCGGCGTCCGCCGAGTTGCGGGCCTCGGTCGCGTAACCGGTGGCGGTGGACGCCGCGTCGGCTGCCGCCGAGGCATCGCTGACGGCCTGCCGGTTGTACTCGATGGTGTTGGCCTCGGCCTTGAGCGTCGCCTTGACGGCGGCGGCCGCCTCGGCGGCGGAGGCGCGGGCCTTCGCCACGGACGCGGCGGCCCTCACGGCGGCGTCCGCGGCCTGGGAGGCGGCGGTGGCCGCGGCCTTGTCGTCGGCGGAGGCCTTGGCCGCGAGCGCCTTGGCCGTCGCGGCGGCCTTGGCCGCCTCGTCCGCCCTGGCCTTGGCTACGGCGGCCTGCTGCTCGGCCAGTGTCTTCGCCGTCTGACCCACCAGTACGGCCAGGCCGGCCGAGGAGTCGGTCTCACGGAACGGGGTGCCCAGCGAGATGGCGGTGTTCGCCGCCGCGACGGCCGCCACGGCGGCGTCCCGGGCGGCGTCGGCCGCCTGCGAGGCGGCGTAGGCGTACCCCGCGGTGCGTGCGGCGGCGGCCGCGGTGGCGACGGCCTCGATGTGGGCCATGTCCGCGTTGGCCTTGGCCTCGGCGGCCTTGGCCTTTGCGGTGTCGGCGAGCGCCTTGGCCGCGCGCACGTTCTGTGCCGCCGCGTCGGAGGAGGCGATCGCGTCGGCCGCGGCCGAGTGCGCCTTCGCCACCGCGGCGGTGGTGATCGCCACGTCGCGCTGGGCGGCGTCGGAGGCGGCTCGGGCCCTCGATGCCGCCGCTTCCGCCTTGGTCGCGGCCTCACGGGCGTTGGCGGCGGCCGTGGTCGCCGTGTTGGCGGCGGCACGGGCGTTGGACGCGGCCGTGGTGGCGTCGTTCGCCGCCGCACGGGCCTGATCCGCGGCCGTCCGCGACGCGGCCGCCGCGGCCGTACCCTCGTCGGCGTCGGCCTTGGCCTCCAGCGCCCACTGCTTCGCCAGTGCCACGTCCCGGTCGCTCTCGGCGCGCAGGGCGCCGTCACGGGCCTCCTTGGCTCGCCGTTCGGCCGCCAGGGCCTCGTCCTTCTTCGTCGCGGCGGTGGCTCCCGCCGCCTGGGCCGCGCCCAGTGCCCGGCCGGCGGCCTCCCGCTGGGCCCGTGCCTCCTGGTCGGCCGCGGCTGCCTTGGCACGCTCGCGGGCGGCAATGTCCTTCTGGGTCTTGGCCTTGTCCCGCTCGGCCTCGGCGACGGCGCGCTTGGCCTTCGCGTCGGCAGCGGCCAGTTTGGCGGTCTGCTCGGCGCTTTCGGCCTTGGCCTGCGCCGCCTTGGCCTTCGCGGCGTTCTGCGCGGCCTGGGTGGCCTGCTGCTCGGCGCCGGTGGCGGCGGCCTTCGCCTGCGCGGCGGCCTCTTCCGCGGCCGCGCGCTTGAAGGCCGTCTGGGCGGCGTGGGACTGGGTGTCGCCCAGCGCGTAGAGGGCCTTGCTGTCGGCCGCGGTGGCCGAGACCGCGTTCAGCGTCGCCTCGATCGCCTTGGCCGAGGACAGCGCGGCGGAGGCCGAGGCCTTGGCCACCTGCGCGGACTGCCGGGCGTAGGTGAGGCCTCGGCCGTACGGGGTGCCGTTGGCCAGCGCGATGGCCCCGGCGTCGGTCTGCGCCGTGGCGGCCTTGTCCGCCTGGGTCTGAGCCGAGGTGGCCGCGCTCTTGGCGAGCGTCAGCTGGGCGGAGATCGCCTTCTTGGCGTTGGCGATCGCGGTGGTGGCGTTGGTGAAGACGGCGGCCTTGGGATAGCTCGGGTCGGTCTTCGGCTTGCCCTGCCAGTACTTCTGGAAGACCAGCATGCGGCTGACGATGAAGGCCTGGCCCTGCGCCTCGATCATGGCGTCGGACGCCTTGCGCAGGTCCTTGTACGCCTGGATCTCGGCGGCCACGAGGTCACCGCGCTGCTTGGCCTGGCCGGCCTGCTCCGCCTGCCATTCGGCGTCCGCGGTCTCCACCACGTCGCCGAACTTCTTGAACGGGTCGTAGGGGTCGTCGCTCGCGCAGCCGGCCCACTGGGTCTTGAGCTCCTCGACTTCCATGCGGTGTTCGAGGGAGTCGGTCTCCGGGCGGACCGAGGGGAGTCCGCCCAGGCGGATGAACCGGGCGATCTCGTACGCCGACAGCTTCCTGAGGTCGTCCTCCGAGGTGAAGGCGTAGATACCGCCGAACGACTCGTTCTTCGACTCCTCCTTCCGCAGTTTGAGGATGGCGATCGCCTGGTCGAGCGACGCCGTGGAGGGCTTGGTCGGCGGCACCCCGTCGAAGTTCTTCGCCCCGTCGTCGCCCAGGAACCGCAGCATCGTCTGCGCGTAGTCGGGGGCCTGCAGGAACGTCATGTAGTCGTCGTTGTGGACGGCGAACGGCTTGGTGACGCCGGCCCAGCCGGTCTGACGGGTCTCATGGGCGGCGGCGAGTACCCGCAGGTCCTCCTGGTCCTCACGGCGGGCGATGCCGAGCGTGCCGAAGCCCCAGGTGTACACGGCCAGCCGGGCGTTGACCGCGGGGCCCACCAGGCCCTGTGCGGCGGCTGCCTTGACCTTCGGTCCGCCGGCGTGCAACCAGTTGCCGGTGGTGCAGTAGTCGGCGCGCGCCTTCCACTGCGGGATGGCCACCCCGGACGCCTGGAGATCGTTCAGCGCACGGTTCCAGACCCGTACCTCGTCCATCCGGCCCGGAAAGTAACCGGTCGGCTGTCCCGCGGCCATGCCCCGGCCGACCTCGATGTCGCCTTTGGCCCGCCAACCCTTGAGGTGGGGCGCGACGGCCACCCGGGCTCCGTTCACATACAACCGGATCTGGCCGGCCGCCGCGTCGAAGACGCCCGTGAGATGGGTCCAGTCGTCGGAGGTCGCCACGGGAGCCGTGCCGGTGACGGTGTCCCAGGCCGTGGCCGCGGTGTCCTCCTTCGGCATCGCGAAGGAGGGCTTGCCGTCAGTGTTGATCTTCAGCGCGAAGCCGGAGACCTGGTCGCCCGGCTGCGAGATGACCGTGTACGCCTTGCCGGGCTTCTCCGATCGCAGCCACGCCGAAACGGTGAAGGACTGATCCGTGGCCAGGGGCACCGGGACGGTGAGGTAGTCGTCCACGCCATCCAGCCGTAGCGTACGGCCGCCGGACCCACCTCCCCAGATGTCCTCGTTGTCGGTCCGGGGTCCGGCGTAGGCGCCGTTGTGGTGGGCGGCCTCCGGTCCGCCGTCCAGGTCCAGCCCGGTCGGTGTGTACTCCGGTTCACTCCACTCGAAGTCGTAGTGCGCGACTTCGCCCTTGAGCGGGTAGACGGGCGTCTCGGCCTGGGCCGTCGCGGCAGCCCGCTGCGCCGGGGAGGCCTGGGGTACCGCATGGGCGAGGGTCGTCATCGTCGACAGCGCGGCGACGAACGCCGTCGCCGTCGTCAGTCTGGCCACACCGCGCCGGGTGCGGCCTGGTCTTACCGGGACTTTCATCTGCACGGTTCACCGTTTCCTGGTCATCGGAACGCGCCCAGGACAAGGCAGAACCAGCGCGACGCGCGAAGGAGCAGAGCCCCCCGGCGACGCCTTCGCACTCCTCCCCCCGGAGCTGGCGTGATCATTACATTCATGACGCAGCACCACAATGGCTTCGCTTGATCTACGTGGTATGCCCACATATCTGCGCCGCGCCGGCGAGGAGCGAGAACCGGCCAGGGGCGCTCCGGATGACGGTCACCGGAAGTTCGAAGGCGCGCCGGCGGGACAGCGTCCTCATGTCCGCGCCGACCTCAATCGCGGGACCCGGAGCAGTGCCCCCGGTCCCGTACTCCCCCGGCCGCCCGCCCGCCGCGCTCCCCGCCGGTTCGCGGGGCCGCGCGGACCGTGGACGGCCCGATGTCGTCGTTCACTTGTCGCTGGTCCGGGGTCCCCACCCCGGGCCGTGCACCGGGGTCCCCACCCCGGATGCCGGGGCTCAACGGCCCCGGTCTTGCTGTGGTTGTCGCGGGAAGCCTTCGGAAGGCTTTCGCTACGGGTCGTAGCGTAACCGCACGGGAGGAGGGGTGGCGCGGGCGGGGGCCGTGAACTGGCTCACAGCCGCGCCCCCATCGACCTCGGGTTTTGTTGCGGGCGCGTGAACGGGAACACATCTACGCGCCGGTAACACCGGACGTACTGGCCGGTATGGTCGGGCGTCATGTGCAGCACCCTCTCCGGCGGCGGCCGGGCCCCCCGTACCGGCGGCCGCCCCCGCAGCGCCCGGGCCGACGCGGCCATCCTGGAGGCGACCAGGGCGGCGCTGGTCGAGCTGGGCTGGTCCAAGCTGACCATGGGGGACGTGGCCACCCGGGCGGGCGTCGCCAAGACCACCCTCTACCGGCGCTGGGCCGGCAAGAACGAGCTGGTGGTGGACGCGGTCGCGGTGCTCTTCGACGAGCTGGAGCTACCGGACCTCGGCAGCCTCGCGGCCGATATCGAAGACGTGGTGCGACAGTTCGCCGCGCTGCTGGAGCGGCCGGAGACCAAGACGGCGCTGATGGCGGTGATCGCGGAGTCCACCCGGGACGAGCCGCTGCGCGAGCGGATCCGGGAGTCGATCGTGGCCCGGCAGAAGCGGCTGGTGCTGGAGGGCCGGCGGCGGGCGCAGACCCGCGGCGAGCTGCCGGCCGGCGCGGGCCCGGCCACCGGCACCGACGACCTGATCTTCGACGTGATCGCGGGCGCCGTGGTGCACCGCGCCCTGGTGAGCGCCGAACCGGTGGACGCCCAGTGGGTGCGGCGGTTCACCGCGCTGCTGCTGGGGGGCCTGGCGGCGGCGGCCGACGAGACCGGCTGAGGACCGGCTGCCGCCCGGCGGCGCTGCCCGGGGTGTGGCCGAAGGTACGGCGGAAGACCTCGATGAAGGCGCTCGCCGAGGACCAGCCGCAGGCATGGGCGACGGCGGTGACCGGGGCGCCCTCGGCCAGCAGCACCAGGGCGTGGTGCAGGCGCAGTTGGGTGCGCCACTGGGGGAAGGTCATTCCGAGGTCGTGGTGGAAGCGCCGGGACAGGGTGCGTGCGCCGGCGCCCACCGCGCGGCCCAGTTCGGCCAGGGTGCGGCCGTCGGCGGGGTCCGCGCGCAGCAGCTCGCAGAGCGCCGACAGGAGCGGGTCGGTGGGTGCGGGCAGATGCAGTGGCTGCTGGGGCGAGGCGCGCAACTGGTCCAGCAGCACCGCCCGCAGCCGCCGCCGCTCCGGGGTGTCCACGGCCGGAGCGGCAGTGTAGGCGACGATCAGTTCGCGCAGCAGGGGGGCCACCGCGAGGACGGTGGGGGTGTCCAGGCCCAACGGGTTGACGGTGGCGGGCAGTCCGAGCAGGTGCAGGCGGAGTTCGCCGTGCGCCTGGTGGGCGTGGACGGTGCCGGCCGGGATCCAGAGCGCACGGTCGGCCGGGGCCACCCAACTCCCGGCCTCGGTGGTGACGGTGAGCACCCCGCGCCCGGCGTAGACGATCTGGTGCTCGTCATGGCGGTGGGCGTCGATCGCGGCGCCGGGGGTCAGGAACTGGGTCCGGGTGGGGGCGGTTGGGTCGTGGCGGGCCTCATCACGATTCTGCTGGCGGGCCCCACGGCAATTCTCGTGGCGGGCCGCGTGGCAATTCTCGTGGCGGGGCGCGCCATCGGGGGTGTGGCGGTTCTCCGGCATGGTGCGGCAGGTTATCGGAAGCGGGCCACCAGGGTGGCGGGCCAGGCTGGCGGGGTGCGAAGCCAGGGAAGACAGGGAAGACAAGGGCCGGGGGGCCGGAAGAGTCTGGTGCCGCTGCTGGCGGTGGGCCATGCCTGTGTGGACGTCTACCAGGGCGCGGTGGCGTCGCTGGTGCCGTTCTTCGTGGCCGAGCGCGCCTATGGCTATGCCGCGGTCTCGGGGGTGGTGCTGGCCGCCTCGCTGCTGTCCTCGGTGGCGCAGCCGGTGTTCGGCGCGCTGACGGACCGCCGGCCGATGCCCTGGCTGCTGCCGCTGAGCACGCTGCTGGGCGGGGTGGGCATCGCGCTGAGCGCGCTCGGCGGCTCGTACGGCTGGACCCTCGCGTTCGTCGCGGTGTCCGGGGTGGGGGTGGCCGCCTACCACCCGGAGTCGGCCCGGGTGGCCCGGGCGGTGAGCGGGGGCAGCCACCGGGCGATGGGCTGGTTCTCGCTTGGCGGGAATGTCGGCTTCGCGCTGGCCCCGCTGCTGGTGGCGGGGGTGGACGGGGCCGGCGGACTCGCGCTCGCCCCGCTGCTGGTGGTGCCCGCGCTGGTGGGCGCGGTGCTCTGCCTGCCGGTGGTGGGGGAGGGGAGGAGGCAACCGGAAGCGGAAGGGGAGGCACCCGTACGGGTGGCGGACGACCGGGGGTCGTTTCTGCGGCTGTCGCTGGCGGTGGTGTGCCGGTCGGTGGTCTTCGTCGGTCTGGGCACCTTCGTCTCGCTCTACGCGGCCGGACGGTTGGGCGGTGGTACGGCGGCGGGCACGGCGGCGCTGGTGGTGCTGTACGCGGGTGGGGCGGTGGGCTCGTTGCTGGGCGGCGCGCTGGCCGACCGCTGGGGGCGGGTGGCCGTCGCGCGCTGGTCGTATCTGCTGACGGCCGGGGCGCTGGCGGGACTGCTGCTGGTGCCGGGCCCGGCCCTGTACGGGTTCACGGCGCTGACCTCGATGGGGCTGTATGTGCCGTTCTCGCTCCAGGTCACCCTGGCCCAGGACTATCTGCCGTCCCGGATCGGCACCGCGAGCGGGGTGACCCTGGGGCTGACGGTGAGCGTGGGCGGACTGGCCGCGCCGCTGGTCGGCGCCCTGGCCGACGCCACCTCGCTGCGGACGGCGCTGGCTCCGCTGGTCCTGATGCCGCTGCTGGCCTGGCTGTTCTTCCGCACCCTGCCGGAGCCGGTCACCGAGGCCGCCGCTTCCCCCACGGTGGCGGCCGGGGCCCCCGGGTCGTGACTCGGGGGCCCCGGACATCGGATCAGACCTGGTAGCGGTCCGGGGCGAAGAGGTGGAGGTGCTCGGCGACCCACTCGGAGGTGTGCTTCAGGCCTTCCTCCAGGGAGACTTCGGGGCGCCAGCCGGCCCACTCGCGGGCCCGGCGGTTGTCGGAGAGCAGCCGCTCGACCTCGCTGCCGGAGGGGCGCAGCCGTTCGCGGTCGGTGGTGATCTCGACGCCGTCCCGGCCGGAGGCCTCGATCAGCCGCCGTGCCAGATCGCCGATGGCGATCTCCTGCCCGCTGCCCAGGTTGACCACCTGGCCCAGCGCCCGGTCGCAGTCGGCGAGGGCCAGGAAGCCGCGCGCGGTGTCGGCGGCGTAGGTGAAGTCCCGGGTGGGGGTGAGTGAGCCGAGGCGCAGCTCCCGTACGCCCGCGTGGAGTTGGGCCAGGATGGCGGGGATGACCGCGCGGGCGGACTGGCGGGGGCCGTAGGTGTTGAACGGGCGGACGACCGTCACCGGCAGCTCGAAGGCGTGCCAGTGGGAGAGCGCCATCATGTCGGCGCCGATCTTGGAGGCGGAGTACGGGGACTGCGGCTGGAGCGGGTGGTCCTCGCTGATCGGGGCGGTCCGGGCGGTGCCGTAGACCTCGCTGGTGGAGGTGTGCACCAGGCGGCGTACGCCGTGCCGGCGGCAGGCCTCGGCGATGTTCTCGGTGCCGTTGACATTGGTCTGGACGTACGCGCCGGGCGAGTCGTAGCTGTACGGGATGCCGATCAGCGCGGCCAGGTGGAAGACCGTGTCGCAGTCGGCGACCGCGTCCATCACCCGCCCGGGGTCGCGGACGTCCCCGGCGATCAGCTCGATGTCGCCGAGCAGATGGGCCAGGTTGCCCTTCTCCCCGTACGGCTTGTAGTGGGCGAACGCCCGTACCCTCGCGCCGCGTTCGAGGAGCTGGTCGACCAGGGTGGAGCCGATGAAGCCCTCGGCGCCGGTGACCAGCACGGTGCGGCCGGTCCAGTCGATGGCAGGAGTGGGGTTCAGTTCCATGAGGCGTGCTCCTTCAGCAGCGGGACGGTGGGGGCGGCGAGGCGCATGACGTGCTCGGCGAGCAGGTCGGCGGCGCGGGCGTGCGGGCCGGGTTCGGCGGCGCCGCTCATCGCGGCGAGCCGGGCCGGGTCGGCGAGCAGCGGCTCGACCAGGGCGGCGAGCCGGCCGGCGGTGGTCTCGGCGTCGGGCAGCAGCAGCCCGGCACCGGCGTCGGTGAGCACCCGGGCGTTGTGGGTCTGGTGGTCGCCGGGGGCGTGCGGGTAGGGCACCAGCACGGCCGGTACGCCGGTGGTGGCGAGTTCGGCGACGGTGGCCGAGCCGGCCCGGCAGACCACCAGGTCGGCGGCGGCGTAGGCGAGGTCCATCCGGTCCAGATAGGGCACCGCGCGGGCGGTCGGATGGCCGTGCAGCGCGGTCCGGGCGGCGGGCAGCGCGGCGGGGCCGGTCTTGATGAGCAGGTGCAGGCCCTCCCGGTCGCGCCAGCGTTCGGCGAGGCCGAGGGCGGCCTCGGTGAGCCGGGCCGCGCCGAGGCTGCCACCGTTGACCAGGACCAGCCGGGCCCCCTTGGGCACGCCGAGGGCGGCCCGGGCGGCGGGGCGCAGCGCGGCCCGGTCCAGTCCGGCCAGGGCGGCGGCGATCGGCATCCCGGTGGTGATCGCGCCGGGCAGGTGCCCGGTGTCGAAGGCGACCGCGATATGCGGGGTGAGCCGGGCGGCGAACCGGTTGGCCCGGCCGGGCACCGCGTTGGACTCGTGGATGAGGCTGGGCAGTCCGGCCATCCGGGCGCCCAGGACGACCGGGGCGCTGGGGTAGCCGCCCATGCCGACGGCGATCCGCGCGCCCTGGTCGCGCAGCACCGCCCGGGCCTGGGCGGCGGACTTCAGCAGCGCGGCGGGCAGCAGATAGCGGCGGGCGCCGAGCGCCGGGTCGAAGGGGATCATGTCGACGGTGTGCAGCCGGTAGCCGGCCGCGGGTATCAGCTCGCCCTCCAGTCCGCGCCGGGTGCCGACGAAGGAGACGACCGCCTCCGGCACGGCGCGGCGCAGGGCGTCGGCGAGGGCGAGCCCGGGATAGATGTGGCCGCCGGTGCCGCCGGCACCGATGACCACGGACAGTGGTGTGCGCATGGCACGCAACGGTGGCGGGGCGTCCTAAGAGGGTTCTAAGAGGCCGCTGCGGCAGGGTGGGGCCCATGAGCGTGGTGAGCAGGGTGCTGGTCGTGGACGACGAGCCGGAGGTGCGGGCGGCCGTCGAGGACGGGCTGACCGTGGAGGGGTACGAGGTGCGGGGCGCCGCCGACGGGCTGGCGGCGCTCTCCGAGGTGGCGGCCTGGCAGCCGGACGCCATCGTGCTGGACGTGCTGATGCCGGTGCTGGACGGGCTGGCGGTGTGCCGGCGGCTGCGGGCGCTCGGGGACCGCACGCCGGTGATCGTGCTGACCGCGCTGGACGCGGTGAGCGAGCGGGTGGACGGCCTGGACGCCGGGGCGGACGACTATCTGGTGAAGCCGTTCGCGCTGGACGAGCTGGCGGCCCGGCTGCGGGCGCTGCTGCGGCGCACCGCGGTGGAGGGGGCGGAGAGCGGGGACGGCGGTCTCCTGGGGTACGGGGACCTGGTGGTCGATCCGGTGAGCCGGACCGGGCGGCGGGCGGGGCGGCCGCTGGAGTTCAGCCGGACCGAGTTCGCCCTGCTGGAGCTGCTGCTGCTCCACCCCGGACAGGTGCTGCCGCGGGAGCTGATCCTGGAGCGGGTCTGGGGCCGGGACTTCGGCCCGGAGTCCAACTCGCTCGCGGTGTACGTCGGTTACCTGCGCCGCAAGCTGGAGGCGGCCGGGGAGCCGCGCCTGGTGCACACCGTGCACGGGGTCGGCTACCGGCTGGGGGCCGCGTGAGCGCGCGGCGGCGGCTGGGGGCGCGGTGGCGCAGGCGGCGGCCGGTGCGGACCCGGCTGGCGCTGGCGGCGAGCGCGGCGGTGGCGCTGGTCGCGGTCGGGATGTGCCTGGCCGCCTTCGCCGTCATCCGCTACGAGCTGGCCCACCAGCTGGAGCTGAACCTCACCCAGTCGGCGACCCGGACCGTGCAGAGTGAGCGGGACGCCGAGCCGGGCGTACTGGCCGGGGAGTGCCGCTTCCTGGCGGCGCCGGCCTGCGCCCAGGTGGTGCCGGCGGACCCGGCGGACGACCCGGGGCAGCCGTATCTGCTGCCGGTGGACGGCCCGGTGCGCCAGGTGGCGGCCGGGCAGCGGGCCCCGTACTACCGGCAGACGGTCCTCCAGGGCCATCCGGTACGGGTGCTGACCACCCCGCTGCGGCGCGGCCAGGCGCTCCAGGTGGCGCTGCGCTCGGACACCGTGGAGCGCGGGGTGCGGCAGGCCGCGGTGCTGCTCACCGGGGTGGGCGCGGTCGGGGTGGCGGTGGCCGCCGGGGCCGGGTTCTGGGTGTCGCGTACGGGGCTGGCGCCGGTGGCGCGGCTCACCGCGGCGGCCGAGCGGATCGCGGCGACCCGGGACGCCCGGCACCGGATCGAGCTGCCGCCTGGGCCGCCCGGCCGCGAGGACGAGGTGACCCGGCTGGCCGGGGCTTTCAACACCATGCTGGGCGAGCTGGAGGAGTCGGTGGCGGTGCGGCGGCGGCTGGTGGCGGACGCCTCACATGAGCTGCGCACCCCGCTGACCGCGCTGCGGACCAACGCCGAACTGCTGGCGAAGGGCGACCGGTTGACCCCGGCGCAGCGGGAGCGGGCCTCGGCGGCGCTGGGCCGTCAGCTGCGGGAGGTGACCGGGCTGGTGGGCGATCTGATCGAGCTGGCCCGGGACGAGGAGCCCCGGCCGCTGCTGGAGGAGGTGCGTCCGGCGGCGCTGCTGGAGCACACGGTGGCGGCGGCCCGGGCGCACTGGCCGGCGACCGGCTTCGAGCTGCGGGTGGACGAGGAGGCGGCCGCACTGGTGCTGCCGGGGGTGCCGGCCCGGCTGACCCGGCTGCTGACCAACCTGCTGGACAACGCGGCCAAGTTCGGCCCCCGGCTGCCGGGCCCGCCGGTGGAGGTGGAGTTCACCGGGCGGACGGTGACGGTACGGGACCACGGCCCGGGGATCGCCCCGGAGGACCTGCCCCATGTCTTCGACCGCTTCTACCGGGCCGGTTCGGCGCGGGCGCTGCCCGGGTCCGGGCTGGGCCTGGCGATGGCCCGGCAGATCGCCCGGGCCCACGGGGCGGAGCTGACCGCCGCCGACGCGCCCGGCGGCGGCGCGGTCTTCCGGCTGCTCTTCGCCGAGCCGGGAACAGGGCCGGGGCCGGGAACGGGACCGGGAGCGGGAACGGGGCCGGGCGCGGACAGCCCCCCGCTCACAGGGGACGGTGCATGACGTGCAGCCCCACATACCCCTCACGCGGGTGGTGGAAGGCCTCGGGCACGGTGCCGACGATCCGGAAGCCGAGCCGCTCGTAGAGCCGTACCGCATGGGTGTTGGTGGCGGCGACCGCGTTGAACTGCATCCCCCGGTACCCGGCCGCGCGGGCCCAGTCGAGGCTGTCCTCCACCAGCGCCCGCCCCACGCCCCGGCCCCCGTACGCCGGGTCGACCATAAAGCTGGCGGAGGCGACATGGCTGCCCGGGCCCGACTGGTTGCGGTTCATCTTGGCGGTGCCGACGACGGTGCCGGTGCCCTCCTCCACGGCGACGACCGTGCGGTTCGACTCCGGCAGCAGCCACCAGCCGCTCGCCACCTCCCGATCGAGGTCCATCGGGTAGGTGAAGGTGTCCCCGGCGGCGGTGATCTTCCGGAAGAACGGCCAGATGGCCGCCCAGTCACCGGGCTCGGCCCCGCGGATGGTGATGTGCTCCATCCGGCCATCATGACGGGCCTTGACCTCGACTTCACATGAGTTTCCGCAGGTCGCCGAGCTGCCGTGGCCCGGGGGTACGCGGACGGGGCCGCCGCAGACGACCACGGCGGCCCCACCTCGTACAACCGGCTCTAGAACCCCGGCGGCTCGGTGTAGACGCCCCACTCGTCGCGCAGCGCGTCGCAGATCTCGCCGAGGGTGGCCTCGGCCCGTACCGCCTCCAGCATGGGGCCGATCATGTTGGAGCCGTCCCGGGCGGCGGCCAGCATGGCGTCCAGCGAGGCGCGGACCCGGGCGTCGTCGCGGTGGGTGCGGCGCTCGGCGAGGACGCGCACCTGCTCGCGCTCCACCTCGTGGCTGACCCGCAGGATCTCCAGGTCGCCGGTGACCGAGCCGGTGTGGGCGTTGACGCCGACGACCCGCTTGTCGCCCTTCTCCAGGGACTGCTGGTAGCGGAAGGCGGACTCGGCGATCTCGCCGGTGAACCAGCCGTCCTCGATACCGCGCAGGATGCCGGAGGTGATCGGCCCGATCGGGTGCCTGCCGTCCGGGTGGGCGCGCAGTCCGCGCTCGCGGATCTGCTCGAAGATCTTCTCGGCGTCCGCCTCGATACGGTCGGTGAGCTGCTCCACGTACCAGGCGCCGCCCAGCGGGTCGGCCACGTTGGCGACGCCGGTCTCCTCCATCAGCACCTGCTGGGTGCGCAGGGCGATCTCGGCGGCCTGCTCGCTGGGCAGCGCCAGGGTCTCGTCCAGGGCGTTGGTGTGCAGCGAGTTGGTGCCGCCGAGCACGGCCGCCAGCGCCTCCACGGCGGTGCGCACCACGTTGTTGTACGGCTGCTGGGCGGTGAGCGAGACGCCCGCGGTCTGGGTGTGGAACCGCAGCCAGAGCGACTTGTCGCTCTTCGCCCCGTACACCTCCCGCATCCAGCGGGCCCAGATCCGGCGGGCGGCGCGGAACTTGGCGATCTCCTCGAAGAAGTCCAGGTGCGCGTCGAAGAAGAAGGACAGCCCGGGGGCGAACACGTCCACGTCCAGGCCGCGGGAGAGGCCCAGCTCCACATAGCCGAAGCCGTCGGCGAGGGTGTACGCCAGCTCCTGCGCGGCCGTCGCCCCGGCCTCGCGGATGTGGTAGCCGGAGACCGAGAGCGGCTTGTACGCGGGGATGCCGGCCGCGCAGTGCTCCATCAGGTCGCCGATCAGCCGCAGATGGGGCTCGGGCTGGAAGAGCCACTCCTTCTGGGCGATGTACTCCTTGAAGATGTCCGTCTGGAGGGTGCCGTTGAGCACGCCCGGGTCCACGCCCTGGCGCTCGGCGGCGACCAGGTACATGCAGAAGACGGGGACGGCCGGACCGGAGATGGTCATCGAGGTGGTGACGTCGCCGAGCGGGATGTCCCGGAAGAGGACCTCCATGTCGGCGGCGGAGTCGATGGCCACCCCGCAGTGGCCGACCTCGCCGAGCGAGCGCGGGTCGTCGGAGTCGCGGCCCATCAGCGTCGGCATGTCGAAGGCGACCGAGAGCCCGCCGCCGCCGTTGCGGAGGATCATCTTGTACCGCTCGTTGGTCTGCTCGGCGTTGCCGAAGCCGGCGAACTGGCGGATGGTCCAGGTGCGGCCGCGGTAGCCGGTCGGGTGCAGGCCGCGGGTGAAGGGGTACTCACCGGGCCAGCCGATCCGCTCGAAGCCCTCGTAGGTGTCCCCGGGCCGGGGCCCGTAGACCGGCTCCACGGGGTCACCGGAGAGCGTGGTGAAGTCGGCGTCGCGCTTGCGGGCGGCGTCATAGCGGGCCTGCCAGCGTCGGCGGCCGTCCTCGATGGCGTCAGCGTCCATACCCATGAATTTACTAGGACGTCCTAGTAAATGTCGATGGGAAAGCGCCGCGAGCCGTGCCCGCGACGCTTCGGAAGTCCCTGACCTGCGGTTACGCCTTTGCCGCCGCGACCGGATCGGCCGCCAGATGGGCGCGCGCCTCCCGCGTGACCTTCGGCTCCACGAAGAACGAGGCCACCGGGATGCAGCCGGCGGCCAGCACCCACAGCAGCCGGCCGAACGGCCACTTCAGCTTGGACCCGAGGTCGAAGGCGAAGACCACGTAGATGATGAAGAGCACACCGTGGATCTGCGAGATCAGCATGGTGTCGCCGATCTTGAACCCGTACTTCAGGATGATCGCGACGGTGAACACCAGCAGCCACACGGCGGTGACATACGCCATCACCCGGTAGCGGGTCAGCACGTTCTCTTTCATGGCCACGAGCGTAACCGCCCGTTCCGGGCGATCTTCCGCCGCCCCCGGTGGCCCGAAAGGGATCTTCTACTCGTCCTCGAAGTCCCGCGCGGCCACCCGCAGCGGGCGCAGCAGGGCGAAGATCTCGCCGCACTCCTCGGAGTCGTACGCGCCCAGGCCGAAGTCCATCGCCATCAGGTCCCCGGTCGCCGCCTCGACCACCTCGCGCCCCTTGTCGGTGATGGACGCCAGGGTGCCGCGCCCGTCGTTGGGGTTGGGCCGCTTGTCGACCAGGCCGGAGCGGACCAGCCGGTCCACGGTGTTGGTCACCGAGGTCGGGTGCACCATCAGCCGCTCACCGATCTTGGACATCGGCAGCTCGCCCGCCTTGGAGAAGGTGAGCAGCACCAGCGCCTCGTAGCGGGCGAAGGTCAGCCCGTACGGCTTGACCACCGCGTCCACCTCGGCCAGCAGGATCTGGTGCGCCCGCATGATCGAGGTGATCGCGGCCATCGCGGGCACCGGCCCCCAGCGGCGCTGCCAGAGCTCGTCGGCGCGGGCGATGGGGTCGAACGGGAGACTGAGCGACTTGGGCACGCCCCGACCTTACCCACTGGTCATATGCCGGTCAGCCCCGTCTCGTAGATCGGTCGCCCCCCTCATGAGGTGGGACGTTCCGGCGCCGGCACCTTGACCCACTTCGCCACCGAGGGCCGCCCCTGCTTGTCCACCGCGAAGAGCATGTACCAGCCGGGCGGCACCAGGGTCGGGTCCTTCGGGGCGCGGACGGTGAGGGTGCCCGGGCCCCGGGTCAGGGTGAGCGCCACCGAGCGCTGCTCGACGTCGGTGGTGTGGGTGACCGCGCTGGGCCGCATCAGCCGCGCCGAGACGATCCGGCGGGCGTCCTCGGTACGGAAGGTGGCCGCGTACGTCTCCGGATCCAGCTCCTTCGGCCCCGCGCCCAGCACCGGCCGGTGCCCACCGCCCCTCCCCAGCAGATAGGGCGGGGTGTAGACCTCCACCCGCTGCTCGAAGGTGCCCAGCCTGGTGTTGTCCTTGTCGCCGAAGAGCGGGTCCGAGCCGAAGTTCGCGATCCGCCCGTCCGGCAGCAGCAGGGCCTCGGAGTGGTAGTCGCGGCCCACGGTCGGGGCCGCGGCCTCCCGGAAGGCGTCCTTGCGGGGCAGGTAGAACTGCGCCTTCAGGATGTCGCTGCCGCCGCGCCCCCGGTACTGCCGGGAGCCGCCGGTGGTGAAGACGGTGTCGTCGGGCAGCAGCACGCTGCTGAGGTAGCGGGTGCCCTGCGGCAGCCGCGCCCCGGGCCGGAAGGCCGGGCCGGGCGCCTTGCCGGCCCCCTGGGATCCGGTCGCCGCGCCGAGGTCGATCACCGCGGTACGGGGTGTGGACAGCTCTGACTCGCCGACCCCGCCGCCGCCCAGCACCATCAGCTTCTGGTCCTGCACCGGCGGCAGGATCACCGAGGAGGAGGTCTCCAGCTGGTCGGGGTCCTCGATCCCCCGCACCGGCTGGAAGCGGTTGGCCTTCAGATCCCACAGCCCCGGGACGCGGCCCTTCTCGGCGGGGCCGTAGCCCGCGTTGGAGCCGGTGTAGAAGAGCTTGCCGCCCTGGGTGAGGAAGAGGGCCGGGTAGGTCGGGAAGTAGTGGAACGGCCCCTTGCTCCACTCCTTGGTCCTCGGGTCGTAGATCTCGTTGTCGCCGGGGACCACGTCGCCCACGTCGTTGAGCCCGGAGACCGCGAGCACCCGCCCGTCCTCCAGCGTCACCAGGGTCGGGTACCAGCGGGCGTCCTTCATCGGGGCGACCGGGACGTACCGCTCGGCGAGCGGGTCGAACTCGTAGGCCGCCCGGATCCCCTGGAAGTCCTGCTTCTCGGCGCTGATCCGCTGGGCGATGCCGTAGACGTTGCGGGCGTCGGCGCCCTTCAGCCCGACCACCCTGTACTGCGCGGCCTGGGTGGTGAGCGCCTCGGGCCCGTCCTTGCGGGCCTCCACGAAGACCCGGGCCTCGGCCGCGGTCACCTTGGTCGCCCAGGGCTTCATCCCGCCGCCGGAGAAGTAGGTGACCTTGAACTCGCGCTTGGCCCTGGGCACGGTGACGGCGGTGGTGGTGACGTACTCGACGCCGGTCGGCGAGCGGAAGACGGTGCCCTTCCTCAGGGTGACCGCCCGGTCCGGGCTCTCGTTCTTCACCCGCATCCCGCCGCCGGCCTTCCTCACCGCCCCGTCCAGCACCTCGTAGCGAGCGGTGCCGCCGGCCACCAGGAGCCGGCCGTCGGGGAGCTGGCTGTGGCCCGCGCAGAAGAAGTCCTCGGGGGTGGGGATCTTCTTGAAGCTGTTCCTCACCGGGTCCCAGAGCACGGTGTCGAAGCTGCCCGCGTCGAACTTGGCCTGGCTGTTGCCCGATCCGGCGATCAGCAGCACCTTGCCGGTGTGCAGCAGGGCCGCGTGGATGGCGTTCAGCCGGTACTTTCCCGGCACTTCGAGTCGCTGCCAGGAGCCGTAGCGCGCCTGGTAGGCGGGCTGGGCGATCTTGTAGGCGTGGTACTTGGCCTGGGCGAAGGAGAGCGCGGCGGGCGCGTTGAGCCCGGCGAGCAGCAGCAGCGCCAGGCCGCCGAGCAGCGTCCTGCGCAGGTCTCGCTTCCTCTGCCCCGGCCGCGCGGGCGGGCGCCCGTCCGCCATGGGTCAGCTCCCCCCGGTGGTCGTGGCCAGCGCCGCCGCCTCGGGCTCCGGGGCGGGCTCTTCGGTACGGCTACGGGACCGGGTACGAGCCCCAAGTGCCGCCCGGGCCGCCTCCCACCCCCACACCGCGCACGGGGCGAGACAGACCGCCAGGGCGAGCACCGCCCAGGTGCGCATGGCGGCATGGGTGTGGTCCAGGTACACCGAGGCGGCCAGCGAGCCGGCCAGCACCGCCGCCCAGGAGAGGTGGACCCGGAAGGTGGCCGGCCGGTCCGGGCTGGCCGCGCCGCCCTTGGGGGTGACCACGAAGCGGCTGGGGCGGCGCAGCACCGCGTCCAGCAGCGAGCGGGCGTAGATCGGGGCGGAGAGCGCCGACATCACCATCCCGGCCAGCCCGCCGGAGCCCTCCGGTTCGTGCGGGGAGACGTTGTGGCGGCGGTTCCACAGGTAGAGCCCGATCTGCAGGGCGGCGGCGTCGCTGTAGAGCATCAGCCACACCGAGGTGGAGACCTGGGTGCCGGAGGCGCCGAGGCAGAGGAACAGCACGCAGCTGAGCACGCCGAGGAACCAGTTGACGGCCGTCATCGGGTAGTAGACGAGCATCAGCGTGTAGTTGAGCAGCCGGCCGGGCGGCATCCGGCCGAAGCCGCCCGCGTACTGCCGCAGCACGGTCTCGTACGTACCGCGCGACCAGCGCAGCTGCTGGGTGAAGAAGTCCGTCCAGGAGGCGGGTCCCTCGCCGACCGCGAGCACGTCCGGGGTGTAGACCGAGGTCCAGTGCCGGCCGGTCGCCGGGTTCCGCCGCCGGTGCAGTTCGAAGCCGGTGGCCATGTCCTCGGTGATCGAGTCGTACAGCCCGCCGATCTGCCGGACGGCGGCGATCCGCACCGCGTTGTTGGTGCCGACGAACATGGGCGCCCGGTAGCGGTTGCCGGCCCGCTGGATCAGCGCGTGGAAGAGGAACTGCTGCGACTCGGCGGCCTTCGTGACCGGCCCGTCGTAGTTCCCGTACACCTGCGGGCCGACGACGAAGGCCACGTCCGGGTCGCGGAAGTAGCCGAGCATCCGCTCCAGGAAGGCGGGCAGCGGTACATGGTCGGTGTCGACCGAGGCGAAGACGTCGTACGCCTCGCCGTGGGCGGCGATCCAGGCGTTGTAGTTGCCGTGCTTGGTGCGGGCCTTGTGCGCGCCCCTCGCCCGGTTCCAGGCGGGGACGGCGGCCCGGGTGAAGTGGCGGACGCCCAGCTCGGCGCAGAGCGCCCGGGCCCCGGGGTCGTCCCCCTCGTCCAGCAGCCAGACGTCCAGCGGCCCCGTGTGCCGCACCCGCCGAGCGCCCTCCAGGGTGGCCCGGACCATGGCCAGCGGCTCCTTCCCCGGCACGTACGTGGTGAGGAAGGCGACCCGCAGCCCCGGCTCGGCCACCACCGGCACCGGGTCCCGGGCGACCATGGTGGCGTGGGCGATGGACACCACGTTGACCAGCATGAACGTGCAGATCAGCCCGATCGACACCAGCATCACCGCGTCCAGCCGGACCAGCCAGGCCTCGCCGCCCTCCTGCCGCGTCCAGTGGCTCGGCCACACCAGGTAGGCGAGCAGCACGGCGGAGAGCACCGGGGCGGAGCACATCAGCAGCACGGCCCGTATTCGGTGCGGCTCCTTCGACAGCAGGCTGCGGTAGCGGACCCGGTAGGGCGCCGCCGGGTCGGGTTCGGTCAGGGGGCCCGCCAGACGGCTGTAGGTGTCGTAGTCGTAGCCCTCCGGCCGCACGGGCGCCTCCTGCTGGGTGAGCGGGTGGTCACCCTCCACGAAACGCGAGGCGGCGGGGTGTGTCGACCGGGACGCGTCCGAGCGGGCTACCCCGGACGGCCCCGTACATCCGACGGCCCCCGCCCCTTCAGAGCAGGGGCGGGGGCCGTCTCACGGCAGGCGTCACGCGCCCAGATGCCGCTCCACGGTCTCGACCTTCGCCGTGAGCCCGTCGGTGACACCGGGGCGGATGTCGGCCTTCAGGACCAGGGAGACCCGCGGCGCGCGGGCCTCCACGGCCGCGACCGCCCGCCGCACCACGTCCATCACTTCCTCCCACTCGCCCTCCACCGAGGTGAACATGGCATCGGTGCGGTTCGGCAGCCCGGACTCGCGGACCACCCGGACGGCGTCGGCGACGTACTCGCCGACCTCCTCGCCGACGCCGAGCGGGGTGACCGAGAAGGCGACGATCATGCGGCGTTCACCGTGCCCTCGCGGCGGGCCCGGGAGGCGATGACGGCGTCCTGCGCCTCCCGCTTCAGGCGGCGCTCGGCGTAGAAGCCGCCGAACGGCAGCACGGAGAGGACGAAGTAGAGCGCCGCGATCTTGAAGTCCCACTTGGTGCGGTTCCAGGCGTCCAGCCAGAACAGCACGTACAGCACGAACAGCACCCCGTGGATCATGCCCATGACCGGTACGGCGTTGAACTCCGTCGTGCGCTTCAGCACCGAGCAGACGAGCAGCAGCAGGAAGGAGACGGCCTCCGGGGCGGAGACGAGCCGGAGACGGTGGAGGGAGGCGGCGGTCTTGATGTCCACGGTGAGGCACCTTCGACGTCGGAACGGGCAAAGGACGCACCTGTGCGCGCACGACCGATCTTGTGAATCGGCGCACAAGCGTCCGGCCCATTGTGGCAGCCCCCTTTGCCCGCCCTTGACCGGGGTCCCGGCCATCGCCGCCCTCACCCCGCTCGCCCCTGTTCGCGCCCGGGATCTCCGGTTAACGTCCTCCCGTGGCAATGTTCCGACTGCAAGGCAGCAGAGTGCTCGCCGTCGACCTCACCGGGGACACCGTCAAGGCCAAGAACGGCTCGATGGTGGCCTACGAGGGCCGGATGGCGTTCAAGAAGACGACCGGTGGCGGCGAGGGGCTGCGCGGCGTGGTCACCCGCCGGCTGACCGGCGAGCAGATGGAGGTCATGGAGGTGTCCGGCCAGGGCACCTGCTTCTTCGCCGACCGCGCCTCCGAGATCAACCTGGTCAGCCTGCGCGGCGAGAAGATGTACGTGGAGGCCAGCAATCTGCTGTGCACCGACGGCGGGGTGCGCACCGGGACCAGCTTCACCGGGCTGCGCGGCGGGGCCAGCGGGAACGGCCTGTTCACCACCACCCTGGAGGGCACCGGCCAGGCGGCGATCATGTCGGACGGCCCGGCGGTGGTGCTCCGGGTGACCCCGCAGTACCCGCTCTCGGTCGACCCCGGGGCGTACGTCGCCCATCAGGGCAACCTCCGGCAGTCCTTCCAGTCCGGTGTGACCTTCCGCACCCTGCTCGGCGAGGGCGGCGGCGAGGCGTTCCAGATCCGCTTCGAGGGCGACGGACTGGTCTACGTCCAGCCCAGTGAGCGCAACACCGTCGGAGGGGACGTCTGATGCCGTTCCGCGAGATCAACTCCAAGATGGTCGAGGCGGTCGTCTCGCCCGGGCAGCGGATGTTCAGCCAGCGCGGGGCGATGCTCGCCTACCGCGGCGAGGTCTCCTTCACCCCGAACCTGGCCGGCGGCCAGGGCGGGCTGATGTCGATGATCGGCCGGCGCGCGGCCGGCGAGGACACCCCGCTGATGACCGTGGAGGGCAGCGGCACCGTCCTCTTCGGCCACGGCGGCCACCATGTCCAGGTCATCGAGCTGACCGGGGACACCCTCTACGTGGAGGCGGACCGGCTGCTCGCCTTCGACGGCACCCTGCGCCAGGGCACCGTCTTCCTGGGCTCGCAGGGCGGGGTGATGGGCATGGTCCGCGGCCAGGTGTCCGGGCAGGGGCTGTTCACCACCTCCCTCCAGGGCCAGGGCGCGGTCGCGGTGATGGCGCACGGCGGGGTGATCCGGCTGCCGATCACCCCGGACCGCCCGGTGCATGTGGACCCGCAGGCCTATGTCGCGCACCACGGCGACGTACGGAACAAGCTCTCCACCGCGCTGGGCTGGCGGGACATGGTGGGGCGCGGCTCGGGCGAGGCGTTCCAGCTGGAGCTGAGCGGCAGTGGTGCGGTGTACGTCCAGGCGTCGGAGGAGAAGCTGTGAGCACGCCCGCGATGTGGGACCCGATGACGCTGCCGGCCGACGACAACGTCAATCCGTACACCTTCTGCGTGGAGCTGAAGGGCTCCCAGTGGTTCCTGCAGAAGGGCAAGATGATCGCCTACTACGGGTCGATCGAGTTCAACGGCCTGGGCCACGGACGCCTCGACCGCCTGCTCCGCACCAGCTTCCACTCACCCCTCCACGCGAGCGACTGGGTGGTGGCCGAGGGCAGCGGCAAGATGCTGCTGGCGGACCGGGCCTTCGACGTCAACAGCTTCGACCTGGACGAGGGCAATCTGACCATCCGGGCCGGCAACCTCCTCGCGTACCAGCCGTCCCTGGCCCTGAAGCAGTCCATCGTCCCCGGCTTCCTCACCCTCATCGGCACCGGGAAGTTCGTGGCGGCCTCCAACGGCCCGGTGGTCTTCATGGAACCGCCGCTGCGGGTGGACCCCCAGGCCCTCGTCGGCTGGGCCGACTGCCCCTCCCCCTGCCACCACTACGACCACGGCTATATGACCGGGATCATGGGCGGCGTACGGGCGCTGACCGGGCTGGGCGGGGCGTCCGGCGAGGAGCACCAGTTCGACTTCACCGGCGCCGGCACCGTACTGCTCCAGTCCACCGAACAGCTGATGCCCGAGCTGGCGACCGGAGCCACCCCGCACGAGGCCGGCGTCCCCGGCGCGCACCCCGGGCCCGGATCCGGCCACGGCCAGCAGTCCATGCCGCGCCTTCCCGGCCAGCTGGGAGACCTCCAGCGCCGCTTCGGCCTGTGAACGGTAGTCTGCGGAGGGTGACGCCCTCGAACGCCTGCGCCTTTATCCGGGCACCGAGGACGGGTTCGACGTCACCGACCGCACCACCCCGCCCCATTGTTCACTATTCAACTTCTTAGGTAGAATCCATCCATGGAGACCGAGACGGCCACCCCCTGGCTGACCGATGCCGAGCAGTGCGCCTGGCGCACCTACCTGGACGTGGGCAGGCTGCTGAACTACCAGCTGGAGAAGGACCTCCAGCCGTTCGGGCTGACCATCAACGACTACGAGATCCTGGTCAACCTCTCCGAGGCGCCCGACCGGCGCCTGCGGATGAGCGACCTCGCCTCCGTCACCCTCCAGTCCAAGAGCCGCCTCTCCCACCAGATCACCCGCATGGAGAACGCGGGCCTGGTCCGCCGGGAGAACTGCGAGTCCGACCGGCGCGGGCTCTACGCCGTCCTCACCGACCCGGGCATGGAGACCATGCGCAAGGTCGCCCCGCACCACGTCGAGTCGGTCCGCAGCCACCTCATCGACCGGCTCACCCCCGAGGACCTGGACCACCTCCACCAGTCGCTCAAGCCCATCGCCGAACGCCTGCGCGGACTGCGCGGCAAGCCCTAGACCGCCGGCAGCCGCAGCTCGAACCGCGCGCCGCCCGAGGGGGACCGGGCGGCGCGCAGGGTCCCGCCGTGCCGGGCCGCCACATCCCGGGCGATGGCCAGCCCCAGGCCCGCCCCGCCCTCGTCCCGGCTGCGCGCGTCGTCCAGCCGCACGAACCGCTCGAAGATCCGCTCCCGCTCAGCCTCCGGCACCCCCGCCCCGTCGTCCGCGACCGCGAGCAGCACCTCACCGCCGTCCCGCCGGACCTCCACCGCGACCTCCCCCTCCGCATGCCGCTGCGCGTTGTCCAGCAGATTCCCCAGCACCCGCACCAACTGCGCCCGCGACCCGCTCACCTCCGCGGCCCCCTCGGCCGCCACCCGCACCGGCACCCGGTCCCCCGACCGCTGCGCCACCTCGGCCCGCACCAGCGCCGCCAGATCCACCCGCGCCTGCCCCGGCCGCTCCCCCGCGTCCAGCCGCGCCAGCAGCAGCAGGTCCGCCGCCAGCCCCTGCAGCCGTACGGTGTCCTCCACCGCCCCCGGCAGGTCCAGCAGCGCCGGATGGGCCGCCCCCACCTCCAACTGCGTCCGCAGCGAGGCGATCGGGCTCCGCAACTCATGCGAGGCGTCCGCCACGAACCGCCGCTGCCGCTCCACCGAGGCCTCCAGCGCCGCCAGCGTCTCGTTGGTCGTCCGCGCCAGCCGCGCCACCTCGTCATGCGTCCCCGGCTCCGGCACCCGCCGCGACAGATCCGCCGACGCCGTGACCGCCGCCATCTCCCGCCGGATCCCCTCCACCGGCGCCAGCGCCCGCCGGGTCACCAGCCAGGTCGTCCCCGCCACCACCACCAGCAGCGCGGGCAGCGCCGCCAGCATCGCCGTACGCACCCCCGACACCGCCGCCGCCTGCACCGCCGACCCCGCGTACACGGTGGCCTCCCGGCCGTCCCCCGCCTTGACCTCCACCGCCGCGAACCGATAAGCCTCCCGCTCCCCCTCCACCGTCACCTCCCCCGTCGAATACCGGACATCCTCCGAAACCCCACCACCCCCATCCCCCTCCTCCACCGGCCCCACCGGCACCACCCGCACCGACCGGCTCCCCGCCCCCTCGATCGCCTCGATGCCCTCCCCCAGGGCGACCACCCGGCCGTCCGACACCACCTGCACCGGATGCTCCTCCGCCTCGTCCGGCAGATCCAGCTCCCCGAACGGCGTCCCCGCCGCCACCTGCACGGCCACCGACCGCGCCGTCACATTGGCCTGCAACTCCGCCTGACTCGCCAGGCTCCCCCGCAGCACCGCCAGCAGCGCCACCCCCGCCACCGCCAACGCCAGCGCCACCACCAGCGTCGCCCCCAGCGACGTCCTGGCCCGAACCGACCTCAGCAGCCTCACCGCTCCCCCAGCCGATAACCCGCCCCACGCACCGTCCGAATGATCCCCGCCCCCAACTTCCTTCTCAGCGCGCTCACATACACCTCCACGATGTTCGGGTCCCCCTCATAAGCGAAGTCCCAGACGTGCTCCAGAATCTCCCCCTTCGACACCACCTCGCCCCTCCTCGTCACCAACTGCTCCAACACCGCGAACTCCTTGGCCGTCAACCCCACCTCCTCCTCCCCCAACCGCACCCGCCGCGCCGCGGTGTCCACCGTCAGCTCTCCCGCCGTCAGCACCGGCGACGCCGCCCGCCCCCTCCTCCGCAGCAGCGCCCGCACCCGCGCCAGCAGCACCACATAGCTGAACGGCTTGGTCAGATAGTCGTCCGCCCCGGTATCCAGCCCCTCGGCCTCGTCGTACTCCCCGTCCTTCGCCGTCAGCATCAGGATCGGCACGTCGTTCCCGGCCGCCCGCAGCGCCCCGCACACCCGGTAGCCGTTCATCCCCGGCAGCATGATGTCCAGCACCACCAGGTCGTACGGCTCACTCCCGGCCCGGTGCAGCCCCTCCAGCCCGTCGTGCACCACATCCACCGCGAACCCCTCGGCCCGCAATCCCGCCGCCAACGACAGGGCCAGCCGCTTCTCGTCCTCCACGATCAACAGACGCATGGGTAACAGGTTCCCAAACGGAACCTGAAGCGCCCTTCAGCCGCCTTCAGCCTGCGTTCAGCCGCCACGTCGCACGGTGGATCCGTACCTGGAAAGCCCAACCCTCACGGAGGTCCACCCCATGAAGCGCAACCTCGTCATCGCCACGGTCACCGCCGCCCTCCTCGCCGGCGGCACCGCCACCGCGTTCGCCGTCGCCGACGGGGCCGACCAGGGCCCGGCGAAGACCGCGCAGTCCGCCCCCAAGGTGACCGCCGAGCAGGCCCTCAAGGCCGTCGCCGACCGCGGCCAGGTGGTCTCCCTCGACCTGGACGACGACGGCGGCAAGCAGGCCTGGGACGTCGAGCTCCTCAAGGACGGCAAGGTCCAGGACTGGACCGTAGACGCGACCACCGCCAAGGCCACCCAGGACAAGGCCGACGCGGACGACGCCAACGACAACGACTGAGGTCATCCGCCTACCCGCCGGGCGGCGACGTCCGGCGGGTAGGCGCCCTCGGCCCGGGAGGCCATGGGCCGCCGGCCCGGCAGGGCCCGTGCGGGAGGGGTCCGTACGAACCGGTCAGGGCCTTCGGTCCGGGGAGGCATCAGCCACGGCGAATCGGTCAGTGCGCCGCCGGTCGGGTGGGGGTACGCAGGGTCGCGCGCGCAGCCGCCGAGCGTAATGAGGCGGTGAGATTGACCGTCGAACGGTAAGCGCGAGCGGCGAGCACGTGAGCCCGGAGTGCCCACGCCCCCACCCACCGCAGAGCGGACCCGACCACCGGGCCTGGACATGGCCACCGGACCGCAACCACAACAGACCCAACCGCGTCAGCGAGACCACCGAACGCGCGCCCAGCCACCGGCGGCGCAAACGCCCCCACGGCAGCGGACCGACCGGGCAGCCGAACACCGCCGGTGCCGGCGAAAGGGGGCCCGGGGGGCGGAGCCCCCCGGCTACGAACCCGTCAGACCAGACACCAACGTGTCCGCCGCCGCATAAGGATCCAGCTCCCCCGCCACAATCCGCTCCGCCAGAGCCGACAGCCGCTGGTCCCCCCGAAGATCCTCGATCCGCGACCGCAGCGCGGTGACCGCGATGGTCTCCACCTCGCGCGCCGCCCGCGCACGGCGGCGCGCCGCGAGGACCGAGCGCTCCTCCATCCAGGCCCGGTGCTTCTCCAGCGCCTCGACCACCTCGTCGACGCCCTCCCCCCGCGCCGCCACCGTCTTGACGATGGGCGGCCGCCAGTCGCCGGGGGCGCGCGCCTCGCCCAGGCCGAGCATGTGGTTCAGCTCCCGGGCCGTCGCGTCGGCCCCGTCCCGGTCGGCCTTGTTGACCACGTACACGTCGCCGATCTCCAGGATGCCCGCCTTGGCCGCCTGGATGCCGTCGCCCATCCCGGGGGCGAGCAGGACCACCGAGGTGTCGGCCTGGGAGGCGATCTCGACCTCCGACTGGCCGACACCGACCGTCTCCACCAGGACCACATCGCACCCCGCCGCGTCCAGCACGCGGATCGCCTGGGGGGCGGCCCAGGCCAGGCCGCCGAGGTGGCCCCGGGTGGCCATGGAGCGGATGTAGACGCCCGGGTCGGAGGCGTGGTCCGACATCCGGACCCGGTCGCCGAGCAGCGCGCCGCCGCTGAACGGGGAGGACGGGTCGACGGCGAGCACGCCGACCCGCCGCCCCATCCGGCGGTACGCGGAGACCAGCGCCGAGGTGGTGGTGGACTTGCCGACGCCGGGCGAGCCGGTCAGCCCGACGACGTAGGCACCCCCCGCCAGCGGGGCCAGCGCGGCCATGACCTCCCGCAGGTGCGGGGAGGCGCCCTCCACCAGCGAGATGAGCCGGGCCACGGCCCGCGGCCGGCCCTCTCGTGCCTGGGCGACCAACTGGGGGACGTCCACCATGTGCGTACCGCTCCTTACCTGACGAACGTCCGCGGGCTACTTCGCCGGGACGCGGACGATGAGCGCGTCACCCTGACCGCCGCCACCGCACAGCGCCGCCGCCCCGGTGCCGCCGCCGCGCCGCTGGAGCTCCAGGGCGAGGTGGAGCACGATCCGGGCGCCGGACATCCCGATCGGGTGGCCCAGCGCGATCGCGCCGCCGTTGACGTTGACCTTCTCGGCGGTGACGCCGAGGTCCTTCATGGACTGCACGGCCACCGCCGCGAACGCCTCGTTGATCTCGATGAGGTCGAGGTCCTCGACGCCGATGCCCTCCTTCGACACCGCGTGCCGGATCGCGTTGGACGGCTGGGACTGGAGCGAGTTGTCCGGGCCGGCCACGTTCCCGTGCGCGCCGATCTCGGCGAGCCACTCCAGCCCCAGCTCCTCGGCCTTGGCCTTGCTCATCACGACGACCGCCGCGGCCCCGTCGGAGATCTGCGAGGAGGTGCCGGCGGTGATGGTGCCGTCCTTGGTGAAGGCGGGGCGCAGCTTGCCGAGGGACTCGGCGGTGGTGTCGCCGCGGATGCCCTCGTCCTTGGCGAAGAGGACCGGGTCGCCCTTGCGCTGGGGGATCTCCACGGGGGCGATCTCCGCGTCGAAGACGCCGTTCTTCTGGGCGGCGGCGGCGCGCTGGTGGGAGAGCGCGGCGATCTCGTCCTGCTCGGGGCGCTGGATGCCCAGGCGGGTGTTGTGCTTCTCGGTGGACTCGCCCATCGCGATGTTCTCGAAGGCGTCGGTGAGCCCGTCGTGCGCCATGGCGTCGAGCATCTGGATGGCGCCGTACTTGTGGCCCTCGCGGGAGCCGGGGAGCAGGTGGGGCGCGTTGGTCATGGACTCCTGGCCGCCGGCCACCACGATGTCGAACTCGCCGGCGCGGATCAGCTGGTCGGCCAGCGCGATGGCGTCCAGGCCGGAGAGGCAGACCTTGTTGATGGTGAGGGCCGGGACGTTCATCGGGATGCCGGCCTTGACCGCGGCCTGGCGGGCGGGGATCTGGCCGGCGCCGGCCTGGAGGACCTGGCCCATGATCACGTACTGCACCTGCTCGCCGGTGACACCGGCCCGGTCGAGCGCGGCCTTGATGGCGAAGCCGCCGAGGTCGGCACCGGAGAAGGACTTCAGCGAGCCGAGGAGGCGGCCCATGGGCGTACGGGCGCCCGCGACGATGACGGAGGTGGTACCGGTCGTTCCAGACATGGGCGGGACCCCTTGGGGTGTGAAGTGAACGAGGGTTTACTGCCAATGTACTGAGCGGTACGCGCCCGGGTCATCGCCCCGTCGGTGTGACGGCGCGCACGTTGCGTAACCATCCCGCGCGCGCTGCACTGGGTGCCATGCTGACGCGAATCGACCACATCGGGATCGCCTGCCGGGACCTCGACGCCACCGTCGAGTTCTACCGTGCCACCTACGGCTTCGAGGTGTTCCACACCGAGGTCAACGAGGAGCAGGGGGTCCGCGAGGCCATGCTCAGGATCAACGGCACGGACGACGGCGGGGCGTCCTACCTCCAGCTGCTGGAGCCGACCCGGGAGGACTCCGCGGTGGGCAAGTGGCTCGCCAAGAACGGCGAGGGGGTGCACCACATCGCCTTCGGCACCGCGGACGTGGACGGGGACGCGGAGGCCATCCGGGGCAAGGGCGTGCGGGTGCTCTACGAGGAGCCGCGGATCGGCTCGATGGGCTCGCGGATCACCTTCCTGCACCCGAAGGACTGCCACGGCGTGCTGACCGAGCTGGTCACCTCGGCCGAGACGCCCCCGGCGCACTGACCCCCACCCAGCCGCCACCGGGCCCCCACCGAGCCGTCCCGGGGGACAAGGCGCAGGCCACCACCCAGCCGTCCCGGGGACAAGGCGCAGCCCCCCACCGAGCTGTCACCCAGCCCTCCCGGGGACAAGGCCACCAAGCTCCCCTGAGCCGTCCGGAGGACGAAGAGCACTGACCCGCCGATTCCCGGCCCGGTAGAGTGGGCTGCTCCGGGCCGGGGCCGGATCGGGGCCGTGCCATGTCTCCGTATGCGATCTGACACCATTTCCCCCGGGGGACCGTTCGCGGGCGGACGGTGCCCGTGTCACGTCAGTTGCGACCAGGGGACGGATGGGACCGCGCAGTGCGGGGCTACGAACGCGCAGAGAGCCACCGGGCTGACGACCACCTTTCGCGGTTCGAGGCCGAGATGGACCGGCTGAAGACCGAGCGGGAGAAGGCCGTCCAGCACGCCGAGGACCTCGGTTACCAGGTCGAGGTGCTGCGGGCCAAGCTGCACGAGGCGCGGCGCACCATCGCCTCCCGGCCGTCGTACGACAGCGCCGACATGGGCTACCAGGCCGAGCAGTTGCTCCGTAACGCGCAGGCGCAGGCCGAGCAGCTGCGGGTCGACGCGGAGCGTGAGCTGCGCGAGGCCCGGGCGCAGACGCAGCGCATCCTCCAGGAGCACGCCGAGCACCAGGCCCGGCTCCAGGCGGAGTTGCACACCGAGGCGGTGCAGCGCCGGCAGCAGCTGGACCAGGAGCTGGCCGAGCGCCGGCAGACCGTCGAGGCGCACGTCAACGAGAACGTGGCCTGGGCGGAGCAGCTGCGGGCCCGGACCGAGGCGCAGGCCCGCCGGCTGATGGACGAGTCCCGGGCGGAGGCCGAGCAGTCGCTGGCCGCGGCCCGGAGCGAGGCCGTGCGGCTGGCGGAGGAGGCCCGCCAGCGGCTGGGCGCGGAGGCCGAGACGGCCCGCGCCGAGGCGGAGGCGATCCTGCTGCGGGCCCGCCGGGACGCGGAGCGGCTGCTGAACGCGGCCTCCACGCAGGCCCAGGAGGCCACCAGCCACGCCGAGCAGCTGCGCAGCGCCACCACCGCGGAGTCCACCGAGGCCCGGGCGAAGGCCGCGGAGCTGGCCCGGGGCGCCGAGCAGCGGATGAGCGAGGCCGAGGAGAAGCTGCGGGAGGCCCGCGCCGAGGCCGAGAAGCTGGTCGCGGAGGCGAAGGACGCCGCGGCCAAGCGGCTGGCGAGCGCCGATTCGGCGAACGAGCAGCGCACCCGTACCGCCAAGTCGGAGATCGCCCGGCTGGTCGGTGAGGCGACCAAGGAGGCCGAGGCCCTCAAGGCGGAGGCCGAGCAGGCGCTCGCGGACGCCCGGGAGGCGGCCGAGAAGCAGGTCGCGGAGGCCTCGGAGAAGGCCCGTACCGCGGCGGCGGAGGACTCTGCGGCGCAGCTGGCGAAGGCCGCCCGGTCGGCCGAGGAGATCCTGTCGAAGGCGTCCCAGGACGCCCAGGAGACCACCCGCAAGGCCTCCGAGGAGGCGGAGCGGGTCCGCGGGGAGGCGGAGGCCGAGGCGGACCGGCTGCGGGGCGAGGCGCATGACACCGCCGAGCAGCTGAAGGGCGCCGCGAAGGACGACACCAAGGAGTACCGCGCCAAGACCGTCCAGCTCCAGGAGGAGGCGCGGCGGCTGCGCGGGGAGGCCGAGCAGCTGCGCGCGGACGCGATCGCCGAGGGCGAGCGGATCCGCGGCGAGGCGCGGCGCGAGGCGGTGCAGCAGATCGAGGAGGCGGCGAAGACCGCCGAGGAACTGCTGGCCAAGGCGAAGGCGGACGCGGACGAGACGCGGACGGCGGCGACCACCGAGGGCGAGCGGGTCCGCGCGGAGGCGATCGAGCGGGCGACCGGGCTGCGCCGGCAGTCCGAGGAGACGCTGGAGCGCACCCGGGAGGAGGCCGACCGGCTGCGGGCCGACGCCGAGGAGCAGGCCGAGTCGGTGCGTACCGCGGCCGAGGAGGCGGCGGCCGCGCTGCGCGAGGAGACCGAGCGCGGTATCACCGCCCGGCAGGAGGAGGCGGCGGCCGAGCTGGCCCGGCTGCACTCCGAGGCCGAGGCGCGCCTCGCGGCGGCCGAGGAGGCGCTGTCCGAGGCCCGGGCGGAGGGCGAGCGGCTGCGCCGGGAGGCGTCCGAGGAGGCCGAGCGGCTGCGCGCCGAGGCGGCCGAGCGGATGCGGGCGCTGGGCGAGCAGGCCGAGCAGGACGCGGAGCGGCTGCGCACCGAGGCGGCGGCGGAGGCGTCGGCGTCCCGCGCCGAGGCGGAGGGTGTGGCGGTACGGCTGCGTTCGGAGGCCGCGGCGGAGGCGGAGCGGCTGCGCACCGAGGCGCAGGAGACCGCGGACCGGGTGCGCGCGGAGGCGCAGTCGGCGGCCGAGCGGGTGACCGCGGAGGCGGCCGAGGAGCTGGCGGCGGCCCGCGAGGAGGCGAACCGGCGGCGCCGGGAGGCCGAGGAGACCCTCGGCTCGGCGCGTGCCGAGGCCGACCAGGAGCGGGAGCGGGCCCGGGAGCAGAGCGAGGAGCTGCTGGCCTCGGCGCGCAACCGGGTCGAGGAGGCGCAGGCCGAGGCGCTGCGGCTGGTGGAGGAGGCGGACCGGCGGGCCACCGAGCTGGTGGCGGCCGCCGAGGCGACCGCCCAGTCGGTGCGGGACGCGGTGGCCGGGCTGCACGAGCAGGCCGAGGAGGAGATCACCGGGCTGCGTTCGGCGGCCGAGCACGCGGCGGAGCGCACCCGCGGGGAGGCGCAGGAGGAGGCGGACCGGGTCCGTGTCGACGCCTACGCGGAGCGGGAGCGGGCCGCGGAGGACGCGGCGGGGCTGCGCGAGCGCTCCCGTGCGGAGTCGGAGGCGGCCCGGGAGCTGGCCGAGCGGACGCTGGCCGAGGCGGTCGCCGAGGCGGACCGGCTGAAGTCGGACACCGCCGAGTACGCGCAGCGGATGCGGACCGAGGCCTCGGACGCGGTGGCCTCGGCTGAGCAGGACGCCTCGCGGACCCGGGCGGACGCCCGGGAGGACGCCAACCGGATCCGTTCGGAGGCGGCGGAGCAGGCGGACCGGCTGGTCGGCGAGGCGCGCGCGGAGACCGAGCGGCTGACCACCGGGGCCGCCGAGGCGCTGGCCGCGGCCGAGCAGGACGCGGCCCGGCTGCGGTCGGAGGCCGAGCAGGTCAAGGCGGAGGGCGAGCGGCAGGCCGAGGAGCTGCGGGCGGCCGCCCGTGCCGAGGGCGAGCGGGTGCTGGACGAGGCCCGCCAGGCCGCGGACAAGCGGCGCGCGGACGCCGCCGCGCAGGCCGACCAGCTGGTGGCCGAGGCCAGTGGCGAGGCGGAGCGGCTGGGCGAGCGGTCCACCGAGCAGGCCGAGCGGCTGGTGGCGGACGCCACCGCGGAGGCGGAGCGGCTGCGGACCGAGGCGGCGGCGGACGCCGAGCGGGTACGCGGTGAGGCGGCCGGCGAGGCGGAGCGGCTGCGCGCCGAGGCGGCCGAGACGGTCGGCTCCGCGCAGCAGGCGGCGGAGCGGATCCGTACCGAGTCCCAGCGGCTGCGCACCGAGGCGGAGGCGGCGGCCGAACAGCTGCGCGCCGAGGCCCGCGCGGAGGCGGACCGCCAGGTGGACGAGGCCCGTGAGGCGGCGGCCAAGCGCCGCTCGGACGCGGCCGAGCAGGCCGACCAGCTGGTGGCCAAGGCCCAGGAGGAGGCGCTGCGCGCCACCGCGGAGGCCGAGTCGCAGGCCGACACCATGGTGGGCGCGGCCCGCACGGAGGCCGAGCGGATCGTCGCGGAGGCCACCGTGGAGGGCAACTCGCTGGTGGAAAAGGCCCGTACGGACGCCGACGAGCTGCTGGTCGGGGCGCGCGGGGACGCCACCGCCATAAGGGAGCGGACCGAGGAGACGCGCCGCCGGGTCGAGGCGGAGATCGAGGAGCTGCACGAGCGGGCCCGCCGGGAGTCGGCCGAGCAGATGAGGTCGGCGGGCGAGCGGGTGGACAAGCTGGTGAAGGCGGCGACCGAGCAGCGCGCCGAGGCCGAGGAGAAGGCCAAGACCCGCCTGTCGGACGCCGATTCGGAGGCGAGCCGGGTGCGGATCGCGGCCGTGAAGAAGGCCGAGGGGCTGCTGAAGGAGGCCGAGCAGAAGAAGGCCGGGCTGTCCCGCGAGGCGGAGAAGATCAAGGCGGACGCGGAGGCGGAGGCCGAGAAGCTGCTCGCCGACGCCCGGCGCGAGGTGGAGGTCCTGGGGAGGCGCCGTGAGGACATCCAGTCCGAGATCTCCCGGGTGCAGGACGTGCTGGAGGCTTTGGAGTCGTTCGAGTCACCGGGTGCCGGGGGCGGCCGGGACGGCAAGGACACCTCGGGGGTGAAGGCCGGCGCGACGGCGGGGGCTACCCGTTCGGGTGGCAAGTCAATCGAGGAGTAAGCCACTCAAAAGGCTGGACATTCTCCGGATTGAACGGGCATCCGCTCGAAGACACGCCGTCGGGGAGCCTAGGATTCCCCCTAACACCTCAACACCTCACCGGTCTCTTTCGACAGGAACCCCATGAGCGACACATCCTCCCCCTTCGGCTTCGAGCTCGTGCGGCGTGGGTACGACCGCGGTCAGGTGGATGACCGCATTACCAAACTCGTCGCCGACCGTGACAGTGCTCTGGCCCGAATCACCTCTCTGGAAAAGCGCATCGAGGAGCTCCATCTCGAAACGCAGAACGCCCAGGCCCAGGTCAGCGACGCCGAGCCGTCGTACGCCGGTCTCGGCGCCCGCGTGGAGAAGATCCTCCGGCTGGCCGAGGAGGAGGCGAAGGACCTGCGTGAGGAGGCCCGCCGCGCCGCCGAGCAGCACCGCGAGCTCGCCGAGTCGGCGGCCCAGCAGGTGCGCAACGACGCCGAGTCGTTCGCCGCGGACCGCAAGGCGAAGGCCGAGGACGAGGGCGTCCGGATCGTCGAGAAGGCCCAGGGCGAGGCCAACACGCTGCGCTCCGAGGCGCAGAAGGACGCGCAGTCCAAGCGCGAGGAGGCGGACGCCCTCTTCGAGGAGACCCGCGCCAAGGCCGCCCAGGCCGCCGCGGACTTCGAGACCAACCTGGCCAAGCGCCGCGAGCAGTCCGAGCGGGACCTGGCGTCCCGTCAGGCCAAGGCGGAGAAGCGGCTCGCGGAGATCGAGCACCGCGCCGAGCAGCTGCGCCTGGAGGCGGAGAAGCTGCGCACCGACGCCGAGCGCCGGGCCCGCCAGACGGTGGAGACCGCGCAGCGCCAGGCCGAGGACATCGTGGCCGACGCCAACGCCAAGGCGGACCGGATCCGCAGCGAGTCGGAGCGCGAGCTGGCGGCGCTGACCAACCGCCGCGACTCGATCAACGCCCAGCTGACCAACGTCCGCGAGATGCTGGCCACGCTGACCGGTGCGGCGGTCGCCGCCGCCGGCTCCCCGGCGGACGACGAGCCGGTCTCCCGCGGGGTCCCGGCCCAGCAGACCCGCTGACGCCCGCCGACAGCGGCCCGTACGCGGCCGGGGACGACACTCCGTCGTCCCCGGCCGCGCCGCGTTTCCGGGACAGCCGGAACGACGGGCCCGCGGGCGTCCGCGGCACGTCCCGTACGGGGATCGCGCGGGCGTCCGCGGCACGTCCCGTACGGGGATGGTCGCGCGAAGCCCCCACAACGGCCCGGGGCGCGGGATAATCAGGCCATGATCGAGCTAGCAGGGCTTACCAAACGGTTCGGTACGAAGACGGCGGTGGACCATCTCTCCTTCCAGGTCCGCCCCGGGGTGGTGACCGGGTTCCTGGGGCCCAACGGGGCCGGGAAGTCCACCACCATGCGGATGATGCTCGGCCTGGACCATCCGACCAGCGGGACGGTGCGGATCGACGGGAAGCACTACCGGGAGCTGGCGGAGCCGCTGCGGAACATCGGCGCGCTGCTGGAGGCCCGGTCGATGCACCCGGGGCGCAGCGCGTACAACAACCTGCTCTGCCTGGCGCAGTCCAACCGCATTCCGGAACGCCGGGTCGGCGAGGTGCTGGACCTGGTGGGACTGGGCGCGGTGGCGAAGCGGAAGCCCAAGGGCTTCTCCATGGGGATGGGGCAGCGGCTCGGCATCGCCGCGGCACTGCTCGGCGATCCCCGGGTGCTGCTCTTCGACGAACCCGTCAATGGTCTGGACCCGGAGGGAATTCACTGGGTGCGCAATCTGATGAAGGCGCTGGCCGCCGAAGGCCGGACGATCTTCGTTTCCAGCCATCTGATGAGTGAAATGGCGCTGACCGCTGACCATCTCATCGTGATCGGGCAGGGCAAGCTGCTCGCGGACACCTCGATGGCGGAATTCATCCACCAGAACTCCCGCAGTTATGTGCGGTTGCGTTCACCGGAGCCGGTACGGCTGCGGGAGGCGCTGACCGCCGGCGGGCTGGCGGTCGCCGAGGGCCCGGACGGGGTCCTGGAGGTGGACGGGGCGAGCACCGAGCAGGTCGGCGACCTGGCCGGTGCCCAGGGGATCACCCTGCACGAGCTGAGCGCCCAGCGGGCGTCGCTGGAGGAGGCGTTCATGCAGATGACGGCGGGCGCGGTCGAGTACCACGCCCATCACGGTTCCGCCGCCGGCCCGGTCGCCGCCGGGCCCGACGCCGCCGGGCAGGCCGCCGACGGGGCCGAGCCCCGCGGCCCGCGCTGGTCGAAGGAGGGCTGAGCGATGGCTTCGGCGACCGCGGTCCTCCGCTCGGAGTGGACCAAGATCCGGACGGTGTCCTCGACGGTGTGGACGCTGGCGAGCGCGCTGCTGGTCACGGTGGGGGTGAGCGCCGGGCTGTGCGCGCTGTCCAACGCCACCTTCGACGACCTGCCCGAGCCCGAGCGGCTGACCTTCGACCCGGTGCTGATCAGCTTCGCGGGGCTGACGCTCGGGCAGCTGGCGATGGTGGTGTTCGGGGTGCTGGTGGTCGGCACCGAGTACAGCTCGGGCATGATCCGCAGCTCGCTGGCGGCCGTGCCGCGGCGGGCCTCCTTCCTGTTCAGCAAGATCGCCGTGGCGGGGGCGCTGGCCTTCGTGGTCGGGCTGGCCACCAGCTTCCTCTCCTTCTTCCTGGGGCAGGCGCTGCTGGGCGAGCACTCCACCTCGATCGGCGAGGAGAACGTGCTGCGCGCGGTGGTCGGCGGCGGGCTCTACATGGGGCTGATCGCGCTGTTCTCGATGGGTGTGACCGCGATGCTGCGCTCCACCGTGCTGTCGCTGGGCATCCTCGTCCCGTTCTTCTTCCTGGTGTCGCAGATCCTGGCCGCGGTGCCCAAGGCGAAGGAGGTCGCCCGGTACTTCCCGGACCAGGCCGGCAGCAAGATCCTCCAGACCGTCCCCAACGCGATGAACAGCGACCCCGCCCCGTACGGCCCGTGGGCGGGACTGGGGATCATGGTGCTCTGGGTGGCGGCGGCCCTGCTCGGCGGCTACCTGGTGCTGAACAAGCGGGACGCGTAGCCGGGGCGGTGACGGGCTTGGCCGGAACCGTCAACGGCTCGATAGTCTCTTACCTCTTACGGGGGCCATCGGTGCTTGTGCCGCAGGGGCCCGATGACCACGACCTGTTCGATGGGGCTGGAGAATGATCGAGGCAGTCGGCCTGACCAAGCGCTATGGCGCCAAGACGGCCGTGTACAACCTTTCCTTCCAGGTGAGGCCGGGTACGGTGACCGGCTTCCTGGGGCCCAACGGCTCCGGCAAGTCCACGACCATGCGCATGATCCTGGGGCTCGACCAGCCCACTTCCGGCCATGTGACGATCGGCGGCCACCCCTACCGGAAGCTGCCGAACGCCCCCCGCCAGGTGGGCGCGCTGCTGGACGCCAAGGCGGTGCACGGCGGGCGCAGCGCCCGCAGCCATCTGCTGTCCCTGGCGCAGCTGGCCGGCATCCCGGCCCGCCGGGTGGACGAGGTGCTGGGCGTGGTCGGGCTCCAGAGCGTGGCCAAGCGGCGCTCCAAGGGCTTCTCGCTGGGCATGGGGCAGCGCCTCGGCATCGCCGCGGCGCTGCTCGGCGACCCGCAGGTGCTGCTCTTCGACGAGCCGGTCAACGGGCTGGACCCGGAGGGCATCCTCTGGGTCCGCAACCTGATGAAGGCGCTGGCCGCCGAGGGCCGCACGGTCTTCGTCTCCTCGCACCTGATGAGCGAGATGGCGCTGACCGCCGACCACCTGATCGTGATCGGCCGCGGCCAGCTGATGGCCGACATGAGCGTGAAGCAGTTCATCTCGGCGAACTCCGCGGACTTCGCCCGGGTGCGCACCCCCGACACCGAGCCCACCCAGCGGGAGAAGCTGGTCACGGTGCTCGCCGAGGCCGGCGGCCAGGTGCTGTCCGAGCCGGACGGGGCGCTGCGGATCACCGGGCTGCCGCTGCCGAGGATCAGCGACCTGGCGCACGGCGCGGACGTACGGCTGTGGGAGCTCTCCCCGCACCAGGCCTCGCTGGAGGAGGCGTACATGCGCCTGACCCAGGGGGCGGTGGACTACCGCTCCACGGACGACCGGAAGGCCGGGCTGATGCAGCAGCAGCCGCCCGGCTACCTGCCGCCCCAGCCGCAGCCGGTGGTCCCGGAGGTGCCCCAGCAGGGCTGGTACGCCCCGCCGCCGCCCGGGCAGAACCCGTACGCCGGCGGGCAGGGCCCGTACGCGGGTGCCCCCGCCCCGCAGCCGCCCGCGGGTCCGCCGTCCGCGACCGCGCCGGGCGCGCCGGTGTCCGGTGGTCCGGCGCCCGTGCCGGGACCGGCCGTACCGGCGGACGCCCCGCCCGTGCCGCAGGCGCCGCCCGCCGCCGCCCCCGCAGACCTGAGCAAGAACGAGGACCCCCGATGAGCGCCGCGTACCCGCCCTCGCAGCAGCAGTACACCTCCCCCATCCCGGTCCGCCGGGCGCACCTCGGGGACGCGCTGGCCTCCGAGTGGACCAAGATCCGCTCGGTGCGCTCCACCCTGTGGACGCTCGGCGTCATGGTGGCGCTGATGCTGGCGGTGGGGCTGCTCATCGCCTGGGCGGTCTCCAGCGTGGACACCGGCAGCGGTGAGACCGCGACCGGCGGGGAGCCGGTGTTCGTCCTCGGCATCTACGGGGTGCTGCTCGGCTCGCTCTGCGTGGTGACGCTGGGCGTGCTGACCATCGCCTCGGAGTACGGCACCGGGATGATCCGCACCACCCTGACGGCCTGCCCGAGCCGGGGCCGGGTGCTCACCGCCAAGGCCGTGGTGTTCTTCCTGCTGGTCTTCACGGTGACCACGGCCACCGCCACGCTGGTCGCCGCCGCCCAGGTCGGCGTGATCGACGGCCCGGAGCCCACCGGTGAGCAGTGGCTGCGCGCCACCGTCGGCGCCGGACTGTTCGTGGCCACGCTCGGACTGCTGGCACTGGGTGTCGGGGCGCTGGTGCGGCACTCGGCCGGCGCGATCACCATCATGATCGGGGTCATCCTGCTGCCGCTGGTGGCGGGGCTGTTCATGATGGGCACCGAGTCCCTGCGGGGCGTGCAGGAGTTCCTGTTCAAGTACGCCATCCCGAGCCTGCTGATCGGCTTCTACAGCGAGTCCGGGCTGATCGACGGCGGTCCGCACGGCTGGACGCCGCTGGGCATCCTCGCCGGGCTGGCCGCGGTGGTGCTGGGCGGCGCGTATCTGATGCTGAGCAGGCGGGACGTGTAACCGGACACCTGCCCACGGGGTGGGGCCGGGGCGTCTACGGTGACGGGGCCACGCGGTTACGGGGCCGCGCCGGGCCCGAGTACGATGATCCGACCGTACGGATGGGGGTGTCCGCGCGGACCCGGCGGCCCGGCGGTCGCGCCAGGTGCGGACCGCGCCCCGCCGCCGTACCGTCCCCCGCCGTACCGTCCCCGGACCGCTTCCCCGGACAGCCCGAGAGCCAAGGAGACCCGCCCCGATGCATGCCCGCCGCCGGACGCCCACCTGGGCCTGGGTCTCGGTACTCACGGCGGCTGCCCTGGTGGTCGTGGCCGTGCTCGCCGTCCAGGCGCGCGGCAAGGTCCCCGAGGGCGGGGTCGCCTCGGCCAAGCCGGCCTCCTCCCCCTCCGCCTCCCCGGGCGGCTCCCCCGCTCCCCGCCCCACCCCGAAGCAGGACGCCCTGCCGGACGGTTCCGGCGAGGGCCGGCGGGTGGTGTACTCGCTCGGCCGGCAGCGGGTCTGGCTGGTCGGCGAGAACGAGCTGCCGCTGCGCAGCTTCGCGGTCTGGCCGGGCGGCGTCGCCCCGGCCGAGGGCGACCACAAGGTCTCCACCCGCCGTGCCTCGGGGAACGGCTCCGACGGGGTGCCCGTGGAGCATGTCGTCTACTTCGCCAACACCGAGGGCGTCTGGGTGGCCTTCTCGCACGCCGCGGACGGCGCCTCGCCCACCTCCTCGCCCGAGGTGCGCGGCGGCGCGGTGCGGACCAGGGAGTCCGACGGCGAGGCGCTGTGGGAGTTCGCCGCCACCGGTACGCCGGTGCGGGTCGTCGGCTGAGCCCGTCCGCCCCGCCTCAGTGGCGCGGGGCGTTCCTGGACCGCTGCACCCGGCTGGTGCGGCGGTCCTTGGCGTTCCAGCAGGCCTTGTGCCAGTGCCGGCGGTCGTCCACCCCGCCGTACTCCGGCCAGGCCACCACATGCGGTACGCCCGAGGGGATCTCCTGGTCGCAGCCCGGGCAGCGGTAGCGCTTGCCGGTCGCCCCGGCGCCCGCGACCTGGCGGACCGCCCACTCCTCGCCCTGCCAGGACTCGGTGCGCTGGAACCCGCCGTAACGGTCCCCCGGCTCGGCGGCGTCGGCGTTCGACTGGTCGCCGCCTCGGGGGCGGTTGCGGCGCGGGGACACGTCGGGCACCTCTCTCACAGCGCGTACGGACCGGTCCCCCAGCCTAAGGGCCGCACGGGAGGCCATCCGCCCGTTCGCCGACCGCTGCCGGGAGGAATCGTTTTGCCTTCTTGTCCCGACAAGAGGTGATCGCACAAGAGCTCATCCCACCACCCGACTGATCCAACAACCCACTGATCCAACAAAAGTTGCCGCCTGCCCGTTGCCTTTGGCACGTGTCGGCCGTTGCTCTGGGAGGGGAGCCGCGTCGGCCGGTCAAGGAGGCAGTTGGCGATGCGCGTGGGGACTTTCGTACTGGCGGCCCAGTTTCCCGGCCAGGGGCAGGGCGAGACGCTGCACCGGGCGGTGCGGTCCGCCGAGGTGGCCGAGGAGGCGGGGCTGGACTCGGTCTGGCTGGCCGAGCACCACTTCGTGCCGTACGGGGTGTGCCCCTCCGCGGTCACGCTCGCCGCGCTGCTGCTCGGGCGGACCCGCCGGATCCGGGTGGGCACGGCGGTGAGCGTGTTGCCGACGGCGCATCCGGTGGCCCTGGCCGAGCAGGCCGCGCTGCTCCATCTGACCTCCGGCGGCCGGTTCACGCTCGGTGTGGGGCGCGGCGGGCCCTGGGTGGACCTGGAGGTCTTCGGCGCGGGTCTGGACGCCTACGAGCAGGGCTTCCCCGAGTCGCTGGACCTGCTGCTGCGCTGGCTGCGCGAGCCGCGGGTGTCCGCCGAGGGCCCCCGCTACCGCTTCCGCGAGGTCGCCGTGGTCCCCCGCCCGGACGAACTGCTGGACCCGCCCGGGCGGACCGCGTCCGCCGGGCCGGAGGCGATCGTGGCCTGCACCTCCCCGGCGTCCGTACGGCTGGCCGCCGAGCGCGGGCTGCCGATGCTGCTGGGCATGCACTGCGGCGACGAGGACAAGGCCGCCATGACCGCGCTCTGGCGGCAGGAGGCGCTGGCCGCCGGACACGGCCCCGAGGAGGTGGCGCGGACCGCCTCCCGCCATGTGTCGGCGGGCGTGGCGCAGCTGGCCGACCGCACCCAGGACGCGGCGGAGACGCTGCTGAAGTCGCTGCCCGGCTGGCTGAGGCAGGGGCTGGACGCGCATGTCACCGTCGACGGGCGGCAGCGGGCCATGCGCGACCCGGTGGCGTACACCGAACTGCTGTGCCGGCTGCACCCGGTGGGCACCCCGGAGCGGGCGGCCGACCGGCTGGCGGCGACCGCCGAGCGGACCGGCATCACCCGGTTCGCGCTGCTGGTGGAGGGCTCCGGGGACCTGGCGGCCACCGAGGAGAACGTACGGCGGCTGGGCGCCGAGGTGCTGCCCCGGCTCGGCTGACCGGGGCCGGGGCCCGCACCGCCCCGGCCCCGGCTCCTGTGCGGGCCTCGCCGCCGGCAGCCGCCCGTACCACCGGCGTCCGCCCGTACCGCCGGCGACCGCCCTCACTCCGGCACCGTCCCCGCCCCGCCCGGCGAGTACGGCACCGGCCGGTGGCCGCGCCCCTCTGGTGGCCACCGCGCTCGGGCCGGCGTCCCGGCCCGGGTTGACCGCGTGCCTCGGGCGCGCCGCTGTCCGCGGCGCCCGGCGCCCGCCCCGTGGCGCGGGGCGGCGGCACGGTGGGTCAGCAGTCGCGCAGTTCCGGGGACTGGTTCAGCAGCTGGGCCCGTACGGACGTGAAGCGGGCCAGCCGCTCGTCGGCCGAGGGGTCCAGCGGGAACACCGCGACGCGGTGGCAGTTCTGGAAGGCCAGCCGCACACCGAAGTGCCGTTGCAGCGCCCCCCGGATCGCATCACTCGCCAGCGCGCGCAGCAGCTGGCCGCGCGCCTGCTCGTCCGGCGGAGGCGTCTGGTTGTCGGCGAACGCACCGCCGTCCACCTTCAGCTGGGCCACCAGGTTGCTGATCATCTGCCAGGCGAAGGGCAGGGAGGTCCGGACGCAGTCGACGAAGGCGGCTTCGTCGACCTCGCCTCGCTCGGCCTGTTCCAACAGCGCCGGTGAGACGTCGAGCGACATGGGTTCTCCTCTCGGACCCCTGGGACGGGGGTCTTACGGGCAGGGAAGAAGGCACCCGCCGTTACACGCAGCGTGTACGCGCGGCAACCTCCTGTCTCCACGGTAAGCGCGCTGTCCGGACCGCACCAGGCGAACGGGGCCACAACCGGCCACGGAAGAAGGGGATTTCAGGGCCGAATCGCGCATGGCCAGGTCCGTCGAGTAGCGTTGCCGACCATGCGTCTCGTCATTGCCCGCTGCTCCGTGGACTACGCGGGCCGGCTCACCGCCCACCTGCCCTCCGCACCCCGACTGATCCTGGTCAAGGCGGACGGCAGCGTGTCGATCCACGCCGACGACCGAGCGTACAAACCGCTCAACTGGATGTCGCCGCCGTGCACCCTCAAGGAGGGCGACGGCAGTGTGTGGACGGTCGTCAACAAGGCGGGCGAGAAACTGATCATCACGATGGAGGAGATCCTCCACGACTCCTCGCACGAACTGGGCGTCGATCCCGGGCTGGTGAAGGACGGCGTGGAAGCGCACCTCCAGGAACTGCTCGCCGACAGGATCGAGACACTGGGCGACGGTTACACGCTGATCCGCCGCGAGTACCCCACCGCCATCGGGCCGGTGGACATCCTCTGCCGGGACGGCGGCGGCGCCACCGTGGCGGTGGAGATCAAGCGGCGCGGCGAGATCGACGGCGTGGAGCAGCTGACCCGCTATCTGGAGCTGCTCAACCGCGACCCGCACCTCGCGCCGGTCCGGGGCGTGTTCGCCGCCCAGGAGATCAAGCCGCAGGCCCGGGTGCTGGCGACGGACCGCGGCATCGGCTGCGTGGTACTGGACTACGACGGGCTGCGCGGCATCGAGGACGACAAGCTCAAGCTCTTCTAGTACCCACGGGCATGAGTACGGCCCCGGGGCGCCGCGTTGGCGCGTCCCGGGGCCGTTGCCGTCTCTCGGGGGCCTCCCGCGGGGCCCGTTGCCGTCTCTCGGACCCTCAAGGCCCCGTCAGTCGGCAGCCGGCCGTCAGTCGGCCGAGGCGCTGCCGCCCGCGCCGCCGCCGGCCGCCTGGGCGCCTCCGGCGTCGCTGCCGCCGCCGGAGGAGGAGCCCGCACCGCCCTGGTTGCCGCCCACCGGGTCGGTGCCGCCGGTCGGGTCCGTGCCCCCGGTGGGATCCGTGCCGCCGGTGGGGTCGGTGCCGCCCGTCGGGTCCGTGCCGCCGGTCGGGTCCGTGCCGCCGGTGGGGTCGGTGCCGCCCGTCGGGTCGGTGCCCCCGGTCGGGTCGGTGCCCCCGGTGGGATCGGTGCCCCCGGTGGGGTCCGTACCGCCGGTGGGGTCGGTGCCGCCCGTCGGGTCGGTGCCGCCGGTGGGGCCGCTGGTGGTCGGGCCGCTGGTGGTCGGGCCGGGGGTGCCGGTCGACGGGTCGGTGCCGTCCGGGGAGCTCGGCTTGTCCGACGGGGTGGGCGACTCGGTCGTGCCGTCGTCCCCGCCGGGCCCGGAGGTCGCCCCGGAGTCGCCGGAACCGCCCGAGGCGGCGGCGCCCCCGCCGGTGGTGCCGGGCAGCTGCCCGCCCGGGTCGCGGGTCGAGCCCTCGGCGGGCTCGTCGGTGCCCGGGCCGCCGTCGCCGGTGTCCTTGGGGGTGGACCGCTCGGTGATGACCTGCCCCGGGTCGGCCTTGCCGTCGCCGGAGGTCGCGCCCAGGGTGACCACCGTGCCGAGCACGGCCACCAGCAGGGCGCCGGCGCCGACCGCGGCCAGATTGCGCCGGGCGCCGCTCAGCAGGGTGCGCCGCACCCGGGAGCCGCGGCCGGTGGGGCCGGACACCATGGTGGGGGCGCTCACCGACCAGCCGGGCGAGGTGGCGGCCGACCGGGCGGCCGGCAGACCGAGCGGTGTGCCGACCGGGGTGTCGTACGCGGGCACCGGACCCGGCGGCGGGGTCTTGGACAGCCCCGGCAGATACGGCAGTCCGGCCGCCGCCGGTACGCCGCCGGCCGGTGAGGCCGGGCCCTCCTGGCGGGGCGGGACCAGCGCGAGCGGCGCGGGCTCCTCGCCGGGGCGGGCGCGTTCGCAGTCGGCGACCAGGGCGAGGGCGCGCCGGCCGGCCACCGCACCGCGCTTGTCGGCCAGCGCCCCGCGCATGGAAGTGGACGCCTCCAGCTCGGCGCGGGCCCGGTCCAGATTGCCGGCGCAGAGCGCGATGATCCCCAACTCATGGTGGATGTACGCCTCTTCGGCGACCTCACCGGCGATCCGGGCGGCCTCGGAGCCGGCCCGCAGGGCACGCTCCCAGGCGCCCCAGTGCAGGGCCGCGGCGAAGGCGGGCGCGGCGCTGCGGGCGAGCAGCACCACCGAACTGGCGTGCCCGGCCTCGGCGCTCGGCAGCAGCGCGGTCATCGCGGCGAGCACCGAATCGGCCTCGGCGGCGACCCGCTCGGGGCTGACCGAGGGGTGGCCGGTCCACCAGGCGTAGTGCCGGGCGGCGCTGTGCGCGCGGGCGTCGGCGCCCTCCCCGTAGCCGTCGGCGGTGAGCTGGGTGAGCACCCCGGCGGCCAGCCGGTAGCGGGGGCCGGCCGGGCTGAGCAGTCCGCAGCGCAGCAGTTCGCCGAGGGCGGCGTCCGCGTGGGTGTCGCCGACCAGCGCGGGCAGATGCGCGGGGTGCGGGACCTCGCCGCCGAGCGCGACGGCGAAGCGCAGGGTCTCCCGGGCCGCCTCGGTCAGCCGGGAGGCGAGCAGCGGGGCGGGGGCGGCGCCGTCGCCGAGCGAGGGCAGCGGAGCCGCGTGGGTGTCGGCGAAGACGTCGTCCTCGTCGTACTGGGAGAGCGCGTCGGGGTCGGCGGGCGCGGGGCTGAGCTCGTCGCGCTGCCGCAGCAGGGCGGCGGCCTGGACGAACCGCAGCGGCAGCCCCTCGGACTCGAACCAGAGGTCGCCGGTCCAGTTGGCCTCGTCCTCGGTGAGCGGCCGGTCCACGGCGCGCCTGACCAGCTCCACGGCGGCGTCCCGGTCCAGTCCGGGCAGCGGCACCTCGTCCATCCAGGCGCCTTCGGAGGGCTCCACGGTGCCGCTGAGCGCGGCGCACAGGAAGACGCTCTCGGGTACGGCGTCCAGGAGCTCGTCCAGCGCGGCGCCGCCGAACTCCAGGTCGTCCACGACGATGACCGCGTCCAGCCCGGTGAGGGCGGCGGTGAGCCCCTCGCGGTCGGGGCGGTGCCCGGGGGCGTGCAGCACGGCCGCGTGCAGCTCGTACAGCACCTCGGCGGGGGTGCGGCCCACTCCGCTGAGCCGGATGACGCCGTCCTCGGCGAGCTCGGCGCAGTCGGCGGCCACCGCGTCGAGGAGCGCGGTGCGCCCGGAGCCGGCCGGGCCGGTGACCAGGGCGGAGCGGTCGCGGGCGAGCAGCCGCAGCAGCCGCTCCCGCTCCTCCTCGCGGCGCAGCAGGGGCAGCGGCGCCGCGGCGGGGGTGGCGGGCACCGGCGGGCCGCCGGCGCGGGTGTGCTCGGCGCGCTCCTCAGTGGTGCGGCGGCGCGCCTCCTCGGGCTTCCGGCCGGGCGGGCAGTGCTCTATCTCGCTGCCGTCCACCGGGTTGACGGTGAGCAGGAAGCCGCCGGAGACCAGTTGGGTGGTGCGGACCCGGCCGGAGCCGCCACCGAGCGCGCCGGGGACGAGCGGGGACGTGGCCGCCTCGTCCCGCGGTTCGGGGGCGGGGGCGGGGCGGTCATCGGCCTCGGCGGGGCCGGCGGACGCACCGCCGTCGGCGTCCCGGGAGGCGCCGGGCGCCCCGGCGGCGAAGCCGTCGAAGGAGCCGACCGCACCGGCCGCGCCGTCGACGGGGGGCTGGTGGAGGTCGCGGGTGCCGCCGGTAGCGGCGTCGCTGGCGTCGGTGCCGAAGTCGTCGTCCGGTCGCCGGTCGATCGGGTCCAAGGTGCAAGCCCCCATGTAGCGCGGTGCGTCGTCAGCCCATCCCGGCCTTCCCGCACGCCCGCTGCCGCTTCCGGTCCGGTGCCCGCGCTGGTTCTCGTTTTGATGGGCGGGCGTCAAATCCGCACCCTAGACGTTAACCCGATGTGATTGAAGAGCCGGGGTCCCCCCGTGCCCACAACGTCACCGTCTTGTGAGCCGGAAGCGGTACGGGCCGGGCCCGCGCGCCGCCGCCGGGTCAGACCCGGGGCAGCGAGTCGGCGGCGAGGCCGCCCTCGATGGCGAGGATGCGGTGCAGCCGGGTGGCCACCAGCAGCCGCTGCATCTGCGGGGGCACGCCGCGCAGCACCAGCCGGCGGCCGCAGCGCCCGGCCCGCCGGTGGGCGCCCATGATGACGCCGAGGCCGGTGGCGTCCCAGGAGTCGAGTCCGGTCAGGTCGAGCACCAGGTCGCCGGCTCCGTTGTCGACGGCCGAGTGCAGGACCGTACGGGCGTCCGCCGCGCTGCGGACGTCGAGGCGGCCCCCGACGACCAGCTCGGCGTGGTCGCCCCTGATGTGCATATGCGCTCCCGGTGAGTGCTGCGTCTGCGTCGTCACGTCTCCGCCGTCATCCCTGCGCCGGTGTCCGCCCGCCGCCGTGCCGGCGTGCGCCCGACGGGCCGGTGGAACAGCGGGATCGGCGTCATCTCTTCGTGTCCTCGTGGTCCTGTCTTTCTATGCACCAACTGACTGTCCGACAGGCACAGCCGTTGCGCCTTGTAAGCGAACCGATACCGAATTCACCCCAGGGGGTGATGGACGGGCGCTCCGCACCGGAGGAAACCGCCGGGAACCATCGGAAACGTTCAGGAACGTGGCGACGGTCCCCGGTCGGTGTGCGCCCGGCCCCGCCCGGCGCGCTCCGTGCTCGTACGCGCTCAGTGCTTGTAGAAGCCCTGCCCGCTCTTGCGGCCGATGTCACCGGCGTCCACCATCCGGCGCATCAGCTCCGGCGGGGCGAACTTCTCGTCCTGGGACTCGGTGTAGATGTTGCCGGTGGCGTGCAGCAGGATGTCCACGCCGGTCAGGTCGGCGGTGGCCAGCGGCCCCATGGCGTGGCCGAAGCCCAGCTTGCAGGCGGTGTCGATGTCCTCGGCGGTGGCCACGCCCGACTCGTAGAGCTTCGCCGCCTCGACGACCAGCGCGGAGATCAGCCGGGTGGTGACGAAGCCGGCCACGTCGCGGTTGACCACGATGCAGGTCTTGCCGACGGACTCGGCGAACTCGCGGGCGGTGGCGAGGGTTTCGTCGCTGGTCTTGTAGCCGCGCACCAGCTCGCAGAGCTGCATCATCGGCACCGGCGAGAAGAAGTGGGTGCCGACCACGCGGTCCGGGCGCTCGGTCACCGCCGCGATCTTGGTGATCGGGATGGCGGAGGTGTTGGAGGCGAGGACGGCCTCCTCGCGGACGATCTTGTCGAGGGTGCGGAAGATCTCGTGCTTGACCTCCAGCTTCTCGAAGACCGCCTCCACCACCAGGTCGGCGTCGGCGACCGCGTCCAGGTCGGTGGTGGTGGTGATACGGGCCAGGGCGGCCTCGGCGTCGGCGGCGTCCAGCTTGCCCTTGGCCACGAACCGGTCGTAGGACGCCTTGATGCCGTCGGTCCCGCGCGTCAGCGCGGCGTCGGTGACGTCGCGCAGCACCACGTCCCAGCCCGCCTGGGCGGAGACCTGCGCGATTCCGGAGCCCATGAGTCCGGCACCGATGACGGCGAGCTTCCTGGCCACGTTTCTTCCCCTTAACGCCCGTTTGCTTGTCTGCTGCTACGTGCTCTACCTGCTCTCCGGCGGAGGCTATCGGGCCCGGGCGAGCCTGTGGCGGCGAAGAGATACGCGTCACGTCTCATCTGACGGACATCACACCGTGACGGTGCGTCATGACCGTTTCAGGGGCGCCGTACCGCGTATCCGAGCACCCTCGGGGCGAGCAGTTCCTCGATCTCGTCCAGCAGGACGAGGGCGTCCCGGGAGACCTCGGCGGGGTCGCGGCGCTCCAGCATCCGGGCGGAGATCCAGCCCATGACCGTGGTCTGCACCCAGTGCAGCTGGCCCGCCACCAGCTCGGGCAGGAGCGGGCCGTCCTCCTCGGCGGCCTCCGCGCGCACCGCCCGGACCAGGGCGTCCAGGCTCTCCTCCCTGATCCCTCCCAGCCGGGCGCGCAGGGTGGGGGCCTCGCTGACCACCTTCATGAAGTCGGCGTAGCCGGCGAAGAGCCCGACGGCGGGCGAGCAGCCCTCCACGGCCTCGCGCAGCTCCCGCAGCAGGGCCCCGGCGGCGGACTCCCCGGTGCGCCGGCCCCGCACCCAGCGGGCGGGCCGGTCGACGGTGTCCTCGGTCCGGTCGAGGAAGAGGTCCTCCTTGGCCGGGAAGTAGTTGTAGACGGTGTTGACCGAGACGTCGGCGACGCGGGCGATCTCCCCGATGGTCACCGCGTCGAAGCCCCGCTGGAGGAACAGCAGGGTGGCGGTGTCGGAGATGTGCTGCCGGGTCTGCCGCTTCTTGCGCTCCCTGAGCCCCTCGGTCGCCGCCATGGCCTTCCGCTCCCTCGCCCTGCCTCGCCCGCCCGTCCCGCACCGCCGGCGCCATCGTATCTTCCTGCACCCCCTCAAAAATTAGAGTCATTGCAAACTTTAAGCGACTCTGATTTCCTGTCGCCATGACCCTCATCGAGACGGCCGGACTGGCCTATACCTTCGCCACCCCCGGCGGCCCCGTGCGGGCCGTGCGCTCCATCGACCTGACGGTCAGGCCGGGCGAGATCCTGGGCTTACTCGGCCCCAACGGCGCGGGCAAGACCACCACCCTGCGGATGCTCACCACCCTGCTCGCGCCGACCGGCGGCACCGCCACCGTGGCCGGCCGCGACCTGCTGCGGGACCCGGCCGGGGTACGGGAGCGGATCGGCTACGTGGCCCAGGGCGGCGGGCTCGACCCGGCGCTGACCGTCCGCGAGGAGCTGACCACCCAGGGCAGGCTGTACCGGCTGCCGAAGGCCGAGGCGGCCGCCCGTACCGAGGAGCTGGCCGCCGAACTCGGCCTCAGCGCACTGCTGGAGCGCCCCTGCGCGGCGCTCTCCGGCGGGCAGCGGCGGCGGCTGGACATCGCCATGGCGCTCCCGCACCGACCCCGGGTGCTCTTCCTGGACGAGCCGACCACCGGGCTCGACCCCGGCAGCCGGGCCGACCTGTGGGACCTGGTGCGGCGGCTGCGCGACGAGCACGGCACCACCGTGGTGCTGACCACCCACTACCTGGACGAGGCGGACGCGCTGGCCGACCGGCTGGTGGTGATCGACCACGGCCGGGTGGTCGCCGAGGGCGCCCCGGCGGCCCTCAAGGAGCGGTACGCCGGGTCCCCGGCCGCCTCGCTCCAGGACGCCTTCCTCGCCCTCACCGGCCGCCGCCCCGCCCCGGCCACCCCCACCCCCGCCGCCGTCTGACCACCCGCGTCCCCGGAGGTTCCCTTGCTCGTCCACGACACCACGCTGGTCTTCTCGCGCTACGCCCGCCAGACCCTGCGCTCACGGTTCCAGATGCTCTTCGGGGTGCTCATGCCCCTGCTCTACCTGCTCTTCTTCGGGCCGCTGCTCACCGGTCTGCCGCTCGGCGGCGCGGGCGACTCCTGGCAGGTGCTGGTCCCCGGACTGCTGCTCCAACTGGCGCTCTTCGGCTCCTCGTTCGCCGGGTTCGCGATCATCGTGGAGAAGAACACCGGGGTGGTCGAGCGGATGCGGGTGACCCCGGTCAGCCGGCTCGCCCTGCTGCTGGGCCGGGTGCTGCGGGACGGGGCGGTCTTCGTCCTCCAGGCGGTGCTGCTGGTGCTGGTGGCGGTCGCCATGGGGCTGCGCGCACCGCTGGCCGGCGTACTGATCGGCTTCGCCTTCACCGGGGTGCTCACGGTGGCGCTGGCCTCCCTCTCGTACGCGCTGGCGCTGCGGGTGGCCAGGCCGCACGAGTTCGGCCCGGTGGTCAACGCGACGACCATGCCGCTGATGCTGCTCTCCGGGCTGATGCTGCCGATGGCCCTGGCGCCCGGCTGGCTGGACCTGCTTTCCCGGCTGACGCCGCTGCGGTACCTGGTGGACGCGATGCGCGCCGCGTACGTCGGCGACTACACCGGTCCCGCGATGCTCTGGGGCCTGCTGGCCGCCGTCGCTCTCACGACCGCCGGGCTGACCATCGGCGCCCGTCTCTTCCGCCGCGCGGCTCAGTAGGCTGGCCGCATGGTCAATCTGACGCGCATCTACACCCGTACCGGCGACCAGGGCACCACGGCGCTCGGTGACATGAGCCGCACCGCCAAGACCGACCGGAGGATCGCCGCGTACGCCGACGCCAACGAGGCCAACGCGGCGATCGGCACCGCCATCGCGCTGGGCGCCCTGGCCGAGGACGTGGTCAAGGTCCTGGTCCGGGTGCAGAACGACCTGTTCGACGTGGGCGCGGACCTGTCGACACCGGTGGTGGAGAACCCGCAGTACCCGCCGCTGCGGGTGGAGCAGTCCTACGTCGACAAGCTGGAGGCGGACTGCGACCGCTATCTGGAGGAGCTGGAGAAGCTGCGCTCCTTCATCCTCCCCGGCGGCACCCCGGGCGCGGCCCTGCTGCACCAGGCCTGCACCGTGGTCCGCCGCGCCGAGCGCTCCACCTGGGCCGCGCTGGAGGAGCACGGCACGTCGATGAACGCGCTCACCGCCACCTACCTCAACCGCCTCTCCGACCTGCTCTTCATCCTCGCCCGCACCGCCAACAAGGAGGTCGGCGACGTCCTCTGGGTCCCGGGCGGCGAGCGCTGAGACACGCCGCCTCGGCGGCGAGGAACCGGTCTGCGTCCGGCGGGGGTCTGCCGTGGGAGGCGCCGACGCGCCGGAGAGGTCCGCGAGGACCTCGGCCAGTGTGAAGCGCGGCGCGCCCCCTCGCCGGCGAGGGGGCGCGCCGCCTGCCGGGCGAGCAACGACCAGTGTGCCGAACCCGGCAGGCGTGCGCGGCGATTCGCCGCGTCCGGGACGAGCGGTACGGAGGCGGGCCCCCGCACCCGTCCCCGTACCGCCCGCCCCACCGGCCGCCGGGTCACCGCAGCCGTGCGTCCTGCGGCTTCGGCTCGGGCTTCGGTTCCCGGGCGGGGGCCTTCCGGGGCCAGAGGGCGTAGGAGAGGGCGATCAGGCCGTGGATGCCGGCGGCCCGCCAGGCGGTGTGCATCCAGCTGTACAGGGAGGTCGTGCGGGCGGGGTCGTCCACGTAGAGGACGGCCAGCCAGAGCAGGCCGGTGGCGACCGCCGCCGCGGTGAGGGTGCCGAGCCAGACGCGGCCCTCGTGGGCGGCGCGGGCCAGGCCGTAGCGGGGCGGGCCGGGCGGCTTGGGGGCGCCGGCGAAGCGGTGGGCGGCGTGGCCGTCGAGCCACTTCACGGTGCGGTGGCCGTGGCCCGCGGTGTAGCCGATGTAGAGCGCGGCGATGCCGTGCTTGGCGCTGGGGTCGGCCCCGTTCTTCAGGTCCACGGCGGTCGCCACCAGCAGCACCACCTCCAGCAGCGGCTCGCAGAGCAGCAGCGCGGCGCCGGTGCGGGGCATCCGCAGCACATAGCGGGCGCCGAGCCCGGCGGCCAGCAGCACCCAGAAGCCGACCTCGCAGACGATGATGAGGGTGACGATCACGGCGGGTCTCCTTTCCCGGTGCCTCCAGCCTGGCGGGGCGGGGCGGCCGGATCGTCGTCGGCGGTGAGGAGATGGCACTGCATCCTTCGATGGAGCGGGGCGGGGTGGCGGTTCGCCCGGGGCGGGGACGCCGGGGCGGGCGGGCGGCGTGTTGGATGGGGGCGTGAGAGCTTCCCCCGGGGTCCGGCTGCTGCCGGGCCCTCCGCACCGCGACGACGTGCTGCTCGGCGCCGGCGGGCTGGCGGTCGGGCTGCTGCTGTGGTCCCTGGGGCTGTACTCCGGCGGCCCGACCGACTACCGGCCGCTGAGGGCCGGGTGGCTGGTGCTGGTGCCGCTGGTGGCGATGTCCGCGCTGGCGCTGCTACGGCGCAGCCGGCCGCGGTTCGCCCTGGCCGCCGGCACGCTCGCGGTGGCCCTGGACGCCTGGACCCGGGGCAATCTGGCCACCGTCGTCCTCTTCGCCGACCTGGTGTACGCGGCCGTGGTGTACGGGCCGCCGGCCACCGCGCGCCGGCTGCCGTTCTCCATGGCGATGGTCGCCGCCGCCCTGACCCTGGGGTATCTGGCCTGGTACCAGGACGCGGTGGCGTTGCTGGCGGGGCTGGTCACCGCCCTGATCACCTTCGTCCCGGCGATCAGCGGGGCGGTGGTGCGCAACCACCGGGAGGCCGCCGAGGCGGCGCGGCTGCGGGCCGAGCAGACCGCGCTGCTGGCCGAGATGGACCGGGTGCAGGCGGTCACCGCCGAACGGGCCCGGATGGCCCGGGAGCTGCACGACGTGGTGGCCGGCCATCTCTCCGCGATCGCCATCCACTCCACCGCCGCCCAGTCGCTGGACGACGAGCGCACCACCCGGGAGGCGCTGGGGGTGATCCGGGAGAACAGCGTGGCCGGGCTGGCGGAGATGCGCCGGCTGATCGGTCTGCTGCGGGACGGCGGCGGGGAGGGCGAGCAGCCGGCGGCGGCGCCCACGCTGGCCGGGCTGGAGGCGCTGGTCCGGCAGGCCGGGGCGAACGGGGCGGCGGGCGGTCTGACCGTACGGCTGGAGCATGACCCGGCGCCGGGGCCGCGGCTGCCCGCGCCGGTGGAGCTGGCCGCGTACCGGATCGTCCAGGAGTCGCTGACCAACGCGCTCAAGCACGCCGGGCCCGGGCAGGTGGTGGTCTCGCTGGCCGCCTCGGAGCGGGGGCTGGTGGTGGAGGTGGTCAGCCCGCGCGGGGAGCGGCCGGGGCCGCGCGCCCCGGGGTCGGGCGCCGGGCTGATCGGGATGCGTGAGCGGGTCGCGCTGCTGGGCGGGGTGTTCGAGGCGGGCCCGGTGGAGGATCCGGGGAGCGGGGCGCAAGCGTGGCGGGTACGGGCGGAGCTGCCCGTCGCCGAGGAGGACAGGGAGCCGGAGGCGTGAGTACGGAGGAGCGGGGCGCGGGCCCCCGGGGCGCGGAGGCGGCGCCGGTGCGGGTGCTGGTGGCCGAGGACCAGAGCGCGGTACGGGCCGGGCTGGTGCTGATCCTGGGCAGCGCCCCGGACATCGAGGTGGTCGGGGAGGCGGGGGACGGCGAGCAGGCGGTCCGGCTGGCCCGGGAGCTGCGGCCCGACCTGGTGCTGATGGATGTGCAGATGCCCCGGCTGGACGGGGTGTCGGCGACCCGTCAGGTGGTCGCCGAGGGGCTGGCGGACGTGCTGGTGCTGACCACCTTCGACCTGGACGAGTACGTCTTCGGGGCGCTGCGCGCGGGGGCGGCGGGCTTTCTGCTGAAGAACGCCGACGCCCGGGACCTGCTGGAGGCGGTACGGACGGTGGCGCGCGGTGAGGGCCTGATCGCCCCGGCGGTGACCCGCCGGCTGATCGCCGAGTTCGCCGCGCCGAGCCGGCCGCCGCGCGGGGCCACGGGCACCGATCCGGCGGTGCTGGACGCGTTGACCCGGCGGGAGCGGGAGGTGCTGTCCTGCCTCGGCGAGGGGCTGTCCAACGCGGAGATCGCCGTACGCCTGGAGATGGCGGAGGCCACGGTGAAGACCCATGTGAGCCGGCTGCTGGCCAAGCTGGAGCTGCGCAGCCGGGTGCAAGCGGCGGTGCTGGCCCAGGAGTTGGGCGTCTGACCGCGGACCCCCGGTCACCGCTCCCCGGACCGTCCGGACACCCGTCCCCGTACCCTCCGGGCACCTTCCCCAGGACCGTCCGGACACCCCTCCCCCGACCGCCCGGACACCCGTCCCCCGGCCGTCCGGGCGCCCTCCCCCGGACCATCCAAGCAGCTTTCCTTTGGTCTGGACCTATTGACGATTGGTCCAGACCTTCCTACGCTCACGGCGCGCACTCCCACCACGGACCACGGACCCCCACCCTGTCCGTCCGCATCTTGAGGAGCACCGTTGAGCACTCAAGCACGACCGCGCACCAGCAGATTCCGGGCCCGAGCCACGGCCGGACTCACCGCGCTGCTGCTCCCGCTGGCCGCCATGGTCGGCCTCGCCTCCCCCGCCCAGGCCGCCACCTCGGCCACCGCCACCTTCACCAAGACCTCCGACTGGGGCTCCGGCTTCGGCGGCTCCTGGACGGTGAAGAACACCGGCACCACCACGCTGTCCTCCTGGACCGTCGAGTGGGACTTCCCGGCCGGCACCAAGGTCACCTCCGCCTGGGACGCCACCGTCACCAACAGCGGCAACCACTGGACCGCCAAGAACGTCGGCTGGAACGGGACCGTCGCCCCGGGCGCCTCCGTCTCCTTCGGCTTCAACGGCTCCGGTCCCGGCTCCCCGACCGGCTGCAAGCTGAACGGCGGCTCCTGCGACGGCGGGCCCCAGGTCCCCGGCGACAACCCGCCCAGCGCCCCCGGCGCACTCTCCGCCTCCGCCATCACCGACACCTCGGTGAAGCTCTCCTGGGGCGCGGCCACCGACGACAACGGCGTCAAGAACTACGACGTGCTCCGGGACGGGGCCAAGGTCGCCACGGTCACCGGGCTGACGTACACCGACAGCGGGCTCACCGCCGGCACCGACTACTCGTACGCCGTGCAGGCCCGCGACTCCAAGGACCAGACCGGCCCGGTCGGCGCCTCCGTCAAGGTCCGCACCACCGGCGGCGGGACCGACCCGGGCGAGCCGGGCCCCGGCGGCAAGATCAACCTGGGCTACTTCACCAACTGGGGCGTCTACGGGCGCAACTACCACGTCAAGAACCTGGTGACCTCCGGCTCCGCGCAGAAGATCACCCACATCAACTACGCCTTCGGCAACGTGCAGAACGGCAAGTGCACCATCGGTGACGGCTTCGCCGACTACGAGAAGGCCTACACCGCCGACCAGTCGGTGGACGGCAAGGCCGACACCTGGGACCAGCCGCTGCGCGGCAGCTTCAACCAGTTGCGCAAGCTGAAGGCCCAGTACCCGCACATCAAGGTGCTGTGGTCGTTCGGCGGCTGGACCTGGTCCGGCGGCTTCGGCCAGGCCGCGCAGAACCCGGCCGCCTTCGCCCAGTCCTGCTACGACCTGGTGGAGGACCCGCGCTGGGCCGATGTCTTCGACGGCATCGACCTGGACTGGGAGTACCCCAACGCCTGCGGTCTGACCTGCGACACCAGCGGCCCGGCCGCCTTCAAGAACATGATGCAGGCGATGCGCGCCAAGTTCGGCGCCAACAACCTGGTCACCGCGGCCGTCACGGCCGACGGCACCGACGGCGGCAAGATCGACGCGGCCGACTACGGCGGCGCCGCCCAGTACCTCGACTGGTACAACGTGATGACCTACGACTTCTTCGGCGCCTGGGCGGCCAAGGGCCCGACGGCCCCGCACTCGCCGCTGACCTCGTACCCGGGCATCCCGCAGCAGGGCTTCACCTCCGCCGACGCGATCGCCAAGTTCAGGTCGAAGGGCGTGCCCGCCTCCAAGCTGCTGCTCGGCATCGGCTTCTACGGCCGCGGCTGGACCGGCGTCACCCAGAAGGAGCCGGGCGGCACCGCCACCGGACCGGCCGCCGGCACCTATGAGCAGGGCATCGAGGACTACAAGGTCCTCAAGACCTCCTGCCCGGCCAACGGCACCATCGCCGGTACCGCGTACGCGCACTGCGGCACCAACTGGTGGAGCTACGACACCCCGGCGACCGTCACCTCCAAGATGGCCTGGGCCAAGAGCCAGGGCCTGGGAGGCGCGTTCTTCTGGGAGTTCAGCGGTGACACCGCCAACGGCGAACTGGTCTCCGCGATCAGCGGCGGCCTGAAGTGACCCTGGGCGCCTGACGGACCCGGCGGTCCGGGGCGGGGCCGGTGTCAGCGGACACCGGTTCCTCCCGGGCCGCCTTCCGGCGTACGGCGCGGTGTCGCTCCCCCATGGCGGCCCCCGCCCGCCCGGGCGGCCGTCGCCCGCGCCGACGCCAACGCGGCCGCACCCGAAGTGGGTGCGGCCGCGCCACTGTCAGCAACTCAAGCGACGTTCACTCTCCCCCAGACTCCGTCCGGGGGGACCCCCAGTCAGGGGGTGGACGCCTCACGCCACATTGACCCTCTGGCCGGGCGGTGCCGCCTCCAGCCAGGCGAGGAAGCCGGTGAGGGCGTCCTCGCTCATCGCCAGCTCCACATGGTGGCCGTGGTGCAGGCAGCCCAGCACCACCGAGTCCGACAGCAGCGCCAGCTCCTCCTCGCCCTCGGGCATCCGGCGGGCCAGCACCTCGATGCCGGAGCGCTCCAGCGTCCGGCGCGGACGGGGGGCGTAGGAGAAGATCCGGAACCAGGCCACCCGGTCGCCGCCGTAGCGGGCCACGCCGTACACCCAGCCCTTGCCGGAGGGCCCGGTGCCCGGCGGCAGCTCGGCCGGCTCGGGCACCTGCCAGCGCAGACTGCAGTCGAAGGTGCCGCCGGAGCGCTGGATCAGCCGCCTGCGCAGTCCGAAGACGAAGAGCCCGATCACCACCAGCGCGACGACCAGGGCGCTCACCAGCAGAGCGAGGGACATCTCCACCGACCTCCTCGCTCACATCTCGTAGCGGACCGCGTTACACCTGCATACAACCTGCGTACACCTGCATCGACCTCAGCCGCGGTGCGGTCCGGATGATTCCAGACCGCACCGCGGCTGAGGGCACAACCAGTCGGTGACGGGGCTAGTGCGCCGACACCGCGCGCAGCCGGACGTCGGCGCGCCGCTCGGCGGCGGCGTCCGAGTCGGACTTGGCGCGCTCCAGCGCGCGCTCGGCGCGCTGGGTGTCGATCTCGTCCGCCAGCTCCGCGATCTCGGCGAGCAGCGAGAGCTTGTTGTCGGCGAACGAGAGGAAACCGCCGTGGACGGCGGCGACGACGGTCCCGCCGTCACTCGTACGGATGGTCACCGGGCCCGACTCCAGCACACCCAGCAGCGGCTGGTGGCCGGGCATGACGCCGATGTCGCCGGAGGTGGTGCGCGCGATGACCAGGGTGGCCTCGCCGGACCAGACACTCCGGTCCGCGGCGACCAGCTCGACGTGCAGCTCAGCGGCCAAGGGTGGCTCCTCGGGTCTCCACCCGGCCGTCCGGCCGGGTGTCATTCGTCAGTCTAGTGGGGCGCCGGACGCCTGCGGCGCCGGGCTCCGGGTGAAGCGGGGTCGAGCGGGGTCGAACAGGGTGGCCGGGAGTGGACGAGGGGGGCGGGGCGAGCCCCGCCCCCCTCGCTTCACGGCTGGAGCCTCTTACGAGACGCCGAGCTCCTTGGCGTTCTTCTTGAGGTCCTCAAGACCACCGCACATGAAGAAGGCCTGCTCGGGGAAGTGGTCGTACTCGCCGTCGCAGATCGCGTTGAACGCGGCGATCGACTCGTCCAGCGGCACGTCCGAGCCGTCCACGCCGGTGAACTGCTTGGCGGCGTGGGTGTTCTGGGACAGGAAGCGCTCCACCCGGCGGGCACGGTGGACGACGAGCTTGTCCTCCTCGCCGAGCTCGTCGATACCGAGGATCGCGATGATGTCCTGGAGGTCCTTGTACTTCTGCAGGATCCCCTTGACGCGGCTGGCCGCGGCGTAGTGCTCCTGCGTGATGTAACGCGGGTCCAGGATCCGGGACGTGGAGTCCAGCGGGTCCACGGCCGGGTAGATGCCCTTCTCCGAGATCGGACGGGAGAGCACCGTCGTCGCGTCGAGGTGGGCGAAGGTGGTGGCCGGGGCCGGGTCGGTCAGGTCGTCCGCGGGGACGTAGATCGCCTGCATCGAGGTGATCGAGTGACCGCGGGTCGAGGTGATGCGCTCCTGCAGGAGGCCCATCTCGTCCGCCAGGTTCGGCTGGTAGCCCACCGCGGACGGCATGCGGCCGAGCAGGGTGGACACCTCGGAACCGGCCTGGGTGAACCGGAAGATGTTGTCGATGAAGAAGAGCACGTCCTGCTTCTGCACATCGCGGAAGTACTCCGCCATGGTCAGACCGGCCAGGGCGACCCGCAGACGGGTGCCCGGGGGCTCGTCCATCTGGCCGAAGACCAGCGCGGTCTTGTCGAGGACGCCGGCCTCGTCCATCTCGACCATGAGGTCGTTGCCCTCACGGGTGCGCTCACCGACGCCCGCGAAGACCGACACACCGTCGTGCAGCTTCGCCACACGCACGATCATTTCCTGGATCAGCACGGTCTTGCCGACACCGGCGCCACCGAACAGGCCGATCTTTCCACCCTTGACGTACGGGGTGAGGAGGTCGACGACCTTCAGACCGGTCTCGAACATCTCGGTCTTCGACTCGAGCTGGTCGAAGGCCGGGGCCTTGCGGTGGATCGCCCAGCGCTCGGCGTCGGCGACCGTGGACGCCTCGTCGTTGAGCACCTCGCCCAGGGTGTTGAACACCCGGCCCTTGGTGATGTCACCGACGGGCACGGTGATGCCGGTGCCGGTGTCGCGCACCGAGGCCTGGCGGACCAGGCCGTCGGTGGGCTGCATCGAGATGGTGCGGACCAGGCCGTCACCCAGGTGCTGGGCGACCTCCAGGGTCAGCGTCTTGGTCGCGCCGGGGGTCGCCGGGTCCGGGACCTCGACCTTCAGCGCGTTGTAGATCTCCGGCATCGCGTCGACGGGGAACTCCACGTCGACGACCGGGCCGATGACCCGGGCGACGCGGCCCGTGGCGGCGGCCGTCTCAACTGTCGTCGTCATTACCTGTCACTCCCCGCGGCGTCGGCGAGGGCTGCGGAGCCACCGACGATCTCGCTGATTTCCTGGGTGATTTCGGCCTGGCGGGCCGCGTTGGCGAGCCGGGAGAGGTCGTTGACCAGCTCTCCGGCGTTGTCCGTCGCCGACTTCATCGCACGTCGCCGGGCGGCGTGCTCGGAAGCGGCGGCCTGGAGCAGGGCGTTGTAGATGCGGCTCTCGACGTACCGCGGCAGCAGGGCGTCCAGGACGTCCTCGGCCGACGGCTCGAACTCGAACAGCGGAAGGATCTCGCCCTTGGAGCCGGACTCCTCCGCCTTCTCGTCGATGCTGAGCGGCAGCATCCGGTTCTGCACGGGCGTCTGGGTCATCATCGAGACGAACTCGGTGAAGACGATGTGGAGCTCGTCCACCCCGCCCTCGGCCGTGTCCTTGACCACGGCCTCGATGAGCGGCGCGGCGACCCGCTTGGCGTCCGCGTAGTCCGGGCGGTCGGTGAAGCCGGTCCACGAGTCCGCGATCTTGCGCTCGCGGAAGCCGTAGTAGGCGACACCCTTGCGGCCGACGATGTAGGTGTCGACCTCCTTGCCCTCACCGCGCAGCCGCTCGGACAGCTGGTCCGCGGCCTTGATGGCGTTGGCCGAGTAGCCGCCCGCCAGACCGCGGTCGCTCGTGAGGAGCAGCACCGCGGCCCGGGCCGGGTTGTCCTTCTCGGTGGTCAGCGGGTGCGTGGTGTTCGACCCGGTGGCCACCGCCGTGACCGCGCGGGTGAGCTCGGTCGCGTACGGCGTGGAGGCCGCCACCTTGCGCTGCGCCTTGACGATGCGCGAGGCGGAGATCATCTCCATCGCCTTGGTGATCTTCTTGGTCGCCGTGATGGACTTGATACGACGCTTGTAGACCCGGAGCTGCGCTCCCATGAGTCAGGTCCCTTCCGTCGTCACTTCGAGACGTTGGCGGCGGCCGGGGCGTCCTCGGCCAGCAGCTTTCCGTCCGAGGTCTCGAACTGCTTCTTGAAGCCGGCGATGGCGTCGGACACCGAGGTCAGGGTGTCGTCGGACATCTTGCCGCCCTCGCGGATCGAGTCCATCAGGCCCTTGTGCTCGCGGTGCAGGTGCTCCAGCAGCTCGGCCTCGAAGCGGCGGATGTCGTTGACCGGGACGTCGTCCATCCGGCCGGTGGTGCCGGCCCACACGGAGACGACCTGGTTCTCGGTCGGCATCGGCTGGTACTGGGCCTGCTTCAGCAGCTCGACCATGCGCTTGCCGCGCTCCAGCGAGGCCTTGGAGGCCGCGTCCAGGTCGGAACCGAAGGCGGCGAACGCCTCCAGCTCACGGAACTGGGCGAGGTCCACGCGGAGCCGGCCGGAGACCTGCTTCATGGCCTTGTGCTGGGCGGAGCCACCGACGCGGGAGACCGAGATACCGACGTTCAGGGCCGGGCGCTGGCCGGCGTTGAACAGGTCGGACTCCAGGAAGCACTGGCCGTCGGTGATGGAGATGACGTTGGTCGGGATGAACGCCGAGACGTCGTTGGCCTTGGTCTCGACGATCGGCAGACCGGTCATCGACCCCTTGCCCATGTCGTCGGAGAGCTTGGCGCAGCGCTCCAGCAGACGGGAGTGCAGGTAGAAGACGTCACCCGGGTACGCCTCGCGGCCCGGCGGGCGGCGCAGCAGCAGGGAGACGGCACGGTAGGCGTCGGCCTGCTTCGACAGGTCGTCGAAGACGATCAGGACGTGCTTGCCCTGGTACATCCAGTGCTGGCCGATGGCCGAACCGGTGTACGGCGCCAGGTACTTGAAGCCGGCCGGGTCGGACGCCGGGGCGGCGACGATGGTGGTGTACTCCAGCGCGCCGGCGTCCTCCAGGGCACCGCGCACGGAGGCGATGGTGGAGCCCTTCTGGCCGATGGCGACGTAGATGCAGCGGACCTGCTTCTCCGGGTCGCCCGAGCGCCAGTTGTCGCGCTGGTTGATGATCGTGTCGACGGCGAGGGCGGTCTTGCCGGTCTGCCGGTCGCCGATGATCAGCTGGCGCTGACCGCGGCCGATCGGGGTCATGGCGTCGACGGCCTTGTAGCCGGTCTCCATCGGCTCGTGCACCGACTTGCGCTGCATGACCGTGGGGGCCTGCAGTTCGAGGGCGCGGCGGCCCTCGGTCGCGATCTCGCCGAGGCCGTCGATCGGGTTGCCGAGCGGGTCGACGACGCGACCCAGGTAGCCCTCGCCGACGGCGACGGACAGGACCTCGCCGGTGCGGGTGACCGACTGGCCCTCCTCGATGCCGCTGAACTCACCGAGGACGATGGCACCGATCTCGCGCTCCTCAAGGTTGAGGGCGAGGCCGAGGGTGCCGTCCTCGAACTTCAGCAGCTCGTTCGCCATGGCGGAGGGCAGGCCCTCCACCTTCGCGATGCCGTCGCCGGCCAGGCTGACCGTTCCGACCTCCTCGCGCGAGGCCGCGTCCGGCTTGTACGACTGGACGAAGTTCTCCAGTGCGTCCCGGATCTCCTCCGGCCGGATCGTGAGCTCCGCCATCTGGGTTCCCTGCTCTCCTTGTTGGGCCCGAAGTCTTCATGGGGGTCTGGGGCTGTGCTGCCCGGTGCGGCTGGCGCCGCGGGCCCCCAGAGCTTCTGCATCCTGTGCACGGCCCAACCGGGCCGTCGGTACTGCTTCGGTACTGCTTGCTTCTGTACGCGTTGCTTGTGTGCGGCCGGCGTCAGCCGGCCAGGCGCCGTTCCGCCTCGCCGAGGCGGCTGACGACGCTGCCGTCGATCAGCTCGTCGCCCACCCGCACCTGGATCCCGCCGAGGACCGTGGGGTCCACGTCGAGGTTGAGGTGCATCCGGCGGCCGTACAGCGTGGCCAGGGCGGCACCGAGGCGCTGCTTCTGCCCGTCGCTGAGCGGCACGGCCGAGGTGACGACCGCGACCATCCGGTCCCGCCGGGCGGCGGCGAGCTTGGACAGGGACTCCAGTCCCGCTTCCAGGCTACGTCCCCGCGGCGCGGTGACCAGACGGGCGACCAGCCGCTCGGTGACCGGGTTGGCCCGGCCGCCCAGCAGGCTGCGCACCAGCGCGGACTTGGCGGAGGCGGTGGCGGCCTTGTCGGTCAGCGCGGAGCGCAGCTCCTTGTTCGCGCCGACGATCCGGCCGAACCGGAACAGCTCGTCCTCCACGTCGTCCAGGGCGCCGGCCCGCTGCGCCGCGGTGAGGTCGGCGGTGTTCGCCAGCTCCTCGACCGCGTCGACCAGGTCGCGGGACCGCGACCAGCGGGCGCGGACCATGCCGGAGACCAGGTCGACGGTCGCGCCGCCCACCTGACCGCCGAGCAGCCGCCCGGCCAGCACGGCCTTGGCCTCGCCGGGCTGCGCCGGGTCGGTGAGGACCCGGCGCAGCGAGACCTCGCGGTCGAGCAGCGCGGTGACGGCGGCCAGTTCGCCCGCGATCCCCGCCGCGTCGACCGACGTGGCGTCGGTCAGCGCGTCGAGTCGCTCGCGTGCGGCGACCAGTGCCTCGCGGCTCGCTCCGTTCATCGGGCGGCCTCGGCCTTCTCCTCAAGCTCGTCGAGGAAACGGTCGATGGTGCGGCTCTGGCGGGCGTGGTCCTCCAGGGACTCGCCGACCAGCTTGCCGGCCAGGTCGGTGGCGAGCTTGCCCACGTCCTGACGGAGCGAGGTGGCCGCGGACTTGCGGTCCGCCGCGATCTGGGCGTGGCCGGCGGCGATGATCTCCTCGCGCTGGCGCTGACCCTCCGCGCGCATCTCGGCGATGATCGCGGTGCCCTGCTCGGTGGCCTCCTGGCGCAACCGGGCGGCCTCGTGGCGGGCCTCGGCGAGCTGGGCCTTGTACTGCTCCAGAACGCTCTCGGCCTCGGTCTTGGCGGCCTCGGCCTTCTCCATGCCGCCCTCGATCGCCTCGCGGCGCTCTTCCAGAACCTTGTTGATGTTCGGGAGGAGCTTCTTGGCGAGGACGCCGAAGACGATGGCAAAGGCGATGAGGCCGATGACGAGCTCGGGAATCGGCGGGAGGAGGGGGTTCTGGATCTCCTCGGACGCCAGCTGAACCAGGTGGCTCATGTCACTGCCTTTCGTCGAAAGGGAAAGTCCGACGAACCGGTCAGCTGGGGACCGGGTAGACGAACGGCATGACCAGACCGATCAGGGCGAGCGCCTCACAGAGCACGAAGCCCAGGATCTGGTTGGAGCGGATCAGGCCGGCCGCCTCGGGCTGACGGGCCAGGGCCTGGGTGCCGTTGCCGAAGATGATGCCGACGCCGACGCCGGGGCCGATGGCCGCGAGGCCGTAGCCGATCGCACCGAGGTTGCCCTGCATGTTGACGGCGGCGAGGGTGTCGAGAGCAGACATGCCGTTTCTTCCTTCTCTTTCACGGACCGGTGGTGGTTGGCCACCGGACGACAGGGGGTTTGAGGGACCTGCTGGGGATCAGTGGTGCTCGGCGAGAGCGCCCTGAATGTAGTTGCAGGCCAGGAGGACGAAGACGTAGGCCTGGAGCGCCTGGATGAACAGCTCGAAGACCGTCAGCAGGAGCACCATCACGAAGGACACCGACGCGTAGGCGATGCCGATGCCGTTGAGCAGGTACCAGCTGGCGATGGTGAAGATCAGCAGCAGGACGTGCCCGGCGAACATGTTGGCGAAGAGCCGCACCGCGTGGGTGAAGGGCCGGATCAGCAGGTTCGAGAAGAGCTCGATCAGCATGACCGCGGGGAGCACCGCGCCGAGCGACTTGTCGTAGCCGGCGATGTTCTTCCAGCCGCCGACGAAGCCGTGGCGCTTGAAGGTCAGGCTGACCCACATGATGTAGACGATCGCGGCCAGTCCGACCGGGAAGGCGATGACCGAGGTCACCGGGAACTGGGCGAGCGGGACGATCGACCAGATGTTCATGATCCAGATGAAGAAGAACATCGAGACCATGATCGGGACGTACTTCTCGCCCTCGCGCTTGCCGAGGGTCTCGTAGACGACGCCGCGGCGGATGAAGTCGTAGCCCGCCTCACCGACCATCTGGAGCTTGCCGGGGATCAGCTTCGGCTTGTTGAACGCCGCCCAGAAGAAGCCCACGACGACCAGCGTGCTCACCAGCGCCAGGAGCATCGGCTTGTTGAAGTCGATACCGCCGACGGTGAACAGCGGCTCGAAGACAAAGGAGTGCAGGCCGGGGGCCGGAAAGCCGCATCCGTCGAAGATGTGGCAGTCGACCTCGAAGGCGAGCACCTGCGTCGGGTCAGCACTCACCGCGGGCTCCTTCAGCATGGCGCATGGGTACGGCAACCTCGTTGTGTCGGCGCGGCGCACGGCCGCTGTTCGGCACTGGACTGGTGTTACGGATGTGGGGGCGGCGGTCAGGCATCGTGCCTCGCGCTGGGACAGGCGTCGGCTCGGATGCCCGCGCCCGCAGTGCCGCAGTTGGCACCGGACGATAGCAGTTCATCGAACGCGCCTTTATCCCGGCCCTACCCCGCACGGTGACGGCCCCGCCCCTCGGTCTTCCGGAAGGTCACGAGGCGGTGGTCCGCTCGCTCGAACGGCTCGATTCCGGTTCGACGTAGAGGGTCTTGGCCTTCATGTGCGCCACCGTCTGCGCGCCGATCCAGGTGAGGGTGGTCGCGATCAGGGAGAAGGCGAAGGCCCGCGGGTGGAACAGCGTGGTGTTCTTGAAGACGGCGAGAAAGACGAAGAGCAGCAGGATCTGCGTGGTGTAGAGCAGCAGCCCCATCGCCTGGAAGAGATGGGGCAGGGTCCTGGCGGTCCGCTGGAGCACCAGCAGCCCGCCGGCCATGAACAGCACCGTCACCACGGTCGCGACAACGCCGCCGATCGCCCCCTTGCCGCCGGCGACCACACCGCTCACGACGGCGGCGATCGCGCCGACGCCGAGGGTGGGTACGGCTGCGGACAGAAGGGTGCGTGCGTCGTTGGACGGCATGGCGGCATCTCCGCTTGCTTGGTGGGGGCAGGGTGTCGTCATGGACGAGCGTAGGCCCGGTCCGAGGCGTGTCTCGGGGCTGAGGAACCGTCGCACTACGGTCCTTCGGCTCTGTCGCCGGGTCTCGTGAACGGTATCACAAACTATTTGAATAGGTCTTTACCCATAAGGTGTGCTTACTCTCACACATGAGAGTGACCCTGCGCGTGTGTGCACGACAGGGCCGCGCTTTGTCTGGTAATGACCCCCGAAACGCGGTTTCGTCAGCCTCGCGTTCCGGCCTTCCGCCTTTCGTGCGTACCGGAGAGGGCGCTCAGTGCGGTCGCCCCGCTGACCCCCGCCGGGACCGGCTCGCGCTCCTCGCCGCCGTCCTCCGGCGCCTGGTAGGCGTACGGAGGCAGTTCGCCGGCCTCCGTGGCGGCCGGCCGGCGGCGCCGGCGCCGGTAGCGCGGCGGGACGAAGGACTCCGCCCAGCGCGGGGCGCGCGGGGTGAACCGCGGCAGGAGCAGCAGCACCAGGCCGATGGCGCTCAGCGCCACGATCGCCAGCACGATCCACATGGACGCCGAGTGGACCGAGTACGACAGCGTCCCGAAGGCGATCAGCGCCGACCAGAAGTACATGATCAGCACCGAGCGGCTGTGCGAGTGGCCGATCTCCAGCAGCCGGTGGTGCAGATGGCCCCGGTCGGCCGCGAACGGCGACTGCCCGTTCCAGGTGCGGCGCACGATCGCCAGCACCAGGTCGGCCATCGGGATCGCGATGATGGTCAGCGGCAGCAGCAGCGGGATGAAGACCGGCAGCGCCGCGTGGGTGGCCTCCCGGGTCGACCCCTCGAAGATCTTCAGGGTGTCCGGGTCCACCTGGCCGGTGATGGAGATCGCGGAGGCGGCCAGGATCAGGCCGATCAGCATCGAGCCGGAGTCGCCCATGAAGATCCGCGCGGGGTGCATGTTGTGCGGCAGGAAGCCCAGGCACATGCCCATCAGGATGGCCGCGAACATGGTCGCCGGGGCGGCCGCCTCGATGCCGTAGCTGTACCAGAGGCGGTAGGCGTACAGGAAGAACGCGCAGGCCGCGATGCACACCATCCCCGAGGCCAGCCCGTCCAGGCCGTCCACGAAGTTCACCGCGTTGATGGTGATCACCACCAGCGCCACCGTCAGCAGGGTGCCCTGCCACTGGGTCAGCGCCACCGTGCCGATACCCGGGATCGGCAGCCACAGGATGGTGAGGCCCTGCATCACCATGACGCCCGCGGCGATCATCTGGCCGCCCAGTTTGATCAGCGCGTCGATCTCGAACTTGTCGTCCAGCACCCCGATCAGCCAGATCAGCGCGGCGCCCGAGAGCAGCGCCCGGGGCTCGTTGGACAGCTCGAAGACACTGCTGAGGTTGGCCAGGTGGTCGGCGGTCAGCAGCCCCGCGCAGAGCCCGAAGAACATCGCGATCCCGCCGAGTCTCGGCGTCGGCTCGCGGTGCACGTCCCGGGCGCGGATCTCCGGCATCGCGCCGACCGCGATGGCGAACTTCCGCACCGGACCGGTCAGCAGATAGGTCACCGCGGCCGTGACGCAGAGCGTCAGCAGGTAATCACGCACGGGCTGCCCCACAAGTCTCGCCGGCCATCTCAGCCCCACACCCTAGTCCTGCCACCCCACAGGGAAGGACACCCAGGTACGGCGGACGGTTGCGGCACCGGCCACGGCAGGCCGCGTGGCTACGGCGGCAAGGCCTGCGCGTACGCCCCGCAAGGCCGCGCGGCTACGGCGGAGGCATGTCCGCGCGGATCCCCGGGAAGCGCGGGAAGGCCGTCGCCAGCTCCCGTACCCGGCCGCGCAGCCGCCCGGCCGCCTCCGGGTGCGGGCCCTCGGCCAGCGCCAGGGCGCACAGCTCGGCGATGTGGTCCATCTCCCCCGGGCCCATGCCCTGGGTGGTCACCGCGGCGGTGCCCAGCCGCAGCCCGCGCCGCCCGTCCCCGTACGGCAGCGCGCAGCTGTCCAGCACGATCCCGGCCGCCGCCAGCCGGGCCTTGGCCGCCCGCCCGTCCAGCCTCAGCGGCGCCGGGTCGGCGACGATCAGATGGGTGTCCGTGCCCCCGGTGACGATCCCGGCGCCCCGCTCGGCGAGCGCCCCGGCCAGGGCCCGGGCGTTCATCACCACCCGCCCGGTGTACTCGGCGAAGTCCGCCTCCGCCGCCTCCCCGAAGGCCACCGCCTTCGCCGCGATGCTGTGCATCTGGGCGCCGCTCTGGGTGAACGGGAACACCGCCCGGTCGATCCGCTCGGCCGGCTCCGCGCCGCACAGCAGCATCCCGCCGCGCGGCCCGCGCAGCACCTTGTGGGTGGTGGCGCACACCACGTCCGCGTACGGCACCGGGCTGGGCGCCGCCCCGCCCGCCACCAGCCCGATCGGATGGGCGGCGTCCACGATCAGACAGGCGCCGCACTCGTCGGCGATCTCCCGGAAGGCCGCGTAGTCGGGATGGCGCGGATAGCTGATCGACCCGCAGACGACGGCCCGCGGCCGCACCCGGCGGGCCAGGTCGCGCAACTGGTCGTAGTCGATCAGTCCGGTGGCCGGATCGGTGCGGTACGCGGTGAAGCCGAAGCAGCGGCCGGAGAGATTGGCCGGTGAGCCATGGGTGAGGTGCCCGCCGTACGCGAGGCCCAGCGCCAGCACCGCGTCCCCGGGCCTCAGCAGCGCCGCGTACGCCGCCAGCACGGCCGAGGAGCCGGAGTGCGGCTGGACGTTGGCGTGCTCGGCGCCGAACAGCGCGCAGGCGCGGCGTACCGCGATCCGCTCGGCCTCGTCGGCCGCCTCGCAGCCGCCGTGGTGCCGGGCGTCCGGGTAGCCCTCGGCGTACTTGTTCGCCAGCGGGGAGGCGAGCGCGGCCAGCACGGCGGGGGAGGTGAAGTTCTCGGCGGCGACCAGTTGCAGGCCCTCCGCCTGCCGCCGCTCCTCGGCGGCGAGCACGGCCGCCAGCTCGGGGTCCTGGCGGCCCAGGGCGCCTGCCGAGGGCCCGTACGCCGGCTCGCGGGGCGCTCGGGGCCCCGCGGTGCCCGGCTGGGCGGTGGCGCCCGCGTCGGCGGCGGCGGTCGGCATGGTGGCTCCAGGCGGCTGTGCGTGGCCCGTATGCCCAATGTAGGCCGGGGGCGCGGCGGCGGCGCGCTGGAGCGGGGCCGGAGATCCGGCTCAGTGCCGGGTGGGTACGCCGGTGAGCGCGGTGACCACCGGGTCCAGGGCCTGGTTGATCTCGTCGCCGACCGAGCGGAAGTAGGTGATCGGCGCCCCGTAGGGGTCGTTGACCTCGTCCGCCTCGGCGCTCGGCGCCAGCAGCCAGCCGCGCAGCGCGGCGGCGGCCCGTACCAGCGCCCGGGCCCGCTCCACCATGCCCTCCTGCCGGGGGTCCGGCAGGGTCGCCGGGTCTATCGCCCGTACCAGCCGGGTGAACTCCTTCAGCGTGAAGGTGCGCAGCCCCGCCGAGTGGCCCATGGAGATGACCTGCGCCCGGTGGTCGCGGGTGGCGGTGAGCACCAGGTCGGCGCGGATGACGTGCTCGTCCAGCAGCTCGCGGCCGGTGAAGCCGCTGGCGTCGGCGCCGAAGTCGGCGAGCACCGCCTCGGCGTTGGCCTCCATCGGGGCGCCCTCATGGCCCCAGGTGCCCGCGCTCTCCACGATCAGCCCGCCCGCGGTGTCCCCGTTGGGGCTCCCGAGCCGGTGGACCAGGGCATGGCGGGTCAGCCGCTCGGTGATCGGCGAGCGGCAGACGTTGCCGGTGCTGACGTGGAGGATGCGGAACACTTCGGTGCCTATGCCACGCCCCTCAGGGGCGGTCAACTGGCCACCTCGAGGTCGGGTACCACCTTGCGCAGCTCGTCGGCGTCGATGGCGCCGGCCCGCAGCAGCACCGGGTGCTCCCCGGTGACGTCCACGATGGAGGACGGCACGATGCCGGGCGTCGGCCCGCCGTCCAGGTACACCGACACCGAGTCGCCCAGCATGTTCTGCGCGGCGTCGCAGTCCTCCGGGGAGGGGTGGCCGGTGAGGTTGGCCGAGGAGACGGCCATCGGGCCGACCTCGGTGAGCAGTTCGATGGCCACCGGGTGCAGCGGCATCCGGATGGCGACGGTGCCGCGGGTGTCGCCCAGGTCCCACTGGAGGGACGGCTGGTGGCGGGCGACCAGGGTGAGCGCGCCCGGCCAGAAGGCGTCCACCAGCTCCCAGGCCTGCTCGGTGAAGTCGGTGACCAGGCCGTGCAGGGTGTTCGGCGAGCCGATGAGCACCGGGGTGGGCATGGAGCGGCCGCGCCCCTTGGCCGCCAGCAGGTCCGCCACGGCCTCCGAGCCGAAGGCGTCCGCGCCGATGCCGTACACCGTGTCGGTGGGCAGCACCACGAGCTCCCCGCGGCGCACGGCGGACGCGGCCTCGCGCAGACCGGTCGTACGGTCCGTCGCGTCGTTGGTGTCGTAACGCCGTGCCATCAGCGGTGCCTGCTTTCTGTGGTCACTCGGTACGTCACGGCGTCGCCTTCCGGGCCGTGGCGAAGCGGGGGCGGTTGTTGAGGTCGGGGTGGTCGGCGGCGTCGGACCAGCCGGCGCCCTCGTGGAAGATCCAGGGGACCTGGCCGCCCTGGGTGTCGGCGTGCTCGACGACGACCAGGCCGCCGGGGCGCAGCAGCCGGTGGGCGGTGCGTTCGATGCCGCGGATGGTGTCCAGGCCGTCCTCGCCGGAGAAGAGGGCCATCTGCGGGTCGTGGTCGCGGGCCTCGGGGGCGACGTACTCCCACTCGGTGAGCGGGATGTACGGGGGGTTGGAGATCACCAGGTCGACCTGGCCGTCGAGTTCGGGCAGCGCGCTGAGCGCGTCGCCCTGGTGGACGGTGACCCGGGACCCCTCGGCGTTCTTCCGGGTCCACACCAGGGCGTCCTCGGACAGCTCCACGGCGTGCACCCGGGAGCGCGGCACCTCCTGGGCCATGGCCAGCGCGATGGCGCCGGAGCCGGAGCACAGGTCCACGATCAGCGGCTCGACCACGTCCATGGCGCGGACCGCGTCTATCGCCCAGCCGACGACCGACTCGGTCTCCGGCCGGGGCACGAAGACGCCGGGGCCGACCTGGAGCTCCAGATAGCGGAAGAAGGCGCGGCCGGTGATGTGCTGGAGCGGCTCGCGGGCCTCCCGGCGGGCGATGGCCTCCCAGTAGCGGGCGTCGAAGTCGCCGTCCTCGACCAGGTGCAGTTCGCCCCGCCTGACGCCGTGCACGAAGGAGGCGAGCTCCTCGGCGTCGAAGCGCGGCGAGGGCACGCCGGCGTCCGCCAGCCGCTGGGTGGCCTGGGCCACCTCGGCAAGCAGCAGGCTGCGGGGGCCTGGGGTGCGCCCCCCGGTGTGTGGCTGCACGCTGGTCCTCCGGATGGACTTCTCGGCGCGGGCGGGTGCGGGTCCGGTGCGCCGTCTTGCGGGCGGGCTTTACGCGGCGGCGAGCTTGGCGGCGGAGTCCGCGTCGACGCAGGCCTGGATCACGGCGGCGAGCTCGCCGTCGAGGACCTGGTCGAGGTTGTACGCCTTGAAGCCGACGCGGTGGTCGGAGATGCGGTTCTCCGGGAAGTTGTAGGTGCGGATCTTCTCGGAGCGGTCCACGGTGCGGACCTGGCTGCGCCGGGCGTCGGCGGCGTTGCGCTCGGCCTCCTCCTGGGCGGCGGCCAGCAGCCGGGAGCGCAGGATGCGCAGGGCCTGCTCCTTGTTCTGGAGCTGGCTCTTCTCGTTCTGGCAGGAGGCGACCACACCGGTGGGCAGGTGGGTGATGCGCACCGCGGAGTCGGTGGTGTTGACCGACTGGCCGCCGGGCCCGGACGAGCGGTACACGTCGATCCGCAGGTCGTTGGGGTTGATCTCGACGTCGATCTCCTCGGCCTCGGGCGTGACCAGCACACCGGCGGCGGAGGTGTGGATACGGCCCTGGGACTCGGTGGCGGGCACCCGCTGCACGCGGTGCACCCCGCCCTCGTACTTCAGCCGCGCCCACACGCCCTGCCCGGGCTCCTGCGACCCGCGGGCCTTCACCGCGACCTGGACGTCCTTGTAGCCGCCCAGCTCGGACTCGGTGGAGTCGATGATCTCGGTCTTCCAGCCCACGCGCTCGGCGTACCGCAGGTACATCCGGAGCAGGTCCCCGGCGAACAGGGCGGACTCGTCGCCGCCGGCGCCGGCCTTGATCTCCAGGATGACGTCCTTGTCGTCGCTGGGGTCGCGCGGGACCAGCAGCAGCCGCAGCCGGTCGGTGAGCTCCTCGCGCTGCTTCTCCAGCTCCTTGACCTCGGCGGCGAAGTCCGGGTCGTCGGCGGCGAGTTCCTTGGCGGTGGCGATGTCGTCACCGGTCCCCCGCCAGGCGCGGTACGCGGTGACGATCGGGGTCAGCTCGGCGTAGCGCTTGTTCAGCGTACGGGCGCGCCCCTGGTCGGCGTGGACCGCGGGGTCGGCGAGCGTCTTCTCGAGGTCGGCGTGTTCGCCGACGAGGTCCTCGACCGCCTCGAACATTCGGGGGCTCCTGGGGGTGTACGCGGTGGGGGCTGCGGGTGCTGTTCCGGCCCCGCCTGCGGGCTGCTGCGAGACGGCAAACGCCGGTTCCCGCCACCCCTGCCCGGGGCGGCCGGGAACCGGCGCTGTGACGGGCTACTTCGTGCCGGAAGCGGCCTTCTTGCCGAAGCGGGCCTCGAAGCGGGCCACACGGCCACCGGTGTCGAGGATCTTCTGCTTGCCCGTGTAGAACGGGTGGCACTCGGAGCAGACCTCGGCACGGATGGTGCCGTTGCCGATGGTGCTCCGGGTGGTGAACGACGCGCCGCAGGTGCAGCTGACCTGGGTCTCGACGTACTCGGGGTGGATGTCGCGCTTCAAGGTGTCTCCTAGGTTCGGGAGGGCGCCGGGTCGCAGGACGCGGGATGCGGATGCGTGAACCGGGGCCGACGTACCAGTCTGCCAGGACCGGCCGTATCTCCCAAAACCGGGGTGGGGGCGGATCTATTCCGGGCCGCGAGCGGGGCGGAAACCGGACGCGGACGGAGGCGGGATTCGGGCCGTGAGCGGGGCGGAAGCCGGGCCGTGAGCGGGGGCGGCAGTCGGCCGCGGACGGAGGCGGGGGCCGGGCCGCGAGCGGCGGCGGAAACCGGACGCGGACGGAGGCGGCAGCCGGGCCGCGGACGGAGCCGGGGGCGGGCCGCGAGCGGGGCGGAAACCGGGCGCGGACGGAGGCGGAAACCGGGCCGCAGGCCGCGGGCGCGGGACCTGGGCGGTCAGCCGGCCGCGGACGGAGGCGAGGGCCGGGCCGCAGGCCGCGGGCGCGGGACCTGGGCGGCAGCCGGGCCGCGAGCGGGGGCGGAAACCGGGACGCGGACGGCAGCGGAAACCGGGCCGCAGGCCGCAGGCGCGGGACCTGGGCGGCAGCTGGGCCGCACACGCAGCCGGCGGCCCGTGGCGGGGCGCGGGCTCCGGGCCGTCCCCGCCGGTCTCCGTCCCTACTTCAGCACGCCGTCGGCCTGCCCCGTCGCGGCGTCCTTGGTGGCGGAGGCGGGGATGGGCCTGTCCTTGCGCAGGGCGTCCCACACCTGGCGGCTCTGCTTCTCCAGCGGCACCACGCGGTTGGGGTCGCTGGGGTCGTACTGCACCGGCAGGGTGACCATCCTGACGTCGTCGGCGCCCAGTCCGCGCAGCCCGCCGGCGAAGTCGGCCAGCTCCTTGACGGTGTCCAGCTCGGAGTCCGGGGTGATCGTCTTGGTGGCGGTGTCGGCGAGGTCCCAGAGCTTCTTGGGGTTGCTGAACACCCCGACCGAGCCGGCCTGCTCGATGAAGGCCTTCATGAAGGCCTGCTGGAGCTGGATGCGGCCCAGGTCGCTGCCGTCGCCGACGCTCTTGCGGGTGCGGACCAGGCCGAGGGACTGCTCGCCGTCCAGGGTGTGGGTGCCGGCCGCCAGATCCAGATGGCTCTTGCCGTCCTTGATCGGCTTGGTGGTGGTGACCTCCACCCCGCCGAGGTCGTCGATCAGCTTCTTGAAGCCGGTGAAGTCGACCTCGATGTAGTGGTCCATGCGGATGCCGGACATCTGCTCCACGGTCTTCACCGCGCAGGCGGGCCCGCCGGCCTCGAAGGCGGTGTTGAACATGGCGTGCGTCTGCCCGGGCGCGGTGGAGCCGTCGGCGGCCGTGCAGTCGGGGCGCTGGACGATGGTGTCCCGGGGGACGGAGACCACGCTGGCCTTCTTGTGGCCCTCGTAGAGGTGGACGATCATCGCGGTGTCGGAGCGGGCCGCGCCCTCGTCCTTGCCGTAGTCGCCGTTGGCCCCGGCCCGGGAGTCGGAACCCAGGACGAGGATGTCCATGGAGCCGTTGTCCACGTTCTGCGGGCGGTCGTCGCCGTTGAGCGCGGCGTTGATGTCCACGCTGTCGATGTTGCCGTTGAGCGTGTAGTACGCGTAACCGAGCCCGCAGCCGCCGACCAGGACCACACCGGCGGCCGACCAGGCGGCGACGCGAGCCGTCCGGCGCCCCTTGCCCAGCGGCCGGCGGCGGCGTCCGGTGGCGCGTATGCGGCTGCTCTTGCCCTTGTCGGCCATGCTCTCCCCAGTCCTTGCTGTTCCCACTACCCCCCGGCCGGGACAAGCGGACGCTGTCCGGCTTGTCAGACGGGTAAGCGGCCCTCAGGGTTGCACGGGCTCATAAGAGGCCCCGAAGAACGCGCGGCGCCCACCGGGTGGGCCCCGGTGGGCGCGATATGCGGCATGAGCTGCGGTTTCACCCGCTGAGAGGCGCCTGCGGCACATCGGCCGGCGACCGGTGGAGGTGGCGCATGTCGCACCTCTATCGCCTTCCGCCAGGCCCGCGCCTACTTCTTCAGCCGGATCGAGAAGGAGCACCGCAGCGACTGCGTGTACGTCTCCCCGCCCTGCCGGTAGCGGTACCGGCAGCTCGTGCCGTTCTTCTGGACCTTGCCGGTGATCTTCAGCTTGGCCATGTAGACGTAGTCACTGAGCTTGCGGGCCTTGACCGTGAACCCCTGGGAGTGGTCCTTCATCTGATCGAACTCCGGATTCCCTGGATCACCGTCCCGCAGAAGCAGGGGAATCCCCTCGGTGTCGTTCAGGTCGAATGCACCATAGCGGACGACTTCCAACCCCTCGGGAAGATCGGATATCTCAGCACCGACCACCCGAAGATCCTTGCCCGAGGCATTGGAAGGGAGGGGAAGGGCGAACCAGAAGGCATCCCCCTTCTCGGCGAATGAGTAACCGACGGTTCCGTTGGACTGATTTCCTCCGTCGAGGGCCACCCCCTCCCTCTCCTTCGACAGCGGGACAGAGCAGCCGAAGGAGAGGAGGCACATCAGCACCGATAGGGCTACAACTCTCTCAGTTCGAGTAGATGACACCCACGTGAGCACCGGGAGGCGCACTGTTACCCCAAATGTAGTGTTTCCTGCCAACTGAATCCGGAGACGCCGGCGGCACTGGACCCGATGGACGTCGATCCGCTTACCTTCCGGCACTTCCCGACATACTGAGGCCGACATCGACGGTGTTCGACAGCTTGGATGCGAACGCGGTTCGCGCGCCGGTGCGGGGACTCTTCGGCGCAGCGGTGATGTTGCCGGCACCGATGAGCGTGAACACCCGTCTCCGTTGTCGCGACGGTAGTGGCCGTCACGTCGAGGGCGCCGCCGTTGCCGTCTACCACCGCCTGCACCTCGGTCGGCAGTTTCGCGGGCAGGGTCAGTGACCACTCACCGTCCGCGTCAGTCGTCGCGGTGCCCAGATCGGGAAGATCGGTGGAGGATCACTGGCGCACCGAAGTAGGGCTTCTCGTCTCCGGCGCTGGAGAGACAGCGCGCCGCGCCGGCGAGGACGGTACCGCTCAGCCCGACAGCGACGTCTTCGTTCACGAGCGCGGCGGGAGATCCAACCGAGACTGGTGGTTTTCTCGGCATTGAGGAGATGCCCACTGCCGGACGGGCCCCAGTCCACATACCTCGTGAGGTTCATGGTCAGAGCTGCCGGAGATCCGGTGCCCACCTTCATCACCGGCGCTTTGGGACAGGCCACCGCCCACTGCGGAAGGCAGTGGGCGGTGGGGGCAGGGGTGGCGCGTTCTCAGCCGAACAGGTTGTACGCCTGCCAGCCGCTGCCGAAGGCGAGACGGGCGTTGAAGCCGCCGTTGCCCTTGCCGGGGTAGAGCCAGAGCTTGCCGGCGGTGTCGCGGGCGAGCACGTCGGCGTGGCCGTCGCTGTTGACGTCACCGGTGGTGACCAGGGCGTTCATGCTGCCGAAGGCGCCGACCAGCACGGGCGCCGCCCACGGCTTGGCGGCGACGCCGGTGCCCTTGTACAGGTAGGTCTTGCCGTCGCTCTTGCGGGCGAAGATGTCGGCCTTGCCGTCGGCGGTGAAGTCGCCGTGGCCGCGCACCATCGTGAAGGCGCCCCAGCCGGAGCCGACGCTCACCGGCGCGGCGAAGCCGCCGTCGCCCTTGCCGGGGTAGATCCGCATGATGCCGGTGGAGTCGACCGCGATCATGTCCGGCACCTCGTCGCCGGTGACGTCACCGGGGGCGAGGATCTGCTTGTGCTTGCTCCAGCCCTTGGCGACCAGCTTCCGCTGCCCCTCGCCGCCGTCCGGGCCGACGTGTTCCCAGTACACGTCGCCGCCGGCGCTCCGGTACAGCAGGTCCTGGATGCCGTCGCGGTCCAGGTCGGTCTGGAGGAGCAGGGTGAAGCCCTTGAAGCCGCCGAGGTTGTCGACGCGGGTCAGACCGGTGACCTTGGAGTGCCAACTGAACAGCGACTTGTCCGAGGTACGGCGGGCCAGCAGGTCAGCCGTGTGGTCCCCGCTCCAGTTGGTGTCGTCGACCCGGGACTGGATCGGCGCGGAGTACGTGGTGGCCTTGGCGTAGACCCCGAACTTGCCCTTGGCCGAGCAGTCCTGGTCGCCCCAGGAGACGATGCCGGCGAGCTTGCCGCCGACGACCAGCGGACCGCCGGAGTCGCCGTTGCAGGTGGTCTCCGAGGTGGCGTCGGACCCGGTGGGCGCGGCTCCGGCGCACAGCATGTGCCCCTTGATGAAGCCATCCGGGTACGCCGCCGCGCACGAGGCGTCGGAGACGATGTCGGCGTCGGCGACCTTCAGCTTCGGCGAGCCGCTGTCGAGGACGGTGGAGCTGGTGCGGCCCCAGCCGTACACCTTGCCGTCGCGGCCGGCCTGGTAGAGCGCGGAGTCGGTCGGCTGCGCCAGCGGCAGGATCTTCACGTTGCTCGGCACCGGGGTGTCCAGCGTGAGCACGGCGACGTCGTTGTCGAGCGAGTAGTCGTCGTGCAGCGGGTGGTGCCACTGACGGTAGGCGCCGATCGCCGTGCCCCCGTTCAGGCCGGTGGTCTGACCGGAGCTGGGCGGAGTCGCGAGTGTCCGGTCGGTGCCGACCACGACCACGCCCTTGTCGGACCACTTGACGCCCTTGACGCAGTGCGCCGCGGTGGCGATCTTCGTGGGGGCGATGACCGCGCCGCCGCAGAAGTAGCTGTCGCCCGCACCGTCCTCGTAGTAGAGCTGCGCCATCCACGGGGCCGCGGAGATGGTGGTGGTCGAACCGCCGATGATGCGGGCGCTCGGCTTGCCCTCGCCGCCGTCGGTGTTCTCCGCCGCGTCGCGGGCGGCGGCGTCCGGCTGCCGTACGAGGGAGCGCTGGTTCTTCGCACCGGCCTTCAGTATCTTGGCCAGCCGGGCGCTCAGCTCCTGCTGGGAGACCGGCGCGGGCTTCGACGGGCCGGCGCTGAGCTGCGGCGTCGCGCTGGCCTCGGCGGAGCCGGGGCCGGAGACGACGACGCCGACCCCGGTCAGTACGGCGACGGCGGCGAAGGCCGGCAGCGCGAGGCGCAGACGACGCTTGTGCCGGCCACCGCGGGTGCGTATCTGCACTCGGTAGTCCTTCGGTAGGCCCGGCAGGGCACGGCGCCCCGCCGGAGAACGTCTCTCGGACGGCGGGGCACGGCAAGCGTTGCGGGCAGCGCGGCTCGCGGGTCCCTCGGACCCTGCCGCCGCTGCGCAGTGGAAATCCCCCACCCGATCGGCTGATCATACGCGGACCGACCGGCCGTCTGACAGCGGGTTCGCAGGCTCGGGGCGCAGACGGGACCGCCCCGTCACCTCGGGGTGACGGGGCGGTCCGGTGTCGCGGACGGACGGGCTGCGTCAGTCGTTGTTGCCGTTTCCGGCCGACGGGGTCGTCTTCTGGATCTGCATCAGGAACTCGCCGTTCGACTTGTGCTGCTTCATCTTGTCCAGCAGCAGCTCGACGGCCTGCTGCTGGTCCAGGGCGTGCAGCACCCGGCGGAGCTTCCAGACGATGGCGAGCTCGTCGCTGCCGAGCAGGATCTCCTCCTTGCGGGTGCCGGAGGCGTCCACGTCGACGGCCGGGAAGATGCGCTTGTCGGCGAGCTTCCGGTCGAGCTTGAGCTCCATGTTGCCGGTGCCCTTGAACTCCTCGAAGATCACCTCGTCCATCCGGGAGCCGGTGTCGACCAGCGCGGTGGCCAGGATGGTCAGCGAGCCGCCGTCCTCGATGTTCCGTGCGGCACCGAAGAACCGCTTCGGCGGGTAGAGCGCGGTGGAGTCCACACCACCGGACAGGATGCGGCCGGAGGCGGGCGCCGCGAGGTTGTAGGCGCGGCCCAGGCGGGTGATGGAGTCCAGCAGGACGACCACGTCGTGGCCCAGCTCCACCAGGCGCTTGGCGCGCTCGATGGCCAGCTCGGCGACGGTGGTGTGGTCCTCGGCCGGGCGGTCGAAGGTCGAGGAGATGACCTCGCCCTTGACCGACCGCTGCATGTCGGTGACCTCTTCCGGACGCTCGTCGACCAGGACGACCATCAGGTGGCACTCGGGGTTGTTGCGGGTGATCGCGTTGGCGACCGCCTGCATGATCATGGTCTTGCCGGTCTTCGGCGGGGCCACGATCAGACCGCGCTGGCCCTTGCCGATCGGCGACACCAGGTCGATGATCCGCGTGGTCAGCACGCCCGGGTCGGTCTCCAGACGGAGCCGGTCCTGCGGGTAGAGCGGGGTGAGCTTGTTGAACTCCGGGCGGCCTCGGCCGGATTCGGCGGCCATGCCGTTGGCGGAGTCCAGCCGCACCAGCGCGTTGAACTTCTCGCGGCGCTCGCCCTCCTTGGGCTGGCGCACCGCGCCGGTGACGTGGTCGCCCTTGCGCAGCCCGTTCTTGCGGACCTGGGCCAGGGAGACGTACACGTCGTTCGGGCCGGGCAGGTAGCCGGAGGTCCGGATGAACGCGTAGTTGTCGAGGATGTCGAGGATGCCGGCGACCGGGATCAGCACATCGTCGTCGGAGACCTGCGGCTCGGCACCGAACTCGTCGCGCCCGCGGCGGCCGCGGCGGTCGCGGTACCGGCCGCGGCGCCCGCGGCGGCCGCCCTCGTCGTCGAAGTCGTCCTGCGGGCCGGACTGGCCGCCCTGCTGGCCGCCCTGGCGCTGCTGGCGCTGGCCGCCGCCGCCCTGCTGGTCGTCGCCCTTGCCGCGGCCCTGGCGGTCCTGGCGGTCGCGTTGCCGGTCCTGACGGTCCTGGCGGTCACGCTGACGGTCGCGCTGGCGGTCCCGGCGGGAACCCTCGGCACCGTCCTGCTGGCCCTCCTTGGCGCCGGGCTCGCCCTGGACCTCGGTCCGGGCCTCCGCGCGCACCTCGGTGCGGGTGTCGCCCTCGGGGGCGCCGGCCGGCGCGGTGGCGCGGCGGCGGCGGCGCTCGCCCGCGGGCTGCTCCTCGGCCTGCTCGACCGGGGCGGCGGCCTTGGGCGCGCCCTGCCCGGAGGGCTGGCCGGGAATCTCGATCTGCTGCTGGGCGGCGGCCTGCTCGGCGGCCTTGCCGGCCTGGGCCTCGCCCTTGGCGGCCTTCGCGGCGGCCTTGGCGGGCTTGTCGTCGCCCTTGGCGGCCTTGGCCTCCTCGCCCTCACCGGTGCGGGTGCGGGAGGTGGCGCGCCGCTTGGGCTTGGTCTCGGCGCCGGCCGCGGCGTCGGCGGCCTTCGGCGCGGAGGCGCCGCCGGAGGCCTGCGCCTCCTTGATGACCTCGATCAGCTGGCTCTTGCGCATCCGCGCGGTGCCCCTGATGCCGAGGCCCGACGCGACCTGCTGCAGCTCGGCCAGGACCATGCCCTCAAGGCCGGTGCCGGAGCGGCGGCGCCGTGAGGTGGTGCCAGTGGCAGCACCTTCGGCGGGCGCGGCGTTGTCGACGGTGGAGTCGGCAGTCACGCCCATCAGATCGGTGGTGTCGCTCACGAAGGGTCCTTCCCTGGAGCGGACGTCGGCCTTCTGGCTCGGCGACCGGTTGTGCTGTCCGACGGCGGTCCTCGATGGATGGACCGTGTCGGGGCGGTGGTCCCGCCGGGTACGGCGGAGGGAGATGACGTGCTGTCCGGCCCGAGGCCCCCTGCTCGGCCCTCTGCTCGGGATGAGCGAGGGGTGTCGCGCGCCGGTTCCGGAGCGTGCTCAAACTGCTCAGGCAGGCTGCACAGGCAGTGGAGGAGGCTCCCGGAAGAATGGTGGTCCCGGAAGGGGACACTCAGCACCGCGCCATGAAGGCAGCGGGTGCAGACTTGAGGTTAACACTACCGGCTCCAACAAACATTCCCCCTCTCCCACACCGGCAACCGTGCTCCTACGCGGCCAGCGGCAGCACACACGCCCCGGTGGCGTCGAGGGCCAGCCGGGTGGCGGCCCATTCCTCGCCCGCGAACCGCGCGACCTTGTCGGCGGTGCCCTCGTCGGCCAGCGCCAGCACGGTGGGGCCGGCGCCGGAGACCACCGCGGGCACGCCCTCGGCGCGCAGCCGGTGGACCAGGTCGAGGCTCTGCGGCATCGCCGGGGCCCGGTACTCCTGGTGGAGCCGGTCCTCGGTGGCGGCGAGCAGCAGCTCGGGACGCCGGGTCAGGGCCTCGACCAGCAGCGCGGCACGGCCCGCGTTGACCGCGGCGTCGACGTGCGGCACGGTGCGCGGCAGCAGGCCGCGGGCGGTCTCGGTGAGCACCGGCTTCCCGGGGACGAAAACCACCGGAACGACGGAATCGGACGGGTCCATCCTGATCGCACGGGCGGAGCCGCCGTCCGTCCAGGCCAGCGTGAAGCCGCCGAGCAGACAGGCGGCGACGTTGTCGGGGTGGCCCTCGATCTCGGTGGCGAGCTCCAGCAGCGCCGCGTCGTCGAGCCGGGCGTCACCGCCTGTCGTCACCGCGCGGGCGGCAACGATGCCGGCGCAGATCGCGGCGGAGGAGGAGCCGAGGCCCCGGCCGTGCGGGATGCGGTTGGCGCAGACGACCTCCAGGCCGCGCGGCTGTCCGCCGAGCAGGTCGAAGGCGGTGCGCAGGGAGCGTACGAGCAGATGGCTCTCGTCGCGCGGGAGCGTCTCGGCGCCCTCTCCGGCGATGTCGACGTGCAGCCCGGAGTCGGCGACCCGGACGACCACGTCATCGTAGAGCCCCAGCGACAGCCCGAGGGCGTCGAAGCCCGGGCCGAGATTGGCGCTGGTGGCGGGAACGCGCACCCGGACGGCGGCGGCGCGGAACGCGGGACCGGCCATCGGTCGGTGACTCTCCTTGGGGATCTGGCGGCAGTGCGGCGGGGATTTCGTCGGGGCCCGGCGGAGCCCCTTGCGTCGGCCGGTTGCGGCGGGACGCGGACGCACCGCGGCGTATGCGGCGGGACGGGTTCGGTACAGACTATCGAAGGAAGGTTCCGCGGCGACATAGGGCGCACAGGAGGCGCACGATGCGTGTCGCACCCCACCCCGTGCTTCCCGGCCGGACCGCCGTTTCCGGCCATCCGGAGGGTACGGCGCGAGTGCGCGATCACGCACCCGGAGCCCGCCGACCGGCGCGATCCCGACGGTACGGCGTACGGAGCCGGAGGCGGGGCGGGGGGCCCGTACGCAGCCGGTACGGGCACCCGCAGGCGTACGGGCCCGAGGGCGGCGGCCCCGTCGGGCGTACGGGCTCGGGGGCGGCCCCGCAGGCGTACGGGCCCAAGGGCGGCGGCCCGCAGGCGTACGGGCCCGAGGGCAGCAGCCCCGCAGGCGTACGGGCTCGGGGACGGGACCCCGTAGGCGTACGGGCCCGGGGCGGCCCCGTAGGCCTACGGGTCCGGGGGCGGTCCCTCGTACGCCACCGGCGCGCGTGGCGGGCCGGGGCGGGCCTGGCGTGCCGTCTCCGGCTCCCGGCCCGCCCGCGGGCCCCCTCAGACCAGCCCGAGCTTCTCCGCCGCCGCCGTGGCGTCGATCGGGACGGTGACCGGCTGGGGGGCGCCGGCGACGGCCCAGTCGGGGTCCTTGAGCCCGTTGCCGGTGACCGTGCAGACGATCTTCTGGCCCGGGTCGACCTTGCCCTGCTCGGCGGCCTTCAGCAGACCGGCGACCGAGGCGGCCGAGGCGGGCTCCACGAAGACGCCCTCCTGGGAGGCCAACAGCCGGTAGGCGCGCAGGATCTCACGGTCCGTCACCTCGTCGATGAACCCGCCCGACTCGTCCCGCGCGGCCAGCGCGTAGCTCCAGGAGGCCGGGTTGCCGATCCGGATCGCGGTGGCGATGGTCGAGGGGTCCTTGACCACCTCGCCGCGCACCAGCGGCGCCGAACCGGAGGCCTGGAAGCCCCACATACGCGGGGTGCGGGAGGAGACGCCGTCGGCGGCGTACTCCTTGTACCCCTTCCAGTACGCGGTGATGTTGCCCGCGTTGCCGACCGGCAGGACATGGATGTCGGGGGCGTCACCGAGCATGTCCACGATCTCGAAGGCGGCGGTCTTCTGGCCCTCGATACGGACCGGGTTGACCGAATTGACCAGCGCCACCGGGTAGTTGTCCGAGAGCGCGCGGGCCAGTGTCAGGCAGTCGTCGAAGTTGCCGTCCACCTGGAGGATCTTGGCGCCGTGCACCAGCGCCTGGCCCATCTTGCCCAGCGCGATCTTGCCCCGCGGCACGAGCACCGCCGACACCATGCCCGCGCGCACCGCGTACGCGGCCGCCGAGGCCGAGGTGTTGCCCGTGGACGCGCAGATCACGGCCTGCGCGCCCTCCTCCTTGGCCCGCGTGATCGCCATCGTCATGCCGCGGTCCTTGAAGGAGCCGGTGGGGTTGGCGCCCTCGACCTTCAGATGCACCTCGCAGCCCGTGCGCTCGGAGAGCACCTGCGCGGGTACAAGCGGCGTGCCGCCCTCGCGGAGGGTGACGACCGGCGTCGTGTCGGTGACCGGCAGCCGGTCCCGGTACTCCTCGATGATTCCGCGCCACTGGTGGGTCATTGCTGGTTACTCTCCTTCAACCCGCATGATGCTGGCGACACCGCGCACGGTGTCGAGCTTGCGCAGCGCCTCGACCGTCCCCGCGAGGGCGGCGTCGGGCGCGCGGTGGGTGACGACGACGAGGGAGGCCTCGCCGCCCTCGCGTCCCTCGGCGGTGGCACCGTCGGCACCGCCGCTGTCCCGCCCTTGCTGGCGGAGCGTGTCAATGGACACCCCGTGCTCGGCGAAGACGGTCGCGACCTGGGCGAGCACGCCCGGCCGGTCCTCCACGTCGAGGCTGATGTGGTACCGGGTGACGACCTCGCCCATGGAGCTCACCGGCAGCGCCGCGTACGCGGACTCGCCGGGTCCGGTGGCCCCGTTGACCAGGTTGCGGCAGACCGCGACCAGGTCGCCGAGCACCGCCGAGGCCGTCGGCGAGCCGCCCGCCCCGGGCCCGTAGAACATCAGCTGCCCGGCCGCGTCGGCCTCCACGAAGACCGCGTTGTAGGCGCCGCGCACCGAGGCCAGCGGGTGGCTGAGCGGGATCATCGCCGGGTGGACGCGGGCGGTGACCGAGCCCCCGTCGGCGGCCCGCTCGCAGATGGCGAGCAGCTTGATGGTGCAGCCCATCCGCTTCGCCGAGGCGAAGTCCGCGGCCGTCACCTCGGTCATGCCCTCCCGGTAGACGTCGTCCAGCCGCACCCGGGTGTGGAAGGCGATCCCGGCCAGGATGGCGGCCTTGGCGGCGGCGTCAAAGCCCTCGACGTCCGCCGTCGGGTCGGCCTCGGCGTACCCGAGCGCGGTGGCCTCGTCCAGGGCCTCGCTGTACCCGGCGCCGGACCCGTCCATCTTGTCCAGGATGAAGTTGGTGGTGCCGTTGACGATGCCGAGGACCCGGTTGACCTTGTCCCCGGCGAGCGACTCGCGCAGCGGCCGGATCAGCGGAATGGCACCCGCCACCGCCGCCTCGTAGTAGAGATCCCGCCCGGCCGCCTCCGCCGCGGCGTGCAGCGCGGCCCCGTCCTCCGCGAGCAGCGCCTTGTTGGCCGACACCACCGAAGCCCCGTGCTCGAAGGCGGCGGTGATCAACCCCCGAGCCGGCTCGACACCCCCGATGACCTCCACCACCACGTCGATGTCCCCGCGTTTGACCAGCGCGGTGGCATCGGTGGTGATCAGCTCCGCGGGGATGCCCGCGCGGACCTTGGAGGGGCGGCGGACGGCGACCCCGGCCAGTTCGACCGGGGCCCCGATACGGGCGGCGAGGTCGTCGGCATGCGTCGTCATGATGCGCGCCACCTCTGAGCCGACCACTCCACAGCCCAGCAGCGCCACCTTCAGCGGACGCGTACGCATCATCCGACACCCTTCACTTCTTCACTACGTCGGCGGCCTGTCCCGGCCCATCACAGCGGCATCCAGTCTCACTCACCGGACGTGCATTTCCCCCCTACGTCCGGATTATGAGACGTATCTTTCACCAAGCGGCCCGCCCACCGCCAAGCCTTCCCTCACCCGACATCGAGACGAAGCAAATCCTCCTCCGTCTCCCGCCGTACGATCACCCGCGCCTCCCCGTCCTTGACGGCGACGACCGGCGGCCGCAGCGCATGGTTGTAGTTGCTGGCCATCGACCGGCAGTACGCCCCGGTGGCGGCGACCGCGATCAGGTCCCCGGGCGCCAGGTCGGCGGGCAGGAAGGCGTCCCGTACGACGATGTCACCGCTCTCGCAGTGCTTGCCGACCACCCGGCTGAGCATCGGCGCGGCGTCCGAGGTCCGCGACACCAGCGCGACGGTGTACTCCGCGTCGTACAGGGCGGTGCGGATGTTGTCCGACATCCCGCCGTCCACGCTGACATAGGTGCGCAGCCCCTCCAGCGGCTTGACCGTCCCCACCTCGTACAGCGTGAACGCCGTCGGCCCCACGATGGCCCGCCCCGGCTCCACCGAGATCCGCGGCGTCCGCAGCCCCGCGCTCTCGCACTCCCTGGTGACGATCTCCCTGAGCGCCTTGGCGATCTCCTGCGGCTCCCGCGGATCATCGTCCGCGGTGTAGGCGATCCCCAACCCACCCCCCAGATCGATCTCCGGCAGCTCCACCCCGTGCTCATCCCGGATCTGCCCCAGCAACTGCACCACCCGGCGGGCGGACACCTCAAATCCCGCCATGTCGAAAATCTGCGAGCCGATATGCGAGTGGATCCCGATGAGCTCCAGCCCGTCCAGCGTCAGTGCCCGCCGCACCGCCTCCGCCGCCTGCCCACCCGCCAGCGCCAACCCGAACTTCTGGTCCTCGTGCGCCGTCGCGATGAACTCATGCGTATGCGCCTCGACGCCCACCGTCACCCGGATCTGCACCCGCTGCCGCACACCCAGCTCCCGCGCGACATGCGCCACCCGCACGATCTCCTGGAACGAGTCGAGCACGATCCGCCCGACCCCCGCGCGCACCGCCCGCTCGATCTCCCGCACGCTCTTGTTGTTGCCGTGCAGCGCGATCCGCTCGGCCGGCATCCCCGCGGCGAGCGCGGTGGCCAACTCCCCCTCCGAGCAGACGTCCAGGTTGAGCCCCTCCTCGTACAGCCACCGCACCACGGCCCGGGACAGGAACGCCTTGCCCGCGTAGAACACATCGGCATCCGCCCCGAACGCCGCCACCCACCCCCGGCACCGCTCCCGGAAATCGTCCTCGTCCAGGAAGTACCCCGGCGTCCCGAACTCCTCCGCGAGCCGGGTCACCGGAACCCCACCCACCTCCACCACCCCGTCGGCGTTGCGCCGAACAGTCCGAGCCCAGACCTTCCCCTCCAGCTGGTTGAGATCAGCAGGCGGCGCCGAGTAATGCCCCTCAGGCAGAACGTCCCCGTGGCGGGGCCCGGCGGGATGTGCGGAACGGCTCATATCACTCTCACTACGGTCACAGGTGACCCGACGGTCACAGGTGGTCAGGTGCGCTCACGCCGAGCAGGGCCAGGCCGCCGGCCAGCACCGTCCCGGCGGCCTCGGCAAGGGCGAGCCGGGAGCGGTGGGCGGCCGAGGGTTTCTCCTCCCCCATGGGCAGCACCCCGTGCTGGAAGTCCAGCAGCGCATCCGCCACCGCCTCCAGCGCCCGAGCCACCCGATCCGGCGCCCGCAACCGCGCGGCCGCCTCCAGCACCCCCGGATACTCCACGATCAACCCACCCAACCGCGCACCGCCGATCTCGTCCCCGGCCCACTCCCCCGCGAATCCCCACTCCGCGGCGTTCCGCACCAGCGCCCGAGCCCGGGCATGCGCATACCGCACCACAAACAGCGGATTGGATTCCCCCTGTACGAGCAGAGGTGGTCCATCCAGCACCCGGTCCCCCGCCGCCGGCCGCAGCAGCGCCCACTGACACGCGTCCGCACCCAACCCCCTCGGGTCATAGTGCGCACCCCGCACCACCACCGAGACGTCCTTCCCCTCCCGCACCCTCACATCCGCCCCCTGGGCGGCCAGCAGCCCCCGCACCGCCTCCGCATACACCCGCTCCCGCACCCCACCCCCATGCACCAGCTCGACGTCCTCTCCCCGCATCCCCTCCCCGAACCCATACCGCACCCCTCGCACCCCCACCTCACGCAGCGCCGCCCCAACCCCACTCCCCGCCCCGTCCACCGTGACATTCAAGAACCCCGGCCCGGTGACATCCACCCGCCCGATCCCCGGCTCACCCCTCAGCGCGGACGACAGCACCTCCGCCACCGCCAGCGGCGCCATCCCGGCGTCCCGCGCCAGCCGCAGCGCCGCATTGGTCGCCCAGTCCCCGCACCCGCCGGCCCGCGGCCGCTCCACCACCACCCGCTCCGGCACCGCGACCCCCCGCGGCAACGCACCCTCGTCCACCGCGCGACGCACAGCGCGCAGCACGGTCACAGAGAGATCGGCGGGGGTCACAACTCCAGCCTAGGGGAGAAGGAGGCGCACCAAGGAACGGGTTTCGCCATCCGGTCACCCACTCCATTGACCAGCGGAAACACTTCCTCCGCTCAGCCGCCCGGCCCGCCCCCGGCACCGCCACCCGTCCAGGGCTGCCCACCTCCGTGGCTGCCCTCCAGCGGAGGCTCCGGCTGCCGGTTCACCAGCCGCCGGACCAGCGCCACCAGCTCCTCCGGATCGAACGGCTTCGCCAGGTACCCGTCGATGCCGACCTCCCCCACGGCCTCCCACTCCGCCTCCCCCGGCGTGCAGGCACTGACGATCGCCACCGGAAGGTCCCGCGTCCGGGGGTCGTCCCGCAGCATCCGCGCGGTCCGCAGCCCGTCGAGCCCCGGCATCACCACATCGAGCGTGATGGCGTCCGGCCGCACCTCGTGCACCACCGCCAGGCACTCGGCACCATCGGCCGCGGTCACGACCTCGAAGCCCTCCAGCTCCAGGTTGACCCTGATCAACTGCCGGATGACCCTGTTGTCGTCCACGACGAGCACCCGGCCGGACACGCCTGACACAACTCGAGAGTAGGACCCGCCCCACCCCTGCGTCCCGGTTTTCCCCACTTCCACCCCCACCGGTCCCCTCGCCCCACACCCCCGCCCACCCCCGCCCCCACCCCTCCCCCACGCCCGGAAATACCTGTTCACGGGCACCCCGTGGGAGCTGGTAGTGTTCTACCCGTCGCCGAGCAACACGGCGAACGCCCCCGTAGCTCAGGGGATAGAGCAACGGCCTCCGGAGCCGTGTGCGCAGGTTCGAATCCTGCCGGGGGCACTTCGCAGGAAGTGCCAAGGGACCCCGACACCAGCGGAAGCGCTGAGGTCGGGGTCTTTGCGTATGCGTGCGTAGGGTCGGGCCGGGGCGGAGGCTCAGCAGCGGCAGCCGTGGGGGAGGCGGATGGGGGCGTGGGTGCGCATCACTGCCTGTTCCTCGGCTGACAGGGACGGGAGGCTCTGGGCGAGGACGTCGAAGTAGCGATGGCCGCGCCAAGCCTCGTAGTCGCCCACGACGAAGAGACGCCGACGTGCGCGGCTGACGGCCACGTTGAGCAGGTTAGGGGTCGACGCCGCCCAGTTGCGGGGGCCGGATCGGCCTCCCGCACCGAGGACGACGAGGACAACGTTCGCTTCCTTGCCCTGGGTGGTGTGCACCGTGCCGATCCGCTCACGCGGGACCACCCGGCACAGGCTGCGACTGAGCCCGGCCACGACGTCGCGGAAGGGGCTGATGACGAAGATTTCCGTGGGATCGAGGCCCTGGTCCATCAGCCGATGGACGATGACGTTGGCCGCCTCGCCTTCCGCCGGGCTCCACTTCCCCTCCGATGCGCCGGCGGGGACGTGCCACCACACGCTGCGGCGTGCCACCGCGTAGTCATCGGAGCGAGTGACCCCGTGCACCATGAGGCCCTCGTAGGCGATGTCGTTGCTGATGCTGAACCTCGGGTCGTCGCAGCGGCGATGCACACGTAGCGGAGATCCGACCCACACCCGGTCGGCGTCTCCGCCCTCCGATGCGGGCAGGAAGGTTCCGTAGGGGTTCAGCCGGTCCGCCACTCGTTGCGCCGAAGTCCGGGACGGAGACCACTCCTCGGCGACGCCGTACGTCCGGCGGAGTGCTTCCTGCCCGGTGTGCGGGAGGGTGACGACCGGCTCCAGAGCTGGAGCGGGTCTCCCACGATGACCGCGCGCCGGGACCGCCACAGGGCTCCGACCGGCATCTGCGCGGTCGCCTGGCCTGCCTCGTCGATGAGCATCCAACCAAGCGCGCCCGGACCGAGACCGGTGAACATCCGGTCCAGGGACGCGAAGGTGGTGGAGATTACCGGGACGGCAAGGAAGAGGTTCTGCCACGCCGCCAGCACCGTCGTCGGCGGGAGTGTGTTCGGTGCGTCGCCGCACAGGACGTCCATGGCCGCGTCCAGGTTCTTGCGCATGCGGTCGGCGGCACCGAGGAGGAACGCCCGGTGCAGGTCCATGGCGGCGAGGAAGAGTCGCGTACGGGCACGGGTGAACTCCGGATCGGACCAGGGCGAGGAAAGCTCCCGGGCGTCCTCCGGGGTGCGCCCGTCCGCCTCCTCGAGACCCGGCAGGTGACGGCCCCAGCGCTGAACGGCGTCCTGGACGGTCTGCTCCACCGCGGTGGCCCGAGCCTGCGCACCGGCGAACTCCTCGTGCAGCCTCGTCTGTTCCGCGCGGGAGGCCCGTTCGGCTCGCTCACCGGCCTCCACACGGCGGACGGTGTCGTCGAGGGCCGTGCGGGCCTGCCCGACCGCGTCCGCCAGCAGCCGGTGTTCACCGTCCCAGGCTCGTCGGGCCCCTCCCAAGGAGAACACTCCCGCCAGGACACCGGGTCTGGTCTCCTCATGCCTCGCGAGCAGCCCGGCCCGGCTTTCGAGGGCCGCCTGGGCCGCCCAGCACGCGGTGCGGTCCTGGGCCAGCGGTACCTGCGCGGCTCGCACCGCCTGGTCTGCCGCGTCCCTGGCGCGGCGCAGATGCTCCACGGGCGCCCAGCGTTCCTCGTACTCGTCGATGGCATCGCAGGCGCGCCGGCGCTCGTCCTGCAACCGCACTACGGCGCTGCGGGCGTCGCGGAAGTGCCGCACGGACCGGTGCCAGTCGGCCTGGCTGGGCCCCTGCGCCGCTGCTTGTTTCAGCAGTTCACGCATACCGACGATCTCTTCGGCGGGCAGCTCGGCTCCGGCTCCGTCCCGCGCACGCCCGGTCCGCCGAGTCGGGCCGAACCAGTAGGCGTTCCGGAAGTCCTGCCGGTTGGCCTTGTTGCCGAGGCGGGCCGCGAGTGTCCCCCAGGCGGGTGCTCCGTCGAGGAGCAGTCCACCCTGCTCGGGGAAGAACGAGGCCTGGCTCTGCCATTCCTCGGCGATGGACGCGGTGGCGGGCAGCTCCATGGAGACGTTCTCGACCGCCCCGTTGTTGGCCGACGCGGTGACCATCTCGTCACCGGTGAGTTCCGGCCTGAGCGGCTGCAACGAGCGGGGGAAGCTGCCCGTGCTCCAGCGCAGCGGTGCCCCCTGGAAGGCGTCCTCGGGGCGTCGGAGGTCGGCGAGCCGTTCGGCCCGCCGCACCAGCACGGCCGCGATGAGGTCGCGCAGCTGCGTGGTCTTGCCTGTTCCGGGCGGCCCGTTGACCGCGTAGAGGCCTTCGCTGTCGGCGAGCCGCTCCAGAATGGTGTTGACGGCGAACTGCTGGCTGAGCACCAGGGGATGCGCGGTCCTGGCCGGCCAGCGCCCCAGCGGGAAGCGGCCCGGTCGCACCCCTGCGAGGACCACGCCCGGATGCTCGCGCAGGTCGATCCGGTCCTCCGTCCGGATCGCGTGGGTGGCGGTCAGGTAGTCGCGCAGGGCCTGCCCCGGGTCCTCCGCGGTCAGTCGCCGCGCGATGAGGTCGAGGTCCGCGGCGATGAAGCTGTTGAGGAAGTCCGAGCCGCCCGCCCTGCCGACTTTGCGCTTGGACACCAGCCGGGTCTGCACCCGCACCGCGTGGGGCCGCAAGTCCTCCGCCACGTCGAAGCGGTCGGCGAGCCACCGGGTGAGGGCGGAGAGCTCCCGGGTGGTCAGGGGCTTGTCTCCGAGCTTGGGCGCCTCGTCGTCCCCGTCCGCCGCCCGGACGTTGCCTTCGTCCTCACCGCCCGGCAGGTCCGGAACGAACTCCTGGACAGCCCGCAGCGCGCCGTCGGCGAGGAGTCCGGCCGCGGAGTCCCCCAGAAGCGGCGGGACCGCGGGTACGAGCGCCCCTCCCAGGGCGCCGAGAGCGACCCGGCAGAGCAGTCCCGCGAACGGGACAGAGGAGCCCGGGGCAAGATCGACGGTGTCGAGCTTCCCGTCGCCGAGTGCCAGGACGGTGCGCTCGCAGTCCTCCGCCTCCTCCTCGAAGCCATCGAGCCACGAGCGTGCGCGGGGCCCGGGCTTGCGAGCGCGGCCGGTTGCCCACGCGCACGCGGAGAAGGTGAGTGAGTCCTGGATCAACAGGCCTTCGTCGGTGACTTCGAACGCGAGCATCGCGCTGTCGCCGTCGAGCCGTCCGTCGTGCTCCTCCTCGCTGCCGCCGAACACGTCGAGGAGCACATCTCGTACGGACGCGACGGAGTACACACCGCAGTAGACGACGTGCTGCCGTTCCATGTTCCGGTCGACCCGAACACGACGAACCGGGTGCCCGTGTTCCCAGGGCAGCGGGGCTCCCGCGTCGACCGCGTACATCCCGGCTCGCGGCGCGACCTTCCCCACCTTCTGCGGGCTGAACATCTCCACCGCGCGCCAGTAGCGCACGATGTCAGCCCTACGACTCCGTTCGCTGCGCGCCGACATCCGTACTCCCCTGCCTCCGTGCCAGACCGATCACCCTAGCGACGGCGCGTCACCCTGCGGGAGGGCTGCCCTCCGTCCGCCGGGGCGCGCGGTCAGCCGCATCACCATGGTCGGAGGCACAGCTCACGGTGGTAGGCGACGAATTCCGGACTGATCACGTGTTCGGGGTTGATTCTGAGTCGTTCCCACCTGCGCTCCCCAGTCCCCGTCAAGTGGACCGACCAGTCCTCGTCGATGTAGAGGCCGAACCTGTCGAACTGACGGTGGTGGTTGGGACAGAGGCAGAGCATGTTGTCCAGGGTGTCGGTGCCGTCGTGCGGGCGCCCCAGGCCCTGGATGTGGGCGGCTTCGCTGATCAGGCCGTCCCGCGTCTCCAGTACTTCGTCGCACACCTGGCACCGATGACCGTAGAGTTCCTTGACCTGCGCGGGCAGGTCCCGGTCGCGGTCCGGCCGGGAGACAGTGGAGGGACGGCGACCAACGGGGCCGGGCCCGGACGAGTCGTCGCGGCCCTCACCACTGGCGCTCAGGTAGCCCCCGAGGCCGGTGCGCTCGAGCAGCGCCGTCTTGTCCACCTCGGTGCTGTCGAAGTGTTCGGACATCAGACGGGAGACCGCACGGGCCCGGGTTCGTGCCCTCTTCAGAAGCCGGGCGGCATCGCTGCTCAGGCCGGCCCGCGCTCCGGCCGCGCTCAAGGCGCCGGGCGAAGGCGCGGCGCCATCGACATCGACACCCTGGACTTCCCACAGCCTGCTGTTGCGAAGGTGCCAGAACGGGCACTCCGGTGTCCGTGCCTCACCTGCACCACCGAACTCGTCGAGGAGAGGACCGACCTCGTTCTCGAACTCATCCCAGGGAGTCATTCGCTCCCGTCCCGCGGTCAGCCGCCCGACAGCCCACAGCAGAGCGAGCGGTTTCTGGCGGGCGGGCCCATCGGGTGCGGTGTCGGTCCTAAGAGCCGTGATCGCTTGCAGAAGTGCCTGCTGGTCGAGGCCGGACCCCGTGGCGCGGCGGTCCGGACCGGTGGAGCGCTGGCCCGGGACGACCGCCAGCTCCCTGCCGAGGAGCGCATCAATGCGGGTCGCCTTGTCGCCGACCTGCCGGCTGAGCCCCTGGACCCAGGACTTCCTCCACTCGAGCTCTCCGGTGAGTTCCGACACCAGCAGGTCGGTCTCCACGACATCGTCGACCGCGTACATGTGCTCCCAGGCCCTGCCCAGCTTGTCCAGGCCCCAGATCTTCTCCGCCAAGGCGCGGTTGCGGAAGGCCAAAACGACCCTGGCACGGGCGATGACCTTCTTCTCGGAGATGAACAACACCTCGTCACCGGGCCGGATGCTGTCGATCGCCTTGTTCTTCGCGCGTCCACCCGTCGTGGACCATGTCGACCCCCAGAACCGGGCAGGCCGTCCCTGGTAGAGCGTCCCAAGGTCTTCCGCCTCGGGCCCTAGCAGCTGCGCGTACTCGGGATCGGCAAGGTCGACGCCCCGCTCGATCGAATGGGCGTAGTGGGTCGGTCCTCCGTTGATCGCGCGCCCGATCGGCTGCAGCAGCCACTCGCCGGTCGTCACCACGTCGGGTCGTACGGTGCTCTCCGCCTGCGTCATGCACTCCCCCTCCATCGCGATCACATTAGTCACACAGTCAGACAATGCGAGGGCCGGGTGTTTGCTCTGAACCATTCTGGTTGCGCCGCAGCCGTCACAAGGGCGGACATGCGGTCTGATTCAGTGCGACAAGCCGCAGAATGCGGAGAAGAACTCCTGGTTATGTCCGGCGGGTGAGTTCCGCGGCGCCGAAGGAGACGTCGAAGCGGTCGCACCAGATGGTGACGCTGGTGTAGTCGGCGGGGTCGGTGCCGGTGGGGAGGGGGTAGTTCTGGTCGCCCTTGTTGCCTTTGAGCTTGCCCAGGCTGAGGTGCTTGCCGTCGTCGAAGACGAACCAGCCGGCTCGGCCCTTCTTGACGGGAGCGTCGGTGAGCCAGACGCGGAGGTCGGGGCCGCTGCTGGTGTCCAGGCCCTCCAGGCGTACGACGTGTGAACCGTCGCCGAGGCGGACGAGCTTGGCGGTGCCGGAGGTGGTGTGCTCGTGGCTGATGAGGTCGCCGGTCGCCAGGGTCCGGGGAGGGGTGGGGGTGGAGGTGGAGCCGGGGGTGGTGGGGGCGGTGGCCTCGGGGAGGGCTTCGTGGAGGGTCTCGTCCTGCCACAGCTTCCAGGGCTGGAACCAGTACATCCCGAGGCCGGCGGCGGCGAGGGCCACCACCAGCGCGGTGATGGCCCATGGCCTGCTCGGTATCTTGCGCATGCGGTCCCCCTGTGACTGCTGAGTGCCGGGTGTTGTGAGGGGGCAACGTGGGAGGGGGTGGGAAGGTGCCCGAGGGGGGCGCGGTCCCGGGGAGGCGTGTGGGGGGCGGGTTAGGCTGGCGGGATGAGGGGGACCGAGAGCGTGCTGCGTGCGGTCAGCGACCTGCATGTGTCGTATGCGGACAACCGGGCGATCGTGGAGAAGCTGGAGCCCGGCTCGCCGGGTGACTGGCTGATCGTGGCGGGGGACGTCGGGGAGCGGTTCGAGGACGTCGAGTGGGTGCTCGGGCTGCTGCGGGACCGGTTCGAGCAGGTGGTGTGGGCGCCTGGGAACCATGAGTTGTGGACGGTGGAGAAGAAGGACGAGGGGAAGGGGGGTTCGCTGGGGCTGCGGGGGGTGGCGCGGTATGAGGCGCTGGTGGAGATGTGCCGGCGGCTGGGGGTGCTGACGCCGGAGGACCCGTACCCGGTGTGGACCGGCGCGGGCGGGCCGGTGCGGATCGCGCCGCTGTTCACGTTGTACGACTACTCCTGGCTGGCGCCGGGGACGTCAACGGTGGAGGAGTCCCTGGCGTACGCCCATGAGACGGGTGTGGTGTGCACGGACGAGTTCTATCTGCACCCGGACCCGTACGCGTCGCGGGCGGAGTGGTGTGCGGCGCGGGTGGCGGAGAGCGAGCGGCGGCTGGCGGAGGTGGCGGGCGATCTGCCGCTGGTGCTGGTCAACCACTGGCCGCTGGTGCGGGAGCCGACCAGGATCATGACGTACCAGGAGTTCGCGCAGTGGTGCGGGACGGAGCGGACGGCCGACTGGCACACCCGGTTCGGGGTGGAGGCGGTGGTCTACGGCCATCTGCACATCCCCCGGCGGACGGTGTACGACGGGGTGCGGTTCGAGGAGGTCTCGCTCGGCTATCCGCGCGAGTGGCGCCGGTTCGGGCTGCGGGAGGACCTGGCGCGGCAGATCGTGCCGGCGCGGGATGTGCCGGACGAGGTCGCGGGGAGGGTGGGGGCGTGATCGAGGAGCTGCTGCCGGTGGGTGTGGTGAGCGTCCACACTTTCGGGGATCGGCTGGAGACGCCGCTGTTTCCGGAGGAGGAGGCGGTGATCGCTCGGGCCGTCGCCAAGCGGCGGGTCGAGTTCACCACGGTGCGCGCGTGTGCGCGGGAAGCCCTGGCGAAGCTCGGCTACCCGCCGGCGCCGCTGTTGCCCGGGGAGCGGGGGGCGCCCGGCTGGCCGGACGGTGTCGTGGGCAGCATGACGCACTGCGCGGGCTACCGCGCCGCCACGGTGGCGCGGGTCGGCGATGTGGCCGCGCTGGGTATCGACGCGGAGCCGGACGCACCCGTACCGGAAGGGGTGTTGGAGGCCATCGCCCGCCCGGAGGACCTGACGGCCATGGCCGCCCTGCCGGCGGGCGGACCGGCCTGGGACCGGGTGCTGTTCAGCGCCAAGGAGTCCGTGTACAAGGCGTGGTTCCCGCTGGCCCGGCGGTTCCTGGACTTCCAGGAGGCCTCGGTGGCGATCCTGGCGGACGGCACCTTCGAGGCGCGGATCCTGGTGCCGGGGCCGGAGTTGCTGGGCCGGCCGCTGACCGGGTTCTCCGGGCGGTGGATGGCGAAGGGCGGGCTGGTGCTGACGGCGATCGCGGTGGAGGGGGCAGGGGAGGGGTAGGGGTGGCCCTCCGGTGGGCGGGATGCCCCCGGTGGGCGGGATGCCTTGGCTGGGGGGCGGGGTGCCCTCCGGTGGGCGGGGTGCCCTGGCTGGGGGGCGGGGTGCCTCCGGCGCGGACGGCCGGCGGGGTGCCTGCGTTCGGCGCCCCGTCGCGGCGGCCTCAGGTGCGGGCCGCTGCCAGGTGGCGGGAGAGCTCTTCGACGCTCTGGAAGGTGGCGCCCAGCAGGGAGACGTGCTTCCAGCGCAGGATGGAGTCGGCGTCGACCAGGAAGACCGCCCGGCGGAGGCCGATGCCGGGGGCGGTGATGCCGAAGGAGCGGGCCACCGTGCGGTCGGGGTCGGCGAGCAGGGGCATGCGCAGGCCGTGCCGGCGGGCGAAGGACTCATGGCTGTCCACGCCCTGCGGGCTGATGCCCCAGACCTGGGCCCCGAGGTCGGTGAACGCCTCCAAGCCGGAGGAGTAGGAGCACAGCTGCCGGGTGCAGACGGAGGTGTCGTCCCCGGGGTAGAAGGCGAGCACCAGCAAAGTGCCCTGCTCGGCGGAGAGGGTGTAGTCGCGGCGCTGGAAGTCGCCGTCGGCCAGGACACCGCCGGAGAGGGTGAAGTCGGGGACGGGGGAGCCGACTTCGGGGGACTTGGGCATGGGGTCTCCATTCGCGAAGCGCCGCGCGCGGCGGCGCGCACCGGGCCGATACGGGTGCGGGGGCGTACGGGACCAGTGTGCGGTTCCCGTGGCGGTGCGCCGGTACGGAGGTCGGTACGAGGGGGCGGGTCGCGAAGGATTCGGAGTGGGGGGTGGGGCGGATTGGATCGGTCGGTCTGGGGACTGGGTGGGCCCGGCGGGTTCAGGAGGCGCGTTTGCGGCCGGACTTGGCGGCGGGCTTGGTCGGGGACGCGGACTCGGACTTGGCGGCGGCCTTCTTGGCGGTGGTCTTGGCCGCCGACTTCTTCGCGGTCGACTTGGAGGCGGAGGCCGCCTTCTTGGCCGCCGTCTTGCCGGTGGACGAGCCGCTGCCGGAGGCGGACTTGGGCTCCTTGGGCTTGGCGGGGGCCTTCTTGGCGCGGGAGGGGGTGGCGGGCTTCTCCGGCTCGCGGGAGGGGAGTTCGGTGACCGAGGCGCCCTCCTGGGTGCCCTCCTCCTCGCCGCGTGCCTCGCGGGCCGCCCGTACGCTGCTCTCCAGGGCGGCCATCAGGTCGATGACCTGGCCGCCGCGCTCGCCCTTGGGGGCGGGGGTGGGCTCCTCGACGCCCTCGGCCTTGGCGGCGATCATCTGCTCGACCGCCTCCCGGTAGTCGTCGTGCAGTGAGTCGAGGTCCACCTCGCCGAGGGTGTTCATCAGCGCGTCGGCGAGGTCGAGTTCGGCGTCGCGCACCGTGACGTCGGTCTCCGGGGCGACGCCCTCGGGGCGGCGGATCTCGTCCGGCCAGAGCAGCCCGTGCATCACGATCACCTCGTCGACGACCCGCAGCATGCCCAGCCGCTCCCGCCCGCGCAGGGCGAACTTGGCGATGGCCACGCGGTCGCTGCGCTTGAGCGCCTCGCGCAGCAGGGTGTACGGCTTGGCCGCCGGCACCCCGTTGGCGGAGAGGTAGTAGGCGGTGTCCATCTGCATGGGGTCGATCTCGGAGGCCGCCACGAAGGAGACGATCTCGATGGTCTTGGCGGTCGGCAGCGGCAGGGCGGCCAGATCGTCGTCGGTGATCGGGATCATGGTGCCGTCGGCTTCCTCGTACGCCTTGCCGATCTCCGCCGAGGTCACCTCCTCGCCGTCCAGCTCGCACACCTTGCGGTAGCGGATGCGGCCGCCGTCCTCGACGTGCACCTGACGGAAGGAGATGGAGCGGTTCTCGGTGGCGTTCACCAGCTTGATGGGGATGCTGACCAGGCCGAACGAGATCGCGCCGTTCCAGATGGATCGCACTTTCATCCCTTTCGGGTGGGGGATGGTTTGTACGGTTTTATGGGATTCTCATCTTATGACGCCGATCACGGAGGTGGAGGGGCGGCGGCTGGCCCTCAGCAACCTCGACAAGGTCATCCATCCGGCCACCGGGACGACCAAGGGCGAGCTGCTGCACTACTACGCCACCGCCGCGCCCCGTCTCCTCCCCCATCTGCGGGACCGGCCGCTCTCCTTCCTGCGCTATCCGGACGGCCCGGACGGGCAGCTGTTCTTCACCAAGAACCCGCCGCCCGGCACGCCCGACTGGGTGAGGGTCGCCCCGGTGCCCCGTTCCGACGACCCCGGCGCGCACCAGGTGCTGGTCGAGGACCTGCCCTCGCTGATGTGGGCGGCGAACCTGGTGGCCGAGCTGCACACCCCGCAGTGGCGGGCCGCCGCCCCCGCGATCGCCGACCGGCTGGTGCTGGACCTGGACCCGGGGGCGCCGGCGACCGTGGTGGACTGCTGCCGGGTCGCCCTGTGGCTGCGGGAGCGGCTCGCGGCCGACGGGCTGGAGGCGTACGCCAAGACCTCCGGCGCCAAGGGCCTGCATCTGTACGCGGCGCTGGAGCCGGCGCCCTCGGAGCGGGTCTCCGCCTACGCACGGCGCCTGGCGCGGGAGGCGGAGGCGGAGCTGCCGGGTGAGGTCGTCCACCGGATGGCCAAGGCGCTGCGGCCCGGCAAGGTCTTCGTGGACCACAGCCAGAACGCCGCCACCAAGACCACGGCCGCCCCCTACACCCTGCGGGCCCGTCGCTTGCCTGCCGTCTCGGCGCCGGTGACCTGGGAGGAGGTCGGCGCCTGCCGGGACGCCGAGCGGCTGGTGTTCCTGCCCGCCGATCTGCCGGCGCGGTTCGAGCGGTACGGGGATCTGCTGGCCCCGCTGCTCGACCCGGAGCGCGCGGGACGGCTGCCGTGAGGGGGCTCGGGCCCCTGGCGCCGCCGGTGCGGGTCGCGCTGGCCGAGACGGTGGGCGTCCTGCCGCGTGAGGCGGGACTGGCGTACGAGCCGAAGTTCGACGGGCACCGGATGGTGGTGTTCCGGACGGGCGGGGTGAGGGGGAGGGAGGGGGGTGTGGTGCTTCAGGCGCGGTCGGGGCGGATCGTGACCGGCGCGTTCCCCGATCTGGCGGCGGCGGCGCGGCGGCTGCCGGAGGGGACGGTGCTGGACGGGGAGGTGGTGGTGTGGCGGGAGGGCAGGATCGACTTCGCCGCGGTGCAGGGGCGGGCCGCCGCCACCCCGGGCCGGGCGCCGCTACTCGCCGAGCGGCTGCCGGCCTCGTACGCCGCCTTCGATCTGCTGGGGGTGGGCGGCGAGGATCTGCGGTCCCTGCGGTACTCGGTGCGGCGGGAGGGGCTGGTGGGGCTGCTGGGGGGACTGGGGCCGCCGATCCAGCCGGTACCGATGACCACCGACCCGGAACTGGCCGCCACCTGGTTCGAGACACTGCCGGGGATCGGGGTGGAGGGGCTGGTCGTCAAGCGGCTGGACCAGCCGTATCGGCCGGGCGTACGGGCCTGGCGCAAGCTGCGGCACACCGACACCCAGGAGGCGGCGGTGGTCGGCTTCACCGGGCCCGCCGAGCGCCCGGTCTCGCTGGTGGTGGTGCTGCCGGACGACGACACACCGGTGGTGAGCAGCCCGCTGCCGCCCGCGCTCCGGGCCGGTGCGGGGGCGGTGCTGCGCGGGCGGCCGACCGGCGGGGAGGCCACCGCGATGGCGGTGGGGCTCGGCGATGTGGCGTACCGCGAGGTGGAACCGGGCCTGCTGGCGGAGGTGGCGACGGGCACCACCCGGCACACCGTGACCACCGTGCTGCGGCTGCGGGGGCCGGAGGGTGACCCGCCCGGGCGCGGGCCCGTCGGCTGACCGGGGACGGGCGGGGATGGTTTTCGGCCAGGTGCGGCACCCCGTGCCGACTCGCGGAAAAGCCGTTGAAAGGTGTCCGATTGCCGGGGCATCGCTCTCAGGCTTGTGGTGCACTATTGCCCCCAAGTGCAGGGCTGGCGGGGAGGGATGGCATGTTCAGGGGGATCGAGGAGGTCGACTGGGCCTCGTTGAGTCATGCCTACGGACCGGCGGACGACGTACCCGGGCTGCTGCGCGGGCTCGCGTCGGCCGACCCGGGGGAGCGTGAGGCGGCGCTCGACGCCATGTACGGGGCCGTCCACCACCAGGGCGATGTGTACGACTCCACGCTCGCCTGCATCCCGTTCCTGCTGGAGCTGGTGGCGGACCCGGCGGTACGGGACCGGGGCTGCGTGGTGGAGCTGCTGGCCAGCGTGGGCGGCATCGACCTGGACGGCGACGACGAGATGGCCGCGCTCGACCCGGAGGACGAGGGGTTCGAGGACGCGGCGAACTACGCCATGGCCTCGGCCGCGGTCGCCGCCGGGGCGGAGGTGTTCGTGGGGCTGCTCGGGGACCGGGACCCCGAGGTGCGGCTGGCCGTACCGGGGGCGCTGGCCTCGATGCACGGCGACCCGGCCCGGGTGCTAGGCCTGCTGCGGGAGCGGCTGACCACGGAGCCGGAGACCGAGGTGCGGCTCGCGCTGGTCGAGGCGATCGGGCGGCTGGCGCTGCGGTACGCCTCGCTGCGGGACGAGATCACCGACTGGCTGGGCTGGCTGATGGGCGCCGCCCAGGACCCGGCGGTCCGGCTGGCCGCGCTGACCCGGCTGGCCCGCTGCGCCCCGGCCCGGCTGCCGGGGGATGTGGTTGCCCGGGTCACCGAGCTGCTCGCCGCCCTGCGGGAGGCGCCCGCGACGGGAGCGTCCGCGCAGGGGGCGCCCGCGCCGGGAGCGCTGGGACCGTCCGCGCCGGAGCCGTCCGCCGGCGCACGGTACGGCGGGTACGGGGAGCCTGAGGGGCTGGATTTCGCCATCTGGGCGCGGTCCGCCTGGGGCGTGCCGCCGGAGGGTGCGGGCGGCCCCTTCGACGCCCTGCCCGGGGAGGTCTACGGGCCGGGGGCCGACGGGGCCGCCGAGCCGGCGCCGATCCTGCTGGGGCAGGCGCGGCCGTCGCGGGAGGGGCCCCGGGCCGGTGAGCGGGGCGAACGGGGCACTGCCTGGGCGGACGATCTGCTCCGTACCCTGCACGGCGCCCTGAACGACCGGGTCGCCGACCGCACCGCCCTGGTCACCGTGCAGCTGCGCAGTCCCGACCGGGGCCGGCGCGCCGACGCGGTCTGGGTCTGCGGCGAGTTGCTCCGCGTGTGGCGCGGTTCGTACGACGAGGTGGTGGCCCTGATCGGGGCGCAGCTCGCGGAGGCGGACCCCTGGCTGGCCCGGGCCGCCGCGGTCCGACTGGAGGAGCTGTTCGCGCTGGCCCGTCCGGCGTCCGACGCGCTGGCGGAGGCGGCGGCCCTGGCCACCGCCCCGTGGGCGGCCGAGCAGGACGACGGGCTGGGCACGGGCGGCCACGCCCTGCTGGCGCTCGCCCGGGCCGGGGACGCCCGGGCGGTGCCGGGGCTGGCCCGGGCACTGGGGCATCCGGAGCCGGACGGCCGGCTGCTGCGTGCCATCCCCCGGCTGGGCGGGGCGGCGGCCCCGCTGGTGCCGGCGCTGCGGCGCAGGCTGGCCCGGCTGCCGCTGGACGGCAGGCTCGCGGAGACGGCGGAGCCGCTGCTCGCGGCGCTGGCCCGGGTGGGCGGGGCCGAGGCCCTGCCGGAGGTGCTGCGGATGCTGCACGGCGCCCCGGCGGCGCAGCGGGACCGGATGGTGGAGCGGTCGCTGCTGACGCTGGCCGCGATCGGCGCGGAGGCGCGCGGGGCGGCCGCCGGGGAGTTGCGGACCCTGCTGGCGCACGGCTCCCCGGCGGTGGCGGCCGCGGCGGCCCGGGCGCTGTGGGCGGTGGAGGCGGACGCGGACACCGCGGTGCCGGGGCTGCGCGTGCTGCTGCGGTACCCGGACGCCGGGCACCGGCGGCGGGCGGCGCAGGTGGCGGGCGCGATGGGACCTGCCGCCGGGGCGACCGCCGCCGAGCTGCGGAGCTGCATGATGGCGCCGAACGCGTCGGTGCGGGTGGACGCGGCGGCGGCGCTGTGGGCGGTGACGGGCAGCGCGGAGGAGTCGCTGCCGGTGCTGGTGGCGGCCTGGCAGGAGAACCGTCACGTCAGGCCGGCCGTCGCGCGCTGCCTGGCCGAGCGGGGCCCGGTCCCGGCGGAGGCGGCCGCGCTGCTACGGGCCGAGCTGGCCCGGCCGCGCCGGCACAACGCCGCCGAGCAGGTGGCCGGGCAGCTCGCCGGCCACCAGGACATCCACCGGGACGAGGAACTGCTGGCCCTCTGCCGGCGGGCGCTGGGCCACGGCCGGGAGCACGGCGGGGAACGACTCGCCTGACGGGGACGTTGGGCAGGTCGGGAACGCGAGTGGAGAGGGAGGTGCCGGATGCTCGTCCTCTTCGGTACCAAGGCGTATCTGCGCCAACTGGCCGTGCTGAGCCTGGTGTGCGGCGACTGCGGCGCCCGGGTGGCGCATCCGCTGCGCAAGCGGACCACGAAGTTCACCCTGTTCTTCGTACCGCTGTTCCGGGTCTCCACCTCCTACAGCACCCAGTGCACCGCCTGCGGTGCGGAGCGCAAGCTCGACTTCGGGCAGGCGGAGCGGCTGCTCGCCGGGGCGGTGTGACGGCATCCGTTGACGGCGGCGCTCACCGCGCCCGGACGGGCGGGTGGTCCGCTCCGGGCGAACGGGGTCCGCTGTCGGCGAAGTCCGCTGGGGGCAGGGGCCGGGTGGGTGCTTGGCTGGCGCCATGGATGCCATGGAGATGCTGGTTCTGGGTGGAACGGCCTGGCTGGGGCGGGAGTTGTCCCGGCAGGCGGTGGCGCGCGGCCATCGGGTGACCTGTCTGGCCCGCGGGGAGAGCGGGGAGATCGCCGAGGGCGCGGAGCTGGTGGTCGCGGACCGGCGGGACCCGGCCGCGTACGCGCCGCTGCGGGACCGTGACTGGGACGCGGTGGTGGAGGTGTCCTGGCAGCCCGGGTTCGTCCGGGAGGCGCTGGACGCGCTCGGCGGCCGGGCCCGGCACTGGACGTATGTGTCGTCCGTCAGCGCGTATGCCTCGCACGCGGTGGTGGGCGCCGACGAGTCGGCGGCGCTGCTCGACCCGACGGACCGCGCCGAGGTGGACCGGGAGGCCTACGGCGAGGCCAAGGCCGCCTGTGAGCAGGCGTCCACCGCGGCGGTCGGCGACCGGCTGCTGATCGCCCGGGCGGGGCTGATCGGCGGTCCGGGCGACCACACCGGGCGCACCGGCTACTGGGCCGCCCGGGCCGCGCGTGACCCGCACGGGTCCATGCTGGTCCCGGCCACCCCCGAGCTGCCGACCCAGGCCGTGGACGTACGGGATCTGGCGGCCTGGCTGCTGGACGCCGCGACGGCCGGGACCACCGGCACCTTCGACGCGGTGGGCCCGGTCGTCCCGTTCGGGGAGTGGGTCGAGCTGTCCCGCGCCGCCGGGGGCCACACCGGCTCGGTGGTGGGCGCCGGGCGGGACTGGCTGCTGGAGCAGGGGGTGGGGCAGTTCATGGGCGAGGAGTCGCTGGCGATGTGGGCGGTCATGCCGGGCTGGGAGGGCTTCTCGGCACGCAGCGGCGCCGCGGCCCGCGCCGCCGGGCTGCGCAACCGCCCGGTGGCGGAGGTGCTGGCCGACACCCTGGAGTGGGAGCGCGCCGAGGGCCTGGACCGCCCCCGCCGCGCCGGTCTCAGCGCCGGGCGTGAGCGGGAGCTGCTGGACGCGTACCGGGCCGCCGGCCCGGAGGACCGGGGACGCTGAGCGGGGGCCCGGCGGGGCGGGGGGCCCGGCGGGGCGGGGGGCCCGGCGGGGCGGGCGCGGCGCCAGGAGCCGACCGTGTGCGGCGGCCGGGTGCGCCTGCCCGGGAGGCGGCTGGGTGCGGTGGTCGGGCGCGCCCGACCAGGAGACGGCAGGTGCGGCGCCGGGAGACGGCCGGGCGGGCCGACCGGAAGGCGGCCGGGTGCGGCGCCGGGCGGGCCGACCAGAAAGTGGCCGGGTGCGGCTGGCCGGGAAGCGGCCGGGTGCGCCGACTAGGCGCGCCCGACCAGGAGACGGCAGGTGGGGTGCCGGGAGGCGGCCGGGCGGCCGACCGGAAGGCGGCCGGGTGCGGCGCCGGGAGGCGGCCGGGTGCGGCGCCGGGAGGCGGCCGGGTGCGGCGGTCAGGCGCGCCCGACCGGAAGCCGACCGGAAGCCGACCAGGAGACGGTCGGGTGGCGGCTCCGGTCAGGTGGGGTGAGCGGCTGTGGACAAAAGGCACCTAACGTCCACATCAGGTTCCCGCGCCATAAGGTGGGCGGCGGATCAGATCGTCCGCCCCGCCGTCCCCGCCGGAAGGGGTCGCCAGCACGAGGAGCACCGCGCACGTGAGCCGCCGCCCGCCGCCAACGGCCACTCCGCCCCGCTCCCGCAGGACTCGTACGGCGGTCCGGGCCGCTGTCCTGCTGTCGGCGGCGGTCCTCACCGGGTGCGGTGACGCGGGCGGGCTGGAGAGCGCCGGGCCGACGCCCACGGCCGCCGGACCGGTGCGGCTCTGGCCGGACCTGCCGCCGGTCACCGCTCCCCCGTACGACTACGGCGAGGGCGAGACCGAGCGGGTCCCGGAAATCCGGCTGCCGAGCGGGGACGTGCGCGAGGCGGACCCGGTCGCGGTGGTCCAGGCGGAGCTGAAGGCCGATCCGGACCAGTTCCGGGGCGAGGACGGGGTCTACCGGACGACCGTCCGCCGGATCCGCGAGTGCCGCGAGCACCCGGCGCAGTGCCCGGTGCTGCGGCCGTACTACCGGGACCTGACCGGGGACGGGCGGGACGAGCTGATCGTCGCGGTCCGGATGGAGGAGCAGCAGACCGGGCTGCGGGTCTATATGCCGGAGCGCGGCGGGCTGACCCGCATCCTGTCCGACGAGGACCAGGTGGTGGGCGTGCAGATCGCCGGGCGGAGCCTGGTGGTCCGGGCGGTCTCGGCGGGCATCCCCGGCTACGAGTACCGGACCACTTGGACCTGGGAGGCCCGCCAGCGGGCGATGCTCCCGGCGAGCGACGAGATCGTACGGGTCCGGCCGGCCCCCTCCCGTAGCAGCGCCAGGCCGTCCGGCTCCCCGTCCCCGGCCCCGTCCCGTGGCGATACCCCGTCCGGCTCCCCGTCGGCGGAGGCCTCCCCCTCCGGGGCGCGGTGATGCGGATGCCCCGGCTGCCGGCCTGGACGGCGACGCTCACCTGGAAGGCCGCCGCCTTCATCACCGTGATGTGCTGTGCGCTCGCGGCGATGCTGGGCGCGCTGGTGCACGCCTCGGTGACCCGGCAGACCGTGGACACGGCCCGGGAGAAGGCGCTGGGCCGGCTGGAGGACGTCACCCGGGCCTATGAGGCGGGCGACCCGCTGCCCTCGTACGCGGGGGTGGATCCGGCCGGAATGCCGCCCTCGCTGCGGAGGCTGGCCGCCGCCGGCGAGCGCGGCACGGTGGTGGCCGACCACGCCGGCCACCCGACCATGTGGGCCGCCGGGCCGGCGGACGGCCGGGCACTCGGCGTCCGGCTGGACTACTCGCAGAGCGCGGGCACCATCAGCGGGCTGGACCAGGCGATCGTGGGCTCATCGGTGCTGGCCATCGGGGCGACCCTGGTGCTCGGCGCGTTCGCGGTGACCCGGGTGACCCGGCGGCTGCATCTGACGGCGCAGGTGGCGCGGCGGATCAGCCGGGGCGACCTGGACGCCCGGGTGGGCGATCCGCGCACCGGGGACCCGTCCCGCCGGAAGGACGAGGTGGCGACGGTCTCCGGGGCGCTGGACACCATGGCCTCCAGCCTCCAGGGCAAGCTGCAGAGCGAGCAGCGGTTCACCGCGGATGTGGCGCATGAGCTGCGCACCCCGCTGACCGGGCTGTGGGCCGCCGCGGAGCTGCTGCCCGAGGGGCGGCCCGCGGAGCTGGTACGGGACCGGGTGCGGGCGATGCGGGCGCTGACCGAGGACCTGCTGGAGATCTCCCGGCTGGACACCGGCTCGGAGGAACGGGACGCGGAGGTGTGCGCGCTGGGCCCGCTGGCCGAGCGCGCGGTACGGGCGGTGGGTGACGGGGAGGTCCGGGTGCGGGTGGTGCGGGACGCCCGGGTGGAGACGGACCGGCGGCGGCTGGAGCGGGTGCTCGGCAACCTGGTCGCCAACGCCCGCAAGCACGGCCGGCCGCCGGTGGTGGTCGTGGTGAACGGGCCGGTGGTGACGGTACGGGACCACGGACCGGGCTTTCCGCCGTATCTGCTGGAGCACGGGCCGCAGCGGTTCCGCACCGAGAGCGGCAGCAAGGGGCACGGGCTGGGTCTGACCATCGCGGCGGGCCAGTCGGCGGTCATCGGCGCGGAGCTGTCCTTCGCCAACGCGCCGGGCGGCGGCGCGGTCGCCCGGCTGACCCTCCGCGAGCTGACCGACTGACCCACGGGGAAGCGGTGGTCAGTCGTCGGCCGGGGGGATCAGCTCCAGGGCGTGCAGGGCCGCGCCGATGGCCGCCGGGTCGCCCACGGCCAGCGCGGTGTCGGCGAACTTGATGGCGTGGTCGTCGCCGTGCGCCGCCGCCCGGGCCAGCAGTTCCCCGGCGTCGGCCGGGGTCCGGGAGGCGGCCAGGGCCCGGGGAACGGCCGGGGTGTAGGCGGCGGTCACCGCGGCGGAGGCGCTCCAGGCCGCCGCCAGCGAGGCCGGCCACAGTTCCCGGGGCAGCGCGGGCAGAGTGCGCAGTACGGCGTTGGGCGCGGTGGCGGCGTGGACCAGCATGACCGGATCGCCGTGGCCGTGGGTGCCGTAGCGGTGCGTCGCGGCGGCGACCAGTTCGGTGAGCCGCGCCCGCGCCTGCTCCGGGCCGTCGGCGGCGGGCGCCTGGGGCAGCCCGGTGAGCTGGTCCAGCCGGCCGAGGATGCCGCCTTCCTGGTGCGGGACGGGCGGTACGGCGTCCAGGGCGGCCGTGATCCCGGCGGGGGCCGGCCACTCGGTGAGCGGGGGCAGCGGCTGGTGGCGGGCCGCCCAGTAGCCGAGGGCGTGGGCGAGTTCGCCGGTACGGGGTTCGGTCTCCTCGCCGCCGAGCAGGGCGTGCACGGCGTGGCCGGTGCGGATGACCGGGTGGGTGGCGCCGGCCGCGATGCCGGGCAGCAGCCGCGGCCACCACTCGGTGAGCACCTCCCGCCAGGGCCGCTCGGCGGTCTCGCGGCGGAAGTGGTCGGTCCAGTCGGTGATCCGCGCCGGGTCGCCCAGCGCCTCCCGCCAGTTCTCCGGGGTGACCTCCTCGGTGCGGGCGGGCATCTCGTGCAGCCTGCGCTGGTAGTGGTCCAGCCAGCGGTGCACCCGGCGCGACTGCCCGCCCCGTACCAGCGCCTCCACCACCATCGGCCCGTGGTTGCTCAGCCAGCCCTGGAACTCCGGCCCGGTGCGGTGCAGCCGCTCCAGCGCCTCGTCCAGGGTGCCGCTGGTGTCCTCAGTGGTCGTCATCGTCGCCTCGCGGTCCTGGTCGGTGGGCGTTCCGGACGCCGCCCATCCTGCGCCGGGTGGCGGGTGCCCGCCGTCGGGCAGGGGGACCATCGGAGCCGGGACCTTGGACCGAGGGCCCTGGAGGGAGGCCTCACCACAGGAGGCCGCATACCGGACATATCATCCCTCCCTTGCTAGGTTCCCGGCATGACCGCCATCGCACCGACCGGCCACGGCGACGCCATCGGCCCCGGCGGGACGCGCGGGGTGCGCGGGGGCCGGGGGGTGGAGCTGTGCCTCCTCGTCGGCGCCGTGCTGATCGCCGTCTACGGCTATGTCGCCGTCGGCCTCGCCCGGGACGGGGCGGTGCCGCCGGACGCCGCCCGGTACGGGGCCGGGCTGGGGCTGCTCGCGCTGCTCGCGCATCTCACCGTACGGCTGTGCGCCCGGTACGCCGACCCGCTGCTGCTGCCGATCGCCGTACTGCTCAACGGGCTGGGCCTGGTCCTGATCTACCGCCTGGACCTGGAGACCCCGGCCGACCGGGCGGCGCCCACCCAGCTGGTGTGGTCCACCCTGGGGGTGGCGCTGTTCATCGCCGTGGTGGCGGCGCTGCGCGACCACCGCGCGCTCCAGCGGTACGCGTATGTGTGCGGCGCGGCGGCGCTGCTGCTGCTCGCCGTGCCGATCCTCTTCCCCGAGGTGAACGGGGCCCGGATCTGGATCAGGGTGGGGCCGCTCTCGTTCCAGCCGGGCGAGTTCGCCAAGGTGCTGCTGGCGGTGTTCTTCGCCGCCTATCTCGCCGCCAACCGGGACGCCCTGGCCGCCCGGGGCCATCGCGGCCACCGGGACCTGGACGCGCTGCCGGGGGCCGACGGCGGTCCGCGGGGGCGGATGCGGCTGCCGCCCGGCCGGGTGCTCGGCCCGGTGGTGACGATCTGGCTGGTCAGTGTGGGCGTGCTGGTGCTGGAGCGGGACCTCGGCACCTCGCTGCTGTTCTTCGGGATGTTCGTGATCGTGCTGTACGCGGCGACCGGGCGGGCGAGCTGGGTGGCCGTGGGCCTGCTGCTCGCCTCGGCGGGGGCGTTCGCCGTCGGCAGCGTGGAGCCGCATGTGCACGGCCGGGTGGAGGACTGGCTGCACCCCTTCGCCTCCATCGAGGCGGGGCGGGGGCCGGGCCAACTGGCCCAGTCCCTCTTCGCGTTCGCCGCCGGAGGGATGCTGGGCACCGGTCTGGGCCGGGGCGACTCGGTGCTGATCGGCTTCGCCGCCAAGTCCGACTTCATCCTGGCCACCGCCGGGGAGGAGCTGGGGCTGGTCGGGCTGACCGCGCTGTTCCTGCTCTACGCGCTGTTCGTGGCGCGCGGTTACCGCACCGCACTCGCCCTGCGGGACCCGTTCGGGCGGCTGCTGGCCACGGGGCTCGCCACGGTGCCCGCGCTCCAGGTGTTCGTGATCGCGGGCGGGGTGATGGGGCTGATCCCGTTGACCGGGATGGCGATGCCCTTCCTGGCGCAGGGCGGCTCGTCGGTGGTGACCAACTGGATCATCGTGGCGCTGCTGGTCCGGGTCAGCGACTCGGCCCGCGCCCCGGACCCGCCGCCCACCCTGACCGGCGCCCCCGCCTCCGCCGTCGGCCGTGCGGAGGCCCGCCGGTGATCCCCGTCCCTGTCGCAGGTCATACGGAGGCCCGCCGGTGATCCCCTGTATCCGCCGGGCCGCCGGGCTCTGCCTGCTGCTGCTCGCCGCGCTGCTGGTCAACGCCGTCCGGGTGCAGCTGGTCGAGGCCCCGGTACTGGACAAGAACCCCGCCAACCGGCGGCCCGCGCTGGCCCGTTACGCCGAGCCGCGCGGGAACATCCTGGTCGGCGGGCGGCCGGTGACCGGCTCCCGGGACTCCGGGGGGCGGCTGCGCCATGAGCGGACCTACACCGAGGGACCGCTCTACGCCCCGGTCACCGGCTACTCCTCGCAGACCTACGGCACCACCCTCCTCGAACACACCGAGGACACCGTGCTGGCCGGGACCAGCGCGATGCTGACCGCGCTGCCGCTGTGGCGGGAGTTCAGCCGCACCCGCGCGCCCGGCGGGAACGTCGAGACCACCATCGAGGCACCGCTGCAACGGCTCGCCTTCGAGGGCCTGCGGGGCAAGCGCGGGGCGGTCGCCGCCCTGGAGCCGTCCAGCGGGCGGATCCTCGCCCTGGTCTCCAGCCCCTCCTACGACCCGGCGGCGCTCTCCGGTACGGGGAGAAGGACCACCGGGGCGTGGGCCCGGCTCAACGCCCGTAGCGACCAGCCGATGCTCAACCGGGCGCTGCGGCAGACCTATCCGCCCGGCTCCACCTTCAAGCTGGTGACGGCCGCGGCGGCGCTGGAGTCCGGGGTGGTCGAGGACCCGGACGGCCCGACCGGTGCCCCGGAGCCGTATCTGCTGCCCGGCACCCGCACCCGGCTGCCGAACGAGGCGACCGGCTGCGGCAGGGCCTCACTGGCGTACGCGATCCGCTGGTCCTGCAACACGGTGATGGCCCACCTCGGGGTGACGGTGGGGCTGCCCGGGATGCTGGAGGCGGTGGGGCGGTTCGGCTTCAACGACGGCTCGCTGCGGGTGCCCTCGGCGGTGGCCCGGTCCCACTTCGACCGGGAGCTGACGGTGGACCGGCTGGCGCTGTCCTCCATCGGGCAGTACGACACCCGGGCCACCCCGCTCCAGATGGCGATGGTGGCGGCGGCGGTCGCCAACGAGGGCGAGATCGCCCACCCGTACCTGGTGGAGCGGACCACCACGGCCGGCGGCGACACCGTACGGCGCCAGCTGCGCACCTCCTACCGGCGGGCCATGCGCCCGACGACCGCACGGGTGCTCCAGCGGCTGACGGTGGAGGCGGTGGAGCGCGGCTCCGGCCGCCGGGCGGCCATCCCCGGGGCGATCGTCGGCGGCAAGACCGGCACGGCCCAGCACGGCATGGACAACATCGGCACCCCGTACGCCTGGTTCATCGGCTGGGCGAAGGACCCGGACGAGGTGCGGCCGGCGGTGGCCGTCGCGGTGGTGGTGGAGGACGCGGCGGCCAAGCGCCAGGACATCAGCGGCGGCGGCAGCGCGGCGCCGATCGCCCGCGCGGTGATGGCGGCGGCGCTACGGGGACGGTGACGCGGTGGCGGCTCGCTCCGCGTCGGCCGGGGTGCCTCAGCTGATCGGGGTGCGGGTCTCGGTGCGGATCTTCAGGGTGTCCTTGGCGGCCTGGGCCAGGTCGAAGTCGCCCGCCTTGCCGTCCAGCCGGGCGGTGTCCATGAAGGCCACGCCCGCCACGGTGTTCTCGTCCCCCCAGGCGCACATGGGGAACAGCACACGCTGGCCGGCCCCGGCCCCGGCGGCGGAGAGCACCGCGCACTCGACGGTGGTGTCCGCACCGGCCGGGGTGACGTCCTGGGCGGGCTGCTCCACGCGGGCGTTCTCCGCGGTGGCCGCGCCCCGCAGCACCGAGCCGCGCTCCTGGTCCGGCCGCTTGACCTGCCCGTAGAAGCCGGAGAGGACCACCACCTTGCCGCCGCTCGCGCCCTGCGCCGTGTACTGCCCGATGGCCGCGCCGTCGGCCCGGGTGGTCGACGTGGACTCCTGGGTCAGCTTGGAGCCCTCGCTCTCGCTCATGTCCTGGAGCAGGGTGTACTCGCCGTCCAGCAGGGTCTTGGGCACGGTCAGCTTGTACTCGGCGGCCGGAAAGGCGTTCGAGGAGCCGCCGCCGGACGAGCCACCGCGGGAGGAGTCACGGCTGGAGCTGCCGCCGTCGGAGGAACCGCGCTTGGCCGAGTCGCCGCCGCCCACCCCGCTCGCGATCATCTTCACGCCGTAGCCGAGGCAGCCGAGCAGCACCAGCCCGCCGATGACCAGCAGGGCCACCATCCCGCCCCGCTTCCGCCGCGGCGGCGGCCCCATCGGCCCACCCGGCCCGCCGTACGGCCCGCCTCCCGGATACTGCTGCGGCACCCCGCCGTACGGCCCCTGCGCCGGCGGCTGCCCATACGGCCCCGGAGCCGGCTGCTGCCCATAGGGCCCCGGCTGCCCGTACGGCCCGGGCTGGGGCTGCCCACCGGAGTACGGGCCATAGGGGCCGCTCGGCTGATGGGGCGGCTGGTTCGGGGGCTGGTGGGGCGGAGGCGGCGGCATGCTCATGCCGGTCAGACTATGTGACCGCACTGACGGCGATGACGGTGCTGGGCGGCGACGGGCGGCCGGGGCCCGCCCCCCACCGCCCTCCATCGGCCGAGGAAGTCCCGTACGAGGCATTGACGGGCTTGCTGACAAGCAGTCTCATAAGAGGTGACCATCGGTAACCCCACCGATCCCCACCCGACCCGCCGCGAGGTGCACACGACATGACCGCCGTGACCGAACGGGACATCCGCCTGCTCAGCGACGCGCTCGGGCCGCTCCGGGACCGGGAGCAGGTGGCGGCCCGGCTGCTGGAGGCGTCGGCCAAGCACTCCTTCGACCCGGACAAGGAGCTCGACTGGGACTCGCCGCCCGAGCCGGGCAAGTGGTTCTGGCCGCCGGAGCTGCTCTCCCTCTACGACACCCCGCTGTGGCGGCGGATGTCCGAGGAGCAGCGGATGGACCTGGCCCGGCACGAGGCCGCCTCGCTCGCCTCGCTGGGCATCTGGTTCGAGATCATCCTGATGCAGCTGCTGGTCCGTCATATCTACGACAAGTCGGTCACCAGCAATCATGTGCGCTACGCGCTCACCGAGATCGCCGACGAGTGCCGGCACTCGATGATGTTCGCCCGCATGATCGAGAAGGGCGGGGCCCCGGCGTACCAGGTGCCCCGGGTCTACCACAATCTCGCCCGCGTCCTGAAGTCCGTCTCCACCACCCCGGGCTCGTTCGCCGCGACCCTGCTGGGCGAGGAGATCCTGGACTGGATGCAGCGGCTCACCTTCCCCGACGAGCGGGTCCAGCAGATCGTGCGCGGGGTGACCCGCATCCATGTCGTGGAGGAGGCCCGGCACGTGCGCTACGCCCGCGAGGAGCTGCGCCGCCAGATGGTCACCGCCCCGCGCTGGGAGCAGGAGCTGACCCGGCTGAGCTGCGGGAACGCCGCCAAGGTGTTCTCGGTCTGCTTCGTCAACCCGCAGGTGTACGAGAACGTGGGCCTGGACCGCCGCGAGGCCGTCGCCCAGGTGCGGGCCAGCGGCCACCGGCGGGAGGTCATGCAGTCCGGCGCCAAGCGGCTGACCGACTTCTTCGACGACATCGGGGTGCTGCGCGGCCCGGGACGCGCGATGTGGCGCCGTTCCGGGCTGCTGGCCTGAAGCAGGGGGCGGACCGGGTGCGTACGGCCTTCGCCCGCCGGTCCGGGGCGGGCCGGGGTTACGCTGCGGACATGACCAGTGCCGCCACCCCCGCGTACCGACGGCTCAGTGTCGAGGAGCGCCGCCGGCAGCTGCTCGGGGTGGCGCTGTCCCTCTTCGCGCACCAGGCGCCCGAGGAGGTCTCGCTGGACGTGGTCGCCGAGGCGGCCGGGGTGTCCCGGCCGCTGGTGTACCGCTACTTCCCCGGCGGCAAGCAGGAGTTGTACGAGGCGGCGCTCCGCTCGGCCGCCGACGAGCTGGAGCTGTGCTTCGCCGAACCGCCCGCCGGGCCGCCCACCGAGCGGCTGACCCGGGTGCTGGACCGTTATCTGGCCTTCGTGGACCAGCATGACGCCGGGTTCAGCGCGCTGTTGCGGGGCGGCAGCGTGGCCGAGACCTCCCGGACCACCGCGATCGTGGACGAGGTGCGCCGGGCCGCCGCCGACCAGATCCTGCTCCACCTGGGCATGCCCTCCCCCGGGCCCCGGCTGCGGATGATGGTGCGCACCTGGATAGCGGCGGTGGAGGCGGCCTCGCTGATCTGGCTGGACGAGGGCAAGCGCCCGGACGCCGGGGAGCTGCGCGGCTGGCTGGTGGACCATCTGGTGGCGCTGCTCACCGCGACGGCCGCCACCGACCCGGAGACGGCGACGGCGGTCGCCGCGCTGCTCGCCCAGGAGTCGGCGGACGGCCCGGTCGGCACCCTGGCCCGCCGGGTGCTCCCGGTCGTGGCCGACGGGGCCCATCTGCTCTGACGGCGGCCGGGCGGTGAGGCCGCGGTGGGAGCGGGGGCCGGACCTGCGGTGACACCGGGCGGGGCGGCTGTGACACTGGACGGGTGCGTAGCGAGAACACCCCCTTCACCGGCGGCCCGCTGGACGGCGAGGTGCTGCCGGTGCTGACCGGCCCCACCGGCCACCCGCCGGCCTGGTACCAGGTCCCCGTCCCGGCCGAGGACGGCGGCCCGCCCACCGTGTACGCCTACCGCCGGGTCGCCGCCGGCCACACCAGGCGGCTCGGTCTGCGGCGCGGCTGGAAGTACGCGTACGCCCCCGAGGGCCGCCCGCCGCGCGAGATCCGCTGGCCCTGGTCGAAGCCGAGGCGGCAGGCGTGACCGCACCGCTCGACCCGCTCGACCACGCGCTCGTCCGGGCCGCCGCGGAGGTGGCGCGCACCCGCTGCGGCCGGTGCCGTCAGGTGCTGCTGGACTACTTCCCGGGGCTGAGGGTGATCGTCGGCGCGGGCGACCGGGTCCGGGCCGTGCCGGTGGCGGAGCTGCTGCCGGAGAGCTATGTCTGGGCGGACCACCGGCTCGACGCCGGGTGAGCCGGGCCGCCGTCCCGGCGGTGAACGTGGGCCCCGGACGGGTGGCCGTGGTGGGCCGGGTGGCGCAGTCCGTCGCTAGTCATATGATCTGCCGCCGCCTGGTCACGCACCATCCACGCGGAGGTGACGTGATGTCAGGAAGGCTTCTGCGGACGGTCTGCGCCCTCGCGCTGGCGGCCACCCTGCCGACCGCCCCATCGGCGGTGGCGACTCCGGCGCCCGACCCCGTCCCCGAACCCGTTCCCTCGTGGACGGTGGAGGGGCCCGGGCCGGCCGCCGAGGAGGCGCCCGGGTCGGTGGCCGAGGAGGCGCCCGGGTCGGCCGCTGGGATGGCGCCCGAGGCGGCCACCCAGGCGGCGCCGGGGTCGGTGGCGGGGATGCTGGGGCGGCTGCGGACGCTGTACCAGCAGGCCGAGGAGGCCACCGAGGCGTACAACGCCGCCGAGGAGGAGCTGAAGGCCCTCGGCACCCGTACCGACGAGCTGACCGGCGATCTGACCCGGACCCGGGAGGCGTTGGCGCGCGGCCGGGCGGAGGCGGGGCGGCTGGCCCGGGCGCAGTACCAGGGGCGTACCGCCCTGCCGGCCGCGCTGCGGCTGCTCTTCGCCCGCGACCCCGACCGCGCGCTGACCGAGAACCATGTGGTGCGGCGCGCCGCGCGGGAGCGGGCCGCGCTGGTGGCACGGCTGGCCGAGGGCGAGAAGCGGGCCGGGGTGCTGGCCACCGCCTCCCGTACCGCACTGGACCGGGAGCGGACCCTCGCCGCCCGGCACAAGCAGGCCAGGGACGGGGTCACCGCCCGGCTGCGGGAGGTCGAGCGGATGCTGGCCGGGCTGTCGGCCGAGCAGGTGGACGGGCTGGCCGCGCTGGAGGCGGCGCAGACGGCGGGCGCCCAGCGGGCCCTGGTCGACGCCGGTGAGCTGGACCCGGACAGCGGGGCCGCGCCCTCCGCGCTCGGCTCCCGGGCAGTGGCGTACGCGGCGGGCCAGATCGGCAAGCCGTACCTCTGGGGCGCCGAGGGCCCCGGCTCCTTCGACTGCTCGGGGCTGACCTCCCAGGCCTGGGCGTCGGCCGGGCGGGCCATCCCGCGCACCAGCCAGGAGCAGTGGCGCACCCTGCCCCGGGTGCCGCTGCGCTCGCTGCGCCCCGGTGACCTGGTCGTCTACTTCCCCAAGGCCACCCATGTGGCGCTCTACCTGGGCGACGGAAAGGTCATCCAGGCGCCGAGGCCCGGCGGCCGGGTCAAGGTCTCGCCGCTGGCCGCGAACCCGCTGCTCGGCGCCGTACGCCCGGATCCGGCCGACCGCCCGCTGGCCGGCTACACCCCGCCGGAGCTCCCCGCCGGGGCGGCGGCGGGCTCCGACGAGGGGTACGACGCGGAAGGGGGGCGCGCCTAGACCGGCGGGCCGCCGTCAGCCGGCCGCCGCGACCGAGCCGAGGTAGGCCTCGGCCTTCGCCGGCTCGTAGAAGAACTCCTCGAAGTCGGCCGGGTCGTTGAAGCCGTTGGCGAACCGGTCGGCCACGGGCGGGAGTTGGCCGGCGGCGCCGATCAGGTTCAGTACGTGCTCGGGCGGGGCGGCCAGCATGGCGTTGGTCCACTTGGTGACGTGCCGCGCGGTGTCCCAGTACCGGTCGAAGGCGGCCCGCATCCAGGCCTCGTCGAAGGGCGCGCCACCGTGCTCGACGATGGACTCCAGGTAGGAGGCGGCGCACTTGGCGGCCGAGTTGGAGCCCTGGCCGGTGATCGGGTCGTTGGCGACCACCACGTCGGCGACGCCCAGCACCAGCCCGCCGCCGGGCAGGTGCCCCACCGGCTTGCGCACGGTCGGCGCGTAGCGACCCGCCAGGGTGGCGCCGGCGTCGGTCAGTTCGACCTTGGTGGCGCGGGCGTACTCCCAGGGCGTGTACCGCTCCATCAGCTCCAGGGTGAGCGCCAGATGCTCGGAGGGGTCGCGGACGCCCTGGAAGACGTCCAGCGGGCCGCCCGGCAGCCCCTCCCAGAACAGGATGTCGGCGCGGCCGCTGATGGTGAACGTCGGCATCACGAACAGCTCGCCCACACCCGGCACCAGGTTGCAGCGGACCGCGTCGAACTCCGGGTGCTCGGGGCGCGGGCCCAGCCCGTGCACATAGGCCACCGCGAGGGCGCGCTGCGGTTCGGCGTACGGGGAGCGGTCGGCGTCCCGCTCGAACAGCGAGACCAGCTCGCCCTTGCCGGCCGAGACCAGCACCAGGTCGTAGGTGCGGGCGAAGTAGTCCAGGTCGGAGACGGCGGCGCCGTGCACGACGAGCTGCCCGCCGCGCTGGGCGAACACCTCCATCCAGCCGGCCATCTTCACCCGCTGGTCGACGGACTGCGCGTAGCCGTCGAGCCGGCCGACCCAGTCCACCGCCCTGCTCGCGTCCGGGGCGGCGACGGAGACGCCGAGGCCCTCGATCCGGGGCGCCTCGGACTCCCAGAAGTTCAGTCCGAGGTCGCGCTCGTGCTGGAGGGCGGTGTGGAACATGCACTGCGTGGACATGACCCGGCCGGACCGGATCTCGTCGGCGGTGCGGTTGGACATGAGGGTGACCTCGTACCCCCGCGACTGGAGGCCGAGGGCGAGTTGGAGCCCGGACTGCCCGGCTCCGACGACGAGTATCTTCCGCATCGCGGTCTGTTCTCTTTCTCTACGAGGAGGTCTGCGGGGGCGAGTGCTACTCGGGGGTGGTCTCCAGCGCCCGGGCGACCAGCGCGAGCAGCGCCTCGACCACGGTGACCTTCCGCCGGGCGTCCATGACGACCACCGGCACCTCGGGCGGCACGGTCAGCGCCTCGCGGACGTCCTCGGCCTCGAACAGCTCGCTGCCCTCGAAGTGGTTGACGGCCACCACGTACGGCAGCCCGCAGCTCTCGAAGTAGTCGAGGGCGGGGAAGGAGTCGCCGAGCCGGCGGGTGTCCGCCAGCACCACCGCGCCGATCGCGCCGCGCACCAGGTCGTCCCACATGAACCAGAACCGCTGCTGCCCCGGCGTACCGAACAGGTAGAGCACCAGGTCGTCGTCGAGGGTGATCCGGCCGAAGTCCATCGCCACCGTGGTGGTGGTCTTGCCGGGCACCCCGGTGAGGTCGTCGGTCTCCTCGCTCGCCCGGGTCATCAGCGCCTCGGTCTGCAGCGGGGTGATCTCGGAGACGGAGCCCACGAAGGTGGTCTTGCCGACGCCGAAGCCGCCCGCGACCACGACCTTGGTGGCCACCGGGGCGCGGGTGTGGTCGAGCTGCCACGGCTGCACCCCGTCGTCGGGGGCGGAGTCGGAAGCGGGGCCGGGGTCGGCACCGGGGTCGGCGCCGGAGGGCGTTCCCGGCCCTGGGCGGTCCAGCGGCTGTATCTCAGAGACGGCGGAGGCCACTCAGCACCCTTTCCAGCAGCGCGCGATCCGGTCGGCCGGCCCCGTGGCCGGTGCCGTACACGCGGATCCTTCCCTGGTCGGCGAGGTCGCTGAGGAGGACCCGGACCACGCCCAGGGGCATCCTCAGCCGCGCCGAGATCTCGGCCACCGTGCGCATCCGGCGGCACAGCTCCACGATGGCCCGGGTCTCCGGCATCCCCCGGGCGGGGGTGGTGCGGCCGTCGGCCGGCCGGCCGGTGTTCGCCGGCTCCAGCGCGGCGACCAGGGTCTCCACCAGCAGGACGTGGCCGAAGCGGGTGCGGCCGCCGGTGAGCGAGTACGGGCGCACCCGCGCGGGCCGCCGGTCCCCGCCGCGTACCGGCAGCCGGCCGGTGCCCGCGAAGGGCGCGCCGATCGCGCCGACGGCGGTCACCGGGCCTCCCCCAGCGGGGCCGACACCGGCACCGATCCGGGTGACCCGGGCGACTCCGGTGCCTCCGGCGACTCCAGCGACTTGCGCAGCTCGCCCCGGACTTCGGGGGTCAGCACGTGTCCGGCCCGGCCGACGAAGAGGGCCATGTGGTACGCGACCACGCTCATGTCGCAGTCGGGGGTGGCGTGCACCCCGAGCAGGGAGCCGTCGCTGATCGACATGACGAAGACGCTGCCCTCCTCCATGGCGACCATGGTCTGCTTGACCGCCCCGCCGTCCATCAGCTTCGCGGCGCCGATGGTGAGGCTGGCGATCCCGGAGACGATGGTGGCCAGGTCCGCGGTGGAGCCGCGCGGCCCGACGGGGTTGCGGGAGGGCAGCGGGCCGTCCGGCTCCTGCCCGCGCCCGGGTCCGGCGGGCGTCTGGGCGCCTCCGGTGGGGGGCCCGTCATCGCCGGGGTCCGGCACCGGGTCGGAGGAGAGCAGCAGCAGGCCGTCGGAGGAGACCACGGCGACCGAGCGGACCCCCGGCACCTCCTCGACCAGGTTGCCGAGCAGCCACTGGAGGTTTCTCGCCTCGCGGCTCAGCCCGAACACGGCCGTTCCTGTCCCTGTGCTGGTGCCGGTCGTCGCAGTCAACCGCGTGCCTCCTCGACTGTGTCCCCCGTCTCCTCGGTGTGTACGGTCCGCTCGCGCGCCGCCGGGGCGGCCTGGCCGGCCACCGCTTCGGTGATGCGCTCCCCCGCGATCTCGGCCTCGGCGTCCCGCCGCCCGTCCCGTGCGCCCTGCTGGAACCCGCCCAGCCGGCGCCGCAGCGCCTCGGCGTCCACCCCGCCGGTCCGCCCGGCGGGCGGCGCGGACTGCGGTACGGCGCGGGGCGTCCGCTTGGGCAGCCCCTTGTCGGTGACCCGCTCCCACTTCGGCTCATGCGGCCGGTGGTGCTCGTCCTCGTCCACCGGATCGACGGCAAGCGCGTCCTCGGGGGCGGCGGCGGCCCCCGGGGCCTCGTCCGCCCGGGCGTGCGCCTCGTCCGGCGCCCCGGTGGCGGGCCGGGGCAGCCGGACCTGGAGGGTCGTCTCGGCCCGGCCGGCGTCGTCGGGTGCGGCGGCGGACTGCGGGGCATCGGCGGTCTCGACCGGCTCGGCCGGCTCGTCGGCCTGGTCGGGTGCGGTGGCCTCGGCGGCCTCGCCCGTCTCGTCGACCTCGTTGGCCTCGTCGGTCTCGTTGGACCCGTTGGACTCCGGAGGCTCGGCCGTCACGGGCGTCACGGCCGGCTGGTGGTCGGCGGCCGGCTCCTCCGTGACGCCCCGCGCGCCCCGCGCCTCGTGACCGCCGTCGACTCCCGGTGTACCGGCCTCCGGGCGGGGCCGGGCGCCGGGCAGGGTGTGGGAGTTGGCCTCGGCGACCGAGCCGGGCTGGGCCAGCGCGGGGGCGGACGGGTCCGCGGTGACGGACGGGGGCAGTTCGGCGGGCGGGGCCTCGGCGAGCAGGGTGGGCGGCAGCACGGTGACCGCGGTGAGCCCGCCCTGCTGCTGGGCGCGCAGCTCCACCCGTACGCCGTGCCGGGCCGCGAGCAGCGCGGTGACCCGCATCCCCAGCCCCGTACCGGAGTCGCCGTCCGCGTCCGCGGCGATCTCGGTGGGCGTGGCCGGGTCGGCGAGGCAGGCGTTCAGCTCGGCGAGCCGCTCCGGGGGGACCCCTATCCCGGTGTCCTCCACGGAGAGCATGACCTCGCCGCTCTCCAGCAGCCAGCCGGAGAGCTGGACCTTGGCGTCCGGCGGCGAGAACGAGGTGGCGTTCTCCAGCAGTTCCGCGAGCAGGTGGCTGAGGTCGTCGGCGGCGAAGCCGGCCACATGGGCATGCGGCGGCAGGGACTGGAGGACCACCCGCTCGTACCGCTCGATCTCGCTGACCGCGGCCCGGGCCACGTCGACCAGCGGCACCGGGCCCTGGTGGGCGTGGTGGTGCTCATGGCCGGCCAGGACCAGCAGGTTCTCGCTGTGCCGGCGCATGACGGTGGCGAGGTGGTCGAGCCGGAAGAGGGTGGCGAGCCGGTCCGGGTCCTGCTCGCGCTCCTCCAGCTTCTCGATGACCCCGAGCTGGCGCTCGACCAGGCCGAGGGTGCGCAGGGAGAGGTTGACGAAGGTGTGCTCGGCGGTGTCCCGCAGCCGGGTCAGCTCGGCGGTGAGCGAGGCGAGTTCGGCGGTGTGCCCGGCGGCCTCGGCGCGGTGCGCGGCCAGTTCGGCGGCGAGCGCGTCCCGCTCGCGCTCGGCGGCCTCGGCCCGCTTGCGGGCGGCCCGCGCGGCCCCGTCCCGTACCTCCGAAGCCGGAGCCGGAGCCGGGGCGGAAGGGGACGCGGGGGCGGGGGCGGCCGAGGCCCGGTCGGCGAGGACGGCGAGCTTGCCGTGCAGGGTGTTCAGCGACCGTACGACCTGGGCGAACTCGTCGTTGCGGCCGGTGAAGCGGACCGGCTCCTCGGTCTGCGGGGCGGGCGCCTCGGCGAGCCGGGCGGCGCCCCGGCGGAGCACGGAGAGCGGCCGGGTGAGGCTGCGGGCGACGGCGGTGGAGATGGCGATGGCGAGCAGCAGCAGCGCGCCGAGGACGCCGATCCGGAGCTCCAGGCCGGTGACGTCCTCGTCCCGCAGCCGCTCCATCCGGGCGATCTCGTCGGTGGCGAGCGCGGACTCCGCACCGCGCATCTGCTCGATCCGCGCGGTGAGGGAGGCGGCCAGGCCCTCGGGGTCGGTCCCCTGCTCGGAGTCGCTCAGCTCGGGCCGGTCGGTGAGCCGGGCCAGGGCGTCCTCGGCGGCCTTGACCTCGGGGCCGGTGACGGTGGCGGAGAGCGAGTCGCGGGCGGCGGCGGGGGCGGTCTGCCCGAAGTCGCCGAGCGCGGCCTGTTCGCGGACCCGGGACTGCTGGGCGGCGGCGGTGAGTTCGTTCCTGGTGCGCTCGGCGGTCTCGTCGGCCGGGTCGGGCGCGGGGACGAAGGTGCCGGTGGCGGGGTCGTAGACGGTGCGCCCACCGTCCGAGCCGCCCGCGCCGGGGACGGCGAGCGCGGCGAGCAGCAGGCCGCGGGTGGCGGAGGCCTGGTCGGTGGCCTGGCCGAGTTCGGTGAGCGCGCGGGCGCCGGAGCCGGCGTCGGCGGCACGGGCCGGGACGCGGTCGGCCAGTTCGGTGGAGAGCGTCAGCAGCCGGCCGACGACCTTGGTGTACGCGCGGTGGGCGGCCATGGCGGTGTCGGTACCGGTGCGGGCGGTGCGCCGGATGTCCGGCACCTGGCTGAGTTCGCGGCGCAGGTCGGCCGGGGCGGCCTCGCGGATCTCGGCGATCTGGCGGTCCACCCGGGCGCTGAGGGCGGAGTCCACGGCGGGGGCCGCGCCCGTCTCCCCCTCGGGGGCCTTCTCGCGCCCCGCGGCGACATACGCGGTCATGTCGTCGCGCTCGTCGGCGAGGGAGTGGGCGAGGGTGACCGCCTGCCGGTTCAGCTCGGCGCGGGTGACCAGGCTCTGGGAGTCGTTGAGGTCCTGGGAGGCGGTGAGGAGCATGGGGGCGCCGGCGGCGAGGACGGTGAGGCCGGTGAGGGCGACGCCGATGACGAGCCGGCTCCGTACGCGCTTGCGGCGGCCGCCCGGTGCGTGGGGGTCGCCGGGGGTCTCACTGCGCTTCTGCACCGATGCTCGCATTCCTGGAATTCGTCCGCACAACTCGTCCGCAACAACTCGTCCGCACAGCTCATCCGCCCATGAGATGGCCTGCCCGTATGGTCGTCCGGCCATGGGCAGAAGGTGACGGCCGGTCATTCCCGGGCGTCCCACCTCTGGTACGGCTTCAGACCTTGGCAGCGCGGGCGCGGGGGGAGGCACGCGTCAGCCACTTGGCCACCTGAACGAGTGAACAACACTCCGGAGTTGGCGAACAACTCGGGGCGGTGCCCGGCGCGCGGGCGGCCGCGCACGCGGGTTGAAGGTCCGCGCGGCCTTTGGCAGGATGCCCGCCCGCATCCCGGCCGGTGACCGGCCGGTAGCTCCCCCCCACCCCCGCTGACCAGCCGATACCCCGACCCGGCGGGCGCCGGCGGCGATCACCGCCCGCTGCGGCAGACTGCCCGTATGCATGCTGAACTCTCGTCGGCTCCGGCCGCCCCGGAACGCCCCAACGAGGACTGGGTGTCGGTGGCGGCGCCCGCGTCCGGCCACGGGGGCGCGCTGGTGCTGCTGGACGGGGTGACACCGCCGCTGGACGACGACGGCTGCACCCACTCGGTCCCCTGGTTCACCGCCCGGCTGGGCGGCTCGCTGACCGAACTGTGCGCCGCGCGCGAGGATCTGACCCTCCCCGAGATCCTGGCCGAGGCCATCCGCCGGACCGCCGACGCCCACCGCGCCACCTGTGACCTTTCTCACGTTCGTACGCCGCAGGCAACCGTGGTCGTCGCCCGCTGGGACGCGCTGGAGGTGGAGTACCTGGTGCTGGCCGACTCGGTGCTGCTGCTCCGCTCACCCGAGGGCGCGGTGCGGGCGGTGCTGGACGACCGGCTGGCCCGGCTGCCGGCCTCGGCGCTGGTCTCGCACGCGGTGGTCGACTCGACGGTACGCAACCGGGAGGGCGGCTTCTTCACCGCCGCCGCTGACCCCTCGGTGGCGGCCCGCGCGGTCACCGGGACCGTGCCGCGCGCTCAGGTCGCGGCCCTGGGCGCGCTGTCCGACGGGGCCTCCCGCTGGACGGAGGTCTTCGGCGCGGGCGACTGGGCCGACTGCCTGGAGGTGCTGCGCACCGAGGGCACCCGGGCCCTGATCGCCCGGGTCCGCGCCCTGGAGGAGTCCCCGGACGCCCCGGTCCTCGGCAAGCGGCACGACGACGCCACGGCGGCGTACGTGGAGTGGTGAGCGGTGCCCCTCCCCTGACCTCAGTCCTCCGCGCCCGCGTTCAGCTGGTGCAGCAGCCGGGCGAGTTCGGCGACCTCGGTGCGGTCCCAGCCGGCGAGCTTGCGCACATAGCGGGCGCGGCGGGCCTCGCGGACGCGGTGGAAGCGGGTGCGGCCCTCATCGGTGAGCCGGACCAGGGAGGCGCGCCCGTCGGCCGGGTCCGGGTCGCGGGCGACCAGCCCCAGGTCCTCCAGGGCCCTCAACTGGCGGCTCATGGTGGCCTTGCCGACGCCGAAGTACGCGGCGAGGGCGGTGGCGCGCTGGGTGCCGGCGTCGGCGAGCCGGACCAGCAGCCCGTAGGCGGCCGGCTCCAGGTCGGGGTGGACCTCGCGGGCCATCTCGCCGGACGAGGCCCGGGCCCGCCGCAGGAAGACCGCGAGCTCCCGCTCCAGCGCCAGAAACTCCTGGTCCCTCGCCGGGACCGGCGGCTCCCCGCCCGACGCCGTACCCCGCCCCGTACCGCTCTGCTGCACCTCAGCACCCTTCGCGCGCTCCCGGCCCGCCGGACGTCCCCGCCACGGGCGGCCGTCCCCGTGGCGCGCCCAGTATTTCGCAGGCGCGGGCCGCTCGCGTCCGCCCTCCCGGAAGGCGCCGGGATCCGGTCAGCCGGGCAGCGCGACGGTGAGGTCCACCTCGACCAGCTGCCCCTCGAAACCGAGCTGGGCCACCCCGAGCAGCGTGCTCGCGGTGGTGAAGGCGCCGCCGATCACCGACCCGGTGAACCGCTCCCAGGTCTGCCCGAGGACCTCCTGCCGCGGGCTGCGCACATAGATCACCGACCGCACCACGTCCTCCGGCCGCGCCCCGACCGCCTCCAGCGCCTTGAGCGCGTTCGCCGCCACCTGGTCGATCTGCGCCTCGATGCCGCCCGGCACGACCCCGTCCTCGGCGATCGGGCACTGCCCGGCCAGATAGGCGGTCCGCCCCGCCTCCACGACGGTGACATGGTGGTAGCCGGGTGTCCCGTGCAGGGCCTCGGGGTTGAGCCGGGTGATCCGTTCGCCGGGTGTCGTCATGCCCCGAGTCTGCCGCCCGGGCCGGTCCGGGCGCACCGGCTTTGTCCGAGGATGCCTTCAGCCGGAGGAGCTGGCGCCGTCGAGGCGGATGGTCGGCAGCTTGAACTCGGCCCACACGGTCTTGCCCACCACATGATCGATCACCCCGAAGTCGTCCGCGATCTCTCGGACGACCCACAGACCGCGCCCGGTGCACTCGTCGGCGGTGAGGCGCCTGACCTCCGGTTCACCATCGCCGCTGTCGCGGACCTCCACCCGCAGAAGGCCATTGTCCAGAGCCAGCACCACGCTCATTTCACGGCCGGGCGGCACGCCGTGGAGGAGGGCGTTGGTGGTGAGTTCGGAGACGCACAGCCGCACCTCGTACTCCTGGTCTGGGTACCCCCACTCGCCGAGGACCGTCGCCGCGAAGACGCGAGCCTCTCCGACGGACCTCCGCGACCTTGCGAAACGGCGTTGCCGAGACAAAGACATGCGGTGCCACCACCCCTGCACTACTGCCATCAGGACAGCCGAACCGTAGCACCTTTCGCGAATAGCGATAAGGTGAAGACATGTTCGAGGCAGCCTCCGGGTGGCATACCGTTCGGGTGTTGCGACGCAACGTCTGAACCGGGAGGGAAGCGATGGACAGCACCCGCTGGGTGAGCAGGTCGATGCCGTACCTCACGCCCCGGACGGCGGGCCAGGGGGACGCCTGGGGCGCGGAGGCGGCGGCCCGGGGCGGCAGGGGCGGGCAGCGGATCGTGTTCGCGGGCGAGGTCCCGACTCCGCCGGAGGTCGCGGAGCTGCTCGGTACGGCAGAGGGCGCGCCCGTGGTCGTACGGCGCCGGGTGATCCTGCTGGACGAGGTGCCATGCGAGCTGACGGACACGTACTACCCCGTGGACATCGCGCGGGGCACCGCGCTGGCCGGCACCGCGAAGATCAGGGGCGGTGCGGTGACGCTGCTGGCGAGCCTCGGCCACCGCGGGGTGCGGGTCGTGGAGGACGTGACGGCGCGGTTGGCGGACGAGGAGGAGCGGAGGGTGCTGGAGCTTCCGCCGGACCGGCCCGTACTCCGGCTGAGCCGGCAGACGCTCGACGCGGAGGACCGGCCCGTGCAGGCGGATCTGATGACCATGCCCGCCCACCTTCAGCGGCTGCGCTACGAGATCAGGATCGGATGACTGTGCCGACCACCGACACCGAGGGCTTCGACCGCCGTCCGTTGCACGAGCGGATCGCGGCCGATCTGAGGGACGAGATCCTGGGCGGGGATCTGGCCCCGGGAGCCAGTCTGCCGTCGACCGCACGGCTGAAGGAGCGGTTCGACGCGTCCAGCGCGACCGTGCAGAAGGCGCTCCATCTGTTGAAGGGCGAGGGTCTGGTGGTGGGACGCGCGGGAGCGTCCGTCACCGTGCGGGAGCACCGCCAGCGGACGGTGCGGCCCGCCGACTTCATGGCACCGGCCGAGGAGGGCCAGCCGTACCGATGGCTGAGTGTGATGGGGCGCGAGGGTGCTCGGGCGGCCAGCACACTGCTGGACGTACGGGAGGCCGTCCCGCCCGCCGATGTGGCCGAGGCGCTGGGGCTGGAGGCGGAGGGCGTGGCGCTGCTCCGCTCGCAGCTGCTGACCTTGGACGACGAGCCGGCGGAGCTGGTCTTCTCGTACTACCCGGCGGAGATCGCCCGGGGCACCGCGCTCGCCGAGCGCCGAAAGGTCCGGGGCGGTACGCCGACGTTCCTGGCGGGGCTGGGCTTCGCTCCGAGGTTGAGCGTGGACCGGGTCTCGGCCCGGGTGCCCACCCAGGAGCAGTACACGGCACTGCGGCTGCCGGGTGATCTGCCGGTGCTGCGGACGCTGAGGGTGGTGTACGCGGACGGAGGCCGGCCCATCGAGGCGACAGTGATGGTGAAGGCGGGCCATCTGTACGAGCTGCGGTACGAGTTCACCGGCGAGGCCTAGCTTTCGCGCACGCGCCTGACCCCCGGCGCCGTCCGCCGGGGGTCAGGGGTCAGGGGTCAGGGGTGGTGCGGAGGGTCAGCCGCAGGTGCCGGCGGGGCGGGGGCGGGTGGTGAGGGTGGTCCAGCCGGTAGTGCCGTCGAGCCAGACGACCTGGGTGCCGGAGACCGCGGCCGGGGAGACCTGCTCACCGCGGTTGCAGGAGACCCGCTCCTTGCGGGAGCCGTCCGTGGTGAACTGCCAGTTCTTCGGCAGGGTCTCGTTGCGCCAGGTGGTGTCCGGGGTGGTGGCGTTGACGGTGACCGCGGTCTCGGAGACCGTGAGGTCGGAGGCGATCAGCGCGGCCGGCTTGCCCTCGGCGGAGATGTCGTAGGCACCGGTGCCGTCCAGGTTGGCGCGGCGGATGCCGGTCTGGCCCTCGTCGTTGACGTTGGCCTCGGTGAGCCAGAAGACATGGCTGCCGTTGATGCCGGTCTGGCCCAGGGACTCCGGCTCGTCGAGCTGCTCGGTGAGGGTGGCGCGGCCGGTGGAGAGGTCGAGCACCTCCACCCCGAGGCGGTAGGCGCCGGTGGTGGCGTCCGGGTACAGCTTGGCGTAGGCGATCCGGCCGTTCCGGACGGACGGCAGGGCGGTGAGGATCTCCTCGCTGCCGCCGTCGACCGCGGTGGGCCGGGGGTCGCCGGGGCGCAGGTACTGGACGTGCCGGTCGAAGAGGCCGAGGGTCTCGAAGACGACGGTGCCCTTGTCGACGCGGAGGCCGGAGACATCCGAGCTGGTGGAGGAGTAGAGCTTCTTGACGGGGCCGCCGGTCAGGGGACGGGAGAGGATGTCCAGGCCGTCGGGGCCGTACGCGGTCCAGACGACGGTGGTGCCGTCGGTGGCCGGGTTGACGTGGTAGCGCCCGTCGTTGGGGCTGAGCAGCTTGGGCGCGCCGCGGCCGTCGACGCGGCCGGCGTAGACGGAGTACGGCTCGGTGCCGTCGTCGTTGGACTTGGCCGCCGTCCACCAGCCGCCGCCCGCCTGCACGGAGGAGCCGATGGTGTTCAGCCGGCCGAACAGCTCGTCGGAGTCGACGCCGAGGGCCAGCTCCCAGTCGTCGACGATGCCGTGGGCGTTGAAGGAGCGCTTGACGACCGCCAGTTGCTTCGCTGTGGCGCCCACCTCCCTGGCGGCGGCGAGGACGGCGTTGCGGCCGTCGGTGAAGCCGTCCAGCGGGGTGAGGTAGGAGGTGAGGGCCTTGTAGACGATGCGGTCGGCGAGTTCGGCGCCGAGGTCCTGGCGCAGGTCCCACAGCGCGCCGGAGAAGATGGTGGAGTTGAGGTGCACCCCGCCGTTGTCGGTGGAGAAGGTGACACCGAGGAAGTTCCTGGACGTGGTGGCGCCGTCGTTGAGGTCGCGCAGCGCGCAGGCGCGCGGGCCGCCGGTGCGGCACAGGTCCTCGCCGATCAGGCCCGCGTCCGGGTGGTCCATCGGCGTCCCGGAGCGGTCCACGTCGATGGCGTTGCCCAGGTAGTCGGCGATCGCCTCGTTGAGGGCGCCGGACTGGCCCGCGTACACCAGGTTCGCGGTGTTCTCGACCACGCCGTGGGTCATCTCGTGGCCGACCACGTCCAGGTCGGCGGAGAGCGGGCGGTAGGTCTCGTCACCGGAGCCGTACACCATCTTGGTGCCGTCCCAGAAGGCGTTGACATAGGGCATGCCCCAGTCGGTCACGCCCACCAGGGAGTTGACGGCGCCGCCGCGGCCGTCCAGGCCGTCCCGGCCGTGCCGCTGCTTGTAGTAGTCGTAGACCTGCCCGGCCGCCCAGTGGGCGTCCACCGCACCGGACTCGGTGGCGTCCTTGCCGAACTCGGCGGTGGGGGACGAGTACTCCTTGAGCCCGGCCGGCCAGGTGCCCATCACCTCGGCGACGTCCTTGTCCCGGGCGTCCCAGGTGGTGAGCGCGTTCTTGCTGCCGGCCGCCATGCGGGCGTCGTCGGCCAGCAGGAAGCGGCCGTCCGCCGGGCGGACCTCCAGCGGGACACGGGTGCCGTCCAGGCGGGTGCCGGAGCCGGCGGCGGCCGAGGCGGGGGCCGTGCCGGACGCCTTCGGCGCGGGGTCGGCGGCGGTGCGCTCGGGAGCCAGGGTCTTGATGCCGCTGAAGCTGAGCAGCGGGTAGCCGGCCCGGGCGTCCACATAGACCTGCTGGATGACGGGGGCGCCGGTCACCGGGTGGGAGCCGCGCACGGTGACGTGGTACGCGAGGACGCCCTCGCCGCGCGGGACGACGACGAGGCCGGCCGCGTCACCGCGCAGCGGCTGCGGCTCGTCCTTCCTGACCTTCCTGGGCGCGTCGGTGCGGGCCAGCTTGGCGCCGCCGAGCCGCTCCAGGGTGGAGGTGACCGCGCGGCGCACCGCGGTGGACTCGTCCACGGCGGGCTTCACCCCGGCGGTGAGGCCGGTGAAGTACTTGCCGGAGGTGCCGGTGACGACCCGCTTGCCGCCCGCGTTCTCCATCCGGACCACGTACTGGCCGCCGAGCACCGGCACCCCGCGGTGCTTCTGCTGGAGCCGTACGGTCTCCTCGGCGCCCTGCTTGAGGGTCTGCACGGGGGCGAGATCGCGCCCAGGTTCGGCGATCTTGTAGCGGTCCTCCTGGGCGGCGAGGTGGGCCCTGGCCGCGTCCGCCGCGCCGGCCTTGGCGTCCACCGCCTCGCGGATCCCCTCGACCAGGGCGGGCGTCTCGGTCCGCGCCCCCGGGATGACGTCGATGGCCTCGGTGGGCGGCTCCACGTCCGCGGACGGGGTCGCCGCCCCGGCTCCCGGAGCCGCCGTGATCAGCAGGCCCGCGGCGGCCAGCAGCGCCGCCGCCCTGGCCCCCGCCCGTATCGTCCGTGTCCCGCTCGCCGCCGTGTGCGTACTGGGTCTGCGCACAGTTCGTACCCCTCCCACGTGCTGGTCAGCCGTTCAGGTGGTCATGGCCATGCAAGCCGCGCGGTGCACGGGCGGCAACGGTGCGTGAGGGGTGAGAAGTGGACACGCACACTTGTGTGGCTGTGAGGGCGCCGTGAGAATCCCGGTCATGATCCAGGGAGAACTGACCACTCTCGGCCTGGGCCGGACCGAGGAACGCGCCTACGCGGCACTGCTGCGCCATCGGGCGGACGGGGCCGAGGAGTTGGCGCGGCGGCTGGGGCTGCCGCGGCGGCGGCTGGACGCGGCGCTGGACCGGCTCGTACGGCACGGCTTCGCCAGCCCTCCGGACGGGGAGGGCACCGACGGCCTGCCCCGGCCCGCCCAACCGGCCGCCATCCGCTCGCTGATCCACCGCCGCCAGGCCGAACTGCATCTGCGGTCCGCCGAGTTGGAGCGGCTGCGGCTGGCGGCCGAGCGGCTCGAACCACCCCCGGACGCGGGGACGGGCGGGGAGGTGGAGACGGTGAGCGGCCGGGCGGCGGTCGCCGCGTGGACGGCCCGGCTGCTGGCGGGGGCGCGGCGGGAGGTCGCACTGCTGGACCGCGTCCCGTACGCCCTGCGGGACCTGCCGGAGGTGGGGCCGGGGGTGGAGGTACGGGCAGTGCTGGCCGGGCCCCGGCCAGCCGGCGGTTCATCGCCCGACGGCTCGGGGGCCGGTGTGCCCGGTGGCCCCGGACCCCGGCCGGCCGACGGTTTGTCGCCCGACGGCTCCGGGCCCCGGCCGGGCAGCGGCTCGGGGGCGGACGGTGTGTCCGGTGGCCGCAGGCCCCGGCCGGACGACGGCTTCGGGTCCCGGCCGGGCAGCGGCTCGGGGGTGGCCGGTGTGCCCGACGGCTCGGGGGCCGGTGTGCCCGGTGGCTCCAGGCCCCGGTCGGCCACCGGTTCGCCGTCCGACGGCGCTCCGGCCGTTTCGGGGGGCTCCGGCCCGGGGGCCGGTACGCCCGATGGCCCCGGATCCCGGCCGGTCAGCAGCTCGGCGGCCGGTGTGTCCGGTGGCCGCAGGCCCCGGCCGGACGACGGCCGCGGGGCCTCGTTCGCGCTGTTCGGCCCGGGGGTGCGGATGGCGGCCGAGGTGCCGGTGCGGCTGCTGATCGTGGACCGCCGTACCGCCCTGCTGCCCCCGGCCCAGCCGGAGGACCCAGCGGCCGGGGCGCTGCTGGTACGGGACGGTCCGCTCCGGGCGGCGCTGCTCGGGCTGTTCGACACGGCCTGGGAGCGGGCCGCGCCACCGGACCCGGCCCCGGGCGACGGTGCGCTGACCGGCCCGGAGCGGGAGCTGCTGGCCCTGCTGGCGGCGGGGCTGAAGGACGAGGCGATCGCCCGCCGGCTGGGCGTCCATGTGCACACCGCCCGCCGCCGGATCAGCCGTCTGCTGGAGGCCCTGGACGCCCGCACCCGGTTCCAGGCGGGGGCGCGGGCGTCGGTGCGGGGGTGGTTGGAGGCCTAGGGCTACGAGCGGAGGGCGGCGGCCTTGTCGCGGGCCGGGGCCTCCTGGGGCGGGACCGAGGGGCGGGCCTCGTCCCGGGGCGACGGCTGCCGGTCGGCGGGAGCGGACGGCCGGACCAGGGCGAGGACCAGCAGGCCGCCGAGCGCCGCCGCGGCGGCCGAGAGCAGGAAGACCTGGTCCAGGCCGGAGGCGAAGGCCCGGTGGACCAGCTCACGGGCGGCCGGCTGGGCGCTGCCCGGGACGGCGGCCACCAGGTGCTGGGCCTGGCCGCCCGCCAGCGCCGCGGCGGCCTCCTTCGGGTCGGGCACGCTCCCGGCACCGGACAGCACCCGGTCGGCGCGGCCGGTGAAGACGGCGCCCATGACCGCGATGGCCAGGGTCATGCCGAGCTGGCGGAAGGTGTTGACGGCGCCGCCCGCCATCCCGGCCCGGCGCGGCTCCACGGTGGCGGTGGCCGCCGAGACCAGTACGGGGGTGGCCAGGCCCACGCCGATCCCGGTCACCACCAGCCCGGCCACCAGGGAGTCGCGCCCGGCGCCGGCGTCCATCCCGGCCCGGAGCAGCAGCATCCCGGCGGCCACCGCGAGCAGCCCGCCGCCGATCGGCAGCCGGGGGGCCAGCCGCTGGGAGTGCCGCCCGGCCAGGGCGGCCACCAGGAACGAGGCCGCGGCCAGCGGAGTGAGGGCCAGACCGGCGGCGATGGGGCCGAGTCCGAGGACGGACTGGAGCCAGATGGAGACCAGCACCAGGCAGCCGAACGCCCCGCCTTGGAGCAGCAGCGCGCCGCCCATCAGCCCGGCGAAGGACGGCCGCCGCAGCAGCGCCAGGTCGAGCATCGGGGCCCGGCCGCGCCGCTCCGCCCGCAGCTCGACGGCGGTGAAGGCGGCCAGGGCGACGGCGGCGGCCGTGAAGGCGGCCAGCACCTCCGCGGAGGTCCAGCCGGCGTCGCCGCCGCGGATCAGGGCGTAGGTGAGGGAGCCCGCGGCCACGGTGAAGGTGGCCGCACCGGCCACGTCCACCCGGGGGCGGGCGGTGGGCCCGGCCGGGACCGGCGCGGCCGGGATGACGCGCAGGGTCAGCACGATGGCGGCGGCCGCGATCGGCAGGTTGACCAGGAAGATCGACGGCCAGCCGAAGCGCTCGGTGAGCAGCCCGCCGAGCAGCGGCCCGGCGGCGGCAGCGGCCCCGTTGGCGGCGCCCCACACACCGAACGCGGTGCCCCGGTCACGGCCCTGGTAGGAGCCGACCAGCAGGGCGGCGGAGGTGGCGAACATGGCGGCACCGCCGGCGCCCTGCACCACCCGGGCGGCGACCAGCAGCTCCACGCTGGGCGCCAGTCCGCAGGCCAGCGAGGCGACGGCGAAGACGCCGAGCCCGTAGAGGTAGAGCCGGCGGTGGCCGAAGCGGTCGGCCAGCGAGCCGGAGGCCAGCAGCAGGGCGGCGAGCGCCAGCGCGTATCCGTCGATCACCCACTGGAGGGCGGAGAACGAGGCGTCCAGTTCGGCGGAGACGGCCGGGAGGGCCACGTTCACGATGGTGACGTCCACCAGCAGGATGAAGGCGCCCAGGCAGACGGCCACCAGGGGCCACCACTTGCGCATGTCGAGGGTCTCCGTTCGATCGGTGCGAGCGGGGCCGGCGGCGGTTCCGGCCCCGTCCGCGAGTCTGGGCGGAGAGCACGGCCGCCCCGCAGTCAAGGGGCGGGCGGTGCGCGAAATCGACAATGATGGACCCCATGGCGACGTATCTCGACATCGAGGAGACCCCTCGGCCCGATCTGGCCGAAGCGGACCGGGCGCTGGCCCAGGCGCTCCAGCTCAACGGACGGGCCTCCTTCCGGGAGCTGGGGCAGGTGCTGGGCGTCTCCGACCAGACGGTGGCCCGGCAGCTGACCCGGCTGCGCTCCGCCGGGACGCTGCGGCTGCTCGGGCTGACCGATCCGCTCCGGCTCGGTGAGACGCCCTGGTTCGTCCGGGTGCGCTGCACCCCGGACGCGGCCGACTCCATCGGCCGGGCGCTGGCCCGCCGTACCGACACCACCTGGGTGAACCTGATGGCGGGCGGCACCGAGATCAGCTGCTCGGTGCGCACCCCGGACTCCGGCCGGGGCGACGCCCTGCTGCTCCAGCGGCTGCCGCACACCCCGCGGGTGGTGGATGTGACCGCGCACTGCCTGCTGCACATCTTCTTCGGCCAGAACCTCAGCACGATCACCAAGACCGGTCCGCTCCGGCCCGAGCAGGCGGCCGCGCTGGCCCCGGCGCCCCATCGGCAGCCGGGCGGGGACGCCGGTCCGGCCGATGCCGTGCGGCTGGACCAGGGCGACCGGCTGATGCTGGACCTGCTGGCCCGGGACGGCCGGGCCCCGACCGGTGAACTCGCCCGGGCCACCGGCTGGTCGCCGTCGACCGTGCGCCGCCGGATGGCCGAGCTGGTGGCCGAGGGCGTCCTGTACTTCGACATCGACTACCACCCGGACGTGCTGCACCGCTCGTTCCGGGCCGCGCTCTGGCTGGAGGTCGATCCGGCCCAACTGGCCGCCGCGGGCGCGGCCCTGGCCGGCCACCCGGAGATCTCCTTCGCCGCGGCGGTCACCGGGGCGGCCAATCTGTACGCCGCCGTGGACGTGGCCAGCGTGCAGGTGTTCTACCGCTATGTCACCGAGTCGGTGGCGGCGCTGCCCGGGCTGCGGCACACCGTCACCACCCCGATCCACCGCACCCTCAAGGGCGCCGGGCCCTACCGCTGAGCCGGCACCGGGCGGGGACGCGGGAAGGCCCCGCCGTACCCGCGCCACTCGGACGGGGTACGGCGGGGTCACCGGTTTACCTTGCAGGTCAGGCGGCCACCGGCACCTCCGGCGACGCGTTCCCGGCTCCGGCCGTCGCCGGGGCGAGGGCCAGCTCCAGCACCTGGCGGACGTCGGTGACCGGGTGGACCTCCAGCCTGTCCAGGATCTCGGCCGGGACGTCGTCCAGGTCGGCCTCGTTCCGCTTGGGGATCACCACGGTGGTGATCCCCGCGCGGTGCGCGGCGAGCAGCTTCTGCTTCACCCCGCCGATCGGCAGCACCCGCCCGGTCAGGGACACCTCCCCGGTCATCGCCACATCGGTGCGCACCAGCCGCCCGGACAGCAGCGAGGCGAGCGCGGTGGTCATGGTGACGCCCGCGCTGGGGCCGTCCTTGGGCACCGCCCCGGCCGGGAAGTGGATGTGCACGCCCCGGTCCTTCAGCCCGGTGACCGGGAGTTCCAGTTCGGCGCCGTGCGAGCGGAGGAAGCTCAGCGCGATCTGCGCGGACTCCTTCATCACCTCGCCGAGCTGGCCGGTGAGGGTCAGCCCCGCCGCCCCGGTCTCCGGGTCGGCCAGCGAGGCCTCCACGAAGAGGACGTCGCCGCCGGCGCCGGTGACCGCGAGGCCGGTGGCCACCCCGGGCACGGCGGTGCGGCGCTCGGCCGGGTCCTGGGCGGACTCCGGTACGTGGTGGGGGCGCCCCACCAGTCCGCGCAGGTCGCCGTCGGTGACGGTGAACGGCAGCTCCCGCTCGCCCAGTTCGCTCTGCGCGGCGATCTTGCGCAACAGCCGGGCGAGGGAGCGCTCCAGGTTCCGTACGCCGGCCTCGCGGGTGTACTCCCCGGCCAGCTTGCGCAGCGCGCCCTCGTCCAGGACCACCTCGCCGTCGGCCAGTCCGGCCCGCTCCAGCTGGCGCGGCAGCAGGTGGTCGCGGGCGATGACCACCTTCTCGTCCTCGGTGTAGCCGTCCAGCCGGACCAGCTCCATCCGGTCGAGCAGCGCCTCGGGGATGGCCTCCAGGACGTTGGCGGTGGCCAGGAACACCACGTCGCTGAGGTCGAGTTCAACCTCCAGGTAGTGGTCGCGGAAGGTGTGGTTCTGGGCCGGGTCGAGCACTTCGAGCAGGGCGGCCGCCGGGTCGCCGCGGAAGTCGGAGCCGACCTTGTCGATCTCGTCCAGCAGCACCACCGGGTTCATCGAGCCGGCCTCCTTGACGGCCCGCACGATCCGGCCGGGCAGCGCGCCGACGTAGGTGCGCCGGTGGCCGCGGATCTCCGCCTCGTCCCGTACGCCGCCGAGCGCGACCCGGACGAACTCGCGGCCCATGGCGTGCGCCACCGACTGCCCGAGGGAGGTCTTGCCGACCCCGGGCGGGCCGACCAGCGCGAGGACCGCGCCGCCGCGCCGTCCGCCGACCACCCCGAGGCCCCGGTCGGCCCGCCGCTTGCGGACGGCCAGGTACTCGGTGATCCGCTCCTTCACGTCGTCCAGACCGGCGTGCTCGGCGTCCAGTACGGCGCGGGCGCCGCGGATGTCGTAGCGGTCCTCGGAGCGCTCGTTCCACGGCAGCTCCAGGACGGTGTCCAGCCAGGTGCGGATCCAGGAGCCCTCCGGGGACTGGTCGCTGGACCGCTCCAGCTTCTCGACCTCCTTGAGCGCGGCCTCGCGGACCTTCTCCGGCAGGTCGGCGGCCTCGACGCGGGCCCGGTAGTCGTCGCTCTCCTCGCCCTCGCCGCCCTCGCCGTCGAGCTCGCGCAGCTCCTTGCGTACGGCGTCGAGCTGGCGGCGCAGCAGGAACTCGCGCTGCTGCTTGTCGACGCCCTCCTGGACGTCCTTGGCGATGGACTCGGCCACGTCCTGCTCGGCCAGGTGCTCGCGCAGCTGCTCGGTGGCGAGCCGCAGCCGGGCGACCGGGTCCTCGGTCTCCAGCAGGGCGATCTTCTGCTCGACGGTGAGGAACGGGGAGTAGCCGGAGTTGTCGGCGAGCGCGGAGACCCCGTCGATCTGCTGGACGCGGTCCACCACCTGCCAGGCACCGCGCTTGCGCAGCCAGCTGGTGGCCAGGGCCTTGTACTCCTTGACCAGCTCGGCCACCGCGCCCGGTACCTCGGACACGGTCTCCTCGATCCGGGTGCCCTCCACCCACAGCGCGGCGCCCGGCCCGGTGGTCCCGGCGCCGATCCGCACCCGGTCGCGGCCGCGGACGAGCGCCCCGGGGTCGCCGTCGGAGAGCCGGCCCACCTGTTCGACGGTGCCGAGCACGCCGGTGGCGGCGTAGGAACCCTCGATCCGCGGCACCATCAGCACCCGCGGCTTGCCTCCGGCCGGCCCGTCGGTGCGGGCGGCGGCCTGCGCGGCCTCCACGGCGGCTCGTACATCGGGATCGGTCAGGTCCAGCGGCACCACCATCCCGGGCAGCACGACCTCGTCGTCGAGCGGCAGCACGGGCAGGGTGACGGCGGTGGCGTCCGCCCAGGACTCGTTGGCCATGATCTCCCCTTCGGCAGTCAAGTTGAGCCCAGCAAGCTCAATTCATATGTACGGGATCAATGCATGGCGGGCCCGGGATGTTCCCGGATCCTCCCCGGGCGGTGTTCGCTCTGAGCGATCAAGGACTTCCCGCACGGTGGCGAGGCGCCTTCGGACCGCCTGCGCGGCGAGCGCCGCCCCTCCCCTGGGGTGACAGTGGGGAGAAGGGCCGCACTCGACCCCGGGAGCCCTCATGGATCCTGCTGCCGCCGCCCCGGGTGGGGCGCGTACGGAACGGCCGGTGCGGCACGGCGCGGTGCTGTCGGTGACCTGCCTGGCGCTCGCCACCGTCGTCGCGGCCATGGCCTCGCTGAACGTGGCGCTGCCGGACATCGCGCGGGAGACCCACGCCGGCCAGACGGACCTGTCCTGGATCATCGCCGCCTACAGCCTGGTCTTCGCCTCGCTGCTGCTGTTCGCCGGGACGCTGGGCGACCGGTTCGGCCGCCGCCGAGCCCTGCTGGGCGGGCTCACCCTGTTCGCCGCGGCCTCGCTGGCGGCGACCTTCACCACCCACCCCGGGGCGCTGATCGCCCTGCGCGCGGTCATGGGGCTGGCCGCCGCGTTCGTCATGCCGGCCACCCTGTCGACCATCACCAGCACCTTCCCCCGGGAGCAGCGGGCGCGGGCGGTGAGCGTCTGGGCGGCCGTCGCGGGCGCCGGCGCGGTGATCGGGCTGCTGGCCGCCGGGGCGGCGCTGGAGGCCTGGTCCTGGCGGTCGGTGTTCTGGCTCAACGTGGTGCTGGCCGGTATCGCGCTGGCCGGCACCCTCGCCGTGGTGCCGGAGTCGGCCGAACCGGGCCGGCGCCGGATCGACCTGGTCGGGGCGGCCCTCACGGTGGCCGGTCTCGGTGCCCTCGTCTACTCCGTCATCGAGGCCCCCGACCACGGCTGGGGCGCCCCGCGCACCCTGGCCGGCATCGGGATCGGCCTGGTCGTGCTGGCCGGCTTCGTCGTCTGGGAGCTGCGCCGGGCGGACCCGCTGCTCGACCCGCGGCTGTTCCGGCACCCGCACCTCTCCGCCGGGGCGCTCTCGGTGGCCCTGGAGTTCTTCGGCTTCTTCGGCTTCACCTTCGTGCTGATGCAGTACCTCCAGCTGGTGCGCGGCGACAGCGCCCTGGTGGCGGCGGTGAGCGTGCTGCCGATGGCCGCGGTGATGATCCCCAGCACCCGCCTCTCCCCCGTGCTGACCGCCCGCTACGGCGCCCGCGGCCCCTGGGTCCTCGGGCTGCTGGCGGTCGCCGCGGGCCTGGCGGTCCTCGCCCTGCTCGACGCGGACAGCGCCTACGGGCACCTGCCGGCCGGGCTGCTGCCGCTCGGCGTGGGGATGGGGCTGGCGATGACCCCGGCCACCGCCGCCATCACCGACACCCTCCCGGCCCGGCTGCAGAACGTGGGCTCCGCCGTCAACGACCTCTCCCGAGAGCTGGGCAGCGCCCTGGGCATCGCCGTACTGAGCAGCGTGCTGGCCTCCACGTACCGCACCGATCTGGTCGTCTCCGGGCTGCCCGCCCCGGTGGCCGCGACCGCGCGCTCCTCGCTGGCCGCCGCCTACGCGCTCGGCGACCCGGCGCTGATCGCCCGCGCCCGGGACGCGTTCGTCTCCGGAATGCGGCTGGCCCTGCTCACCGGTGCCGCGGCCGCGGTGCTCGCCGCCCTCGCCGTGGCCTTCCTGCTGCGCCACCGCGCCGGGAAGGCCGGACGGGCCGAGGGCACCGGGCCCGGACGGCCTCTCTCGCGCTGACGCGGCACCGCCACGGTCGCGGCCGCCGCCATGGCCGCGGTCGCGGTCGCCGGGCCCCGTACCGCCGCCCGTCCCGGCACCGTCCGCCGCGGTGCCGCCCGGCGGACCAGCGGGCGGCAGGCCAGGCCCACCAGCAGCGCCAGCGGGTGGCCCCAGGCGGTGAGCGGGTCGGTGTACGCCACCAGGTCCTGGGCGAGCAGCACCGCCACCCAGCCGAGCACCAGCACCCGGGCCAGCGGGCCGAGCAGCCCGGCCAGGGCGCCCAGCACGGCGAGCAGGCCGAAGCCCACCCCGTAGTCCAACCGGTGCAGCGAGCTGCTGTGCAGGTGCCCGGCGAGTACGGAGAGCCCGACCGGGATCTCGGTGGCCAGCGTCGCCACCACATGCCCCAGCACGAAGACGGCGGCCGTCCGCCAGGCGCCGATCCGCCGCTCCAGCGCGGTGAGCACGGCGACCAGCCCCACGGCGTACGGCGAGAACGGCCCGCCCGGCAGCCGCGGCACGCCGGCGAGCAGCACCCGCACCGGCGTACGGGCCAGTTGGGCGGCGTCCGGACCGGAGGCCTGGAGCAGCCGGCCGACGGTGCCGGCCTCGCCGTACCGGGCGAACAGCGAGCTGAGCACCAGGACCAGCAGACAGCCGAAGGTGAACGGCGTCCCGGTCGGCGTCGGCAGCAGCCGGACCACCCGGCGCGGCCCGGCAGCCATCCGCGCCAGGGGCGCGTGGCCCGTACCGGGAGGCGGGGCGGGCGCGACCGGATACGGCACGGCCCCACCGCCCGTACCGCGCGTCCGCAACCGCTCCACCGCGTGGCCGCCCTTCGATCCGGCGGGCCCCGCACGGTCCGCCGGGCGGGAGCCTGCCCCCGGGCCCGGGTCCATGCCTGCCGACGGTGATGATCTACGTCACATCCCGCCGGGGCGGGCCATCCCCCTGTGGCCTTCCTCACGGTGCCACGTTTCCGGCCCGGGCCAGAAAAGGGTCAACCACCACCCCCGTACGGCTGGTTACGCTCGGCACATGGCTGAGACGACCCCGGCGAAACCGCTCGCCACGTACGACCCACCCGTGACGCAGGACCCCCCGGTGACGCTCGACCGGCGCGAGGGCCCCTACGGCGAGGTGGTGCTGCGGCAGCGCGGCGAGCTCTTCGAGATCATCGCCAACGGCACGTTCCTGATGGACACCTCCGACGGGCGGTCCGAGCGCCTGCTGGTCGACGCGGCGCGCGACGCGCTCGGCACCCGGGCCCATCCGACGCTGCTCATCGGGGGGTTGGGCGTCGGGTTCTCGCTGGCGCGGGCCGCCGCGGACGCCTGCTGGGGCCGGATCGCGGTGGTGGAGCGGGAGAAGGCGGTCATCGACTGGCACCGCGAGGGGCCGCTCTCCCGGATCACCTCGGAGGCGCTCGCGGACCCGCGCACGGTGCTGCTCCACGAGGACCTGGTGGCCCATGTCCTGGACGCCCCGGACACCTATGACGCGCTCTGCCTGGACGTCGACAACGGGCCGGACTGGACCGTCACCGAGGACAACGGCTCCCTCTACTCGCCCGCCGGTCTGGCCGCCTGCGCGGCCCGGCTCAACCCGGGCGGGGTGCTCGCCGTGTGGTCCGCCCGGCCGTCCGGCGATTTCGAAGACTCCTTGCGGAATGCCGGTTTCAGCGGGGTACGGACCGAAGAGATCCCCGTTGCCCGGGGCGTACCGGACGTCGTCCACCTCGCCGTTCGCCCTGCGTAGCCGGGACGCGGTCGGTGCCTTTACGCTGCTGACCGGGCAGCCGCCGACGGCACCCGTCGCCAGTGGTGCCGTCGGACTCAGCGGCGCTGTCCGGGTACGGCACGGAACTACACGCTCGCGCAGGACGCGACAGGGGCGGGGCGATGGAGCAGACACACACCAGTCCGAACGGCACGGCGGCCGGGGCGGCCACACCGGGCACCCAGCGCCGTGTGCTGGTCGTCGAGGACGACAGCACCATCGTGGAGGCGATCTCCGCCCGGCTGCGCGCCGAGGGCTTCCAGGTGCAGACGGCGACCGACGGGCCGGCGGCGGTGGAGGCGGCCGAGGCGTGGCAGCCGGACCTGATGGTGCTGGACGTGATGCTGCCGGGCTTCGACGGTCTGGAGGTCTGCCGCCGGGTCCAGGCGCAGCGGCCGGTGCCGGTGCTGATGCTCACCGCCCGCGACGACGAGACGGACATGCTGGTCGGTCTCGGAGTGGGCGCGGACGACTACATGACCAAGCCGTTCTCGATGCGGGAGCTGGCGGCCCGGGTCCATGTGCTGCTGCGGCGGATCGAGCGGGCCGCGCAGGCCGCGGCCGCCCCGCGCAGCGGCATCCTGCGCCTGGGCGAGCTGGAGGTGGACCACGCCCAGCGGCGGGTGCGGGTGCGCGGTGAGGACGTGCATCTGACGCCGACCGAGTTCGACCTGCTGGTCTGCCTGGCCAACACCCCCCGCGCGGTGCTCTCCCGCGAGCAGCTGCTGGCCGAGGTGTGGGACTGGGCGGACGCCTCCGGCACCCGGACCGTGGACAGCCACATCAAGGCGCTGCGCCGGAAGATCGGCGCCGAGCGCATCCGCACGGTGCACGGGGTCGGCTACGCGCTGGAGACGCCCGCGCCATGAGCGGGACCGGGGGGCGCCAGGCGGCGGACGGGGTGCCCGGGCAGGCCCGCCCCCGTGCGCGCACCCCGCGCCGGGGCAGGACCGGGGAGCGTTCGGCGCCGTCCCTGCCGGGGTGGTCGCGGCTGGGCACGGTCCCGGTGTCGATCAAGACCAAGCTGGGCACCCTGGTGGTGGTCTCGGTCTTCATCACCACCGGGCTGCTGATGGTGGCCCTGCGCACCGAGACCGAGCTGCGCTTCATCACCGTCTTCTCGGTGATCGCCACGCTGCTGATCACCCAGTTCGTGGCGCACGGGCTGACCGCGCCGCTGGACGAGATGAACCGGGTGGCCGGGGCCATCTCGCACGGCGACTACACCTGCCGGGTGCGGGGCGCGGACCGCCGGGACGAGCTGGGCGACCTGGCCTCCACCATCAACCGGATGGCGGACGACCTGGAGTCGGTGGACCGCAACCGCAAGGAGCTGGTGGCCAACGTCTCCCATGAGCTGCGCACCCCCATCGCGGCGCTGCGCGCGGTGCTGGAGAACGTGGTGGACGGCGTCTCGGCGGCCGATCCGGAGACCATGCGGACCGCGCTGAAGCAGACCGAGCGGCTGGGCCGGCTGGTGGAGACGCTGCTGGACCTGTCCCGGCTGGACAACGGGGTGGTGCCGCTGCGGGCCGGCCGCTTCGAGGTGTGGCCGTATCTGTCCGGGGTGCTGAAGGAGGCGAACCTGGCCGCCGCCCAGCGCCGGCTGAGTTCCGGCTCGGGCCACCACACCCGTACCGACGTCCATCTGCATCTGGACGTCTCCCCGCCGGAGCTGACCGCGCACGCGGACGCGGAGCGGCTGCACCAGGTGGTCGCCAACCTGATCGACAACGCGGTCAAGCACTCCCCGCCGCACGGCCGGGTCACGGTGCGGGCGCGGCGCGGGGCGCTGCCGGAGTCGCTGACCCTGGAGGTCCAGGACGAGGGGCCGGGCATCCCGCAGTCGGAGTGGCACAAGGTCTTCGAGCGGTTCAACCGGGGCGGTGTGCCCTCCCCGCACGGCCCGGGCAGCGACGGCGGCACGGGACTGGGGCTGGCCATCGCGCGCTGGGCGGTGGATCTGCACGGCGGCCGGATCGGGGTGGCCGAGTCGGTGCGCGGCTGCCGGATCCGCGTCACCCTCCCGGGAATTCCGCAGCAGCGCGGTTGACGGTGAAGGTTGACCCCCGGCCTTGACGATCGGGTGTGCGCGGGTGGTCCGGAGGCGGGCGGGGTTGACGTAGGGTCGGTAGCCGCGGTTCCGGTTGCCGCCGTCGGTCGGAGCCCACGCGACGGGGCCCTGACCAGCGGTTGTGTGCCGCGGGAAGGTGGCCGCGCTCCGGATCGCCGGGGGCCGCGGCGAGGCGCCCTCCTACCCGTTTCCGGTCGAACCACGCTTGTTTCCCGCCCTTCATCGCCGTGAAACACGTCTCACGATGTGATCTACACGACGATGACGATGCCCGGCCTGCACGTCCGGGCCGGGGAGGCGTAGCCTTTATTTCCGCTGTCCATCACCTTGCGAAGCGGAAGAGGGCGGTTACCGCCGTGTCGTCTCAGTCCCCCAGTAATGCGAGCACATCGACCGACCAAGACGGCCAGGGCCAGAACCCTGCCGCCGCGTTCGGTGCCAACGAGTGGCTCGTCGACGAGATCTACCAGCAGTACCTCCAGGACCCGAATTCGGTCGATCGCGCCTGGTGGGACTTCTTCGCCGACTACAAGCCGGGCGCCGCCGACGCGGCGGACAAGCCCGCCGAGGCCCCGTCGGGAGCCTCCGCCGCCCAGCCCGCCCAGGGCCAGGTGCCCGCACCGGCCGCCGCACAGCCGGCCGGCGCGCAGCCCGCCCAGGCGCAGGCCGCCGCCCCCCAGGCCGCCCCGGCGCCCGCCGCCCAGCCCGCGCAGGCCAAGCCGGCGCAGGCGCAGGCCGCCGCCCCCGCCGCCAAGCCGCAGGCCGAGCAGCCAAAGGCCGCGCAGCCCAAGGCCGCCGCTCCCGCGAAGCCGAAGGCCCAGCAGGCGCAGGAGTCCACCGAGGCGCCGGCCGGTCCCGAGTTCGTGACCCTGCGCGGGCCCTCCGCCGCGGTCGCCAAGAACATGAGCGCCTCGCTGGAGCTGCCGACCGCCACCTCGGTCCGCGCCGTCCCGGTGAAGCTGCTGTTCGACAACCGCATCGTCATCAACAACCACCTCAAGCGGGCCCGCGGCGGGAAGATCTCCTTCACCCACCTCATCGGGTACGCGATGGTGCAGGCCATCAAGGCCATGCCGTCGATGAACAACTCCTTCGCGGTGAAGGACGGCAAGCCCACCCTGGTCAAGCCGGAGCACATCAACTTCGGCCTCGCCATCGACCTGGTGAAGCCCAACGGCGAGCGCCAGCTGGTGGTGGCCGGCATCAAGAAGGCCGAGACCCTGGGCTTCTTCGAGTTCTGGCAGGCGTACGAGGACATCGTCCGCCGCGCCCGGAACAACAAGCTGACCATGGAGGACTTCACCGGGGTCACGGTCTCCCTGACCAACCCCGGCGGCCTGGGCACCGTCCACTCGGTGCCGCGGCTGATGCCCGGTCAGTCCGTCATCATGGGCGTCGGCTCCATGGACTACCCGGCCGAGTTCCAGGGCACCTCCCAGGACACCCTGAACAAGCTGGGCATCTCCAAGGTGATGACGCTCACCTCGACCTACGACCACCGGGTCATCCAGGGCGCCGCCTCCGGCGAGTTCCTGCGGATCGTGGCCAACCTCCTCCTGGGCGAGGACGGTTTCTACGACGACATCTTCAAGTCGCTGCGGATCCCCTACGAGCCGGTGCGCTGGCTCAAGGACATCGACGCCTCGCACGACGACGACGTCACCAAGGCCGCGCGGGTCTTCGAGCTGATCCACTCCTACCGGGTCCGCGGCCACGTCATGGCCGACACCGACCCGCTGGAGTACCGCCAGCGCAAGCACCCCGACCTGGACATCACCGAGCACGGCCTCACCCTGTGGGACCTGGAGCGGGAGTTCGCGGTCGGCGGCTTCGGCGGCAAGTCCATGATGAAGCTGCGCGACATCCTCGGTGTGCTGCGCGACTCGTACTGCCGCACCACCGGCATCGAGTTCATGCACATCCAGGATCCCAAGCAGCGCAAGTGGATCCAGGACCGCGTCGAGCGCCCGCACTCCAAGCCCGAGCGCGAGGAGCAGCTGCGCATCCTGCGCCGGCTCAACGCGGCCGAGGCGTTCGAGACCTTCCTGCAGACCAAGTACGTCGGCCAGAAGCGCTTCTCGCTGGAGGGCGGCGAGTCCGTCATCCCGCTGCTGGACGCGGTCATCGACTCCGCCGCCGAGTCCCGGCTGGACGAGGTCGTCATCGGCATGGCCCACCGCGGCCGGCTGAACGTGCTGGCGAACATCGTCGGCAAGTCGTACGCGCAGATCTTCCGCGAGTTCGAGGGCAACCTCGACCCGAAGTCGATGCACGGCTCCGGCGACGTCAAGTACCACCTGGGCGCCGACGGCACCTTCACCGGCCTGGACGGCGAGCAGATCAAGGTCTCGCTGGTCGCCAACCCCTCGCACCTGGAGGCGGTCGACCCGGTCCTGGAGGGTGTCGTCCGCGCCAAGCAGGACGTCGTCAACAAGGGCGGCACCGACTTCACCGTGCTCCCGGTCGCCCTGCACGGCGACGCGGCCTTCGCGGGCCAGGGCGTGGTGGCCGAGACGCTCAACATGTCGCAGCTGCGCGGCTACCGCACCGGCGGCACCGTGCACATCGTCATCAACAACCAGGTCGGCTTCACCGCCGCCCCGGAGTCCTCGCGCTCCTCGATGTACGCCACCGACGTGGCCCGCATGATCGAGGCGCCGATCTTCCATGTGAACGGCGACGACCCCGAGGCCGTGGTCCGGGTCGCGCGGCTGGCCTTCGAGTTCCGCCAGACGTTCAACAAGGACGTGGTGATCGACCTCATCTGCTACCGCCGCCGCGGTCACAACGAGGGCGACAACCCGCAGTTCACCAACCCGCAGATGTACAGCCTGATCGACAAGAAGCGCTCGGTGCGCAAGCTCTACACCGAGTCGCTGATCGGCCGCGGCGACATCACCCTGGAGGAGGCGGAGCAGGCGCTCCAGGACTTCCAGGGGCAGCTGGAGAAGGTGTTCGCCGAGGTCCGCGAGGCCACCTCGCAGCCCGGCCCGGCCCATGTGCCGGACGCCCAGGCCGAGTTCCCGGTCTCGGTCAGCACCGGGGTCTCCGCCGAGGTCGTCAAGCAGATCGCCCAGTCCCAGGTGAACGTCCCGGACCGGGTCAAGGTCCACCCGCGGCTGATGCCGCAGCTCCAGCGCCGTGCCGCCTCGGTGGACGACGGCACCATCGACTGGGGCATGGGCGAGACCCTGGCCATCGGCGCGCTGCTGATGGAGGGCGTCCCGGTGCGGCTGTCCGGACAGGACACCCGCCGAGGCACCTTCGGCCAGCGCCACGCGGTCCTGGTCGACCAGGAGACGGGCGAGGACTACACCCCCCTCCAGTACCTCGCCGAGGACCAGGCCCGCTACAACGTCTACGACTCGCTGCTCAGCGAGTACGCGGCGATGGGCTTCGAGTACGGCTACTCGCTGGCCCGCCCGGACGCCCTGGTGATGTGGGAGGCGCAGTTCGGCGACTTCGTCAACGGCGCCCAGACGGTGGTGGACGAGTTCATCTCCTCCGCCGAGCAGAAGTGGGCGCAGACCTCCGGCGTCACCCTGCTGCTGCCGCACGGCTACGAGGGCCAGGGCCCGGACCACTCCTCGGCCCGTCCCGAGCGCTTCCTCCAGATGTGCGCGCAGAACAACATGACGGTCGCCATGCCGACCCTCCCGTCCAACTACTTCCACCTGCTGCGGTGGCAGGTGCACAACCCGCACCACAAGCCGCTGGTGGTCTTCACCCCGAAGTCGATGCTCCGGCTGAAGGCCGCGGCCTCCAAGGCGGAGGAGTTCACCACCGGCGGCTTCCGCCCGGTGATCGGTGACGAGTCGGTGACCGCGGACGCGGTCCGCAAGGTCGTCTTCTGCGCCGGCAAGGTCTACTACGACCTGGAGGCCGAGCGCCAGAAGCGGGGCGACACCAGCACCGCCATCATCCGCGTCGAGCGGCTCTACCCGCTCCCCGGCGCGGAGCTCCAGGCCGAGATCTCCAAGTACCCGAACGCGGAGAAGTACCTCTGGGCCCAGGAGGAGCCGGCCAACCAGGGTGCCTGGCCGTTCATCGCGCTCAACCTGATCGACCACCTGGACCTGGCCGTCGGCGCGGACATCCCGCACGGCGAGCGCCTGCGCCGCATCTCGCGCCCGCACAGCTCGTCCCCGGCCGTCGGCTCCGCCAAGCGCCACCAGGCCGAGCAGGCGCAGCTGGTCGCCGAGGTGTTCGACGCGTAGGGCCTGACGCGTAGGAGCGCCCCCTGCCGGACACCGTCCGGCAGGGGGCGCTCCGTTGTGCCGCTTCACACGCGGCTCAGGCCGGAGTGCTGATCACGGTCCCTTCGGGCAGCCTGCGCACCTGGCGGGCGATGGCGGCGCAGTTGTCGAAGTAGTCCCGCCGGCCGGTGCGCTCCCGGTTGGCCACGGCGTCCTCGCCGCCGAGCAGCAGGGGCACCCGGTAGCCCACGACCTCGTCGAAGGCCAGCGGGTCGGGGTCACCCGGATAGGCCTCCCGCCACTCCCGGAAGGCGCCGGCTCCCAGCCGGTCCTCGACGCCCGCCGCGAGGAAGCCGTCCGGGTCCAGCCCCGTGGACAGGGCCGTGCCCCTCGCCGGGTCGACCACCACGACATCGTCCGCGCCGGCCAGCAGCTCGCGCCCCGACCAGTCGAAGGCGAACGGGACGTAGCATCCCTCGATCCCCGCCACGAGTCGGGCGCAGGCCGCGTAGGAGACACGGGCGGAGGCGGGCGTGTGGAACCGCAGCAGCCCCTCCGCCAGGGTCTTCCCCGCCACCTCGCCGAACAGCCCGTCACCCTCCTCGGGGACGTCGTCCGCCACGGTGTCCGTCACCGGGAACCGCCGCAGCAGGACCTCCAGCGTCACTCCCCGCCCCTCTCCCCGGCCCCCTCCGCGCCTTCGCGCGACCGGGCGCCCGGCACCCGGATGACGACGACCCCGCTGCCGAGGTCTATCGGGCCCCGTCCGGGGTCGGCGTCACCGGCCTCGTCCAGGGTGATCTCCTGGCGGCGCTTCTCCTCCTCGGTGTGGCGCCGGCCCGGGGCGAACAGCTCGTTCAGGGCGCTGCCGAACATGGTCGTCTCCTTCTGGCCGGCCCCCGCCCGCACCGGGCGGCCCCTCCATGGTGCGGCACCGCGCTCCGGGCGCTGCGGGCGCTACTCGTCCTCGTCCTCGTCGTCCAGCCGGGCCAGCCAGGTGGCGAGCCGCTCGACCGGGACCTCGAAGTCCGGGTTCAGATCGACGAAGGTGCGCAGCTGCTCGGCCAGCCACTCGAAGGTGACCTCCTCCTCGCCGCGCCGCTTCTCCAGTTCCTCGATGCCACGGTCCGTGAAGTACATGCGTACAGCCTAGCGAGCGGCCCGCACGGCACTCGGCTCTCTTGACGCCTCCGGTCCGCGATATATCGTATTCATCGGAGAACGCGATATGTTGCGTTGCAAGCCGAGGAGGCGCCATGCCGGAATGGTCGGTCAGCGAGCCCGAGCGGCTCACCTTCGACGACCCCGTCACCCAGCTGCGGGTACGCGTGGTGGACGGCGCCGTCAACGTGGTCGGCGTGGAGGAGGGGCCCGCGCGGCTGGAGGTGTCCGGGGTCTCGGGCCCGCCCCTCACGGTCACCCAGGAGGACGGCGTCCTCACCGTCGCGTACCCGGATCTGGCCTGGAAGGGGCTGCTCTCCTGGCTGGGCGGCAAGGAGTGGGAGCGCAGCGCCGTCGTCTCGGTGGTGGTGCCGGCGGACGCGGCCGTCTCGGTCGGGTACGTCGGGGCGGAGGTCGTGGTCTCCGGGGTACGGGGCAGCGCGGAGGTCCGCGGGGTGCACGGCCCGGCCACCCTGACCGGGATCTCCGGCGAGGTGCGGGCCGAGACGGTGTCCGGGGACGTGGAGGTGCAGGCGGTCACCGGCGGGCTGCGGTTCCGGTCGGTGTCCGGCGGGCTGACCGTGGTGGAGGGTGCGGGCGCCTCGGTACGGGCCGAGTCGGTGAGCGGGGCCGTGGTGGTCGACCTGGACCCGGCCGACGCGCCCAGCGACGTACGGCTGAACACGGTCTCCGGCGAGGTGGCCATCCGGCTGCCGCATCCGGCCGACGCCCGGGTGGAGGCGACCACCGCGGGCGGCAGCGTCTCCAACGCGTTCGAGGACCTCCGGGTGGACGGCCAGTGGGGCGTCAAGCGGATCACCGGCCGGCTCGGCGCGGGCCGGGGCACGCTGAAGGCCACCACGGTCTCCGGCTCCATCGCCCTGCTCCGCCGCCCCGAGTCTCCGGAGGCCTCCACGGCCGCAGACAACCCCGACGCCCCCGAAGGGAAGGTGCTCTGAGATGCCCGTGTTCGCCCATGGCCGCCTGCGGCTGTATCTGCTCAAGCTGCTGGACGAGGCCCCCCGCCACGGCTACGAGATCATCCGGCTCCTTGAGGAGCGCTTCCAGGGGCTGTACGCCCCCTCCGCCGGCACCGTCTATCCGCGGCTGGCCAAGCTGGAGGCGGAGGGGCTGGTCCGGCACACCACCGAGGGCGGTCGCAAGGTGTACGCCATCACCGACGCGGGGCGCGCCGAACTGGCCGACCGCAGCGGTGAGCTGGCCGATCTGGAGGTGGAGATCCGGGACTCGGTGGCCGAGTTGGCCGCGGAGATCCGGGAGGACGTGCGCGGGGCGGCCGGTTCGCTGCGCCAGGAGATGCGGGCGGCGGCCGGGGAGAGCCGGTACGCGGCCGAGGGCGGCGCTGAGGAGCAGCGGGACGCCTGGTGGGCGGCGAAGGACGAGCTGCGCCGGGCCCGGCAGCAGTGGCGGGAGCAGACCCGGCAGGCCCGGGACGAGTCGCGGCGCGCCCGGGAGGACGCCCGCAGCGCCCGCGAGCAGGCCGAGGAGGCCCAGGAGCGGGCTCGCCGGGAGATGCAGCGGATGGCCCAGCAGGTCCAGGAGCAGGTGCAGCAGCATCTGTCGGGCGGCCCCTGGCCGGCCGGGGTCCGCGACGGCCTGTCGGACCTGGCCGGCCGGCTCGGCGGCCTGTTCGCCGGGGCGCCGGCCACGCCCTGGCCGCCGTACACCAAGCCGGACCCCGAGCCCGCCCCCGCCACGGCCGCCGCACCCGAGTGGGGTGCGACGGACCCGGCCGAGGACCCGGCCCGCGCGCTGGAGCGGCTGCTGGACCGGCTCCGCGACGAGGTACGGGACGCCGCCCGCGACCACGGCGTGGACTCCGCCCGACTCGCCGAGGCCCGCCGCCATCTGGCCACCGCCGCGACCCGGGTCACCGCCCTGCTGCGGGAGCCGGAGGACGGGGCCGCGAACGGGTAGCGGGCCGGCCGCCCACCGCACCGCGCGCGAACGGTGAGCATTGTCCGGCGCCCCGCACGGCGGAGGCGGGACGGGGTGGCGGCCGCAGATCGTCGGGCAGCACCCGGAAGCAGGGGTGCCGGTCGCACACGTGCTCCCGGGACCACCGAGCGGGCCATGTGCCCGCCACCGGCAACACCATCGGCAACACCCCCGTGGACGGCCTACCTTGGGGAGACCGCACCCCCTCCCCCCCACCGGAGCCCGCTCTGTGAAAGCCGTACGCCTCCCCCTCCGCGGCGCCCTCCTGCTGCCGGCGGCCCTGCTCCTCGCGCTGCTGCCGTCAGCACAGCCGGCGCCGCTGCCGCAGGCCCGGCCCGCGGCGGCCGCCGGCAGCGCCCCCGTCTCACTGCTGTACGACCCCGGCCCCGCGCACGACTGCTACTCGATGCTCGTCGAGGACCCGCCCGACGGCGACGTAACCCCCGATCCGGCCCGGGTGAGCAGCCGGGGCTGCGGGGCGTTCGCCGGGACCGAGGAGTTCACCCGCAACGAGCCCACCCGCCCCACCTGGGACCTCGGCACCTACGGGTACGGCCGCGGGCAGTGGGGGAGGTCGCCCGGGTACGCGTTCTCGCAGACCCCGCAGAACGGCGGCGCTTCCAAGACGGTCACCATGACCAACGACGCCACCGCGCTCTGCCGGTTCAGGGAGACCAACGTCAGCTACACCTACTCGGGTGCGCAGTTGAGGCCCGGCCCCGACCGCCGGCCGGTCACCATGGCGGACGGGCGGGTGGACGTCTCGTACCGCGCGAAGGTCTCCCAGCGCGGCGGCTTCAGCTGCCAGGGCGGCGAGAGGCGGGCCCTGCTCACCACCGACGTCATCCTGGAGGACAGCTACCACGGGGCCAGCAGGCCCCATGTCATCTCCGTGGTCCACTTCGACCCGGGAAAGTTCCGGCCGGTGCAGCCCGACGGCGTGATGTGGTCCACCCTGCCGAAGGGCGCGACCGAGTGCCCCGCGAGCGGCTGCCGGGTCATGGTGCGCGACACCGAACAGCTGACCGACTCGACGCGGAAGGCGGTGAGCGTCGACTTCAGCCGGCTGTTCCAGCAGTACCAGAGCCATCTGAACCCCCGGAACCTGCCGGCCTCCGCCTTCCGCCTGCGCGGCGTCCAGGTGGTGAGCAGCAACACCGGCAGCGCCACCACCACCGAGGTGAGCGAGGTGGACGCGCGCCTCACCCCCGGCGCGGCGCCCCGGGGGCCGCTCACCTACGGGCTGAAGGGGGCCGGGGGCCGGGCGCTGTGCCTGGACGACTTCGGGAACGACACCACCTCCCCGGCGGTGGTGAGCGTCTGGGAGTGCAACGGGGGCAGCGCGCAGAACTGGACGATGGGCCGGGACGGCACCCTCCGGGTCAACGGCCTGTGCCTGGACGCCGCCGGGGGCGGCACCGCCAACGGCACCGCGGTGCAGCTCTACACCTGCAACGGCGGATCCCACCAGAAGTGGGTGCTCGGCCGGTACGACCAGGTCTACAACCCGGCCTCCGGGCGGTGCCTGGAGGTCGAGGACGCCTCCACCGCCCCGGGGGTGGCCCGGCTGCGGCTCTACGACTGCTGGGGAGGCGTCCACCAGAAGTGGAGGACCTGAGGGGACGGGGGCGCTAGGCCACCGCCCCCTCCCCCGGCTCGCCGCCCTCGGCGCCCTTCGCCAGGGCGCGCTCCAGGGCCCCGTAGGTGGCGCCCTGTTCGGCGAGGACGTCGGCGACCGGACCGGGACGGGCGGCGAGGGCGAGCAGCAGGTGCTCGTCGCCGATGTACCGGTCGCCGCGGCCGAGGGCGACCCGCAGGGAGCGTTCCAGGACGCCCTTGGCCTCGGTGGTGAGCCGGCCGCCGCCCCCGAGGCGGCGCCGGACCCGCCGGTCACCGCGCAGCGCCCCGGTGCCGTGCACCGCCTCCACCCGGGAGACGATCTCGGCCACGTCGATCCCGAGCCCGGCGAGCGCCTCGGCGTCCGCCCTGGTCAGCCCGGCCCGCCGGGCCGCCTCGGCGAGTGCGGCGACCACCTGGTCCCGCCGGGCGGCGACCCCCAGCCGGTCGAGGGCGGCGGCGGACGGGGTGCCCTCCAGGTCCAGCAGGGCGAGCAGCAGGTGCTCCTCGGTGACGGAACCGGCCCCGGCGCGCTCGGCGCGCTCGACGGCGGCCTTGACCACCGTACGGGCCGCCTCGGTGAACCGTTCGAACATCTCAGTGCCTCCCGTGCTTCTTGTGGACGGCCTGGCGGCTGACGCCCAGCTCGGCCGCGATCTCCTGCCACGACCAGCCCTGCGCGCGTGCGCCGCGGACCTGGACGGCTTCCAACTGCTCCAGCAGGCGCCGCAGCGCGGCGACGGCCCGCAGGCCGATCCGGGGGTCCCGGTCGCCCGCGCGTGCGGCGAGATCCGTTGCTTCGGTCATGGTGTCAATGTAGGTTGACACACTCCAAGGCGTCAACCCTCGTTGACAGGCGGGGCGGTCCAGCGGATGTCCACCCTCGCCCCCGGCACCGCCGCCACCCGCACCCGGGCCGACCTCCCCGGCGCCACCACCGCCGTACGCGGCCAGGCGCGGCCCTCCACGGTCACCCGCCACCCGGTCGGGCCGGGCGGCAGGGAGAGCACGGTCGGCCCGGACGCGCGGCCGTCCCCGGCCACGTACCGCACCTTCTCCGGACCGGCGGCCAGCACCCGGCCCGCCACCGCCTCCGCATACGGCGCGGCCGTCTGCTCCTTATGGGTACGCCAGCGCCCCTGGCCGTCCAGCGCGCAGTAGCCGCCGCCGTAGCACCAGACATAGCCCGCCCAGCCGGAGGAGTAGCGGTCCAGCGAGGCGAGCGCGTCCCGGTAGAACCGGCCCATGTTCGGCAGGGAGTTGTTCAGCGGGCCCCACTCCCCCACCACCACCGGCACCCGGTACCGCCGCGGGTAGGCGGTCACCGCGGCCTCATAGGCCTCGATCCACCCGGCCTCCGGGTCGTAGTCGGCGCCCGCCTCCATCGCGGTGTCGTAGAAGTGCGGCGCGTACACCACCTTCGGGTCCCGGATCCGGCCGAGCCCGGTGGGCACCCCCTCCCCCACGATCGGCGTGGGCTCCACGAAGAGCCGACTTCCCCGGTCCACCGAACGGATTGCCGCCGCCAGCCGGTTGTACATCGGGGTCAGCTGCTCCCGCTCGATCCGGCGGGCCGCGTCCGGCAGTTCCTCCCCGGGCCGCAGCTCGCCCATCGGCTCGTTGACCAGGTCGTAGCCGAGCACCGCCGGGTGTCCGCCGAACCGCCCGGCCAGCACCCGCCACATGGCCGCCTGGGCGCGGCGCAGGTCGGCGTCCTCGTAGAGATGGGTGAACGCCCGCTGCACCGCGGGCTCGAAGTACTCGGAGAACCAGTCGTCCGGGCGCGGGGTGAACGGCAGCCCGTCGGTCCTGGTCGCCCACTCCGGGATCCCCCGGTGCCCGAACGCGGGCCCGAACACGTCCTGGTGGGCGTCGATCAGCACCCGGATCCGGTGGCGGTGCGCCCAGCCCAGGATGCGGTCGATCTTCCGCAGATACGCCTCGCTGTACCGCCCGCGCCGGGGCTCCAGGTCGTCCCAGAAGACCAGCAGCCGGGCGAAGCCGAAGCCGCGGGCCCTCAGGTCGCGGAAGTGCTTCTCGGTGATGGCGGCCAGGGCGTCCGCCCCGCGCCCGGACTTGTCCTCGACGTTCCAGCCCCGCAGGGTGAGCACCCGCCCCCGGTCGTCGGTGAGCGGCGGAATGCCCTCGGTGGAAGCAGAGGCGGAAGCGGAGGCGGACGACACAGGCACGGGGGCCGGGGCGGCGGGGGCGGACGGCAGCAGGGCGAGCAGCGCGGCCAGGGCGGCGGCGGGGGCGAGTAGGCGCACGGGGGACCTCCGGCTCGGGTGCCGGAGATCCCATCAGCGGGCCCGAGGCGCCATCAAGGCGCAGACCGGCCAGATCACTCCCCGGTCGGGGGAAGGGACTCGGTACGGAAGCGCCGGCGGTACTCCGTCGGGGTGGTGCCCAGGCGCCGGCGGAACGCGCGCACCAGGGTGCCGGTGGTGCCGAAGCCGCAGACGGAGGCGACGCGTTCGAGGGTGGCGTCGGTGGTCTCCAGCTCGGTCCGGGCCCGTTCCACCCGGGCCGCCTCCACATAGGCGCTCGGGGTGGTGCCGAGCTCGGACTTGAAGATCCGGGTGAGCTGGCGCTCGCCGATGTGCGCGTAGGCGGCGAGGTCGGCGATGCCGAGCGGGCCGGCCAGCTCGCGCATGATGTGGTGGCGCAGCTCCTCGACGCGCCGGGTGGTGGAGACCGGTTCCAGCGGGACGCTGAACTGGCTCTGCCCGCTGGGCCGCTTCAGGTACATCACCAGTTGGCGGGCCACCCGCAGCGCCAGGGTCTCGCCCAGGTCGTCCGCCACCAGGGCCAGCGACAGGTCGAGGCAGGCGCTGATGCCCGCGCCGGTCCACACCCGGCCCTGCCGGACGAAGATCGGGTCCGCGTCCACCTCGACCGCCGGATGGTCGGCGGCCAGCTGCCCCGCGGTCGACCAGTGGGTGGTGGCGCGCCTGCCGTCGAGCAGCCCGGCGGCGGCGAGCAGATGCGCCCCGACGCAGACGGACGCGATCCGCCGTGCGCCGCCCGCCAGTTCCCGTACCCGGTCGACCACCGCCGGGTCGGTGATCGCGCGGACCCGGCCCTCGCCGTCCGTCTCGACCGAGCCGGGCACCAGCAGGGTGTCGATCCGCCGCGCGGCCACCGCGTCGAAGGTGGTGTCCGGGAGGATGCGCACCCCGGCGGCCGTGCGGACCGGCTCCGGGGTCTCGGCGGCCAGCACCACCTCGTACCCCTCCGCCTCGCCCGTCTCCCGCCGCACCAGGGAGAACACCTCCGGCGGCCCGGTGACATCCAGCAGGTCCACGCCCTCGAACAGCACCACGACCACCAGCCGCCGCACGGCTCCCCTCCCCTGTCCCCGGGTCTCTCGATGTCGGTTTCTGCATGTTAGACGGCATTGCCGACACCGGCGGGTCCGCCATAGCGTTTCCGTACGGCCCACCGCCGGTCAACCACCGCACCAGTCAACCGACTCCGAGGAGAACCCAGCATGCCCACGACGACCCTGCGCGCCCTCAACGGCCTCGACCAGACGCCCGCCTCGCTCACCGGCGCCACCCTCGTCCTGGTCGACTACCAGAACACCTACACCACCGGCGTGATGGAGCTGACCGGCTGGCGGGAGGCGCTGGACGCCGCCGCCGAGCTGCTGGGGAAGGCCCGCGCGGCCGGGGCGCGGGTCGTCCATGTGGTCAACGACGGCGGCGAGGGCACCCCGTACGACATCCGCGCCGAGATCGGCCGCATCCACCCCGCCGTGGCCCCGGTCGACGGCGAAGCGGTCGTCGTCAAGCGGACGCCCGACGCCTTCGCCGGCACCGACCTGGGCGGGCATGTGGACGCGGCGGGCCACCCGGACGTGATCGTGGCCGGATTCATGACCCATATGTGCGTGCTGGCCACCGCCGCGGGCGCGTTCCTGCGGGGCAACCGGCCCACGGTGGCGGCCGAGGCCTGCGCGACCCGCCCCCTGCCGTCGGCGAACCGGCAGGGGGCCGAGGTGCCCGCCGAGCAGGTGCACCGGGCCGCGCTCGCCATCGTCACCGACCTCTACGGGGTGGTGGTGGCCTCCTGTGCCGAACTCGGCTGAGCGGTCCTCAGACCGTCAGCACGATCTTGCCGAAGAGGTCGCCGGCCGCCATCCGCTCGAAGCCGTCCCGGGCCCGGTCCAGCGGCAGCACCCCGTCGATCACCGGGCGCACCCCGGTCGCCGCGCAGAAGGACAGCAGGTCCTCCAACTCGTCCTTGGAGCCCATGGTGGAGCCGACCACCTTCAGCTCCAGGAAGAAGATCCGGGTGAGCTCGGCGTGCGAGGGGCGGTCGCCGCTGGTGGCGCCGGAGATCACCAGGGAGCCGCCGGGCCGCAGCGACTTCACCGAGTGCGACCAGGTGGCCGCGCCGACCGTCTCGATCACCGCGTCCACCCGGTGCGGCAGCCGGGCGCCCGGCTCGAAGGCCTCGGCCGCGCCCAGCTCGACGGCCCGCTGCCGCTTGGCCTCGTCGCGGCTGGTGGCGTACACCCGGAGCCCGGCCGCCTTGCCGAGGACGATCGCGGCGGTGGCCACCCCGCCGCCGGCGCCCTGCACCAGCACCGAGTCCCCGGGCCGCACCCCGGCGTTGGTGAACAGCATCCGGTACGCGGTGAGCCAGGCGGTCGGCAGGCAGGCGGCCTCCTCGAAGGAGAGCTCCTTCGGCTTGGGCAGCACGTTCCAGGCCGGGACGGTGACCCGCTCGGCGAAGGTGCCCTGGTAGCGCTCGGTCAGCAGCGAGCGCGGCTCGTCGGGGCCGACGCCGTGGCCGCTCTGCCCGATCACCGAGTGCAGCACCACCTCCCGGCCGTCCTGGTCGATCCCGGCGGCGTCGCAGCCGAGGATCATCGGCAGCTTGTCCTCGCCGAGGCCGACCCCGCGCAGCGACCACAGGTCGTGGTGGTTGAGCGAGGCGGCCCTGACGGTGACAGTGGTCCAGCCGGGACGCGCCTCGGGCTCCGGGCGTTCGCCCAGTTCAAGGCCGTTGAGCGGCTGGTCGCGGTCGATTCTGGCGGCGTAGGCAGCGAACATGGCCCGACCCTAGGGCGGTCACGGGACGCGGCGGAACCACACCGGGGTGTGACACGCGCCGCGTCCCGCTCCTTTCGCGGCGAGGTCAGTCGCGGCGCCACTGGGCCGGGCTGCCCTTGGTCGCCGGGTCCTCGTACGAGCCGGTGCGGCCCCGGTCCACATGGAAGCTGGTCAGGGTGGTGACCGGGGAGAGCGGGTCGCGGCGGTCGGCGATCACCCGCATCCGGGTGGTGAACCGCTCCGGCGTCAGCTCGTAGACGTCGTAGCCGTAGCGGTTGCCCTCGAAGTACTTCAGATGCGGGTTGCCCCGGCCCATCAGCGGCCCGTTGGCGGTGTTCCAGTCGGCCGCGTAGCCGCCGGAGGTCACCGAGTGGGCGGTGAACTCGGTGCCGACCAGCGGGGAGGAGGTGTCGTCGAAGTCCACCCGGAGGTCGTCCACGAAGGCGGAGTGCCAGTCGCCGGTGACCACCACCAGGTCCTCCAGGCCGCTGCTGTGCACATGGCCGAGGATCTCCTTGCGCTCCGCCAGGAAGCCGTCCCACTGGTCGGTGAACATATACGAGCCGCCGGGCCGCCCGCGCAGCTGGCTGAGCATGATCGAGTTGGCCCAGACGTGCCAGGAGTCCGGCGCCCGGTCGATGGTGCCCTTCAGCCAGCCCTTCTGCTCCGCGCCCAGGATGGTGCCGTCGGCAAGGTTCTGCGCCGAGCGGTAGGAGCGCAGGTCCAGGACGGTCAGCTCCAGCAGGTTGCCCCAGCGCCGGGTGCGGTGCAGCACCGGGTCGGGCAGCGCGGACTCGCCGCCGTCGCGGTGCGGCATGTTCTCGTACCAGGCCTGGTACGCGGCGGCCCGCCGCTGCAGGAACGGCGCCCCGCCACCCGTACCGCTGTAGTCGTTGGCCACCTCGTGGTCGTCCCAGGTCAGGAACCAGGGGTGGGCCGCGTGCGCCTCGCGCAGGGAGGCGTCGCCCTTGTACAGGGCGTGCCGGCGGCGGTAGTCGGCGAGGGTGAGGACGGCGGGGCCCTCGTGGTCGCGGACATGGTCGCCGCCGACCGGGCCGTGCTCGTAGATGTAGTCGCCGAGGTGGACCACGAAGTCCACGTCCTCGCGGGCGATGCCGCGGTGGGCGGCGTAGTAGCCGTCGTGGAAGGCCTGGCAGTTGGCGGCGGCGAACCGCACCCGGGAGACGGTGCCGCTGGGCGCGGTCCTGGTCCGCCCCACCCGGCTGGTCTTCCCCAGCGCGCTGAACGCGTACCAGTACGTCCGCCCGGCGGCCAGCCCCTGCACCGGGACGTGCACGCTGTGCCCGAGGGTGGCGGAGGCGGGCGCGCTGCCCCGGGCGACCACCCGGCTCAGCGCCTGGTCCTCGGCCACCACCCACGCCACGGCCACCACCTCGGGCAGCCGCTGCTCGGCGGCGAGCGGCTCCGGGGCCAGCCGGGTCCACAGCACCACCGACCCGGGCTGCGGGTCGCCGGAGGCCACGCCCAGGGTGAAGGGCGCCGGGTCGTAGTCGGCGCCCAGGGCCTCGGCGGCCTCCCGCGCCTGTGCGGGCGACAGCCCGGCCGACAGCGGCCAGACGGTGTTCAGCGCCCCGGCGGCGCCGGCCGCCTTCAGCAGGGTCCGTCGGTCCAGCGTCACTTGCTGCCCCCCGTGAGCGTGAGCGATATCCCGTCCGCGTAGCCGTCGTTGGAGGTGCCGCCGCCGGTGCGGGTGAGCACCAGCAGCAGCCGGGCGGTACGCGCCCCGGGCGGCACCAGCGCCCCGGCGGTCCGCTTGACCAGCCCGGTCCGCCCGCCGCGCTCGCCGGAGGTCACCGGGCCCAGCACGCTGAGCGCCACCGGGGTGCCCTTGCCGTCCCGGAACTCCACCGAGAGCCGGGCCCCGTCCTCCTGGGCGGCGTATCCGCCGAGCCAGGCCTCCACCGCGTACCGCACCCGGCCCGCGTCGATCGCCGCGTGCCCGGTCGCCCCGGACGCGGGCAGGGCGATGTCCTGCACCAGTGCGGTACGCGGGGAGGTCCCGCCCGAGAAGAAGCGGCTGCCGCGCCGGTCCGGCCCGGGATCGCCGGTGCCGGGATAGCCGCCGCCGAAGGTGTACGCGACGAGCGCGGGCGCGCCCTGCGCCACCCGCCACCCGGTCACCGCGGTGACGGGTGCGTCGGTACCTCCGGGTCCGGTCTCGGCGTCGCCGTTGACGACCAGGTTCACTCGCGCCTCCAGGGTGGGGTTCCAGGGCTGTCGCGCCGGGGCATTGCAGCAGCCCCGGGTGAACTCGGGAAGAGCACCGGCGAACATCGCGCGAACCGTCCAAGGGCCAAGGACGGAAGTCCAACCGGGGCCCCCGTATTGACGCCGAGCCTCAGGGGGCGGGCGTGGCCTCGTACACCGCCCGGTGGACGGCACGGGCCAGGCGGGCGCCCCAGGGGGAGCGGGGGGCGGTGAAGGCGTGGAGGGGGTCGCCGGGGCGGGGGGCGCGGGGAGAAAAGGGGGCCGCGCCGCACCCTGCACGGGATGCGGCGCGGCCCTCGGGGGGTGTCAGCGGCGCGCGACGCCCTCGGCGCGGGCGGCGGCGGCCACCGCGGCCGTGACGGCCGGGGCGACCCGCTCGTCGAACGGAGAGGGGATCACGTAGTCCGCGGCGAGCTGGTCGCCGACCACGTCCGCCAGCGCGTTGGCGGCGGCGATCTTCATGCCCTCGGTGATCCGGGCGGCCCGGACCTGGAGGGCACCGGCGAAGATGCCGGGGAAGGCCAGCACGTTGTTGATCTGGTTGGGGTAGTCCGAGCGGCCGGTGGCCACCACCGCGGCGTACTTGTGCGCCACGTCCGGGTGGACCTCCGGGTTCGGGTTGGCCATGGCGAACACGAACGCGCCCGGGGCCATGGAGGCGACGGCCTCCTCGGCGACCGTGCCTCCGCTGACGCCGATGAAGACGTCCGCCCCGGCGAGCGCCGACTCCAGGGTGCCGGAGATGCCCGCCTTGTTGGTGAGCTCGGCCAGCTCCCGCTTGACCGGGGTGAGGTCCTCGCGGTCGCGGCTGACCACGCCCTTGCGGTCGGCGACCGCCACGTCGCCGAGCCCGGCCTCCAGCAGGAACTTGGCGATGGCGACACCCGCCGCACCGGCACCGGAGATCACCGCGCGCAGCTCGCCCAGGCCGCGGCCGGTGAGCTTGGCGGCGTTGCGCAGGGCGGCCAGGGTGACCACCGCGGTGCCGTGCTGGTCGTCGTGGAAGACCGGGATGTCCAGCCGCTCCTGGAGCCTGCGCTCGATGTCGAAGCAGCGCGGCGCCGAGATGTCCTCCAGGTTGACCCCGCCGAAGGAGGGGGCGAGGCGGACGATGGTGTCCACGATCTCGTCGGTGTCGGTGGTGGCGAGCGCGATCGGAACCGCGTCCACCCCGCCGAACTGCTTGAAGAGGATCGCCTTGCCCTCCATCACCGGGAGGGAGGCCTCCGGGCCGATGTCGCCGAGCCCCAGCACCGCGGTGCCGTCGGTGACCACGGCCACCACCTGGGACTTCCAGGTGTAGTCGTGCACGAGCTCGGGCTGCTCGGCGATGGCGGTGCACACCTTGGCGACGCCGGGGGTGTACGCCAGGGACAGGTCGTCCCGGTCGCGCACCGGCACGGTCGCCTGGATCGCCATCTTGCCGCCCCGGTGCAGGGCGAACGCCGGATCGAAGGGTTCGCCGGCGGCACTCTCGGCACTCTGGGTGCCCTTGTCGCTGTCGCTGCGAGGATTCACGATCTCCGCTGCCATTGTGTTGACCCCTTAATTCTTTGCAGTTGAGGGTGGCCACTCCTGGTTGAGGAGGGGTGGGCGGACCCGCGTACGCGCCCCGCGGCGGCGGATGACCCGCCCCCGCGGGGGGAGGTTGCGTACGCGCGGGCGCGCCGCACACGCGCCCTGAGCCCCGGATGAGGGGTGTAAGGGTCTGTTCTACCGGACGGAGGGCACCGACGACGAGTCGGTATGGGCGACGGCACAGCCGGGTCGCCCGGGGGCGGCCGCCCCGGCTCCGCGGGGTCCGTCCGGCGGACCTGCCGAAACCCCGTCACCGTCACCGGCCCCCGTCGCCGGACCCGGTCACGTCAGCGACCCGTCAGCGGCCCCGGGCCACCGGCCGGGGTCGCCGGCCCCGCCACCGCCCCCGTCGAACACGGACTGTGACCGGCGTAACGACTCATCTCCGGAAATGCTGACAAGTCCGCACGACGACCGTTTTGCCGCCGGAATACCGTCCGCATGACGAGATCGGCCGGAGATTTTCCGGCCCGGAAGTCAGGGCCCCGCAGATGGTCCGGCCTTGTCGTACCGGCCTCGCGGGGATCGGGGGTTTCCCGTTATCCGATTTTGACATGCCAAGTCCCCTGCGCCCCCCGGTCCGAATGGCAAGATGCGCGTATTCACACGAGGTCGCGACACCCGAAGGTGTGTGTGCCCGACCGATTGGCTTCCCCTCTTCGCGAGCTCCAGCAGCTCCACGAGCCTTCACCAGCCGGAGGAACCCGACCATGACCGCAAGCACCACCCGTTCGGCCACCGCGAGGACCCGGACGTCGAAGCCGTCCCGGATAGCCGCCCTCGCCGCCGTCGCGGTCGCCGGCTCGATGCTGCTGACCGCCTGCGGCGACCAGACCGAGAGCGGCAAGGTCGCCCCCCAGGAGGAGGGCTCCTCCCAGGCCGCCGTCGCCGCCCCGCTCGCCGACCGCCTGCCCAAGGCGATCCGCGACAAGGGCGTGATCAAGGTCGGTTCGGACATCGCGTACGCCCCGGTCGAGTTCAAGGACAAGGACGGCAAGACCACCGGTATCGACCCGGACCTGGCCGACGCGATGAGCAAGCAGCTCGGGGTGAAGTTCGAGTTCCAGAACGGCACCTTCGACACCCTGATCACCGGTCTGCGCGCCAAGCGCTACGACATCGCCATGTCGGCGATGACGGACACCAAGGACCGCCAGGAGGGTGTCGACTCGGAGACCAAGAAGAAGGTCGGCGAGGGTGTCGACTTCGTCGACTACTTCTCCGCCGGTGTCTCGGTCTACACCAAGAAGGGCGCCGACAAGGGCATCAAGACCTGGTCGGACCTGTGCGGCAAGAAGCTCGTGGTGCAGCGCGGCACGGTCTCGCACGACCTGGCCAAGGCCGAGTCCAAGAAGTGTACGGAGGGCAAGAAGGGCGAGATCGCCATCCAGTCCTTCGACAACGACCAGCTGGCCCAGACCCGGCTGCGCTCCGGTGGCGCCGACGCCGGCTCCTCGGACTTCCCGGTCGCCGCGTACGCGGTGCAGACCTCCGGCGGCGGCAACGACTTCCAGATCGTCGGCGAGCAGGTCGAGGCCGCCCCGTACGGCATCGCCGTCGCCAAGGGCAACGACCAGCTGCGGGACGCGATCAAGTCGGCGATGGACGCCATCATCGCCAACGGCGAGTACAAGAAGATCCTGGACAAGTGGGGTGTCGCCGCAGGCGCGGTGACCGAGGCGAAGATCAACGGCGGCGTCTGAGCGTCCGGCCGCAGAGCACCGCGCAGGCCTGAAAGGCACCACCGTGAGCACTGACATCGACAAGAAGCCGGCGGAGGACACCCCTCCGCCGCCCGGCGGCCCGGAAGCCATCAAGGCGATCCCCGTCCGGCACATCGGCCGCTACATCACCGCGGTCGTCGCGATCGCGCTGTTCGCCGCGATCGTCTACGCCTTCTCGCAGGGCAAGATCAACTGGGACGCCATCCCGGAGTACTTCTTCGAGGACCGGATCCTGGAGGGCGTCGGGCAGACCCTGCTGCTGACCGCCGTCTCCATGGCGATCGGCATCGTCGGAGGCATCCTCCTGGCGGTGATGCGGCTCTCCAAGAACCCGGTGACCTCCTCCATCGCCTGGTTCTACATCTGGTTCTTCCGCGGCACCCCGGTCCTGGTCCAGCTGATCATCTGGTTCAACCTGGGCCTGGTCTTCGAGTTCATCAACATGGGCCCGGTCTACAAGGACGAGTGGGCCGACTTCATGACGCCGTTCCTGACGGCGCTGCTCGGCCTCGGCCTCAACGAGGCCGCGTACATGGCCGAGATCTGCCGCGCGGGACTCCTCGCGGTGGACGAGGGCCAGACCGAGGCCGCGCACGCCCTGGGCATGAGCCACTCCAAGACCCTGCGCCGGATCGTGATCCCGCAGGCGATGCGGGTGATCGTGCCGCCCACGGGCAATGAGGTCATCAACATGCTGAAGACGACCTCACTCGTCTCGACCGTGCAGTTCTACGAGTTGCTGCGGAACGCCCAGGACATCGGCCAGACATCCGGCGCCCCGGTGGAGATGCTCTTCGTCGCCGCCTCCTGGTACCTGATCCTGACCTCAGTCCTCAGCGTCGGCCAGTACTACCTGGAGCGGTACTACGCCCGCGGCTCCAGCCGCAGCCTGCCGCCGACCGTCTTCCAGAAGATCAAGGCCAACGTCCTGTCCCTGTCCAACCGCCCGGCGGGAGGTGCCGCATGACCGCCATGGTGAAGGCCGAGGGCGTCCACAAGTCCTACGGCGCCGCCCACATCCTCAAGGGCATCGACCTGGAGGTGGCCGAGGGCGAGGTGTTCTGCCTGATCGGCCCGTCCGGCTCCGGCAAGTCCACCTTCCTGCGGTGCATCAACCACCTGGAGAAGATCAACGCCGGCCGGCTGTACGTCGACGGCGAGCTGGTCGGCTACCGGCAGAAGGGCGACAAGCTCTACGAGCTGAAGGACAGCGAGGTCGCGCTGAAGCGGCGGGACATCGGCATGGTGTTCCAGCGCTTCAACCTGTTCCCGCACATGACGGCCGTGGAGAACGTCATGGAGGCGCCGGTCCAGGTCAAGGGCGAGAGCCGGGCGGTGGCCCGGGAGCGGGCGAAGAAGCTGCTGGACCGGGTCGGCCTCGGCGACAAGGCCGGCAACTACCCCTCGCAGCTCTCCGGCGGCCAGCAGCAGCGGGTGGCGATCGCCCGGGCGCTCGCCATGGAGCCCAAGCTGATGCTCTTCGACGAGCCGACCTCCGCGCTCGACCCCGAGCTGGTCGGCGACGTCCTGGACGTGATGCGGGACCTCGCCGAGTCGGGCATGACCATGGTGGTCGTCACCCACGAGATGGGCTTCGCCCGCGAGGTCGGCGACTCGCTGGTCTTCATGGACGGCGGCGTGGTCGTCGAGTCCGGCCACCCCCGCGAGGTGCTCACCAACCCCCAGCACGACCGGACGAAGGCGTTCCTGTCCAAGGTGCTGTAGCTCCGAAGCAGCCTCACGGCGGAGGGGCGGTACGGGATCCCCGTACCGCCCCTCCTCCCGTACGTCCCGCTCCCCCGGCTACCGCACCGCCAGCACCAGCGCGTCGCTCGGCGAGGACCAGACCGCGCGGGCCTCGGCGAAGCCGGCCGCGCGCAGGGTGCGGGCGTGCCAGTCGGCGGAGGGGGTGTCACCGTCGGCGTGCTCCCCGTAGATCGCGAACCGCTCGGCGGTCGGACCGGCCAGCGCCGGGTCCTTGGCGGCCAGCTCCCACCAGCCGGCCCAGTCCACCGCGCCGGCCGCCTTGCGCCGTTCCATCGCGGCATACCGGTGGGCCCGCTCGGCCTCGTTGATCCGCGGGGTGGTCTCGTCGATCATCCGGTCGGCGTTCATGAAGGCACCGCCCTCCCGCACCACTCCGGCGAGCTGCCCGTACAGCACGGCCAGCGGCTCGCTGTGCAGCCAGTGGAGAGCCGTGGCCGTGAGTACCGCGTCGTAGGAGCTGTGCGGCAGCGCCCGGGTCCACTCCGGGTCCTTCAGATCCGCCCGGACGAAGGAGACCCGGTCGTCACCGGCGAAGTAGCCCTCGGCGATGGCCAGCAGGGCGGGGTCCAGGTCCACCCCGGTGCTGCTCGCGTCCGGGAACCTTTTCAGCAGCCGGTCCGTGATACTCCCCGTACCGCACGCGAGGTCCAGCACCCTCGGCGCGGTGCCGGCGATCGCCTCGACCATGTCGAGCATGACCCGGAACCGCTCCTCGCGGTCGGGCATGTACCACTCCTGCTGGCGGTCCCAGCTCTCCTGCCAGCCGGCCCAGTCCGCCGCCACACCGTTCCCCGTCCCCGCACCCGTTCCCGTTCCCGCAGACGCCTCCGCCACCGTGGCCCTCCGTAATACCCTCGACTGAGTACCGTCTCTTACTGCCTTCCGCCCGACCCTAGACCGCCGCCGTAAGGACTACAAGTGGAACTGGCCTCTTACTCGGACTACGCCGTACGACTGGTGAACACCGAGGAGCCGGCGCGCGGCTCCGACTCCCTCACCTCGGTCGAGGCGGTCCGCGAACTGTTCGGCGCGGCCTCGCAGATGGCCCGGCGGGTCACCGACTCCGACGTCACCCGCTTCCGCTCCATCCGCGCCCGGCTCCGCGCCGTCTTCACCGCCGCCGACGCGGGCGACCACGGCGGCGCGGTGGACCTGCTCAACTCACTGCTGCTGGAGTTCCCGGTCAGCCCGCAGATCTCCGGCCACGACTTCCTGGACGACGAGGGGCGGCCGCGCTGGCACATGCACCTGGCGGACCACTCCTCCAACGCCACCACCGGGTACGCGGCGATCGCCGCGATGGGCCTCGCCTTCCACCTCACCGAGTACGGGGCGGACCGGTTGGGCCTGTGCCAGGCCGCGCCCTGCCGCAACGCCTATCTGGACACCTCGACCAACCGCTCCCGGCGCTACTGCTCCGACCGCTGCGCCACCCGCGCCAACGTGGCCGCCTACCGGGCCCGCAAGCGCCGGGAGGCGGGCGCGGCGGACACCGGCCGCACCGCCGAGGCCAGCCAGGCGAGCACCGCGCCGGGCGAGCGCTGAAGCCCCGGCCGCATCCCCCGGTAGCGGGCCGCCACCCGCCCGAGCACCAGCTCCTCCGGTACGGGGCCGAAGGCCCGGCTGTCGGTGCCCTCGGCCAGCTCGCTGTCCCCCAGCACCCACCAGCCGCCGGGCCGCCAGCCGGCCAGCCGCTTGACGATCAGCAGGTCCTGCTGGAGCGGATGACGCATCACCGCCACGTCCCCGGTGCGCAGCGGCACCCCGTAGCGGACCAGCAGCCGGTCCCCGTGCACCAGGGTCGGCACCATGGACGGCCCCGCCACCTCGGCGAACCCCAACGCGGGCCCCTGGCCCCTGCGCCGCCCGCTCATCGGCCCCTCTCCTCCGCTCCTTGGAGCTTCCTCCACCGGTCCCATCCTCACCCCGGACTTTTGTCGTAAGCCCACGGGGGCACCCGAGAAAAGCGCCGCCTCAGGGAGTAATGTCCCACCTGAGAAGACGATCACGAGGAAGGACGGCACCATGCTTTCCCGCCTGTTCGCCCCCACGGTGAAGGTCAGCGCGCACTGCGACCTCCCCTGCGGCGTGTACGACCCGGCCCAGGCCCGTATCGAGGCCGAGTCGGTCAAGGCCATCCAGGACAAGATGGCCGGCAACGACGACCCGCACTTCCAGGCCCGCGCCACCACCATCAAGGAGGAGCGCGCGGAGCTGGCCAAGCACCATGTCTCGGTGCTGTGGAGCGACTACTTCAAGCCCCCGCACTTCGAGAAGTACCCGGAGCTGCACCAGCTGGTCAACGACACCCTGAAGGCCCTCTCGGCCGCCAAGGGCTCCAAGGACCCGGCCACCGGCCAGAAGGCCCTGGACCACATCGCCCAGATCGACAAGATCTTCTGGGAGACCAAGCAGGCCGCCTGACCCTGCCGCGCATCACCCCACGGGGCCCGTCCAGCGACATCGGACGGGTCCCGTCGGCGTTCCCGGACGGGAGCGCGGACGGATCGGCCCCGAGTCCCAACTGCCGCCCGTGAAACGGCCGTCGGCGCATGCACGGGGTGACCGGGGGGTAGCGTCGGGCCATGTCGACACCTCCCCCGTCCTCTCCGCCCGGCCCCGGCCCGCACCAGCCCGGCGGCCCGGTGGAGCACAACCCGTACGCGCAGCCGCTCGGGCACCTTCCCGGGCAGCCCGGTCCCGGTGGGCCGTATCCGCCGATACCGCACGGCCCGCCGGCACCGCCCGGTGGGCGCAGACGGGTGCCGGGGTGGGTGTGGGGCCTCGGCGGTGTCCTGGTGGCGTCGGCGGTGTGGGCGGGGGCGCTCTTCGGCAGCGGGGTGCTGGACGACCCCGAGCCGGAGTTCGGCGGGCACCGGTACGCCGCCGACCTCTGCGAGACGTTCCGCTTCGAGGGGTTCGAGGAGCGCTACGACTTCCAGGACGTCGAGGACGGCGACGCGTACGGCTCCCGGCAGCAGGCGGTCGACCAGAGCTCCTGCAGCCGCCGGTTCAACGCCAAGGACGCCGAGGACACCACGCTCGCGGACGGCTATCTCTCCGCGCAGGCCGTATGGCACAAGGGGTCCGACCCGGCGCCGGAGTTCGCCTCGCTGCAGAGCGCGTCCGAGGACCGCTCCACCGACGACTACACCTACGAGGTGGCACCCGCCGGCGACCTGGGCGACGAGGCGTACACGGTGACCACGGTCCGGAAGTCCGGCACCGGGGAGAAGGAGGTCGGCAACATGTCGCTGGCCGCCCGGGACGGGTGGTTCACCCTGGAGCTGTCCTGGAGCTGGTACGGCTCCGACGACGAGGGCGAGGTGCCGACGCGGCAGGAGCTCCGGCGGCTGCTGGACAGCGAGATGCGCTCGGCCCTGGAGGCGCTGCGGAAGTAGCGCGCTGGGCGGGCGGGACGGTGGGGGTCATGGGGGGTTCGGCCTTCTGGGAGGAGTGGGGGTTTCCCAGTGGTGGGGGGATGAAGGGACGGGGGGCGGGCGGGTCAGGCCGCCTGGATCAGGGGGCTGCCGTGGCACATCAGCCACTGGCGGTAGGGGCGGGCGCGCAGGGCGGCGTCCCGGTAGGCGGCGGTGAGTTCGGCGTACGCCGCGGGGCCGGCCTCGGCGCCGGGTCTGCTGTAGAGCAGCAGCCGTACGCCCAGTGGGTCGCCCAGTAACGGCCGTATCGCCATGTCGTCACGCGGCCCCGAGGTCGGCTGGCAGGGCGCCACGGCCTCTCCGGCGACGATCAGCGAGGTGGCCGTGTGGTAGTCGGCGTGCAGGATGGGCGGGTCGATGCCGGCCTCGTCCAGCACCCGGCGCAGCCCGTCCCACTCGCCGTCCACGGTGGGGTCCACCATCCAGCGGTCGCCCGCCAGATCGGCCAGGTCCACCACGGCGGAACCGGCCGCCGGGTGGTCCAGGGCCAGCGAGACGAACTGCGGCTCCCGCTCCACCAGGACGTGCCGCTCCAGGCCCTCCGGGACCCGCAGCGGGCTGCCCTCCACCTCGTGGACGAAGGCCACGTCGAGCTGACCGGCGGCGAGCGCGCGCAGCAGGGCGTTGGCGGAGACGTCCATGTGCAGGGTGATGTCGGTCCCGGGCAGCCGCTGCCGCAGCCGGCGCAGCCAGCCGGCCAGCGCGCGGCTGGCGGTGGAGCCGACCCGCAGCCGGGCCCCGTCCGGGCAGGCCGCCGCCGCCCGGGTCTCGCTGACCAGCACCGCCATCTGCGCCACCAGCGGACGGGCCCGGCTGAGCACGGTCAGCCCCAGCGGGGTGGGCCGGCAGCCGCCCCGGGCCCGGGTGAACAGCTCCGCGCCGAGGGCGTTCTCGATACGGCGCAGCTGGGTCGTCAGGGACGGCTGGCTGACGCCGAGCTGGCGGGCGGCCTTGTGCAGGCTGCCGCTGTCGGCGATGGCGCACAGCGCCCGCAGGTGTCTCACCTCCAGTTCCATATCCGCAGATTAGGACGGGCACCGCACGTCACACCAGACACGCAGGGGGAGTTGGGGGAGGCGATACGCCGGGGTTATCACCCGTTGGCATCATCCGTACGGGGCCAGCTTTCCCCGACACTCCTGTCAGACCGGACGGCCCACCCAACCGTTCCGGCAGTACCCCACAAGGAGCCCCCCATGAAGCTCTCCAAGACCGGGCTGGCCGCTGCCCTGAGTCTCGCCGCCGCGCTGGCCGCCGTTCCGGCGACCGCCTCCGCCGCGCCCGCGCCGGTGGACGCCCCCGCCGCGTACGCCGCCTACAACGGTTCGAGCCAGGAGGCCAAGGCCAACAAGGCGTTCTTCGACGCCGTGCTGAAGTCGGTCGCCGAGAAGCGCGCGGCCAACCCGAGCGCGCTGGCCGTGACGGTCCGCTACTCGGTGGCCAGCGCCCCGAGCTTCCGCAGCCAGATAGCCAACTCCACCCGGATCTGGAACAGCTCGGTCAGCAACGTCCAGCTCCAGGAGACCAGCTCCAGCCCGGACTTCCGCTACTACGAGGGCAACGACTCGCGCGGCTCGTACGCGTCGACCGACGGCCACGGGCGGGGTTACATCTTCCTGGACTACCGGCAGAACCAGCAGTACAACTCCAACCGGGTCACCGCCCACGAGACCGGCCATGTGCTCGGCCTGCCGGACACCTACTCGGGTCCGTGCAGCCAGCTGATGTCCGGCGGCGGCCCCGGCACCTCCTGCACCAACGCGGTGCCGGACTCCCGGGAGCGCGCCCGGGTGAACCAGCTGTGGGCCAACGGCCTGGCGTCGGCGGCCAAGGCGGGCTGACCCCCGCCGCTCGTCACCGGAGCACCGGAGCCCTCACGGCTCCGGTGCTCCGGTGCGTGTGCCTCCGGTACGGGGGTGCTCCCGGTACGGAGTGTGTTCCCGGTACGGGGTGTTCCCGGTACGGGGTGTTCCCGGTACGGGGTTCAGACGGCCGCTTCCACCAGGGCGCCCGTGCGCTCGAAGCGGGTGCCGGGCGGCAGTTGGCGGCGCACCCGGTCCAGGGCCTGCTCGAAGTCCCCGCCCCAGAGGCCGGACTCGTAGGCGGCGCCGCCCCAGTGCAGGGTCAGCTGGAGGTCCACCCGCTCGGGAGAGCCGTCGGACAGGGCCTCGCCGAGGGCCAGCAGGCAGCTGAGGGTGGCGGGTTGGACGGAGCCGTCGGCGAGGATCACCGGCATGGGCAGGTCCCACTCCAACACGCAGCCGGACAGCGGCAGTCCGCCGTTCTCCTCGTCCGCGGTGAGCGCCTCCAGCCGGCTGCCCGTGTACTCCACGCCCCTGACGCGGATGGCGATGCGCCGCCCGCCGTCCGCCGTGATCGCGATCGCTTCCGCGCCGCGGCGGTCCCGGTACCAGCCGGTCCAGACTTCCGTCGACTCCGATGACATGGCGCGGACTGTAGCGGTACGGCGGCCTCCGGCGTGCGGCCGGAGGCCCATCGCGCCGGACTTCGGCCGGTCTTGCCCTTCTTGTCCGGGCGGGCGGGCCGGAAGCGGCCCCGGCCCCGAAGTCGCTCGGCTACCGCTTGCGGACGTAGCGGCGCACCAGCACGCCGTTGGGGAAGGTGTGGACCTCCTCCAGGGCGAAGTCGCTCACCGCGAAGCCGGAGCCGAACATCGGCAGCCCGGAGCCGTAGACCTGGGGGTAGGTCTTGATGACGATCTCGTCGATCTCCTCCCGCAGCACACCGGCGATCTCCGCGCCGCCGCAGAGCCAGATGTCCAGCGGGCCGTCCTCCGCCTTCAGTTCGCGGACCCGCGCCGGCAGGTCCTCGCGGACCAGCTCCACGTTCGGGTACGGGGACTCGGTGAGGCTGCGGGAGGCGACGATCTCACGGAGCGAGCCGTAGGTGCTGGGCAGCCCGGCGTCCAGGCCGACCTGGTAGGTGCCGCGGCCCATGACGACGGTGTCGAACCGCTTGGGCGGCGCGTCCGCCCTCCCCAGCGAGGCGAGGTACGGGGCCGGGAAGGTCTCCGGGTACTCGTCCAGCGTCCAGGTCTGGTACTCGCCCTCCACGAAGCCGTACATGGACGAGGCGTCGCCGCCCGGGTCCCCGATGAAACCGTCGATTGAGCAGGCGATGAGGTAGACGAGCTTGCGCACAGGGCCTCCAGGCGGTCGGGGTGGTCCGTGACCACTTCGGCCACACTACTTCAACTGAAGTGCATAGCGAAAGGGCTTTCGACCCCGCACCGACCGGAGGCCCATGGGCTCAGCGCGAGCGCCGGGTGACGAACTCGGCCAGCGCCAGCAGGTCCCCCGCCGCGGCCAGGTCCGGTACGGCCCCGGAGAGCTGCTGGACGGCGAGTGCCATCCGGTCCGCCGCCTCCGCCTGCGCCCAGTCCCGGCCGCCGGCCCGTTCGACCGCGTCGGCGGCCCGCAGCACCCCGGCGGCGTCCAGCGGGGCACCGGCGTACAGCTCCGCGAGCTCCCGGCCGGCGGGGGTCCCCGACCGGAGCGCGGCGACCACCGGCAGCGACTTCTTGCGCGCGGCCAGGTCCGCCCCGGCGGGCTTCCCGGTGCGCGCCGGGTCGCCCCAGATGCCGATCAGGTCGTCGATGAGCTGGAAGGCCAGTCCGGCCTCCCGGCCGAAGGCGTCCATCGCCGCCACATCCGCCTCGCCGGCGCCCGCGTACAGGGCGCCCAGCGCGCAGGCGCAGCCCAGCAGCGCTCCGGTCTTGGCGGTCGCCATGGCCAGGCACTCGTCGAGCGAGACCTCGTCGGGGCCGCGCTCCTCGAAGGCGCAGTCGGTCTGCTGGCCCGCGCAGAGCTCGATGACACAGGCGGCCAGCCGGGCCGAGGCGGCGGCGGAGGCCGGGTGCGGGTCCTCGGCGAGCATCCGCAGCGCCAGGGCCAGCATGGCGTCGCCGGCGATCAGGGCGTCCGGTATCCCGAAGACGGCCCAGGCGGTGGCCCGGCCGCGGCGGGTGGAGTCCTGGTCCACGATGTCGTCGTGCAGCAGGGTGAAGTTGTGCGCCAGCTCGACCGCGGCGGCGGCCCGGACGGCGGAGGCGGAGTCCCCGCCGAGCGCCCGCGCGGCGGCGAGGACCAGGGCCGGGCGGATGGCCTTGCCACCCGGCGGCCCGGCCACCGGACTGCCGTCGGGCCGGGTCCAGCCGAAGTGGTACAGCGCGATTCCGCGCACCGGCGGCGGCAACGACTCGACGGCGGCCCGCAGTTCGGGGTGCACCGCGCCGCGGACACGGTCGAGGAACGCCGCGGCGCCCCGGTCGCCCTCGGTCGCGGTGTCCCGGTCGGTGGTCATGGTCATGGTCTCTCTCCGTACACCTGGTCTCCGTTCACCTGGCCCCTCCCTTTGGCTTGGAGGGGCGGTGCGGGGCCGGGGGTGGCGCCGCGGCTGGTGGCGCCCGCCCCCGGCCGGCCGGCTACCGCCAGCGGCCGACCTCGACGTTCTCCAGGACGCCGAGCGCGTCCGGGACGAGGATGGCCGCGGAGTAGTAGGCGGTGACGAGGTAGGAGATGATCGCCTGCTCGTCGATGCCCATGAAGCGGACCGAGAGGCTGGGCTCGATCTCGTCCGGGATGCCGGTCTGGTGCAGCCCGACCACGCCCTGCTCGTCCTCACCGGTACGCATGCAGATGATCGAGGTGGTCCGGGCGTCGGAGACCGGGATCTTGTTGCAGGGGAAGATCGGCACGCCCCGCCAGGTGGGGATGCGGTGCCCGCCGACGTCGATCGACTCCGGCACCAGACCGCGGCGGTTGCACTCGCGGCCGAAGGCGGCGATCGCCTTGGGGTGGGCCAGGAAGAGCTTGTTGCCGCGCCGCCGGGAGAGCAGCTCGTCCAGGTCGTCCGGGCTCGGCGCCCCGTCGTGCGGCTGGAGCCGCTGCCCGTAGTCGCAGTTGGAGAGCAGCCCGAACCGCGGGTTGTTGATCAGCTCGTGCTCCTGGCGCTCGCGCAGCGCCTCCACCGTGAGCCGCAACTGCTGCTCGGTCTGGTTCATCGGGTGGTTGTAGAGGTCGGCGACCCGGCTGTGCACCTTCAGCACGGTCTGCGCGACGCTCAGTTCGTACTCGCGCGGGGCGGCCTCGTAGTCGACGTAGGTGTGCGGGATGACCGCCTCGCCGACGTGTCCGGCGGACAGCTCGATGGCCTTCTCGCCGTGCTTGTTGGTGCGCTGCCGGGGCAGGGCCGCCACCCGGTCCAGATGGCCGGCCAGCGATTCGGCGCGGTCGGCGAGGTTGCGCACGTCGGCGCGGGTGAGCTGGAGGACGGTGCACCGGGTGGCCGCCCGGACGGTGGCGTCCCAGCCGGCGTCCGCCTCGGTCAGCGCGGCGTCGCCGAAGTAGGCCCCGTCGGCCAGGACTTCGAGCACCGCCTCGTCCCCGTACGGGCCGGTGCCGATCCGCTCCACCTTGCCGTGCGCGAGCAGATAGAGCCGGTCGTTGTCCGCGCCCTCCTCGGCGATGACGTCCCCGGGCGCGAACTCCCGCTGGGTGCAGCGCTGCGCCAGCTCCTCCAGCGCCGCCTCGTCCTCGTACTCCCGCAGGGCGGGCAGTTCGCGCAGCTCGGCGGGGATGACCGCGACCCGGTCCCCGGTCTGCACGAAGGTGACCCGCCCGTCGCCGACCGCGTAGGTGAGCCGCCGGTTCACCCGGTACGCGCCGCCCTGCACCTGCACCCAGGGGAGCATCTTCAGCAGCCAGCGGGAGGTGATCTCCTGCATCTGCGGTACGGACTTGGTGGTGGTCGCCAGGTTCCTGGCCGCGGCCGTACCGAGACTCTGCTGTGCGGCTCCCCGCTCGGAGTCCGTCTCGCCGCCGACCGAACCGGCCGAGTCGACCGAACCAACCGAACCAACCGTCATGGACTGTTCCCCTCGCACACATCGATCCACATGACCCCTGCTCGCTGGGCACCGCCCAGCGCGGACCGCCCGGGGTGATCACCGGGCGGCCTGCGGCAACGAGCCTGTCAGCGCGACGCGTGACGGCGCCATTACACGAAGGAGTGGGACTGAAACGGGAGCCGGCGGGGCAATACCGCGCGTTTCCACCCGTCCGGCCGCGCTCGGGCGCGGTGGCCGAAAGTGTACGGTCCGGTCAACGCAGCGCGCACGGATGGGGACGGAGGGTGTCCGAGCGGGTAAGGAACCGGTACCAGCCGGATTCCGGTAGCGGTGGTTCCGCCGAATCCCCGCGCTCCCGGGTCCCGTTGCCCCCGCCATCCCCGCGGGGCACCGACCGTCGAGACATCGCCGGCCGCCGTACGTACCACCCTCCGACCCGCTCCCCCGGCCTCCCCGGGGCGCCCCCCACGCACCCGCCGGACCGCCGCGTCCGGTCGCGTCCTCGCCCCGGCGGCCGACAGTCCTATGTAAGGAGGCGGCCATGGCCACACCCATGTCCGCGAGTTCGTTCCTCGACATCCTGCGTGACGAGGGGCTGACCGTCGTCCAGGTCGGCTCCTGGCGCACCCACAACCGCAACCACAAGGGCCCCTGGGGCCCGGTGCACGGGGTGATGATCCACCACACCGTCACCAGAGGAGCCGACGCCACCGTGCGGATCTGCCGGGACGGCTACTCGGGCCTGCCCGGACCGCTCTGCCACGGGGTGATCACCAAGGACGGCCGGGTCCATCTGGTCGGCTACGGCCGTGCCAACCACGCCGGGCTCGGCGACGACGACGTGCTGCGGGCCGTCATCGCGGAGACGGCCCTGCCGGCGGACAACGAGTCCAACACCGACGGGAACCGGCACTTCTACGGCTTCGAGTGCGAGAACCTCGGCGACGGCGAGGACCCCTGGCCCGAGGCGCAGCTGCTGGCCATCGAGAAGGCGTCCGCCGCGATCTGCCGCTGGCACGGCTGGAACGAACGCTCGGTGATCGGCCATCTGGAGTGGCAGCCGGGGAAGATCGACCCGCGCGGCTTCTCGATGAACACCATGCGCACCCGCGTCGGCCGCCGCCTGGGCTGAGCCGGCCGGGCCGCCCGAGCACGTCCCGCGCGCACGGGACACCGCCCGTGCCCGCGGGCCATGGCCGTCCTCGCCGGAGATGCCCGTGACCGGCGGACACCGGCCGTGGTCGCGGGGCACCGGCTGTGCCCGCGGGGCGATGGCCCTGCCCGCGGGCCGATGGCCGGGCCCGCGGGACAATGGCCGGGTGAACGCGCCCCCGCCCCTCGACCCCCGTCTGCCCTCGCCGCTCGACGAGGTGGCGGACGAGCGGTTCGCCCGGCGGGGGGTGCGGCTGCTGCTGAAGCGGGACGATCTGATCCATCCCGCGCTGCCCGGCAACAAGTGGCGCAAACTGGCGCCCAATCTGGCCGCCGCGGCCGGGCGGCCGGTGCTCACCTTCGGCGGCGCCTACTCCAACCACCTGCGGGCGGTGGCGGCGGCCGGCCGGCTGTTCGGCTTCCCCACCACCGGGGTGGTGCGCGGCGACGAGCTCGCCGGCCGGCCGCTCAACCCGTCGCTGGCCCGGTGCGCCGCCGACGGGATGCGGCTGCTCTTCGTGGACCGCGCCACCTACCGGGCCAAGGACGACCCGGAGGTGCTGGCGTCGCTGCTGGACCGGGCGCCCGAGGGCAGCACCGTGGTGCCCGAGGGCGGCAGCAACGCCCTGGCCGTACGCGGCTGCGCCGAGCTGGGCCGGGAGCTGCGCGGCCGGGCCGACGTGGTGGCGGTGGCCTGCGGCACCGGCGGCACCCTCGCCGGACTGGCCGCCGGCCTGGGCCCGGGGCAGCGGGCCCTCGGCATACCGGTGCTGCGCGGCGGCTTCCTGGGCGGTGGGATACGCGCGCTCCAGACCTCCGCGTACGGCGGCCCGGTGGGCGACTGGAGCCTGGACGAGCGCTTCCACGGCGGCGGCTACGCCCGTACCTCCCCTGCCCTGCACGCCTTCGCCGAGGACTTCGGCGCCCGCCACGGGCTCGCGGTGGAACGGCTGTATGTGGCCAAAATGCTGCACGGGCTCACCACCCTCACCGAGGAGGGCGCCTTCCCACCCGGAACCACCCTCGCCGCCGTCATCACCGGCACCCCCGGGCCGGGCGACCCGGGCGGCGACGGAGGCCCGGGCGACGGCGGGAACCCGGGCGGCCCCGCAGTGGCCGGGTAGCCCCGGCCGACCCCGGGGCCGCCCGGCGGGCCCGCGGCTCCGGGTGACCCGGCCGGCAAGGCCCGCGGCTCAGGTCTCGGTGCCCGCCTCCCGGTAGGCCGCGGCTTCCTCCAGGTCCAGGCGGCGGAGCAGGGTGCGCATCATCTCGTCGTCGATGCGGCGCTCGTCGCGCAGCCGGACGAAGACCTCGCGCTCGGCGTCGATCACCTCGCGGGCCAGCCGGCGGTAGGTGTCGTCCGCGGACTCCCCGGTGATCTCGTTGACCGCGCCGAGCCGTTCCCAGACCGCGTTGCGGCGGCGCTCCAGGACCGCACGCAGCCGCTGGGCGAGCGGCTCGGGCAGGGTGTTGCGCTCGTCGGCCAGGAGCTCGTCCAGCCGCTGCCGGGAGGCGGTGGAGGCCTCGCTCTGGGCCTGCGCCTCGGCGAGGGTCTCGGCCTGCGCGTCCCGACCGGGCAGCTTCAGGACCCGGATCAGCGGCGGCAGGGTGAGCCCCTGCACCACCAGGGTCCCGATGACCGTGGTGAAGGTCAGGAAGAGCACCAGGTTGCGGGCCGGGAACGGCTCCCCGTCGGTGGCGACCGGGATGGAGAAGGCGATGGCCAGCGACACCACGCCCCGCATCCCGGCCCAGCCGATCACGATCGGCGAGGTCCAGGGCAGCTGCGAGCGGCGGCCGCGGAGGGTGGGGGACACCAGCCGGATGAGGTACGTGACGGGGAAGACCCAGACGAACCGGGCCACCACCACCGCCAGGAAGACGGCCGCCGCGTACCAGGCGGCCTCCCCGATCCCGTACTCCCCCAGCCCCCGCACCACATAGGCGAGCTGGAGGCCGATCAGCGCGAAGACGGAGGACTCCAGCACGAAGGCGACCACCTTCCACACCGCGTCCTCCTGGAGCCGGGTGGCGAAGTCCACCTGCCAGGAGCGGTGGCCCAGGTAGAGGGCGACCACCACCACGGCGAGCACCCCGGAGGCGTGCACCCGCTCGGCGACCGCGTAGGCGACGAACGGGATGAGCAGCGAGACGGTGTTCTTCAGCAGCGGGTCGCGCAGCCGCCGGCGCAGCCAGTGGATCGGCACCATCAGCACCAGGCCCACCACCACCCCGCCCAGCGCGGCCACGGCGAACTCGGCGATCCCGCCCGCCCAGCTGACCCCTTCCCCCACCGCCGCGGCCAGCGCCACCTTGTACGCGGTGATCGCGGTGGCGTCGTTCACCAGGGACTCGCCCTGGAGGATGGTGGTGATCCGGCCGGGCAGTCCCAGCCGCCGGGCGATCGCGGTGGCCGCGACCGCGTCCGGCGGGGCCACCACCGCGCCCAGCACCAGCGCGGCGGTCAGCGGCAGGTCGGGCACCACCAGGTAGGCCAGGTAGCCGACGGCGACGGTGGCGAACAGGACGTAGCCGACCGACAGCAGCGCGACCGGCCGGATGTTGGCCCGCAGGTCCAGGTACGAGGAGTCCAGCGCGGCGGTGTGCAGCAGCGGCGGGAGCAGCAGGGGCAGCACGATGTGCGGGTCCAGGGTGTAGTCCGGCACCCCGGGCAGGTAGGAGACGCCGAGTCCGACCGCGACCAGCAGCAGCGGTGCCGGGACGGGCGTGCGGCGGGCCGCCCCGGCGATGGCGGCGCTGACCGCGATCAGCGCCACGAGGGGCAGTACGTCCATGGGTTCCTCCCCGCTCTCCCGGCCGGCGCCCCGGCCCCGCGGCCTCGCCCGGCCGCCGCCGTGGCCTCACGGCCGCGACCGTCGTAACCTGGCCATCATGATCGAGTGTCCGCATGTGACGGAACTGCCGCGCCCCGAGCCGGCGCCGCTGACCGACACCTGCCCCGAGTGCCTGGCGGCCGGGACGCATCCGGTGCAGCTGCGCAAGTGCCTGGTCTGCGGGCACGTCGGCTGCTGCGACACCTCGGCCGGCCGGCACGCCACGGGCCACTTCGAGCAGACCGGCCATCCGGTGATGCGCACCTTCGAGCCGGGCGAGGACTGGCGCTGGTGTTTCGAGGACGGTTCCCTGGTCTGATCCGGATCCGGGTCCGGTGGTACGGGCGGTGCGCGGGGCGTCACGGTTCGGCACCGCCGCGGTTCGAGGGCACGGCGCCTGGGTACGTCAACCCTCCGCCGGATTCTCGCGATTGGTGCCCCCGGACCCCTAGCCACAGAGCGTACTCATGTGCTTACCATGAGTGACAAGGGCCAGGATGGGGGCTCTGGCGACACGGCACCATGGATCGCGATAGCGTCACGCGGGTCAGTGGGTCATACGCATCCGCTGTGTCCGCGTTACCGCACCGGTTCCCGGCGGGTTGCCTTCCCCCGGGGCCTTGAGAGAGCTTGTGCCACCTTGGAGGTGAGGGTGTCCCAGATCGCAGGCGAGCCCGGGACCCAGGACTTCGTGGAAGTCCGGCTGCCCGCTGCGGGTGCCTACCTGTCCGTGCTGCGTACGGCCACGGCCGGACTGGCGGCCCGGTTGGACTTCACTCTCGACGAGATCGAGGACCTGCGCATCGCGGTGGACGAGGCGTGCGCGATCCTGCTCCAGCAGGCCGTGCCCGGCTCGGTCCTCAGCTGCGTCTTCCGTCTCGTCGACGACGCGCTCGACGTGACCGTCTCGGCGCCGACGACCGACGGCCGGGCACCGGAGCGCGACACCTTCGCCTGGACGGTGCTCTCCGCGCTGGCCGGCAAGGTCGACTCGTCCGTCGCCGACGACCGGACGGTCTCCATCAGCCTGTACAAACAGCGCGGCGCGGGTCCCGGGCCGGCGTGAGGAACGGGGACGGTCCGGTGCGAGACGAGGAGCGCGAGGAGCGCGGCCCCCGGGCGCTGAGCTCGCCGGAGGGCATCCCGGAACAGCAGGCACGGCCGCACCCGGTGGACGGCCTCGACGACGCGCCCGTGCCGGCGCGTCCGGGGGGCGCCTCCCGGACGGGCCGGCGGGGGAGGGCGGAGCCGATGAGCGAGCAGGCGGACGAGCGGCAGCAGCAGCGTCGCGGCCGGGCCGAGGGGCAGGACCGCCAGGCCGCGGACCGCGGCGGGGCGCGGGACCTGTTCCTGCGGCTGCGGGAGCTGCCGGACGGCTCCCCGGCCCGGGCCGAGCTGCGCAACCAGCTGGTGCGGATGCACCTGCCGCTGGTGGAGCACCTGGCCCGGCGCTTCCGCAACCGCGGGGAGCCGCTGGACGACCTGACCCAGGTCGCCACCATCGGGCTGATCAAGTCGGTCGACCGGTTCGACCCGGACCGGGGCGTGGAGTTCTCCACCTACGCCACCCCGACCGTGGTCGGCGAGATCAAGCGGCACTTCCGGGACAAGGGCTGGGCGGTGCGGGTGCCGCGCCGGCTCCAGGAGCTGCGGCTGTCGCTGACCACGGCCACCGCCGAGCTGTCCCAGCTGCACGGCCGCTCCCCCACCGTGCACGAGCTGGCCGAGCGGCTCGGCATCTCGGAGGAGGAGGTCCTGGAGGGGCTGGAGTCCGCCAACGCGTACTCGACGCTCTCGCTGGACGTCCCGGACACCGACGACGAGTCGCCGGCGGTGGCGGACACCCTGGGCGCGGAGGACGAGGCGCTGGAGGGCGTCGAGTACCGCGAGTCGCTCAAGCCGCTGCTGGAGGGTCTGCCGCCGCGTGAGAAGCGGATCCTGCTGCTGCGGTTCTTCGGGAACATGACCCAGTCGCAGATCGCGCAGGAGGTCGGCATCTCGCAGATGCACGTCTCCCGGCTGCTCGCCCGCACCCTGGCCCAGCTCCGGGAACGGCTGCTGGTCGAGGAGTGATCCGGCCCTTCGGGTACGGGGTCAGGCGCGGGGGCGGATGTTCAGGGCCCGGGTGGTCGTGGGGTGGAAGAGCAGCACCAGCCCGGTGATCGCGAGGGCCCCCAGCAGGATCCCGGCCGGGATGGCGGCGCTGTCCTCCTGGAGCAGCGTCCAGGCCACCGGCAGCGCCATCAGCTGGGTGATCACCGCCGGGCCCCGGCTCCAGCTGCGGCGGCGCAGCAGCCCGCGCGCGGCGATCAGCGGGATGAGCCCGAGGACGATCAGGGTGACGCCGCCGGTCACCGCCTGCGTCATCTTGTCGGGGTGCCCGGTCACGCTGCCCACCAGGACGTACACCCCGCCGGCGAAGAGGGCCAGCGCCTCGGCGGCGGCGATGGCCGCGGCACCGGTCACCCGGGCGGTGCGCCCGGGTGCGGAGTCGTCGGCCGGGTCGGCCAGGGGGTCCGCGTCGGCAGGGGTGCGGTCGGGGGTCTGCTTGGCACTGCTCACCCCCAGAGCGTATCGGCAGGGGGTAGCCGGGCGGGGGCCCGGCCGGGCGGGCTTGGGTTTCGGTACCGCACGGTAGGTAACCTGGCGGGCATGCGCGCACTTCTCGTGGTCAACCCGGCAGCCACCACCACCAGTGCCCGCACCCGTGACGTACTGATCCACGCGCTGGCCAGCGAGATGAAGCTGGAGGCGGTGTCCACCGAGCACCGGGGGCACGCCCGCGACCTGGCCCGGCGGGCCGCCGAGTCCGGGGACGTCGACCTGGTCGTGGCGCTCGGCGGCGACGGCACCGTCAACGAGGTGGCCAACGGGCTGCTGCACCACGGCCCCGACCCGGACCGGCTCCCCCATCTCGCGGTGGTGCCCGGCGGCTCCACCAATGTCTTCGCGCGCGCCCTGGGCCTGCCCAACGATCCGGTGGAGGCGACCGGCGCCATCCTGGACGCGCTGAACGAGCGGCGGGACCGCACGGTCGGGCTGGGACTGGCCTCGGGGACGCCGGACACCGAGGACGAGTCGGTGCCCGCGCGCTGGTTCACCTTCTGCGCCGGCCTCGGCTTCGACGCCGGGGTGATCGGCCGGGTCGAGCAGCAGCGCGAACGCGGCCGGCGCTCCACCCACTCCCTCTACATCCGCCAGGCCGTACGCCAGTTCCTCGGCGAACCGCGCCGCCGGCACGGCACCATCTCGCTGGAGCGCCCCGGGCACGAGCCGGTCGAGGGCCTGGCGCTGTCGATAGTCTGCAACACCTCCCCCTGGACCTATCTGGGCAACCGCCCGGTGTACGCGTCCCCCACCGCGTCCTTCGACACCGCGCTCGACGTGCTCGGACTGGACCGGCTCTCCACCCCTGCGGTCGCCCGTTACGCGACCCAGTTGCTCACCTCCACCCCCGAGCGCGGGCCGCAGGGAAGGCACGCCCTGGCCTTTCCCGACCTGACCGACTTCACCTTGCATTCCAAGGTCCCGATCCCCTTCCAGATGGACGGAGACCACCTCGGCGTGCGTACCAGCGTGACGTTCACAGGCGTTCGCCGTGCACTGCGTGTGATTGTGTGAGTGGAAGGGCCCTTGGCCCTTTATCTCGAACGTACGGACCAGGATCCACCCCATAGAAGTACGTCTGTGACCCACCCGACACCGAGGAATCAAAAAAAATCTTTCGGAGGGGGTTGTATCCGCCTCTGAGGTTTGGGAATCTCTACGTGGCGCTCGGGACGGCCCGCAGGACCGGCCTCCGCTGAGAGCCAGAATCCCTCCTCGAACTCAGGACCTCCACGGTTCCTTCAACCGTCGGCCCTTCCGTTGTCGGGGGATTCGTGAAAGCGTTCACATTCACAAGCAAACCCTGAGTAACACCAAGGAGAGGTAGCAGCCATGGACTGGCGTCACAACGCCGTGTGTCGTGAGGAAGACCCCGAGCTGTTCTTCCCCATCGGCAACACCGGTCCCGCGCTGCTGCAGATCGAGGAAGCCAAGGCTGTCTGCCGGCGTTGCCCCGTCATGGAGCAGTGCCTGCAGTGGGCGCTTGAGTCCGGCCAGGACTCCGGCGTCTGGGGTGGCCTCAGCGAGGACGAGCGACGCGCCATGAAGCGCCGCGCCGCCCGCAACCGGGCGCGCAACGCCAGCGCCTGACCGACGCCACCGCTCCCGGCCTCCGGGCGGCGCCTACAGCGCGTAGGCAACACCCGCCCCCTTCGAGCCGCAGCGCGCAGCAGTAACACCGCAGTACCCCAACAGCATTCGAGCCCCGGCCGCCTGAGACGGCCGGGGCTCGCTGCTGTGCCCGTCCGGGCGCCCGGGGGCTACTTCTGGGGGCGGACGGGGACGTCGAGGACGACCCGGGTGCCGCGCTCCGGGGCCGGGCGCATATCGAAGGTGCCGCCCAACTCCCCCTCCACCAGGGTGCGGACGATCTGGAGGCCCAGGTTCCCGGCGCGCTGGGCGTCGAAGCCCTCGGGCAGTCCCCGGCCGTCGTCCTGGACGGTGATCAGCAGCCGCGCGTCGGCCGCGCGGGCGTCACCGCGTACCGCCGAGACCTCCACGGTGCCCTGCTCCCCCGGGGCGAACGCGTGCTCCAGGGCGTTCTGCAGCACCTCGGTGAGCACCATCGACAGCGGGGTGGCGACCTCCGCCTCCAGGATGCCGAACCGGCCGGTGCGCCGGCAGCCGACCTTTCCGGGGGAGATCTCGGCGACCATCGCGATCACCCGGTCCGCGATCTCGTCGAACTCCACCCGCTCGTCGAGGTTCTGCGACAGCGTCTCGTGCACGATGGCGATCGAACCGACCCGCCGCACCGCCTCGTCCAGCGCCTCCCGGCCCTGGTCGGAGTCCATCCGCCGGGACTGGAGCCGCAGCAGCGCCGCCACCGTCTGGAGGTTGTTCTTCACCCGGTGGTGGATCTCCCGGATGGTGGCGTCCTTGGTGATCAACTCGCGTTCACGCCGACGCAGTTCCGTCACATCGCGCAGCAGCACCAGCGAGCCGATGCGGTTGCCCTTGGGCTTGAGGGGGATGGCCCGCAGCTGGATCACCCCGCCGTTGCCCTCCACCTCGGTCTCCCGGGGCGCGTAACCGCTGGCCAGCTTGACCAGCGCCTCGTCCACCGGACCCCGGGAGGGCGCCAGCTCGGCGGTGATCTGCCCCAGGTGCTGGCCGACCAGATCGGCGGCGAGACCGAGGCGGTGGTACGCGGAGAGGGCGTTGGGCGAGGCGTACTGGACCACCCCGTCCGCGTCCAGCCGCAGCAAGCCGTCCCCGGCGCGCGGGGAGGCGTCCATGTCCACCTGCTGCCCGGGGAACGGGAAGGTCCCGGCGGCGATCATCTGCGCCAGGTCGGAGGCCGACTGGAGGTACGTGAGCTCCAGCCGGCTGGGCGTACGCACGGTGAGCAGGTTGGTGTTCCGGGCGATCACCCCGAGCACCCGGCCTTCCCGGCGCACGGGGATGGACTCCACTCGGACCGGGACCTCCTCCCGCCACTCCGGATCGCCCTCGCGCACGATCCGCCCCTCGTCCAGCGCCGCGTCCAGCAGCGGCCGCCGGCCGCGCGGCACCAGATGGCCGACCATGTCGTCCTGGTAGGAGGTCGGCCCGGTGTTCGGCCGCATCTGGGCGACCGAGACATACCGGGTGCCGTCGCGGGTGGGCACCCAGAGCACCAGATCGGCGAAGGAGAGGTCGGAGAGCAGCTGCCACTCCGACACCAGCAGATGCAGCCACTCCAGGTCGGAGTCGTTGAGAGCGGTGTGCTGGCGGACGAGGTCGTTCATGGAGGGCACGGGAGCGAGCGTACCCGTGCGGGTGAACCGCGCCCCACCCTGGCGGACCCGGCGGGTTCCCCGATCCGGGGTCGTTCGTGAACCTGGTGTTTACCCGGGCCGTGGTGGAGGATGGAGGCTGCCGCCCGCAGGATGGACAGCCCGAATGGTCTAGTCCACAATGGCGGTACAACCGACTTCCACCCTCCCCGCACAGGAGGGTGGACGGGGTCCCGGCGCTCTCTGCCCTGACTGCGCCGAGACCTCTCCAGGCCCGTGGGACCGCACACCCCGCCGGGCCGGGAACTCCGGGCTGCGGTGCCCCGGCGGGCTGAGGGTCCCGCCGACGGCGCCGCGGCCCGCTGTTTTTGAAGTGGCTCGGGCCGGAGCCCCGGAGGCGCCCTTCGCGGGCAGCCCGGGCCGGGGGCCTCGGGGGTGCCCCGCCGAAGTGACCCACCGGCGCCTGGGGCGCCCCCGCGGCGGGGCCCGGCCTGAAGCAGCCCCGGCTGCCGTGCATGTCAGCGCACCGCGCCCCCTGCCTCGTCTCCGCGACCTTCGCCAGGGCTCTGACGGGAGCGGTGGGGACCATGGGGATTAGTCGGGCAGGGGGCTGGTACCCCGCCAGAGAGGGGGCGCGGGCGCCCCGCTCATCGGGGGCGCCAAGGGGCCCCATACACGGAAGCGCCTCTGCTAGATTGGTCTATACCACATGTCATCCAGCTGATCGGCAGGCCCACCGTGGAAGTTGTCATCGTCCCCGACGCCCCGGCAGGCGGCGAGATCATCGCCGAGGGCATCGCCGCCCTGCTGCGCCGCAAGCCCGACGCGCTGCTCGGCGTGGCCACCGGCTCCACCCCGCTGCCCGTCTACGACGCGCTGACCGCGAAGGTGCGGACCGGCGCGGTGGACGCCTCGCGGGCCAGGATCGCCCAGCTCGACGAGTACGTGGGGCTGCCCGCCGGGCACCCGGAGTCCTACCGCTCCACCGTGCTGCGCCAGGTGGTGGAGCCGCTGGGGCTCGGCGAGGACGCCTTCATGGGGCCGGACGGGTCGGCCGAGGACGTGCAGGCCGCCTGTGAGGCGTACGACCGGGCGCTGGCCGAGGCGGGCGGAGTGGACCTCCAGATACTCGGCATCGGGACCGACGGGCACATCGGCTTCAACGAGCCCTGCTCCTCGCTGGCCTCGCGGACCCGGATCAAGACGCTGACCGAGCAGACCCGGGTGGACAACGCCCGCTTCTTCGACGGCGACATCGAGCAGGTGCCGCACCATGTGATCACCCAGGGCATCGGCACCATCCTGGAGGCCCGCCACCTGGTGCTGCTGGCCACCGGCGAGGGCAAGGCGGAGGCGGTGGCGCAGACCGTGGAGGGCCCGGTCGCCGCCGTCGTACCGGCCTCCGCGCTCCAGCTGCACCCGCACGCCACCGTGGTGGTCGACGAGGCCGCCGCCTCCCGGCTGAAGCTGGCCGGGTACTTCCGGCACACGTATGCCGACAAGCCCGCGTGGCAGGGGATCTGAGGTCTGACGCTTACGCGGGTACGAGAGAGGGCCGGGCTCCCCCCACGGGATCCCGGCCCTCTCGGCTGTGCGGCGCCTCGGCGGCGCGACCCGGAGGCGTCAGACGCCTCGGGCGACCACCTCCGCGGCGGCCAGCCCGCAGACCCGGGCGGCGCCGTAGGTGGCGATGTGCAGCGCACCGCGCGGCGGGGCCTGGTTGAGGCCCATCTCGACCACCACCGTGTCCGGGCGGGCGGCCAGCAGGGTGTCCAGGGCCGTGGTCATCCAGCGGTGGCGGTGGGCGTCGCGGAGCACGGCGACGATCGGCCGCTCCCCCGCGTCGGCGAGCACCTGCCCGGCCGCCGTGTCCGGCCCGTACGCGGCGGTGGAGGTGCCGGGCACCAGCCGGGCCAGCTCCGGGCCGAGGCCCCAGGGGGTCTCGTCGCCGACCGCGATGTTCGCCTCCGGGGTGAAGGCGGCGACATGGACCGGGCCGGTGGGCGCGGGCGCGGCGCCGGTGACGGCGAGGGCGCGGCGGGCCGCGACCAGACCGATTCCCGGGGTGGTGGTCGAGTCGGGCGCGACCCCTCCTGCGGTCCGCGCCGGGGCGGTCCCCGGCACGGAAGCCGCGCCCGACTCCGTGGAGGCGCCTCCGGCGGCCCGGTGCGACCGGGTCCAGGAGGCGAGTGCGCGGACCCGCGCCGCCGCGTCGGCGAGCCGCTGCTCGGGCAGCTCTCCGGCGCGTACCGCGGCGACCAGGGCGTCGCGCAGTCGCAGCACGGTGCCCTCGTCGGAGGGTCCGCCGCCGACGCACAGGGCGTCGGCGCCGGCTGCCAGCGCGAGGACGGCGCCGCGCTCCATTCCGTAGACGGCGGAGATGGCCTGCATATCCATGCCGTCGGTGACGATCAGACCGTCGTAGCCCAGTTCCTCGCGGAGCAGTCCGGTGAGGATGCGGGGGCTGAGGGTGGCCGGGCGCTCCGGGTCCAGGGCGGGGAGCACGATATGGGCGCTCATCACCGCCTTGGAACCGGCCGCGATGGCCGCCTTGAACGGGGTGAGTTCGCGGGAGCGCAGGGTGGCCAGGTCGGCGTCGATCCGGGGCATGGCGTGGTGGCTGTCCACGTTGGTGTCGCCGTGGCCGGGGAAGTGCTTGGTGCAGGTGGCCACCCCGGCGGCCTGCATGCCCTCGACGTACGCGACGGTGTGCCGGGCCACCAGCGCGGGGTCGGCGCCGAAGGAGCGGACGCCGATCACCGGGTTGTCCGGGTCGGAGTTGACGTCGGCGGAGGGCGCCCAGTTGAAGTCCACGCCGCAGGCGGCGAGCCGGCCGCCCAGCGCGTACGCCACCTCGCGGGTCAGCGCGGTGTCGTCCACGGCGCCGAGGGCGAGGTTGCCGGGGAAGGAGGAGCCGGTGCGGACCTCCAGCCGGGTGACGTCGCCGCCCTCCTCGTCGATGGCGACCAGGATGTCCGGGTTCTCGGCGCGCAGCCGGGAGGTGAGGGCGGTCACCTGCTCGGCGGAGGCGATGTTGCGGCCGAACAGGGCCACGGCGGCCAGGCCCTCGCCGATCCGGCGCAGCACCCAGTCGGGCGGCGCGTCGGTGCCGTCGAAGCCGGGCTGGAGGACGGTGAGGGCATCCCGGGTGAGGGTGTCGTCGGTGGTGGTGCCCTGAACGAGGGTGGTCACTGGGGCGTCATCCCTTCACGGCGCCGGAGGTGAGACCGGCGGCCATCTTCTTCTGGATGATCATGAAGAACACGACCACGGGCAGCGCGATCATGGTGGAGGCGGCCATCAGGGCCCCGTAGTCGGTACCGCGCTCGGTGGTGAAGGTCATCAGCCACACGTTGAGCGTGTACTTGGAGTCGTCGTTGATCAGGATGTAGGCGAACAGGTACTCGTTCCAGGCGTTGACCAGGGCGAAGATCGAGGCGGCCGCGAGCCCGGGGGCGAGCAGCGGGAAGACCACGCGGACGAAGGCGCCCATCCGCGTACAGCCGTCGACCATCGCCGACTCCTCCAGCTCCACCGGGATGTTGACCACGAAGCCGCGGATCATCACCACCGCGAACGGCAGGGTGGAGACCAGGTAGACCACGATCAGGCCCCAGTACTCGTCCAGTCCGCCCATGGCGTTGAGCTGGGCGTAGATGGGGATGAGCATCGCGGTGGGCGGCAGCATCTGGACCAGGATGAGGACCATCAGCAGGGCCTTGCGCCCGTAGAAGCGGAACCGTCCGATGGCGAGCGCGGCCAGGGTGGCGATGATCATGCCGCCGACCACGGCGGTGACCGAGACGATCAGGCTGGACTGGATCGCGGTCTCGAAGTTCGGCTGCTTCACGGCACGGGTGAAGTTGTCGAAGGTGATCGAGGACGGCCAGAGGGTCTGGTCGTAGGAGCGGATCTCCTGGTTGGGGCGGAGGGCGCTGATGATCAGCCAGTAGACCGGGAAGGCCATCACCACGGCGGTGACCAGGCCGATCACGTCGTAGTGCCAGCGGGACTTGCGGCGGTCCGGACGCAGCCGGGGGCGGTCCTCGGAGGTGGAGGAGGGTGCGGTGGAGGTGCTCATTCGACCTCTCCTGTCTTCATCAGCTGACGCAGGTAGTACACGGCCACCCCGGACAGCAGCACGACGGTGATCAGGGCGATGGCGCTGCCCTGGCTGAACGAGGTGGACTCGAAGGCCTTGGAGAAGGAGTAGAGGCCGAGCGTCTCGTAGTCGGGCTCCGGCTTGTTGCCGCGCAGCAGCCAGATCTGGCCGAAGACGTTGAAGTCCCAGATCACCGAGAGGGTGGCGACCATGGTGAAGACGGGCCGGATCACCGGCCAGGTGACGAAGCGGAAGACCTTGGCGGCGCCGGCGCCGTCCAGGGCGGCGGCCTCCTCCAGCTCCCTGGGCACCTGGGTGAGGGCCGCGTAGAGGGTGATCACCACGAAGGGGATGGCGCCCCAGATGACCAGCAGGGCGATGATGGCGAAGCCCTGCCTGGGGTCGAGGAACCAGTTGTGGCCGAGGAAGTCCTCGCCCGCCACCTTGGCGATCAGGGTGTTGATCAGGCCGTAGTCGGAGTCGGCCAGCCAGCGGAAGATGGAGGCGGCGACCATCAGCGGCATCGACCAGGCGGCGACCAGGGCGAAGGTGAGCACCAGCCGCACCCAGGTGGTCAGCCGGGCCATCAGCAGGGCGAGCAGCAGCCCGATCGCCATGGTGGCGGCCACGCAGACGGCCATGAAGACGACCGTGCGGCCGGTGACCGACCAGAACTCGCCGTCGCCGAGGATGTTGGTGAACTGCTCGAAGCCCACCCAGGGCGGTGCCTCGCCGGTCCACAGCTCCCGGCGCCCCAGGTCCTGGAAGGACATGATGACGGTCTTGACCAGCGGGAAGGCGTAGACCGCGGCGACGGCGAGGATGGCCGGGCCGACGAGCAGATACGGAAGGAGCGCGCCCTTCCGCCGCGGTGGACGGGGGCGGGACTTGCCCGGGGCCGCTCCCAGCGGCGGCGAGGCCGCTTCGGGGGAGCGCGGTACCGGTACCGGAGGACCGGCGGCCTTTTTCTCGGCGACAGTCACCTGGCTGACCTTCCGTGTGTTCGTGCGACCGAAAAGCGGCGGCCGGCGGGGGGCCGGGCCCCTGTGGGCCGGGAGCCCGGCGGGGCCGTGGACGGGGACCCGGGGCCGGGAGCCCGTGGGCTGCGGCCCGAGACCCGTGGGCTGCGGCCCGAGGCCTGTGGGCCCGGGGGTCCTTCGGCCCGTGGCCCGTGTGGACGGCGCCCGCGAGGACAGCGGCCGGCGGGGCCGGGGCCCCGGGGCACGGCCCTGTGGGCCGGGAGCCGGGCGGGCCGCGGACGGGAACCCGAGGCCGGGAGCCCGTGGGCCGGGAGCCCGGTGGGGCCGTGGGCTCCGAACCGGGGCCTGGCGCCCCTGAGTCGGAGCCTCGGTCCCGGGGGCGGGTCGCCCCGCCGGCGCCGGTGGATCCTGGGCCGGCCCCGGGACGGGGGTCCCGGGAGGCCGGCCGCCGCGGGCCGGCCGGAGGCGGGGGACGGGCCCGCCCCGGCCGGCCCGCGGGCTCAGGACTCCTTGTTGATCAGCGCGTTGACCTTCTCGTCGGCCTTCTTGGTCGCGTCGGCCACCGAGGTGCCCTTGAGGATGTCGAGGAGCATGTTCTCCAGGACCTCCTCCTTCTCGATGGAGGTCCAGCCCGGGGCGATCGGGGTGAACCAGGCGTCCGGCACCGCGTTGGCGATCGGCGCGGTCTCCGGCTTGGCCTTCAGCGGCTCCAGCTGCTTGGTGTTGTTGGGCAGGATGTTCTTGCCCGCGAGCACCTCCTGCGACTTCTCGCTGGTGTACATCGCGATCCACTCCTCGGCGAGGTCGGCGGACTTCGACTTGCTGATCACACCGAGGTCCGAGCCGCCGATGAAGGAGGGCAGCGCCTTGCCGTTCGGGCCGGGCATACCGGCCGTGAGGATCTTGCCCTCCAGCTTGGGGTTGCCGTTGTTCTTGCCGTCGATGACCGAGCCGGCCTCCCAGCCGTTGCCGTAGAGCACGGCGGCCTTCTCGTTCGCCATGACGTTGGCGTGGTCCTGCTCGTCCTTGGTCTGGTCGGCCTTGTTGTACTTCTTGACCAGGTCGATGAAGTGCTGGATGCCCTTCTGCGCCTCGGGGCTGGAGAGCGAGGACTTCCACTCCTTGGCGCCCTCGTCGTACTCGGCGATCTTGCCGCCGTACGCGGCCACGTAGGACATCGCGGCGTACCAGTAGCGGCCCGGCAGGTAGAGCGAGGAGAAGCGCTTGTCCTTCTTGCCGTACTCGGCGGACACCTTGTCCATCACCTTGAGGAACTCGTCCTCGGTGGTGGGCAGGGTCTTCGCGCCGCCCTTCTTCAGCATCTCGGTGTTGTAGATGGCGACCCGGGCACCGGCGTAGTAGGGCACGCAGAACTGCTTGCCCTCGTAGGCGCAGGTGTCCTTCAGACCCTGGATCCAGGTGTCGGAGTTGTCGTACTTCTTGGGGTCGATCTCGGCGAGGGCGCCGTTCAGGATGTACGTCATGGTCTCGGTGTTGCCGAGCTCCACGACGTCCGGGAACTTGTCACCGCCGAGCGCGGTGTCGAGCTTCTTGGTCTTGTCCGCCCACTGCTGGTACTGGACGTCGACCTTCACGCCCGGGTACTTCTTGTTGAACTGGGCGTTGACGTCCTTGACGAGCTCCGGCCAGGTGGACTGGGCGTCGACCATCAGCCAGACCGTCAGGTCGCCCTTGCGGTCCTTCGGGTCCTTGGCCGCATCGCTGCCGCCGTCCGAACCACAGGCCGCCACCGACGCCATCATGGCCGCGACACCGATCGCCGCTGCGAGCTTGCGCTTCACGCCACCCTCCTCAAAGGGATGCAGAGTTCCACCCCCACCCCCCGGGATACGCGCGGCATGAGACGGACGCGTGCAAGATCCTGCGTGGGCCTGGGACCTGGCCTTTAGTGGTTTAGACCAGTAACCGGGAGCTTGGCCTAGACCTTTAGGGGTGTCAAGGGTGTATAAGAAGGGCAGTCGGGTCCGTTACGAGACCGACACCTGAGGCGGGGCCCGACCAGCCGTGACCGGTCCGTGCCACCATGTGAGCCAAGTGACGGAGGAGCCGGTGACGGCAACAGCGCAGGAGTCGGGAAGGCGGGTCATGACCACGGACGGGGGCGGCACCGAAGCCGAGAGCGGGACGGCGACCCGCACCGCGCGCGTGCCCAAGTACTACCGGCTGAAGCGGCATCTGCTGGACATGACGCAGACCATGCCGCCCGGCACCCCGGTGCCGCCGGAGCGCACCCTGGCCGCCGAGTTCGACACCTCCCGCACCACCGTGCGCCAGGCCCTCCAGGAGCTGGTGGTCGAGGGCCGGCTGGAGCGCATCCAGGGCAAGGGCACCTTCGTCGCCAAGCCGAAGGTCTCCCAGGCGCTGCAACTCACCTCGTACACCGAGGACATGCGCGCCCAGGGCCTGGAGCCCACCAGCCAGCTGCTGGACATCGGCTATGTGACGGCCGATGACACCCTCGCCGGGCTGCTGGACATCTCCGCCGGCGGGCGGGTGCTGCGCATCGAGCGGCTGCGGCTGGCCAGTGGTGAGCCGATGGCGATCGAGACCACCCATCTCTCCGCCAAGCGCTTCCCCGCGCTGCGCCGCTCGCTGGTGAAGTACACCTCCCTCTACACCGCGCTGGCCGAGGTGTACGACGTGCGCCTCGCCGAGGCCGAGGAGACCATCGAGACCTCGCTCGCCTCCCCCCGGGAGGCCGGGCTGCTCGGCACCGACACCGGGCTGCCGATGCTGATGCTCTCCCGCCACTCCCGCGACGAGAACGGGGAGCCGGTGGAGTGGGTCCGCTCGGTCTACCGGGGCGACCGCTACAAGTTCGTCGCCCGGCTCCAGCGGCCCAACGGCTGACGGTACGAAGACGAAAGGGGCCGCACCCGGACGAACGGGGGCGGCCCCTTTCGGCGTACCCGCTCCCGAGTGAAACGGAACGACACCGTCCGCACCCCGCCGACTCGCGTCAGGGGACCGGTCGAGGCCCCTGCGCGTGCCCGGCGAGATGCGTCCGTTATACGGACGGGGGTTACGCCGGGCGGGACCGGTCGCCTAGATTGCCGACCCATTACCAGCCTGTGACGGGCCGCACAGCGGCAGCTCAGCGAGGGGACGGAGGTGCCGTCATGGCACAGGAGCCGGAGGAGCGGAAGCCGGAGGAACAGGGGCCCAGACCCCCGGGGGACACCGGCGCGCTGCCCGTGGTCACCCCGGTCCGGGTGGTGGTCGCCCTCTGCCTCGCCGCGCCGTTCGCCGCCATGCTCTGGGTGAGCTCGTACGCGCGGGTCGAACCCCGTCTCATCGGGATCCCGTTCTTCTACTGGTACCAGATGGCCTGGGTCGTGCTCTCCACGATCCTGACCATGGCGGCGTACCAGCTGTGGCACCGTGAGCAGCGCGCCCGCAAGGCCGCGCGGCCCGAGCGGTCCGCACAGTCCGAGCGGTCCGCGAAGGGGGGTGCGGCGAAGTGAAGGACGGCGTGAACGGCGTGGCACTCGCCGTCTTCCTCTTCTTCTTCCTGGCCGTCACCGTCATGGGCTTCCTGGCGGCCCGCTGGCGCAGGGCGGAGAACGAGCACAGCCTGGACGAATGGGGCCTGGGCGGCCGCTCGTTCGGCACCTGGATCACCTGGTTCCTGCTGGGCGGCGACCTCTACACCGCGTACACCTTCGTCGCCGTCCCGGCGGCCGTCTACGCGGCGGGCGCGGCCGGCTTCTTCGCCGTGCCGTACACCATCCTGGTCTACCCGCTGATCTTCACCTTCCTGCCCCGGCTCTGGTCGGTCTCGCACAAGCACGGCTATGTGACCACCTCGGACTTCGTCCGCGGCCGGTTCGGCTCCAAGGGACTGTCGCTGGCGGTGGCCGTCACCGGCCTGCTGGCCACCATGCCGTACATCGCGCTGCAACTGGTCGGCATCCAGGCCGTGCTGGACGTGATGGGCATCGGCGGCGGCGAGTCCACGCACTGGTTCGTCAAGGACCTGCCGCTGCTCATCGCCTTCGGTGTACTCGCCGCGTACACCTACTCCTCCGGGCTGCGCGCCCCGGCGCTGATCGCCTTCGTCAAGGACACCCTGATCTACCTCGTCATCGCGGTGGCGATCATCTACATCCCGATCAAGCTCGGCGGCTTCGGGGCGATCTTCGACGCGGCCGGGGACGCCTTCGCCCAGAAGAACCCGGCGACCGGCCAGCCGCGCGGCGCGCTGGTGCCCGGGGAGATGGGCCAGTGGGGGTACGCCACGCTGGCACTGGGCTCGGCGCTGGCGCTGTTCATGTACCCGCACTCGATCACCGCGACGCTCTCCTCGCGCAGCCGGGACGTGATCCGCCGCAACACCACCATCCTGCCGCTGTACTCGCTGATGCTGGGCCTGCTGGCGCTGCTGGGCTTCATGGCGATCGCGGCCGGGGTGAAGGTGACCAACGGGCAGCTGGCCATCCCGCAGCTGTTCGAGGACATGTTCCCGGACTGGTTCGCGGGCATCGCCTTCGCCGCCATCGGCATCGGCGCGCTGGTCCCGGCGGCCATCATGTCGATCGCCGCGGCCAACCTCTTCACCCGCAACATCTACAAGGACTTCATCAAGCCGGACGCCACCCCGGCCCAGGAGACCAAGGTGTCCAAGCTGGTGTCGCTGCTGGTCAAGGTGGGCGCGCTGGTCTTCGTGCTCACCATGGACAAGACGGTCGCCATCAACTTCCAGCTGCTGGGCGGCATCTGGATCCTGCAGACCTTCCCGGCCCTGGTCGGCGGGCTGTTCACCCGCTGGTTCCACCGCTGGGCGCTGCTCGGCGGCTGGGCCGTCGGCATGGTGTACGGCACGGCCGCCGCGTACGGGGTGGCCTCGCCGACCCAGAAGCACTTCGGCGGCTCCTCGGCGGAGATCCCCGGCATCGGCGAGATCGGCTACATCGGCCTCACCGCCTTCGTGCTCAACGCCCTGGTCACCGTGGTGCTCACCTTCGTGCTGCGGGCGGTCAAGGCGCCGGACGGGGTGGACGAGACCCAGCCCTCCGACTACACGGCGGACGCCGGGGACCCGGGCGTCGCCACCGAGCTGCCGGAGCTGGTCGAGGGCCCCGAGGCCGAGAACGGGCAGAGGGGACCGAGCAAGGCCCCGGCATAGGGCCGATGGCCACAGGGGCCACCCGTTTCGCCTACCGCGGGCCGTCGCACCTCCCTCCGGGGAGGCGTGGCGGCCCGCCGCGCTGCACGCTTGCGGTTATGGACATCACCATCAGGGCGGTACGCCCCGAGGAGCACACCGCGCTGGGCGAGGTCACCGCGCGGGCGTACCTGGCCGACGGGCTGCTGGAGTTCGGCGAGGCCGACGAGTACCTGGTCGCGCTGCGCGATGTGGCGCGCCGGGCCGCCGAGGCGGAGGTGCTGGTCGCCGTGGACGACACCGGGCGGGTGCTCGGCGGGGTGGCCCTGGCGGCCGGGGCGGGGGCGGATCTCGCCGGGGCGGGCGAGGCGGAGATCCGGATGCTGGCGGTGGACCGCGAGGCGCGCGGCCGGGGCGCGGGCGAGGCGCTGGTGCGGGCCTGCGTCGACCGGGCCCGGGCGGTGCCCGGTTGCCGGCGGGTGGTGCTCTCCTCGCATCTGGCCATGGCCGCCGCCCAGCGCCTCTACCGCCGGGTCGGCTTCGACCGCACCCCCGCCCGCGACTGGGCGCCCCTCCCCGGCGTCACCCTGCACACCTACGGCCGGGACGTCTGAACGCAGTCGGCAAGGGCACTCGGACGGCCGCGAGGGGGCCATCCGGGTGGCCCGGCGCCACGCCCCGGTCCGGGCGCGCCCCGTGCGGCCCCGGCCTCCGCGGCCGGTCGCCCAGGTGCCCCTTGGCCTGTTCCCGCAGGGTGGCGGGGGCGGACACCACAGGTGTGCGGATGGACACGACTTGTACGGGCCGACACAACATCTGGGGGGTGCTTTCGCGAGCGCCCACCAGATGTATGCTCATTCCTGCTGTCGCCGCAGGGGAATCCGGTGTGAATCCGGAACTGTCCCGCAACGGTGAAACCGGTGTGTTTCCGCCCCGGTACGCGCCCCCAAGCCGTACCGGCCCGGGCGCGCCGTGAGTCCGACGACCTGCCGGCAGCACACTCGGACCGACCGGCCCGGGTGTCCAGACGTCCGGGCCTCGCGGAGTGGGCCGGTGGACGCGAGCCGTGCTGCCCTGTGCCCGGGCAAGCCGCTCTCGCGCTCCCCGCCGCCACGCCATCGAGGCCCCGAGCCGAGCGAGGGAGAGCCCCACGTGACCATCGCGCCAGCCGATCCGGCCTCACGCGTCACGGAACCGGAGCAGACCGCGGGGGTGAGCGCCGACGGTCCCGGTACCGCGCTGCTGCGCACCCTGACCGACCTCACCGCCGACCTGCCCGACACCGACCCCGGCCGGGTCGCCGCCGCCGCGCTGCGTGGCCGGCACGCCGGCTCGGACGAGGCGGAGCTGCGGGAGCTGGCCACCGAGGCCGCCGCCGGGCTGATCTCCGAGGACCCCGCCTACTCGCGGCTCGCCGCCAGGCTGCTGACCCGGACCATCGCCGAGGAGGCGGCCGGCCAGGGCGCGGTGTCGTTCTCGGCCTCGGTGGCGGTGGGGCACCGCGAGGGGCTGATCGCCGACCGCACGGCCGCGTTCGCGGCGCTGCACGCGGACACCCTGGACGCGCTGATCGACCTCGGCGCCGACGACCGCTTCGGCTACTTCGGGCTGCGCACCCTCTACTCCCGCTATCTGCTGCGCCACCCGATCACCCGCAAGGTGATCGAGACCCCGCAGCACTTCATGCTCCGGGTCGCCGCCGGTCTCGCCGAGGACGACTCCGTACGCGCGGTGGACGAGGTGGCCTCCCTCTACCGGCTGATGAGCCGGCTGGACTACCTGCCGTCCTCGCCGACGCTGTTCAACTCCGGTACCCGGCACCCGCAGATGTCCTCCTGCTACCTGCTGGACTCCCCCGCCGACGAGCTGGACTCGATCTACGACCGCTACCACCAGGTGGCCCGGCTCTCCAAGCACGCCGGCGGCATCGGCATCGCCTACTCCCGTATCCGCTCCCGCGGTTCGCTGATCCGGGGCACCAACGGGCACTCCAACGGCATCGTGCCGTTCCTGAAGACGCTGGACGCCTCGGTGGCGGCGGTCAACCAGGGCGGGCGGCGCAAGGGCGCGGCCGCGGTCTACCTGGAGACCTGGCACGCGGACATCGAGGAGTTCCTGGAGCTGCGGGACAACACCGGCGAGGACGCCCGGCGCACCCACAACCTCAACCTGGCGCACTGGATCCCGGACGAGTTCATGCGCCGGGTCAACGCCGACCAGCCCTGGTCGCTGTTCTCCCCGGCCGACGTGCCGGAGCTGGTGGATCTGTACGGCGAGGAGTTCGACGCCGCCTACCGCAAGGCGGAGGCCGCCGGGCTGGCCCGCAAGACCATGCCGGCGCGTGAGCTGTACGGCCGGATGATGCGCACCCTGGCGCAGACCGGCAACGGCTGGATGACCTTCAAGGACGCCTCCAACCGGACCGCCAACCAGACCGCCGAGTCCGGCGCGGTGGTGCACTCCTCCAACCTGTGCACCGAGATCCTGGAGGTCACCGACGACGGCGAGACGGCCGTCTGCAACCTCGGCTCGGTCAACCTCGGCGCCTTCGTCAAGGACGGGGACATCGACTGGGAGCGGCTGGACGCCACCGTGCGCACCGCCGTGACCTTCCTCGACCGCGTGGTGGACATCAACTTCTACCCGACCGAGCAGGCCGGCAACTCCAACTCCAAGTGGCGCCCGGTGGGTCTGGGCGCGATGGGCCTCCAGGACGTCTTCTTCCAGCTGAAGCTGCCGTTCGACTCCCCCGAGGCGCGGGCGCTCTCCACCCGGATCGCCGAGCGGATCATGCTCGCCTCCTACGAGGCCTCCTGCGACCTCGCGGAGCGGCACGGCCCGCTGCCCGCCTGGGAGAAGACCCGGACCGCGCGCGGGGTGCTGCACCCGGACCACTACGACGTGGAGCTGAACTGGCCGGAGCGCTGGACGGCGCTGCGCGAGCGGGTCGCCACCACCGGGATGCGCAACTCGCTGCTGCTGGCGATCGCCCCGACCGCGACCATCGCCTCCATCGCCGGTGTCTACGAGTGCATCGAGCCGCAGGTCTCCAACCTGTTCAAGCGCGAGACCCTGTCGGGTGAGTTCCTCCAGGTCAACGCCTACCTGGTGGCCGAGCTGAAGAAGCTCGGCGTCTGGGACGCGCAGACCCGTGAGGCGCTGCGCGACTCCAACGGCTCGGTGCAGGGCTTCACCTGGGTGCCCGAGGACGTCCGGGCGCTGTACCGCACGGCCTGGGAGATCCCGCAGCGCGGCCTGATCGACATGGCCGCCGCCCGCACCCCGTTCCTGGACCAGTCGCAGTCGCTGAACCTGTTCCTGGAGACGCCCACCATCGGCAAGCTGTCGTCGATGTACGCGTACGCCTGGAAGCAGGGTCTGAAGACCACGTACTACCTGCGCTCCCGCCCGGCCACCCGGATCGCCCGCGCCGCCGGCGGCCAGACCCCGGCCGCCGCCACCGCGCCCACCGGCACCGCCACCATCCCCGTGCAGCAGGCCGCCGACCCGGACGCGGTCGCCTGCTCCCTTGAGAACCCCGAGTCCTGCGAGGCCTGCCAGTGATGAGCACCACGAACGAGACCCAGAAGAACCTGCTCGACCCGGGCTTCGAGCTGACCCTGCGTCCGATGCGCTACCCGGACTTCTACGAGCGCTACCGCGACGCCATCAAGAACACCTGGACCGTGGAGGAGGTCGACCTCCACTCCGACGTGGCCGACCTCGCCAAGCTGTCCCCGGGCGAGCAGCACATGATCGGGCGGCTGGTGGCCTTCTTCGCCACCGGTGACTCGATCGTCGCCAACAACCTGGTGCTGACGCTCTACAAGCACATCAACTCCCCCGAGGCGCGGCTGTACCTCTCGCGCCAGCTGTTCGAGGAGGCCGTGCACGTCCAGTTCTATCTGACGCTGCTCGACACCTACCTCCCCGACCCGGAGGACCGCGCGGCGGCGTTCGACGCGGTGGAGAACATCCCCTCCATCCGCGAGAAGGCCCAGTTCTGCTTCAAGTGGATGGACTCCGTCGAGAAGATCGACCGGCTGGAGACCAAGGCCGACCGCCGCCGCTTCCTGCTGAACCTGATCTGCTTCGCGGCGTGCATCGAGGGCCTGTTCTTCTACGGGGCCTTCGCCTACGTCTACTGGTTCCGCTCGCGCGGCCTGCTGCACGGCCTGGCCACCGGCACCAACTGGGTGTTCCGCGACGAGACGATGCACATGAACTTCGCCTTCGAGGTCGTGGACACCGTCCGCAAGGAGGAGCCGGAGCTCTTCGACGAGGAGCTGACCCAGCAGGTCACCGACATGCTGAAGGAGGCCGTGGAGGCCGAGCTCCAGTTCGGCCGCGACCTGTGCGGTGACGGCCTGCCCGGCATGAACACCGAGTCGATGCGCGAGTACCTGGAGTGCGTCGCCGACCAGCGCCTCCAGCGCCTGGGCTTCGCCCCGGTCTACGGCTCGCAGAACCCGTTCTCGTTCATGGAGCTCCAGGGCGTCCAGGAGCTGACCAACTTCTTCGAGCGCCGCGTCTCCGCCTACCAGGTGGCGGTGCAGGGCTCGGTGGACCTGGACGAGGACTTCTGAGGGTCCGCTGTACGAAGAAGGCCCGCTCCCTGGACGAGGGGGCGGGCCTTCTTTCGTATACGCCGGTCAGTCGTTGGCGACGACCGGGTAGCGCGGGGTGCCCTCGGCCATCTGCTTCAGGGCGTCCTTGCGCTCCCGCTTGGAGAGCCGGTCGATGTACAGGTACCCGTACAGGTGGTCCGTCTCGTGCTGGAGGCAGCGGGCGAAGTAGCCGGTGCCGCGCACCCGGATCGGGTTGCCCTGGACGTCCTGGCCGCGCACCGAGGCGTAGTCGGGCCGGGCCAGCGAGGCGTACGCGGTCGGCACCGAGAGGCAGCCCTCGTTGGAGTCGTCCAGCACCCGCAGCTCGGGGGCCAGCTCGTCCAGCACCGGGTTGCACACCACACCCGTGTGCCGCACGCCCTCGTCGTCCGGGCAGTCGTAGACGAAGACCTTCAGGTCCACCCCGATCTGGTTGGCGGCCAGGCCCACGCCCTCGGCGGTGCGCTGGCTGGCGAACATGTCGTCCACCAGCCGGGCCAGCTCCTCGCCGAACTCGGTGACGTCCTCGCACTCCTTGTGCAGCACCGGGTTGCCGACGACCGTGATGGGGCGGGAGGTGCCGCGCTCGCGGTGGGCGGCCTCGCGCTCCTCGCAGTCCTCGGTGTCGATGACGAAGCCCTCGTCGTCCACCCGCAAAGCCGTCTGCTGCTCCGCCATGTCCGCCACTCGCGCCTTTCTGGATCTCGGAAGCCACCGCCGGTGGCCGGGACCGGTCCGCGGTGAGCGTGTGCCCGTACAGCCTAGTCCGTACGGGACGGCCCGGACGGGCCGTCCCACCCCGAGGGGCCGGGCCTCAGCAGACCTCTTCCAGGTCCCGCCACTCGCGGCTGTCCGGGCTGTCGGCGACCCAGCCGTCCAGCAGCCCACGCACCAGTCCGGGCGGGGCGGCGATCCCGCACTCCCGCTCCGGCACCCACAGCTCGCCCGGCGAACGGTGGCCGAGCGGCCCCGGGTGCCCCGGCTCGCTGCGGTCGTGCGGGTCCAGGTGCTCGCCCTCGCCCTCGGCCGCCGGCATGGTCGACTCCGAGCACGACCGGCACAGCAGCCGCACCGAGGACGACCAGTCCTCGGCCGCGAACCCGGCGTCCGCCGCCAGCGTCTCCAGCGCGTCCCGGTCCGCCTCGGTCGCCGCCTCCAGCAGCACCACCCAGGTCGGCACCGGCGAGGGCGCCCAGAGCTCGATCTCGTCGAACACCGGGAAGCTGTGGCCCGCGCCGGTGGTCCGCTCGCCGTGCGGGACGCCGTCGTGCAGCACGACCTCGCCCCAGCGCCGCCCGGAGGACGGCAGCGGCACCGACAGCACCTCGATCCGGGCCGGATCCAGCCGCCGGCCCCACACCACCTCGGCCTCGCCCTCCGGCGACAGCCGCACCGCGGCGCTGCCCAGCTCCATCCCGGCCGGCTCCCCGCCGGTGACCGCCGACCCGGGCACCTTCAGTCCGTACGCCTGCCAGGCCCGGCGCGCCAGCGGCCAGTCCTGGAGCGCGGTGGCCGCGATCCCCACGTTCCACCAGTCGGGTGCCCCGGCCTCCTTGTCCAGCAGCGCGACCGCCCGCAGCCCCGCCGTACGGGCCTGCTCCCAGTCATGCCGGAACTTGTGCAGCAGCGCCAGGTTGAACCACGACTCCGAGAGCCAGGGCTCCAGATCGGCCGCGCGCGTCAGCAGCGCGCCCGCGTCCTCGTACCGCCCGTCCCCGATCAGCGTGAACGCGCGGTCGGTGGCCTGCCGCCACGAGGCGGAGGGCCGATGCCGTACCTTCCCGAAGATCCTCACGATTCCCGCCTGCCGGTCGCCGAGGGTCTCTGCCCCCGAACACCCTCTTGTTCGCATCCAACCATGCCCGGCAGGACGCCCGCTCATTACCCATGGGTTACCCCAATCTCCGGCGGCAAGCTCGCCGCCGGGGCGCTTTAGGCGACTGCCGACGGTCGACGTGCTCGGTCGCTCGTGCCTCGCTCCCTGCGCGCGACTCCCTTTCGGCAGCCGCGCGCCCCTTTGGCTCGCTTGCCGCGCAGAGGGGACCGCGGTCGTCCCGGAGACCGTGGCTCGCCCTGAACACGGCGGCGAAACGTTCCGTACATCTTGACGAGTTGTTTGGTTCACGCCAATCTGAGAGCGCTCTCAGAGCGCTCTCGTCTCCCCACGGCGCGGGCCTCTCCCCCCACGACCTCGTCATGCCGACGAGGAGGTAACCCATGCCATCAGCAAAGAAGTTGCTTCTCTCCGCAGCCGCCGCGGCGCTCTGCGCCGCGGGGCTGACCGCCACCGGCACCTTCGCCGAGAAGGCGGACGCCGCCCAGGAGCCCGCCAAGGCCGCCGCCCAGGCCGTCCCGGCCACCATCCCGATCACCTTCACCAACAACTCCAGGCGCAGCCAGCCGGTGTACCTCTACAACCTGGGCACCGACCTGGCCAGCGGGCGCCAGGGCTGGGCGGACGCGGGCGGGACCTTCCACCCGTGGCCGGCCGGCGGCAACCCGCCCACCCCGGCGCCGGACGCCTCCATCGCCGGGCCCGCCAACGGGGGCTCGGTGACCATCCGGCTGCCGAAGTTCTCCGGCCGGGTCTACTTCTCGTACGGGAAGAAGCTGGACTTCCGGCTCACCACCGGCGGGCTGGTCCAGCCGGCCGTGCAGAACCCCTCCGACCCCAACCGGAACACCCTGTTCAACTGGTCCGAGTACACGCTCAACGACGGCGGGCTGTGGATCAACAGCACCCAGGTCGACATGTTCTCCGCCCCCTACGCGGTCGGGGTCAAGGGCGGCGACGGGGCCGTCCGCACCACCGGCCACCTCAAGCCCGGCGGCTACCGCGGGGTGATCGACGCGGTGCGCAACCAGCCGGGCGGCTGGGGCGGGCTGATCCAGAACGGACCGGACGGCTCGGTGCTCCGCGTGCTCTCCCCCGGCCACGGCGTGGGCACCGGCGCGCTGCCGGCCACTGTCATGGACGACTACATCAACCGGGTGTGGAGCAGGTACGCCGGCTCCACACTCACCGTGACCCCGTTCGCCCACCAGCCGGACACCAAGTACTTCGGCCGGGTCTCCGGCGGGGTCATGAACTTCACCGACGGCTCCGGCCGGGTGGTCACCTCGTTCCAGAAGCCGGACGCGGACAGCGTGTTCGGCTGCTACAAGCGGCTGGACGCCCCCAACGACCAGGTGCGCGGACCGATCTCGCGGACCCTGTGCGCGGGCTTCAACCGCACCACGCTGCTGACCAACGCCAACCAGCCCGACTCCTCGTCCGCCGGCTTCTACCAGGACGCCTCGACCAACCACTACGCCAAGGCGATCCACTCCCGGATGGCCGACGGCAAGGCGTACGCGTTCGCCTTTGACGACGTCGGCGCGCACGAGTCCCTGGTGCACGACGGCAACCCGCAGCAGGCCTACGTCACCCTGGACCCGCTCGACTGACCAGTCCCGGAGCCATCCGGGCGTCCCGAGACGGCTCGGCCCACCGCGCGGCGGCGCGGTGGGCCGGGCTCTCGTGTGCGGGGGGGCCTACTCCTGGGTGGTGGGCGAGATCTCGTGGTCCGGCACCGGCTCCCCGGCGCGGATCAGCTCGATCCGGCCCATGACCTTGGCCCGCAGGTCGCTCGGCACGTCGTCATGGCCGCAGCACCGCTTGACCAGCTTCTTCACCGCCTGCTCCAGCCCGTACTTCTCCAGGCACGGCGAGCACTCCCCGAAGTGCACCTCGAACTTGGTGCAGTCGCTGTCGGGCATCTCGCGGTCGAGGAACTCGTACAGGTGGTCCAGGATCTCGGAGCACTCCGTCTCGTGCGGCTCTCCGCAGCTCATGAGCCCGAGCCCTTCCGGTCGTTCGACTCCCCGGCGCCGGCGGGCACCAGCCCGCGCTCACGGGCGTAGTCCTCCAGCATTCCGCGCAGCTGGCGCCGTCCGCGGTGCAGTCGGGACATCACGGTGCCGATGGGGGTCCCCATGATGTCCGCGATCTCCTTGTAGGCGAAGCCCTCGACATCGGCGAGGTAGACCGCGATCCGGAACTCCTCCGGGATGGCCTGGAGGGCCGACTTCACATCGGAGTCCGGCAGGTGGTCCAGCGCCTGGGACTCGGCGGACCGCAGTCCGGTCGACATATGCGACTCGGCACGGGCGAGCTGCCAGTCCTCGATCTCCTCGGCCGCGCTGCGCTGCGGTTCCCGCTGCTTCTTGCGGTACGAGTTGATGAAGGTGTTGGTGAGGATGCGGTACAGCCAGGCCTTGAGGTTGGTGCCCTCACGGAACTGGTGGAACGAGCCGTACGCCTTGGCGTAGGTCTCCTGCACCAGGTCCTCGGCGTCGGCCGGGTTGCGCGTCATGCGCAGCGCCGCGGAGTACATCTGGTCCAGGTACTCCAGGGCGTCCCGCTCGAAGCGCGCGTTGCGCTCGGCCGCGGTCTCCTCGTGGCCGCCGTCGGTCCCCGTGTCGGTCCCAGTGACCGGACCCACCTCCTCCAGCGCTGCGGTGGCGAGACCCGGTGCGGACCCGCTCGAATCGGAGAATAGTCGACCTTCCGCCGACCGTCCTTTCCGATTCGCTCCGCCCGGCGTGCGGCCGGGCGCGGTGCGCGCCGAGGGCAGCACCACCCGGACCGCGTCCGCGGCGGCCTCCGGGCGACTCGGGCAGATGGTCGAACCCATGCGTCGGACTCCCTACTCCTGGTGGTGTGTCTGCTACGGCGGCCGGCGCCCCCGCGCACCGACGTCCCCGTCAACACCTCGCCTGCTGTCGGCATTCCCCGCGAGGGCGGTCACAGGCCGCCCACCCACTCCGCCACCCGCCCGGTGATCACGGCCAGGGCCTGGTCCTGACCGACCGGCGCCCGCTTGGGCACCGCGAAGCCGTGGTCCGCGTAGGGCACCTCCACCAGCTCATGGCCGCCCTCGGGGAACTCCGCCGGGCGGCCGAACGGGTCCGCCGCGCCCTGCACCACCAGCACCGGCACCCCGCCGCCGGCGCCGAGCAGCTCGGCGGCCCGGCTGCTTCCCGGGCGGCCCGGCGGGTGGAGCGGGAAGGAGAGCGCGAGCACCGCGTGGGCGCCCAGCTCGTGCGCGGTACGGCAGACGACCCGGGCCCCGGCGCTGCGTCCGCCGGCCACCACCGGGCGCCCGGCCGCCCGCAGCGCGGGCCACAGGTCCCGCCAGGCCTCGTCGAGCCGCTTGGGCGCCGGGGCGAGCTTCCTCCCGGCGACCCGCCAGGGCTGCTCCACCAGGGCGACGCTCACCCCGGCGGCGGGCAGCGCGGCGGCCAGCGCCACCAGGTCCCGCGCCTCGACGCCGCCGCCCGCGCCGTGCCCGAGGGCGAGGACCAGCGCGGCGCCGGGGGCCTCGTACCAGGTGATCCGGGCGTCACCGCCCCCGGTGGGGACGGTCTCGGTGCGGGGCGGAGGTGTCGTGCTCATCCGGCCATCCTGCACCGCCGGACTGCGGGGAGGCGGGATTCAGAAGAGGGTCTGCTCCTCCGGGGCGGGCAGCTCCTCCAGCAGCTCGGGGCCGTTGTTGCGGACGTTGCTGACGGCGGTGGTGACCGGGTAGGCGCGCATCAGGCCCTCGGGCGGCGGGCTGAGCAGTTCGCGCAGCTCCTCGCCGCCGGTGCGCGAGGGGTCGAGCCAGGCGTCCCAGCGGTCGGGGGTGAGCATCAGCGGCATCCGGGGGTGGATGTCGGCCAGCGAGCGCGGGCCCTCGGCGGGGGCGACCCCCAGCGGGCCGGTCTCCGCCTCGGTGGTGATCACCGAGCAGGTCACCCACCAGGCGCTGGGGTGGTCGTCGGGCAGGGTGCGGTCGCGCCAGAACTCGTACAGCCCGGCCAGCGCCAGCACCGAGCCGTCGGCGGGGGTGACGAAGTAGGGCTGCTTGCGGGGCCGCTTCTTCCTGCCCTCCACCTCCAGCTCGCGCTCCTGGGTGCCGGTGACCCACTCGTAGTAGCCGTCGGCGGGCAGCAGGCAGCGGCGCTCGGCGAAGGCCCGCCGGTAGGAGGGCTTCTCATGCACCGTCTCGGCCCGGGCGTTGATCAGGCGGGCGGCGCCCTCGGGGGTCTTGGACCAGGAGGGGACCAGGCCCCACTTCAGGGTGCGCAGCTGGCGGACCGGGCTCCTGTCCTCGGCGCCCTTCACCGGGCGCTCCAGGACGGCGTAGACCTCCTTGGTGGGGGCCACGTTGTAGTCGGGCGCCAGGGTCTCCTCGGGCTCCCACTTCTCCACCTCGAAGACCCCCGCCAGGTCCTCGGGCTTGCGGCTCGCCGCGTACCGTCCGCACATCCCGCTCTCCACCCCTCCGTGTCGTCGCCCTTCGAGCGTACGGGGCCGGGCCTCCGCCCCTACGCCCGTACGGGTGAGAGTGTGGTCCCCCGCACCCGTCACGCGTATGCGGGAACCCCCCGGCCACCGCGAGGAGTCGTCCCCTGTATGAGCCCGTACACGTCTGCGCATCCGACCGCCGCCGCCCCGGACGGCTTCGACCCCGGCTCGCTGTGGGAGCGGCTGTCCGGGCTCCAGCCCGCCCCCGACCTGTGGCTGGTGATCGCCACCGGGGTGGCCTCGCTGGTGGCGGTGGGGCCGTGGGCGCTGTGGCGGATCTCCCGCAACGCGATCACCATCGCCCATGAGGGCGGCCACGGGCTGCTCGCGGTGGTCACCGGGCGGCGGCTGGACGGCATCCGGCTGCACTCGGACACCAGCGGGCTGACGGTGAGCCGGGGCAAGCCGACCGGTCTGGGCATGGTGCTGACCGCGGCGGCCGGCTACACGGCGCCCTCGCTGCTGGGCCTCGGCGGCGCCTGGCTGCTGGCCGCGCACCGGATCACCCTGCTGCTGTGGGTGGCCACCGCGCTGTTGCTGGCGCTGCTGGTGATGGTCCGCAACGCCTACGGGATGCTCACCGTGGTGCTGACCGGCGGGGCGTTCGTGCTGGTGTCCTGGCTGACCACCCCGCAGGTGCAGTCGGCGTTCGCGTACGCGGCGGTGTGGTTCCTGCTGCTGGGCGGGGTGCGGCCGGTGTTCGAGCTCCAGCGGAAGCGGCGGCACGGCGGGGCGCCGGACTCGGACGCCGACCAGCTGGCGCGGCTGACGCACGTCCCGGGGGCGATGTGGCTGTTCCTCTTCCACACGGTGTCGCTCTGCTCGCTGATCGGCGGCGGGCGCTGGCTGCTCGGCCTGTAGGGCCGCAACCCGCGATCGTCGGCCCTTCTCACCAGTCGGTCCGGGCTCCGCCCGCCCCCCGGCGCCCGACTAAAGTGAGGGGCATGGCCGACACCCCCGCCCACCTTGATCTCTGGACCGCCCCGCACGCGAGCGGAGCCGTCGACGCGACCGTCACCGTGCCCGGTTCGAAATCGGTCACCAACCGCGCGCTGGTGCTGGCCGCGCTCGCCTCCGAGCCGGGCTGGCTGCGCCGCCCGCTGCGCTCCCGGGACACCCTGCTGATGGCCCAGGCGCTGCGCACCCTGGGCGTGGGCATCGAGGAGGGCGTCGGCCCGGACGGCACCGGTGAGGCCTGGCGGGTCATCCCGGCGCGGCTGCACGGCCCGGCGGCGGTGGACGTCGGCAACGCGGGCACCGTGATGCGCTTCCTGCCGCCGGTGGCCGCGCTGGCCGACGGCGAGGTCCGCTTCGACGGCGACCCGCGCTCCTACGAGCGCCCGCTGCACGGGGTGATCGACGCGCTGCGCGCGCTGGGCGCCCGGATCGACGACGAGGGGCGCGGCGCGCTGCCGCTGACGGTGCACGGCGCCGGGGCGCTGGAGGGCGGCCCGGTGGAGATCGACGCCTCCTCGTCCTCGCAGTTCGTCAGCGCGCTGCTGCTGTCGGCGCCCCGGTTCAACCAGGGCGTGGAGGTGCGGCACACCGGTTCGCGGCTGCCGTCGATGCCGCACATCCGGATGACGGTGGACATGCTGCGGGCGGTCGGCGCGCAGGTGGACGAGCCGGAGACGGGCGGCGAGCCGGATGTGTGGCGGGTGTCCCCGTCGGCGCTGCTGGGCCGGGACCTCACAGTGGAGCCGGACCTGTCCAACGCGCAGCCCTTCCTGGCGGCGGCGCTGGTCACCGGCGGCCGGGTGGTGATCCCGGACTGGCCGGAGCGGACCACCCAGCCCGGTGACGCGCTGCGGGAGATCTTCACCGCGATGGGCGGTTCCTGCGAGCTGACCGAGCAGGGCCTGGTCTTCTCCGGTACGGGCGCGATCCACGGCATCGACGTGGACCTCGGCGAGGTCGGCGAGCTGACCCCGGGGATCGCCGCGGTGGCCGCGCTGGCGGACTCGCCGTCGGTGCTGCGCGGGGTGGCGCATCTGCGGCTGCACGAGACGGACCGGCTGGCCGCGCTGACCAAGGAGATCAACGGCCTGGGCGGCGATGTCACCGAGACCGCCGACGGGCTGGCCATCCGGCCGCGTCCGCTGCGCGGCGGGGTGTTCCACACCTATGACGACCACCGGATGGCGACCGCGGGCGCGGTGATCGGCCTGGCGGTGCCGGGTGTGGAGATCGAGAACGTGGCGACCACCGCGAAGACCCTGCCGGACTTCCCGGCCATGTGGACCGGGATGCTCGGACTGGAGCCCGTGGGAGCGGACCGGAATGCGTAGGGCCTGACGACGATGCGGCGCTACGGCAAGCACACCGACGAGGACGACATCCGCTCCCGCCCCAACCGCAAGGGCAACCGGCCGCGTACCAGCATCCGGCCCAAGCACGAGGACGCCGCCGAGGGCATGGTCCTCACCGTGGACCGGGGCCGGCTGACCTGCCTGGTCGACGGGCGCACGGTGCTGGCGATGAAGGCCCGTGAGCTGGGCCGCAAGGCGGCGGTGGTCGGCGACCGGGTGTCCCTGGTCGGGGACATGTCCGGGAAGAAGGACACCCTGGCCCGGATCGTCCGGATCGGCGAGCGGGAGTCGGTGCTGCGCCGCACCGCGGACGACGACGACCCGTACGAGCGGGTGGTGGTCGCCAACGCCGACCAGCTGGCGGTGGTCACCGCGCTGGCCGACCCCGAGCCGCGGCCGCGGATGATCGACCGCTGCCTGGTGGCCGCGTACGACGGCGGTCTGGAGCCGCTGCTGGTGCTCACCAAGTCCGATCTGGCCTCGCCCAAGGAGCTGCTGGCGATGTACGGGGCGCTGGACATCCCGTATGTCGTCACCAGCCGGGAGGAGCTGTACGAGGGGGACGGCGCCGACCGGGTGCGCGAGCAGCTGGCCGGGCGGACCACCGCCTTCGTCGGCCACTCGGGCGTCGGCAAGACCACCCTGGTCAACGCGCTGGTGGGCGAGGAGCGGCGGCGGGTGACCGGGCAGGTCAACGCGGTCACCGGGCGCGGCCGGCACACCACCACCTCGGCGCTGGCGCTGCCGCTGGCCGGGGCGGACGGCTGGGTGATCGACACCCCGGGGGTGCGGTCCTTCGGGCTGCACCATGTGGACCCGTCCCGGGTGATCCTCGCCTTCCCCGATCTGGTGCCGGGCACCGAGAACTGCCCCCGGGCCTGCGGCCACGACGAGCCGGACTGCGCGCTGGACGCCTATGTGGCGGAGGGGCACGCGGACCCGGCCCGGCTGGAGTCGCTGCGCCGGCTGCTGGCCACCCGCGAGCGGCGCGAGGGCGACTGAGGCGGCCATCGCCCGTACCGCCGCCGGGTGCGACGCGAGATCGGCCGACGGCCGCACGTCCGCCGGGAGGCCGGGGGGCTGTGTGCATACTCGCTGCCACGACGACCGTCGCGGGACGCGGGAGGTACGCACGATGGCGTGGCTGCTGGTGATCGCCGCCGGGCTGCTGGAGACCGGGTTCGCGGTCTGCCTGAAGCTGTCGCAGGGGTTCACCCGGCTCTGGCCCACGGTGGCGTTCGCCGCGTTCGCGCTGGGCAGCTTCGGGCTGCTGACGCTGTCGCTGCGGAAGCTGGACATCGGTCCGGCGTACGCGGTGTGGACCGGCATCGGCGCGGCGGGCACCGCGATCTACGGGATGCTCTTCCTCGGCGACCTGGTCTCCACGTTGAAGATCATCTCCATCTCGCTGGTCATCCTGGGCGTGATCGGGCTCCAGCTCTCCGGCTCCTCGCACTGAGCGCTTCCGCTCCGAGTGCGGGATCCCGTCCGCCGGACGGGTGATCGTCCGCCCCGGGCCCGGGGTTAGAGTCGGAGACATGGCCGACTACCACGATGACCTCCGACTCGCCCATGTGCTGGCCGACGCCGCCGACGCCGCCACCATGGACCGCTTCAAGGCGCTGGACCTGAAGGTCGAGACCAAGCCGGACATGACGCCGGTGAGCGAGGCCGACCGGGCGGCGGAGGAGCTGATCCGGGGCCAGCTGAAGCGGGCGAGGCCCCGGGACTCGGTGCTCGGTGAGGAGTACGGCCAGGAGGGCACCGGCCCGCGCCGCTGGGTGGTCGACCCGATCGACGGCACCAAGAACTACGTGCGCGGGGTGCCGGTGTGGGCGACCCTGATCGCGCTGATGGAGGCCGGTCCGGGGGGCTTCCAGCCGGTGGTGGGGCTGGTCTCGGCCCCGGCGCTGGGCCGCCGCTGGTGGGCGGCGAAGGACCTCGGCGCGTACACCGGCCGGAACCTCACCTCCGCGTCCCGTATCCATGTGTCGAAGGTCGGGGAGCTGTCGGACGCCTCGTTCGGGTACTCCTCGCTGAGCGGCTGGGAGGAGCAGGGCCGCCTGGACGGCTTCCTGGACCTCACCCGGGCCTGCTGGCGCACCCGCGGCTACGGCGACTTCTGGCCGTACATGATGGTCGCCGAGGGTGCGATCGACCTGGCCGCCGAGCCGGAGCTGTCGCTGTGGGACATGGCGGCGCCCGCGGTCGTGGTGCAGGAGGCGGGCGGCGCCTTCACCGGCCTGGACGGGCAGCCGGGCCCGCACAGCGGAAACGCCGCCGCCTCCAACGGGCTGCTCCACGAGGAGCTGCTGGGGTATCTGAACCGCGGGGCGTCGGCCGCCGAGTAGCGGGGTCGCGGTGGCGGGTGTGCGCCGGGGTGCGCGACGCCCGGCCTCCGCCGCCGCCCGGTTCGCCCCGCGCTCCCCCTTGTTGGCTCCGCCGCGGGCTGCCACTCTGAGAGGGACCCCACTTGTGAACTTGTGAACGGTTTCTCATGGGGAGTTCTCCCGAGGGAGGCCGTCCACCAAGGAGGTGGTTCCATCCATGCTCGTCCGTGACGCCATGAGCCCGATCGTGCTGACCGTCGGCCCCGCCCACACCCTGCGCCAGGCCGCCACCCTGATGGCGGCCCGCCGGGTCGGCGCGGCCCTGGTCCTCGATCATGACACCACCGTCCCCGGCACCAGTGGCCTGGGCATACTCACCGAACGGGACATCCTCATCTCGGTCGGCACCGGTCAGAACCCCGACCTGGAATCGGTCGGCGCGCACACCACCAACAACGTGGTCCTCGCGGCGCCCGGCTGGACCCTGGAGCAGGCCGCCGCCGCGATGGCGCACGGCGGCTTCCGCCATCTGATCGTGGTCGACGGCGACGAACCCGCCGGCATCGTCTCGGTCCGGGACATCATCCGCTGCTGGGCCCCCGCCCGCGCCGAGCCCGACCGGCGCCGGACCGCACTGAGCGCCTGAGGCTCCTTTCGGCCGCACCGGATGCACGCCGGAGGGCCGGCCCCCGTGGCGGGGGCCGGCCCTCTTCGTACGGCAAGCGGTCCAGTGCTGGTGATCAGCCGCGCAGGGCCTGGACCGCGGCCTCCAGCCGCTTGCCGTAGTCCTCGTCCGCCTGGCGGAAGTTGTTGATCGCGCGCTCGGCGATGTCCTCGCGCGAGACCTTGGCGATGAAGCCGGAGAGGTTGGCGATCAGGCGCTCCTTCTCCTCCTCGGTCATCAGCCGGTAGAGGTCCCCCGCCTGGACGAAGTCGTTGTCCTCGGCGTGCACCGGGGCCTCGGTCTGCCCGGTGACCCCGGTCACCGGCACCGGCTGCCACAGCGGACGGCCGGTCTGGACCGGACCGCCGAAGCTGTTCGGCTCGTAGTTCTTGGCGCCCTCGTGGCGGCCGTCGTAGAGGAGCCCGTCCCGGCTGTAGGTGCGGGCCTCGGTGGCGTGCGGGCGGTTGACCGGCAGGTGGTCGGCGTTGATGCCGACGCGGTAGCGGTGCGCGTCGCCGTAGCCGAAGAGCCGGCCCTGGAGCATCTTGTCGGGCGAGGGGCCGATACCGGGCACGAAGTGCGCCGGGGAGAAGATCGACTGCTCGACCTCGGCGAAGACGTTCCGCGGGTTGCGGTTGAGCTCCAGCCGGCCCAGCTCGATGACCGGGTAGTCGGCGTGCGGCCACACCTTGGTCAGGTCGAACGGGTTGAAGCGGTAGGTCGCGGCGTCCGCGGCCGGCATGATCTGCACCCCGACGGTCCAGCTCGGGAAGTCGCCCCGCTCGATCGCCTCGCGCAGGTCGCGCTGGTGGGAGTCGGGGTCCTCGCCGGCGAGCCGGTTGGCCTCGTCCTGGGTGAGGTTCCTGATGCCCTGGTCGGTCTTGAAGTGGTACTTGACCCAGAAGACCTCGCCGGCCTCGTTGTTCCACTGGAAGGTGTGCGAGCCGAAGCCGTCCAGGTGGCGGTACGAGGCGGGGATGCCGCGGTCGCCGAAGAGCCAGGTCACCTGGTGGGTGGCCTCGGGCGACAGGCCCCAGAAGTCCCAGACGTTGTCCGCCTCCTGGGAGCCGGTGTACGGGTCGCGCTTCTGGGTGTGGATGAAGTCGGGGAACTTGACGGCGTCCCTGATGAAGAACACCGGGGTGTTGTTCCCGACCAGGTCGTAGTTGCCGTCCTCGGTGTAGAACTTCACCGCGAAGCCGCGCGGGTCGCGCACCGCGTCCGCCGAGCCCAGGTTGCCGGCCACCGTGGAGAAGCGCAGGAAGACCTCGGTCTCCTTGCCGATCCCGGCCAGGAAGCGGGCCCGGGTGTAGCGGCTGAGGTCGGCGGTGACGGTGAAGGTGCCGTACGCGCCGGCGCCGCGGGCGTGCACCACCCGCTCCGGGATGCGCTCGCGGTTGAAGTGGGCGAGCTTCTCCAGCAGCAGCTGGTCTTGGACCAGCACCGGACCGCCGGCGCCCGCGGTCTCGCTGTTCTGGTTGTCGGCGACCGGCGCCCCGGCCTCGGTGGTGAGCCATCCCTGCGTCATCTGCGCCTCCCGCGTCCTGCCCTGCCTTTTCTGGGCTCGATCCTACAATGGACTTTGTCTAAGTCAAGCTCACTTCCAAGACCACACTTGTTCGGACTTAGGTCCCCTTCCTGTTAGGCTGGCTTCATGAGTGACCTGTTGGAACGCCTACGCGGCCGGGGCTGGCGGATGACCGCACAGCGCCGGGTCGTGGCCGAGGTCCTCGACGGGGACCATGTCCACCTCACCGCCGACGAGGTGCACGCCCGTGCCGTGGAACGGCTCCCTGAGATCTCCCGGGCGACCGTCTACAACACGCTCGGCGAGCTGGTCAGCCTGGGCGAGGTGCTGGAGGTCTCCACCGACCGCCGCGCCAAGCGCTACGACCCCAACGCCCACCGCCCGCACCACCACCTGGTCTGCGCGGGCTGCGGCGCCATCCGGGATGTGCACCCCATCGGCAACCCGCTGGCCGACCTGCCGGCCGCCGAGCGCTTCGGCTTCACCGTCTCCGACGTGGAGGTCACCTACCGCGGCCTCTGCCCGGAATGCGCCGCGGCGGCCTGACCCGTACACCCGAGAGCTCGTCCACGCGAAGAGGGGGCGGACCCGAACAACGGGTCCGCCCCCTTCTCGCGTCATCGACGGGGGAATGCCGAAGGCCCGGTCCTGTTTCCAGGACCGGGCCTTCGGTTTCAGTAGCGGGGACAGGATTTGAACCTGCGACCTCTGGGTTATGAGCCCAGCGAGCTACCGAGCTGCTCCACCCCGCGTCGTTGTGTTCACCACCTTACGGGGTCGCCACCGGCCCATGCAAATCGCCGGTCAGCGGCTGGACGGTCAGCGGCGGAACGCGGTGACGTGGTCGGCCGCCCACCGGCGGAACGTTCGCGGCGCCGTCCCGAGGATGTCGGCCACCGCCGTGGTGAGGTACGCGGGCTGCCCGACCGCCGCGCTCCAGGCGGCGAGCAGCATGTCCACGGCCGCGCTGGGCGCCGTGCCCTCCGACACCCTCCGGAACTCGTCCGGGGCCATCTCCCCGAAGACGATCCGCCGCCCCAGGGCGTCAGCGATGACGGCCACCTGCGCGGCCTGGGTCAGCGATTCCGGGCCGGTGAGGACGTAGTCGGCTCCGGCGTGCCCGTCCTGCCAGAGCGTCCGCGCCGCGACGGCCGCGACGTCCCGGTCGTCCACCGGCGCCGTCTCGGCAGCGCCGTAGGGCCACCGGACGGCCTCGCCGGCCCGGATCACCGGCGCCCACCAGGCCAGCGCGTTCGACGCGAGCATCCCCGGCCGGATGACCGTCGACTCCAGCCCGGTGGCCGCGATCAGCCGCTCGATGCCGGCGTGCAGCGTCGCCATGGGATTGGGCTGCCGGAAGAAGGGGTGCGGCGTCTGGTGCGGGGAGGAGAGGAAGACGACCCGCCGCACCTGGGCCGCCAGCCGCTCGACGACCGCCGCGGCGGTCCGAGGCGGGGCGGTCCAGACGAGGAAGACCGCACCGGCACCCCGCAGTGCCGGGTCGAGCGACCCGGGCACGGTGAGGTCGCCGGTGAAGACCTCGACTTCCGCCGGCAGCGTCACCGCCCTCCCGGGGCGACGGGTGAGGGCGCGGACCGGCACGCCCGCGTCGAGGAGCCGGTCGATGACGAGGCGGCCGATCCGGCCCGTCGCCCCGGTGACGAGCACGGGGGGAATGTCTGTCCGATGCATGCCGCTCATGAAAACGTGACCCGGTTAAAAAAGCAACTCGGCAACAAAGGTTACACTGGTCCGATGAGCGAGCCGACGGGGCTGCGGGCCCGCAAGAAGGAGCGAACGCGCGACGCCATCGGCGACGCGGCCGTCTCACTGTTCCTGGAGCACGGCTTCGACCGCGTCTCGGTCAACGACATCGCCGCGGCGGCCGAGGTCTCCAAGCCGACCCTCTTCCGGTACTTCCCCACCAAGGAGGACCTGGTGCTGCACCGGTTCGCGGACCACCAGGGCGAGGCGGCCCGCGTCGTACGCGAGCGCGGGTCCGGCATCGAGCCCGTGACGGCGCTGCACCGGCACTTCCGGGCCGGCCTCGACCGGCACGACCCCGTCACCGGCCTCAACGACCACCCCGAGGTGGTGGCGTTCCACCGGCTGGTGTTCACCACGCCGAGCCTGGCGGGACGGCTCACGCGCTACCAGCTGGAGGACGAGGAGGCGCTGGCGGACGCCCTCGGTGAGGGCGTCCAGGCACATCTGCGAGCCGCCCAGGTGCTCGCGGTCCAACGGGTGCTCGCCCGGACCAACTGGCACAGGATCGCCGACGGTCGCACCGCCGCCGACGTCCACCCCGAGGCCGTGGCCGACGCCGACCTGGCATTCCACCGACTGCGGTGACGGGGGTGGCGCTCCCGTTCGAAGCCGCTTGACCCACAGCCGGCCGGACCGACCGGCCGGACCCGTGGCTCAGGCCGTCAGCTCCTGGTGCAGCGCCTCGCTCAGCCGGGCCGCGCGCTCGGCCACCTCGGCCGGACCCAGCTCCACCGCGCGGGCGCACCAGCGGCGCCCCTCGGCCAGCTCGCCCCGCCGGGCCGCCAGCAGCGCCAGCCGCAGCGCGGCCCGGCCGTGCCCGGCCCGGGCGGCCCGGGTCCACCACAGGCAGGCCTCCCGCTCCTGGCCGTCCCGGGCCAGCAGCAGCCCGAGGTTGAAGGCGCCGTTGCGGCTGCCCGCCTCGGCGGCCTCCCGGTACCAGCGGGCGGCCTGCCGGTTGTCGCCGCGCTGGGCGGCCAGCATGCCGACCCGCACCTGCGCCCGGCGGTGCCCCTGCTCGGCGGCCCGCTCGTACCACTCCTCGCACTCGGTCTTGGGCGCCCGGGACTCGCCGAGCGCCGGGGCGACGGGCCCGGGCTGGCGCGCGTCCAGCACGGTGGCCAGCCGGAACGCGGCCTCCGCGCTGCCGCCGCCGGCCGCGCACCGCAGATGGCGCTCGGCCTCCTGCTCGTCGCCGTCCCGCAGCCGGGCCATGCCGACCTGGAGGGCGGCCTCGGTGTGCCCGGCGGCGGCCGCCCGCTCGTACCAGCGCAGCGCGGTGCCGTCCTCGTCCCGGCCGGCGTGCAGGATGCCCAGGTTGAAGGCGGCGTCCACGCTGCCCGCCTCGGCGGCCTTGGAGAACCAGGGCTCGGCGCCGCCCGGGTCGCCGCCCTGGAGCAGCAGGATGGCCAGCGCGTTGGCCGCCTCCCGGTGCCCGGCGTAGGCGGCGCGGCGGTACCACTGCTCGGCCTGGGCGGTGCGGTTCTGCCCGGCGAACAGCAGGCCCAGGTTGTACGAGCCGTTGACGTCCCCCGCGTCGGTGGCGGCCCGATACCAGCGCTCGGCGGTCTGGTGCTCGCCGCGGGCCGCGTGCAGGGCGCCCAGCGCGTTGGCGGCGTTGCCGTCGCCGTCCTGGGCGGCGCGCAGCCACCACACGGCGGCGCTGTCCTCGTCGCCGGCGTCGCGCAGCAGGAAGCCCAGCGCGCAGGCGGCCCGGGCCTCGCCGTCCTTGGCGGAGGTCAGGTACCAGCGGCCGGCCTCGCGCAGGTCGCCGCGGCGCTCCAGGATGGCGCCCAGGTGGAGGGCGGCCCGGCGGTGGCCGCGGGCGGCGGCCTGCCGGTACCACTGCTCGGCGCTCTCGCCGCCCTGGCCCACCTCGGTGCCCTCGGCGCCGGGGCGCTCGGCGGCCTTGCGGTCCAGGGCGCGGGCGAGCCGGTAGGCGGCCTCCCGGTGGCCCTGCTCGGCGGCGGCCCGCAGCCAGCGCTCGGCGCCCACGTCGGTGCGGTGCTCCAGCAGGTCGGCCAGGGCGTACGCGCCGAGGGCGTGGCCCTGCTCGGCGGACTGGCGCAGCCAGTATTCGGCGGCGGGCTCGTCGCCCCGCTCGCGGTGGTGGCGGCCCAGCGCGTGCGCGGCGGCGGCCGAGCCGGCCACGGCGGCCACCCGCCACCAGCCGGCGGCCTCGTCGGTGTAGCCGCGCTGGTGCAGCAGGACGCCCAGGTTGTTGGCGGCGGCGCGGTCGCCCTCGGCGGTGGCGGCGCGCAGGTACGGCTCGGCGCCGTCCAGGTCGCCGCGGCGCAGCAGCAGCGCGCCGAGCACGCTCATCGAGGCGGTGTCGCCCTCGTCGGCGGCACGGCGGTGGCGGGCCTCGGCCTCCACTGCGGCCTCGGTCCCGTCCAGGGTGACGGCGTCCATGGCGGCGTCACCGGTGGCCGCCGCGGCGGTCCCGGTCTGCCTCTGCACAAAACGCCCTGTCTCCAACAGAGTTGCCCTGTCCCCCATGATTTCCATCGTCGCACCACCCGCTACCCGGGTACACCTGGTATACCGCAGCCAGTGAGGTCACTTCAGCGTTTTGTCGACATGCCCACAGAGAGACAAGTCAAACACGCGGTGGGTCAACTCCGCCCGGCAGGCTGGATCTTCGCACCCCGCACTGACAAACCCTGCCCCGTTGCCGCGGAGTGTCCCGCCCGGATGTCCGAGGTCCCCGTCACATCCCCGCGACGGCATACGACAAGGGCCCGGATCCCTGTCTGGGATCCGGGCCCTCGCCCTTCAGTAGCGGGGACAGGATTTGAACCTGCGACCTCTGGGTTATGAGCCCAGCGAGCTACCGAGCTGCTCCACCCCGCGTCGTTGTGTTCACAACCCTAGCACGGGTGCGGAGCCGCCCCCGACCACCGTCCGGCCCATGACGTGCGCGGACGCCCGGGCCGGGCCCGGGAGGACGGCGGCGGACCGGGCGTGCACACCCCCGGCCCACCGCCGTCCCCACTCAGTCCCCGGCCGGCTTCTCGCCTGCCGCCGGCTTCTCGCTCGCCGCCGGCTTCTCGCCCGTCGCCGGCTTCTCGCCCGCCGCGGGCTTGTCGCCCGTCGCCGAGGCGCCGTCGGCGGCCGGCTTCTCCGCGTCGATCCGGGCGTCCGCCTCGGCGGCCCGCCGCAGCGCCTCGGAGAGGGCCTCCTGCGCCTTGCCGTACGCCGTCCAGTCCTGCTCGGCCAGCGCCGCCTCACCGTCGGAGAACGCCTTCTGGGCGTCCGCGATGGCCTTCTGGAGGGCGGCCTGACCGGTGGCCGGCGGCTGCTCGGTGTCACCGGGCGGCTGGGTCGGCGGTGTCTGGCCGTCCACCCCGAAGACCGCGTTCAGCCCCTGGGCGAGGGTGTCCTCGAACTTGGTGGTGTCCTTGGTCGTGTCGCCCTCGGGCTGGTCGGCGTCCACATATGACACCGCCACCTTCTTCAGCAGCGGGTAGAGCGCGTTGCGCCCCTGCGCGTACACCGGTTCCACGTAGAGGAACCCGCCGTTGAGCGGAACGGTGAGCAGGTTGCCGTACTGGATGTCGGAGTCGGCGCCCCTGAGGTCGCGTACGAACTGGGCGACCGACGGGAGGCTGTTGAGCTTGGACTGCACCTGGGCCGGGCCCGGCACGTCCGAGGTGACTCTCAGCAGCCTTATCTTGCCGTAGTCCGCGCTGTTGGCATCGGCGTCCACGCTCATGAACGCGCCCAGGTTGGGCCGCCCGCTGGGGGTGAACGTCGTGGTCAGCGAGAACTGCTGCTTGTCCTGGCCGGGCATCTTCAGGCTCAGGTAGTACGGCGGGACCGCGTCGCCGTTCTTGTTGGTCGGGTCGTCCGGCACCTGCCAGGCGTCCGAACCGCTGTAGAACTGCGCCGGGTTCTGGATGTGGTAGCGGGTGAGCAGCTCGCGCTGGACCTTGAACATGTCCTGCGGGTAGCGCAGGTGGTCCTTGAGGTCGTCCGCGATGGCGCTCTTGGGCTGGACCGTGTCGGGGAACGCCTTCATCCAGGTCTTCAGGACCGGGTCCTCGGTGTCCCACTGGTACAGCTTCACCGACCCGTCGTAGGCGTCCACGGTGGCCTTGACCGAGTTGCGGATGTAGTTGACCTGGTTCTGCTGGGCGATGACCGCGCGGGTCTGGTTGCCGGAGGTCAGCGAGTCCGCGGTGGTGTCACCGAGGGTGGTGCGCGAGGCGTACGGGTAGCCGTTGGTGGTGGTGTAGGCGTCCACGATCCACTGGATGCGCCCGCCGACGACGGCCGGGTAGGCGTCGCCGTCGATGGTCAGCCAGGGGGCGACGGCCTCGACGCGCTGCTTGGGCGTGCGGTTGTACAGGATCCGCGAGCCGTCGCCGATGGCGCCGGAGTAGAGGATCTGCGGCTCGCTGAAGGAGACCGCGTAGGCCGCCCGGTTGAACGGGTTGGACAGGTCCACCCCGCTCTTGCCCCGGTAGCTGGTGGTCTTCTCGCCCTCGCCGCCGCTGGCGTCGTAGTCGAGCTCCTTCTGCGGGCCGCCGACGATCGAGTACTGCTCGGTCTTCTCGCCGTAGTAGATCCGCTGCTCGTACGTGCCCAGGTCGCCGCTGCTGGGCAGCCCGGACTCGGTGAAGACCGGGGAGCCGTTGGCGTCGACCGAGGTGCCGGTGGCCGCGATGGCCCCGTAGCCGTGGGTGTAGGTGAAGTGGTCGTTGATCCAGTTCCGCTTGGGGATGCCGCGGATGTTCAGCTCACGCAGACCGACGACGGTGTCCTTGCCCTGGTACCGGTCGACGTCGAGCGTGGTCGGGAACTGGTAGTACTTCCGCCGCTGCTCCAGCTGCTGGAAGGTGGGCGAGACGATGTTCGGGTCGAGCAGCCGGTAGCTGGCGGCCGAGTCCGAGTCGGTCCGCAGGACGTTCTTGTCCTTGACCGTGGACTTGCCGCTGTAGTTCTCCGCCTTGGTGTCGGCGATGTCGTAGGCCTTGCGGGTCGCCTCGATGTTCTTCTGGATGTACGGGGCTTCCTTGGCCTGCTCGTTCGGCTGGACCTGGAACTTCTGCACGATCGCCGGGTAGAGCCCGCCGATCAGGACGGCGGAGAGCACCATCAGCCCGAAGCCGATCACCGGCAGCTGCCAGGTGCGGCGCCACAGGGTGGCGAAGAACAGCACCGCGCAGATCACCGCGATGCAGAACAGGATGGTCTTCGCCGGCAGGTAGGCGTTGGCGTCGACGTACCGCAGACCGGTCCAGTTGCCGGTGGCCTTGAAGTCGCTGGACTTCACGGCCAGCCCGTAGCGGTCCAGCCAGTAGGCGACGGCCTTCAGCGCGACGAAGACGCCGAGCAGCACCGACAGATGGCCGGTGGCGGCGGCGGTGGCCCGCGCCCCGGGGCTGGTGACGCGCAACCCGCCGTAGAGGTAGTGCGTCAGCGCGGCGGCGATCAGCGACAGCACCGCCGCCGCGAAGCCGAAGCCGAGCAGGAAGCGGTACCAGGGCAGGTCGAAGGCGTAGAACGACACGTCCAGGTTGAACTGCGGGTCCTTCTGCCCGAAGGGCACGCCGTTGACCCACATCAGCCAGGTCCGCCACTGACCGGAGGCGGTGGCTCCGGCGATCAGCCCGACCAGGGCGGTGATCGCCAGCAGCACCCACTTGCGGTACGGGGCGAGGCCCATCCGGTACCGGTCCAGGCTCTGCTGCTCCAGCGACATCGCGCTCAGCGGCGGGCGCAGCCGGTAGGCCAGCCACATGTTGACGCCGACGGCGAGCGCCATCAGCAGCCCGAAGACCGCGAACAGGCCGACCTTGGTGAGCAGGGTGGTGGTGAAGACGGAGGAGTAGTCCACCGACCGGTACCACAGCCAGTCCGTCCAGAACCCGGCGAACATGACGAAGAGCATGGCCAGGACGGCCAGCACCCCCAGCGTCATGAGCAGGGTACGGGCCCGCCGGGAGGGCCGGCCGACTCTCATCCGTGGCCCGGTCGGGCCTCCGCCGCGGTCCGGCATCTGGAAAGCCAACGTGCGCCCCTTGTGTTCGCGATCGTGTTCTGAAGCGTGCGCGCCGCCTGCGGCGGTGGCGCCGGTGCGGGCCCAGCGATGGTAGAGCCCACTGATGCAACTTACTGAGGCTTTACCTAGTTCCCGCATCCGGGGCGGGAGGAGGCAGGATATTGGCCATGTCCAATGTTTCCCCCTCCGGTCCCCCGATGGCCGCCAGCCCGCTGACCCGCGCCGTGCTGGAGATCGACGAGTACGCGGCCGGTCTCGGCTGGGACCAGCCCGCCCGGCTCTTCGCCCTGGTCGACACCGAGCGGCTGCGCTCCCAGGAGCCCCGGCTCGCCGCCCAGCTCGGTCTGGAAGGTGAGTCGGCCGCCGCTCCGCTGACCCCGATCGAGCAGGACGAGGTGCCCGCCGACCGCCCGCTGGACGAGTTCCTGGGGACGGTGGCCTGGCCGGAGGCGGTGGCCGGGTGCGCGATGACCGTAGAGCGGCTGATGCTGCCGCCGTCCGCCGCGGCCTCGGTGCCGGACGGTCTGGACGAGGCGGGCCTGGCCGCGTGGGTGGCCCGGCACCCGGACCGCCAGGAGGTCCGGATGACGGTGGCGGTGCTGCGGGACGGCGCCCGGGAGTCGGCGCTGCGGCTGCGCGCCAAGGACTCGGCCACCGAGGTGCTGACCGGCTCCGACCTGGTCCCGGGCCTGGCCGACGCGCTGGCCGCGACCTTCGAGGGCTGAGACCGCCGTACGCGAGAAGCGCACGAAGGGGGTACGGGCGGCGACTTTGCCCGTACCCCCTTCGCGTCCCCGATCGTCCTCGGCGTCAGCCCGCCGAGCAGCTCGGCAGTCCGGAGGTCTCGCCGGCCCGGAGCTTCTCCAGCGAGCTCACCGCGCTCTTGAGGTTCTCGACCTTGATCAGGGTGAGCCCGTCGGGGATGTCGGCGGCGGCGGTGGCGCAGTTGTCGGCGGGGGTGAGGAAGTAGCGGGCGCCCGCGTTCCGCGCCCCGACGAGCTTCATGGTGATGCCGCCGATGGGGCCGACCTTGCCCTCGTCGTCGATGGTGCCGGTGCCGGCGATGAACTTGCCGTCGGTGAGGTCGCCGCGGGTCAGCTTGTCCACCAGCCCGAGCGAGAACATCAGCCCGGCGCTGGGCCCGCCCACATCGGCCAGCTTGATGTCGATGGGGAACGGGAAGGTGTGGTCGACCATGGCCTGGATGCCGACGATGGCCCGGCCGCCCTCCTCGGAGGCGGTGGTGGTGAGCACCACCCGCTCGGTGTCGACCGGCTCCCGGCCGGCCTTCTCGGCGGCCGCCGCGTCCTTGGCGGTGACGATGGTGAACTCCACGTCCTGCTTCGGGCGGTGCTTGGTGACCAGCTTGGACACGTCCTGGGGTTGGCGGACCGGCCGGCCGTCCACTTCCTTGATCACGTCGCCGGCGTGCAGGGTGCCCTCGGCGGGGCCGTCCTTCTGCACCGAGCCGACGACCACCTGGGTGGCGACCGGGAGGCCGAGCTGCCCGAGGGCGGCGACCTTGGCGCTCTCCTGGGACTGGCTGAACTCCTCGGCGTTCTCCTGCGTCGACTGCTCCTCGGTCTTGCCGTCCGGGTAGAGCGTCTCGTGCGGTACCACCACGCTGTCGTGGGCGATCCAGCCGTAGACGGCCTCCGGCAGGTTCATCCGGTAGTCCGCGCCGGTGACCCTGACCGTGGTCATGTTGAGGTGACCGGTGGTGGGGTAGGTCTTGCGGTCGGAGATCTGGAGCACCGGCTCGCCGCGCGCCTCACCCAGGGTGTTCACGGTGGGGCCGGGGCTCATCTCGGAGTACGGCACCGGGAAGAAGACGCCCGCGCAGAGCAGCGCGATCAGGATGAGGGTCGAGGCGAGCATCGTCGCGGTGCGGCGTGGCATGGAACGACAGTACGGGACCGGCCTGTGTGTGCACCCCCGGGGCCGGTCCGTCCGGGGCGGGGACGCGGCGGGGACGCACGGCTACGCGCGTACGCGGGTCAGACCGGTTCGCCGTCGGAGTGGACCTTCTCCATGGCGCTGCTCTCCATGGCGTCGCGGAAGCGGGCGTACCCCGCGAGTTCGGCGACATCGCCGGTGGTGCGGTCGCGGGAGGCCCAGCCTCCCCATATCGCAGCGCCGACGGCGGCGAACAGCGGAATCAGCAACCAGGCCAGAACTGCCATCACGACCTCCCGTCCCCAGTGTGCCGAGCAGTACCCCGCCGTCGGCATGCGCCGCGGGAATCCGAGCGGCATGCATACAAGCGGCTGACTGCATCAGCAGATTAGCCCTTCACGCCTACAACGCTGGTGCCCGGGGGCGGGTTACGCAAATCGGTCGTCCGCCCGCCGTCCGGGTGGTGTCCACGGGGCGGGTACGAGGCGGACGGGCGCGGGGACGCCGGGAAGGCCGCCGGCCGAGGGGGCGTACCGGTGCGCGGGGCGGCGCACCCTACCTCAGCAGGCGCCGACCCACTCCTCGGTGCCGTCCGAGAAACGCTGGTGTTTCCAGATCGGCACCTCGTGCTTGAGGTCGTCGATCAGCTTCCGGCAGGCCGCGAAGGCCTCCGCGCGGTGCGGGCAGGAGACGGCGACCACCACCGCGAGCTCGCCGACCGCGAGCTCGCCGACCCGGTGCACCGCGGCCAGGGCGCGGACCGGGTGGTCGGCGGCCACCTTCTCGGCGACCCGGCGCAGCTCGGCCAGGGCGGTGGGGTGGCCGGAGTAGCCGAGGGCGTCCACGTCGGCGCCGCCGTCGTGGTCGCGCACGGTGCCGACGAAGAGCGCGGTGCCGCCGGCCGCGTCGTCCCCGACGGCCCGGAAGACCTCGTCCAGGGAGAGCGGGGTGTCCCGGATGTCCAGCAGCCGGATCGGGTCCGCGGCCGCGTACTCGCCGGGGTGCTCGTGCGTAGGTGCCATACCGCCATCGTGCCGCACCGCACCGGCCAGGCGGAATTGCGCGTTCGCCCGGCCCGGGCGGCCCCGCCCTTGGAGCCTCCTACAGGGGCGCGGAGGGGCAGCCTCCGTGCGGCGGGGCCGCCCCATCCCGTACCGCCGGACCGCGGTCCTAGATCCCGCGCCTGCGGCGGGCCCTGCGCACCAGGGCGGCGGTGCCGAGCAGGGCGACGGTGGCACCCGCGGCGGCCGGGGCGATGGCGTCCTTGGCGCCGAGCCGCCGGCCCGCGACCGTGTGTCGTCCCTCGGCCTCCGCCAACAGCGCCGCCAGCACCTCCTCGTTGGTCCACTTGGCCCGCCAGCCCGCGTCGTGCAGCCGGCCGACGCTGACCACCCAGGGGTGCATGGTGTACGCGAGGTCGCCGGCCGGGGACGGGGTGAGCCCGATCCGGTGCAGCCGGGCGGCGGCGCCCAGGGCGACCGCGGACGGCAGCTCCATCCGCCGGATGCCGCTCAGCTGCTCGACGTCCTCCTGCTCCAGCCAGCCGTCGCAGCCGACCGCGAACTCGCCCTCGACCTTCTCCAGGGCCGCGTACTCCAGCGCGCTGACCAGGTCCTCGACATGGCAGAACTGCCAGGCGGGGCGGGATCCGGCGACCACCAGCAGCCGCGGCGACTCGAAGTAGCGGGTCAGCGCGGTGTCGGTGCCGCCGACCAGCACGGCCGGGCGCACCACGGTGACGTTCAGCCCCGGGTGGGCGCGCGGCGCCCGGCGGGCCAGGCGCTCGATCTCCAGCAGGTCGCCGACCCCGGTGGCCTCGGCGGTGGCCCGCAGCTCGGCGTCCTCGGAGAGCGGGATGTCGTTGTCGGGCAGCGCCCCGTACACCATCGCCGAGGTGCAGAGCACCACCCGGCGCACCCCGGCGGCGGCCGCCGCGGTCAGCACGGTCTGGGTGCCGCGTACGTTGAACGCGGTGCGGGCGGCCGGGTCGGTCTCCAGGTCGAGGTCGAGCGCCAGGTGCACCACCACGTCCGCGCCGCGCAGCTTCTCGGCGATCGCCGGGTCGCGCACGTCCAGCACATGCCACTGCGCCTCGGCGCACTCGCCGCGCCGCTCGTCGATCGCGAGGACCTTTCTGACCTCCCCGGACGCGGCCAGGCGGCGGGTCAGCAGCTCGCCGGCGCCGGAGGCGGCGCCGGTGACCGCGACGACGGGGCCCCGGCCGGCGGGCTGGGTGGAAGCGTTTCGCGCAGCGCGAACCTGCGGATCTGGGGAACTCACCGGGCGTCTCCAGCGGTTGTCTTCAGTACGTATGTATATGACGCGTACGTACCAGGTGGCGTCCATCCTGCCGCAGGCCGGGGCCCGGCGGAGCACCGAGCCCCGGGCGTGCCCTCCGCGCCCGTACGCCGGGCCCCTCGCGGGTGGCGGGCGAGGACCTAGGCTGGGTGGAGAAGTCGGGCAGTCCCGCCGCCGGCAGAAGCCGGCGGCCCTACGAGCCGAGGAACCCCGTGAGTGACACCCCATTCGGATTCGGCCTTCCGCCGGAGGAGCCGGAGGACGGCGACGACGGCAAGAAGAAGGGAGGCACCGGTGGTGGCCAGGGCGGTGGCCAGGGCGGCGGGGACAACCCGTTCGGCTTCGGCGGCCTGCCGGGCGGCTTCCCCGGTGGCCAGGGCGGGGACAACCCGTTCGCCGCGATGTTCGGCGCGATGAACCCGGGCGACCTCGGCGCGGCCTTCCAGCAGCTCGGGCAGATGCTCAGCTACGAGGGCGGCCCGGTCAACTGGGACATGGCCAAGCAGATCGCCCGCCAGACCGTCGCCCAGGGCACCGCGGACGGCACCAAGGACGCCAGCGTCGGCCCGGCTGAGCGGGCGGCCGTCGAGGAGGCGGTGCGGCTGGCCGACCTGTGGCTGGACGGGGTGACCTCGCTGCCGTCCGGAGCGAGCACGGCGGTGGCGTGGAGCCGCGCCGAGTGGGTGGAGGCCACGCTTCCGGCCTGGCAGCAGCTGGTCGACCCGGTCGCCGAGCGGGTCGGCACGGCGATGGGCGATGTGCTGCCCGAGGAGATGCAGGCCATGGCGGGCCCGCTGATCGGCATGATGCGCTCCATGGGCGGCGCCATGTTCGGCCAGCAGATCGGGCAGGCCGTGGGCACCCTGGCCGGTGAGGTGGTCGGCTCCACCGACGTCGGGCTGCCGCTGGGCCCGGCCGGCAAGGCGGCGCTGCTGCCGCTGAACGTGGCCGCCTTCGGCAAGGACCTGGGCGTCTCCGAGGAGGAGGTCCGGCTCTACCTGGCGCTGCGCGAGGCCGCCCACCAGCGGCTGTTCGCCCATGTCCCGTGGCTGCGGGCGCACCTGTTCGGCGCGGTCGAGGGGTACGCGCGCGGGATCAAGGTGGACACCTCCAAGCTGGAGGACGCGGTGTCCGGGCTCGACCCGTCGAACCCGGAACAGCTCCAGGAAGCCCTCCAGCAGGGCATGTTCCAGCCGGAGGACACCCCCGAGCAGAAGGCGGCGCTGGCCCGGCTGGAGACGGCGCTGGCGCTGGTCGAGGGCTGGGTGGACGCGGTGGTGCACGAGGCCGCCAAGTCCCGGCTGACCTCGGCGGGCGCGCTGCGCGAGACGCTGCGCCGGCGGCGCGCCTCGGGCGGTCCGGCGGAGCAGACCTTCGCCACCCTGATCGGTCTGGAGCTGCGGCCGCGCCGGCTGCGGGACGCCTCCCGGCTGTGGGCCTCGCTCACCGACGCCCGGGGGGTGGACGGCCGGGACCACCTGTGGGAGCACCCGGACAACCTCCCCACCGCCTCCGACCTGGACGACCCGGACGGCTTCGTCCACCGCGAGCACCTGGACTTCTCCGAGCTGGACAAGATGCTCGGCGAGGCCGCGGGCGGGTCCAAGCCCGGCCAGGACCAGGGCGGCGATGCCCCCGGCGGCACGGACGAGGACAAGGGCGACAGCGAGAAGTGACCCTGCACGACGACGCGGCCCTGGTCCTCAAGGCGTACGAGGGCCGGGGCGAGCACCAGTCCGCGCTGCGCCGGATCTACCTGGACCATCTGGCGGCCCACCCCGACGCCCTGTGGAAGGCCTGCGACTCCGGGCATCTCACGGCGAGCGCGCTGGTGGTCGACCCGGAGCGCGGCCGGGTGCTGCTGACCCTGCACCGCAAGCTCGGCAGGTGGCTGCAGATGGGCGGCCACTGCGAGCCCGGTGACGCCTCGCTGGCGGCGGCCGCGCTGCGCGAGGCGACCGAGGAGTCCGGAGTGTCCGGGCTGGCGCTGCTGCCCGGCGGCCCGCTGCGGCTGGACCGGCACACCATTCCGGCGCCCTGCCACTGGCACCTGGATGTGCAGTACGCGGCGATCGCCCCGCCGGACGCGGTGGTGGCGATCAGCGACGAGTCGCTGGACCTGCGCTGGTTCGGCTACCAGGAGGTGGCCGAGGTCGCCGACGACTCGGTGGTCCGCCTGGTGGCGGCGGCCCGGGCGGCCCTGGCCGGCTGACCGTACGGCGATGCCCGTACGGGGAGGGGGACGGCCCCGTCACCGGGACCGTCCCCCTCCCCGTACCTCTCATGCGGCCGCCGGCCGCCGCCCCGCTCAGTTCCAGGCGTTGTTCTGGTTCTGGGCGTGCGAGCCGTGCTGCCCGGCGCCGAACTGGGCGCGCACGCCCTGGCCGATGTCGGCGTGCTGCGGCGGCATGACCTCGCTGGGCTGGACGAGGGCGAAGCCCTGGCCCATGAAGCTCAGCTCCCAGCCCTCCCCGGTGTCGCCGCGGCGGCGGCGCACGCTGGAGGAATGGGTCTGCGCCTGCATCTGCACCCGCAGCCCGGAGGACCAGGCCACGATGGCGTCCGCGTCCACGTTGACGTAGGTCTCGGGCGTGACCCGCATCATCAGCGGCTGGCCGGAGGTCATCAGGGCGACCTGGCCGCGGCCGGAGATGTTCAGCTGGTATTTGCCGGAGCCGGAGATGCCGTACTGGCTGTCCACGGCGATGACCTCGGTGTGCAGGGTGGAGTCGAGCGCCAGCACATAGGCGCTGTCCACGGTCAGGCCGTCCTGGTCGACGTCCACCACATGGATGTACTGCGCCAGGTTGGCCAGGTAGACGGTGCCCTGGCCGGAGCAGCGCATCAGGTCCAGGCCCTCGCCGGTGCGGGCCCGGGCCCGGCGCTGGGTGCCGGTCTGCACCTCGCCGTCGAAGTCGACCAGGCCCTGGTAGGCGACCATGGCGCCCTTGCGGGCGAGGACGTCGTCATGGCCGGTGAGGGCGACCCGCAGCAGCTGCGGGTTCTGCACCGCGTAGCGGTCCTGGGTCTGCTGCTCGGTGTAGCTGAAAAGCGGGCTCTGCATGATCTGTTCCGCTCCCCCTCAGCCCCGGACCCGGAGCCGGTCGGTACTGTCCTCGCTCGGCTGTACGACGACGATGCCCTGGCCGGAGAAGGCCATCTGGTAGGCCTCCCCGCTGCCCCGCCCGATCAGGGAGGAGGCCTTGAAGCTGCGCTTGCCCTTGACCTTCAGCGACGGCGACCAGGCGACCAGCGCGTCCGGATCGACATAGGTCTCGTCGTCGCCGCGTCCGCAGTCGACGACGATCGGGGTGCCGCGGGAGGTGAGCGCCACCCAGCCGGTGCCGGCGATCTGCACGTTCCACAGGCCCTGGCCGGCGAACTTGGCCATGCCCTTGACCTTCTCCACACCCCACTGGAGGTGGGCGTCGAAGGCGAGGAGGTTGGTGCCGTTGACCGAGAGCGCGTCGTTGTCGAGGTTGACGACCACGACGTCGGCTCCGTAGTCGGCGAGGTAGAGCAGGCCGTCTCCGGTGCACTTCATGATCGGCGCGCCCTCGCCGGTCACCCAGGAGGAGGCGATCTGCCGGACGGCGGGCGGGTTGGGCTCGTAGGTGACGAAGCCCTCGTAGGCGACGACGGAGCCGGTGCGGGCGTAGAGGTCCTGGCCGGAGGCCATGGCGACCTTGAGCATGGCGCGGCCGTGGTTCTCCATCCGGGCCGCCACCGGGGTGGGGGCGTAGCCCGCGAGCTGCTGGTTCATGATCCGGGCTCCCTTTAGACCTCGTAGGGCTGGACGACGATGAAGTTGCCGGGGGCGCCCCGGAACTGGAGGTTGACGGTCTCACCGCTGTGGCCCGGGTAGGCGTTGCGCCGCAGCCGGACCTGGCTGGAGAGCACCACCTGGGAGGCGGCCGACCAGGCGACGACCGCGTTGCAGTCGGCGAAGGTGGTCGGGGTGACGGGGAGGACCACCGGGGTGCCGTGGGTCTTGACGATCACGGTGCCGGTGCCCTGGAAGAGCATGGTGAACAGCGCCCCGCCGGGGATGCCGTGGCCCTCGATGCGGCGCACCTCGTGGTGCAGCGACTCGTCGAAGGCGAGGACGTTCTCGGCGGAGACGCAGATCCCGTCGCCCTGGAGCTCGATGGGGTGCAGATGGGCGCTGTCCTCGGCGAGGAAGACCTGCCCCCGGCCGGAGCAGCGCATCAGCTGCATCTCCTGACCGGTGGCGTTGCCGACGATGCGGCCGCTGAAGCCGGCGCCCTTGTAACCGAACTCGACCTTGCCCTGGTACATCACCATGCTGCCCTGGCGGGCCAGCACGGGCGTGCCGCCCATGGCGAGGTCGACCCGCATCAGCTGCTGGTTCTGCGGGGTCCAGCGCTGCCCGGTGGGGGTCTCGCGGTACTTCTGCAGGGCGGCGGCGAGCCCGGGGCCGCCGGGCTGCCCGCCCTGCGGGACGCCGTACTGGCCTCCGCCGCCGGGCGGCTGCTGCCCGAAGGGGGCGGGCTGCCCCTGGCCGTACGGGGCGGGCTGGCCGTAGCCGCCGGACTGCGGGTACCCGTAGCCGCCGGGTGCGGGCGGCTGGCCCTGCCCGGGCACCTGCCCGTACGGCGGGGTGTGGCCGCCGGGCGCGGCGGGGGGCTGCCCGTAGGGCCCCTGCGGGGGCTGCCCGTGCGGTGCGGGCGCCGGGGGCACCAGCGGGGCGGCCATGGTGGGGGCCGAGTGCATGGGCTGCCCCGGCGCGGGCTGGCCGTGCGGCGGGGTGCCGTACCCCGCCGGGGCGGGCGGCGGTGGCGGGGGTGCGTTGAAGGAGGGGGCCGGGGTCTGCTGGCCGACCGGGGCGCCGAAGGACGGGGCGGGGGCGGGGGGGGCGGGGGGGGGGGGGGGGGGGGGGGGGGGGGGGGGGGGGGGGGGGCGGGGGGGGGGGGGGAGGCAGGACGCGGCGTGGGTGGGGCCGGCTAGCAGGTCG
>NZ_JALPTH010000058.1 GCF_023218175.1 Streptomyces lichenis | reverse complement strand
GGGGGGGGGGGGGGGGGGGGGGGGGGGCCGGGGGGGGGGGGGGGGGGGGGGGAGGGGCGGGGGGGGGGGGGGGGGGGGGGGAGGGCCCCCGAAGGTCGGTGCTGAGGTTGGTGCAGTCGGAGGGTCGAGGAGCAGGCCCAAGTGCGGCGGCAGGTGGGCGGGCCTGGCGGCCTGCGGGCTTGGGTTGCTTCGGCGGGGCGGAGGCTAGGCGGGGTGGCGGCTTACGCCGTGGAGGGCGAGGGCGACGGCGGAGTCGGCGATGGCGGCGGGGACCTCGGCGGCGCCCAGTTCGACGCGGCGGGCGGCGGCGTCCACGATGCCCTGGAGGAGCATGGCGGCGAGGCGGGGCTGTTCGTGGCCCAGTTCGGCCAGGGCCTCGACGATCATCGCGACCAGCCCGCCGTGGGCGGCGCGGATCTTCTCGCGGGCGCCCGCGTCCAGTTCGCTCGCGGAGATGGCGACGACGGCCCGGTGGCGACGGTCGCCGACCAGTTCGAGCTGGCGGCGGATGTACGCCTCGATCTTGCCCTCGGGGCCGGCGGAGCGTTCCATCGCGGCCTCGACCTCGGCGGCCCACACGGGGAAGTCGACGGCGCACAGCTCCTCGACCACGGCGGCGCGCGAGCGGAAGTACTCGTAGACGGACGACCGGGCGAGGCCGGTGCGCTCGGCGAGGGCGGGGAAGGTCAGCGCCTCCGTCCCGCCTTCGGACAGCAGGGAACGCGCGGCGTCCAGCAGGGCGCCGCGCTGCATGGTCCGGTGCTCGGCCACGGAGGCCGCTCGAATCCTTGGCACCCCACCACTCTACGGCGGGCCCTTCGCCGTCAGCGTCCTACGTCGGCCAGCTTCGCCCGCAGTTGGAGGACGGATTTGGTGTGGATCTGGCTGACGCGGCTCTCGGTGACCCCGAGGACGTTGCCGATCTCGGCGAGGGTGAGGCCCTCGTAGTAGTAGAGCGTGACCACGGTCTTCTCCCGCTCGGGGAGGGTGTTGATGGCACGCGCGAGCAGCCTGCGCAGTTCGCGGTCCTCGGCGACCTCGACCGGATTGTCGGCGGCGGTGTCCTCCAGGGTGTCCATGAGGCTGAGCCGGTCGCCGCCCTCGCCGCCGACGTGCAGCAGCTCTTCCAGGGCGACCACGTTCGCCAGGGAGAGCTGGCTGAAAACGGCGTGCAGGTCCTCCAGCGCGATGCCCATCTCGGTGGCGACCTCGGTCTCCGAGGGGGTGCGCCGCAGCCGGGCTTCCAGGGTCGCGTAGGCGCGTTCGACGGCCCGTGCCTTCTGCCGTACGGACCGCGGGATCCAGTCCAGGGCGCGCAGTTCGTCGATCATCGCGCCGCGGATACGGGTGATGGCGTAGGTCTCGAACTTGATGGCCCGTTCGATGTCGAACTTCTCGATGGCGTCGATGAGCCCGAAGACCCCGGAGGAGACGAAGTCGGCCTGCTCGACGTTGGACGGCAGTCCGACGCTGACCCGGCCGGCCACGTATTTGACCAGCGGGGAGTAGTGCAGGATCAGCTGCTCCCGGAGCCGCTCGTCACCCGTGTCCTTGTACGACCGCCACAGCTGGTCGAGTGAGGTGGGGGGTGGGGGTGAGGGGGCGGCCGGGGAGGGGGGAGCGGTCGGATGCACGGCGCGCCGGGAGGAGGTGCCCCGGGCAGCGGGGGGCACTGCCGCGCGGTCTGACCCGGAGGTGTGCTGGGGCATGCGTCGCTGTGAGCCGTTCTGCTGGAGCGGGTGGGCGGAGCCGGTGTGCGGAGAGAGGGGAGGGGGGAGGGTTCGCGGGGGTGGGGGGCGCCGGTCTGGGGAGCCGGCCTTGTGAGCGTAGCGTGACTGCGGGATCGCTTTGCGCGAAGGACGCCGCCGCGGGGACCCATGCGGGTATGGGGTCGGCCGCATCTTCGAATGGGGCCCCGCGGATGGTCCGCGCGGGGACCACCCCGCCGGGGGCCTCCGGGGCGGGTACGAAGGTCATCACGGGCAGCCTGTCACCCGAATGCCCCTGGTCAAGCACCGCCTCGCCGGGTGTCGGCGTGGCGCGCGGGGTGCGCTGTGAGCCGCCAGCGGTCATCGTGTCGTTCGACGAACCCGAGGGAGTGAAGTTCGTACAGCCGGGCGAGGGCGGCGTCAACCGGCGTACCCGTGGCGTGCGCGAGGTCTCGGGCCGTGGTGTCGGCGGCTCGGCCGGGCATGGCTTCCAGCAGCCGGGCGCACTCCGGGTCGAGGAGGTCCCGGGGCAGCACCGGGCCGCGCCGGTCGGGGGCGAGGTCGTCACCGATGGTGCCCACCAGTTCGATGACGTCCGGGGCGTCGGTGACCAGTACGGCGCCGCCGCGCAGCAGTTGGTGGACGCCTCCTGAGCAGGCACTGGTGACCGGCCCGGGGACACCCATGGTGTGGCGGCCCATGCGCTGTGCGGCGCGGGCGGTGACCAGTGAGCCGCTGCGGTGGGCGGCCTCGATCACCACGGTGCCTCGGGTGAGGGCGGCGATGACCCGGTTGCGCAGGACGAAGCGGCTGCGGGTGGGATGCGCGCCGGGCGGCAGTTCGCCGATGACCAGGCCTTGGCGGACGATGCGGCCGAGCAGTTCGGCGTGGCCGCGGGGGTAGGCGACGTCGGTGCCGCAGGCGAGTACGGCGATGGTGGCACCGCCGGCGGCGAGGGCACCGCGGTGGGCGGCGCCGTCGATGCCGTAGGCGGCTCCGGAGACGACGACCCAGCCGCGTTCGGCGAGCCCGGCCGCGAGGGTGGTGGCCGTGTGGGCTCCGTAGGGGGTGCAGCCGCGTGCTCCGACCAGGGCGACCGAGCGCAGCGCCCAGTGGCGCAGGTCCGGCCCGCCGCGGACCCAGAGGCCGATGGGGCGGGCGGGGCCGAGGTCGTCGAGCTGACTGGGCCATTCGGGGTCTCCGGGGATGACGAACCGTCCGCCGTGGGAGGCCATGGCGGCGAGGTCGCGACCGGGGTCGGCCCGCGCGGCGAGGGCGCGCAGTGCTCTGATGCGCTGGTCGCCGGCGCCGGGCAGGGCGCCCGGGTGGTACGCGGGGCTGGTGAGCCGTCGCAGGAGCTCCACCGGCCCGAGGTCGGCGAGCCACTGTCCGGCTCGTTCGTCCCCGGGTTCCAGGACGCGGGTGAGGGCGGCGCGGGCCCGGCGCTCGTGCCGACGGGGGTCGTCGGTGGCGGCGTCGGGGCTTCCGCTCGCCGCTCCCCCGGCCGGGGGTTCGCCGGGCGGTGCGGTGTGTGGGCGCGGTGGTGTGCGTCCGGTCATCGGAACCCTCCGGTCGCCGGGACGCCTCGGGGGACACCGGTGCGGAGTTCCAGGGCCTGGTTCACCTCGGCGGGGCCGGGGCGGTCGCGGCCGGCGAGATCGGCGAGGGTCCAGGCGACGCGCAGGATCCGGTCCAGTCCGCGGGCGGTGAGCAGGCCCCGTTCGAGGTCGCGTTCGGCGCTGGCGAGGGCGCCGGGGGCGGGCTGCCAGCGGGTGCGCAGCTCATGGCCGGGGACCTCGGCGTTGAGCTGCCAGGGGGTGCCGGTGAGGCGGGCGGCCGCCCGCTCTCGGGCTTCCTGGACGCGGGCGGCGACGGCGGCGGTGGGTTCTCCGCGTCCGCCCTGGCCGAGCAGGTCGGCTCGGTCGACGGGTTCGACGGTCACCCGGAGGTCGACCCGGTCGAGCAGGGGGCCGGACAGCCGTGCCTGGTAGCGGCGGACCAGGGCGGCCGGGCATTCGCAGGCGGCGCCGACCAGGGTGTGCCGGCCGCAGGGGCACGGGTTGGCGGCGAGCACCATCAGGAACCGGGCGGGCAGCCGCACCACACCGGCGCTGCGGGCGACGACGACATGGCCGGACTCCAGCGGCTGGCGCAGTGCGTCCAGGGCCTTGCCGGAGAACTCGGGCGCTTCGTCGAGGAAGAGCACGCCGCGGTGGGCGAGGGAGACGGCGCCGGGCCGGGGGGTGCCGTTCCCGCCGCCGACCAGGGACTGCATGGTGGCCGAGTGGTGCGGGGCGCAGTAGGGCGGGCGGCGTACCAGGGGTTCGCCGGGCGGCAGGATGCCGGCGACGGAGTGGACGGCGGTGACCTCCAGGGCTTCGGCCCGGGTGAGCGGTGGCAGTACGGCGGGGAGCCGTTCGGCGAGCATGGTCTTGCCGGCGCCGGGTGGGCCGGTCAGCAGGAGGTGGTGGCCGCCGGCGGCGGCGGTCTCCAGGGCGCGTCGGGCGGTGTGCTGCCCGGCCACGTCGGCGAGGTCGGGGCCTTCGCCGGGCGCGGGGGCGATGCCGGTGCCGATGCCCGCGCCGGGGACGAGCAGCCCGGCGAGCATGGCGTCGGGCCGGCCGGGCTGGTCGGGTTCCTCGTCGGGTACGGGTTCGTCGGCGAGTACGGCGATGAGCTGGCGCAGGGTGCGGACGCCGAGGACGGAGACTCCGGGGACGAGTGCGGCCTCTCCGGCGGTCTGCTCGGGTACGACGACGTGCTGGTAGCCGGCTTCGGCGGCGGCGAGCACGGCGGGGAGGATCCCGCGCACGGGCCGGACGCGGCCGTCGAGGCCGAGCTCTCCGATGAGGACGAGGTCGGCGATGGCCCGGGGGTCGACCCGTTCGGCGGCGCCGAGGACCGCGGCGGCGACGGCGAGGTCGAAACCGGAGCCGCTCTTGGGTACGGAGGCGGGGCTGAGGCCGACGGTCAGCTTCTTCTGCGGCCACTCCGCGCCGGAGTTGACCACGGCGGCGCGGACCCGGTCGCGGCTCTCCACCAGGCTCTTGTCGGGCAGCCCGACCAGGGTGAACGCGGGGACGCCCGGCTCCAGGTCGGCCTGGACCTCGACGACCACGCCTTCGACGCCGACCAGGGCGACGGAGCAGGCTCGGGCGAAGCCCATGTCAGATCACCCCGCGTACGTGGTCGACGACGGGGGTGCCGCGGCGGGGCAGCAGGACGCCGACGGCGTCGATGCGGACTCCGCCGGGCGGGGGGCCGCCGTGCCGGTCGAGCCAGCAGGCCGCGAGCCGTCGCAGCCGGTCGGCCTTGGTGGGTGTGAGGGCGGCGAGCGGGTGCTCGTACCGTGCGCTTCTGCGGGTCTTGACCTCGCAGACGACGAGGGTGTCGCCGTCCCGGGCCACGATGTCGATCTCGCCGGTCCGCCCGCACCGCCAGTTGCGGGCGAGCGTGGTCATGCCCGACTCGGTGAGTCGGCGGACGGCCAGCTCCTCGCCGTACCGTCCCAGTGCCCCCGTCGTGTTCATTGCGGCACCACCTCCGCCACCGACTGTGACGGGTCGGCGGCGGATTGGTGGATCTTGGTGGATGACGGTGGACAACCGCTGGAATGTGGATCACCGCGCCACTCGGAGGGTCGGTTCCGAGGGCGCGGTGTTGACGGTCGGAGGCGCGGCAGGCGCTCGCCGCCCGAGCACGTGAGGTGCGGGATCAGCCGCCGGGCAGTTCGAGGTCGCTCTTGTTGAGCTCCTCGATGTTCACGTCCTTGAAGGTCAGTACGCGCACCTGCTTGACGAACCGGGCCGGCCGGTACATGTCCCAGACCCAGGCGTCCGCCATGGACACCTCGAAGAAGACCTCGCCCTGTACCGAGTGCACCTGCATCTCGTAGTCGTTGGTGAGGTAGAAGCGTCGCTCGGTCTCGATCACGTACTTGAACAGACCGACGACGTCTCGGTACTCCCGGTAGAGCTTCAGCTCCATCTCGGTCTCGTACTTTTCGAGGTCCTCGGCGCTCATGGCATGTTCCCCTTCAGCCGTGCGTGCCCCCATTGTGCGCCAGTGCCCCGGGCCCCTGGACGATGTCCGGGGGCAGGACCACCGGCTGCTCGGGGGGTCCCTCGTCGAGCAGCGCGCGCAGCAGCCCGGCGAGTCGTGTCGGGTACACCGTCTCACGCGTCGAGGACAGTTCGGCGGAGGTCCACCATCTCAGCCCCGCGACACTGCGGGTCTCCAGCTCGGTGAGGTCGCCTAGGGCCACCTCGGTGCGGTCGGTGCGGGCCAGGTAGTACCACTCGTCCTGATCCCAGCGACGGCCTGCGAACGGGAAGGAGCAGACCCTGCGCCACACCACCGGGCCCAGCCGCACCCCGGTGAGGCCGGTCTCCTCGGCCAGCTCCCGTACGGCGGCCTGCTCCCGCGTCTCGCCTCCCTCCACCCCGCCACCGGGGGTGAACCACCAGGTCGTGGCCGGGTCGTCCGGCTCATGGCCGTGCAGCAGCAGGATCCGGTCGTCGGGGTCGAGCAGGACGACCCGGGCCACCCGGCGCAGCGCGGCAGGCTCGGACGCCGGAGTCGGCTCGGAGAGCTCAGACGTCAGAGTCGGCTCGGACGCCGGAGTCGGCTCGGACGCCGGAGCCGGCTCGGAGGGCTCGGACGCCGGAGTCGGCTCGGGCTCGGGCGCCGACTCAGGCATCGGCGGGGGCTCCGGTGCCGGCTCGGGCCCCTGCCCCGGCTCGGGCGCCGGCTCAGGCATCGGCGGGGGCCTTCCCGCGCGCCGGGCGTTTCCGGTCGGCGCCGCGCCCACCGCCGGAGAGGGCACGTGCCAGTGACGGTCCCGCGGCGCCGGCCAGGACGAGCACCGCTCCGACGGCCACCGCGGCCACCATGGGCTTCACCGGCCCCGGCTCGGAGATCCCGCCGGGCAGGGCGGCGAACTCCCGGGGGCGCTCCACCATGGAGCCGAGCGGCCAGGCCACGGCGTCCACCCGGGCGGTCACCGCGGACCGGGGCACCGAGCCGTGGCTCGCGTCCTGGAGGTGGACACGCGAGTCCTGGGAGCCGTTGCGCTCGTCGCCGAGGAGGAAGAGCCTGCCCTCGGGGACGGCGGCGGAGAACTCGGTCAGCGAGGCCGCCTCGCCCGCCCGCAGATACGGTTCGTCGACCGGCTTGCCGTTGATGGTGAGGCGGCCGTCGGCGCCGCAGCAGGCCACCGTGTCGCCGCCCACTCCGATGACCCGCTTGACCATCGGCAGGTCGCCCCAGTTCGGGTCGTCGAAGACGACCACGTCACCGCGGCGGACCTCGGTGCCGTCGATGCGCTGGGCCAGGACCCGGTCGCCGGGGGCGACGGTCGGCGACATGGAGTCGGTGGGGACGGTGTACGGCCGGTACAGGACCGCGCCCCAGGCGAAGCCGCCGAGGAAGAGCACGCAGCCGAGGGCCACGGCCAGCCCCGACAGGACGCTCACGAGACGGCCGGGACCGCGATCCGCGCGTACGGTCTTTCCGCTCATCCGGCGCTCCCCTGCCTCGCGACACCGACACCCTCCGCCCTCCGTGGGACGGACGACCGCCGAGCCGGGCCGGTCACCCGCGGGCAACCGCGCGGCCGGCGCCGTACGGCGGACGATCTGGGACGGCACCCTACCCGCGTACCCCTACCGAGCGGTACGCCATGGGCCCGCCGACTGCCCCGAAGCCCCGCCACAAGCACCCCAAGCACCCCAAGCACCCCAGCAGGCCACCCACCCACGCACCGGGGCCCGCCCACACGTGGTGGACGGGCCCCGGAGGAGCGGACGCGGGCCGTCAGTGCCCGGCGGTGCGGCGGGTGGGGCGGGGCCAGAGGACGAGCGGGGTGGCGCCCGCCAGTCCGAGGGCGCCGGGGGCGGCGGGGGGGGGCGCCGCGCCCCCGC
>NZ_JALPTH010000057.1 GCF_023218175.1 Streptomyces lichenis | reverse complement strand
GCGGCTCGCGCCCCGCTCACCTGGCGCACGCACCCCCGCCGATCGTCCCGCGGCCCGGCCCCCTTGCCGCGCCCCGCCCACGTACGGGCTCCCCGCACCGGGTCGGCCCCGCCTCGGGTCCGCGCCGCCCGGCGTCCCGCGTCCCGCCCGCGTACGGGCTCCCGGCGCCGGTCCGCTCGGGCGCCCCGCGCCCCGTCCCCGTACGCGAGCCCGCAGCCGCTGCCGCGTCGGCGGCGAGGCCGTGCCCCGCCTGCGTACGGGGTCTCCGCGCCGATCCGCCCGGGCGTCCCGCCTGCGTACGGCACCGCGGCGGCTGCCCCATCGGCGGCGAGGCCGTGCCCCGTCCGCGTACGGGCTCCCCGCGCCCACCGTCCCCGCCGGCGCCGCGGCCGTCCGCACCGGCCGTCTGCACCGGCCGTCCGTACCGGCCACCCCCGTACCAGCCGTCCGTACCAGGCAGTCGTCTCGGGCCTCGTCCCGGCCGAAGGTACAGTGGCCGGGCGGCCTCCCCGGGGGGCCGTCCGGCGGTGGGGCCCGCCGGACCCAACCGCGGTCGTGCGCCGCCAACGGTCCCTGCCTGAGCATCGCCGCGCGTCCGCGCGCGGCCGCCCGACCCGATCAGGTAGGAATCCACCGCATGCCCGACGAGACCCCCGACACCCCGTCCAGCCGCACCGGCTCCGCCGACCCCGCCGACCCCGTGGGCCCCGTGGGCCCCGCCGACGCCGTCGGCCCCACCGGCCCGCCGGCGCCCGAGGCGCCGCCCCGCCCCGGGGGCGCCACCGCGCTCACCGACCCCCGCGACCCCGTCGACCCGGACACCGGGAGCGGTCCCCGGTCCGCGGCCCCGCGTACCGGCGGGCGGCGCCAGGAGGCCGCGACCCTCGCCGTGATCGCGGTGGGCGGCGCCCTCGGCGCCTGCGCCCGCTACGGGGCCACCCTGCTCTGGCCGACCGAGCCCGGCGCCTTCCCCTGGACGACCTTCGCCGTCAACGTCACCGGCTGCGCCGCGATGGGCGTCCTGATGGGCCTGCTCACCGTGCGGACCGCCACCCACCGGCTGGTCCGCCCCTTCCTCGGCACCGGGGTGCTCGGCGGCTACACCACCTTCTCCACCTACACCGTCGAGGGGAACCACCTCCTCGGCGGCGACCCCGGCCCCGGCCTCGGGCTCCTCTACCTGGCCGCCACCCCCGCGGCCGCCCTGCTCGCGGTGTGGGGCGCGGCCGTGCTCACCCGCCGCGCCGCCACCCCCCGCCCCCACCGGCTCCGGGGGCGCGCGTGAACTGGGCCATGGTGGTGCTGGGGGCGCTGGTCGGCGCCCCGCTGCGCTTCCTCGTCGACCGCAACCTGCAGTCCCGCCACCGTACGGCCGTCCCCTGGGGCACCGCCGCGGTCAACCTCGCCGCCTGCGCCGGGCTCGGCCTCCTCACCGGCGCCGCCACCACCACCACCGTGCCGGACGCGCTCCAGCACCTGATCGGGCCGGGACTGTGCGCGACGCTCAGCACCTACTCGACCTTCTCCTACGAGACCCTGCGGCTCACCGAGACCGGCGCCGCGCGGCTGGCCGCCGCCAATGTCGCGGTGTCCACCGCCGCCGGACTGGTCGCGGCCTGGCTCGGCTCGGCGCTCGCCCAGGCCGCCCTGGGCTGACCGGCCCCGCGCCCGGGCCTCACCCGTTCGGCCCAGTGTCCACGGCGCGGCGCGTGAGCCGGTTCGCGCTGACCGGGCGTCCCTCGACCCCTCCCGTACCAAAAAGTATGAAGTGTTCCGGTTTGACGGGCGGGGGTGTTGATGGGGGAGTGGGTAGGGCGCGTGTTCCAGCGGAGGGCGTCCAGGCCGCTCCGTCGCGCGCGGGCAAGGGAGAGTGCAAGCGATGGCGGGCAACGGCTACCTGAACAGCGGCGACCTCGGCGGCCTCACGGCCGTCGACCCCCGGGGCGAGAAGATCGGCAAGGTCGAGCAGGTCTGGCTGGACGACCACAGCGGCAAGCCGGAGTGGGTCACCGTCAAGACCGGCCTGTTCGGCACCAAGGAGACCTTCGTCCCGCTGGACGGGGCGCGCAGCGACGGCGAGAACCTGCACGTCGCCTACCCGAAGGACCGGGTCAAGGACGCCCCGCGGATCGAGGCCGACGAGCACCTCGACAGCGACCAGGAGCAGGACCTGTACCGGCACTACTCCCTGACGGACGGCCGCCAGGGCGCCCGCGGCCAGGCGGGCACCGGCACCGCCGGGGCGGCCGGCTCCGCGGCCGGCATGGCCGGCGCCCAGGACCCGGCCCACGCCCGTGAGGGCCGCGGTCGGATGCCCGCCGACGCCGGGCGCCCCGCGGATGCCGAGCGCCACGAGATGCTCCGCTCCGAGGAGCGGCTGCACGTCGGCGCCCGGGAGCGCGAGGTCGGCCACGCCCGGCTGCGCAAGGTCGTCGTCACCGAGAACGTCACCACCACCGTGCCGATCAGCCACGAGGAGGTGCGGGTCGTCCGCGAGCCGATCGACCCCTCCGAGGGCGTTCGCGGCCGGATCGGCGAGGAGGAGCAGACCGAGGTCACCCTCCACGCCGAGCAGGCGGAGATCCGCAAGGAGGCCGTCCCGGTCGAGCGGGTCCGCCTGGAGACCGACAAGGTCACCGAGCAGCAGGAGGTCAGCGAGCAGGTCCGCAAGGAGCAGGTGGAGTACGACGACGGCACCGAGCGCCGCCGCCGCGGCGACGAGGGCGGCCGCCGCGGCCCCCGCGGCTGACCCCGCCCCGTAGCGCACCACACCGCATCACACCGCACGGCCCCGCGCGACACTCTCGCGCGGGGCCGTGTCCCCGTGCCGGCGGGGGCCACGTCGGCACATCGGATACACCAGCCCGTCCGTGATGATCGCCGGACGTCCACCGGTCCCGGCCACGACGACCCCGAAGACGTGCGCCCCTGGCCTGAGGTGGCCGCGCGGACAACCACCCAGGCCGCCGAGCATGGCCCCTCCCGCCCGAGCCGGCACGGCGGCGCGCACGCCGCAGAGGGCTGCCGGGTGCCACGGGGGTCTCCCGAACCTCCACGGCCGCGGCGGACCGCCCCTGCGCGGATACGCGCCCGCACGCCCACCGCCAACCACCCGAACGGCGCAATCACGCGGCCCCCGTTGTGCGAACCGGCACAGGCCGCCGTCCGGCGCCGCGCCTAGCCTCACCACCACCGGACAGCGCAACGAGGGGCGGAACCGTGAACTGGCTCATCCGCGACTACCGCGAGGGCGACCTCGCCCCGGTCGTCCATCTGATCGACACCACCGCCGAACTCGGGCAGGAGTCGGTGTTCTCCCTCGCCGAGTGCATCGGCGCGCTGACCGGCCGCCAGCCCGCGGTGGTCGCCGTCCACCAGGGCGCGCCGATCGGCGCCGCCCTCGCCACCGTCGCGGGGGAGCGGGCCTGGGTGATGCGGATCGCCATCTCCTCGGGCTGGCGCGGACGCGGCCTGGCCAGCGCGCTCCTGGTCGAACTGGAGCGGCGGCTGCTCGCCGCCCGGATCGGCCGGATCAGCTACGTCCTGCCCGAGGAGGAACTCCTCGGCGAAGGGCTGCTGAACGCCGGCTACACCCGGCAGCCAGCCGTCGCCTACTTCGAGAAGAGCGAGCATCTGCACGGCTCCGCCGCCACCCTCCTCGACGACCTCGGCGGACGGTACCTCGCCGGGGACCTCTGGGGCCGGGTGGCCGGCATGGAGAAGGAGAAGGACCTCATCGAACGGCGGGTGGTGCTGCCGCTCGCCCAACCCGAACGGGCCGCCCGGCACGGCGTCCGGCCGCCGCGCGCCATCGCCCTGTTCGGCCCGCCCGGCACCGGAAAGACCACCTTCGCCCGGGGCATCGCCTCCCGGCTGGGCTGGCCCTTCGTGGAACTGCTGCCCTCCCGCCTCGCCGACGAGGGCAACCTGTCGGCCGCGCTGCGCAGCGCCTTCGCCCGGATCGCCGAACTGGAACGGGTGCTGGTCTTCATCGACGAGGTCGAGGAGATCGCCCCGGTGCGCCGCGAACCCGCCCAGCCCGGCGGCATGCACGGGGTCACCAACGAACTGCTCAAACTGATCCCCGGCTTCCGCGAGGGCGACGAACGGCTGCTGGTGTGCGCCACCAACTCCGTCCGCTCGCTCGACCCGGCGTTCCTGCGCCCCGGCCGCTTCGACTACCTCATCCCCATCGGCACCCCCGACGAGGCGGCCCGCACCGCGATCTGGCAGCGCTACGCGGCCGGAAGGCCCGATGTGGACCTGCCCGTACTGGTGGCGGCGAGCGAGCTGTTCACCCCCGCCGACATCGAACACGCCGCCCGGATCGCCGCCCAGGCCGCGTTCGAACGGGACCTGGGCGTGTCCGGCCAGGCCCCCGAGGGCGACACCGCCCCGGGCGCGAGCACCGAGGACTACCTCGCGGCGATCGCCCAGTGCCGGCCCACGGTCACCGCCGAGATGATCGAGCAGTTCGGCGCCGACATCACCGCGCACGCCCGCTTCTGACCACCCGGTACGGGACGGGGCTGCGCCCACCGGATACGGGACGGGCGTAGCCCCTTGCATACGGGGCGGGGCTCAGCCGGCCAGCCGGTACTCGGCCCCGTCCCGGCTGCGCACCACCCTGCCGGAGACCACCAGATAACGGCGGAGCGCGGCGCAGTCCTCGTGCACCGTCAGCAGCGCCTCGTTCACCTCCCGCTCGGTGTACGAGCGCTCCCGCTCGAAAAGGGTCCCGGCCAGGTGCGCGAGCAGCTGCTCACGCCGCGCCGCCTTCCGCGGGATCGCCGTCAGCCGGCCGCGCGAGAACAGCGCCGACACATCGGACGCGGTCGCGGGCACGGACGAGGAGGCGGGTTGCCGGACGGACGAGGAGGCGGGTTGCTCATGATCGGACATGCCGGGAAGCCTGCCCCCGACCCACCCCGCCCGGCAACGCCTTTTCGGCTCACCCCGCCCGACCGCCCCGCAGATAGGCGTACGCCGCCTCCGCGGTGAACTCCGCCTGACCGCCGCGCACCAGCAGCCCGGCGCTCGCGAACGCCGGGTCGTCGGCGGTGCCCGGGACGTACGGGACGGCCAGGCACCGCATCCCCGCCGCGTGCGCGGCCGCCGCACCGGGCGGGGCGTCCTCCAGCACCACGCACCGCCCCGCGGGCACCCCCAGCCGCCGGGCCGCCTCCAGGAACACGTCCGGCGCGGGCTTGCCCCGGGCCACCTCCTCCGCCGAGACCAGCACCGTCAGCCAGGCGTCCAGCCCGGTGCCGGCCAGCACCGCCTCGATCGCGGCCCGGGAGGAGCCGGAGGCCACCGCCATCGGCACCCCCTCCGCGTACAGCCGCTCCACCAGCGCCCGCATCTCAGGGAAGACCGCCGTGGAGGCGGCCGCCAGCTCCAGGTAGTGCCGGTTCTTCTCCGCCAGCAGCTCCTCGACCGGGGCCCCGATCCCGTACTCCGCCCGCAGCGCCGACAGCGTCTCCCGGGTGCCGATGCCGATGAAGTCGGTGTGCCGCTCCCAGCCGAAGTCGGTGACCCCGTACCGCTCCAGCACCCGGCGGCCCGCCTCGTAGTAGTTCGGCTCACTGTCGACCAGGGTGCCGTCGAGGTCGAAGAGGACGGCCAGGTCCGGTTGCGCTGCGCTCATGCCCCCAGCATGCCCGTACCGGCCGGACGCCCTCGGCGCGCACGCCCCTCGGCGCGGGGGGCCTCAGGGCACGGGGCCCTCAGCGGGAGGACTCGGCGCGGAGGCCCGCGGCCCGGCCGACCGCCTCCACCAGCGGCAGCAGCCGGTGCGGCACCCGCTCGCGCAGCGCCATCTCGGTCCGGGTGCGCACCACCCCGGGCATCCGGATCAGCCGCTGGACGATGTCCTCCAGATGCCCGTTGTCCCGCGCCACCACCCGCGTCAGCAGATCGCCGCCGCCGGTGATGGAGAAGGCCTCCACGATCTCGGGCACCGCGGCCAGCGCGTCCCCGACCTCGTCCAGCCGGCCCTGGGTCACCTCGATATGGACGAACGCCAGCACCGGGTGGCCGAGCGCGGCGGGGGAGAGGACCGGACCGGTGCCGGTGATCACCCCGTCCCGCTCCATCCGCTCCAGCCGGGCCTGGAGGGTGCCGCGGGCGATGCCGAGGATGCGGGCGTACTCCCGGACCGAGGTGCGCGGCTGCTCGATCAGCAGCCGGAGGATACGGGTGTCAAGGGCGTCCACGGCCATGTCCGACCCGCTCCTTCCGGTGCCGCTGCGGTACTCCGCCACCGTACCGGTGCGGCCCGGCACGGGCGGCCCCCGGTCGCCCCGCGAGCAGCACCGCGGCGGTGGGTCCGCCGTTAGGAGCGGCACGGGGCGGGCACTCAACGTGCACAGCGTCTGCCCGCCCCCGTACATCCCCTACATCCCCAGGAGGCACCCCATGCGCGCGCTGACCGTGCGTCCGCTCCAGGCCGGCACTCTGGCCGTCCCGGACGACCTGCCCGAACCGGTGCCCGGTGAGGGGGAGCTGCTGGTCGACGGCGTGGCCCTCGGCGTCTGCGGCACCGACCGGGAGATCGCCGACGGCGAGTACGGCTGGGCGCCGCCCGGCCGGGACCGGCTGGTGCTGGGCCATGAGTCGCTGGGCCGGGTCCGCCAGGCCCCGCCGGACAGCGGCTTCGCCCCCGGCGACCTGGTGGTGGGCGTGGTGCGCCGCCCCGACCCCGAGCCGTGCGGGGCGTGCGCCCGCGGCGAGTTCGACATGTGCCGCAACGGCCGCTACACCGAGCGGGGCATCAAGGAGCGGGACGGCTACGGCTCCGAGGTGTGGACCGTGGAGAGCGACTACGCCGTCCGGCTGGACCCGGCGCTCGCCGAGGTCGGCATGCTGATGGAGCCCACCACCGTGGTCGCCAAGGCCTGGGAGCAGGTGGAGCGGATCGGCGCCCGCTCCTGGTTCGAGCCGCGCCGGGTGCTGGTCACCGGGGCCGGCCCGATCGGGCTGCTGGCGGCGCTGCTCGGGGTGCGGCGCGGACTGGAGGTGCACGTCCTGGACCGGGTCGCCGAAGGGCCCAAGCCCGAGCTGGTCGCCGGGCTCGGCGCCACGTACCACACCGACCCGATGGACCAGGTCGCGGCGAAGCTCGCCCCCGATGTCGTCATCGAGGCCACCGGCGCGGGGCCGCTGGTCTTCGACGCTATGGCCGGGACCGGCACCTACGGGATCGTCTGCCTGACCGGGGTGTCGCCGCGCGGCCGCTCCCTCACCGTGGACGCCGGCACCGTCAACCGGGAGCTGGTGCTGGAGAACGACGCGGTGGTCGGCTCGGTCAACGCCAACCTGCGCCACTACCACCAGGCCGCCGAGGCGCTCGCCGACTCGGACCCGGACTGGCTGCGGCGGCTGATCACCCGCCGGGTGCCACTGGAGCGGGCCACCGAGGCGTTCGAGAAGCGGGACGACGACATCAAGGTCGTCATCGACCTGGACGCCGGATGACACCCCCCGCCGCGGAGACCGCTACGGCTCGATCAGCCCGACCCTGATCGCGTACCGGGTCAGCTCCAGCCGGTCCCGCAGCCCGAGCTTCTGCAGCAGATTGGCCCGGTGCCGCTCGACCGTCTTCACGCTGATGAACAGCAGCCCGGCGATCTCCTGCGAGGTGTGGCCCTCGGCGACCAGCTTGAGGATCTCCTCCTCCCGGTCGGTGATGGCCTTCGGCGGCAGGCCCCGCCCCTCCCGGGCCCGCTCCAGATAGTCGCGGATCAGGGCGCCGACCGCCCCGGGGTAGAGGAACGGCTCGTCGCGCATGGCCGCGTGGCAGGCCTCGACCAGGTCCCGGTCGGCCACCGACTTCAGCACATAGCCCGCCGCCCCGGCCTTCAGCGCCTCGAAGAAGAACTGCTCGTTGTCGTGCATGGTCAGGATGAGCATCCGCGGCCCCGGCCGCAGGCGGCCCAGCTCGCGGGCGGCCTGGAGCCCGGTGAGCCGGGGCATCGCGATGTCCAGGATCGCCAGGTCGGGCCGCTCGGACCGGGCCAGCTCGACCGCCTCCGCGCCGTCCCCCGCCTCGGCGACCACCTCCAGGTCCGGCTCCCCGTCCAGGATCAGCCGCACCCCGCGCCGCACCAGCGCGTGGTCGTCCGCCAGCAGGATGCGGATCGGCCCCCCGCCCGCACCGCTCCCCGTCCCCGCACTCATCCCCGTACTCGTACTCATCGCTCTCCCCGCCCCCGTACCGGCTCCGCCCTCGGCTCCCGTACCGCTCAAGCCCGCTCGCCCCCGTCCACCGTCCCGCCTCCGGCGCCATCGGCGGCCTCCCCGCCGGCCCCGCCCACCAGCGGGACGTACAACCGCACCTCCGTCCCCCGCCCCTCCGGGCCGGGCCCCACCGCCACCTCGGCCCCGATCAGCAGCGCCCGCTCCCGCATCCCGCGCAGCCCCGCCCCCTCCGCGGCGTCCACCAGCCCCCGGCCGTCGTCGCGGATCAGCAACTCCACCCCACCCGGGACCGAGCCCAGCACCACATCCGCGCGCTCCGCCGCCGCGTGCCGCATCACATTGGTCAGCCCCTCCTGCGCCACCCGGTAGAGCACCAGCTCCGCCTCCGGCCCCAGCGGCGGCAGCCCGGGATCCAGACGGTGCCGCACCACCGGCCCACCGCCCATGCTGAACTCGCTGGTCAGCGCCTTCAGCGCACTGGTCAGCCCCAGCTCCTCCAGCACCCCGGGGCGCAACCGCCGCGCGATACGGCGGATCTCGTCCAGGCTGTCCCTGGTCGCCTCCCGGGCCCGCAGCAGATCCTCGCGCAACGGCCCGGGCGCCCGGTCGGCGACCCGTGTGGTCTCCAGCAGCACCGCGGTGAGGGTCTGGCCGACCTCGTCGTGCAGCTCCTGGGCGATCCGCCGCCGCTCCGCCTCCTGCGCGGACAGGGCGCGGGCGCTGCTCGCCGCCCGCTCGGCCTCCAGCCGGTCGAGCATGGTGTTGTACGTGCTGATCAGCGCGGCGATCTCCCGGTGCCCGGAGACGGCCGGGCGCGGCCCGGGGCGCAGCAGATCGGTGGTGGTCATCGCCCGGGTGAGCCGCTCCAGCGGGGCGAGGCCGAGCCGCAGCAGGGCCGCGTTGGCCACCAGCATGGCGACCAGGCCGCAGAAGAGGATCAGCGCCTCGGTGAGCAGCACCGGGGTGGAGACGGTGACCGGCCCCAGCAACAGCAGCGCCGTCGCGGCGAGCAGCACCGCGGCGTTGAGCAGGAAGATCCGCCAGAACAACGTCACCGACCCCGTCCTCCTCACTTCTCGGCGATACCTCCGCGGTCCCTGCCCCCGCCGCATCCTCCGCGGTCCTCGATCCGGCATCCTCCGCCGTTCCCGGCCCGGCGTTCCTCCCGCGCAGGGCCAGCCTGTCCGCGCACGGGGCCCCTGTCCATCGGGGCTGACACCCATTTCCGCGCGGCAGGCACCCGGAATCCGGGTGGACGGCGTCCCCTCTACAGGGTGGCGACCGCCCGCTATGGGGGACATACCCGATGGTGGCGCGAGGGCGGGGCGGGCCAGGGTGGAGGCCGGTGGCTGACACCGCCCGGCGCACCGCGAGGGGAGGACGCACCATGACCGCGCTGAACGAGGATCCGCTGAGCCGTCTGGCGGAGCGGACCCGGCACGACGACCCCCGGTTCGCCCGGGCCATGGCCCTGGGCCGTCCGCTGCGGCCCCGCGAGTACCGGCACGGCCTGACCTGGCTGCTGCTGGCCGCCGCGCTCGCCCTCTTCGGTCTCGGAGTGGCCCTCGGCGACGGGCTGCTGATCGCCACCGGGCTGGTCGGCGCCGGTGCCGCCGCCCACCGCTTCGACCCGGACCGCCGCCGCGGTACTCCGCCGTTCCGCCCATCGCGCTGACACCGATTCTCCCTCTTCGCCCTGATCCGGCCGCCTTCGCGTAGTACGTCGTGCGGTACAGTTCTTTACCTGGCCATTACCCGTTTCCGGGTGCCCGGCCGGAGGCGAACGAACGGTGCCGGTGCCGAAAGGGGGAGGGCGGAGATGCGACGTACGAGCCATCGCCCTGCCCCTCGGCGTGCACCGGGCCTCGCCGTGCGGGTCGCCGTACGCGTGGACAACGCCCCGCGCGACGCCGTACCCGATACCGGCCGCCCCTGACGCCGGACGTCCGCGCCCCGCACGGGTGGGCGGGCCCCCGCCCGGGCACCCGGACGCCATGCCCCCGCCCCTGCCCACCGCCCGCCCGACCGGAGCGCACGCGGCCCCGGTACGCGACGGCAGCGCACCGCGAGCCGTCCAGGGGACCGGCCGCCCAGCCACCGGCCACCCAGGCGCCGACCGCGTACGCCCTCGGCCATGCGGCAGGCTTGGCCCCCGGGCACTGCGCACCGCGCACGCGCACCGCCCGCCCATCCCCACCACGATCACACCCGCCCGTACCCACTCATCCCCCGTCACATGGAGCGCACCGATGGAGCCCACGGCCCACACCCGGAAGACCAGCCTCCCCGGCGTCGGAACCCGCTACGACCTGGAGACGGAGAGCGGGCGCCACCTCTCCGTGGTGGTCCACCAGGACGGCCGGCGGATGCTCGCCTTCCACGACCCCGAGGACGACGACGACTGCCGTGATTCGGCCACCCTCGTCCCGCACGAGGCGACCGCCCTGGCCAAGCTCCTCACCCCCGACCCGGTGGCGCATCTGCACCAGCACATGGAGATCGACCTGGTGACCGAGCACATCGAGATCACCAAACGCTCCCCCTACGCCGGCCGCACCCTCGGCTCCACCCAGGCCCGCACCCGTACCGGCGCCTCCATCGTCGCCGTGCTGCGCCGCACCGCCGCCGTGCCGTCCCCGGCCCCCGACTTCCGCTTCGCCATCGGCGACACCCTCGTCGTCGTCGGCACCCGCGAAGGCGTGGACGCCGTCGCCGAACTGATCACCGGAGGATAGAGACCCGTGCACGACACGACCGCCATGCTCATCGAACTCGGGGCGATCATCCTCGGCCTGGGTCTGCTCGGGCGCCTCGCCGGCCGGATCGGCTTCTCCCCGATACCCCTCTACCTCCTCGCCGGACTCGCCTTCGGGCACGGCGGCATCCTCCCGCTCCAGGCGAGCGAGGAGTTCGTGGCCACCGGTGCCGAGATCGGCGTCATCCTGCTGCTGCTCCTGCTCGGCCTGGAGTACAGCGCCTCCGAACTGGTCACCAACCTCAAGACCCAGTACCCCTCCGGCGCCGTCGACTTCGTGCTCAACGCGGTGCCCGGCGCGGCCGCCGCACTCATCCTCGGCTGGGGCCCGGTCGCCGCCGTCGCCCTGGCCGGCGTCACCTGGATCTCCTCCTCCGGGGTCATCGCCAAGGTCCTCGGCGACCTCGGCCGGCTCGGCAACCGCGAGACCCCGGTGATCCTCGGAGTGCTGGTCATCGAGGACCTGGCCATGGCGGTCTACCTGCCCATCCTCACCGCGCTGCTCGCCGGGGTGAGCTTCGCGGGCGGCTCCCTCACCCTGCTGATCTCGCTCGGCACCGTCGGCGCCGTGCTCTACCTCGCCCTGCGCCACGGCCGGCTGATCAGCAAGGCGGTCTCCTCCGACAACGCCGAGATGTTGCTCCTGGTCGTGCTCGGGCTGACCCTGCTGGTCGCCGGCATCGCCGCCGAGCTCCAGGTCTCCGCCGCCGTCGGCGCCTTCCTCGTCGGCATCGCGCTCTCCGGCGAGGTCGCCGAGGGCGCCAGCAATCTGCTCACCCCGCTGCGGGACCTGTTCGCCGCCGTCTTCTTCGTCTTCTTCGGCCTGTCCACCGACCCGGCCGACATCCCGCCGGTCCTCGTTCCCGCCCTCCTCCTCGCGGTCGTCACCGCCCTCACCAAGATCGCCACCGGCTACTACGCGGCCCGCCGGGCCGGCATCAAGCCCGCCGGCCGCTGGCGGGCCGGCGGCACCCTGGTCGCCCGCGGCGAGTTCTCCATCGTCATCGCCGGCCTCGCCGTCGGCGTGGAGCCCCGGATCGGCCCGCTCGCCACCGCGTACGTCCTGATCCTGGTGATCGTCGGACCGCTGGCCGCCCGCTGGACCGAGCCGATCGCCCGCCGGCTCACCGGCCGCGCCCGCCCCCCCACCG
>NZ_JALPTH010000056.1 GCF_023218175.1 Streptomyces lichenis | reverse complement strand
CGTCCGGACCCCCGGACGGCGGCGCCTTTCGCTGCCCGCCACCGGGCACAGCAGTCATCAGCCGCCCACCCACCACCCTCCCCACATGAGACGTGAACACCGCTTCTGAGACATCAATGTCTCATTCGATGTATGCTTGTCTCATGACTGTCGATCGTGAGCAGGTGCTGCGCACCGCCGCCGCCCTCCTGACCCGCAAGGCGACCGCCACCATGGACGAGGTCGCCCGGGCCGCGGGCATCGGCCGCGCCACCCTGCACCGGCACTTCGCCGGGCGGGACGCCCTGGTCCGGGCGCTGGAGGCACTCGGCCTCCAGGAGTGCGAGGCGGCCGTGGCGGCCGCCCGGCTGGACGAGGACTCCGCCGAGCAGGCGCTGCGCCGGCTGATCGCCGAGGTGGAGCCGGTGAGCGGACTGCTCGCCTTCCTGGTCACCGAGAACCAGCTCTTCGAGGGCGAGCAGGTCAACGAGGGCTGGGCCAGGATCGACGCCGCGGTCGCCGCCCTGTTCCGGCGCGGCCAGGAGCGCGGCGAGTTCCGGATCGACCTCACCCCCGCCTGGCTGACCGAGGCCTTTTACGGACTGGTCGGCAGCTGCGCCTGGGCCGTCCAGGACGGCCGGGTCGCCGGCAAGGACTTCCCGTACATGATCGCCGAGTTGCTGCTCGGCGGAGCGCGCAGGAGCGTGGAGAAATGACCCGTACCGACCGGCTCACCGCGGAAGCGGAGACCGTCCGCAGCCCGGGCCGCTGGCTGGCACTGGCCGTACTCGTGCTGGCCGTACTGCTGGTGGCGGTGGACGCCACCGTGCTGGGGCTGGCGACGCCGTTCCTCAGCGAGGACCTGAAGCCCACCGGCACCCAGCTGCTGTGGATCGGCGACGTCTACTCGTTCGTCATCGCCGGACTGCTGGTCTCCATGGGCAGCCTCGGCGACCGCATCGGCCGCAAGAAGCTGCTGCTCGTCGGCGCCACCGCGTTCGGCGCGGTCTCCGTGCTCAACGCGTACGCCACCACCCCCGAGCTGATGATCGTCGCCCGGGCGCTGCTCGGCGTGGCCGGTGCCACCCTGATGCCGTCCACCCTGGCGCTCATCCGCAACCTCTTCCACGACCCGCGCGAGCGCAGCCTGGCGATCGGCATCTGGGGCGCCATGGCCTCGGCCGGCGCGGCCGTCGGCCCGGTCGTCGGCGGCTTCCTGCTTGAGCACTTCTGGTGGGGCTCGGTCTTCCTGATCAACCTGCCGGTGATGGTGGTGCTGGTGGTCGTCGGTGCCCGGTTCATCCCGGAGTCCAGGAACCCGGCCCCCGGACCCTGGGACCTGCCGAGTGTGGGGCTCTCGCTGGTCGGCATGATCGGCGTGGTGTACGCGATCAAGGAGCTGGCCGCGCACGGGTTCCGGCCGGACGCCGCCGCGGCGGCCGTGCTGGGCCTCACCGCGCTGGTCTGGTTCGCCCGGCGGCAGCTGCGGCTGGCCGCGCCGCTGCTCGATGTGCGGCTCTTCCACCACCGGGGCTTCTCCGGCGCGGTCCTCGCCGACCTGCTGACCATCCTCGGACTCTCCGGGCTGGTGTTCTTCCTGTCCCAGTTCCTCCAGCTGGTCCAGGACCGCCGGCCGCTGGAGGCGGGCCTGGCCGAACTGCCCGCCGCCATCGGCGCGGTGACCGCCGGTCTGATCGCCGGCGCGGTCGCCCGGCGCTTCTCGGTCCGCGCGGTGGTCGCGGGCGGGCTCGCCGCCGTCGGCCTGGCGCTCGCCGTGCTCACCACGCTGGACCGGGAGACCGGCTACCCGGCGCTCGGTGCCAGCCTGCTGGTGGTCGGCGTCGGCGCGGGCTTCGCCTTCACCGTCACCGCCGACGTCATCCTCTCCACGGTGCCCAAGGAGCAGGCCGGGGCCGCCTCCGCGGTCTCCGAGACGGCGTACGAGCTCGGCGCCGCCCTGGGCATCGCCCTGCTCGGCTCCATCGTGACCGGCGTCTACCGGGGCTTCCCCACCCCGTCGGGGGTCCCGGCCGAGGCCAAGGCCGCCGCCCACGAGTCGCTGGGCGGCGCCGTGGAGGCCTCCTCGGCGCTGCCGCCGGCCACCGGTGACGCCCTGGTCACCGCCGCGCAGGACTCCTTCGTGCACGGACTGCACCTGGCCTCCGGCGCCGGGGCGGCCGTCCTGCTGGCCGCCGCGGTCGCCGCCTGGTTCCTGCTGAAGGGCCAGAAGCTGGAAGAGGGCGTCGAGCACCCCTGAGACCAGCATGGCGCCGCCCCCGCACCCTGTCGTCAGGGTGCGGGGGCGGCGCCATTGTCGCCCGTGCCGGCGGCTACGCGGCCTTCGCCTTGGTGGCGTAGATGTCCACGTACTCCTGCCCCGACAGCCGCAGCACCTCGGCCATCACCGAGTCGGTCACCGCCCGCAGCACATAGCGGTCGCGGTCCATGCCCTCGTAGCGGGAGAACTCCATCGGCTCCCCGAAGCGGACCGTCACCCGGCCCGGCCGGGGCAGCCCCGCGCCGCCCGGCTGGAGCTTGTCGGTGCCGATCACGGCGAACGGCACCACCGGGGCGCCGGTCATCAGCGTCAGCCGGGCGACGCCGGTGCGGCCCCGGTAGAGCCGGCCGTCGGGGGAGCGGGTGCCCTCGGGGTAGATGGCGAACATCCGCCCCTCCTCCAGGATCCGGCGGCCCGTCATCAGCGCGGCCACCCCGCCGTTGGCGCCGTCCCGGTCCACCGGGACCATGCCCGAGCCGGTGAAGAACCAGGCCATCAGCCGGCCCTTCAGCCCGGTGCCGGTCACATACTCGTCCTTGCCGATGAAGCTGACCTGGCGCTCGCAGACCACCGAGAGCACCATCGAGTCGATGAACGTCAGATGGTTGCCCGCCAGCAGCACCGGCCCGGAGCCCGGGATGTTCTCCATCCCCTCCAGACGCGTGCGGAACCACAGCCGCAGAACCGGGCCGAGCACTGCCTTGAAGACGGCGAAGCGGGACAACGAGTCCTCCGAATAGTGAGCGGTGTGCGGTTCAGGACGATACTCGCGGGTCACCCCCGGCCGCACCTCGGGTTGACGCAGCCGAAACGCGAAGTTGACCCGGTCGTGGCACATCCGCCGCGCGCACCACCGCGCCTACCCGCGACCCGCGGGGGACCACCCAGCGTTTTCCCGCCGTTCGCCCCGGGGTCCCCGTCCGTGTGTCCGACCGGGCCGGCCGCCCCCTAGGTTCGGACCGTCACCGGAATCCGTACCGCGATTCCGGTGAGGGTGACGGTGACGCTGAGAGTGACCGAGAACGGCGGACGGGCCGCGGGCCCCCGGACGAAGGAGAACCCCATGACCCAGGGCGAGCGGCGCGGACCCGGCCGGCGGACCATGATCGGCGCGGCCGTGCTCGGCTCGGCCGCCCTCACCGCCACCGCGGCGGCCGGCACCGCCCAGGCCCGCACCGGCGGCCACGGCTCCGGCTCCCGGCTGCCGGTCCCGGCGGTCATCGCCCACCGCGGCGCCAGCGGCCACCGGCCCGAGCACACCCTCGGCTCCTACCAGCTCGCCCTGGACATGGGCGCCGACGTCATCGAGCAGGACCTCGTCCCCACCCGGGACGGCCATCTGGTCTGCCGCCACGAGAATGACATCACCGGCACCACCGACATCGCCGACCGCTCCGAGTTCGCCTCCCGGCGCACCACCAAGACCGTCGACGGGGTCAAGCTGACCGGCTGGTTCACCGAGGACCTCACCCTCGCCGAGCTGAAGACCCTGCGGGCCAAGGAGCGCATCCCGGCCGTCCGCCAGGAGAACACCCTCTACGACGGCCGCTGGACCGTGCCCACCTTCGCCGAGGTGCTGCGCTGGGCCGACCGCGAGGGCCGCCGCCGGGGCCGCCCGGTCTGGCTGCACGCCGAGACCAAGCACCCCACCTACTTCCGCAAGCTCGGCCTCGGCCTGGAGGAACCGCTCGCCGCGCTGCTGCGCCGCCACGGCCGGCACCGCGCGACCGCCCCGATGTTCCTCCAGTCCTTCGAGCCCACCAGCATCCAGCGCCTGGCCCGGCTGGTCTCCACCCCCGGGGTGGTGCTGCTCTCCGACGCGAAGTCCCGCCCCTGGGACTTCACCGAGTCCGGCGACCCGCGCACCGTCGCCGACCTGATCACCCCGGCCGGGCTGAAGGAGATCGCCCGCTACGCCCAGGGCATCGGCCCCACCCTCGACCTGGTCATCCCGCGCACCGCCGACGGCCGCCTCGGCCGCCCCACCACCCTGGTGCGGGACGCGCACGCCCGGGGCCTGGTCCTCCACCCGTACACCCTGCGCAACGAGAACAGCTTCCTGCCCGCCGACTTCCGCCGCGGCACCGACCCGAACGCCTACGGGGACGCCTTCGGCGCCTACCGGGCCTACTTCGCCACCGGCATCGACGGCATCTTCACCGACCAGCCGGACACCGGGCTGCTGGCCGCCGCCGACCACCGGGACGCCCGCGACTGACCCCCGCTACGGCCGCCGCGCCTCCGGCCCACCGAGGAAGTCACCGCTCCCCGCCCCCGTATACCGGCAATTCGCAGGGGAGTCGGCTATCTCACAGTGATCTTCCAGGTCGAAGCGTTCCGGTGACCTGGGATCACTGAGCAGAATGCACCCGACAGAGGTTGCCGCACCCCCACTTCGGGAAGGGTGCGGTAGACCGACAGGGCGCATCAGGTGAGCCGGAGGCATGCACACATGGGCATGAGCGTGACCATCCAAGCGGCGGACGAGCGGGACGTCGAGCAGATCCTCAAGCTGCAGTACCTGTGCTACCAGAGCGAGGCCGAGCTGTACGGCGACTACGGCATCGAGCCGCTCACCCAGTCCCTCGACGACCTGCGGGCCGAACTCGCCCGCGGCCACGCGCTGGTGGCGCGCCTCGGCGACGAGGTCATCGCCTCCGTACGCGGGGAGCTGGACGAGACGGGCACGGCCAGGATCGCCAAGCTGATCGTCCACCCCCGGATGCGCCGGCACGGCCTCGGCGGGCGGCTGCTGGACGCCATCGAGCGGCGGTTCGCCGAGGACGCCGCCTCCGCCGCCAAGCGCTTCCAGCTGTTCACCGGCCACCGCAGCGACGGCAACCTCCGCCTCTACCGCAAGAAGGGCTACGCGGCGGTCGGCACCGAGCAGGTCGGGCCCCGGCTCACCGTGGTCACCCTGGAGAAGGCGGCCTGACCGCCGTACGGGAGCAGGCGGCCCTGACACCGGCCCGCCCGTCCCACCCGCTCAGGCGGCCCGGGTCCTGCGCAGCCAGGCGATGCCCGTCACCGGCAGCAGCACCGGGATGAACAGATAGCCCATCCCGTACTCCGACCAGACCGAGGAGTCGGGGAAGGCGCCCGGGTCCGCCAGCGTCCACGTCCCCACCGCCAGCACGCCCACCAGCTCGGCGGCGCAGCACACCAGCGCCGCCCGGCGGGCCGTCTCCCCGCCGCGTACCAGGGTGTAGGTGATGAAGCAGTAGACGACGGCCGCCACCATGGACAGCGAGTAGGCCAGCGGCGCGTGCTCGAACTTGGTCGCCACCTCGTAGACCGAGCGGGACACCGAGCCGACCGACATCACCCCGTAGAGCCACACCAGCAGGATGCCGGGGCCCTTCACCAGCCGGTTGCCGCCGGCGGCCTCCGGCGCGTCCTGCCGGGTTCCCGTCCGCTCGCCCATGTCAGCCCACCGTCCAGATGTCGTGCAGCCGTACTTCCAGCACCGCCAGGACCACCCCGCCGGCGGCGACCACCGCCGAGCCCCAGCGGCTGCGCTCCACCAGCGACATGAAGCCCGCCGCCGGGATCGCCAGGAACGCGCCGACCAGGTACGAGACGAAGATCGCCGTACCCTCCTCGGCCTCGGCCCCCTGCGCCAGCCGCACCACGCCCACCGCCAGCTGCGCCAGCGCCAGCACCGTCACCACGGCCATGCCGATGAAGTGCCAGTCCTTGGTGGGCTGGTCCCGGAAGGCGGCGAAACCGCACCAGGCGGCCAGGGCGAGCGCGGCCGCCGAGAGGGCGACCGTCAGGGCGACGAGCATGCGCCCGAGACTATTACGGACCGAGGGCCGCCCCCTGACCGCCCCCGGGACCCGGTGGCCGCGCCGCCCGTGCCGGAACCGTCCGCCCCCGGCCCCCGGTGGCCGCGCCGCCGGTGCGAGAACCGTAGGGTCGATGACCATGACCTTCCACGCCCAGGCACTCCTGTTCGACAACGACGGCACCCTTGTCTCCACCCTGGAATCCGTCCGCCGCTGCTGGACCCGGTGGGCCCGGGAGTACGGGGTGTCCGCCGAGGACTTCGCCCGGGTGGAGCTGCACGGCCGCCCCGCCGTCGAGATCATCGCCGAGCTGCTGCCCGCCGAGCGGGTCGCCGGGGCGCTGGCCCGGATCGAGGAGCTGGAGGTCGAGGACGTGCCCGGCGGGGTGGAGCTGCTGCCCGGCACCAAGGACCTGCTCGGCGCGCTGCCCGAGGGCCGCTGGGCGGTGGTCACCTCCGCCACCCGCCCGCTCGCCGAGGCCCGGCTGCGCGAGGTGGGCATAGCGCCGCCGGTGCTGGTGTGCGCCGAGGACGTCACCCGGGGCAAGCCCGACCCGGAGCCCTATCTGCTGGCCGCCGCCCGGCTCGGCGTCGACCCGGCCGCCTGCGTGGTCTTCGAGGACGCCCCCGCCGGACTGGCCGCGGGCCGGGCGGCCGGGATGCGGACCGTGGCCTTGGCCACAACCCACCACCGCGAGGAGCTGTCCGCGGACGCCGTCACCACTGACCTCTCCGGGGTGTCCGTGCAGGTCAGCGTCGGGGGAGTGGAGGTCTCCAGCCGCCCCTGACCGCCACCGCCCGTCCATATGGCGCGACAACGGAGTCCGCTATTCGGACAGACTTCCGGGCTCCGAATCCCCTTCTGCTTTACTGGCGCCCATGACCACGACGAGCAACCGCACCCCTGCGACCGAGGCGACCCTGACGCCCGGTGCTCGTTGTATGTGTCGAATGTGCGCCTTCTGAGGGCCCCTGCCTGAGCCTCGCGCCCCGAAGCGAGTGCCCTGCCACCCCACCCGCACCGCCGCCCGTCCGCCACCATCCGGCGGGCCGCGCCGGCCCCGCGCACGCGCCGCCCCGGCCACCCCGCCGCGATCAGCCGTGCCACGTCGGACCGACGAATGCCCCGTGCCCGGCACCATCCGCGCCGCGCACTCGACAGTGACGGAAACCCTGTGATCACCACCAAGGGCCTGACCAAGGTCTACCAGTCGCGAGGCCGCCAGGTCACCGCTCTGGACGGCGTCGACCTCCATGTCCGCGAGGGCGAGGTCTTCGGCGTCATCGGCCAGAGCGGCGCCGGCAAGTCCTCCCTCATCCGCTGCGTCAACCTGCTGGAGCGCCCCACCTCCGGCACCGTGACCGTGGACGGCACCGACCTCACCGCCCTGGCCGGCCGCGGCCGGCGCCCGAACAAGGACCTGCGGGCCGCCCGCAGCCGGATCGGGATGGTCTTCCAGCACTTCAACCTGCTGTCCTCGCGCACCGTGCGGGACAACGTCGAACTGCCCCTGGAGATCCTGGGCGTCTCCTGCGCCGAACGCACCCGCCGCGCGCTGGAACTCCTCGACCTGGTCGGCCTCGCCGACAAGGCCAAGGCCTACCCCACCCAGCTCTCCGGCGGCCAGAAGCAGCGCGTCGGCATCGCCCGCGCCCTGGCCGGCAACCCCAAGGTGCTCCTCTCCGACGAGGCCACCAGCGCCCTGGACCCGGAGACCACCCGCTCCATCCTCCACCTGCTGCGCGACCTCAACCGGCAGCTCGGGCTGACCGTGCTGCTGATCACCCACGAGATGGACGTCGTCAAGACCGTCTGCGACTCCGCCGCGCTGATGGAGAAGGGCAAGGTCGTGGAGACCGGCACCCTCGCCGACCTGCTCGCCACCCCCGGCTCCCAGCTGGCCCGCGAGCTGTTCCCGGTCACCGGCGACGCCTCCGGCCCGGACAGCACCGTCATCGACGTCACCTTCCACGGGGAGACCGCCACCCAGCCGGTCATCTCCCAGCTGTCGCGCACCTACAACATCGACATCTCCATCCTCGGCGCCGCCATGGACACCGTCGGCGGCCGCCAGGTCGGCCGGATGCGGATCGAACTGCCCGGCCGCTACGAGGAGAACGTCGTCCCCGTCGGCTTCCTGCGCGAGCAGGGACTCCAGGTCGACATCCTGCCCGCCGGCGGCACCGAGACCGCCACCCCCGCCCCGGTCACCGAGACCCTGGTCAAGGAGGCCGCCAAGTGAGCTGGTCCCAGATGCAGCCCCTGCTGACCCAGGGCACCATCGACACCCTCTACATGGTCCTGTGGGCCACCGTCGTCTCGGTCCTCGGCGGACTGCCGCTCGGCATCCTGCTGGTCCTCACCGACAAGGGCGGGCTGCTGCAGAACCGCCCGGTCAACAAGGTCGTCGGCGTGATCGTGAACATCGGCCGCTCGCTGCCGTTCATCATCCTGCTGATCGCGCTGATCCCGTTCACCAAGCTGGTCGTCGGCACCTTCATCGGACCCACCGCGATGATCGTGCCGCTCGCCATCGGCGCCATCCCGTTCTTCGCCCGCCTGGTCGAGACCGCGATCCGCGAGGTCGACCACGGACTGGTCGAGGCCGTCCAGTCGATGGGCGGCTCCGTCTCGACCATCATCCGCAAGGTGCTGCTCCCGCAGGCCCTGCCGTCCCTGGTCGCCTCCATCACCACCACCGTGATCGTCCTGGTCGGCTACTCGGCGATGGCCGGCGCGGTCGGCGGCGAAGGCCTCGGTTCCAAGGCCGTCACCTACGGCTACCAGCGCTTCGACACCGCGTTCATGCTGGTCACCGTCGCCGTGCTGATCGTCCTGGTCACCCTCGCCCAGCTGATCGGCGACGGCGTGATCCGGCTGCTGGCCCGCCGCGGCCGCACCGCCACCTGACCCGCCCCGTACACCTCCCTCCCAGCCCGCACTCCTTGTCCGGGCGCAGTCCGCACCACCCCTGAAAGAGGCACTCTTCGTGCGTAAGAACACCACCTCCCTGGCCGCCTTCGCCGGCATCACCGTCCTCGCCCTCGGCCTCACCGCCTGCGGCACCGCCTCCGACCCGTCCTCCTCCACCGACGGGGCCAAGGCCGACCCGAACAAGCCGCTGGTCGTCGCGGCCTCCCCGACGCCGCACGCCGACATCCTCAACTACGTCAAGGACAACCTGGCCCAGAAGGCCGGACTCAAGCTGGAGGTGAAGGAGTTCACCGACTACGTGCTGCCCAACACCGCCACCGAAGAGGGCCAGGTCGACGCCAACTACTTCCAGCACAAGCCGTACCTGGACGACTTCAACAAGAAGCAGGGCACCCACATCGTGCCCGTCGTCAACGTCCACCTGGAGCCCCTGGCCCTCTACTCCAAGAAGGTCAAGGACATCAAGGGCCTCAAGGCCGGCCAGTCCATCGCCATCCCCAACGACACCACCAACGGCGGCCGCGCCCTCAAGCTGCTCGCCGACAACGGGGTGATCACCCTCAAGGCCGGCGTCGGCTCCAACGCCACCCTCTCCGACGTCACCGACAAGAAGGGCCTGGAGTTCAAGGAGCTGGAGGCCGCCACCGTGCCCCGCGCCCTGAACGACGTGGACGCCGCGGTCGTCAACGGCAACTACGCCATCGAGGCCAAGCTCAGCCCCGCCAAGGACGCCATCGCCTCCGAGAAGACCGAAGGCAACCCCTACGCCAACTTCCTCGCCGTGAAGAAGGGCAACGAGAAGGACCCGCGGGTGCAGAAGCTCGCCAAGCTCCTCAACTCGCCCGAGGTGAAGAAGTACATCGAGGACAGCCACCAGGACGGCGCCGTCGTCCCGGCCTTCGGCGCGGTCAAGTAACCCCCGCCGAAACGTCCCCAGCTGCCCGAGGGCCCCGCGCACCCCGTCCGGCGCGCGGGGCCCTCGCCATGCCCCGACGCCCCTCCCACCCGGCCACGCACCCCTCCCCCCGCATGCTGCATGCTGTCGGTTCACGGCCCGTACGGACGGTCCACCAACCCCGGCTGGAGCTCGCGGCATGCCCACCACCTTTCCGGACGTCACGATCAGCACGGAACGGCTGGTGCTGCGCCCCTTCGAGGACGCCGACCTCCCCGCGTACACCGAGATGGCAGGCGACGAACTCCTCGTCGCCTGGACCCCCGTACCCCACCCCTGCACCCCTGCCGACGCCCGGCGCTTCATCCGCCGCACCGCCCCCGCCCAGCGCACCACCGGCCGCGGACTCGTCTTCGCCGTCACCGAGTTCCTCACCCAGCGCCTCGTCGGCACCGTCCAACTCAGCCACACCGACTGGCACATCCGCGCCACCGAGATCAGCTACGCCACCGCTCCCTGGGCCCGCGGCGAGGGCTACGCCACCGAGTCCCTGCTCGCCACCGCTCAGTGGCTCTTCACCGACCAGCGCTTCGAACGCCTCGAACTGCGCACCGCCGCCGGCAACACCGCCGCCCAGCAGGTCGCCCAGAAGGCCGGCTGCCTCAGCGAGGGCGTGCTGCGCCACGCCTCCATAGCCCGCACCCGCACCGCCGACGGCGGCTGGACCGACATCCGCACCGACCTCATCGTCTGGAGCCTGCTGCCCGAGGACCTCGAAGGCAGCGACGACCCCATGGCCGAGGCCGGATATCCCTCCTACACCGAGTGGAACTGACACCACCGCCCCGCGCCCCGCCCCCCACCCGGTACGCTCACCGGACCCCTTCCCCACCACCCCCTCCCCACCACCCTCTCCCTCCCCACCACCAGGAGACACACGACGATGGCCGACCGGGTCACGGTGATCGGCTGGGACGGCTCGCCCCTCACCGCTGCCGCCCGCTCCGCCCTCGCCGCCGCCACCCTGGTGGCCGGAGCCGGACACCACCTGGCGCTCCCCGAGATCCCGCCGACCGCCGAACGCGTCCGCCTCGGCAGCGTCGACCTCGCCGCCCGCCGCATCGCCGGCCACCGCGGCACCGCGGTCGTCCTCGCCGACGGCGACCCCGGCTTCTTCGGCATCGTCCGCACCCTGCGCGCCCCCGAACACGGCCTGGAAGTCGAGGTCGTCCCCGCCGTCTCCTCCGTCGCCGCCGCCTTCGCCCGCGCCGGAATGCCCTGGGACGACGCCCGGGTCGTGGTCGCCCACAGCCGCACCCTGCGCCGCGCCGTCAACGTCTGCCGTGCCCACCCCAAGGTCGCCGTCCTCACCTCACCCGGCGCCGGCCCCGCCGAACTCGCCCTCCTCCTCGAAGGCGTCCACCGCACCTTCGTCATCTGCGAGGAGCTGGGCACCGACCGCGAGCAGGTCACCGTCCTCACTTCCGACAAGGCCGCCGACCACGTCTGGCGCGACCCCAACGTGGTCATCTCCATCGGCGGCGCCGGCCCCACCGAGGGCCCCGGCTGGCTGCTCGGGGCCGACCCCGGTCCGGTACGCGGCTGGGGCCTCGCCCCGCACGCCTACGGCGGCGCCCTGGGCACCGGCGAGGGCACCGCGCTGCGCACCGAGCAGCTGGCCCGCCTCGGCCCCCGCACCGGCGACCTCGTCTGGGACATCGGCTGCGGCGCCGGCGCGCTCTCCGTGGAGGCCGCCCGCTTCGGCGCCGCCGTCATCGCCGTGGACGCCGACCCGGCCGCCTGCGCCCGTACCGAGGCCGCCGCCCGGCACTTCGGCGTCCAGCTCCAGACCGTCAGCGGCCGCGCCCCGCACGTCCTGGAACGGCTCCCCGAACCCGATGTCGTCCGCATCGGCGGCGGCGGCCCCGAGACCGTCGCCGCCTGCGTGGACCGCCGCCCCGAGCGGATCACCACCCACGCGGCCACCCGCGACCAGGCCGAGGCCATCACCGCCGTGCTCGCCGCGGGCGGCTACACCACCGAGTGCGTCCTCCTCCAGACCGTGGACCTCGACCCGGCCACCTGGACGGAACGCGAACGCGCCACCGTCTTCCTGCTCTCCGGCCGCCGCCCCGCCCCCGCCCCGTGACCACCCGGCTACGGCCCGCCGGGTAGGCTGGCCGACCGTCGTACCGCGGCCGCGGCCGTGGCGGCGCGACCGGGGGGTGCGCAACGTGGCGCAGTCCACAGCCCGTGGCGGCGCAACCCGCTGCCAACACGGAACGGGCCCGCGACAATACGTGAGGACGTGACGTCGGCGGGCTGATCCCGCCGACGGGCGGAACGACGAGCACAACCGATGGGCGAGGGGTACGCATGACTGACACCGGCCAGGTCCCGGGCGACGGGCAGCCGCACGGCGCGGGCACGGTGGAGCAGCCGGGCACCCCCGCACCGGGCGCCTACACCTACCTCGACGCCGAGACCGCCCCCGAGGACGAGGACCTGCTCCTCATGCCCGGCTCCCAGGGCGCCTGGAGCGAGCACCCCGCCCCCGAGCAGCCCGTCCCGGCGCAGCCCTACCCCCGGCCCGCCTACGGCTACCCGCACCCCACCAGCCACGAGCAGCCGCTCCCGCCCCAGGCGTACGAGCAGCCCGCCCCGCAGCCGTACCAGCCGGCCGCCCACGAGACCGACGGCCGCGACTCCGGCGCCGTCGACCTCGGCGCCGTCCGCCTGCCCGAACCACCCCCCCCCCCCCCCCCCCCCGGCCCCCCCCCCCCCCCCCCCCCCCCCCCCCCCCCCCCCCCCCCCCCCCCCCCCCCCCCCCCCCCCCCCCCCCCCCCCCCCCCCCCCCCCCCCCCCCCCCCCCCCCCCCCCCCCCCCACCCCCCCCCACCCCCGCACCCGCCCCCCCAC
>NZ_JALPTH010000055.1 GCF_023218175.1 Streptomyces lichenis | reverse complement strand
CCGTACCGCCACCCCCACCAGGCGCGTACCGCCGCCCGTATCCCCGCCCCTCCCCACCACGCACGTACAGCCGCGCTCACCCACCACACTCCTTACCGGGTGGAGGTCGCGCGGGGTGGGGCACGGTCTGGTGGGGAGCGGCCGCTGTCGCTGTCCGTCGCCATCGGCCACGTACCGGCACCTCCGCCGGTGGCGGTTCCGGAGCCGTGGCGGGCCCGGCTCGGGCGCCCCCGCCGCTCCGTATCGGCGCTGTTCAGCGACCGGCCGCACGGCCGCCACACGGAGGCGGTGTGAGCGGGCCGAGCAGCGGGCTCGGCGGCCGATGCGATGCCCGGACGACCCCTCTCACCGGCCCGGGAGCGCTCGGGGGCGGCCTTCGTCGCACACCCCGGCCGGACCACCGCGCGGCGGCCTTCACACCCGCCCCACCAGCCCTCACCGCTCTCACCAATTACTCACTGTTCAGACACAGTTGGGTGGACCAGAGGGACCGGGGGCCGGGGGCCGGCGAGGGCCGGACACCTCCGTGCGGGGCGAGTGGAGGCCTTGGCCCGGCCGTCGGCGCCTCCACGGGTCGTCCACTCCGGCGGTGAACCGGAGCCTTCGCCTCCGCCCTATGGCGAGCCGCGCAACTGCCGCTCCCCGCGCACCACTTCACGTACCGGATTCCGAGTGCCGCTGAGCGGACACCGCGCACGTCGGACGCAGTACCGGTGCAGCTGACGGGACTTCGGGGGACGGGGCCTTCCGGGGGCTCGCAGGGCAGCCTCGCGAGCACCGGGTCAGCGGGGCCGCGAGGAGGCGTGATCGGCGGCCCGCCGGCGGGGTGGGCGGGGTGGTCGCGGGGCGGCGGGGGCGGTCGCGGTGGGGCTCGGGGAGGGTCTCGCACGCGGCGGACCATCCACGGGGCGGCCGGGGGCACGACCGGGATTTCGTCACCCTGAGTGACAAGACGCCGGGCCAGGGAGGGGGAAGGAAACCGCTGCGGGGAGCGCGGCGGACCCGCCGGCGGACCTCTTTCCGACCGGCTCGGGAGCGGGTCCACGTAAGGAGTGTGATCGCCTCAAGGGCCTTAGCGGAACTGGGTGTTCTCACGATGTGAGAAGAACGCCCCGTCGAGGCCGACGCGTGTATGCACCACTCACCGCAAACGTTTGGCCACGGCATAACAAGAGAGTCACATCCTGCCGATGGCGCTCCCGGACCCGGCCCGGCTGCGCTTAGAGTCACGGCCAGTCACCGCGCCGCCGGGCGCGTCAGTTCACGGCTGTACCCACCACACGTACGGCCCGGCGCTCGCAACGGCTCCTCAAGCGAGGAGACCGCGCCAGGGAAAGGACCCCTTCGTGCGACAGCGTTCGTTGTTCATGCTCACCGCAGTGCTCACCACCGGAGCGCTGACCCTCACCGCTTGCGGTTCGCGCGACGACAAGGCCGGCGGCGACGCGGAGGGCGGCGGCACCACCGTCGTCATCGGTGTCGACGCACCCTTCACCGGCGACCTCTCCGCCCTGGGTCTGGGCATCAAGAACTCCGCCGACCTGGCCGTCAAGCAGGCCAACAAGAACAAGACCGTCGAAGGGGTCACCTTCAAGCTGGAGGCCCTGGACGACCAGGCGCAGCCGTCCTCCGGCCAGCAGAACGCCACCAAGTTCGTCGCCGACAAGAACGTCCTCGGCGTGGTCGGCCCGCTGAACTCCTCGGTCTCGGAGTCCATGCAGAAGGTCTTCGACGACGCCAAGCTGGCCCAGGTCTCCCCGGCCAACACCTCCCCGACCCTGAGCCAGGGCCAGGACTGGAACGGCGGCACCAAGGTCCGCCCGTACAAGGCCTACTTCCGCACCGCCACCACGGACGCCGTCCAGGGCCCGTTCGCGGCGCAGTACCTCTTCAACGAGGGCAAGAAGAAGAAGGTCTACCTGATCGACGACAAGAAGACCTACGGCGCGGGCCTGGCCGCCACCTTCAAGGCGGAGTTCACCAAGCTCGGCGGCAAGGTCGTCGGCACCGACCACGTGGACCCGGAGACCAAGGACTTCTCCTCCGTGGTCACCAAGATCAAGAGCTCCGGCGCGGACGTGGTCTACTACGGTGGCGAGTACCCGGCGGCCGGCCCGTTCAGCAAGCAGATCAAGAAGGCCGGCGCCAAGATCCCGCTGGTCGGCGGTGACGGCATCTACAGCGCCGACTTCATCAAGCTGTCCGGCAAGGAGGGTGAGGGCGACCTCGCCACCTCCGTCGGCGCCCCGCTGGACGAGCTGCCCTCCGCCAAGGAGTTCGTGGCCAACTACAAGGCGGCCGGCTACAAGGACGCCTTCGAGGCCTACGGCGGCTACTCCTACGACGCCGCCTGGTCGATCATCGAGGCCGTCAAGAAGGTCGTCGCGGACAACGACGGCAAGCTGCCGTCCGACGCCCGCGCCAAGGTCATCGACGCCCTGCAGGCCGTCTCCTTCGACGGTGTGAGCGGCAAGGTCTCGTTCGACGAGTTCGGCGACACCACCAACAAGCAGCTCACCGTCTACCAGTACAAGGGCAACGCCTGGGTCCCGGTCAAGTCCGGCACCCTCAGCTGAACCAGCCGCACCACCACCCCACTCCGTAACACCCCCTACGCCGCGCGGGGCGCTGCACCAGGCGCCCCGCGCGGTGTCACATCCGCACACACCTCGGAGGACCTGCGGTGAACGAACTGCCGCAACAGCTGGTCAACGGCCTGCTACTGGGATCCATGTACGGCCTGGTCGCCATTGGCTACACGATGGTCTACGGCATCGTCCAGCTCATCAACTTCGCCCACGGCGAGATCTTCATGATCGGCGGCTTCGGCGCCCTGTCGGTCTACCTGCTGCTGCCCGGCGGCACCACCCTGTGGATCGCCCTGCCCCTGATGCTCATCGGCGCGATCATCGTCGCCGTCCTGGTGGCCGTCGCGGCGGAACGGTTCGCCTACCGACCACTCAGAGGCGGGCCACGGCTCGCCCCCCTCATCACCGCCATCGGCCTCTCCCTGGCGCTCCAGCAGGCCGTGTGGGCCTGGTACCCGGAGGCCAAGTCCTCCCGCACCTTCCCCGAGATACCCGGCGGCCCCTTCCACCTGGGCTCCGTCACCATCCAGACCGGTGACATCTTCCTGGTCATAGCCGCCCCGATCTCGATGCTGATCCTCGGCTACTTCGTCATGCGCACCCGCACGGGCCGCGGCATGCAGGCCACCGCGCAGGACCCGGACACCGCCAAGCTGATGGGCATCAACACCGACCGCATCATCGTGGTCGCCTTCGCCCTCGGCGCCGCCTTCGCCGCCATCGGAGCCGTCGCCTACGGCCTGAAGTACGGCGAGGTCCAGTTCCGCATGGGCTTCCTCCTCGGCCTCAAGGCGTTCACCGCGGCCGTCCTCGGCGGCATCGGCAACATCTACGGCGCCATGATCGGCGGCCTCGTCCTCGGCGTCGCCGAGACCATGGCCTCCGCCTACGTCAACCACGTGCCCGGCATGGAACAGCTCGGCGGCCAGTCCTGGGCCAACGCCTGGGCCTTCGTACTTCTCATCCTCGTACTGCTCTTCAGGCCCCAAGGCCTGCTGGGCGAGCGCGTCGCGGACAGGGCGTGAGCACCATGACCACACAGACCGCCCCCACCGCGGCGGACACCCCGATCACCCCCGCCGCCGACCGGCGCGCCAGCTTCATCGGCCTTCCGGAGAACATCGCCCGGGCCACCGCCACCGGCGGCGGCGCCCTCACCGTCGTCTCCGCCTTCCTCGCCTGGACGTGGACCTCCGCCTTCCCCGGCGACCTCACCGTCTACGGCTACCCCGGCGGCCTCCAGTGGCTCGTCCTGGTCGCCGGCGTCCTCACCACCCTGTTCGGCCTCGCCTCCTACGGCGTCAAGGGCCTGGGCTGGCTGGTGCCCGCCGGAGCCGACGCGGCCATCAAGCTCTCCGCGCTGGCCGCGTTCGCCACCGCCTGGTACACCATCGGCGCCATCAGCTTCCAGCTCGGCGGCCTGGTCAACCTGGAGCCCGGCGGCTACGTCGCCGCCCTCGCCACACTCGCCGCCCTCATCGGCGCGCTCGCCCTGCCCTTCGACCGGCCGGACACCCTGCCCGCCGACCCCGAGGACAGCGGCCTCGACCAGTTCAAGCACAACGCCTCCAACGGCTGGACCGTGTTCAAGGGCGGCTTCGCCGCCACCCGCACCCCGGCCCCGGCCCGGGTCCTGCCCGCGTACGCCGAGATCCTGATCATCACCGCCGTGCTCGCCCTCGGCCTGCTCGTCTTCACCTACGGGATCACCACCGACTACGACGAGCTGTTCCTCGGCTTCCTCCTCACCGCCGGCCTCGGCTTCGCCGCCATCGGCAAGGCCGGGCTCATCGCCCGCGTCTCCGCGCTGTCGGCCCGGCACCGCAACGTCACCATGGTCGGCGCCTTCGTCGCCGCCGCGGCGTTCCCCTTCACCCAGAGCGACGACCAGTACGCCACCATCGGCGTCAACATCCTGATCTTCGCCACCGTCGCCCTGGGCCTGAACATCGTCGTCGGCCTCGCCGGACTGCTCGACCTCGGCTACGTCGCCTTCCTCGGCGTCGGCGCCTACGCCGCCGCCATGGTCTCCGGCTCCCCGTCCTCGCCGTTCGGCCTGCACCTGCCCTTCTGGGCCGCCATGCTCGTCGGCGCCGTCGCGTCCATGATCTTCGGCGTCCTCATCGGCGCCCCGACCCTGCGGCTGCGCGGCGACTACCTCGCCATCGTCACCCTCGGCTTCGGTGAGATCTTCCGCATCGCCGTCCTCAACCTCGACGGCATCTCCGGCCCCGACGTCACCAACGGCTCCGCCGGCATCTCCGCCATCCCCAACCTCAACATCTTCGGCTTCGACTTCGGCGCCGAGCACAGCATCGGCGGCTTCACCCTCGGCCGCTTCGCCAACTACTTCTTCCTGATGCTGCTCGTCACCCTCGTCGTGGTCGTCGTCTTCCGGCGCTCCGCCGAATCCCGCATCGGCCGCGCCTGGGTCGCCATCCGCGAGGACGAGACCGCCGCGCTCGCCATGGGCATCAACGGCTTCCGCGTCAAGCTGATCGCCTTCGCCCTCGGCGCCACCCTGGCCGGCCTCGCCGGAGCCGTGCAGGCCCACGTCACCTACACCGTGACACCCGAGCAGTACCAGTTCGCCCACGCCATCCCGCCCAACTCGGCGTTCCTCCTCGCCGCCGTGGTGCTCGGCGGCATGGGCACCATCAGCGGCCCGCTGATCGGCGGCGCCCTGCTCTTCCTCATCCCCAACAAGCTCCAGTTCCTCAGCGAACTCCAGCTCTTCGCGTTCGGTGTCGCGCTCATCCTCCTGATGCGCCTGCGCCCCGAAGGCCTCATCGCCAACCGCCGCAACCAGCTGGAATTCCACGAGAAGGACGAGAAGGACGACGCGCCGGCCACGCTCACGAAGGCAGGTGCCTGACGCCATGACCACCACCACCGACACCACCGCCCCGGCCCCCACCGGGAAGGCGGTCGAGACCGTGCTCGACGCCCGCGGCGTCACCATGCGCTTCGGCGGCCTCACCGCCGTCCGCGACGTGGACCTCACCGTCAACTCGGGCGAGATCGTCGGCCTCATCGGCCCCAACGGCGCCGGCAAGACCACCTTCTTCAACTGCCTCACCGGCCTCTACATCCCCACCGAGGGAGAGGTCCGCTACAAGGGCACCGTCCTGCCGCCCAAGTCCTTCAAGGTCACCGCGGCCGGCATCGCCCGCACCTTCCAGAACATCCGCCTCTTCAGCAACATGACGGTGCTGGAGAACGTGCTCGTCGGACGCCACACCCGCACCAAGGAAGGCCTCTGGTCCGCCCTGCTGCGCGGCCCCGGCTTCCACAAGGCAGAAGCCGCCTCCCGCGCCCGCGCCATGGAACTCCTGGAGTTCGTGGGCCTGGCGAACAAGGCCGAGCACCTCTCCCGCAACCTCCCCTACGGCGAGCAGCGCAAGCTGGAGATCGCCCGCGCACTGGCCAGCGAACCGGGCCTGCTCCTCCTGGACGAGCCCACCGCCGGCATGAACCCCCAGGAGACCCGGGCCGCCGAAGAGCTCATCTTCGCCATCCGGGACCAGGGCATCGCCGTCCTCGTCATCGAGCACGACATGCGCTTCATCTTCAACCTCTGCGACCGGGTCGCCTGCCTCGTCCAAGGCCAGAAGCTCATCGAGGGCACCGCCTCCGTCGTCCAGAGCGACGAGCGCGTCATCGCCGCCTACCTCGGCGAACCCTTCGAGGCCGCCCCCGGCGACGAGGAGGCCGCCGAGGTCGCCGCCGCCGAGAAGCGCGCCGCCGAAGCCGCCACCGAGGAGACCGGCGGTACGAAGGAGGCGGCCGGGACCGGGGCCACCGCGGCTCCGGGCACCGCCGAGGCCCCCTCCGGTGCGGCGCCCGCCGACGACACCCCCGCCACCCCGGCGGACACCACCACCCCGGACGACGACACCACGCCGAAGGCCACCGCCCCCGGCGACGACACCACCCCGTCCTCCGGCCCCCGCAAGGAGAACGACGCATGACCGCACTGCTCGAAGTCGAGGACCTGCGCGTCGCCTACGGCAAGATCCAGGCCGTCAAGGGCATCTCCTTCACGGTCGAAGAGGGCGAGGTCGTCACCCTCATCGGCACCAACGGCGCCGGCAAGACCACCACCCTGCGCACCCTCTCCGGCCTCCTCAAGCCGGTCAGCGGCCAGATCCGCTTCGAGGGCAAATCCCTCCGCAAGATCCCCGCCCACAAGATCGTCTCCCTCGGGCTCGCCCACTCCCCCGAAGGGCGGCACATCTTCCCGCGCATGTCGATCGAGGACAACCTCCTCCTCGGCGCCTTCCTCCGCAGCGACAAAGCCGGCATCGACAAGGACGTCCAGCGCGCCTACGACCTCTTCCCCATCCTCGGGGAACGCCGCAAGCAGGCCGCCGGCACCCTCTCCGGCGGCGAACAGCAGATGCTCGCCATGGGCAGGGCCCTGATGTCCCAGCCCAAGCTGCTCATGCTGGACGAGCCCTCCATGGGCCTCTCGCCGATCATGATGCAGAAGATCATGGCCACCATCGCCGAGCTCAAGTCCCAGGGCACCACCATCCTGCTCGTCGAGCAGAACGCCCAGGCCGCCCTGGCCCTCGCCGACCACGGCCACGTCATGGAGATCGGCAAGGTCGTCCTCTCCGGCACCGGACAGGACCTCCTCCACGACGAGTCGGTCCGCAAGGCCTACCTCGGCGAGGACTGACCCACCACGGCACCGTTGAGGGCCCGCCCGGCGACCGCACACGCGACCGCCCGGCGGGCCCTCACCCGTACCCCTCCGTCTGCGCCTCCGGCACACCTCCCGTACGGAGCAGCACCGCAGGCCCCACCCGCACCCGCGCCCCTACCGTACGAGCCAAGGGCCGGCACGCGCCCTCCCCCGCAACCCGCCCGGGCCGCCCCACCCGGGCCCGGAAGGGCACCCACCCATGACACCCCCCACGACCCCCACGGACGACAGCCGCCCCACCCGCCGCCGCATCCTCACCGGCCTCGCCGCCGGCGCCGCCACCCTCCCCGTACTCAGCGGCTGCACCGCCACCCACCCCGCCGCCGGCTCCCCACCCACCGGCTCCCCCAGTCCCAGCCCCAGCCCCGGCACCGCCGACCGCAACGCCGCCCCCGGCGCCATGCGGCTCTTCGACAACCCCGACCACAACTTCCAAGCCCTCTTCGCCCTCGGCGCCGCCGGACAAGGCTCCACCGAAGTCGGCGAAACCCTCACCGCCGTCAACACCATCAACCAGGCCGGCGCCAGCAACCAGACCTTCACCGACACCTTCCGCACCTGGGGAAAACGCCTCGCCGACCAAGCCGACCAAGCCGGCGGCGACAAAGAACCCCACACCCAGAACGCCCGCGCCCTACGCTCCGCCGCCTCCTACGAACAAGCCCTCTACTTCGTCCTCGGCACCGACCAGCCCGACGACGAACAAGCCGTCTACCAGGCCGGCCGCGACTCCTTCGACACCTTCGCCCGCACCTGCACCCCACCCGCGCAGACCGCCACCCTCCCCTACGGCGGCAAGCGCATGCCGCTGTGGTTCTTCCGCCCCCAAGGCGCCACCGGCCGCCGCCCCACCGTCATCCTCACCAACGGCAGCGACGGCCAGAACGTCGACATGTGGACCTACGGCGTCGCCGAAGCCCTCCGCCGCGACTGGAACGCCCTCGTCTACGACGGACCCGGCCAAGGCCAGCTCCTCTTCGTCGACCAGCTCCCCTTCACCCCCCGCTGGGAACAGGTCGTCACCCCCCTCGTCGACTGGCTCACCGCCCGCGACGACGTCGACCCCGACCGCATCGCCCTCACCGGCTTCAGCCTCGGCGGCGTCCTCGCCCCCCGCGCCGCCGCCTACGAACGACGCCTCGCCGCCGTCGTCGCCGGCCCCGGCGTCGTCACCCCCTGGAACGCCTTCCCACCCCAGATCCGCGAAGTCCTCGCCCCCACCAAAAAGGAGACCAACCAGATCTGGAACGACGACGTCGCCCCCCGGATCCCGAAAGCCGACCGCTTCACCCTCAACAAACGCTTCGAGCCCTACGACGCCGCCGTCATGCGCGCCGCACGCCAAGGCAAACTCTTCACCGACTTCTGGACCCCCGCCCGCGTCCTCGTCGGCATGGACATCACCAAAGTGGCCGGCCGCATCCAGTGCCCCGCCCTCATCATCGACTTCCAGGACGACCAGTTCTTCCCCGGCCAGGCCCGCGCCCTCTACGACCTCGTCACCAGCAAGAAGCAGTACATGGAGATGACCCGCGAACAGGGCGCCCAGCTCCACTGCTCCCCCATGGCGCCCCAGTTCTACTGCGAGACCGTCTTCGACTGGCTCGACCAGACCGTGCGGAACTGACCCGCCAGGGCGGTCACTGCCCCTTCGCGGCCTTCTTCTCCTCCGCGTCCTCGATGACCGCCTCCGCCACCTGCTGCATCGACATCCGCCGATCCATCGACGTCTTCTGGATCCACCGGAACGCCGCCGGCTCCGTCAACCCGTACTGCGTCTGCAGAATGCTCTTCGCCCGATCCACCAGCTTCCGCGTCTCCAGCCGCTGCGAGAGGTCCGCGACCTCCTGCTCCAGCGCCCGCAGCTCCGCGAACCGCGACACCGCCATCTCGATCGCCGGCACCACGTCGCTCTTGCTGAACGGCTTCACCAGATACGCCATCGCCCCCGCGTCCCGCGCCCGCTCCACCAGGTCCCGCTGGGAGAACGCGGTCAGCATCAGCACCGGCGCGATCGACTCCCCCGCGATGCGCTCCGCCGCGGAGATACCGTCCAGGACGGGCATCTTCACATCCAGGATCACCAGGTCAGGCCGCAGCTCCTGCGCCAGCTCCACCGCCCGCGCCCCGTCCCCGGCCTCCCCGACGACGGTGTAGCCCTCCTCCTCCAGCATCTCCTTGAGGTCCAGCCGGATGAGCGCTTCGTCCTCGGCGATGACGACCCGGGTCGTCTGCGGCGGGACGTGCGACGTCTCGTCCTCGGCGGGGGGCTGGGGCGACTCGGGCGCGGTCACGGGGGCTCCTCATGTCACGGCAGTTTCAGCTGCCCATGACCTTACCCAGCTACGGTATGGTGGATGAGCAGTGGGCGGAGGGTGACCTTCGATTCCATGGGCCCCGGTAGCCCAACTGGCAGTAGGCAATGCTCTCAAACAGCATACAGTGTGGGTTCGAATCCCACCCGGGGCACTTTTCCTTCGATCCGAAGGTTCGGAATAGGTCACGCCGATTCACTTGATCGCGTGACGCATCGGCCGTTTGCCTGCGGAAGACGCCCGAGGCTCCCACGCTCGCCCACATGTACGACATGAGGACGCGCGAGCGCACACTGGCCCTGGTCCGTACGGGGCTCAGCCTGAACGCGGTGAGCCGGCGGACCGGCGTATCCCGATCGGCCATCCGCTCCTGGCGGGACAACCCCGGGCGCACCAACCCGAAGGCCGAGCCGTGCTTCCGCTGCCGGGACGCGCCCGGCGGCCCCGAGGACCCCGTGGCGTACGCGTACCTGCTCGGGCTGTATCTGGGAGACGGCTGCGTCAGCGCACACCGGCGCGGGGTCTACCACTTGCGGGTGATGTGCGCCGACGCCTGGCCCGGCCTGGTCGACGCCTGCGAGTCGGCCGTCCGGGCGGTCCGTCCGGGCAACAGGGTGTGCCGGGTGCAGCGGCAGGGGTGCGTGGCGGTGACCGGCTTCAGCAAGCACTGGCCATGCCTTTTCCCCCAGCACGGCCCGGGACGCAAGCATTTGCGGCAGATCGCCCTGGAGGGCTGGCAGCAGGTCGTCGTGGACGACCACCCCTGGGAGTTCGTCCGCGGCCTGGTCCACTCCGACGGGTGCCGGACCATGAACTGGACTACCAGGCTCATCGGCGGGGAGCGCAAGCGCTACGAGTACCCGCGGTACTTCTTCACCAATGTCTCGTCGGACATCCGGCGGCTGTTCACGGACACCCTCGACCGGCTCGGGGTCGAGTGGACGCACTGCACCCGCGACGGGCAGCCGTACAACATCTCCGTCGCCCGACGGGCCTCCGTCGCGTTGATGGACGCGCACGTCGGGCCGAAGCACTGAGCGGGGTCGCCGCTCGTGGCTCCGAGGGGGCCGCGGGGCTCAGGTGAGGCTCTCGCCGATGTGGTGGACGCGGACCAGGTTGGTGGAGCCGGAGACGCCGGGCGGAGAGCCCGCGGTGATGATGACGACGTCGCCGGGCCGGCAGCGGCCGATGGCCTGGAGGTGCTCGTCGACCTGCGCGGCCATCGCGTCGGTGGAGTCCACGTGCGGGCCGAGGAAGGTCTCGACGCCCCAGGTGAGGGTGAGCTGCGCGTGGGTGGCCGGGTCGGGGGTGAAGGCGAGCAGCGGGATGGGTGAGCGGTAGCGGCTGAGGCGTTTGGCGGTGTCGCCGGACTGGGTGAAGGCGACGAGGTACTGGGCGCCGAGGAAGTCGCCGATCTCGGCGGCGGCGCGGGCGACGGCGCCGCCCTGGGTGCGGGGTTTGTTGCGTTCGTTGAGGGGCGGGAGTCCCTTGGCGAGGACGTCTTCCTCGGCGGCCTGGACGATGCGGCTCATGGTGCGGACGGTCTCGGTGGGGTGGCGGCCGACGCTGGTCTCGCCGGAGAGCATCACGGCGTCGGTGCCGTCGATGATCGCGTTGGCGACGTCGGAGGCTTCGGCGCGGGTGGGGCGGGAGTTGTCGATCATCGAGTCGAGCATCTGGGTGGCGACGATGACCGGTTTGGCGTTCCGCTTGGCGAGTTTGATGGCGCGCTTTTGGACGATGGGGACCTGTTCGAGGGGCATTTCGACGCCGAGGTCGCCGCGGGCGACCATGATTCCGTCGAACGCGGCGACGATGGCGTCGATGTTCTCGACGGCTTGGGGCTTTTCGATTTTGGCGATGACGGGGAGGCGGTGGCCTTCCTCGTCCATGATGCGGTGGACGTCGTGGATGTCGTCGCCGGTGCGGACGAAGGAGAGGGCGATGATGTCGGCGCCGGTGCGCAGGGCCCAGCGGAGGTCTTGGGTGTCCTTGTCGGAGAGGGCGGGGACGGAGACGGCGACGCCGGGGAGGTTGAGGCCTTTGTGGTCGGAGACCATGCCTCCTTCGATGACGGTGGTGGTGACGTCGGGGCCGTTGACGGCGGTGACTTCGAGGGTGACGCGGCCGTCGTCGACGAGGATGCGTTCGCCGGTGGTGACGTCGGTGGCGAGGCCGTCGTAGGTGGTGGAGCAGGTGTGGCGGGTGCCTTGGATGGGCTGGGTGGTGATGGTGAAGGTGTCGCCGCGTTCGAGGAGTACGGGGCCTTCGAGGAAGCGTCCGAGGCGGATCTTCGGGCCTTGAAGGTCGGCGAGGACGCCGACGCTGCGGCCGGTTTCCTCGGCGGCTTTGCGGACGTGGTGGTAGCGCTGTTCGTGTTCGGCGTAGCTGCCGTGGCTGAGGTTGAAGCGGGCGACGTCCATTCCGGCTTCGATCAGGGTTTTGATCTGCTCGTATGAATCGGTGGCGGGGCCCAGGGTGCAGACGATTTTGGCTCGGCGCATGGGTCGAGCCTAGGGCTTACCGATGGGTAGGTATTTGGGTTGAGGTGACTGTTCAACCGCCGTTGGGATAGGGCTTTTTGACAAGTGTTGAAGTGGGCGGGACGGCGCTCTGATGAGCGGTGGGCGGGGGTTGGCCCGTGCTTTCGGCGGAGTTTTTCAGAGGCGGGGCGGGTGGAGGGTGAAGCGGGCGTTGACCTGTGCGGTGACGGTCTGGCGCTGGGGTTCGAGGTCGAGGGGCGGGGCGGTGTCCTCGGCGGAGGCGGCGCCGGCGAAGGCCATGCGGGCGCTGCCGGGGAAGGGGGCGGGGTACGGGGTGGGGGCTTCGGCGCCGATGTCGGCGAGTTCGACGAGGGCGGCGATGTCGGTGCCGAGGGCTTCGGCGTATTCGCGGGCGCGCTGGACGGCGTCGTGGACGGCGCGGGTGCGGGCCTGGCGGTGGGCGGGTGAGTCGGGGCGCAGGGCCCACCAGGGTCCGCCGACCTGGGTGAGGTCGTGGTCGGCGAGGCGGGTGGTGAGTTCGCCGAGGGCGGTGAAGTCGGTGAGTTCGGCGGTGATGTGGACGCGGCCGTGGTAGGAGCGGATGCGTTCGGCGCGGCCGTGGCGGGTGAGTTCGGGGGTGATGGACAGGGCGCTGGTTTCGAGGGCGGTGACGGCTTCGCCGTAGCTCTTGATGAGGTCGAGGACGGTGGTGTTGCGGCGGGTGAGGTCGTCGAGGGCGGTGCGGCGGTCGGTGCCGCGTGCGGTGACGGTGATGTCGAGGCGGGCGATTTCGGGGTCGACTTCGAGGTGGGCTTCGCCGCGTACGGCGATGCGGGGTGCGGTGGGGGTGCCGTAGGGGAGGTCGGTGGCGGTTTGGGGGGTGGTGGCGGGGTCGGGGGTGGGGGTCATGGGGGCCCCGGCCGTGCCCGCCACCCAGAAGTTGACCCCGG
>NZ_JALPTH010000054.1 GCF_023218175.1 Streptomyces lichenis | reverse complement strand
CCCCGACCCCACCGGATACGGCCAGGTCCCAGCCCAGCCCGCCCACGCCCACTGGGACGACGCCCCGCCGCACCAGGACCCTTACGGCACGGCCTCCGGCTACCCGGACCCGTCCGGCTACGGGCAGCAGCCCGCGTACGGCGACCAGTCCGGCTACCACCACGGGACCGAGGCCGCTTACGGCCAGCCCCAGCCCGGCTACGCCGAGACCGATCCGTACCAGCAGTACCCGCCCGGCGACCCCACCCACCCCCCGTACGGCCAACAGCCTCCCGCGTACGGCCGGCAGCCCGCCGAGCACAACCAGCCGCCCGGGAACGCGTCCACCGGCTACGACCAACATCCCTACGGCTACACGTACGACGACGAGCAGCAGCGCCGCCACCACCAGCGGCCCGACGGGAGCAGCGACCAGTGAACCGGACCACCCTCTCCCTGGCCGCCGTCGCCACCGCCCTCGCCGCCGTCACCGGCTTTGCCACCCTCACCGCCCCCGCCTCCTCCTCGGGGACAGGCGCCGACGGCAAGCCGGCCGCGTCCACCGGCTCCCGCACCCGGCTCCCGGTCGAGCGGACCGGCCTGCTCTGCCCCGCGCCCAGCGACTCCGAGGTCGCGGACACGACCTACACCTCCTTCACCCCGACCGGCATCCCCGGGACGTCCCGGCCCGCCGACGGCGCAGCCACTTCCAGCACCCCCACCGCCGCCCCCCGCGCCGACCTCTACCCCGCCGCGACCACCACCGCCGACAAGCCCGCCCCCAAGGACAAGAAGCAGACCCCCGACGCGAAAGCAACGGCCGCCAAGCCCCTCCTCACCCTCACCCAGCCGGGCAAGCCCGTCAGGCTGGAGACCGACAGCGCGGACGCCACTGCCCTGATCGGCAAGGCGACCGGAGCCGCGGCCCCCGGCTGGACGACCCAGCAGACCACCACCGTCTCCGGCGGCGACGGCCGCGGAATGCTCGGTCTGAGCTGCCCCGCGCCCGACACCGACCTCTGGTTCCCCGGCGCCTCCACCTCCGCCGAGCGTCAGGACTACGTCCACCTCACCAACCCGGACGACGCCGCCGTGGTCGCCGACATCGACCTCTACGGGCCCGAGGGCGAGCTGAAGTCCCAACTCACCGAGGGCGTCACCGTCCCGGCCCGCTCCAGCGTCCCCGTCCTGCTGTCGACCCTGACCGCCGAGAAGGCGACCGAGGACGTCACCGTCCATGTGACCACCCGCGCCGGCCGGCTCGGCGCCGCCGTCCGCGCGGCCCACGACGAACAGGGCAGCGACTGGCTGACCGCCTCGGCCGACCCGTCCGGCAGCCTGGTCCTCCCCGGTATCCCGGCCGACGCCACCTCGGTACGGCTGGTGGCGCACGCGCCCGGCGAGAGCGACGCCGACCTGAAGATCCAGCTCGCCGGCAAGACCAGTACGGTGACCCCGGCCGCCGCCCAGTCCCTGCACGTCAAGGCGGGGATGACCGCCGCGGTGGATCTCAAGAACCTCACCCGCGGCGAGGCCGGCACCCTCCTCCTCACCCCCTCCCAGCCCGGCAAGAAGCCCCCGGTCGTCGCCGCCCTGAAAGTGACCCGAGGCTCAGGCGACAACCAGGAAACGGCCTTCATCCCGGCCGGCGGCCCGATCGGCGAGCGAGCCACCGCCGCCGGCAGCTCCGCCAAGGGCACCACCCTCACCCTCACCGCGCTCACCGCGGACGCCCAGGTGAAGGTCACCGCCTCCGCCGGCACCGAGGGCGGCACCCCCGCCACCAAGACCTACACCGTCAAACGCGGCACCACGACGGCCGTCGTTCCTTCCATCCCCACCGGTCTCAAGGGCACCTACGCACTGACCGCCGAGACCGTCTCCGGCGGCCCGGTGTACGCGTCCCGGATGCTCGCCGAACCCGAGGACGGCATCCCCATGTTCACCGTCCAGCCACTGGAGGACGACCGCGGCACCGTGGAGATCCCCACCGCCCGCCAGGACCTCACCGTCCTCACCGACTGACGACCGCAACGTGCGTGGCGAGTCCTCGCCAACGGGCACTTCACCACCCCTCCGATTCGTTGCCCAAATAGGAAGCAGCGGGCGGGCGGGCCAGGCCCCCAGGCGATCGACCCGCCCCAGCCACCACATCCCTACGACAAGAAAGCAGCCGAGCAAGCCACCCCGCCAACGGGGATTGAGCCGAAGCGGAGGCCGGGCCGTAGTAGCGGAGGCCGGGCCGCAGCGGAAGCCGGCCATAGCGGGTACGGGCCTTGGCGGAGACGGGCGACGCCGGGACGGGCCCTACAGGCGGTAGCGGGACGGGCCCTACGGGCGGTGGCGGGCGATGGCGGGACGGGCCGTAGCGAGTGCCGGGATCAGTCCTGGCCGTAGCGGGGATCGACCGACTCCGGTGCGAGGCCCAGCAGCTCCGCGACCTGCTCGACCACCACCTCGTGGACCAGCAGCGCCCGCTCGTCCCGGGTCTTGGCCCGTAGCTCCACCGGGCGGCGGTACACCACGACCCGGGCCGGCCGGTCGCGGTCGGCCGGGGCGGAGCTGCCCAACGGAACCGACTCGTCCGTCGGCTGGGGCACCTCCAGCACATGGAAGTCCACCTCGGCGAGTTGCGGCCAGTGCCGCTCCAGCCGCTCGACCGAGTCCTGCACCAGGTCGCGGAAGGTGTCGGAACGGGTCACCGAGAGCGGCACCTGCGGCGGCGCCACGGGCCCGCGCATCCCTCGACCATGGCGGTCTCGGCGGCGCGGCCGGGGCTCGGCCGGACGGGGCGGTACGGGACTGTCCATCACTACGGCAGCGTAGCCGCCCGCCACCCTCCTGGCCCGGTCCGACGCCCGCCCGGCCCCGCCCAGGGGCGACCCGTCGACCCCGGCCCGCCACCCGCCTGGCCCGGTCCGACGCCAGCCCTGACCCCGCCCGGGGGCAACCCGCCGACCCTGGCCCGCCGCCCGCCCGGGGGCCACCCGCCGCCCCCGGCCCACCACCCTCTCGGCCCGCTCACCCTCCCGGCCCACCGCCGCCCACCCGATCCACAACCCACGCGGCCCCGTCCGGCACGACCCGCCCCGCTGGACCCGCACCCCCCGGATCCGGCGGGGCCCCGCCTCCACCCACCCACCGCGGACCAACCCCCGCCCGGCTCCCTCTGGGGCGGCGCCCATTGGGCACTGTCCCAGCGTCCCGTGGCCCCACCCCCTGCCCGACCCGCTCCCCCCTCGGGGCGTCCCGCTGCCCACTCCAGCCCACGCCCGCAGGCGCATCCCCTGGCCGCGCCCCCGGCGCATCCCCGAGCCCGCGCCTCCCCGGGTGGCCGATGGCCCACCCGTGCCCGCCCCCCAGAGCATCCCCCAACCCGCCCGCCCACGCTCGTAGGGCACCGGCCCGCGCACCAGGGCATCGCAACCCGACCCACCCCACCCCAACCCACCCCACCCCGGCCCGCGTCCCCGGGGCATCCGCGGTTCACCTCGGGCGCACTCCGGGCCAGCCCCTCCGGATCCGCGGCCCGCGCCCATCCCCGTGTGTCGCGGAGTGAACGTTCCGGTCACGGTTGCGTACGGCCGTCCGGCGGTGCCGGACCGGGCGCGCCCCCCGAACGACCGGATTCGTTCGGTCCGGTGTCCGGTTCCAGCCGCGCGAACGCCCGCCCCGCCGCTCTTTCCGCTGGTCGAACCGGGGCGCTCGACGGCGGGTGTGGCGGACATCACGCCACGACACGGGCGGGTGACGTGAGGGAGAGTCGTCGCGGCCCGCTCAAGAGTGCGGTACCGTCCAACATCGTGAGCCCTGTACGTCGCTGTTCGCGCACCGCGTGCGGCCGCCCTGCCGTCGCGACACTGACGTACGTCTATGCCGACTCGACCGCGGTCCTCGGCCCGCTCGCCACCTACGCCGAACCCCACTGCTACGACCTCTGCGCCGAGCACAGTGAGCGCCTGACCGCGCCGCGCGGCTGGGAGGTCGTCCGCCTCTCCGACGCCTCGGGTCCGGCCCGCCCCAGCGGTGACGACCTGGAGGCCCTCGCCAACGCCGTCCGCGAGGCGGCCCGCCCGCAGGAGCGCGCCGCCCAGTCCGGTGGCAAGAACGGCGGACGCGGCGGCGACCCGGTGGAGGTCGGCCGACGCGGCCACCTCCGTGTGCTGCGGTCCCCGGACTCGTAGATTCCCACCACCTTCACCCTCCCCGCGTAGGTCACCGGTCTCCGCTTCTCCGTGCCGGGCGGCGGGATCCCGGCCCAGGACCTGCGGACAGGTGACCTGCGGGTAGTTTGTTCACCCAGTACAGGGCTGTAGGAGGGTGGGGCGAGGACGTGTCGGTTGATCTGTCTCGGATCGTGAAGGCGTACGACGTGCGCGGGGTCGTGCCGGAGGAGTGGGACGAACCGCTGGCCCGGCTGCTCGGCGCCGCCTTCGCCGAGGTGACCGGTGCGAGCGCCCTCATCGTGGGACACGACATGCGCCCCTCCTCGCCCGGCCTCGTCGACGCCTTCGCCCGTGGCGCGGCGGCCCGCGGCGCGGACGTCACCCTGATCGGCCTCTGCTCGACGGACCAGCTCTACTACGCCTCCGGGGCGCTCGGGCTGCCGGGCGCAATGTTCACCGCCTCGCACAACCCCGCCCAGTACAACGGCATCAAGATGTGCCGGGCCGGTGCCGCCCCGGTCGGCCAGGACACCGGGCTGTCCGAGATCCGCGCCCTGGTCGAGGAGTGGCAGCGCGACGGCGCCCCGGCCGACGTGCCCGTACCGGGCACCCTGCGCACCCGCGACACCCTCGCCGACTACGCCCGCCACCTGAAGTCGCTGGTCGACCTCACCGCCATCCGGCCGCTGAAGGTCGTGGTGGACGCGGGCAACGGCATGGGCGGCCACACCGTCCCCACCGTCTTCGACGGGCTGCCGCTCACCCTCGTCCCGATGTACTTCGAACTGGACGGCACCTTCCCCAACCACGAGGCCAACCCCCTCGACCCGGCGAATCTGGTCGATCTTCAGCACCGAGTCCGCGAGGAGGGCGCCGACCTCGGCCTCGCCTTCGACGGTGACGCCGACCGCTGCTTCGTCGTGGACCAGAACGGCGACCCGGTCTCCCCGTCCGCGATCACCGCCCTGGTCGCCGCTCGCGAGCTCGCCAAGCACCCCGGCGGCACGGTCATCCACAACCTGATCACCTCCTGGTCGGTGCCCGAGGTGGTGCGCGAGCACGGCGGCACCCCGGTGCGCACCCGGGTGGGCCATTCCTTCATCAAGGAGGAGATGGCCCGTACCGGCGCGATCTTCGGCGGCGAGCACTCGGCGCACTACTACTTCCGGGACTTCTGGAACGCGGACACCGGCATGCTGGCCGCGCTGCACGTGCTCGCGGCCCTCGGCGGCCAGGACCAGCCGCTGTCCTCGCTGGTCGCGGAGTACGCCCGCTACACCGGCTCCGGTGAGATCAACTCCACCGTCGCCGACCAGGGTGCCCGCACCGCGGCGGTACGCGAGGCCTTCGCCGCCCGGGACGGCGTCACCCTGGACGAGATGGACGGGCTCACCGTCTCGGCGGCCGACTGGTGGTTCAACCTCCGCCCCTCCAACACCGAGCCGCTGCTCCGTCTCAACGTCGAGGCGCGCGACGAGCCGACGATGGCCGGGCTCCGCGACGAGGTGCTGGCCCTGGTCCGCGCCGAGGCCTGACGAGACGCCCGGTCGGCCGGGTCCCCCACCAAGGAGGGTCGCGGCGCTGAAAGGGCCGCGCCATCGCCCGCCCGCACACGGCGGCCAGGCCTCTCGGCGGTAGGCTGACGTGGCCCGACGCCTCCCCGCACCGGTCGGCGCCTGCGCCCCGCGCCCCGTGCGCGCCGTATCCCGAGTGCCCCGCACCCCGTGTGAAAGGACCCTCCCATGCCGCTCGACGCCGGCCTCCTGGAGATCCTCGCCTGCCCCGCCTGCCACGCCCCGCTCGATGACCGCACGGCGGACGAGGACCCCGAGCTGGTCTGCACGGGTGACTCCTGCGGTCTCGCCTACCCGGTCCGCGACGGCATCCCGGTGCTCCTGGTGGACGAGGCGCGCCGCCCCGGCTGACCACCGGCCGCTGGCCGCCAGCCCCGGGCCATCGCCCGCCGGCCGGAGCCCGGAGCCGTACGAGCCCGGGGGCGTGTACGAGTTCGGGGCCGCGTACGAGCGCGCCATCCCCTCTCGTACGGTCCTCCTGACCCCGTACGGCCGCCCCGGCTTCGTAGGGCCGGACCGGGCTTCGTACGGCCGACCCCGCCCCGCCCCGTACCGTCATCCTGGCCGTGGGGGACATCCCGGCGTACGGGTGTCCCGGCCGCCCCGCACAGTCGTCCGCCGACGACCCCCAGTCCGCCCCCGGGGCCTCGGCCCCCATGGGCCTCCCGCCCACCACGGGCTGCCCGTCAGCCACAGGCCGCCCCCTACGAGTCGCCCCCACCGGCCGTTCCTCCGCAGGTCCCGCCCATTCCACGGCTTCCGCCCGTCCGGTGAAACGCCGCGGGGCGGGCAAGAGCCCCGTGACAACCCGTACCGCCACAGCCCGCGCGGCGATCGGAGGCCCACCCCATGTTCGACGAGTCCCTGCTCGACGACCCGGACGCCCTGGCCCGGGCCGACCGCCGCGGGCTCCTCCGCGGGGCGGCCGAGGCCGGGGCGCGGGTCCGCACCGCCGTTCTGCACGCCACCGAGGCGGGTGTCTCCGCGCTGAGCCCCGAGGGGCGGCCCCGCGCCGTCCTGGTCGCCGGCCCCGGGACGGCCGCCATCGGGGTGGCCGACCTGGTCGGCGCGCTCGCCGGGGCGTCCGCGCCGGTCACCCGGCTGCACCCGACCGGCGTCGCACCCGCCGCTGGCGCCCTGCGCTGGACGCTGCCGGGCTGGGCAGGCTCGGTCGACCTGCTGCTGATCGCCACCACCGACGGCACCGAACCCGGCCTCGGGCTCCTCGCCGAGCAGGCGTACCGGCGCGGGGTCACCGTCGTCGCCGTCACCCCGACCGGCTCGCCGGTCGCCGAGGCCGTCGAAGGCGCGCACGGGCTGGTCGTGCCGATGGCGACCGCCCCGCACGAGCTGTACGACGAGACTCCGGGCGCCAGTCCCGGTGCCCTGTGGGCGCTGCTGACCCCGCTGCTCGCCCTGCTCGACCGGGTCGGCTTGCTGGACGCCCCGGCCGAGGCACTGCAACGGGTGGCCGACCGGCTCGACCGGACCGCCGAGCGGTGCGGACCGGCGGTCGCCACCTACGAGAACCCGGCCAAGACGCTCGCCGCCGAGCTCGCCGACAGCCTGCCGATCATCTGGACCGAGGGGACGGTGGCGGCCGGGCCCATCGGCCGCCGGTTCGCCGCCGTACTGGCCGAGCTCGCCGGCCGCCCGGCCCTCGCCGCCGAACTGCCCGAGGCGCTGCCGGCGCACGGCGTCCTGCTCGCCGGCGACCTGGCGGCCGCGGCCGATCCCGACGACTTCTTCCGGGACCGGGTCGAGGAGGCGCAGGCCCTGCGCGCCCGGGTCGTCCTGCTCCGGGACCGGCCCACCGGCGGGCTGAGCGCCGCCCCGGCCGCCCGGGAGCTGGCGCTCGGCCATGACACCACCATCAGCGAACTGGAACCGGAGGAGGGGGCGACCGAACTGGAGGCGTTCGCCGAGCTGCTCGCCGTGACGGACTTCGCCGCCGGGTACCTCGCCCTCGCCTCCGGCAGCGAGTCCGCCTGACCGGCGACCCCGGTCCGGTCGGTGGGCGGACGGAGGGGCGGCCGGTCCGTGGAGCCCCGTACGCGCGCCCGTCACCTGAGGGACCCCGTACGGACATCCCGGGCACACACGCGATGGCGACCATGCCCCGACCAGTACGGCCGCCGACCCGTCGCGGTGGCCGGGAACCACGGGCCCGAACCGGTCCGAGAACGCGGTACGTACAGCGCAGAACGCGGCACGTACACGCGGAACGCAGAACGCAGAACGTCGAAGGAAGGCCCCATGGACCGCCTCTCCAACACCGTCCGCCCCTACGCCTGGGGCTCTCCGACGGCCATCCCGCACCTGCTCGGCACCGAACCCACCGGTGAGCCGCAGGCCGAGATGTGGATGGGCGCCCACCCCGGCGCGCCCTCGCGAGCCGTCCGAGACGGTGCCGAGCGGCCGCTCGACGCCCTCATCACCGCCGATCCGGAACGGGAGCTGGGCGCCGCCACCGTGGCGAAGTTCGGCCCCCGGCTGCCGTTCCTGCTGAAGCTCCTGGCCGCCGACGCACCGCTCTCCCTCCAGGTCCACCCCGACCTCGCGCAGGCGCGCGACGGCTTCGCGGCCGAGGAGCGCGCCGGCGTCCCGCTCGACGCGCCGCACCGCAACTACCGCGACGCCAACCACAAGCCCGAACTGATCTGCGCGCTCACCCCGTTCGAGGGACTCTGCGGCTTCCGCATCCCCGACGACAGCGCCGAACTGCTCGCCGCCCTCAACGTGGACACGCTCAAGCCGTACGTCGACCTGCTGCACGCCCATCCCGAGGAGGCGGCCCTGCGGGAGGTCCTGACGGCGCTGCTCACCGCCGACCGCGACGAGATCGCCGCCACCGTGCACGAGACCACCGCCGCCTGCGATCGGCTCGGCGGTGCCCACGCTCCGTACGCCGCCCTCGCCCACCACTACCCCGGCGACCCGGGTGTGCTCGCCGCGATGCTGCTCAACCATGTGGTGCTCCAGCCCGGCGAGGCCCTTTACCTGGGAGCCGGAGTCCCGCACGCCTACTTCTCCGGACTCGGGGTGGAGATCATGGCCAACTCCGACAACGTCCTGCGTTGCGGGCTGACGCCCAAGCACGTCGACGTGCCCGAACTGCTGCGCGTCGTACGCTTCGAGGCCGACGACCCGGCCGTACTGCGCCCGGAGGCGGCACCGTCCGGGGAGGAGGTCTACGAGACCCCGGTGGAGGAGTTCCGGCTCTCCCGCTTCGTACGGGCCGAGGCCGCGGCCCCCGTCGACCTCACCGCGGCCACCCCGCAGATCCTGCTCGCCACCGCCGGGAACCCGCAGGCCGGGGAGGTGCCGCTCGCGCCCGGCCGCTCTGTCTTCGTCCCGGCGGGCGAACCGGTCGAACTGTCCGGAACCGGCACGGTGTTCCGGGCGACCGTGGTCGCCTGAGACCCGTCCGGGCGCTCCTGCCACCGTCTGACGTCCGCCCCAGCCGGCACTGCTGCCACAATGTGCGGCCGTACGTCCAACGCCGTACGGCCGGACCCGGCACCGCAACTACGAAGGGACGACGGCACCCATGAGTGCGTCAGGCGGAACCAAAGCAATCGTGGCGGCCCTCGCTGCGAACCTCGCGATCGCGGTCGCCAAGTTCGTCGCGTTCCTCTTCAGCGGCTCGTCCTCGATGCTGGCGGAGAGCGTCCACTCGCTCGCCGACTCCGGCAACCAGGGCCTGCTGCTGGTCGGCGGCAAGAAGGCCAAGCGGCAGGCCACCCCGGAGCACCCCTTCGGCTACGGCCGCGAGCGCTACATCTACGCCTTCCTCGTCTCCATCGTGCTCTTCTCGCTCGGCGGGATGTTCGCCCTGTACGAGGGCTACGAGAAGATCAAGCACCCGCACGAGCTCACCGACTGGTGGTGGCCGGTCGGCGTTCTGGTCTTCGCGATCCTCGCGGAGAGCTTCTCGTTCCGTACGGCCATCAAGGAGTCCAACCACCTGCGCGGCAAGCAGTCCTGGAAGGAGTTCGTCCGCCGGGCCAAGGCGCCCGAGCTGCCGGTCGTCCTCCTGGAGGACCTGGGCGCGCTGGTCGGCCTGGTCCTGGCCCTGTTCGGCGTCGGCCTGGCCATCCTCACCGGCAACGGCGTCTGGGACGGCATCGGCACTCTCTGCATCGGCATCCTGCTGGTCCTCATCGCCCTGGTGCTGGCGGCCGAGACCAAGTCGCTGCTGCTGGGCGAGTCCGCCGGCATCGAGGACGTACGGAAGATCGAGGCCTCGCTCGTCGACGGTGACACGGTGACCGGTGTCATCCACATGCGCACCATGCACCTGGGCCCGGAGGAGCTGCTGGTCGCCGCCAAGATCGCGGTGCAGCACGACGACACGGCCACCGAGGTGGCGGCGGCGATCGACGCGGCCGAGTCCCGCGTCCGCGCCGCGGTCCCCATCGCCCGGGTCATCTACCTGGAGCCCGACATCTTCCAGGCCTCTAGGTCCGAGCCGTCGGAAGCCATCAAGCCGCAGACCGAGGCATCCGAGGCCCCGCAGGCCCCCGAGACCCCCGGCTCCCTGTAACCGTCTCGGACAGTCCCGCACCACACCGCGCGATATCGCACGGCACAGCAAGAGCACAGCACCGCTGGGACGGCCCGGTCTCCCACCCCTTCAGGGGGAGGCCGGGCCTCTCCCGTCCCTCGGCCCCCCGGGCCCCGCAGCGTCACCCGGCCTGCACCGTGTCCGAAAGGCTTCGGCTCGCACAGCCGATCGGTGTAGATTCGTGACAAGAGTCAGACGTCGCTGCTGATGGCGGTCGGGCGGTCCCGTACGGACCGGCCGAGGGAGAGAGGGCCTCCGACGACTGCTCTGCGAGCATGACCAGGCATCCTTGGATGCGGCCATCTCGCAGAGCCAGACGTACCCACCCTCGACCCACACACGAGGAGCAGCTCGATATGTCGACTGTCGCGAACCGACAGGACTTCAAGGTCGCCGACCTCTCCCTGGCCACCTTCGGCCGCAAGGAGATCACCCTCGCCGAGCACGAGATGCCGGGCCTGATGGCGATCCGCGCGGAGTACGCGGACGCCCAGCCGCTGGCGGGCGCCCGGGTCACCGGCTCCCTGCACATGACGGTGCAGACCGCCGTCCTCATCGAGACCCTGGTCGCGCTCGGCGCGCAGGTCCGCTGGGCCTCCTGCAACATCTTCTCCACCCAGGACCACGCGGCCGCCGCCATCGCGGTCGGCCCGAACGGCACCCCCGAGGAGCCCCAGGGCGTCCCCGTCTTCGCCTGGAAGGGCGAGACGCTGGAGGAGTACTGGTGGTGCACCGAGCAGGCGCTGACCTGGCCGGACAGCCCCACCGGCGGCCCGAACATGATCCTGGACGACGGCGGTGACGCCACCCTCCTCGTCCACAAGGGCGTCGAGTTCGAGAAGGCCGGCCAGGCCCCGGACCCGGCCACCGCGGACAGCGAGGAGTACGCGCACATCCTGCGCGTGCTCAACCGCACCCTGGGTGAGAACCCGCAGAAGTGGACCCGCCTCGCCTCGGAGATCCGCGGCGTGACGGAGGAGACCACCACCGGTGTCCACCGCCTGTACGAGATGCACCGCGACGGCGCCCTCCTCTTCCCCGCGATCAACGTGAACGACGCGGTCACCAAGTCGAAGTTCGACAACAAGTACGGCTGCCGCCACTCCCTCGTCGACGGCATCAACCGTGCCACCGACGTCCTCATCGGCGGCAAGACCGCCGTGGTCTGCGGCTACGGCGACGTGGGCAAGGGCTGCGCCGAGTCCCTGCGCGGCCAGGGCGCCCGGGTCATCGTCACCGAGATCGACCCGATCTGCGCCCTCCAGGCGGCGATGGACGGCTACCAGGTGACCACCCTGGACGACGTCGTGGAGACGGCCGACATCTTCGTCACCACGACGGGCAACAAGGACATCATCATGGCCGCGGACATGGTGCGGATGAAGCACCAGGCCATCGTGGGCAACATCGGCCACTTCGACAACGAGATCGACATGGCCGGCCTCGCCCGCGTCGAGGGTGTCGTCAAGGACGAGATCAAGCCCCAGGTGCACACCTGGACCTTCGCGGACGGCAAGAAGATCATCGTGCTGTCCGAGGGCCGGCTGCTGAACCTGGGCAACGCCACCGGTCACCCCTCCTTCGTGATGTCCAACTCGTTCGCGGACCAGACCCTGGCCCAGATCGAGCTGTTCACCAAGCCGCAGGAGTACCCGACCGACGTCTACGTCCTCCCCAAGCACCTGGACGAGAAGGTCGCCCGCCTCCACCTCGACGCCCTCGGCGTCAAGCTGACCACGCTCCGCCCGGAGCAGGCGTCCTACATCGGCGTCGAGGTCGACGGCCCCTACAAGCCCGACCACTACCGCTACTGACGCACCCGGCCTGGGCGCGGCACCGGCTATCGGCACCGATACCCGTACCGCGCCCGAGCCAGGGCAGGCCTCCGCACCCCCGTGACGGGGGCCTGCCCGGCTACCGGCCGCCGCGGCTCAACACCGACCCCGAGAGTCCCAGGACCCATGCCCCGCGGCCGTTATTCGCTTCACGATCCGCACGATCGCACCCCTCTCGGTGGAGAGCAGTTCCACTGCGCCCCCGGCCCGTCCGGCTGGCGCTATGTCGCACAGACGACCACCCCCTCCGGTGCTCACAACGGCTCCGTCGACCTGGCGATCGACGACCTCGGCCGACCGATCCGACTCGAACTCCAGGCCCGCGAATGGCGGGTCCGCGGCGCCGCCCTCGACGGCGTGACCTGGGTCCGTACCGATCCTTCCGGAGAGCATGCGAGCGAAGGCAGCGTGCGCGCCCACTCCTTCACCGGCAGCTCCCCGGCGTTCCTCATCGCGACGACTCGGCTTCTGCGCCTCACCCCCGGTTCCCCGTCCACTCGCGTACGACTGGTCGCCTTCACCGACCCGGTGCTCGCCCCGCTCACCGTCGACCAGTCCTGGGCCTTGGTGAACAGTGAAGCGCACCCCACTGACAACGGCCCTCTGACCGTGGACGAGTACCAGGTCAGCACGGTGGACACCGGTGAGCTCCACACCGTTCACATCGCCGGTGACGTGGTGCTTTCCGCCCCCGGTATCGAGCTGGAGGACCTCGACACCCCGCCCTCGGTCCTTCCTGAACTCCCCGGTCTTCCCGACCTTCCGGACCGATAGCGCCCGCGCCGCCGGTACCGGTCCGCCCCTCAGGCCGTTACGCGGGCGGTGCGAACCCCGTCCCCGGCTGCCGCACAGACTCCGAGCCGCCAGCCCCACCGCCGCCATGGTTCGCCCCAGGGGCACCACCCGTCCCACCGGCGCCCTGGGCACCATCACCACCAGCCGCGGGGCCGCCGGGGCGGAACGCCCGCCGGGCGTCACGCGCCTGGCGCTCCTGGACCACGCCGGCCAGATACACCGACGCGGGCATCCCCGCCGGCGGAGGCGTCCCCGTACGCGCCACCAGATCGTCGGCCAGTCGTTCCGCCATCGCGCGGCCCACCTGCGGGTCGAGCTGCCCCGCCCGGGAGAGGTACTGGCGCACCGCCAGCCACAGTTCGTCCGGCACCGCGGAGAGGTCGAGTTGCCCCAACCGCCCTGCCAGCCAGGGCATTGGCGGCGGTGAGGCCGTCCGGCGGCCCGCCGGGATCCGTTCCCGCACCACCAGGGTCCCCGCGAACACATCGCCGACCCGCCGCCCCCGCTCCGACATCAGCGAGGCGATGCACGCCACCACCCCGAAGGTCATCAGCAGCTCGACCACCCCCATCGCGCCGCGCACCAGAGCGTGCCGGAAGCGGATGGGCCCGCCGTCGTCCCGAACCACGCGCAGCCCGCAGGCCAGCTTGCCCAGCGACCGCCCATGGCTCAGCGTCTCCACCGCGATCGGTCCGCCCACCAGCACCAGAAGGAAGGCGGCAATGGACACGGCCATCACGGCTGCCTCGTCGAGCGAGGCGGTGGCCAGCGCCAGACCGAGGGATATGAGCAGATAGGCGGACCAGACGACCACCAGATCGATCGCCAGGGCCAGGGCCCGGCTCGGCAGGCGCGCGGGCTGCAACCCGAGCACCACCGCATCCCCCGTCACAACGGTGCTCACGGGCCCACCCTCTCCTTCACGTCCATCCCCTGCCTGAGGCGACGCCACCGAACGCCAGTCTGCCAAGCTGGCCGTCAGCGTGCCGCAGGACCGGGGCCCGCACTAGTACGGACCGTACGCACAGTGCCTGGAGCAGAAGCCGATCATGGACCTTGACGTCTTCATGACCGCCCACCGAGCCGAGTGGGACCGCCTCGACCAGCTGCTCGGGCGGGGTCGCCGGCTGACCGGGGCGGAGACCGACGAACTGGTCGAGCTCTACCAGCGCACGGCCGCCCATCTGTCGCTGATCCAGACCAGCGCGCCCGACCCGCACCTCACCGCCCGGCTGACTCAGCTGGTTGCCCGGGCCAGGGCGACGGTCACCGGGACCCGGCGGGCATCCTGGCGCGACGCGATCCGGTTCCTCACCCGGGGCTTTCCGGCCGCCGTCTACCGCTCCCGCCACTGGTGGGTGCCGACGGCAGTGCTCTCCACCCTCCTCGCGGCGCTCATCGGCTGGTGGATAGCGGCGCACCCCGAGGTGCAGTCCGCCATCGCCGCCCCGGAGCACCTACGCGAGATGACCCGCCCCGGTGGGGAGTACGAGTCCTACTACTCCAGCCACCCGGCCACGTCCTTCGCCGCCCAGGTGTGGACGAACAACGCCCAAGCCGCCGCGATGTGCCTGGTCCTGGGGGCCTTCCTCTGCCTCCCGGTGCTCTGGATCCTCTTCCTCAACATGATGAACGTCGGGATCGGCCTCGGTCTGATGGCGTCCGCAGGCCGACTCGACACCTTCCTCGGCCTGCTCCTCCCACACGGCCTGCTCGAACTCACCGCGGTCTTCGTCGCCGCCGGCACCGGACTCCGGCTCGGCTGGACGGTCATCGACCCCGGCCCGCGGTCCCGCCGGTCGGCCCTGGCCGAACAGGGCCGCGCAGCCGTCGGAATGGCCATCGGCCTGGCACTCGTCCTGCTCGTGTCCGGTGTCATCGAGGGCTTCGTGACCCCGTCCGGCCTGCCCACCTGGGCCCGGATCGCCATCGGCATCGCCGCCGAGGCGGGCTTCCTGCTGTACGTGTACGTGCTGGGCGGCCGCGCTGCCAGGGCCGGCGAGACCGGCGACGTGGAAGCCCCCCACCGCAGCGCCGAGCTGCCCACCGCGGCCTGATGTGCGTTCGGCCCCGCGGAGCTGCTACTGTCCTCTTCGCCCACAAAAACCGTTGACACGGTGCTTGCGGGGAGGTAGATTCTAACGGTTGCCTCGAACTGGACAAGTTCGACCGCACTTACTAACATCTCTCTCGCTCCAGTGCGGAAAGCATTCCGCAGGAGCCACCCCCCTCGATTCCCCCAGAATCACAAAACCGGCCGATTAGGCCGGTCGGAATGATTCTGATAAAGTCGGGGAG
>NZ_JALPTH010000053.1 GCF_023218175.1 Streptomyces lichenis | reverse complement strand
AGGCGGAGACTACGGACAACTGACCGGGTGCTGATGGCGGCGGCGGGCGGACGGGGGGGCGTACCACCGGAGGGGCGTTCGGGTCGTACGCGGGCGGGGTGGGGGTGGTGCGGCGACTACCCTCGGGGCCATGAGCGACCAGCACACCACCCACCAGAACTTCGAGACCCGCGCCATCCACGCGGGCAACACCGCCGACCCGCTGACCGGCGCCGTCGTGCCGCCGATCTACCAGGTCTCCACCTACAAGCAGGACGGGGTCGGCGGGCTGCGCGGCGGTTACGAGTACAGCCGCAGCGCCAACCCGACCCGTACCGCGCTGGAGGAGAACCTCGCGGCGCTGGAGGGCGGGCGGCGGGGGCTCGCCTTCGCCTCCGGGCTCGCCGCGGAGGACTGCCTGCTGCGCGCGCTGCTCGTCCCCGGCGACCATGTGGTGATCCCCAACGACGCCTACGGCGGCACCTTCCGGCTCTTCGCCAAGGTCGCCAGCCGCTGGGGCGTGGAGTGGTCGGTCGCCGACACCTCCGACCCGGCCGCGGTGAAGGCCGCGATCACCGACCGGACCAAGGCGATCTGGGTCGAGACGCCCTCCAACCCGCTGCTCGGGATCACCGACATCGCGGCGCTGGCGGACGTGGCCCGCACCTCCGGGGTGAAGCTGGTGGTGGACAACACCTTCGCCAGCCCGTACCTCCAGCAGCCGCTGGCGCTGGGGGCGGACGTGGTGGTGCACTCGCTCACCAAGTACATGGGCGGCCACTCCGACGTGGTGGGCGGCGCCCTGGTGACGGCCGACGCGGAGCTGGGTGAGGAGCTGGCGTACCACCAGAACGCCATGGGCGCGGTCGCCGGGCCGTTCGACTCCTGGATCGTGCTGCGCGGTATCAAGACGCTCGCGGTGCGGATGGACCGGCACGGGGAGAACGCCGCCAAGGTGGCCGAGATGCTCAGCCGCCACCCCAAGGTCACCCATGTGCTGTACCCGGGCCTGCCGGAGCACCCGGGCCACGAGGTCGCGGCCAAGCAGATGCGCGGCTACGGCGGGATGGTCTCGTTCCGCGTGGAGGGCGGCGAGCAGGCGGCGGTGGAGGTCTGCAACCGCGCGAAACTGTTCACGCTTGGTGAGTCGTTGGGCGGTGTGGAGTCGCTGATCGAGCACCCGGGTCTGATGACGCACGCCAGTGTGGCCGGCTCGCTGCTGGAGGTCCCGGCCGACCTGGTCCGGCTGTCGGTCGGCATCGAGAACGCGGACGACCTGCTGGCCGACCTGCGGCAGGCGCTGGGGGACTGAGGCCCGTAGAGACTAGACGGTGACCCCTTCTCGGTGTGTACGGGTACGGGGAGGGGTCACCAGCCGGTGAGGGGCGGGGCGGTCTCGTACGGCGGGATCTGCCAGGGCTGCACCACCGCGGCCCAGGTGGCGAAGGCGGCGAGCGCGGCGGCGAGCAGCAGCCAGCCGGCCAGCCGGAGCAGCCGGGCGCGGCGGCGGGCCCGCGCCCCGCGGCGTACCACCAGCGGCAGCAGCCCGTCCGGTACGGGGGGCAGCCGGCCGGGGGCGGCGAGTAGGCGTCTGAGGTCCTCGTCCGACGCGGGGAGGCCGCGGCCCTCGCCCGGTACGGGGAGGGCTCTGCCGCTCACCGTCCGGCGCCGAGCAGTCGGGGGGCCCGGGGGCGCCAGGGGGTGCGGTGTGCCTCCGGGGTGAGGAGGGCGGCCGCCGCCCTGGCCCGTATGCTCCGCACGCGGTGGGGGGAGAGGCCGAGCAGCGCGGCGAGCTGTTCTTCGCCCATCCGCTCGTAGACCAGCGCCACCACCACCAGCCGCTCCCTCGGGGTGAGCCGGGACAGCGCCCCGCCCCGGGGTCTTCGGTGGCGCCAGGCGGATCGGGCGAACCGGAGCACCAGGGCCCGCCGGGCCAGCTCCCAGGGGTCCTCGTCGCGCAGCCGGTCCCAGCGGGCGTACGCCCCGGCCAGCGCCGACGCCAGCAGTGCCTGGGCGCGGGGGTTGCGGTCCGGCCGCTCGGTGGTGAGCAGGGTGGCCGCGTGCAGCAGCCGGGGAGCGGTGCCCGTGAAGAACGCTTCGAAGGCCTCGGGGGGTGGCGGTGGCGGGTCCGGGGCGGCTGACCCCGCGAGGGGGTGCACGGCGGCGGGGCCCTTCGCGGGCCGGGAGAGCGGGCGCACCCCCTCATATCAGGCCGGGTGCCCTGTTCCGGTCAAGGGGTCGGCCCGGTCAAGAGGTCGGCGCGGCCTCGTTCTCGGCGGGCGGCAGTCCGGCCTGGCGGGCGGAGAGCGCCGAGTTGAAGCGGGTCAGCAGGGTGCAGAAGGACTCCCGCTCCGCCTCGCTCCAGCCGCCCGTCACCTGCGCCATCAGCTCGCGCCGGGAGGAGCGCACCTCCTCCAGGCGGGTCTGGCCGCGCGGGGAGAGCTGGAGCACCACGGCCCGGCCGTCCTCCGGGTGCGAGGTGCGTTTGACCAGGCCGGTGTCGACCAGCGGGGCCACCTGCCGGGTGACCGTGGACGAGTCGATGCCCATCCCGGCCGCGAGCGCCTTGACGCCCATCGGGCCTTCCTGGTCGAGCCGGTTGAGCAGCAGGTACGCCGCCCGGTCCATGGAGTTGCGGAGCTGTCCGGTGCCGCCGAGACGGGTCTGCTCAGCCCGCCGGGCGAAGACGGCCACCTGGTGCTGGAGGGCATCGAGGAGGCCGGGGTCGATATCAGTCGTCATGTCCTGAGATGTGGGCATGGCTGCGAGGCTCTCTCGTGCGGAGACGGTCGGGTTGGTGGGGGACACAGTACGCGGCCGGATGCGGCTCCGTACGGGCGCTGCGCAAACGTGATGAGGCCTGTGACCGGCTGAGACACTGGGGTCATGAGCTTCCGTACGTCACACTCCTCACCCTCGCTCATCCTCGACGACGTCCGGGGGGCGCAGAAGATGCTCGCCGGGGTGGCGCGGACGACTCCGCTGGAGGGCAGCCGCCATCTGTCCGCCCTGGTCGGTGCCCCGGTGCACCTCAAGTGCGAGAACCTCCAGCGCACCGGGTCGTTCAAGCTGCGCGGGGCGTACGTACGGATCTCCGGGCTGCGGCCGGAGGAGAAGGCCGCCGGGGTGGTCGCCGCCTCGGCCGGCAACCACGCGCAGGGCGTCGCCCTCGCCTCCTCGCTCCAGGGGGTCCGCTCGACCGTGTTCATGCCGGTCGGCGCCCCGCTGCCGAAGGTGGCGGCCACCCGGGAGTACGGGGCCGAGGTGCGGCTGCACGGGCAGGTGGTGGACGAGACGCTGGCGGCCGCGCAGGAGTACGCGCGGGAGACCGGCGCGGTCTTCATCCACCCCTTCGACCACCTGGACATCATCGCCGGGCAGGGCACGGTGGGCCTGGAGATCCTGGAGCAGTGCCCCGAGGTGCGGACCATCGTGGTCGGCATCGGCGGCGGTGGGCTCGCCGCCGGGATCGGGGTGGCGGTGAAGGCGCTGCGGCCGGACGTACGGGTGATCGGTGTGCAGGCGGAGGCGGCGGCCGCCTATCCGCCCTCGCTGGCGGCGGGCCGCCCGCTGACCGTGGACACCGCGGCGACCATGGCCGACGGCATCAAGGTGGGCCGCCCCGGCGATGTCACCTTCGACCTGGTCCGGGAGGCGGTGGACGAGGTGCGCACGGTCTCCGAGGACGCGCTCTCCTCGGCGCTGCTGCTCTGCCTGGAACGCGCCAAGCAGGTGGTGGAGCCGGCCGGGGCGAGCCCGGTCGCCGCGCTGCTGAGCGCCCCGGAGGCGTTCGCCGGGCGCGGGCCGGTGGTGGCGGTGCTCTCCGGCGGGAACGTCGACCCGCTGCTGATGCAGCGCATCCTGCGCCATGGGATGACGGCCGCGGGCCGCTATCTGAGCCTGCGGCTGCGGCTGTCCGACCGCCCGGGCGCGCTGGCCACCCTGCTCGGGGTGCTCTCCCGGCTGGACGCCAACGTGCTGGACGTGGCCCATGTGCGGACCAACCCGCGGCTGGGGCTGACCGAGGTCGAGGTGGAGGTGCATCTGGAGACCAAGGGCCCGGAGCACTGCGCCGAGGTGGCGGCGGCGCTGGGGGAGGAGGGGTACGCGGTCATCGGATGAGGGGCGGGGAATCCGCCGCCGGCCTCTCCGGGCGGCCGTAGATGTATCGAACATCTGTGCTAGGGAAAAGGGCTTGAATGGCGTGATACTGCCGGCCTAGCGTAAGTGGCTTCGATCACAGCCGCGAGGGCGGACCGGGCAGGCTCCCGGGACCCGCCGCGGCACTCAAGGAGACCCCATGCCAGGCGCAATCCATGCCGAGGGTCTGGTGAAGACCTTCGGCAAAGTCCGGGCTCTGGACGGTGTGGACCTCGATGTCCCGGAAGGGACAGTCCTCGGACTGCTCGGGCCCAACGGCGCCGGGAAGACCACCGCCGTACGCGTGCTCACCACCCTGCTCAGACCGGACAGCGGCCGGGCCGTCGTGGCCGGCCTCGACGTGCTGAGGCAGCCCGACGAGGTGCGCCGGGCCATCGGGCTGTCCGGCCAGTTCGCCGCCGTCGACGAGTACCTCACCGGCCGCGAGAACCTCCGGATGGTCGGGCAGCTCTACCAGATGTCCGGGCGGGCGGCGAAGGCCCGCGCGACCGAGCTGCTGGAGCGGTTCCGCCTCACCGAGGCCGCCGACCGCCCCACCAAGACCTACTCCGGCGGTATGCGCCGCCGGCTCGACCTCGCCGCCGCGCTCGTCGTCTCGCCGCCGGTGATGTTCATGGACGAGCCGACGACCGGGCTCGACCCGCGCAACCGCCAGCAGCTCTGGGAGGTCATCCAGGAACTGGTGGCCGGCGGCACCACCCTGCTGCTCACCACCCAGTACCTGGAGGAGGCCGACCACCTGGCCCATGACATCTGCGTGGTCGACCACGGGCGGGTGATCGCCCGGGGCACCTCCGACCAGCTCAAGCAGCGCACCGGCGGCGAGCGGGTCGAGGTGGTCGTCCACCGGCCCGAGGAGATCGACCCGGCCCGCGCCGTGCTGGCCGGCTTCGGCAAGGGCGAGGTCGCCGTGGAGACCCACACCCGCCGGCTCACCGTCCCGGTCACCGGCGGCGCCAAGCTGCTCGCCGAGGTCATCCGCGAACTGGACGCCCGGGGCGTGGAGATCGACGACATCGGGCTGCGCCGCCCCACCCTCGACGACGTGTTCATCTCGCTCACCGGCCATTCCGCCGAGGAGGGCCAGGCCGCCGCCGAGGGCGGTGCCGGGAACGGTGCCGGGCCCGGCGAGGGCGGCCAGGGACCCCGTAGCCGCAAGGAGACCGACCAGTGACCGCCACCGCACCGACCGCCTCCGCCGTCGAGGCCCCGCAGCGCCGGGGCGCCCTCACCCAGTCGGTCAGGGACTCGCTGGTCATCGCCAGACGGAACCTGATCCGGATGCTGCGGATCCCGGAGATGATCATCTTCGGGATCATCCAGCCGGTGATGTTCGTGGTGCTGTTCAGTTATGTCTTCGGCGGCTCGATCGCCGTCGGCGGCAGCACCTCCGCCGAGGCCTACCGCGAGTTCCTGATGGCCGGCATCTTCGCGCAGACCGTCACCTTCGCCACCGCCGGCGCGGGTGCCGGAATCGCCGACGACATGCACAAGGGCCTGATCGACCGCTTCCGCTCGCTGCCGATGGCGCGCGGCGCGGTGCTGACCGGGCGCACCCTGGCCGATCTGGTGCAGACCGCGCTCACCCTGGTGGTCCTCGCCGCCGTCGCCCTGCTGGTCGGCTGGCGCACCCACGAGAACCTCGGCAAGGTGCTGCTGGGCTTCGTGCTGCTGCTCCTTCTCGGCTACGCCTTCTCCTGGATCGGTGCGCTGATCGGGCTGTCCGTGCGGACCCCGGAGGCGGCCACCTCCGGCGGGCTGATCTGGCTGTTCCCGCTGACGTTCATCTCCAACGCGTTCGTCCCGGCGGAGAACATGCCCGCCTTCCTGCGGCACATCGCGGAGTGGAACCCGTTCAGTGCCACCGTGCAGGCCTGCCGGGAGCTGTTCGGCAACTTCCCGCCGGGCTACCGGGCGCCGGACGCCTGGCCCATGCAGCACCCGGTGTGGGCCTCGCTGATCTGGTCGGTGCTGATCGTGGTGGTCTTCCGGACCCTGGCCGTCCGCAAGTACCGCTCGGCGGCCTGAGGCGCGCCCCTGAGGGGAGGCGGTACGAGGAGGGGCCGGGCCCGCGCTCCGTGCGCGGACCCGGCCCCTCGCCGTCATGGCCCGTGGGGGCGGCTCAGCCCTGGTAGGGCTTGGCCTCCAGGACCTTCACCGCGGCCTTCTTGCCGTTGGGGAGCTCGTACTCCGCGTCCTCGCCGACCTTCTTGCCGTTGACCCCGGACCCCAGGGGCGACTGCGGGGAGTAGGTCTCGATGTCGGCGCTGGCGTACTCACGGGAGGCGAGCAGGAAGGTCAGGGTGTCGTCCTCGTCGCCGTCGAAGGCGATGGTCACCACCATGCCGGGCGCGACCACGCCGCTCTGGGACGGGGCCTCGCCGACCTTCGCCTGCTCCAGCAGCTGGGTCAGCTGGCGGACCCGGAGCTCCTGCTTGCCCTGCTCCTCCTTGGCCGCGTGGTACCCGCCGTTCTCGCGCAGGTCCCCCTCCTCCCGGGCGGCCGCGATCTTGGCGGAGATCTCGGTTCGCGCGGGACCAGACAGGTACTCCAGCTCGGCCCTGAGCTGGTTGTACGCCTCCTGGGTGAGCCAGGTGACGTTGTCGCTGGTCTGGGTCACGGGTGCTCCTCGTCGGTACTGGGATACAAAGCATCGCCCTACCCGGGATTCTGTGCCGTCCTGGATGGGCGAAACCACGAGCCTAACAATTCAGGCGGGCAAGAGGGAGGACAAACGTGACGAAACTATCGCCGGCACGGTGGCCGATGGTGCCGCCGAGTGATCGTTCGCGATCGGTCGGGGGCGCGGCCCGGTCCTGGATCGCGCCTACCCCGGTACGGGGGGCGCCACCCCGGTCATTCCGAGGTGCAGCCCATCAGCTGGACGCTGGTCGCCCTGCGGGTGGTGCGCACGGTGACGACCTCGTCGACCCGGTCCGCGGGCTGGTCGAAGCGGACGTCCCGGCGGCCCACCTCACCGCCGTCCTCGGCGAGCGCGCGCAGGGTGCAGGAGCCGGCGGCGCCGCCGTCCTTGCGGACCTCCAGGTGCACCTGCACCCGGTCGTCCGCGGACACGTCGAACTTGATCATCTCGGCGCTGACCTTCTGACCGGCGATGTAGTCGTAGCCGAACCAGCCGACCAGGGCGAGCAGCAGCACACCCAGCACCGAGCCGACGGCCTTGAGCCGCCGGTCGGCGCGCTCGTCCGCCGAGCGGCCGTAACGCCCCTCGGGCAGTTGCTCGCGCACCGTGCTCATCCGTCCGTGTCCTCTCGCCCGGTCCTCGGCCGTATCCGGCTGTCTGAGGCCGTATGCGGCCTTACGCCGCTCCATGGCGGAATTTTCCGACCGCCGGTTCCGTCACTATAGAAGCCTGCCGAGCCACGATTTCATCTGAGCCACCCTTTCACCTGAGGACCGAGCCTTGACTGAGCAGCTGCGACTGATGGCCGTTCACGCCCACCCCGACGACGAGTCGAGCAAGGGCGCGGCGACGATGGCCAAGTATGTGTCCGAGGGGGTGGACGTGCTGGTCGTCACCTGCACCGGAGGCGAGCGCGGCTCCATCCTCAACCCGAAGCTCCAGGGCGACCGGTACATCGAGGAGAACATCCACGAGGTCCGCCGCAAGGAGATGGACGAGGCCCGCGAGATCCTCGGAGTACGCCAGGAGTGGCTGGGATTCGTGGACTCCGGGCTGCCCGAGGGCGACCCGCTGCCGCCGCTGCCGCAGGGCTGCTTCGCCCTGGAGGACGTGGACAAGGCGGCCGGCCGGCTGGTGCGCTCGATCCGGGCCTTCCGTCCGCAGGTGGTGACCACCTACGACGAGAACGGCGGCTACCCGCACCCGGACCACATCATGACCCACAAGATCACCATGGTGGCCTTCGAGGGCGCGGCCGACCCGGAGAAGTACCCGGAGTCGGAGTTCGGGCCGGTCTGGCAGGTGGCGAAGGTCTACTACAACCAGGGCTTCAACCGCGCCCGCACCCAGGCCCTGCACGACGGGCTGACGGCCCGGGGGCTGGAGTCCCCGTACGGCGAGTGGCTGAAGCGCTGGGACGAGTCCGAGCACGTCGAGCGGAACCTCACCACCCATGTCCCCTGCGCGGACTTCTTCGAGACCCGGGACAAGGCGCTGATCGCGCACCGCACGCAGATCGACCCGGACGGCGGCTGGTTCCGGGTGCCGATGGACGTCCAGAAGGAGCTGTGGCCCACCGAGGACTACGAGCTCGCCAAGACCGTGGTGCCCACATCCCTCCCCGAGGACGACCTCTTCGCGGGCATCCGCGACAATGCCTGACATGAGCGCACACCAGGCCATGGTCCACCTCGTCCCGCTCGCCAAGGAGCTGGACGAGAACAAGGTCACCCCCGGCGTCCTCGGTTTCATCGTCTTCGCGGTGATGGCACTGGCCGTCTGGGCCCTGATGAAGTCGATGAACCGGCACATGAAGCGGGTGGACTTCGAGGAGTCCCCCGAGCCGTCCGTCGGCACGGGGGCCGGCGCGAGGCGCGGCGAGTAGCAGCCGGTACGCGGACGGCCCGCACCCGCGGTCGGGCGGGCGGCCCGGCCGGCAGGGTGTACGGCCCCGGGAGCGGGGCCGTACACCGGCGTGCCTACGCGTGGCGGGCCTCCGCTCCCGTACCACTGCCGCGTCAGGCCTCGGCGTCCTCGGTGCCGGGGGCGGCCGGTGGGAGGCCGGCTGTTTCGGCGGCGGCCCGGGTGGGGGTGAGGCCCAGGGCCCAGGCCTGCCAGGGGGAGTCCAGGCGGATGCCCCGTTCCAGGACCAGGCCCCAGGTGGCGAGGGCGTCGGCGAGGCGGGGGTCGCGGGCCGGGTGGCCGTCGGCGGCGAGGCGGGTCAGCTCCTCCTGGGCGACGACCGTGCCGACCTCCACGCCGCCTGGTGAGGCGTACGGCAGCAGGGTGCAGCGCAGGAAGCGGGCCCAGTCGCCGCCGCGCCGGTCGCCGGCGGTGCCGAACAGGACGGCCGCCTCCTCGCAGAGGGCGAGCGCCTGCGGGGCGCGGCCGTTGCCCGCGTCGATCACCGCCAGCTCCAGACAGGCCCAGCCCTCCCCGTACGCCAGGCCGATCCGCCGGAAGTCGGCGCGGGCGTCCGTCAGCAGCTGACGGGCGAACCCGGAGTTGCGCAGCCCGCCGGTGCGGGCGGCGCCCTGGTCCCGGGTGGCCCGCCCGGCGTGGTGGCGGGCGCAGGCCAGCCCGTAGACGTCCCGCATCCGGGAGAACATCGCCCGGGCCCGCTCCAGCTCCCGTACCGCCTCGTCCCGGTCGCCGCCGTCCTCCAGCGCCTGGCCCAGGTAGTACAGGGTCCACGCCTCGCCGCGGGCGTCCTCGTTGTCCCGGTGCCGGGCCAGGGCGGTCCGCAGGCCCTCGACGGCCGGGCCCGGGTCGCCGTCCACCAGCCGGGCCCGGCCCAGCTGGGTCAGCGCCCAGGCCTCGCCGCGCTCGTCCCGGGTGCGCCCGTACAGCTCCAGCGCGGTGCGCAGCTCCTCCTCGGCCCGGGCCACCTCGCCCAGCCGCAGCCGGGCCTGGCCGAGCTGGAAGTGCGCCCAGGCCTCGCCGTGCACGGACTCGCCGCTCCGGTGCAGGGCCAGCGAGGTGTCCAGCAGGGCCAGCGCCTCCGCCACATCGCCCCGGTCGCGCTCCACCGCCGCCAGGGCGTGCAGCGTCCAGGCCCGGTCGGCCGCCAGTTCCGCGGGCTGCTGGAGCGCCAGCGCCTCCCGGAGCCGGTCCGCGGCCTCCGCGAGGTTGCCCTGGTGGTGCAGGGTGATGCCCAGGGAGCAGAGTGCCAGCGCGGTCTCCGCGTCCTGGTTGGCCTCCTGGTAGAGCGAGACCACCGAGGCCAGGGTGGTACGGGCGGTGTCCAGCTCGCCGAGCTGGCGGGCGGCGATACCGGTCCGCCACTGCACGGAGCGCTGCAGCAGCCCCTGGTCCACCTGCTCGGCCAGCTCCTGGAGCACGCCCAGCCGGTAGAGGTCGCCGCGCAGCAGGCAGTAGTCGCAGAGCGCGCCCAGCAGCTCCAGCACCGTCTGCCGGCTGACGTCCGCGGCGTGCCGCAGGGTCGCCGTGATGAAGCCGGACTCGTCGTCCAGCCAGCGCAGCGCCGCCTCCAGCGAGGTGAAGCCGTGCCCGGTGAAGCGGCCCGCGCGGGTGGACATCTTGCCGTCGACCATCCGGATCACGGTGTCCGCCAGCTCCGCGTACGCCTTGATCAGCCGTTCCCGGGCGGCGGTCACCTCGGCCGGGTCCTCCTCGGCCCGCAGCCGCCCGGCCGCGAACGCCCGTACCGCGTCGTGCAGCCGGAACCGCTCGCCGCGCACCCGGTCCAGCAGCCCCGCCCCGGCCAGCTCGCGCAGCAGCGCGGCCGCCTCTTCCTCGTCCGAGGCGATCAGCACCGCGGCCGCCGCCGCGCCCAGCGAGGCCCGGCCGGCCAGCGACAGCCGGCGCAACAGCCGCCGGGCCTCCTCGCCGAGCCCGGTCTCGTACCGCTCGGCCACGGCCCGCTCCACCGGGCCGCCGTCCCGGGCGGCCAGCGAGGCGGCGACCTCGGAGGCGGGGCGGTCACCCACCGCCGCCCCGGTGATCCGCAGGGCGAGGGGCAGCCCACCCGCGGACGCGGCCAGCCGGTCCCACCCCTGGGCGTCATAGGGGCGGCCCTCGGCGGCGGACCCCGCCCGCAGCAACTCCTCGGCGTCCGCCGGGTCCAGGGCGCCCACCGCCAGCTGGTGGGTCCGCGCGGGCGCGTCCTCGCCCAGCTCCAGCGGCTCCCGCGCGGTGACCAGCACCAGGCTGTCGGAGCGCTCCGGCAGCAGGGCGCGCACCTGCTCGGCGTCCCGCGCCTCGTCCAGCACCACCACGACCGGCAGGTCCCGCAGATGCTGGTGGTACAGCTCGGTGAGCCGGCGCAACTGCGGCTCGCTGTCCCCGCGTTCCCGGAACAGCAGCTGCTCGCGGGGCGCGCCCAGCCGGTTCAGCAGGTGCAGCAGCGCGTCCCGGGTGGACACGGGCCGCCCGCCGGGCCCCGAGCCGCGCAGATCGACCAGGCAGGCGCCGCGGAACAGGTCGCGCGACTGGTGGGCGGCGCGCACCGCGAGCGCGGTCCGGCCGGAGCCCGCCTCGCCGTGCAGCACGACCACCACCGGCTGGGTCCCGGTGGCCGCCCGGCCCGCCCGGACCCACTGGCCGATCCGCTCCAGCTCGGTCCGCCGCCCGGCGAACGGCTCGGCCTCGGCGGGGAGTTGCGCGAAGGACTGCGCCAGGGCGGTACGGCGGCGAGCCAGTGCGCTGCGGTCCACCCCGCGCAGGGCGGGCCCGGAACCGGCCGTGGCGGTCGCAGGCGCGCGCTCGCCGGCCGCGGCCAGGACGCGCTGCTGGTCCAGGAAGGGCCGGATGCCCCGTACCTCCAGCGCGGTCAGCCACTGGAGCCGCAACTGCTCGGCGCCGCCCGGCTGGCCCGCCGCCCCGGCCCTGCGGTGCGCGGCCGGCCAGTGCCCGGCGGTGGCCCGCAGCACCGTGGTGGCCGCGCCCGCCACGGCGACCACGGCCCCGGCGCCCAGCGCGGTCCCGGCCGCGGTGCCCAGCGCCAGGTCCGCCCCGGCGGCGGCCACCGCGGCGACCGCGGTGACCAGCGCGGGCCCGCCGACCGCCTGCCGGCTCAGCCGCGCCGACAGCGGTGGCCGGTCCGCGCCCGCCTCGGCCAGCGCACCGGTGTAGGCGGCGTACTCCTCGGCGGCGCTCGCCGCCATCCCGTCCAGCGCCGCCCGCCCCCGCGACAGCAGCACCCCGGCGTCGGCCCGCCCGCCCGAGCGGCGCACCTCGTCCTCCACGGCCCGCGCCAACAGCCGCTCCGCCTCGGTGCGATGGCTTTCCCGCATCCGCTTCCCCTCCGCCGGCGCCCGTCCCCATGGACGGTCTCCACGATCGTCGCCGCCCAGTCTCCGACGATCGGCGGACGGATGCGAGGGGGCCGGGCGGGTCGGCGAGGGGGTGTGCCGTCAGCCGTCGAGGGGCGTGCCCGGCACCCGCGGGCGGAAGCGGAGGATCGCGGCGGCGACCGCGTCGAGGTGGCTCTCCAGGAGGAAGTGGCCCCCGTCGAGCAGGACGACCTCCGCGTCCGGGGCGTCGCGGCGGAACGCCTCCGCCCCGGCGGCCGCGAAGATCTCGTCGTTGCGGCCCCAGATCGCGAGGACGGGGACGCGGTGGGAGCGGAGCCACTCGTGCACCGCCGGGTACAGGGCCCGGTTGCCGGTGTAGTCGCCGAACAGGGCGAGTTGGGCGCGGTCCACGCCGGGCCGGGCGAGCAGGGCCAGGTCGTGCTCCCAGGCGTCGGGATCGATCAGGGTGGGGTCGGGGACGCCGTGGGTGTACTGCCACTCGACGGCCTCCCGGCCCAGGGCGGGCCGCAGCGCCGCCTCGGTCGAGGGGGTGGGCCGCGCCCCGTAGGCCCAGACGGGCTCCCAGAAGTCCGGGACGAAGCCGTCCTCGTAGGCGTTGCCGTTCTGCGAGACGACGGCGGTGACGGCCTCCGGGGAGGCCAGCGCCAGGCGCCAGCCGATGGGCGCGCCGTAGTCCTGGACGTAGATCGCGTAGCGGTGCACATCGAGGGCGGACAGGAAGCCGCGGGTCACCTCGGCGAGGGCGTCGAAGGTGTAGGTGAAGTCCGAGGTGCTGGGCGCCGAGGAGCGGCCGAAGCCGATGTGGTCGGGCGCGATCACCCGGTAGGGACCGGCCAGCGCCGGTATCAGGTGCCGGAACATGTGCGAGCTCGTCGGATAGCCGTGCAGCAGCAGCAGGACGGGGGCGTCCGACGGGCCCGCCTCCCGGTAGAAGACGGTCAGGCCGTCGACGTCCACGGTCCGGTGGTGAACAGCGACCACGGTAACCCCTAAAGTCGAATTAAGCGGTTAGTTTATTCTTCATGGTGCACAGGGTCGTATGGCGCGTCAAGGAGGAGGGTCGGGCCGTGGTGGAGGACGAGGAACTGCTGCTCGCCGTGCTCAACAGCGCCCCGGTGGTCGACGGCCGTCCCACGGACACCCTGGACGAGCCGGAGGCGGCCGACTGGGCGCGGGCCCTCGGGGGCTGCGGGACGAAGGGGGAGCGGGACCGCCTGCGCCGGGTGCGGGACGCTGTGCAGGCGCTTGTCCGGGGCGGGTCGGCGGAGGTGGGCGGGCTCGCCGCGGTGCTCGACCGGGTGCGGCTGCGCCCGGAGGTGTCGGCCGCGGGGGTGTCCTGGCGGCTGGAGGCGGCGCCGGACGAGGAGCTGGCGGCCCGGGTGGTGCTCGCCTGGTCCCGCGTCACCGTGGAACTGCCGCGGCGGCTGCGGCCCTGCGCCAACGAGGAGTGCAACCTCTTCCTCGTCGATCACAGCCGGCCCGGCACCGCCCGGTGGTGCTCCATGGCGACCTGCGGCAACCGGATGAAGGCGCGCACCCACGCCCGCAAGCGGCGCTCCGAGGGCTGAGCGCCCGGGCGATAGCCGGTCCCTGGGCGGCCCCCCGGGGCCTCAGGCGTGCCGGGGTGCGAAGACCTCCCGGAGGGTCGCGGTGGCCAGCTCGCGCAGCCAGCCATGGGCGCGGTCGTCGTCGTAGCGCCGGTGCCACAGCAGGTGGAGCGGGACCTCGGGCAGTGGGACGGGCAGCGGCAGGGTGACCAGGCCGAGCCGGTCCCGCTCCGCCCGGGTGACCAGGTCGGGCAGGGTGGCCACCGCGTCGCCGTCGCAGGCGAGTGCCAGCGCGAACGCGGCGGTGGGACCGGCGGCGACCACCCGTCGCGCGAGGCCCCGCGCGGCCAGGGCGTCATCGATCGGGTCGCGCAGGCTGCCCCGCCGGGAGACGGTGACATGGTCGGCGGCCGCGTAGCGCTCGGCGCTCCGTGGGTCGTCGGCGCTCAGCGGGCCGTCGGTGAGGGGGTGGCCCGGCCGGACGGCGACGACCAGCCGGTCGCTGCCGACAAGGCGGTGGCGGATGCCGGGGGCGGTCGGCTCGGTGGAGCCCGAGGCGAGATCGACCTCGCCCCGGCGCAACTCGGGGTCGTCGGCGCCCGGTTCGGCCGAGAGGCGCAGCCGGACGCCGGGGGCCTGCCGGTGCACGGCCGCGGTCAGGGCGGTGCCGCAGGCCGCGATCAGGGCGTCGTGCCAGCGCACGGTGAACACCCGCTCCAGGGACGCCAGATCGAGTTCCGTCCGCGCGGACAGCAGGCGGTGGGCCTGCTGTACGAGGGCGTGGACCTCGGCGCGCATGGCCAGCGCGCGGGTGGTGGGGACCATGCCGCGGCCGGTGCGGACCAGGATCTGGTCCCCGGTGACCTTGCGGATACGGCCCAGGGAACGGCTCATCGCCGGTGCGGTGACATGGAGCCGGGCCGCGGCGCCGGTGACGCTGCCCTCCTCCAGGAGCGCGTCCAGGGCCGTCAGCAGGTTGAGGTCCAGTTGCATGGCGGTAACTCTACAAGTGACAAGCATGCACTTGTCGTTAACTGTGCGGCCCCCTACGTTCGAGGTGCGGGGACGGGCCGGTCCCTCTTCCGCACCTCACCACCCCACTCGACTCCAGGGAGTCCGCCATGAGTTCAGCCATGCCCTTCGCCGCCGGAACGACGCTGCTCGCCGAGGTGACCGAGGCGGTGCGGACCGCCGGCCGCACGCTGCTCGACCGCCACACCCCGCAGGCCCGGGGGGTGAGCCTGGACGAGGTCGTCGCCGAGATCCACGCCAACGACGACGCGGTGCTGGAGGTGCTGCGGGAGCCGCTGCTGCGGGCCCGCGAGGGGTCGCGGTGGGCCGAGGACGAACTGGCCGGCGGCGCGCTCCCGCCGGGGGAGTGGTGGGTCGTGGACCCGGCCGAGGGAAACATCAACCATGTGCACGGCATGGACGACTGGGCCGTCACCGCCACCCTGGTCCGCGACAACCGGCCGGTCCTCACCGTCGTCCATCTGCCGCTGACCGGCGACACCTACACCGCGGTCGCCGGTGGTGGCGCCCGGCTGAACGACCGGCCGCTGAAGGCCTCCGCCAAGACCGACCTGGGTGCCGCGCTCGTCGGCACCGGGCAGGCCAGGCCCGGCGAGGACGAGCGCACCTTCCGGCGGATCGGCGACTCGGTCACCGCGATGCTCGTCAACGGCCTGGTGGTACGGGTCTCCGTGCCCGCCACGATGCAGCTGATCCATGTCGCCGCCGGACGCACGGACGCGTTCTGGCAGTTCTCCGACGTCCGCTCCGGCCTGGTCGCCGGCGCCCTCCTGGTCGCCGAGGCCGGAGGCACCGTCACCGACCTGGCGGGCGAGCCCTGGCACACCGGCAGCCGCGACTTCCTGGCCGCCGCCCCCGGCGTCCACGGGGCCGCCCTCACGGTCCTCGCGCCCCTCGCCTGACCGGACACCCACCCCGACACCGTAAGGAGCACCACCCCATGACCACCACCAGCATCGGCATCCTGGGCGCCGGCCGCGTCGGCGCCGGCCTCGCCGACAAGCTCGCCGCGGCCGGACACCGGATCACCCTCGGCGTCCGCGACCCCCAGGGCGCCGCCGCCCGCGCCCACCCTGGGATCACCGTCGCCGACCAGCGCACCGCCGCCCGTACCGCGGACGTCGTCATCAACGCGACACCCGGTGACGGTTCCCTGGAACGCCTCACCGGACTGCGCGCCGAACTCACCGGCAAGATCCTCGTCGACGTCTCCAACGCCACCCGGGACGCCGACGACGGCCTGCCCGGCGAGCTGTGCCACCCCGGCGGCAGCCTCGCCGAGCAGCTCCAGGCCGCACTGCCTGGCACCCGGGTGGTCAAGACCCTCAACACCATGCTGTTCCCGGTCATGACCGCCCCCGGCACCCTCGCCACCCCGCCGACCGCCTACCTCTCCGGCGACGACGAGAGCGCGAAGGAGACCGTCGCCGGCCTGCTCGGCGACCTGGGCTGGCGGCCTGGGTGGATCGAGGACCTGGGCGACATCACCACCGCCCGCGCCACCGAGGCCATGATCCTCGTCGTCCCCCACATCCTGCGCCGGCACGGCTTCCAGCCCTTCGCGGTCTCCCTGGCCCGCTGAACCCGGCTCCGGGATGGGGTGGTCCGCGGAGGTGAGGGCCGGCATGCGGGCATCCCCTTACGCGGGGTCCCGTTCGCCGTCGGTCGCGGTGTCCCTGCCGAAGAGCTCCCGCTGCGCAGCGGCGATCTCCTCCACGGTGAGCGCTCCGTGCTCGCTCTCGTAAGTCGTGACGATCTCGGCGAGTCCGTACATGGCGAAGCGGTGCCGGACCGCCTCGGTGATGTATCCGGACAGCCCCCGCCGCCCCGCGCGAGCGCGGAGTTCACCGAGCAGGTGGGAGGGCAGCGACAGTGAGATGTTCTCCATTGCGCCAAAGCGGTCGGGGTCCATGACCATGAGTCTGTGGCAACCTCCGCCGCGACGGTGCCGACCATGGAGGCAGCCGGTCAGCCCGGCCGCTCATTGCCGGGTTCTTTGGTGCCCCTCCGGGCGTTGCGGCTTCGCCAGACGCCGATCAGCACCACGATGACGGTGATGACGACGAGCATCACGGCGCCGGTAGGCCAGAAGCCGCTGCCTCCTTTGGCGGCCAGATCGAGATACCCCACGCTCGCGCCCCTTCCTGTTCGCAGCCGTTCTGCTCCAGTGCTATCCCGGCCTGGTCCCGGGGGCGAGGGGACGGGCGGCTGGGCCCGTCACGCGGGGTGGCCAGGTGCCGGGGGTGAGGAGGCCGGTGGCGTAGGCGCGGGCGACCAGGGCGGTACGGCTGCGGGCGCCGAACTTCTGGCGCAGCCGGCCGATGTGGTAGTCCAGGCCCTGGCGGCTGAGGTGGAGTTCGCGGCCGAGCTCGGCGTTGCTGAGCCCCAGGGCCAGGCCCTCCACGATGAGCACCTCCACCGCCGAGAGGGCGGGGTGGACCGCTGGTGGGGCCGGGGCGGGCGGGGGGAGCAGGCAGCAGACCGCCTCCGCTGCGGTGTGGCCGGGCGGCACCAGCCAGGCGACCAGTTGGACGGCCGGGAGCCGGTGGGCGGGCAGGGTGAGCGGGACGGTGGTGTGGACGTAGCCGTACGGGCCGGAGAGCAGCCGCCGCCAGAGGGCCGTGTGCGTCTCCGGGCCGAGGTACGGGGTGAGCGAGGCTCCGGTGAGGCTGCCCGGCGCCCGGCGCAGCAGCCGTTCGGCGGCCGGGTTGGCCTCCCGTACGCGGCCGGTCCGGTCGAGGAGGAGGACGGCCAGCCAGGCCCGGTCGAACAGGGCGGTGCGGTAGGGGGGTTCGGCACGCGGGGCGGGGATGTCCGGCTGGGTGGGCCACGGACGCGGCGGC
>NZ_JALPTH010000052.1 GCF_023218175.1 Streptomyces lichenis | reverse complement strand
AGCACCTCCGCCTGAGCCTGGAGGACCCGGCCACCCCCACCGTCGAGGCCCCCCCCCCCGCCCCCCCCCCCCCCCCCCACCCCCCCCCCCCCCCCCCCCCCCCCCCCCCCCCCCCCCCCCCCCCCCCCCCCCCCCCCGCGACCCCCCCCCCCCCCCCCCCCCCCCCCCCCCCCCCCCCCCCCCCCCGACCCCCCCCCCCCCCCCCCCCGCCGCAGCCCCGACCCCAGCCCCATCCACAACTCCGGCCCCGGGCCTCACCCCCTCCCCCCTCAGGCCGCATTCCATCCCGCACGGACCGTCCCGATCCGGTACGGAGTCCAGACGCGCGAGCGCACCGCCCAACCTGCGGCTGAACTCACCCAGCTTCACCGAGCGCCGCCGTGCCTCGGCCAGCCGGGCGGCCACCCTCGGCCGCAGCTCCGCCTTCACCTCCCGGCACCCCTCGGCATCCCACACCGCAGGCACCGCGCCGATCTCGGTCAACCGCAGCCCCAGCCCCTTGGCCGCGCCGATCACCGCCAGCCGCTCGACCGAGGCCTCACCGTAGAGCCGGTGGCCGGACCCGCTCCGGTCCGCCGGCAGCAGCCCGGCCGCCTCATAGAAGCGCAGCGTGGTGGCCGGGATCCCGGTGCGCTCGGCCGGCTGGGATATCCGCATCCGGCTCATGCCATCGACGGTATGCCTTCGACCCGACTGGAAGGTCAAGCCCATCCTCGGCAACGGGGGTCGGCGGCACCTCCCGCCCGGTCCTCCCAGGCCGGCGGTTACACTCGGAGGAGCGAAGGGGAGTAGTCCCGCGATACCGCTGGTCGACACACTGGACGTCTTCGGATTTCCCGGCCATCGGGCCCTGGTACGGCTGTGCCGGGGTGGACGAGACCTTCGGTCAGGCATGAACGCGGCCCGCGCCCAGCGGGCTGCTCCGTCGTGCCGGGCCGAGAGGACTCCTCCCGTCGCCGTCCTGGTGCCGTTCGAGCCCTCCGAGGTCCGGCCCCAGCAGAAAGCACCTGGTATGACCTTCGACCCCCTGGCGATCCTCACCGCCTTCGGGCTGATCTTCCTCGCCGAGCTCCCCGACAAGACCATGTTCGCGTCGCTGGCCATGGGCACCCGTATGCGGCCGCTGTACGTGTGGTTCGGCACCTCCACCGCCTTCCTCGTCCACGTCGCCATCGCCGTCGGGGCCGGCCAGCTGCTCACCCTGCTGCCCGACCTGGCCGTCAAACTGGTCTCGGCCGCCCTCTTCGCCTTCGGCGCGGTGGTCCTGCTGCGAGCGGGAGGGGACGACGACGAGGACGGGGGCGCGGCCAGGACCGTCACCGGGTTCTGGCCCGTGTACACCACCGCCTTCATGGCGGTCTTCATCAGCGAGTGGGGCGATCTGACCCAGATCACCACCGCCAACCTCGCCGCCACCAACGGCTGGCTGCCCACCGCGATCGGCGCCGCCGCCGCGCTGATGTCCGTCTCCGCGCTCGCTCTGCTGGTCGGCCGTTTCATCGCCCAGCGGGTGCCGCTGAAGACGGTGCAGCGCATCGGCGGCGTCTGCATGGCGGCGCTGGCCATCTGGACCCTCATCGAGGCCTTCACCGGCTGACCGCCACACCGCCTCTCCCAGAACCGGCCGTCGCATGACGGCGAGCGGCCGGTCACCCACCGTGTCCAACCATCGCAATTCCCCCTCACCCCCTCACATCCCCCTCCGGAGGTACTGGCTGCCGCGTCCCGCCTCTTCCACGAGCGCGGCGTCAACGCCATGGGGGTGGAGGCCATCACCGCCGCTTCGGGTGCGCCTTCGTCCGGGCCTGTACGGACCTCCCACGCCTCGTCATGGCCGCCGACCGCCCCCATCGTCCCCACCCCGCCCCCCTCGGCACCCGCCTGCCGCCCTCGGCGCAGCGGAAGGACTAGTCCGCACGTCTTGGGGGACAGACGAAGTCATGAACGTTCACGACGACGGCCCCGACCCCGCGCACCGGCGTCCGCCGGGTGTCAGCGACACCACGGTGGAAGCCCTCGGATCCCTGTCCAAGGCACTGGAGACCACCGAGCGAGCCCGCGGTCACCTCTACGCATTCCACCAGCTGACCGGCACTGCGGACCTGGAACTGGACCGTACGGTGGAGCTGCTGCGCAAAGCGGGACACGGGCAGTGGGCCGACCGGGTGCGGCGCGAGATCCTGGGACGCAACGTCATCCCCGGCCACTGGACCTTCCAGGTCGTCGAGGCCTACAACGACACCTACTACGAGCCCTTCCGACGGCTGGAACGCCGAGCCCTCGCCGACCTGGCCGAGGGCCGCGACCACCTCTACGAGGCCGAGATGAAGGAAGCGCGCCGCACCGCCGGCCGCCCCGCCCACAGTGCCCGTCCTGGCAGTCCCGACACCTCCACCCCCGGCCGCGAGACCACCCCCTGACGGGCCGGGACACCACCACGCTCACCGCAATCGCCGAAATCACCGCAGTCCCCGCATTCACCGCGGCCGTCAAAATTGGCCGCATCCCGTGAATTCACCGCATCAGGAGCAGCCGGGTGTTCGGCGCCAGCTTCCGGTTCACGCTGGTGCTCTGCACGAATATCGTGTAGTGGTCGTTCTGGTCGGGCTTGACACGCGTTTCCATATCCGGCAGCCCCAGCAGGGTCCGGGCCTGAGGCCCGGTGAAAATCTGGTCCGTCTTCTTCTCCAGTACCGCGATCTGCTTGTGCGCCTGGATCCTCTCCGACTTGCTCAACTGGTAGAAGGCGCCGCCATTGCGGTAGGTGTGTCCGGACTCGGTGACCCAGGTACGGATCGGCGCCTCGCGGTCCACCGTGAGCAACTGGTAGAGGGAGGGGTCGAGCGGGGTGAGCCCGGCCGCCTTGATGGTGTCCTCGTTGACCGCCTCCGCACCCGTGGAGAACACCGCTCGTGATCCCCGGATGCCCTGGGAGCGGCCCACCATGAACTTCTCGGTGGCCTGCTGGATGACCTCCCCGGCCTCCTTCAGCCCCTGGGTGCTGGTGGCGTCCCAGACGGCGACGTTGTCCTGGGGGAAACCGCAGTTCATGGCCTCGTGCTTGCCCCGCTGGTCCGGGACCAGCACGGCCAGTGTCCAGTTGTCCGGCTGCGTGGCGATCATCCCGGCCACGGCCCCGGTGAGTGCCTGCCGACCCGTACCGGGCACTCCGGGGCAGCGGTGGCTGGCGTTCTCCTGCCCGTCGGTCAGTATGAATGTCAGGAAGCTGTGGTCACCGTAGAGTTGCGCGGTCTGCGCCAGCTCCTGCTGCGAGGTCAGCGCGGCCGCCAGCAGCGCGGTCATTCCACCGGCCCGGTACAGCTGACGCAGCGACGGCATCCGCAGCACGTCCTTGTCGTAGATGACGCATTCCACCTGGTCCGCGAAGACATAGACGGTGACCCGGGTCTCCTGGTCCAATTCCTGCGACCGGCGGGCGAGATAGGCGATCTGCCGATCGGCTACCTCGACCACCGTGCGGCTCAGATGGGACATGGACGAACTGGCATCCAGCACCAGGGCGACATGATTGATGTAGTTCTGGATTTTCGGCATGGCCCGGTTTCCCCCTCGTTTCCGATGCGGTGCACCTACCGTCTCACCCACCACTGACAATCGGCCCCGGAGCTGAGACGCCGTCAGCCGGCCTCGGGCGGATCGACCAGCACCACCAGAGGACTCGGCCCCCTGCCGTCCCCGTCTTCGTCCTCACTTCCTGGCTCGCCGAGGCCGGCACCCGCCAGGATCACGTTCTCGGGATAGAGCCGTCCCAGCAGGGCCAGCACCACCAGGCCGTCCTGACCGGTAGCGTCCAGGGTGACGGTGCCGGACTCCGTCCACACCAGTCCCGCCGCCCCCAGCGCGGACCGCACATCCGCCGTACGGGGAGCCTGGCCGGCGGCGGACGCGTCGACGGGCGCCGGTTCCGGGCGCTGGGCGTAGCGGTGGCCGCGTAGGGCCTGCCCGAGGTCCACGCGAGCGGTCACGCCGGCCGAGGTGGTCTCGATCAGGGCGGTGCGGGTGCCTCCGATGACCGGTGTGGAGACCGTACGGGCGGTGAGCGGCCCCGAGGCGCCGGCGGCGGGCGGCAGTTGCTCCACCAGGGTGCGGGGCGCGGCGTAGTAGTCCCCGGTCTCGGCGGTATAGGTGGCTGCCTGGTCGATGCCCGGGTCGGGACGCCAGGTCAGCAGGTGGCGGGGAGCAATCAGGGGCGGCTGGTCGAGGACGGCGGGCAGGGCGGTGCCGCCGGACGCGTCGAAGCCGTAGCCCTCCGGCCCTGAGGTACCGGTCACGACCTGGCGGGCGAAGGCGGTGATGCTGGTGTGCCGGACCCGGCGGACCAGCAGCTCGGTGAGGAACGCGTCGCGGGCCGGCTCGGTGTGGCGCAGTCCGGTCGGGGTGACCAGGAGCGGGACGTCCTGCCAGTTGGTGAAGGGCAGCAGGGCGTCGCGCAGCAGCACGACCTGGTGCAGCCACTCGTTGTACAGCTGCATGGCGACCGGCCCGCCGCGCCGCCCGAGGAGGAGGTCGGTCGCCGGATGGGTGAGCAGATGGCCGTAGCAGTGGCTGCGGACGACCAGGGGTCCGGCCGGCAGCGGGATCCGGTCACCGAGCAGCCTGGCCGGCGCCTCGGCCGCCCAGGTGGCCAGCTCGCGGCCGATCTCCTCGGCCTGTCCGCCCAGTTCGCGGACGGCCGGGGTGCTGCCGGGTCCGATCGCCAGCGGCAGGGAGGTCTCCCGGGTGCCGAGGGCGAGCGTGGCGTGGATCTGCTCCACCAGCACCTCGGCGTCGGCGGCGGTGACGTCGTTGTCGTCGATGACCCCCTGGAGCAGGGGCTCGATGGCGGTGAGGAAGTCCCGCGCGGTCAGGGCGGTCCCGGCCGCCGGGAAGGTGTTCCAGCGGCTGCCGCCGAGAGCGGGGGCGCTCGGTGTCGTGGTGAGGGCGGTCATGGATCCTCCAATGGGTGTGGGGTTCGAGGCATGCGTGCGGGCGGGGCCCCGGGGGCCCCGGAGCCGCTTTATGGATCGTCCGATACAGAATTCGGGTACGAAAAAATCAGTCGAGGGCGGCCAGTGCGACCTCCACGAGGGGTTCGAGGGCGCGGACGTCCGGAGTGACCTTCGCGGAGACCAGCAGTCCGTTGAGGAAGGTGATGAGGAAGGCGGCGAGGGTGCCCGGGTCATGGCGGGGCGCGATCTCGCCCCGCCCCGCCGCGGCGCTCAGCACCTCGGTGAGCGCCTCGCGGGTGGCGTCCTGCACATCCCGTACGAGGCGCCCGATCGAGGGGTCCCCGGGCAGGCGCTCGCAGGCGGCGTTGACCAGCAGACAGCCCCGGCCGCCCTGCTCTACGGCGATCCGGACCCGCTCGACCAGCAGGGTGCGGACCGCCGCTCGGACGTCCGCCGACTCCTCCAGACTGCGCAGGGCGGCCACCCCGAGCGTGGTGCGGTAGCGCTCCAGGGCGGCCCGGTACAGGCCGTCCTTGTCGCCGAACGCCGCATAGAGCGAGCCCTGCCCGATCCCCAGGTACTGGGTGAGCTCGCGCACCGAGGTCGCCTCGTAGCCGCGACTCCAGAAGAGCTCCATCGCGCGGCTCACCGCCGCCTCCGTGTCGAACTCCCGGGTCCTTGCCATGACCCCACCGTACTCAATCTGGATCGTGCGTTCAAGAAAACCCGGCGGTGCACTTCCCTCACGCCCGGAGCGATGAGTTCTGACCCTGCCCCGAGTCCTTCATGGCAGACACAGCGGGCAAGTGGAGGCAAGCATGAAGGACGACGTCTGGCCGATGGTGCACGCGGAGCGGGCGGCGCTGATCGCCGATCTGGCGCGTCTCGACGCGGAGCAGTGGCGGACGCCCTCGCTCTGTGCGGGATGGACCGTGCACGATGTGGCCGCGCACCTGGTCGACACCGCCCGTACGACACGGCTCGGCTTCGTCGCCGGACTCGTACGGGCGCGGTTCGACTTCGACCGCCTCAACAGCCAAGGGGTGGAGCGCCGGCGTGGGGCCTCACCACAGGAGACCCTGGAGCGGTTGCGCCGGGCGGCGCCGCGCAGGTCGGGCCCTCCCGCGCCCCTGGACACCCGGCTGGTCGAGGAGGTCGTCCACGGTGAGGACATCCGACGCCCCCTGGGCCTCGCCCGCCGCTACCCGCCCGAGGCCGTGGTCCGCTCGCTGCGCCTCCAGGCCCGCACCCCCGCCTCGTTCGGCGGCGCGAAGGAGCTGACGGCCCGCGTCCGGCTGACCGCGACTGACACCGAGCTGTCGATCGGCCGGGGGCCGGAAGTGACCGGCCCCGCGCTGTCCCTGCTGCTGGCCGTCTCCCGGCGCCGCCCCCCGCTGGACGAGCTCCACGGCCCGGGAGCGCCCGCCCTCGCGGCAGCCCTCTACGCTCCCCGGTAGTCGGCTCCCGCCCCCGCCTCCTCAATCAAGGATCTCCACGTAGCCGTCCGTCCCGTGCACGCGGATCCGCTGCCCGTCCCGGATCAGCCGGGTGGCCTGCGCCACGCCCACGACGGCCGGCAGGCCGTACTCCCGGGCGATCACCGCGCCATGGGTCATCAGTCCGCCCACCTCCGTCACCAACCCCGCGATCCCGACGAACAGGGGAGACCAGCTGGGGTCCGTGAACGTGGTGACCAGGATGTCGCCCGCTTCGAGATCGGCCTTCGACATGTCGAGGACCACCCGGGCCCTGCCCTCGACGGTCCCGGCGGAGACCGGCAGACCGGCCAGGGCACCGGCCGGAAGACCGTCGCGCCGGTACGCCCCGTTGAGCGCCTCGCCCTCCGAGGTGAGCACCCGGGGCGGGGTGAGCGCCTGGTGCGACCGGAACGCCTCCCGGCGCCGCCGGACCAGTCCGTCGTCCACCCGCTGCGAGCGTACGGCCTCGTGGAACTCCTGGAAGGTGAGGAAGAAGGCGTCCTCCCGCTCGGCGAGCACCCCGGCCCGCACCAGGCGGTCCGCCTCCGCCATCAGGGCCCGCTTGTAGACGAACTGGCGACTGACGATCATGTACTTCGGGTACTCCCGGTACCCGATGAAGGTGCGGACCCGGTCGATCATCCGCTGGGTCTCGGCGGCCTTCCGCTCCCCGTCCGGCAGCTCCCGCAGACGCGACAGCAGCTCCTCCTCCTTCCTCCGCGCCTGCTCACGGCCCTGCGCGAAGCGCCGCTCGGCCGCGCCGGGCCCGAAGTTCCGGACGTTGTCGAGGATCGCGGGCACCAGCGTGCCGGGGCGCTCGCGCCAGCGCGGCCGGGTGATGTCGATCTCGCCGGCGCAGCGCATGCCGTAGCGGTCCAGGAAGGACCCGATCGCCGCACGCGCCTCGGCGCCACCCGCCGACTTCCCCAGCTCCGCCATGAAGTCCTCGTCCCCGACGCCCCGCAGGAACGCCACCACCTCCGCATGCGGACGGATCACATCCGCGACGTCCAGCAGCGCGAGGCCCATCTCGGAGGTGATGTTGCCGGGGGCGGACAGGGTGAGCGTGTCGGCCGCGTTCTTCTCGCCCAGCCACTCCCGCAGCCGGTCGTTGAGCCACCAGGTGGCCTCCATCCCCGCCATGATCACTTGAATGCTCAGCGGGTCACTGAGCACCCGCTTGTGCTCCTCGAAGGCCTCCAGCAGGAAGGCGAATAGCTCCGGTCCTTGCTTCGACCGGATGCCGCGCTCCAGAGCGGCGAGGGACGCCTCGCTGCGCTGGACCAACGTGGTGACGATGGCCGGGTCCGTCTCGATCGGAGCGGGTGCGCCACCGGTCGCCGGGCCTCCGGGCCGCGCGTCCGGCAGCGAGGGAACGAACCCCTCGCGGTCCAGCACGGTCTCCAGCGCGTCCCGGGTCAGCGAATCGGACCGGCCCGACAGGTCCAGCAGGTGAGCCCGGCTGGCCGGCGAGGCCAGACTCCGGGTGACATCCACGAACAGCCTCCCGCCGGCCTCGTGCATCGGCACCATGGCCGTCAGCTGCCACATCGACAGCCCCAGAGGCTTCATGGGGTCGGTCATCATCTGCTGGTGCCCGACGGACACATAGACGTGGTTGTCCCGGTCGCGCGCCTCCGGAACGGGGAACAGCGTGGTGATCGGCCGGCTCTGGACGATCCGGAACTCCTCGCCGACCAGGCACCACTCGATGTCCTGGGGACGGCCGAAGTGCGCCTCCACCCGCCGCCCGAGCCCGACCAGCCGCACCACCTGTGCGTCCGTCAGGGCCGGCTCGCGCTGCCGTCGCGGCTCGACTGCCACCTCCCGCGTACCGCCGCCGTCCGGCACGGCCCGCACCGCACGCTCCTTGGCCCCCACCGCCCTGGCGACGACCTCGCCCTCCCGCACCGTGAACACATCAGGGTTCACCAGACCGGAGACCAGCGCCTCGCCGAGACCGAAACCGGCGTCCACGGTGGCGGCCTTCCGGTTGCCGGTGACCGGGTCGGCCGTGAACAGCACACCGGACGCGTCCGGGAACACCATCCGCTGCACCACCACGGCCATCCGGACCGTACGGTGGTCGATACCGTTGCGCTGACGGTAGGTCACCGCCCGCTCGGTGAACAGCGAGGCCCAGCACCGGCTGATGTGCCGGAGGACCGCTTCCGGCCCGACGATGTTCAGATACGAGTCGTGCTGGCCGGCGAAGGAGGCCGTCGGCAGATCCTCCGCCGTCGCGCTGGACCGGACCGCGTAGGCGGCCTCCGTACCGAGCCGCGCCAGCGCACCGGTCACCGCCGCCGCGACACCGTCCGGGACGGCCACCGCCTCGATGCTCGCGCGGAGCTCCGCGCTCAGCACACGCACCGTCTCCCGGTCCTCCGGGTCCTCCGGGTCCAGCGCGGACAGCCGGTCGAGCCGAGCCCCGATCGACGGCACCTCCGCCAGGGCCCGCCGAAAGGCCTCCGTCGTCACACAGAACCCGTCCGGCACCCGGATGCCGTCGATCCCCGCCAGCACACCCAGCTGCGCGCCCTTGCCGCCCACCACCGCGACCCGTGACGCGCCGGCCTCCGCGAGACCCCGCACATATCCCTCGGTCACCGTCGCCGCTCCGAGGCCGTCCCGCTCCACCACACCGCCCGTGTCCCCAGGTCCACTCGCGCTCTCGTTGATCACTGCTTGCCTTCCCTCCGACGAGTCGGCCGGGTACGCCACCCAGCCGGACGGGGCGCACACCGGTGTCGCCGCCCCGAAGCCCACGACCGCACGGCCGGCCCACCGCCGGTCCGCTCCCCATCCCGCATCGCCGCAGGTCGTGGCCTCGGCCGATGATTCTGCGGCACCCCCGGGGCCTTGCCGCAAGCCCCCCGGTGCGCTATACCTTGAGAAGGGCAAGGAGACATCTCCTTGCCCTTCGCCGTCTTAGAGCCCCAGGGCGTCGAGCAGCCCGTCCACCGCCGCCGACCAGGGCGCAAGCCTCGCCATCTCCATCCGCAGTGCCTCGGCCTCCGCGACGGCGGCCTCCGGCGCGTGCAGGACGCGGTGGACACCCCGCGCCCAGGTCTCGGCGTCCCGCTCGGACTGCCGCGTGTCACGTAGACCCGCCTCCTCGGCCCGCCGCGCCGACTGGCACGCGTTCCGTAGGCCTTCGGCGATGAGAAAGCCTCGCGGCAGGAGTCTGTCCTGTGTAGCACCAGGTCAGGCGCACCCACCGTCGAGGAGCCCTCATGAGCATCCCCAGCCCCCTGAACGCCGTCCTCCGCCACGCCGTGGACGTCGGTGGCGCACCCGGTGCCGTCGGACTCGTCGCCCGTGGGGACGAGGTCGAGGCCGTCGCCGTCGGAAAGGTGGATGTCGAGGGCACTGCGGCGATGCGGCGGGACACGCTGTTCCGGATTGCCTCGTTGACCAAGCCGATCACCGCCGCGGTAGTGATGACGCTGGTGGACGAGGGCCGGGTGGAGCTGGAGGACCCGGTGGACGCGTGGCTGCCCGAACTGGCGAAGCCCACTGTCCTGCGGGCGCCGGACGCCGAGGTGGGAGACGTCGTCGCGGCGCGACGGCCGATCACCGTCGAGGATCTGCTCACCAGCTGCGCCGGGTGGGGCTTCCCCGCCGACTTCTCCCTGCCCGGAGCGGCCGAGTTGTTCCGCGTCCTGCCGGGTGGGTTGCAGCCGGCGCGGATGCCCCCGCTGGACGGGCTGCTGACCGCCCTGGCCGAGGTCCCTTTGCTGCACCAGCCGGGGGAGGGGTGGCTGTACAACACCTGCTCCGACCTCCAGGGTGCCCTGGTCCAGCGGGTCATGGGCCGGCCGTTGGTCGATGTCATGGCGGAGCGTGTGTTCGAGCCACTGGGGATGGCGGACACGGCGTTCCATGTGCCGGCGGCTCGGCGGGGCCGGTTCACCAGCATGTACGCCCCGGCCGACGACAAGCTCACCCTCACCGACTCGCCCGCCGATGGCGAGTGGAGCGCCCCGCCTGCTTTCGCCTCCGGGGCCGGTGGTCTGGTCTCTACCGTCGATGACCTGCTGGCCTTCTTCCGGATGCTGCTCGCGGGCGGCACGGCCGCCGACGGCCGCCGGGTGCTGTCGACCCGATCCGTACGCCGGATGTGCACCGACCACACCACCGCCGACCAGCGCGAGTCCGCAGGGCTCTTCCTCCAGGGCCAGGGGTGGGGGTACGGCGGTCAAGTCGATCGCGACCGCACCCGGCCGTGGAACGTCCCCGGCCGCTATGGCTGGGTCGGCGGTTCCGGGACCACGGGGCACATGGTTCCCGCCACCGGAACCGTCGCCGTCCTGCTCACCCAGGTGATGCTGACGGGCCCGAGCCCGATGCCGCCGCTGCTGGAGGAGTTCTGGCGCACCGCCGCCCTCACCGGATGACTCTCGGCTCCGACTGGTACCGGCGCGGAGTGCCTGTGGGCACCGAGCGCGTGGGCGCGCTGTGGGTGGGTGTGTGCTCGGACTGGTTCAGTGGCAGTCAGCGGCAGTGGATGGTGATCGTAGGGGTGCTGGTGGTAGGGCCCGGCCTGCTCTTGGACGAGATCACCGCCGCCTTGGACCCGGAGTTGGTGGGCGAGGTGTTGGGCTTGGTGCGTGAGATGAAAGGCGAGGCCATGACGATGGTGATCGCGACCTATGAGATGGCTTTCGCGCGTGAGGTCGCCGACTGGGTCTGTTTTCTGGTTGTCGGAGTGGTGCTGGAGCGGGGGGGGGGGGGCGCCGGGCGAGGTGTTGGGTGGGTTTCGGCAGGAGCGTGCGTGGATGTTTCTGCGGCGGGTCGTGGTGGCTGGGCGGTGGTGACGTCACGACCGGCTCGTCCCTCTCGCCCCGTGCCCCCGCGGCCCTGTGGCCCATGTCGTATCGGGTGTCCGGGTTTCCCGGCAGTCGGAGATGCTCGGTTGCGTGCGGCAGGTCGAACGGGCCGAGCGGGCGGGTGCTTGGGGAGGTGTTGCTGCTCGCCGTCCGCGCCGCTCGCCGGCCGGCTCGTCGCGTCTTGGCTGTGGCCGGCCCGCCGGGTCGGGTGGGGGTTGGCCGGTGGTGTTGGGTGTTCCTGTCTGGGGGGGAGGGTTGGTGCCCGCTGCCGTCACACCGGTGCGTCCCACGGCCGGCCCCCGGCGGCGTTCTCCCGCACCTCCCGCGTTCTCCCGCGCCATCCGCGGCGTCATCCCCGCCCCCGGCGGTGTTCTCCCGCGCCACTTTTTGCTACCTGTGGTTGTCATCCCCGCCCGCCCCCGACGCCCCCGCCCCTGCCCCTGGCGGTGTTCTCCCGCGCCTCCCGCGTCGCCTTTGCTACCTGTGGTTGTCATCCCCGCCCCCGACGCCCCGCCCCCTGCCCCCGGCCCCGGTTGGGGTGGTGGTTTCTGTCGTCCGACTATTCACCTGGTGTGTCGTGTTGGCTGTGTGTTGCCGTGGGGTGCCGGATAGCACAGTGCGGCGGGGTGATGGGGTAGGTATGACAGACCGTATGAGGGTTTACGCGCGTAGGGATGTGGTGGTCACGGGTATGGGCATGGTCTCTCCTTTGGGGGCTGATGTGTCCACTACCTGGAAGGGCATGCTCGAGGGTCGTTCCGGGGCGCGGGTCTTGGACGAGTCGTGGGTGGGGGATCTTCCGGTCCGTATCTGTGCTCCTGCCGCTTTCAGTGTCTGTCCGGGTTTGCCGCCGGCGCAGGTGCGGCGGATGGACCGGGGTACGTGGTTGGCTTTGACGGCTTTGGCGGAGGCTTGGAGTGATGCGGGGCTGGATGAGGAGCCGGCGTGGGATCGGGAGCGTCTGGCCGTGTGTGTGTCGTCGATCGTCGGTGTGCAGACCATGTTGTCCGCTCACGAGACCTTGCGGCGCAAGGGGTGGCGGCACATGTCGCCGTTCGCCGTCCCCGCTCTGCTGCCCAACAGCACCGCCGCGCAGATCGCCATCCGTTACGGAGCGCAGGCCAGCGCCCATGCCCCTGTCAGCGCCTGCGCCTCCAGCACCGAGGCCATCTCCCTGGCCGCGGACATGATCCGCCTGGGCCGTGCCGACATCGTGATCGCCGGTGGTACCGAAGCCCCGATTCATCCCTTTGTCATCGGCGGTTTCGCCGCCATGCGTGCTTTGTCGCGGCGCAACAGCGAACCGGAGCGCGCTTCTCGCCCTTTCGCGGCCGATCGCGACGGGTTCCTCCTCGGTGAAGGGGCCGGCATCCTCATCCTGGAATCCGCATCCCATGCCCGTGCCCGCGGCGCCCGCGTCTACGCGAGGATTCTCGGTGCCGGTATGTCGGTCGATGGATACCGCATCGCCCAGCCGGAGCCGAACGGGCGCGGTGCCGCGAAGGCGATCACTCGCGCCCTGGCCGAGGCCGGTCTGGGGCCGGAGGACATCCGGCACGTCAACGCGCACGCCACCTCGACTCCTGCCGGGGATCTTGCCGAGGCGCGTGCCCTGCGTCATTCCCTCGGTGCGGCGTGTGATCAGGTCGCGGTCTCTGCGACCAAGTCGATGACCGGGCACCTCCAGGGCGGGTCCGGTGCGGTGGAGGCCATCGCCGCCATCTTGGCCCTCCACCACCGTCTGGCACCTCCGACGATCAACCACGACCCGATGGACCCGGCCATCGACCTCGATGTCGTGACCGGCGCCCCGCGCCCTTTGCCCGCGGGGCCGCTGGCCGCGCTCAGCAACTCCTTCGGCTTCGGCGGCCACAACGCCACCTTGGTCGTCGCGGCCTGAGCCCGCAGCGCCGGTCGGGCCGGGCCGGGCCCGGGTCAGGCCCACCCCCGGGCCGGACCGTTCTTGTGGCCGCCCACGTCGGCGCCACACCGTCATGGTGTTCGGTTACCCGCGGGTGCCTGCCCGCGGAGTGAACGGAGCCTGGACACCATCGAGATCCCGAAACGGAACCACCAGGCCACGGCGGTCCTCACGGACACCCTCATGCGCAAGCCGGACGGCTGTGAGGCGACGCGAGTCCTCCGTTCTACGTTTCTTGGGTTGCCGGGTTGCCGGGTTGCCGGGTTGCCGGGTTGCTGGCGTCGGCTGGGCATACGGGCCGCGGGTCTTCAGAGCGTTCCTAATGGAGGTGCGATGCCGTGGGCCTGGATGCCCGGGTGTGTTTCTGTTGGTGTGAGGGGGGTTTTCCGCCGGTGGGTCGGCGAGGTGTGGCGGTTAGTTCCTTGTGGAGGTGGTTATCGTCCCAGGATGTGGCGTAGGGCGGTGAGGAGTTGGGCTTGGGCGGTGGCCGCGTCGTGGGGTGCGGTGGTGTGGCGCCAGGCGATGTGGCCGTCGGGGCGGACGAGGAGGACGCCGTCTTCGGCGATCTCCCGCACCCGGCTCCACTCGCCGTAGGCATCCCGTGCGCCTTCGCCGCCGATCTGCGTGAAGCGCAGCGGTAGCGCGAGTTCGGTGCGGCATGCCGAGGTTGCCGTCTCCCAGATCCCGCCGGACAGTCCGGTCAGTACGGTGAAGAGGCCTTTGCCGATGGTGTCGAGGGTGGACAGGCGCCGGCCTGTGGCGTCCACCAGCCAGGCGTGGGGCAGTTTGGCTCCCGGCCGGGTGGTCGGGCGGGCCGTCAGCTCCCAGTCCCCGCCCTCACGCCCGCCCCGGCCCTCACGCCCGCCCTCGCTCTCATGCGCACTCTCGCCCTCATGGCCGTCCCTGTCTGTGGTGCCGGGTGTGGTGGGCTGGCGGCCTTCATTCCCGTCCGCGTACCAGTTGTGTTCTGCCGCCCCGGCATGCCGCCGGCCTTCACCCCCGTACCCGCCCCCATCCCCATCCCCGTACCCATCTCCGTATCCGTGGGTGTTCTGGTTTGTGGGTGTGTCGGGGAGGATGGCGCTGGAGGTGTAGCGCTGGTTCATCTCCACCCCGTGGGCGTTGAATTCGTAGTTTTTCAGTGTGATGGCTTCGTCGAGTTGTTGGCGTTGTTTGGTGCCTGCGTCGGTGCCGGCTCGTAGGGAGCTCAGGGCGTCGGTGATGGCGTGGGTGTCGCTGTCGGCGTTGACGCCGAGGGTGTCGAAGATCGGGGCGAACTGGTCCCGGCTGAGGTTGGCGCGCTCCACGATCTGCCGTCCGACCGGCGCGCGTTCGGCGCTGTAGCTGTCCAGCAGGGTGGGGGAGGCCTGGCCGCGGATGACCATGGCCAGTTTCCAGGCCAGGTTGTAGGCGTCTTGGACGGAGGTGTTGGAGCCCAGGCCGTTGGAGGGCGGGTGGCGGTGGACGGCGTCGCCTATGCAGTGCACGCGTCCGGCGCTGTAGGCGGTGGCGTAGGCGTGGTTGACGGTCCACAGCGAGGTGGAGGTGATCTCCACGGCCAGGTCCGGGTCACCGACCAGGTCGCGGACGATGGCGCGTGCCTGCTCGGTGTCGAGGGTGGGCGGCGGCTGGTCGATGTCGTAGCCCCACACCAGCAGCCACTGGTTCCAGGGTCTGACCATGCGGATCAGGCCCATGCCGATGCCACCGGTGGCTGCTCCGGGGCGCAGGACCCAGTACAGGACGCTGGGGCGGTGGGCGCAGTGGCGGGTGAGGTCGGCGGTGAAGACGATGTTCATGCTGCCGGCCTTGCTCATGCGGCCGTCCATCGGCAGCCCGACCTGCTGGGCGATGGTGCTGCGTGAGCCGTCGGCGCCGATGAGGTAGCGGGCCCGGACGGTGAAGGTGTCGCCGCGGACGCGGTCGCGCAGGTGGGCGGTGACACCGTCTTCGTCCTGGGTGAGGTGGAGGAACTCGGTGTCGAAGCGGACCTTGGCGCCGCGGGCCGCGGCAGTGGTGGTGAGGATGGGCTCCAGATAGGTCTGGGGCAGGTCGATCATCTCGCAGGGGCTGGCGGTGGCGTATTCGCTCAAGGAGGCGGGGCCGGTGCCCCAGCTGCGGATGCGGCCGATCTCCTGGCCGGCCAGCGCGGTGCACAGCACGGTGTCGCCCATCAGCTGCGAGGGGCTGCCCTGCTGCAGTGCCTGGTCCTCGACGCCGAGGTCGCGCAGGACTTCCATGGTGCGCTGGTTGGTGATGTGGGCGCGCGGGGTGTTGGCGAGCCAGCCGTGTTTGGTGACCTGCAGGGTGCGGATGCCGTAGGTGGCCAGCAGCAGGGCGGCGGCGCCGCCGGCCGGGCCGCTGCCGACCACCAGGACATCGGTGTCGAAGACGTCGCCGGCGGCCGGGCGGTCCGACGGCGTCTGCGCCGAGGCCGCATCGAGGGACGGCGCATCGGTCGGGGAGGTGCCGGGGGAGGGGGCGTGGGTGCGGCTCACGACAGGGCTCCTCTATCAGTGGGTGGTGGGGGCGATCCGGAAGGTGTGCTCCAGCCGGCGCCACGGCCCCTGAAGGGCCCGGCCGTCGGGGCCGGGGCCGTGGGCCGGGGCGAAGTCGACGACCAGTGCGTCCTTGACGCCGAAGACCGTGTCGCTGTCCAGGTGTTCGCCGCCGGCGACGAACAGCTGGGTGACCAGGCGGTGGTGGCCGGGTGCGGTGATCATGAAGTGCAGGTGCGGGGCGCGGTACAGGTGGCGGCCGGTGGAGGTGAGCAGCTGCCCGACGGGTCCGTCACCCGGTATGGGGTAGGCCGAGGGCAGGATCGACCAGAAGGCCAGCCGCCCGTCGGGGCCGGTGCGCAGCCGGCCCCGCAGGACGGGCCCGTCGAGGTCGGGCAGTTGGACGTCGTAGAAGCCGTCCTCGTTGGACTGCCAGACGTCGACGATCGCGCCGGGGACCGGCTCGCCCGCGGTGTCGGTGATCGTCGCTTCCACCCACAGGGGGGTGCCGGGCAGGCCGCCGGAGATGTCCTGGCCGTGCGCGGTCTCCGGCGGGCCCTCGGTGTAGAACGGCCCCAGGACGGCGCTGGGGGTGGTGTCCGGGGTGCGCGCGCCGGCCAGGACGTCCACGGCGCTGGAGATGCCCAGGGTGTCGGAGAGCAGCACGAATTCCTGGCGCTGGGTGTCGCAGGTCTGCCCGGTCAGGGTGAGGAAGTCGATCGCCCGGCCCCATTCGGCGTGGGTGAGCTGGTGTTCGGCGACGAAGTCGTGCAGATGGCGGACCAGGCCGCCCAGCAGTTCGCGGGCGCGGGCGTCGGGCGCTGCGGCGAAGCTGTCGACCACCTGCCCGCGCAAGGCGGCCAGCTGGGATGCGGTGGTGTCCGGCCCGGTGGGGCTGGGGCGCCGTCCGTGCCAGGCATCGGCCAGCAGCCCCGCCAGGGAGTCGGCGGTGGGCCGGCGCGGGTGGGGGTAGGGGGTGGCGGTGGCCAGGGCGCCAGCGCGGGCCAGGTCCTCCTCGGCCATGCCCAGCTCGCGCAGCGACAGCGGCCCGCCCAGCGAGGCGACCAGGTCATACACCCCGCCCGCGGCGTCCGGCACACCCAGCGCCGAGGCGATACGTTTCATCGCCTTCTCTCCCGCGGGCGCGGCGGCGGTGTAGGCCATCACGTGCGGCAGCATCACCGTGTGGGTCTGCGCGTGCGGCAGCCCGAACGTGCCCCCCAAGGTATGGCACAGCTTGTGGTGCAGCCCCATGCCCACCGCGGCCAGACACGTCCCCGCCAACCAGGCGGCCTCCAGCAGGTCGCTGCGGGCATCCCGGTCGGCCGGATCGTCGGCCAGACGCGGCAGCGCCCGCCCGATCAGCGCCACCGCCGCCAGCGCCTGCCGGTCCGTCACCGGGTTGGCATCCTCCGCATACAGCGCCTCCACCGCATGAGCCAAGGCATTGACCGCGCTGGCAACGGACAGCGCCAGCGGCATCGACACGGTGAAGTCCACGTCGTACACAACCGTCTCGGGCAGGATCCCGGCCGAGGACCGGGTCGTCTTGCGCCCGCCGTGCGTCTCGCCGAGGACCGGGGTCACCTCCGAGCCGGCGTAGGTGGTCGGCACCACCACCTGCGGCAGGCCCGTGCGCACGGCCAGCGCCTTCGACAGGCCCGTACTCGACCCGCCGCCGACCGACACCAGGCAGTCGGCCCCCGCCTGGCGCACCACGGCAAGGGCCCGCTCGGTGGCCTCCACCGGTGTGTGCATGGCGGCGCCGTCGAACTCCGCCACCACCAGGCCGCCGAGCGCATCCCGCACCCGGGCCGCCGCCTTCGCCTGCGAGGGCCCCGACAACAGCAGCACCCGCCCGCCACCCAGCCGCCTGACCTCCTCGGCGAGCTGCCCGATGCGGCCGGAACCGAACACCACCCGCGAGGGGTGGGAAGTATGCACGAACGTCCGCATGCGGCTGCCTTCCGTCGGTGGGTCACGAGGAGACGCGGCTGTGCCCAGGCCATCGACCACGCAGACCAGCACCGCCGCACGATCGCTGCGAGACTCCCACGCACCACCCCGCCCCGGCCCCGACCCCGCCCCGACTCCATCAAGTCCGCTCCCACCCCCAGCCCTCCGACCCCA
>NZ_JALPTH010000051.1 GCF_023218175.1 Streptomyces lichenis | reverse complement strand
TGCCGGCCCCCTCTGCCTCCTTGCTCTTTGGGCAACGAGTCGGGAGGCGGCTGAAGTGCCCGGCGGGACGGCGACGAAGGTCCGCTGGACGTCGTTGAGCAGGTCCACCTGCGCCTGGGCGGCGGCGGCGCGTCCGGGGGCGCCGTACGCCGCCCACTCCTCCTCGCAGTTCCACGAGGTGTGGTCGATGTCGTCCAGCGGGACGGAGGAGGCCCGCGCGCCCCGTTGGTGGACGGCCCCCAGCTTCGCCGTCAGCGCGTCGCGGTCCGCGGGGTCGGAGTAGCAGATGGAGGCGCCCGGGGACACCGCGAAGGTGAACCGCACATGGTTGGCGTTGGCCCGTCTGATCAGCTCGCCCAGCTCGGCGAGCCGCTCAGGTGGGTACGGCTGGCGCCACCGGTCGCGGTGGTACGGGTCCGCCTTCGGCGCGTACACATACGTGGAGGCCCGTGGCGTTGTCGGGCCGCGACGCGGGCCCGAGCCGTACGGTGAGCAGGCCCACCGGGCCGGGGCGCCCGGGGGCCACCATCTGCACCCGGTCGGCCCCGTGCGCCCGCAGCTCGCGCACCAGTCGGTCACGGGCCGCCGGGTCGGTGCGGTCGTCGGCGACGACGAGGACCCGGCCGGTCGGCGGCGGGGAGCCGGCCCACGCGGGGTCCGCCGGTCCGAGGACGGTCTGGCCCATGGCCAGGGCGGCGGCGAGCAGGGAAGCGCAGAGCAGAGAGCGGGCTCTTTTCACGACTGCCTCCGGCTGGGAAGGGACGGGGCAGCCGAACCGGCCGCCCCTCGCCAACTGCCCACAAACAGAGGGAGGTTGCGAAAACCTGGCGGTCCGTCCACGCTCGCACAGCGCCGAGGTGTTGCAACGAGTCGGGGGGTGCCCGAAGCGCCCGGTTGGCGAGATGTCGCCAACCGGGATCGGGCTGGGCAGGGCTGGGCGGCCCGGGGCGGCGTACCACCGCGTCGGGCCGGGGCGGCGTCGGATCGCGTCGGGCCGCGGCAGCGTCAGATCGCGTCGGCGAGGACCAGGGAGTGGATGCGGTCGGGGGCGCCGGGGCGGGCGTAGTACCAGCCCTGGGCGGTGTCGCAGCCCAGTTCGCGCAGCTGCTCGGCTTGGGCGCCGGTCTCCACGCCTTCCACGGTGACCGCCAGCTGAAGGCTGTGGGCCAGCGAGACGATGCCCTCCACGATCTTCAGGTCCACCGGGTCGACCGGGTGGGTCTGCATGCCCTGGGTGAAGGAGCGGTCCAGCTTGAGCACGCTGACCGGCAGCCGGCGCAGGTTGGCGAGGTTGGAGTAGCCGGTGCCGAAGTCGTCCAGCGCGATGTCCACACCCATCTCGGCGAGCTGCCGCAGCGGCTTGAGCAGGTCCTCGTCGGCGCCGATCAGCGCGGACTCGGTGACCTCCAGGCAGAGCGCGCCCGGGTCGAGGCCGGAGCGCTCCAGCACGTCGACGGTGTCGGCGACCAGCCCGGGGTGGTGCAGCTGGGTCGGCGACAGGTTGACGTTGATGCGCAGCGGGCCGCCGTCGGAGTGGCTGCGGTTCCAGAACCGGGCCTGGCGCACCGCCTCCTGGAGCACCCAGCGGCCCAGCGGAACGATCAGCCCGGTGTGCTCGGCGAGCGGGATGAACCGGTCGGGGCCGAGCACGCCGTGCTGCGGGTGGCACCAGCGGACCAGGGCCTCGGCGCCGTGCACGGTGCCGTCGCCGAGGTGGACCAGCGGCTGGTACTCGATGAAGAACTCGCCGCGGTCCAGCGCCGCGGGCAGCGCGGTGGTGAGCCCGTGCCGGGTGATGGCGCGGGCGTCGGCCTCCGCGTCGGCCCGCTCGAAGCGGTTGCCGCCGGCGGACTTGGCCCGGTACATGGTGATGTCGGCGCTGCGCAGCACCTCGGCGGCGCTGCGTTCGCCGCCGGCCGGGCCCTCGACGACACCGATGCTGCCGCGTACGGCCAGCTCGCGGCCGTCGAGGCTGATGGGCGTGGAGAGTACGTGGAGGATGCGCCGGGCCAGTTCGCCGGCCTCGTCCTCGTCGGACGCGGGGCCGGTGGTCAGGGCGACGAACTCGTCGCCGCCGAGCCGGGCGACCATCTCGCCGGACCGGGCGGCGCAGCTCTGGAGCCGGTCGGCGACCTCCACCAGCAGCCGGTCGCCGGCGGAGTGGCCGAGGCTGTCGTTGATGGCCTTGAAGCCGTCGAGGTCCAGGTAGCACAGGGCGAACCGGGTGCCGCCGCCGGCCGCCAGGACCTTGTCCAGCCGTTCGAAGAACAGGGTGCGGTTGGGCAGGCCGGTGAGGGCGTCGTGGGTGGCCTCGTAGCGCAGCCGCAGGTTGAGCAGCCGGCGTTCGGTGGTGTCCTCCATCAGGGCCAGCTGGTACTGCGGCCGTCCGTCGGCGTCGCGCAGCAGCGAGACGGTGAGGTTGGTCCACAGGACGGTGCCGTCGCCGCGGTAGTAGGGCTTCTCCACCCGGTAGTGGTCGCGTTCGCCGCGGACCAGCTCCCCGTACATCCGCCAGACCTGCGGCCCGTCCTCGGGGTGCACCCAGTCGGTGGTCCTGCGCCCGCGGATGTGGGTCTCCAGTCCGCCGAACATCCGGGTCAGGGTGTCGTTGACCTCCAGGATGGTGCCGTCCAGGTCGGCGATGCCGATGCCGACGGCGGCCCCGTCGAAGACGGCCCGGAACCGGGCCTCGGTGGCGTGCAGCGCCTCCTCGGCGAGGCTGCGGGCGGCGAGCGCCGAGCGGGCGATGGCCTCCTGCTCGGTGAGGGTGCGCTGGCGCAGCGCCCGGGCGAAGCCGGCGGCCAGGGCGTGCTGGAGCCGGGCGCTGCGGGCCCGCAGTTCCTCGGCGGTGTCCTGGGCGGGGCGGCCGCAGTAGAGCACCAGGTAGGACTCGACGACGCCGAGGGTGCGGCTGAGCGCGTCGGGGTCGGTGCAGTGGGCGGCGACCAGGGCGGCGCCGACCCGGCCGGCGGGGGCGGTGTCGAAGGGCCGCCCGTGCAGGGCGTCGCTCAGTTCCCGCGCCCAGGGCAGCAGGTGGAGTTCGAACTCCGGGCGGGTCAGGGAGGTCGCGGTGACCGGGAAGATGGCCCGGCTCCAGATGGTCGCGAAGCGCCGGAGCCGGTCTTCCAGGACCAGGTCCAGATCCTCTGGTTCCTCCGGCTCGGGGCCGGGGCCGGAGGGCCGTACGGGCATGCTCACGCCTTGCGTCCCACCCCTGCGAAGCCGGAGAAGGCGTACGGGTCCTCCTGGTCGACGGGCGTTTCGGGCCGCCAGTCGGCCATCGGCACCAGGCCGGGCTCGACCAGTTCGAAGCCGTCGAAGAAGCGGGCGACCTCGTCGCGGGAGCGCATGACCAGGGGGTTGCGGATGTCCCGGTAGACGCTGACGGTGCCGGCGGCGACGTCGCGCGGCAGCGGGATGCCCTCGTAGGAGGCGTGGGTGAGGATCAGCAGGCTGCCGGGGGCGAGCGCGTCGCGCAGCTCGGCGACGGCGCGCCCGGGCTCGTCGGCGTCCTCCAGGAAGTGCAGTACGGCGACGAGCAGCAGGGCGACGGGCCGGTCGAGGTCCAGCAGGACGGCGGCCTCGGGGCTGTGCAGGATGTCGTGCGGCTTGCGCAGGTCGGCGGCGACCACTCCGGTGTGGTCGTTGCCGGCCAGCACCGCCTTGCTGTGGGCGACGGCGACCGGGTCGTGGTCGACGTACAGCACCCGGGCGTCGGGGGTGGCGTTCTGGGCGACCTCGTGGACGTTGCCGAAGGTGGGGATGCCCGAGCCGATGTCGAGGAACTGGGTGATGCCCTGGTCCACGGCGAACCGGACGGCGCGGCGCATCACGGCCCGGTTGGCCTGCATGACCTTGGGCAGGCCCGGCATGAAGTCCATCGCCTTGCGGGCCGCCTCGCGGTCGACCTCGAAGTTGTGCGAGCCGCCCAGGTAGTAGTCGTAGATCCGGGACACGCTCGGCACCGATATGTCGATGCCGGACGGGGCCCAGGCGGGACGCTCCATCGATGTCTCCCACAGGTCGCCATGGCCGAAATCGCCGCGGGTACGGCTAGGTGTTCGAGCCGAGGCTACTGATCGCCCGCCAAGAGGGCGAGAGGAAACGGAAATTCGCGGTCCGTTCTTGGTCACACGTCCCGGTCACAGACCGGCGGCACGTGCGATCCTCCGGTCCCCGGCCGTGCCCGCGGCAACTGCCCCCGCGCCACGGCGCCGCCACCAAACCTTCCGGGGGACGCCAGGGATAGGGGTACGGGGACGGTCCCGTGGGCGGGTGGCGCCGGGCTTGCCGCCGGTACGCGCCGGACGCCGCGGCGGGGTGGCACCGGCGCGCGCCGAACCGCGGCGCGTAGCACGGCCGGGTCGCCCGCCGGACTACCGCCGGTGCGCCGGGCCCCGGCGCGTGGCGCGGCTGGGTGGCGCCGGCGTCCCGCCGGTACGTGCTTGACCGCGGCTCATAGCACGGCCGGGTGCAGACGGTCCGCGCCGGACCCCGGCGCGTGGCGCGGCCGGGCTTCCCACTGGCACGCGCCGGACGCCGCGGTTGGGTGCCGCCGGTGTGCACCGGGCTACGGCGCATCGCACAGCCGGGTGCACGGTCCGCGCCGGACCGCGGCGGGTGGCGCGGCCGGGTCCCGCCGGGCTCCCGGCGATACGCGGCGGACGCCGACACTTGACCGCGGCCGCCCACCGCGGCGCGTGGTGGGGCCGCGTGCGGCCGGGCTTCCTACCGGCACGCGGCAAACCCGGGCGCGTGACCGCGCGGCCGGGTGGTGGTGGGGAAGGACGCCGACCGGCCCGTCCGCCGCATCGGGTGCGAGGACGGGCCGGTGGTGTCCCGGCCGGGGCGCGGCCGGGATGTGCGGGGCCTGGCCTTCCCTCCAGGCCCCGCGTGGTCGGAAGCGCGCGTGGGGACTCTACTTGGACGCTCCGACCAGCTTTCCCTGCGGTGAGACGGCCCACCAGGTGCCGCCCACGCCCTGGCCGCTGGTGTCACCGGGCTTCTTGTCACCGGCGAAGGTGTACAGCGGCCAGCAGTCGATGGTCTGCTGCTTCAACCCGTCGGGGCGGTTGAAGGTGACATAGCCCTTGGTGGAGATGCCCTCGGTGTCGTTCTTCTCCACCGGGGCGACGACCGGCCACTTCTTGAGGCACTCGCCGGTGCAGGCGGTCTTCATCGGCCAGGCCGAGTCCTTCTGGAAGCGGTAGACGGTCATCCCGGCGCGGTCCACCACGATCTCGCCGAGGTCGGGGTCGTTGCGGACGGAGAGCCCGGCGAGGTCGGCCGGGGCCGCCTCGGCACCCTCGTCGGCCCCCTGCTCGGCGCCCTCCTCGGCTCCCGCGTCCTGGCCCGAACCGCTGCCGGGGGACGCCTTCTTGCCGTCGGGGGCCGCCGCGTACCAGGTGCCGCCGACACCCTGGCCGTTCACGTCCCCGGGCCGGGCGTCCTTGGCATACCGGTACATCGGCCAGCCGTCCACGGTGAGCTGCTTGGTGCCGTCGGCGCGGGCCACCTCGCCCAGCAGGGCGGCGTCCACGCCGGCCGGGGGCTTGGCGCCCTCGGCGGAGACCACCGGCCAGGCCTTGGCGCAGTCGCCCTCGCAGGCCGACTTGGGCGGCTTGGCGGAGTCCTTGTCGAAGCGGTAGAGCGTGAAGCCCTCGCCGTCGGTGAGGACCTCGCCCGCCTTGTCGGTCTCCTCGGCGGCGAGCTGCCCGGCCGGGGTGGCCGCGGCCTTGGCGCCGCCGCCTGCCGCGCCGTAGTCGGAGCCGTAGCCGCCCGCGTTGTCGGCGGGCGCCCCCGCCGGTGCCGCGGCGCCGACCGAACCCGCGGGCGCCTGGCCGCCGTTGTCCTGGCCACACGCCGTCGTCAGTGCGAGTACGGCGGCCGCGGTCAGCACGAGCGAGGCGTTTCGCCAGGTGTTCATGGTCAACTCCCGTAGGGTGAAGTTACGTTGGCGACGCCCGGGCGTGCCGTTCATGGCCATCAGTACGGGCCGGGGGGCCGGGGGCGTTCAACGGCTCGGGAACTTTTTCCGCGGCAGGGCCGGCGCCCCGTATCCGGCGTCCGCACAGGCGCTCGGTGCCCCCGCTGTCCGACGAGTGGCCGAGGGCCCGCACTCGGACGGCGAACGCCGTACACCCGCACGGCAAACCCGGCGCCGCCGAAAACCCCCCATCAGGCGAATCGGTGCGATTTTCCTGCTGCGTACGGCCGCGTCCGCCCATGCTCGTCGGCGTGTACGCATCCCCTGCCGCCCGGTTCGCCGCGGTGGCCGTCCTCGGCTGGCTGCTCGCCGTCCCGGCGCCCGCGGCGGCGGACAGCTGCGCCATCGCCCATATCGGCCCGGGCCAACCGGAGACCTCGGTCGCGGTGGCGGGCGGCGCCGTCTGCTGGACCGACCCAACACCGACCCCCACACCCACACCGACGCCCACGCCCACCCCGTCGCCGCCCACCCCCTCGCCGACGACCCCGCCCCGGCCGACGCCGTCCGCGCCCCGGCCGACGCCGTCCGCGCCCCGGCCGACCCCCCGGCCGCCCGACCCGGTGCCCCCGCCGGCTCCGGAGCCGCCGCCCCCGGCCGAGCCCGTACCGCCACCGGCGCCTGAGCCCCCTCCCGTACGGGCGGCACCCGCGCCACCGCCACCGCCTCGTCCGGCCCCCGTGCCTCCGCCCGCGCCCACTCCGGCCCCGAGTCCGCGCCCGACGCTCACTCCGCTGCCCTCGCCGGAGCCGGTGGCCCGGTCCTCGTACCGGCGGGCGCAGCGGGCCGAGCCGGCCGGCGGTCCGTCACCGGTGACCGTGATGCTGCTGATCACCGCCCCCGCGCTGCTGGCCGCCGCCATCCTGCGGCCCCGGTCCTCCCGCTAGACCCGCCCTCATCACCTGATCTGACCTGACCTCACCTGACCGAAGCACACCGTTGGGAGCCGCCCGTGTCGCACTGGGTCGTCCTGTCCATCGCGATGGCCTCCGCCTGCGCGGTCGTCCTGGCCATCGTCGTCTTCAACAACCGGAGGATCGGCGAGGACGACGATCCCTCCGAGACCCCGGACGTCCTCGAGTACATGACGATGATGATCGGCGTGGTGTACGCCATCGTCCTCGGGCTCGCCATCGCGGGCGTCTGGGAGGGGCGCAGCGCGGCGCAGGAGAGTGTCCGCCAGGAGGCGCAGGCGCTGCACGAGGTGGACGTCCGGGTCGAGGTGTGGCCCGCCGCCGTCCGGGAGCGGATCCGCTCCGACGTGCGGGCCTACGTCACCCGGGTCACCGGTCCGGAGTGGCGGAGCATGGCCGAGCGCGGCGAGCTGACCGGGAAGGGTGCGGAGCTGCTGGAGCGGGTGCGCCGCTCGGTCTCCGACTACGAGCCGGCCACCGACCACGAGGGCGAGGCGTACCAGCCGCTGGTGGACCAGGTGGCCGCGGTGGACGACGCGCGCGCCTCCCGGGCGGGGAACGCGGGGTCCACCATGCCGGGGGTGGTGTGGTTCGGCCTGATCATCGGTGCGCTGGTGACGGTGGGGCTGATCTTCACCCTGCAGATCCGCCGCACCTTCCGTGAGCTGCTGCTCGCGGGGTTGTTCAGCGCGCTGATCGCCTTCCTGCTGTTCCTGATCTGGGCCCTGGACGCCCCGTTCGGGCTGGGTATCTCCGCGACCCGGGAGCCCTTCGAGCTGCTGTTCCCTGCGGTGGCACGCTGACAAGCGGCCGGGCCGGGCGGGCCCTCTGGCAGGGGCGGGCCCGCCGGACGGCCCGCCCGTGGCCCCGGATGGCCCCGCCCGGTCGTCGCCGGTGTGGGCCGTCCGGGTGACTCGGATGACCCGTTCGCACGACAGGGATCGCGGATGTGGTAGAGCGCTCCTAGCGTGAGCCGGAGTCGAGGTGCATTTCGGAACCTTCGCGGAAAAACGTTCCGCGGCTGCTCCTCGGGACCGGAGGATCGACGATGCGCGCGATAGGTGCCGCCTCCGCCGCTCTGCTCGGAGCGGCCGCTTACGCCCTGACCACCGTCCCCGCCGCCGCGGCGGCCCCCGAAGCCAGGGCTCCCGGTGACTTCGCCGTCAGCCCCACCAGCGTCCAGCCCGGCGGGCGGGTCGTCCTGACGGCCCCCGGCTGCTCCGGCACCGCGATGGCGTCCGCGGGCGTCTTTGACACCACGACCATCCCGGCCGGCCGCTCGGTGGCGGCCACCGTCGACTGGGACGCCCGCCGCGGTGCCGTCTACACCGTCAACTTCACCTGCGCGGGCGGCACCCCCGGCTCGGCGCGGCTGGCCATCGCGCAGAGCTCGGGCTCGTCCACCACGTCCTCCACCACGATGCCCTCGGCGAGCGCCACCCGGCCGGCGAGCCCGGCTCCCTCGCAGGGGGTGCGCGGTGGCGTGGGCGGCAGCATCGGCGGCTGGAACGCGGGCGAGCTGGCGGCCGGTACGGCGCTGGCGGTGGCGGCCGCGACCGGCATCATCTACGCGGTGCGCCGCCGCGCGGACGGCCGCCGGCACTGACCCGGCCGCTCCCGGGTCATGTCGGGCAACGCCCGACGCCCGTCGCCCCGAGACTCCCAGGGGGAGCTCGGGGCGACGGGCGTGGTCAGCCGGACCGGGAGGTTCGGCCGGTCAGGCGTTCCCGCCGATCAGGCGGCGGCGCCGGCTGATGAACAGCCCGCCGCCGATGGCCGCCGTGCCGACCAGGCTCGCGCCGATGGCGGTCTCGGTGGAGCTCGGCGCCATGGAACCGCCGAGGCCGCCCTCGGTGCCGCGGCCCCGGATGACGGTGAAGGTACGGGTCACGACCAGGCCGTTGCCACCGCGGCCGAATTCGCCGTCGCCGCCGAAGCCGTCACCACCGCGGCCGCCGTCACCGCCCCGCCCGCCGTCGCCACCGCGGCCGCCGTTGCCGCCGGAGCCGGTGTCGTTGCAGCGCACGGCCAGGGTGTACTGGCCCGGCGTGGCGTGGTCGTAGACGCGCGGGGTGGCCGCCGACTGACCCGAGCGGTTGATGGTGAGTGCCGTCTTGGGGAAGGCGTTGGACGAGACCACGCCGCCGCGGGAGCAGCCCGACGCGCTGACCGCGAGCTGGCCGCCCTGGTGCACCCGGCTCGGCTCGACGGTGACGTTGGTCGGTCCGTTGTTCGGGCCGCCGCCGTTGGGTGCGCTGGTGGCAGCGGCCACCGGGACGCAGAGCCCGATGGCCGCGCCGGCGGTGGCGGCGACCACGAGAGCGCGTGAAGCACGCATGGTTGAACCTCCAGTGGAAGACGCTCCGAAGCGGCGCTCCGGTGGATTCGACGAGTACGCCCTCCACGAGGAACTGTCACAAGCGGGTCATATAAGCGCATTTCGGCATTCGGCCACCCCGGTGAGGCGACACGCCGGAGCGGCGGACCGCCAGGGCGACGGATGCGCAGGTCACACCCCGTCAGCCGGGGCTCCGGCACGAACACCCGGACGGGGCAACCCGAGCGGCCCCCTCCGGCCGGAGCGACCCGGGCGGACCCTGGCGGTCCCGGCCGGGCGGTGCGCGATGGGGGGCCGGGGGTGGCCGCCACCCGTTCGCCCCGTTCGGATGGCCGGGGTGGCGGGGCGCGCTTACCGTGCGGGGAACGCCGCGGGTACGCCGCCGCGAAGGGAGAGACATGGGCCTGGGACGCCGCAGTGGCTTCGCCGAGCTGAGGAGACCGTCGCCGTGGGGCGCGCTGGCGCTCGTCATGCTGTCCGGTCTGGCGATGATGCGGAACGGGGCGGACACCGACCCCGGGCCGCCGCAGCCCACCCGGCTCGCCGCCTCCGCGCAGAGCCAGCGGGGCACCGCGCCTGTGGCCGGTCTGGAGCCGCTGGAGTACGCCCCGGCCTCCCGGGTGCGAATCGCCTCCATCGGCGTGGACGCCCCGGTGATGGACGTGGGTCTTGACCGGGAGGGCTGGATCGACGCTCCCCCGGCCCAGGACCCCAACATGGCCGGCTGGTACCAGAACGGCATCTCCCCCGGGCAGCGCGGGACTTCGGTGGTCGTGGGGCATGTCGACAACGAGGCGGGGCCCGCCGTCTTCTACCGCCTCGGCGCGATCAAGGGCGGCGAGCAGGTGGAGGTCACCCGGTTCGACGGGCGGATCGCGGTGTTCGAGGTCTACGGCATCGAGGTGTTCTCCAAGGAGGACTTCCCCGGGGTGCGGGTCTACGGCGACACCGGCCACCCCGAGCTGCGGGTCATCACCTGCGGTGGCGGCTACTCCAAGGCGAACGGCTACGACGGCAATGTGGTGGTGTTCGCGCGGATGGTGGAGGTCCGCTGAGCCCGTGCTGTTGCCGGGTGGGTGAGGGCCCCGGCCCCGTCGGAAGGCGGGCGCCGGGGCCTTCGGCATGTCCGCAGCGGGAGGCGGGATCTCCGGAGCAGGGGGCGGGATGTCCGGAGCGGGGCGGGGTTTCCGGAGGAAGGGGCGGGGTTTCAGCGGTGGGGGACGGTGAGGCGGTAACCGTCGTCGAGCAGTTCGGGGAGGTAGCGGTCCAGGGCGGCCACGGTGCCCGAGCGGTCGCCGCCGGCGTCGTGGGAGAGGACCACGACGCCGGGCGCGGCACCGGCCCGGACCCGGGTCACGATGGCGTCCGCGCCGGGTTCGGTCCAGTCGAGGGTGTCGACGGTCCAGGCCAGCGGTTCCATGCCGAGCTCGGCCCCGATCTCGAAGGAGTGCCGGTTCCAGGCCCCGAACGGGGCGCGGTACCAGAGCGGCGCCGCGCCGGTGAGGCGTTCGATGGTCTCGCTGGTGCTGCCCAGTTCCGTACGGATACGGGAGGGCCGCAGCGAGGGGATGAGCGGGTGCGACCAGGAGTGGTTGCCCAGCACATGGCCCTCGTCGCTGATCCGCCGCACCAGGTCGGGGTGGGCGTCGGCCATCTCCCCGCAGAGGAAGAACATCGCGCGCACCCGGTGGCGGCGGAGGGTGTCCAGGATGGGCGGGGTGTAGCGGGGGTCGGGTCCGTCGTCGAAGGTGAGGACCATGGTCCGGCCGGTCTGCGCGACCTGGAGGAAGGGCCGGGTACGGACCGGGGGGAGCGCCCGCCGGAAGCGCGGGGGTGTGTACGCGGTCATCGGTTGGAGCCGGTAGCCGGTGGCGGGGGCCCGGCCCGCGGCGGCGGCCTGCGGACCGGCGGCACCCGGGACGGCCACACCGTCGGCGAGCGCGCCCGCGGCGGGGCCGGGCCCGGCGGCGGCCGAGGGGGCCGGGGCGGCCGGGGGCGATGGGCTTCCGGGTGCGGTCGGGGCGGCGGGGGCGGCGATGGAGCCGGGCCCGGGTGCCGCCGTGTCGAAGGCGCCGAGCCGGTCCGCGGCGAACACCCCGGCCGCCGTGGTGGCGCCGAGCGCCGCGGCGATACGGAGCACCGTGCGCCGCCCGGGTGCCATCTGGTCTGGAGTCATGGCTCTTCCCTCGCAGGGCGGTACGCGTCCGGGCCGGGAGGCCGGGGAGGCGCCCGGCGCCCGGACGGGGCTGGGTGGGGAGGGGGTGGGTGCCGGGGTTACTGCGGCATGGTGAGGCCGTCGGCCGCGGCGCCCCGGCTGAGGACGACCTGGCGGATGCGGTCGCGTACGTCGGTGAGCCGCTCGCCCCGGCGGATGGCCGCGCCCAGGTCGGTGACCCGCCCGGTCTGGGTGTTGAACCACTGGGGCAGGAACTCGGCCTTGGAGACCGTCCAGCGGCCCTCGGGCTCGGCGGGCGGGGTGAAGGTGAAGCGGCCGATGCTGCCCTGGTTGCCGCGCGGGTCGAAGGCCCCGTTGTAGTTGATCATGTCGCCGGCGATCTGGTCGCCCATGCCGTAGACGATCCAGGTCCCGTTGACCTTCTCGTAGGCCTGCGGCACGTGGGCATGGGTGCCGATGATCAGGTCGATGTCCGGGCGCCCCTCGTCGGAGGTGGAGGCGGTGAGGTTGTGGCCGAGGTCCAGCTGGTCCCGGTCGGGCTCGGTCTCCCATTCGGTGCCCCAGTGCAGGCTGACCACGACCACGTCGGCACCGGCCTCCCGGGCCGCCCGGGAGTCCTCGACGATCTTCGCCTCGTCCATGATGTTCACCGACCAGGGCTTGTCCTCGGGGATCTTGTCGCCGTTGATCCCGTAGGTGTAGGCGAGGTGGGCCACGGTCGCCCCGCCGGCCTTGAGCAGGGTGGGGCGCTGCGCCTCGGCGGGGTTGCGGGCGGAGCCGGCGTGGCGCACCCCGGCCTTGTCGAAGGCGTCGAGGGTGCGGGTGAGTCCGGCGGTGCCGTCGTCCAGGGTGTGGTTGGAGGCGGTGGAGCAGGAGTCGTAGCCGGTGGCGGCGAGCGCGGTGGCGATGTGCGGCGGCGACTTGAAGGAGGGGTAGCCGGTGAAGGGGCCCTCGTCCTTCCCGTACACCGTCTCCATGTGGCAGATCGCGAGGTCGGCGGCGGAGATGACCGGCTTGACGCCGGCGAGCATGGGGCGGAAGTCGTAGCCGTCGCCGCCCGCGTCCGCCTGGGCCTGCCGGATGATCGAGGCGTGCGGCAGGACGTCGCCGGTGGCGGCGAGGGTGAACGGCCGCGGGGTGGCGGTGGGGCCGCCGGCGGAGGAAGGTACGGGGTCGGCGACCGGCCGGGACGGGGCCGGCCGGGTGGGCGCGGTCTGCGGGACGGCGCCCGCGCAGCCCGCCACCGCGGTGAGCAGGACGGCGGCGGCTGCCACCGTGGTCCGTCGCGTGCGTGTGGAGGTCATCAGCCGGCTCCATGGGGCGTCGGGCGTCGGGAACTGCCTGAATCCCTATGGAGAACGACAATCAGCCAATCCTCTTGGCCGAAGAATCACACAAATAACCCGTATGGGAGTATTTCGGCGCCGTCCCGGCGCGTCGCTCCCCTCGCGCGCCGCCCGCCACTCGCCGACCGCCCGCCACCGGCGAGCCACCCGCGTGCCGTTCGCCGCTCGTAGCGACCGCTCGTCGCACGGCCCGGCCCATCCGTTGTCCCCGCCGCCCGCGATGGGTTCCGATACGCCCGGCGGGCCGGGGACGGCGGTGGGAGCGGACGGGAGAGGGAGTGCACGATGACGGTGACGGCGGTGACCACCGATGAACGGGCCCTCGCGGAGCTCCAGCGCGACCACGGGCCGGCGCTGCTGGGCTTCCTGCTGGGACTGACCTACGGCGACCGGCAGCGCGCGGAGGACCTGGCGCAGGAGACCCTGCTCCGGGCCTGGCAGCACCCGGAGGCCTTCGAGGCGCCGTACACCTCGATGCGGCCCTGGCTGTTCACCGTGGGCCGGCGGCTGGCGATCGACGCCCGGCGCTCCCGGCTGGCCCGCCCGGCGGAGATCGGCGACAGCGCGCTGGACGGCGCGCCCGACCCCTCGGACCCCACCGAGTCCGCGGTCGCCGCGCTGGACGTCCGGGCCGCCGTCCGCGAGCTCAGCCCGGAGCACCGGGCGGTGCTGGTGCGGATCTACTTCGACGGCCTCAGCGTCCAGGAGGCCGCGGCCGAGCTCGGCATCCCGGCGGGGACGGTCAAGTCCCGCTCCCACTACGCGCTGCGCGCCCTCGGCCGGGGCCTGCCCGGCTACTCCCCCGCGCGCACCGCGGTCGCGCGCACCGGCCGCTGACCGTCGGGCGGCGGGCGGCGGGCGGTCGCTCGCCGTTCGGACGCGGCCGCCCGAAGGGGTTCCCCAGGGGTCACGGCGGCACCGGTGGTGGCGGTGCGCCTCCCCACCACCAGCCGGCGGCCGAAATGTAGGCGACGCCACACTCCGGATTGGGCGAACGGGGCGGGGCGGCCGTGTCCGACGGTGGAGGCTCGTCCCGGGACCCCGTCGCGGTCCGGCGCGGTGCCGCGCGGCGCGGGCCCCCACCCCACAGGTTCGACAGGTCCGGGAGTAGGTGGAAGCGGTGCGCTCCGACAGCGTGAACGGCACCGGCGGAGGCGGCAGGTACGGCACCGGCGGAGGAGGTGCGCACGGCACCGGCGGAGGAGGGCTGGCCGTGCCGATGGCCTGGTTGTGTGCCGAGTACACGGCCGGGGAGCTGCTGGCGGACGGGGGGCTGGCCGCCCCGGGGTCGCTGGAGTACGAGGCGGCCCGGCGCACCCTGGCGCTCACCGTCTATCTGGGCGACCGCCCCCGCGGCGGCGCCCCGGACGACGGGGGGCGGGTCGAGGACCCGGTGGCGCGGTGGCTGCTGCGCACCGCCCACGGCCACCCCTGGCCGCGGTGGGTGCGCTCCGGGCTGGCCGGAGCCGGCGATGGCGATGCGGACGGGGGCGGCGTGGCGCTGGCCCGGGCGGCATGGCGGCGGCTGGAGGCGACGGAGCTGCTGGCCGCCGACCTCGGCGGACCGGACGGGGCCGCACCGGGCCACGGGCCGGGGGCCGAACCGGCCCGTGTCACGGTCGACGAGAGCCGCCGGGTCTGGATGCCGTCGTGGCAGGTGGCACTGCCCCTGGTCCATCTGACCCTGCGGCTGCTGTGAGCGCTTCGGGGTTCAGCGGGTGTGGGGTTCCACGGGGCGGGCCCGGACCCGGGCCATGGGGTCCTGGTAGCCGCCGCTGCGCAGCATCCGCACCTCGCCCCGGTCGCTGATCTCCGCCAGCACGATCGCGGTGTCGTCCGCGTAGATCGGATGGCCGCCGGACCCGGTCCGCTCGGTGCGGTGCACCACGACCCTGTCCTCGCCGAACGCCAACTCGTAGGCATCATGAACACGCATGGCTTCTTCCTCCGTCCCCCGCCGCGTCCCCATAACGGGACGCTTCACACCTGACCGGACAGGGGTGGATCGCGGTGGACACCCGCGTGGTACTTGGGGATACGGACGGTGACCTTCATGCCCGCGCCGGGACCCGTCTCCGCCACCAGCCCGTGGTCGTCGCCGTACACCTGGCGCAGCCGCTCGTCCACGTTGGACAGGCCGACGCCGGATGCCTGGGCGCTCTCACCGGAGAGGATCGCCCGCAGCGCCGCCGGGTCCATCCCGACGCCGTCGTCCTCGATGGTGACCACGGCCTCCGCGCCCGCGTCGCGGGCGGCGATGGTGATCCGGCAGACCGCGCGGGAGTCCTCCAGGCCGTGCTTGACGGCGTTCTCCACCAGCGGCTGGAGGCAGAGGAAGGGCAGGGTGACCGGCAGCACCTCGGGGGCGACCTGGAGGGTGACCCGCAGCCGGTCGCCGAAGCGGGCCCCGGCGAGCGCCAGGTACTGCTCGATGGAGCGCAGTTCGTCGGCGAGCTGGGTGAACTCCCCGTGCCGGCGGAAGGAGTAGCGGGTGAAGTCGGCGAACTCCAGCAGCAGGTCGCGGGCCCGTTCCGGGTCGGTGCGGACGAAGGAGGCGATGGCGGCGAGCGAGTTGAAGATGAAGTGCGGGGATATCTGGGCGCGCAGCGCCCGTATCTCGGCCTCGAACAGCCGGGTGCGGGAGCGGTCCAGCTCGGCCAGTTCCAGCTGGACCGACACCCAGCGTGCCACCTCGGTCGCGGCCCGCACCAGCACCGCCGACTCGCGCGAGCCGTAGGCGACCAGCGCGCCCACCACCCCGTCCTCCCCGGTGAGCGGGGTGATGACGGCCCAGCGCAGCGGGCAGTCCGGCTGGTCGCAGTCGCTGCGCAGGCTCTCGCCGCGGCCGGTGCGCAGCAGCTCCGCGACCCGCTGGAGCACCTGCTCACGGTGGTGGTCGGCGCCGGGCCCGTCCCAGGCCAGTACGGCCTCGCGGTCGGTGAGGCAGAGCGCCTCGGTGCCGAGCAGCGGGCGCAGTCGGCGGGCGGCCTTGCGGGCGGTGTCCTCGGTGAGCCCGGCGCGCAGCGGCGGGGCGGCCAGGGAGGCGGTGTGCAGGGTGTGGAAGGTGGCGTGCTCGACGGGGGTGCCGAGGTCCAGTCCGTCGCGTCCGGCGCGCCGGGCGGCGGCCCGGCCGAGGACGAAGCCGGCGGCGAGCAGCAGTGCGGCGGCCGCGGCCAGCCCGGCGAGCAGGGTCACGGTCCGGCCTCCCGGGCGGCGGTACGGCCGGTGGCGGCGGCGCGTGGGGTGGGGCGTCCGGCGGCCGTGGGACGCGGCGGGGGAACGGCGGCGCCGGGGCCGGCCAGGTCCTCGGGCAGATGGAGCCGGGCCAGTACGGCGGGGGTGCCGGGCGGTATCCGGCGCGGGGTGGCCAGCGAGACGGCGGCCATGGTGAGGAAGCCCAGCGGCACCGACCAGACCGCGGGCCAGGCCATCAGGGTGTGCGCCCAGCCCTCGGGGGCGGCCCCGGCCCGGGTGGCCATCACCGCGGTGAGCGCCGCGCCGCCGCCCGCGATCAGTCCGGCGGCCGCGCCGGGCGGGGTGAGCCGCCGCCACCAGATGCCCAGCACCAGCAGCGGGCAGAAGGAGGACGCCGACACGGCGAACGCCAGACCCACCGCGTCGGCCACCGGGACGTTCCGCGCGACCAGCGACACCGCGAAGGGGACGGCCATGGCGAGCGCGGTGGCCAGCCGGAAGTGCCGTACCCCGCGGGCGGGCAGCACGTCCTGGGTGAGCACTCCGGCCACCGACATGGTCAGCCCCGAGGCGGTGGAGAGGAAGGCGGCGAAGGCCCCGCCGGCGAGCAGGGCGCCCAGCAGGTCCCCGGCGAGGCCGCCGAGGAGCCGGTCCGGCAGCACGAGCACGGCGGCGTCGACGGCGCCGGTCAGGGCGAGCTCGGGCGCGTAGATCCGGCCCAGCGCCCCGTACACCGGCGGCAGCAGGTAGAAGACGCCGACCAGGCCGAGCACCACCAGGGTGGTGCGGCGGGCGGCGCGGCCGTTCGGGCTGGTGTAGAAGCGGACGGCGACATGCGGCAGGCCCATGGTGCCGAGGAAGGTGGCGAGGATCAGCCCGTAGGTGGCGTACAGCTGGCGTCCGTCCCGGCCGTCGGCCAGCGGCTGGGACCAGCCCAGCGGATCGCCGCCGGATGCGGCCCGCTCCGGTACGGGGGCGCCCGCGGGGAAGCCGAGCAGCGTGCCGGCCTCGACGGTGTGCGGGCCCGGCGCCAGCCCGACCCGCTCCCCCCGGTGGGCGGCCCCGTCGATCCGCCCGGTGGCGGTCACCGTGAGCGGTGCGGCGACCTCCACCCGTACCGTCTCGGCCACCCGTACCGAGGTGTGCTCCCGGAAGACGGCCGGGGCGTCCAGCCGGACGCGCGGGGCGCCGTCGCCGACCCAGGCGGCGGCCAGGAAGAACACCGGCACCAGCAGGGCGGTCAGCTTCAGCCAGTACTGGAAGGCCTGGACGAAGGTGATGCTGCGCATCCCGCCGGCCGCGACCGCGCCGGTGACCACCACCGCGACCACGCAGCCGCCGACCCAGTCCGGCGCGCCGGTGAGGATCTCCAGGACCAGTCCGGCGCTCTGGAGCTGCGGCAGCAGATAGAGCCAGCCGATGCCGACGACGAACAGGCTGGCCAGCCGCCTCACCCGGGCGGACTCCAGGCGCGCCTCGGCGAAGTCCGGCAGGGTGTACGCGCCGGAGCGGCGCAGCGGGGCGGCGACCAGTACCAGGAGCACCAGGTAGCCGGCGGTGTAGCCGACCGGGTACCAGAGCATGTCCGGCCCCTGCAGGAGGACCAGTCCGGCGATGCCGAGGAAGGAGGCGGCGGACAGGTACTCGCCGCTGATGGCGGCGGCGTTGAGCCCGGGACGGACGCTGCGGGAGGCCACGTAGAAGTCGGAGGTGGTACGGGAGATCCGCAGCCCCAGGGCGCCGACCAGCACGGTGGCCGCGGTGACCGCGGTGACGGCCGCGACCGCGTAGGTCTGGTTCACCGGCGCCCGGCGCCCTTGCCCGGGCCGTCGGCGGCGTCGCGCCGCCCCTCCACCAGCCCGGTGAAGTCGCGTTCGTTGCGTTCGGCGCGCCGTACGTACCGGCGGGCGATCAGCCACATCACCGGGTACGCGGCGACCCCGAGGGCGGCCCAGACCAGCGGCCCGGCCGGCGCGCCGCCACCGCCGAGCGCGCCGGGCAGGGTGAACAGCAGCGGCAGGGAGCCGACCAGCAGGGCCAGCGCGGCGAGCGCCCAGAGCGCCGCCCGCAGTTGGCTGCGCATCAGGGAGCGGACATAGGTGTGGCCCAGGGTGGTCTGCTCGCTGATCTCGGAGCGGGCGACGGCGGGCGGAAGGGTACGGCGACGGGCCGCCCTGGGCGTACCGGTGACCGTCTCGCGGCGCGGCCAGCGCGCGGGCGGGGGCTCTGGTGGCATCGCGGGATCCGTGGGTCGGGGCGGTACGCGAGACGGGGCCCGGAGCGGTACCGGGAGGGCCGGGGGGTCGGGGAGGTACGCGTGGGACGGGTGGGGACGGGGTCGGGACGGCG
>NZ_JALPTH010000050.1 GCF_023218175.1 Streptomyces lichenis | reverse complement strand
CGCTCCCCCGTACCTCTATCCCCTCCAGCAACCGCCTGGTCGCCTCCGTGACCTCCTCCACCGCCCGGTCGAACACCTCCCGGTTGTGCGCGGCGGGCGCCCGGAACCCGGACACCTTCCGTACGTACTGCAGGGCGGCCGCCCTGATGTCTTCCTCGGTCGCCTCCGTCGGCAGCGCGGGCGGACGGAGCGTCTTGATGCTTCGGCACATGCCTCCAGTGTGACCCCCACCACTGACAACGCCCCCAAACCGCCCGCCACCCGCACCAGCCTTCCGCCCGACCGAGCCACAGCCACCCCTACTCCCCCTCCCCCGCTCCCACTCCCGCCCCCAGCCGCCGCGCCAGGTCCACCAGCTCCTCCACCCGCAGCACCCGCTCACCCCACCCCGGCAGCGGTACATGCAGCGGCTCCGTCCAGCGCGCCGGTACGGCCTCCAACCCGTAGCAGGCCCCCGCCAGGCCACCCGCGACCGCCGCCACGGTGTCGGTGTCCCCGCCGAGGTCGATCGCCGCCCGCAGCGCCTCCTCGAACCCGTCGGTCGTCCGCAGCGCCCACACCGCCGAGCCCAGGCACGGCCACACGGCCCCGTTGAACTCGGTCGCCAGGTCCGGATGCCAGTCCGCCGCCAGCACCACCGCGTACCTCTCGCGGTGCTCCGGGTGGACGACCCCGAGCACATCCGGCAGCGCCGCGAGCGGATCCCCACCCGCCAACGCCACCCGCACCAGCTCATGGAAGATCGCGGTGCCCTCCCAGGCGGCCGGGTCGCCATGGGTCAGCGCGGAGATCCGCCGGGCCGCGTCCATCGTCGCCGCTCGCCCCCTCCCCGCGAACCAGACCGCCGACGTGGACGCCCGCATCAGCGCGCCGTTCCCCGCCGCCCGCCGATTGACCCGGAAGTGCTCCGCCGCGGCCCGGTCCCACTCCAGTCCGCTGGTCAGCACGTCCTCGGTCTGCAACCCGATGTCCTTGGGCTCGGCCGCCGCCCACCGCCGAAACCGCCCGAACACATCCGGCAGGTCCAGGCCCTCGCACTCCAGCAGCGACTCCCCGACCAGCACCGCCATCTGCGTGTCGTCCGTCGCCTCCCCCGGGTCCCAGCCACCACCCCCGGCCATCTCGCCCCCGCACCCGACCTCAGGAAACCGCGCCGAGAACGCCCCCGCCGGCCCGAACTCGAAGGGCCCACCCAGCGCATCCCCCACCGCCGCCCCGACCACCACACCCGCGCCCCGCGCCCCCCACTCCATCCCCGCACGCTACCCGCCCCCACCGACACCGCCGGCCCCTCCCGCCCGCGGGTGACCAGCACGACGAAGACCCCCGGCCGGGAACGGCCGGGGGTCTTCGGTCAACGGTGGGCGCGGACGGTTTCGAACCGCCGACATCTGCTTTGTAAGAGCAGCGCTCTACCCCTGAGCTACGCACCCGTGGAGGAGGCAACAGCCTACATCGACGCCGGGGCCATCCGGCAAACGCCGCCCGGGCTCGGGCGATGGGGGGGAGACGAGAGGGGAGGGCGGGGGCCCTTGGGGGGTTAACCCCACCCTGAACTGGGTGGTTGACCGGAGCGCGCCGGGGCCGGGGGGTTACGTAGTGTGAGGGCAGTGCAGGGGAAGTCCTTCTCGGGGGTCAGCATGGTCGTTCGTGGTGTGGTCAGGCGCCGGATCGTCGGGCGTTCGCTGCTCGTGGTCGGAGGCGTCGCCCTGGGGGTGGTGGTGCTCACCGGATGCGGGTCGTCGGAGCTGGAGTCGGCGCCGGTGGAGCGGAAGTCGTTCGCCTTCGACGGGGACACGCTGGAGGTGGAGACGGACGACTCGGAGATCGTGCTGGTCGCGGCCGATGTGCAGGACGTGGAGGTGGCACGGCAGGTCGACGGGTGGGGGGTGTTCGGCAGTGGGCCGGAGCCCGTGTGGCGGCTGGAGGACGGCAAGCTGTCGCTCCGGGTGGAGTGCGAGGCCATGATCAGCGACTGCGAGTCGCGGCATGAGGTGCGGGTGCCGCGCGGGGTGGCGGTCACGGCGAGCGGGGACAACGGGGACCTGACGGCGGAGGGCTTCACCTCGCCCCTGCGGCTGACCTCGGACAACGGCACGGTGAGCACCCGGGATGTCACCGGCACCCTGGACCTGACCAGCAACAACGGCGACATACGGGTGGAGGGCAGGACACCCGCGCGGGTCACCGCGCGGGCCGAGAACGGGGACCTGCGGCTGGTGCTCGACCGGGCCCCGGAGAAGGTCGACCTGGTCAACGACAACGGGGGTGTGGTGATCGAGGTGCCGGGCGGGGCCACCGCGTACGACGTGGACGCCCAGAGCGCCAACGGCGAGGTGAGCGTGGACGTGCCCACCGACCCCAGGAGCACCCGCAAGGTCGGGGTGCGCGCTTCCTACGGCGATATACGGGTCCGGGCGATGAACTGACCGTCCCGTGTGTTCGTCCCTACCGGGTGGGAGAATGTACCGGTCAGGGCGGACGCAGTACGGGAGCGGATGTGACGGTGACACGCGCGCGGCGGACTGTGGACGACTTGCTCGCGCTGTTGCTGCCGCCACTTCCCGTGGTCGTCGCGGTCCTCGCGGTGGCCGGGGCGGCACTGCCGGCGGCCGTCACCGGCGGCGGGACGCGGCGCTGGTTCGGAGGTCGGGGAGAGAGCCGGCGCGCGGAGGCCCAGGCCGCCCGGGACGCTGCGGCGCAGGCCTTCTACGAGCTGGACACCGCCCAGCGGGGGCTGCGCATCTCGATCGAGACGATCACCGCGGTGGACGCCTCCCCCGCAGCCCGGCAGGCGGTGGACCACTTCGCCGAGCTGGGCCGCCGTATCGACCAGGTGAGCGAGGTCTACATCACCGCCGTCGACGCCCACGACCTGGACCGCGACGACCTGGATCCCTCCGTGGCCGCCCGGGCGACCGGCGAGCTGAACCGGGCCAAGGACGAGCTGGCGCGGGTCAAGGACGAGCTGGACCGGTACGAGCAGGGCCTCGCACCGCTGCTGGGCAAGGCGGAGACCCAGCTGGCCCGGTTGGCCCCGGCCAGGGAGCGGGCCAAGGCCGCGCTGCTCGCCGCGAGCAACGGCCTGGACGCCGCCCGCGCCTCCGGACTGCGGGCCGACGAGCTCGCCGCCCGGCTGGCGGCGCTCGGGCCGGAGCTGACCCGGCTGAACGAAGGCGCCGGGCAGCACGGGGTCGCCGAGACGCTCCAGCGTGCCGACCGGATGCTGCGGGAGGCCGAGGCGGTGCGCTCGGAGGCCGAGCGGCTGCCGGAGCGGGCCGCGGAGATCGACAAGCGGCTGGTGTCGCTGCGGACCAGGGCGCAGGCGCTGGCCCACCGCGCGGGCGGGGTCGAGCCGGTCCTCAGCGAGCTGCGCCGCCGGTTCAGCACCGCCTGCTGGCAGGACCTCCAGTCGGTGCCGGAGCAGGCCGCGGCGAACGTACGGCAGGCCGAGGAGCGGCTGGGCGAGGCCACCCTGGCTCGGGAGGAGCAGCGCTGGGCCGATGCCACCGCGCTGCTGGGCACGGTACGGGCACTGCTGAACGGTTCGGACGAGGCGGTCTCGGCGGCCGGGGACCGGCTGGAGCGGCTGAACGCGGTCGCCAAGGACCCGCAGGCCGAGGTCGAGCGCACCCGGTTCGCCATCCGGGACGCCCAGTTGCTGGCCATGGCGGGGCGCAGCACCCCCGATCCGCGTCACGCCCGGCCGCTGGACGACTCGGTGGCGCGACTGGAGCGGGCGATCGACGGTCTGGAGGGCCGCCACCCCGACTACTGGCACTTCCTCCAGGAGACCGAGGCGGTGCGGACGACGGTGGCCCGGGTGGTCGAGCTGATCCGCGAGGACCGGGGCGCCGGCCGCTGACCCGCGCCCGGCGGCCAGCCGGGTCGGCGGTTGAACGGGGTCGGCGGCCCGTACGCCGTCCCCTACCCAGACCGCATCCGGACCGCATCCGGGCCGGGTTGGGGAAGGGAGCGCTGGGGGGAGGCGGGCGCGGCTACCCTGGGGCCATGCCCCGTTACGAGTACCGGTGCCGCACCTGCGGTGACACCTTCGAACTGAACCGTCCCATGGCCGAGTCGGCCGACCCGGCCAGCTGCCCGGGCGGGCACGAGGACACCGTGAAGCTGCTGTCCACCGTGGCGGTGGGCGGCACCGCCAAGGGGTCGGCCCCCGTACCCGCGCCGAGTGGTGGCGGAGGGTGCTGCGGCGGCGGCTGCTGCGGCTGACCACCGCCTTCCTGACAACCTTCAGGGAGCCTTCAGCAACGCCCCTCTAGCGTGGGGCCATGGAACGCTGGATCAACAGCCTCATGGAGGCGCTGGGCGCGCCGGGCGCCGGACTCCTCATCGCCCTGGAGAACCTCTTCCCGCCGCTGCCGAGCGAGGTGATCCTGCCGCTGGCCGGATTCGCCTCCGCCACCGGCAAGATGAACCTGATAGCCGCCCTGGTGTGGACGACGGCGGGTTCGGTCATCGGCGCCCTCGCCCTGTACGGGGTGGGCGCGCTGCTGGGTCGCGACCGGACCGTCGCCATCGCCGGCAAGCTGCCGCTGGTGAAGGTCTCCGACATCGAGAAGACCGAGGCGTGGTTCGGGCGGCACGGCACCAAGGCCGTCTTCTTCGGGCGCATGGTGCCGATCTTCCGCAGTCTGATCTCCATCCCGGCCGGGATCGAGCGGATGCCCATCCCGATCTTCCTGCTGCTCACCACGCTGGGCAGCGCCCTGTGGAACACCATCTTCGTGCTGGCCGGCTATCTGCTGGGCGACAACTGGGAGCAGGTCAGCCACTATGTCTCGCTGTACTCCAAGGTGGTGCTGGCGGTCGCCGTCCTCGCCGTGCTGGCCTTCGTCGCGGTGCGGGTCTTCAAGAAGGGCTCGGGATCAAGGCGAGGCTGAGGCGCTCATGACGAGGCTGAGGCGCTCACGGCGAGGCTGAGGCGCTCACGGCGAGGCTGAGGCGCCTATCGCGAGGCTGAGCCGGCGACCGCCTCGGTGAAGCGGCGGGCGATCTCCTCGCCGGCCAGCACCCCCACCGCCTCCGTCAGCTCGATGTGGTCGGCGCTCCACCCGGTCTCGGCCAGTTCGCCGTGACCGGGCCGCCAGCCGCGGTCGGCGGCGAGCAGCAGATCGGCGTCGAGCAGCGAGTCCCCGGCGGCCAGCACCCGGTCCGCCCCGATCCGGCGGACCACCTCCCGCACGGCCGCGCTCTTGGTCAGCGGCAGCGGCACCGCGTACACCTTCCGCCCCTGGAGCGAGACGGCCCAGCCGCGCGGCGCCGCCCACGCGGCCAGCTCCTTCATCCAGCCGTCCGGCAGCAGGGCCCGCTCCACCACCAGGTAGGCGAACAGTTCCTCGGCGACGCGTTCCTTGAGCAGCCAGGCCGGGTCGGCGGTGGCGATCAGATGGGCCCGCACCTCCGCCAGCGGGGCGCACTCGTCGGCGAGCCGGGCGGCCACCCGGCGCTGCCAGTCGGGGTCGCTGACCCCGTCCACCAAAAGGTGCCCGCCGTTGGCGCAGATCGCGTACTCGGCCGGCGGCCCGGGGAGGTGGATGCGGTGGTACTGCTCCCGGGTCCGGGTGGTCGTCGGCACGAAGTCGGCGCGCGAGGGCAGTTCGGCGAGCAGCCCGGCCGCGGTCTCGGTGACGAAGGACAGCGGCTGGTGCCCGTACACCTCCACACAGAGCAGCCGGGGCGCCTCGGCGTCGGGCATGGTCAGCCCGAGGGCGTTGGGCGAGTAAATCAGGGTGCGGTCGAGGTCGCTGGCGATCAGGGTCCTCACGACGCCGCCTCCGCCCCGCCGGTCACCGGGGAAGCCGCCCCGCTCACCGCGCGGCCGTCGGCGCCGGTCGCGCCCCGGGTGAAGCGGGGGTGGATCAGCCCCACGCAGGTGTACGGGAGGTGGTCCACCTCCTCGACGGGGACGCCGCGCTGTTCGGCCAGCAGCCGGACGTGGTCGAGGTCGGGGCCCGCGCCGTGCCGGGCCAGCACCTTCCAGGGCACCCGGCGCAGCAGCACCCGGGTGGTCTCGCCGACGCCGGGCTTGACCAGGTTCACATCGTGGATGCCGTACTCCTCGCTGATCCGCTCCACCGCGGCCCACCCCTCCCAGGTGGGCGAGCGGTCGGCCGCCGACAGCTCCTTGACGTCCGCCTCCACCAGGGCGGCCACCTCGTCGAAACGGGCCGCGACGGTGTCCGTGAAGTCCCGGGAGACGTCGGTGTCCGCCAGCTCGCGGTAGAACTTGGCGCCGTGGTAGTCGTCCGGGCCGACCAGGTCCGCCCGGAGCACCGTCCGCGAGACCAGCCCGGATACGGTGGAGTTGAGGCAGGCGGACGGGATGAGGAAGTCCTCCCGGGTGCCGAAGGTCCGCACACAGGAGCCGGGGTCGGCGAGCACCGCGATCTCCGGGTCGAAGCCGCCGAACGCGGCGAGCGCGGCGGCCAGTTCGCGGGTGATGGCGCCCTTGCCGGTCCACCCGTCCACGAAGACCACGTCGGCCGGGTCGTGGTGGGCGGCCAGATAGCGCAGCGCGTTGGCGTCGATGCCCCGGCCGCGCACGATGGACACCGCGTAGTGCGGCAGGTCCAGTCCGTGCCGGAGCTGCGCCCAGCGCCGCATCAGCACCCCGACCGGGGTGCCGGCCCGGGCCAGGGAGACCAGCACGGGCCGGGGCGAGCGCTCGGCGAGCACGGACTCGGTCACCGTGCCGACGGCCCGGGCGATCCGCGCGGCGGAGGCGTCGAGCGCGGAGCGGTAGAGGGCCTGGTAGGCCTCGGTGGGCTGGTACTCCACCGGCAACGACTCGGCGTAGTGCGCTCCGCCGCTCTGCACCGCCTCCTCACGCTCCTCCGTCGGGGCCTCCAGCTCGATGTGCGAGAGGTCCTGGAGCAGCCAGCCGACGTCCTCGGGCGCGTAGGAGGAGAAGGCGGGGCCGCGCAGCGGCTCGGCCGGCCGGGAGACTCCCGGCGAGTGGGTGTGCTGCGGCGGCATGGGGGCTCCTTGGGCCGAGGCGGACGGCACGGGGCCGGACGGGTTCACACGAGCAGGGACGGGGACGGGGATGTACGAGGGGACGACGGCGAGGACCACCCGGGGGATGTGCGCGGCGAGCTGGGCCAGCAGTCCGCCGGGGGCGTGCAGGGCGGGGGTGTCGGCGACCGAGTCGACGACCACGGCGACCGCGTCGAAGCCGCCGCCCACCACGTTGTAGGCGTACCGCTCGCCCGGCCCGTCGGCGGGGTCGTCATGGGCCGGGAAGACCAGCCGGCTGCGGATCGCGTACCCGGGGTCGTCCACGGCGAGCACCGGTGAGCGGGTGGTGGTGGAAAACCGCACCTCGGCCTCCCCGCGCCGCTCCAGGGCGGTGCCCAGCGCCAGCGGCGCGTACATCAGCTCCTCGAAGCCCAGGACCAGCACCCGCCGGGGCGCCGGAGCGCCGTCCTCCGGGTCTACGGAGGCCAGGCCCAGCCCCTCGGCGAGCCGGGCGGCCATCGCGGGCAGCGCCGCGTCCAGCCGCGCCCGGTGCGCCGGGGTGAAGCCGTGCCGACCGCCGTCCGGGACACCCTCCGGCCAGTCCAGCTCCACCCTCCGCACCGGCACGGCAGCGGCATCCGCGCCCAGGGAGGCGGACTCATGGGCGGCGACCAGCGCCGTGCCCTTCTCCAGCACCCCGTCCGGCAGCCGTACCGTGCCCGCCGCCAGGGTCACCAGGTCCACCCGGGCGCCCAGGTCGGCGGCGAAGGCGGTCAGCCGGTCGCGGTCGGCCGGCGCGCGCATGTCGACCAGCGCCACGACCACGTAGTGCCCGCGCGGGTAACGCTCGTGCAGCGCCCGTACGGTGTTGAGCACCGTGTTCCCGGTGGAGAACTCGTCGTCCACCAGCACCAGCGGGCCGTCCCCGGCCAGCAGCGCCGGGTCCTCGGGCAGCAGCAGATGCGAGGTGGCGTGCGAGTGGGACTCCTCGAAGCCCCCGGCGGTGGCGACGCCCTCGACCGGGCGGCGGGTGGAGTGCAGATACGGGGCGGTGCCCAGCCCGTCGGCGACCGAGTGGCCGAGGCCGGTGGCGGTCTCCGCGTACCCGAGGACCACGGCGCGGGCGGCCTGCTCGGGCCCGAGCAGCTCGCGGACCCGCACCCCGAGCCCGTACCCGGAGCGCCACACCACCTCCGGACTCCGCGGGACGTGCTTGCCCAGCACGGTGGAGACCAGCAGATGGGCCCGCTTGGGGTTCCGCCGCAGGGCCAGGCCCAGCAGCCCGGGCAGCGCCTCGTCACCCGCCAGCTCCACGCCCAGCCGCCGCGACACCCAGGTGCCCGGCCACACGGCCACGTCCTCGTCCTTCCCGGCGCTCACAGGGCCAGTCCCGCCGCCAGCAGCTCCACGAACCCCACGTCCTCCCTCGCGACGCCGAACACCTCGGCGCGCAGCAGGGTGCGTTCGGCCCAGGCGCGGTGCGGCTTCACCTCGTTCATCTTGTTGGTGTACGCGCTGCGCAGCACCCCGCCGCCGCCCCGCTCGGGGCGCAGGATGTCCTGGGCGTCGCTGTACTCCTCGTGGCTGACCACGGACAGCGCGTGCACCGGCAGGACGTGCGAGGGGTGGATGCAGGTCTTGCCGGTCAGCCCGTTGGCCCGGTCGAGCTCGATCTCCCGGAGCAGTCCGTCCATGTCGTGCTCGATCAGCGCGGTGCGCAGGTCCTCGGCGCGCTGCTCCAGGAACGGGCTGCGGCGCAGCTGAGGCTTGAACATCCGCTCCTGGAGCCGGAAGTACTCCCAGACCGGTCCGCTGATGGTGAAGCCGGTGCCGTCGGAGCGGCCGAGGACGTTGACCACGTCCCCGATGACCCCGGCGACGATCTGCACGTCGTAGGCGGTCAGGTCCGGCGGGCGGCGCAGCCCGTACGCGGAGCAGAAGTCGGTGACGCCGAGGCGCAGCGCGAGCACCCGCTCGCGGTGCTTGTCGACGGTGCGGGCGATGCCGGCGAGGGTGTCGGTGCGGGTCTCCAGGTGGAGCAGCTCGGGCGACTCCAGCACCGGCATCGCGAACAGCTTCCGGCCGCCCGCGCTCTCGGCGGTGGTGTCGGCGGCGGCGAGCGCGTCGAGGAACGGTTCGCCGCGCTCCTCGGTGAACTTGGGCAGTACGAATCCGGACAGCAGCCGGACGGCCGGGCCGAGCCGGCGCACCAGGTCGGGCACCTGCTCGGGGCGGCGGACCCGGATGAAGAGCAGGGGCACCTCGGCGCCCTCGGCGCCCTCGGCGTCCAGCGCGGCGAGGTGGCGTACGAGGTTCTCCTCCGCCCCGGCGACCTCGGCGTCGTCGATGGAGTCCTCCAGGCACAGCACCATGGAGACCACCCCGCGACGGGCCATTTTGGCCACGTCATCGGCGAGGCGGGGGCGGGTGGCGGGGCTGTAGAGGGTGGCGCCGAGCGCCGTGGCGAGGATGTGCGGAGCCGAGTCCGGTGTGAAGGCGCAGGGCTCGCGGTGGAAGAGTCCGGCCCGGGCGGAGGCCGGGATGTACCCGAAGTGACGCATGTGCTCCCCGTACTGCCGTGAGGGCCTGGTGCCATGGAGGCCGGTCGATGAGGGTGGTGCGAAGGCTGCCGTGAAGGCTTTCGATGTGGCCGGTAATAGTACGTAGGAGCGGATGTCCGCAGTTCCCTCCGGCCGTGAACGGCGGGTAACCGGGAGAAGTGGTCCAGGTGACGCGGCCTCCGCGCGGGTCCCCGCATCCGCGCGGATCATGCGCGACCCGCGTTGTCCAGCGCGCGGTCGGGCAGGCAGGATGGCGGTCATGACGCACTCCATGCCGAAGGGTTCGAACGTCCCGCTGGACGCCGCCGCCGTCCGGGCGGTCCTGTGCTGGACCCCGGGCCCCGGGGTGCCGGACGTGGACGCCTCGGCGCTGCTGCTGGGGGCCGGCGGCCGGGTGCGCAGCGACGAGGACTTCGTCTTCTACAACCAGCCCCGGCACCCCTCGGGGCTGGTGCGGCGGCTGTCCAAGAAGCGCGTCGCGGAGGGGCTGACCGACACCGTCGAGGCGGATCTCGCGGCGCTGGACACCTCGGTGGAGCAGGTGGTGCTGGCCGCCTCCTCGGACGGGGACACCTTCGCCCGGGTGCGCGACCTGCGGATCCTGCTGTACGACGCGGGTGCGGCGGGTGCGTCGGCGCCGCTGGCCGTCTTCGAGGTGACGGCGGAGACCGGCGAGGAGACTGCGATCATCTGCGGCGAGCTGTACCGGCGCGGTGAGGGCTGGAAGTTCCGCGCGGTGGGGCAGGGCTATCCGACCGGGCTGATCGGTCTGGCGACGGCCTTCGGGATCTCGGTGGACGAGGCGGAGCAGGGCGAGCCGGAGGCCGAGGCGTCCCCGGCGACGGCCGCCCCGGCGGCTCCGTCCGGCGCGGACCTCCACCCGGCCGCCGGCGCCGGGGGCTTCCCGCCGCCGCCCGCGGCCCCGCCCGCGTACGGCTATCCGCAGCCCGCCCCGGCGGGAGCGGGCGGTCCGGCGGCGGGGGCGCACCAGCCGGCCCCGGCGTACGGCTATCCTCAGCCGGCCGCCGCCTACACCCTGGACCCGGAGTTCGTGCTGCCGCCCATGGGCCCCCAGTTCGTCCGCCCCTGACCTCGGCCGGAGTCAACCGACTCCGCCCGCCGGACCGGCCGTGCCCGGTCTCACGCCTTGCCGGCCTTGAAGCCGCGTCCCCACTGCATGCCCCAGCCGTAGAGCCGGTCCAGCTCGGCCTGGAAGCCGTAGACGAACCGCACCTCGCGCCGGACCTGGAGGTCGCCCTTGACGTTCTCCAGCATGAACACGGCGCAGGAGCGGGCCTGCGGGGCGCGCTCGTCGAGCTGGATCTCGATGCGCGGCCCGTTGCTCGGGTACAGCGTCATGGTGGCGTGGGTGCGGTCGAACGCCGGGGTCTGGTCGTAGATGTAGACGAAGAACAGCAGCCGCTTGATCGCCTCCCGGTGGTCCAGGTTGACGAAGATCGTCTCTCCTGAGGGGGCGCCGAACCGGTCGTCGCCGCTGAGCTTCACATACGGGGCGGCGTTGAGGTCGCCGAAGTAGCCGCCGAGCGGCTGCACCACCCCCCGGCTGCCGTCGGCCATCTCGTACAGGCAGCCGATGTCCAGGTCCACGTTGACCATGCTCTGGGTGTGGGCCTGCACCACGTCGGGCTTGAAGAACCTGAGCGGATGGCGCAGCAGTCCGCTGCCGCCCCTGGAGCGGCCCTCGATGTCCGAGGTGCGCATCCGCCAGGAGAGGTTGACCCGCAGGTTGCCGGTGGCCGCGCCCTGTTTGCCGAGCGAGACCGACGGGCGGCGCTTGGTCAGGTCGATGGCGTTCGACGCGGCGCCGCCCGAGTCGAACTGCGTTGTCGCGCCACCGCGCAACAGGTTGTCCCAGAAGGCCATGCGCCCCCACCCCCCACTCGTCCCGATGCCGCGCGGACGCGCGGCGGGGCGGCCGGGCAGGACACCCGGCCGCCCCGCAAGGAAGCGTTCCTCGAACCCGGGCCCGTCACACCCGCCGGGCCCGGGCGGTCGCGCTCGTGCCGTGACCGCCGGTGGCGATCAGGCCATGAGCGGTCACACCGTCACATGCGTCTCCTGGTCCTTGCCCTCCTTGGCGAGCGCCTTGTTGCGGCGGACCGAGGAGAGGAAGGAGGCGGCGATGAGGACGACGCCGATCAGGCCGGTGATGATCTCGCTGATCTCGTACTGGATGGTGATCAGCAGGATGGCCGCGAGCGCGCCGATCGCGTAGTGGGCGCCGTGCTCCAGGTAGACGTAGTCGTCCAGGGTGCCCTGGCGGACCAGGTAGACGGTGAGCGACCGGACGTACATGGCGCCGATGCCGAGGCCCAGGGCCATCCAGAAGATGTGGTTGGTGATGGCGAAGGCGCCGATGACCCCGTCGAAGGAGAAGGAGGCGTCCAGGACTTCCAGGTAGAGGAAGAGGAAGAAGGCTGCCTTGCCGGCCAGGCCGACCAGCGAGGGGTCCTTGCCCTCGCGCTTGGCCTGCTCCTCGATCTCGTGCTCCCGCTCCTCGTCCTCCTCCAGCTTGCCCTCGAAGTAGCTGGAGAGGCCGTTGACCAGGAGGTACGTGACGAGTCCGGCGACCCCGGAGAGCAGCACGGTGGCCGACTTGTCCGAGTGGCCGGTGCTGGTGTGGGCGTGGGTGGCGACGGTCATCGCGCAGACCAGCAGGGCGATCAGGGCGACGCACACCGAGAGCATGTCGACCTTGCCCAGCTTGGCCAGTGGGCGCTCCAGCCAGCCGATCCACCGGTGCTCCCGCTCCTCCAGGACGAAGGCGAGGAAGATCATCAGCAGGAACATGCCGCCGAAGGCCGCGATGGCCGGGTGCGCGTCGGTGACCAGGGCCTGGTACCGGTCGGGGTCCGACTGGGCGAGCTGGACGGCTTCGATGGGGCCGACCTTGGCGCTGATGGCGACGATCACCACCGGGAAGACCAGGCGCATACCGAAGACGGCGATGAGGATGCCGACGGTGAGGAAGATCTTCTGCCAGAAGGCGTTCATCTTCTTCAGGATCCCGGCGTTGACGACCGCGTTGTCGAACGACAGCGAGATCTCCAGGATCGACAGGATCAGGACGACCCCGAAGGCTTCCCAGCCCCACTGCCAGGCGGCGAACGCGAGACCGACCGCCGTGATGCCGAGCGACCAGCCGAAGGTTTTCAGGACCACTGGATACCCCATCGTTTCGAAATACCGGTTCGGGCACCCTCGCCCCGTGTCCGTCGGGTGGTGCAAGGACCCGGAGACGTGTCTTCAGGAGCTCGGCCCTGTGGGAAACGCCCCTTAGGAAACATCGACTCCGAAGTCTAGGGCGATGCCCCTCAGCCCCGATGCGTACCCCTGTCCGACCGCGCGGAACTTCCATTCGCCGCCGTACCGGTACAGCTCGCCGAAGATCATGGCGGTTTCGGTGGAGGCGTCCTCGCTCAGGTCGTAGCGGGCCAGTTCCTGGCCGTCGTTCTGGTTGACCACGCGGATGAAGGCGTTGCTGACCTGGCCGAAGCTCTGCCCCCGGTTGTCCGCCTCATGGATGGAGACCGGAAATATGATCTTGTCGCAGTGCGGAGGCACCCGGCCCAGGTCCACGATCAGCGACTCGTCGTCGCCGTCGCCCTCACCGGTGAGGTTGTCACCGGTGTGCTCGACCGAGCCCTCGGGGCTGGTGAGGTTGTTGTAGAAGACGAAGTACTCGTCGCCCAGCACCCGGCCGCCCTGGCAGAGCAGCGCGCTGGCGTCCAGGTCGAAGGGCGCCCCGGTGGTGGAGCGGGCGTCCCAGCCCAGACCGATGAGCACGTGGGTGAGGTCGGGTGCGGCCTTGGAGAGGGAGACATTGCCTCCCTTGGCGAGCGTGACGCCCATGTGCGGATCCTCCCCTGAGGTCTGCGCCGCGTCTCCTTGAGACGCGCGGCGCGGTGTGCGGTGTGGAGCGGTGGCCGACGGGGTCGGCGGCGGCCGGTGGATGAGCGGTGCGGCAGGCGTACGGACGCGAGACGGTCCGCCGCCAGGCGTACGTACCGGGTCGGCCCGGCAGGCGCACCCACCCGGGCCGGTCCGCCAGGCGTACGTACCGGGTCCGGCCCCGCAGGCGTCCGTACGGGCACCCCGGCGGCCGGCGGCCCGGACGGAAGGCGCGACCGGCGCCGCACGGCTGGCGTGCGGCGCCGGAAGTCGCGGGCCCGGGCGGATGGAGCTGCCCGGGCTGCCACCGGAACGGTCAGACGTTGACGCCGAAGTCCCGGGCGATGCCCGACAGACCGGAGGCGTACCCCTGGCCGACGGCGCGGAACTTCCACTCCTCGCCGTGGCGGTAGAGCTCCCCGAAGACCATCGCGGTCTCGGTGGAGGCGTCCTCGCTCAGGTCGTAGCGGGCGATCTCCGCGTTCCCGGCCTGGTTCACCACGCGGATGAACGCGTTGCGCACCTGGCCGAAGGACTGCTGGCGACTGTCCGCGTCGTAGATCGAGACCGGGAAGACGATCTTGGCGACATCCGCCGGAACGCCCGCGAGGTTGACCTTGACCTGCTCGTCGTCGCCCTCGCCCTCACCGGTGAGGTTGTCGCCGGTGTGCTCGACCGAGCCGTCCGCGCTCTTCAGGTTGTTGAAGAAGACGAAGTCCTGGTCGTTGCGGACCTTGCCCTCGGCGCTCACCAGAATGGCGCTGGCGTCCAGGTCGAAGTCCGTGCCGGTGGTGGTGCGGACGTCCCAGCCGAGACCGACGGTGACGGCCGTCAGGCCCGGGGCCTCCTTGGTCAGCGAGACGTTGCCGCCCTTGCTGAGGCTGACTCCCACGAGTCCCTCCATTGGTTTCCAGGGGCAGCGCCCCCGTCGTACATGGCAATCGGATCAACGAGTCGATCCTAGTGAGCGGTTCCCGAGCCGGGCAGGCACTTGCGGCGGGGAATCACCGGGTGTCGGGCTCAGGCGGTCCGCAGGGCGTCCAGCGCCCGGACGTACTCGTCCAGGTCGCGGGCGTCCGGCAGGTCGTTGACGACCGTCCAGCGCACCACGCCCTCCTTGTCGATGATGAAGGTGCCGCGCACCGCGCAGCCCTTCTCCTCGTCGAAGACGCCGTAGGCGCGCGAGGCCTCGCCGTGCGGCCAGAAGTCGGAGAGCAGCGGGTACTCCAGGCGCTCCTGCTCGGCGAAGACCCGCAGGGTGTGGATGGAGTCGGTGGAGACGGCGAGCAGCTGGGTGTCGTCGTTGACGAAGCGGGGCAGCTCGTCGCGGAGCGCGCACAGCTCGCCGGTGCACACCCCGGTGAAGGCGAACGGGTAGAAGAGGAGCACCACGTTCTTCTCGCCTCGGAAGTCCCTCAGGGACACCGTCCGGCCGTGGTTGTCCTTCAGGGTGAGGTCCGGGGCCTTGGTGCCGGTCGTGACCGCCTGGTTCGCCATGGCAGCGTGCTTCCCTTCGGTACGGGGCCTGTGGTGGTCCCCACCCTACGCACCGGGCCCCCGCCGAACGTGTCGGCGGGGGCCCTTGGCACGGGGCTCGGCTCGCGGGTCAGCGCTTGCCGGACTTGGGGGTGACCAGACGGCTGCCGGTCCAGTCCCCGCCCGCGTTGATGCTGCGGGTCTGGGAGAGCCCGGCGGTCTGGGCGGCCTCGTTGATGTCGCTGGGCTCGATGTAGCCGTCGCGACCGGTCTTGGGCGTCATCAGCCAGATCTGGCCGCCGTCCTCGATCAGCCCGATGGCGTCGACCAGTGCGTCCGTGAGGTCTCCGTCCTCGTCCCGGAACCAGAGCAGGACGACGTCCGCGACGTCGTCGTACTCCTCGTCGACGAGCTCCTGGCCGATGACGGCCTCGATGCCCTCACGGAGGTCGTGCTCGACATCGTCGTCGTAGCCGATCTCCTGGACCACCTGTCCGGGCTCGAACCCCAGCTTCGACGCCGGGTTGGTCCGCTCCTCCGCGTGGTCCGCGGTCGCGCTCACGGCTTGCCTCCTGATCATGTCTTCTGGAAAGTGCTGGCGCCGCGCGCGTACGCGCGGCATGGGCCGTAGTCCACACGTGCCGGGCGGATCGCGCAAGTACCCGGCGACCGAGACCGCCGAAACGGTGACTTTTCCGTCCGTCCCGCCGCAACTCCAGGCAACTGCCCGTCCGCGTGCCGGGCATCTGCCCGCCCGTGGCCGCGTCACACACAACGGCTCTTGACCCACTTTAGGCGCTTCCACTCCTTCCGTGCCTCCCCATCCGGCCCGCGCGACCGGCCCCCGGGGCGTCGCGGCGGGGCCGGGTGGCGGGGTACCGCCCCGGTGGTACGGGGCGAACGGCCGGGCGAGCAGGGGAACGGCCGGACGAAACGCCTGGCCGCACTGGGCGTATGGTTGCGATTTGACCGACCTCTCCCGGGCCGGTCGAGCGGCCCCGTCCCGGCCGGTCGGCCGAGTGCGGGCGCCCGGGCGGGGCCTCGCCCGGCCCGGTCCGGGCCCGGAGGCGGCGACCCGTTTGGGTTACCTCTCGGTAAAGATGACGTTCGCGTCCGCGGGGTAGACGATGGGGGCGGCGCGACGTACCGACCACCCAGCATCCCCGTAGGCTCCCCCGACCAGAAGGAACAGCGTGGCTTCCGGATCCGATCGCAACCCGATCATCATTGGCGGCCTTCCCAGCCAGGTCCCGGACTTCGATCCCGAAGAGACCCAGGAATGGCTCGACTCCCTCGACGCCGCCGTCGACGAACGCGGCCGGGAGCGAGCCCGCTACCTGATGCTCCGGCTGATCGAGCGGGCCCGCGAGAAGCGCGTCGCCGTGCCCGAGATGCGCAGCACGGACTACGTCAACACGATCGCCACCAAGGACGAGCCGTTCTTCCCCGGCAACGAGGAGATCGAGCGCAAGGTCCTCAACGCGACCCGCTGGAACGCCGCGGTGATGGTCTCCCGCGCGCAGCGTCCCGGGATCGGCGTCGGCGGCCACATCGCGACGTTCGCCTCCTCCGCCTCGCTCTACGACGTGGGCTTCAACCACTTCTTCCGCGGCAAGGACGAGGGCGACGGCGGCGACCAGATCTTCTTCCAGGGCCACGCCTCCCCCGGCATCTACGCCCGCGCCTTCCTGCTGGACCGGCTGAACGAGACCCAACTCGACGCCTTCCGCCAGGAGAAGTCGAAGTTCCCCAACGGCCTGTCGTCCTACCCGCACCCGCGGCTGATGCCGGACTTCTGGGAGTTCCCGACCGTCTCCATGGGCCTCGGCCCGCTGGGCGCGATCTTCCAGGCGCGGATGAACCGCTATATGGAGGCGCGCGGCATCGCCGACACCGCCAAGTCCCATGTCTGGGCGTTCCTCGGCGACGGCGAGATGGACGAGCCCGAGTCGCTGGGCCAGCTGTCCATCGCCGCCCGTGAGGGCCTGGACAACCTCACCTTCGTCGTCAACTGCAACCTCCAGCGCCTCGACGGCCCGGTGCGCGGCAACGGGAAGATCATCCAGGAGCTGGAGTCGCAGTTCCGCGGCGCCGGCTGGAACGTGATCAAGCTGGTCTGGGACCGCTCCTGGGACCCGCTGCTGGCCCAGGACCGGGACGGCCTCCTGGTCAACAAGCTGAACACCACGCCGGACGGCCAGTTCCAGACGTACGCGACCGAGACCGGTTCGTACATCCGCGACCACTTCTTCGGCGGCGACCAGCGGCTGCGCGCCATGGTCGAGAACATGACCGACGACCAGATCCTGCACCTGGGGCGCGGCGGCCACGACCACAAGAAGATCTTCGCGGCGTACGCGGCGGCCCGCGCCCACAAGGACCAGCCGACGGTGATCCTGGCGCAGACGGTGAAGGGCTGGACGCTGGGCCCGAACTTCGAGGGCCGCAACGCCACCCACCAGATGAAGAAGCTGACGGTCGCCGACCTGAAGGGCTTCCGGGACCGGCTGCACCTGCCGATCTCCGACAGGGAGCTGGAGGACGGCCTCCCGCCGTACTACCACCCGGGCCCGGACTCCGAGGAGATCCAGTACATGCACGACCGCCGCAAGGCGCTGGGCGGCTATGTGCCGACCCGGGTCGTGCGGGCGAAGCCGCTGACACTGCCGGAGGAGAAGACCTACGCGGCGGTGAAGAAGGGCTCCGGGCAGCAGTCGATCGCCACCACGATGGCGTTCGTCCGGCTGCTGAAGGACCTGATGCGGGACAAGGAGATCGGCAAGCGGTTCGTGCTGATCGCGCCGGACGAGTACCGCACCTTCGGTATGGACTCGTTCTTCCCGAGCGCCAAGATCTACAACCCGCTGGGCCAGCAGTACGAGGCGGTCGACCGCGAGCTGCTGCTCGCCTACAAGGAGTCGCCGACCGGCCAGATGCTGCACGACGGCATCTCCGAGGCCGGCTGCACCGCCTCCCTGATCGCCGCCGGCTCCGCCTACGCCACCCACGGCGAGCCGCTGATCCCGGTCTACGTCTTCTACTCGATGTTCGGTTTCCAGCGGACCGGCGACCAGTTCTGGCAGATGTCCGACCAGCTGGCGCGCGGTTTCGTCCTGGGTGCGACCGCCGGGCGTACGACCCTGACCGGTGAGGGCCTCCAGCACGCCGACGGCCACTCCCAGCTGCTCGCCTCGACCAACCCGGCCTGCGTCTCCTACGACCCGGCGTACGGCTTCGAGATCGCGCACATCGTCAAGGACGGCCTGCGCCGGATGTACGGCGAGGACAGCGAGGACGTCTTCTACTACCTCACCGTCTACAACGAGCCCATCCAGCACCCGGCCGAGCCGGCCGACGTGGACGCCGAGGGCATCGTCAAGGGCATCCACCGGCTCAGCGCGGGTGAGAACGGCCGGATCCCCGCGCAGATCCTCGCCTCCGGCGTCGCCGTGCCGTGGGCCCTGGAGGCGCAGAAGATCCTCGCCGAGGAGTGGAACGTCAAGGCCGACGTCTGGTCCGCCACCTCCTGGAACGAGCTGCGCCGGGACGCCGTGGACGTCGACCGCCACAACCTGCTCCACCCGGAGGAGGAGCAGCGGGTGCCGTATGTGACGCAGAAGCTGTCCGGCGCCGAGGGCCCGTTCGTCGCGGTCTCCGACTGGATGCGCTCGGTCCCGGACCAGATCTCGCGCTGGGTCCCCGGGACGTACACCTCGCTGGGCGCCGACGGCTTCGGCTTCGCCGACACCCGGGGCGCCGCCCGCCGCTACTTCCACATCGACGCGCAGTCGATCGTGCTGGCGGTGCTGACCGAGCTGGCCCGCGAGGGCAAGGTGGACCGGTCCGCGCTGAAGCAGGCGGTGGACCGCTACCAGCTGCTCGACGTCACCGCCGCCGACCCGGGCGCCGCGGGCGGCGACGCCTGAGCCACGGGTAGCCCCGAGCGGGCACAGGCGCACGGGCGGTGCGGGCAGGGCTTCGGCCCCACCCGCACCGCCCTTCTGTTACGTGCTTCAGCGCACCGCTGCCGTGGTGTGCTCCAGGATCGCCGCGGCGAGCGGCCCGTGGACCTCGCGTGGCAGGGCGTGCCCCATCCCGGGGATGGTGACCAGGCGGGCGGCGCCGATCACCTGGGCGAGGTGGGCGGCGTGCGGCGGCGGATAGACCGGCTCGGCGGGGGCGGCCACCACCAGGGTCGGCACCCGGTTGACCGCCAGCTCCCCGGTGCGCTCCATGCCGGCGGTGCTCGCCCTGGCGTGCGCGGTGCTGGTGGCGTGGTGCCCGGTGTGCCGTACGATCCGCCGCTCCAGTTCCCGGGCGGCCTCGGCGTCGAACGGGATGAGGCCGCCGCTCAGCAGCCGCCAGTGCTCGACCCGCCGGTCCAACTCGGCCTCCAGGTCCCGCTCCTCGGCCGGCTCGGACCACAGCGCCACCAGGCGCGGGTCGACACCCGGGAGTTCGCCCACCGGGGTCAGCTCCCCGTCCGGCCCCGCGTACGGTCGGGTGCTGAGCGCGCCGGCGCCGATGAGGGTGGCGCTGAGCAGCCGGTCCGGGTGGTCGGCGAGGAGGAGTTGGGCGAGCATGCCGCCCAGGGACATCCCCACCACATGGGCCCGCTCCACACCCAGCGCGTCGAGCACCGCCACGGCGTCCTCGGCCAACTCGGGCAGTGCGTAGGGCTTCCGGTCGAAGGACCAGGTGGACCGGCCGGTGTCGCGGTGGTCATAGCGGATCACCCGGTGGTGCGCGGCCAGCAGCTCGACCAGCTCCTCGGGCCAGCCGAGGCCCGATGCCTGCGCCCCCATCACGAGCAGGAGCGGCGGCGCGTCGGCGGGGCCGCGACTCTCCACCCACAGGCGCACATCGGGTGCCACGTCGACGAAGCGCTGACTGAGTTCCCGCTGCATGAGTTCCCCAAGAGTGGTGAGAAGGTCCGGGAGGACCGGATGTGGACGGTGCGGCCTGTCTTTCGTGGGTTCGGGTGGTGACTGTCATTGGATCTGGCGAGACGATACGTATCGTATAGCAGTTTCCTGTCGGTGGGCAATGCGGGGCGTTGCGGGGTTCGCTTCCCGTCTGGCGGGGGAACCCACCCCCCCCCCCCCCCCCCGCCGGTGCCCCCCCACCCCCCCCCCCCCCCCCCCCCCCCCCCCCCCCCCCCCCCCCCCCCCCCCCCC